>NZ_JCAQOX010000016.1:0-536872 GCF_059567905.1 Nocardioides sp. BGA-UO-ETr-FS32 | reverse complement strand
ACGTCGGTAGGGATCCGACGGGACTCGTACGTGGCAAGCACCCCCGAGATGCGACCCTGCCGGCCAACGCTACAGCTTCGACGGCCTACTCCCGGCTCGTCAACTCCCGTCCCTGCCAGTTTGGCTATGCGGGGAGAACCCCTCTCGGACGCTCAGTGCCACAGCGCCAGGCAGGTCGTGATCTCGCCCAGTGCGCAGGACGTCGGCGAAGCGCTCCCGCGCGTTGGCTGACGCCTCACGTACGGCGAACCGCAAGCAGTGCCGTCAGGGCTAGCCATCTGCCTGCGAGAGTCACGCGAACTTGCCGTACTTCTTGTGCATCGCCTGCTTGCTGACGCCCAGCATGGTGCCGATCTCGGCCCACGAGAACCCGTGGATCCTGGCGCGGCGCACGGCGACGGCCTCGGCGGCCGCCAGGTCGTGCTTGGCGCGGGCGATGCGCATGAGCTCTTCCAGCGGGCTCTCGTCCTCCGGATCGGCGCTGTCGACGACGGTCTCCATGAGTCAACTCTCGTTGACGGCCGACGTGATGTCAACCCTTGTTGACGATCGTCATCCCAGGCGCCGGACCTGGTAGGTACCGACCGTCGTCGCCACGACATCGCCCGCAGCGTCCGTCAGCGTCGCCTCGAGCACGAACTCCCCCTTGCCGGTCGTCAGCGCGTCGGCTCGGACCCGTGCGATCTCCGCGTCGGACAGCGACGCGGCGGCGTGTACGACGCCCAGCGCCGGCCGCCTGAACCGGATCGTCGACTCCTTCACCAGCGGCACGAAGCCGGCGAGCTCGCCGTCGAGGTCGAACGTCGCCAGTGCGAGGACGCCGCCGAGCATCTCTGCGACGCTGTAGAGCGAGCCGGCGTAGGTCACCCCGAAGTGGTTGACGTTCGGCTCGGGAGGCAGCTCCGCGACCGCGTGACCCGCTGTGGCCTCGAGCACCCGCACGCCCATGGCGTCGAGGATCGGGACGGAGGATGCGAACTGCGCGGCTTCCTCCACTCTCAACGTATAGGCCATCGGGGGGCTTGCCGCAAGGCCCCGGTCAGCGCCCACACTTCACGGCGTGATGCCGCAGGACACCCACCCGGACACCGCTCCGTTCGCCCTCCCCGACTCCCTCGCCGCCAAGAAGGACCCCGCCCTGGTCGACGCCGACCGCGACCACTTCCGCGCCATCGGCGCCAGCCTCGAGCACGCCATCGCCGAGCTCGAGGCGAGCCTCACCGAGACCAGGCGGACGACCGCCCGCCACGGCACGGCCGCCCTCGAGCGCGACCAGGAGGTCCACCGGCTGACCGCGCGCCTGCGCGCGCTGCGCCGCTACGACCTCGACCTGTGCCTCGGCCGGATCGTCCACGAGGGCCGCGACGAGCCGACGTACATCGGACGCTTCGGGCTCGCCGCACCGGACGGCCGCCGCCTGCTCGTCGACTGGCGCTCGCCGGCCGCCGAGCCCTTCTTCGCCGCCACCCACGCCCACCCGCAGGGCCTGGTGAGCCGCCGTCGCTACCGCTGGGTCGGCGGGCGGATCGTGGACTACTGGGACGAGGCGTTCACCGAGGAGGCGCTGAGCCGCACGGCTGCGCTCGACGACCAGTCGGCCTTCCTCGCGACCCTCGGCGGGAGCCGTACGCCCCGGATGCGCGACGTGCTCGGCACGATCCAGGCCGACCAGGACGCCATCGTCCGCGCCGGCTCGACCGGCGCGCTGGTCGTCGACGGCGGCCCCGGCACCGGCAAGACGGTCGTCGCGCTGCACCGCACGGCCTACCTGCTCTACGCCGACCCGCGGCTGGGCCACCGTCGCGGCGGGGTCCTGTTCGTCGGACCGCACGAGCCGTACCTGGCCTACGTGGGCGACGTGCTGCCCAGCCTCGGCGAGGAAGGGGTGCGGACCTGCACGGTGCGCGACCTGGTCCCCGAGTCACCGGCGGCCCGACCCGAGGTGGACGACCGCGTCGCCTCGCTCAAGGCCGATCTCCGGATGGTGGCGGCGATCGAGCCCGCGGTGGCGCTCTACGAGGAGCCGCCCACCGAGCCGTACCTCGTCGAGACGCCGTGGGTCGACGTCCGCATCACTGCGGCCGAGTGGGCCGAGGCGTTCGACTCCCCCGATCCCGGCACGCCACACAACCTCGCCCGCGACGACGTGTGGGACGCGGTCCTGACGATCCTCCTCGACAAGGCCGCCGACGTCGTCGAGGACATCTCCCCCGACCAGCTCCGCAGCGTGCTCGACCGCCACGCCGGGCTGCGCGACACCTTCGACCGGGCCTGGCCGCTGATCGAGCACACCGACCTCGTCGGCGACCTCTGGACGGTCCCCGCCTACCTGCGCCACTGCGCGCCGTGGCTGGAGCCCGACGACGTGCGCGCGCTCCGGCGCAGCGACCCCGGCGCGTGGACGTACGCCGACCTGCCGCTGCTCGACGCCGCGCGGTTGCGCCTGGGCGACCCCGAGGCCCCGCGGCGCCGGCGGCGTACGGCGGCTGCCGAGGCCCGCGAGCGCGCCCGGATGGGCGAGGTGATCGACGACCTGCGGACCACCGCCCGCGAGAGCGGCGCCGACGAGTTCGGCGACGGGCTGGTGTCGATGCTGCTGCACGACGACCTGCAGACGGCGCTGCTCGACGAGGGTGCCCTCCCGACGTCGGACCCCGACGGGCTGGCCGGGCCGTTCGCCCACGTCGTCGTCGACGAGGCCCAGGAGCTCACCGACGCGGAGTGGCAGATGCTCCTGCTTCGTTGCCCGTCGCGCAGCTTCACGATCGTCGGCGACCGGGCGCAGGCACGGCACGGGTTCACCGAGTCGTGGACCGAGCGGCTGGCGCGCGTCGGGCTGCCGGAGGCGACCGTCGCTCCCCTGACGATCAACTACCGCACGCCTGCGGAGGTGATGGCCGAGGCCGAGCCGGTGATCCGCGCCGCGCTGCCCGGTGCCAACGTGCCGACGTCGATCCGGGAGAGCGGGATCCCGGTGCGCCACTCCCCCGTCTCCGATCTCGAGGCCGTCCTGCGCTCCTGGCTCGACGAGCACGCGGAGGGGACGGCGGCGGTGGTCGGGTCCCGTGACGAGCGCCGGGGCACACTCCTCGACAGGCGGGGCCTCGACCGGGTCCGGTGGCTGACCCCGGAGCTCGCGAAGGGTCTCGAGTTCGACCTCGTCGTGCTCGTCGACCCCGACTCCTTCGGCGACGGGATCACCGGCGCCGTGGACCGCTACGTGGCGATGACGCGTGCCACGCAGCGGCTCGTCATCCTCACCGGCTGAGTGTCACGGCGTGCCGGCGTACGCCGCGTCGAGCGTGGCACGCAGCGACGCGATGTCGTCGGTGCCGACCCGGCAGCACCCGCCGACCAGGCGTGCGCCGGCCGAGACCCATGCGGACACGTCGTCGGAGTCGAACGCCGAGGCGCCCTCCCACGACCGGGTCACGGCGTTCCAGGACTGTCCGGAGTTGGGATAGACGACGGCCGGACCGTGCACGCCGGCGAGCGGCACGGCGTCGCCCGCGTCGGCCGGGGTCGTGCAGTTGACCCCCACGGCGATCACCTCGGCGACGTCGGCCGCCATCGCGAAGGCCTCCTCGAGCGGTTCGCCCGCTCGCGTACGGCCGCCCGCCGCGGACAGCGACAGCCACGCCGGCACGCCGGTCCCGTCGAGCTCGGCCAGCACCGCCTCCACCTCGGCCAGGCACGGGATGGTCTCGACGGCGAGCACGTCCGCACCTGCCCCGACGGTGGCGGCCAGGACGTCGAGGCGCGGACGGTGGAAGGCGCGCAGTCCCGCGACGTCGAGGTCGTAGTCGCCGCGGTACTCCGAGCCGTCGGCCAGCACCGCGCCGTACGGGCCGACCGAGGCCGCCACCCAGCCGTCCGGCGACACTGCGTCGCGGGCCGAAGCGGCGAGGTCGACGCTGAGCCGCAGCAGCGACTCGACCTCGTCCCGGTCGACACCGGCGGCCCCGAAGCCCTCGAACGACACCTGGTAGGACGCGGTGGTCGCCACCTCCGCGCCGACGGAGAAGAACTCGCGGTGGGCGGCCTCGATCGCGCGCGGGTCGTCGCGGAGCAGGCGCGCCGACCACAGGTGGCTCGACAGGTCGTGGCCGCGCTGCTCCAGCAACGTGGCCAGCCCGCCGTCGAGGACGACGGGACGGGAGTCGGGATGAGGTTCGGGACCACGAGCGATGGCCTCGCGGAGGTCGCGGCGGGTCATGGTCCGAGTGTGGCACCCGCTGGGTGTGCCCAGCGGCTCGGGAGGGTGCTGCGCAGCCGGGCCCCGATCGACACGCTGCTGATGGACCAGTGAGTCGTCGCAGGAGTCGGCAACGTCTACCGCGCCGAGGTGCTGTTCCGGCAGCGGCTCGACCCGTACCGGCCGGGTCGCGCGCACGACGAGGCGCAGCTGCAGGTCCTCTGGGACGACCTGGTCGTGCTGCTGCGCGCGGGGGTGCGGGCCGGCCGCATCGTCACCACGCACCGCGCGGACCGCGAGCGCCCGTCGGGCAGGCCGCGACGGGTCGACGCCCACTACGTCTACGGCCGCGCCGCGCTCCCGTGCCGGCTGTGCGGCACGCCGGTCCGGGACGCCCTGGTGGCCGCCCGCCGGCTCTTCTGGTGCCCTGTCTGCCAGGGCTGACCGCTCACGCCGGTGTCCAGAGCCATAGATCCCCTGCTCGGCGGAGCTCTGCGCCCAGTGCCAGGGGGCGGTCAGAGCAACGCCAGCACCGCGGCGGGGTCCTCGACGTGGGCGTTGTGGCCCAGGCCGGGCAGCGTGACCGGGGCGGCCACCAGCGCAGCGAGGTCGTCGTGCGACACCATCGGGTCGTGCTCGCCGCGGGCCAGGACCACCGGGCAGGAGACGTCCGCCAGGAGGCCGGCCATGTCGGGAACGCCCACTCCGAAGGTGCGGGGGTCTTGGGCCAGCCGCCACGCACTCCCCTCCCCCGCCGACTCCCGCTCGACGACGGCGTCGTCGAGCATCGGGTCGTCAGCTGCCACCAGGCCGGCGAGCCCCGAGACCCGCAGGAAGCGATCGACCGCCTCCTCGCGGGTGTCGTACGTCGCCACGGGCCGCTCGGCGACGGCCAGCGCGCGGGCGGCGTCCTCCGGTGGCCAGGAGACCTTGACCCCGAGCGCGACGACCCGCTCCACCCGGTCGGGGGCGAGGCACGCGAGCTCGAGCGCGACGACGCCGCCCATGGAGTGGCCGACCACCGGCACCGGCGCGTCGAAGCGGTCGAGCAGCGGGAGCACCGCCTCGGCGTGCCCCGCGAAGGAGTAGGTCGTCGTCCATGCGGCGGTGCCGTGCCCGGGCAGGTCCGGTGCCAGCGCCCGCCCGCCGTACGCCCCGGCCAGCCCGCGCCAGACGCCGCCCGTCGCGCCGAGGCCGTGGAGGAGCAGCATCAGGCGCCGACGTAGGCCGCGAGGTGCTGGGCGGTCAGCGTGGGCTGCTTCGCCGCGACCATCTCGGCCGGCGGGCCCTCGAAGACGACCGTGCCGCCGTCGTGCCCGGCTCCCGGGCCGAGGTCGATGATCCAGTCGGCGTGCGCCATCACGGCCTGGTGGTGCTCGATGACGATCACCGACTTGCCGGAGTCGACGAGCCGGTCGAGCAGGCCGAGCAGGTTCTCGACGTCGGCGAGGTGCAGGCCGGTGGTGGGCTCGTCGAGGATGTAGACGTCGCCCTTCTCCCCCATCTGCGTGGCGAGCTTGAGCCGCTGGCGCTCGCCGCCCGAGAGGGTCGTCAGGGGCTGGCCGAGCGAGAGGTAGCCGAGGCCGACGTCGGCGAGCCGCTCGAGGACCTTCACCGCCGCCGGGATCCTCGCCTCGCCCTCGCCGAAGTGCGCGAGGGCCTCGACCACCGACATCTCGTGCACCTCGGCGATGTCCTTGCCGCCGAGCGTGTGCTCGAGGACCTCCGCCCGGAACCGGCGGCCCTCGCACTCCTCGCAGGGCGACTCGACGGTCGCCATCGGTCCGAGCTCGGTGAAGATGACGCCGGCACCGTTGCAGGTCGGGCAGGCGCCCTCGGAGTTGGAGCTGAACAGCGCCGGCTTGACGCCGTTGGCCTTGGCGAAGGCCTTGCGGATCGGCTCGAGGAGCCCGGTGTAGGTCGCCGGGTTGCTGCGGCGCGAGCCCTTGATCGCACCCTGGTCGATCACGATGACCTCGTCCCGGCCGGCCAGCGAGCCGTGGATCAGCGAGCTCTTGCCGGAGCCTGCCACGCCGGTGACGACGGTCAGCAGCCCGAGCGGCACGTCGACGTCGACGTCCTTGAGGTTGTGCGTCGAGGCCCCGCGGACCTCCATCACACCTGTCGCGCCGCGTACGGACTCCTTGAGCCGCGCGCGGTCGTCGAGGTGCTTGCCGGTGACCGTGCCGCTGGAGCGGAGGCCGTCGACGTCGCCCTCGAAGCAGATCTCGCCGCCGGCGGCACCCGCCCCGGGGCCGATGTCGACGACGTGGTCCGCGATCTGGATCGACTCGGGCTTGTGCTCGACGACGAGCACCGTGTTGCCCTTGTCGCGCAGCTGGAGGAGCAGGTGGTTCATCCGCTCGATGTCGTGCGGGTGCAGACCGATCGTGGGCTCGTCGAAGACGTACGTCACGTCGGTCAGCGACGACCCGAGGTGGCGGATCATCTTGGTGCGCTGCGCCTCGCCCCCGGAGAGGGTGCCGGCCGGCCGGTCCAGCGACAGGTAGCCCAGTCCGATCTCGGAGAACGAGTCGAGGAGGTGCTGGAGCCCCTTCAGCAGTGGGGCGACGGACGGCTCGTCCAGCTCGCGCACCCACGTGGCGAGGTCGCTGATCTGCATCGCGCAGAGATCGGCGATCGACTTCCCGCGGATCTTCGACCGCCGGGCCTCGGGCGTGAGCCGCGTGCCCTCGCAGTCGGGGCAGGTCTGGAAGGTGACCGCCCGCTCGACGAAGCGGCGGATGTGCGGCTGCATCGCCTCCGGGTCCTTGGACAGCATGGACTTCTGGATCTGCGGGATGATGCCGTTGAAGGTCAGGTTGACGCCCTCGACCTTGATCTTGGTGGGCTCGGCCCACAACATCGTCTCGAGCTGCTTCTTGGTGAAGGACCGGATCGGCTTGTCCATCGGCAGGCCCATGCCCTCGAACAGCCGGCCGTACCACCCGTCCATCGAGTACCCGGGCACCGTCAGCGCGCCCTCGGAGAGCGACTTGTCCTCGTCGTAGAGCGCCGTGCGGTCGATGTCGTTGACCTTGCCCATGCCCTCGCAGCGCGGGCACATCCCGCCGAGGTAGACCTCCTGCTTGGCGATCCGGCGCTCGGTGCGGCCGCCCTTCTCGGTGGTCATCATCCCGCTCGCCTTGCGGGTCGGGACGTTGAAGGAGTAGGCCGTGGGCGGGCCGACGTACGGGTCCCCGAGCCGGCTGAAGAGGATCCGCAGCATCGCGTTGGCGTCGGTGGCGGTGCCGACGGTCGAGCGCGGGTTGGCGCCCATCCGCTCCTGGTCGACGATGATCGCCGTCGTCAGTCCCTCGAGGTGGTCCACGTCGGGACGCGACAGGCTGGGCATGAAGCCCTGGACGAACGCGCTGTAGGTCTCGTTGATCATCCGCTGCGACTCGGCGGCGATCGTGGCGAAGACCAGCGAGCTCTTGCCGGACCCGGACACTCCCGTGAAGACGGTCAGGCGCCGCTTGGGCAGCTCGACGGTGACGTTCTTGAGGTTGTTCTCCCGAGCTCCCTCGACCCGGATCAGCGCGTGGTCGTCGGCGGGGTGTCCGGTGGTCGGTCTGCTCGTGCTGGTCGCCATGTCGTGCGTCTCCTCCCGTGGCGGGGCCATCCTGCCAGTACGACGCGGTTCGGGGGCCGGACGTGACCGACCGCCCGGGTGGATGAGGCAGTGGCTGGGCCCGGCGTGCCATCGTCGAGTGCATGACGACTCACGACGACCAGCTCGGCACCGTCGCCGAGATCATGAAGGACACCGACATCGCGGTCCTGACCTACGTGTCGTTGCAGGGGGCGCTCGTCTCGACCCCGATGGGCACCCAGGACTTCGACGAGCCGGGGACGACGTGGTTCATCACCGAGCGCGACACGGACAAGGTCCGGGCGATCGAGGCCGACCCGCGTGTCAACGTCGCCTACTCCAGCAAGGCCGGGTGGGTGTCGCTGTCGGGCACCGCCCGGGTCAGCCACGACCGCCGCAAGCTCGAGGAGCTGTGGGACGCCTCCGCAGGGGCGTTCATGTCCGGCGGTCCCGACGACCCGTCCAACGTGCTGCTCCAGGTCGACGGCGCGACCGCGGAGTACTGGGAGTCCCCGGGCAAGGTCAAGGCCGCCATCGAGCTCGCCAAGGGCCTGGTCGGCGACGACCGGCCCGACCTGGGCGACAACGACACCGTCATCCTCTGATCAACCGGCAGAAGGAGGCCTGAGGTGCTCGTCGAGGCGCACGGCCCGGCCCACCCCGACGAGGTGTGGCGCCGGTTCACCGATCCCGCCGAGTGGCCGGTCTGGGCTCCACAGATCCGCGCCGTCCAGACCGACGCGACGGTGCTGGCCGTGGGCGCGACAGGTCGGGTCCACGGACCTGCGGGCGTTGCCGTGGACTTCCGCATCACCGCCCTCGACGCCGGCTTGCGCTCGTGGTCCTGGGCGGTCGGGCGCGGCCCTGCCACGGTGGGGATGGACCATCACGTCCTCCCCGCGCCGGGTGGCGGGACCCGCGCGCTGCTGCGCGTCCGTCCGCCGGCGGCGACCGTCGTGCAGCCCTATCGCGTGCCAGCAAGGGTCGCCCTCCGCGAGCTGGTGGGCACGCCGGGCGGTGCCGACACGGTGCCCGAGGCGGTGCAGTCGTTCGACTTCGCGTTCGCCCCGGCGTACGCCCTCGCGGCGCGCCCGTTCGGGATCCGGCCGGGCACCACCGCCGTCGAGGTCGGTCCCCGCTGGCTCTACGTCCGCTACGGGCCGTGGCGCCTGGCGACCCCGCGCGACAACATCGCCTCGGCGGAGGTCACCGGCGGGTTCTCGTTCGTGAAGACCGCAGGGCCGCCGCACCTGTCCTTCAGCGACCGCGGCATCTCGATGACCACCAACGGCGACACGGCCCTGTGCCTCACCTTCCGCGAGCCCGTGCCCGCCATCGACCCGACCGCCACGATCACCCACCCCGGTGCGACGCTCGCCGTGGCCGAGCCGGAGCGGCTGGCTGAGGCGCTGGGGTTCGCTGCGTCCTAGTCTCGGGCCATGGGAATCGTCCACCGCGCCACGCTCACCCCGTCCAAGCAGGAGATCGTCGAGAGGTGGTTGCCGAGCCGCTCGTGGGCGGTGGGACTGACCATCGCCGAGAAGGTCGCCGAGTACCGCTACGACGATCCCGAGGGCGAGGTCGGCGTCGAGACCATCCTCTGGCGCGCCGACGACGGCAGCCTGTTCCAGACGCCACTGACCTACCGTGCTGAGCCCTTGGCGGGCGCGGCGGAGCACCTGATCACCACCACCGACCACTCCGTGCTCGGCGAGCGCTGGGTCTACGACGGCTGCGGAGACCCGGTCTGGGCCTCGACGCTGACCGCCGCGATCGTCGCCGGTGCCCGGCAGTCGCAGATGTTCCTTGTCGGCGACGACGGCGAGCGCATCGACGTACCGGCCCGGATGCAGGTCCGCGGCAGCGGAAGCGAGGACGCGGCCCCCACCGTCGCCGGCATCGAGTCCGTGACGGACGAGGTCTCCGGCGACGGCGCGGTCACCGTCGTGTCTGCCAGGCCCCTGCGGATCGCCCTCGCCCGGATCGTGGGGGCGCCACTGGGCGAAGGACCGCGCCTCACCGGGACGATCGGTGACTCGGAGGAGACCGTCGACCTCGCCGTGCTGCGGAGCCTCTGAGCGCACGGCCTGTCAGACAGGACGAACCGCCGGTCGGTGCGACTCATGAGCGTCGGCCCGGACCGCTGTCACGACTTCGTCCTGTTCGACAGGCCGTACGGTGGGCCGCGGCTGGGTCAGCTCCCGCCGCCGATCCACTGGTTTGTCGTCATGGCGCCCGGGTCCTGCGTCTGCTTGCCGGCGCGGTAGCGCTCGACATTCTCCTGCTCACGGCGCATGCGCGCGGTGGCCCTGCGCGCCTCCGCCAGTGCCGACTCCTTGTCGGTCGCGACCGGTCGCCGGCGGAAGATCCTCATGGCGCGAGCCTACGACGCCGGCCGCCGGTCAGGGGCGTACGACCTCGAGGCCCAGCCACTCCCCCAGCGCGTCGAGCTCGCCGTGCACCCGCCGGCGTCGCGCGGCCGACCAGTCGCCGTCCTCGTGGACGGCGTCGACGATGAGCACCCCGCCCTCGCGGTCCGCGGTCGCGTCGACCTTGCCGACGAGCTCGTCGCCGTCGAGCACGGGCATCGCCCAGTAGCCCCACCTGCGCGTCACCGCGGGCTTGTACATCTCCAGCTGGTAGTCGAAGCCGAAGACGTCCTCCATCCGCTTGCGGTCGAAGACGAGCCGGTCCAGGGGCGAGAGGATCGCCGTACGGCCCGCGAAGTCCGTCAGGTCGGCGAGCCGGTCGGGGTCCACTCGCCAGAGCCCGCGAACGCCGTCGATGCGGGCCGGCTCCCCGGTGTCGCGCACGTCGTAGCGCTCGTCCCAGGCCTCCAGCGCACGCGGTCGGGCGATGCCGAGGGCCCGCAGCCGGCGCCCGGCCAGGACGCGGTGCGCCTCCTCGGCCGGGACGGCGGGGTCGCCCGGGTGGACGCGTTCGGCGAGGTCCCACCGCCGCTCGCGGCCCTCCCGTGAGGCGACCGCGACCTCGCCGCGCGACTCCAGGCACTCGAGCAGCTTCATCACGTTCTTGTCGTTGGTCCACCCGGTCGAGCGCCACGGTACCTCGCAGCTGTCCGGCAGGTCGCGCGCCGCGGTCGGCCCCTCCGACCGGAGCAGTGCGAGGATCTCGCGACGGCAGCCGTCGTTGGCGGCGACCCAGTCGCGCACGTCCTCCTGCCACTCCTTCAGCGGCGGCTCGCCCGGCCACACGTCCATGTCCGCACGGAACAGCGCGACGTCCTCGCTGGGCCGCAGCATCGCCTTGAGCTCGACGAGGGCGCCGTCGCCGACGAGCTCCTCGAGGTGCTCGGGGGCGTACGCGCTCCCGAGCCGGGACCACAGGGCGAGGTCGGCGTGCTGGGCGACCACCCGGGTCAGGTCGACCTGGAGGAACCCGAGGTGCCGGACCGTGTCCAGGACGTCGTCGGGGCGGTCCGCGGTGAGCAGCTGTGCGCGTACGGCGATGCGCCGGGCCTCCTGCGGCGTGAGGTCGTGCGCGGCGGCGGCCATGGCCGTGATCCTAGGACGGCTGCACCGGGGCCGGACGGGTCACGCGCAGATGGCCCGAACGGGTCATTCCTGCCCCAGATCGGGCATTCCGGGCGGGTTGCGGGCCGAAGCCGCGTCATCCGGTGCGACCCTCGACGTCAAGGAAGCAACGGGTCGGCAACCGCCGACCGACTGCTCGAGGCAGGAAGGAGGACGCCCCATGTGGGACACCGTCGAGACCAGCTCGGTCCACCTCTCGCACGACCTGCCGTGCACCGGGTGCGGCCACGCGCTGCACACCTACCTGCCGTGCTCGGACACCTGCGACTGCGCGCGCGGCCGCGACCGCCTGCTCAGCGCTGTCTGACCCGGTCCTTGACCTTGTCGCGGTAGCGCCGGCGCAGCCCGCGGACCAGGCGCTCGTGCACCTTGTCGTGCGCGGGCGGACGGCCCTGCTCGTCGAGCTCGTAGCTCGCGACCTTGGCGAGTCGGGGACGCTCGTGGTCGTCGATGACCTCGCCCGTCGCCCACCACATCTTCAGGCTCGGCCCGTTGAGCCGCAGGAAGGCCAGGTTGTTGTCGAACCACGGCCCTTCGGCATAGGTCCAGGTGAGCGGTGCGTCCGGCACGCGGGTCGACCTCGACGCGAGCCGCCCGACCGGTCCCGCCACGCCGTAGGACAGCACCGCGGTGGCGAAGCGCATGTTGCGCGAGAGCGGGTTGCGGATCGGTGAGCAGACGGCCTGCAGGATCGTCGACTGCAGGGGTGCGCCGCCGTGGGCCGGCCGAGCCTCGCTGACGTAGCTGTGGTGGACGTCGCCGGACAGGAAGGTCACCGTCGAGGGCGCCCTCCCCCGCTTGCCCGCTGCGACCTCCATGGCCTGACGCGCGACCTCCTGGAAGCTGTTCTGGAACGCGCCCCAGTGCTCGAGGTCGACCAGCTGTCGCAGCCCCTCCCCGATCCTGCCGCCGCGTTCGCCCCACGCGCCCTGGGCGAGGGCCTCGCTGAACGCCTCGAGGTGGTGCAGCCCCCGCGCCAGCAGGAACGGCAGCGAGGTGCCGATGAGCAGGTGGTCGACGTCGCCACGCAGCTGCTCGTCGAGCCAGGCGGCCTCGTCGGGGTCGAGCATCGCCCGGTTGTCGGGGTCGAGCTGGCGGGCTGCCCGCGAGTCGACGACCACGAGCCTGGCCTGGGTGTCGAAGTCGCGCGTGTAGCTCCAGCGGTAGGTCTGCGGCTCCTGGTCGACGCGGGCGGCGAAGGCGTCGATGAGCGGGCCGAGGTCCTGCTCGTCGTGACCGCGGTGCGCGCGCACCGCGACGTAGACCTCGTCGCGCTCGCGCTCGGCCGGCGACATGTTGCCGAGGTGCTGGTAGACCCAGTAGGACGCGAGGCCGGCGACGATGCGCCCGTGCCACCACGACGTGGCCTCCATCTCGGTGCGCCAGTCGAGCGAGGTGTTCCAGTCGTCGCGGATGTCGTGGTCGTCGAAGATCATCGCGCTCGGCACCGTGGACAGCAGCCAGCGGTTGGCCGGGTCGGACCACGCCAGTCGGTAGAGGTGGGCGTACTCCTCGTAGTCCTGCAGCTCGGTCCAGGGTGGCTCGTCGATGTCGCGGCGCGACTCGATGAACGCCTTCATCTCGTCGGTGGTCTCGTCGGCGTAGACCTGGTCGCCGAGGAAGAGCACCAGGTCGGGCAGCCGGTCGGGTGCGAGGTCCGGGTCGTCGGTGTCGGCGGGGTCGACCTGGTCGGCCGTGCGCAGCGCCCAGGCCCGCAGCGCGTCGACGCCGTGGGTGCGGTTGCCCTTCTCGTCGTGGGTGAACGACGTGCGGCAGGAGCCGAAGGCCATCCGCAGCGGCCGACCGGGCTCCAGCGTGGCGATCACGGGCGGCGGGAACGGTGAGCCGGCCGGCGGCCACACCTGCTCGTCGTCGATCGAGACCGTGTAGGGCTCGGTGGTGCCGGGCACCAGGCCGTCGAGCTCGACCAGCGCGTAGTGGTGGCCGTGGACGGTGAACGTACGGGCGCTGGCCGAGGTGTCGCCCCTGGTGACGGTGACGGCACCCGGATCCTCGGTCTCGACCCAGACGGCGGCCGAGGTGTCGTCGACGTAGCGCAGCAGCGGGCCCAGCCGCAGACGGTCCTCGTGTCCCCTCCCCCGGTCGCTCATGGCTGGAGGAGGACCTTGATCGCGCGGCGCTCGTCCATCGCCCGGTAGCCCTCGGCGGCCTCCGCCATCGGCAGCGTGAGGTCGAAGACCCTGCCGGGGACGATCGCCCCGGACAGCACGCGGTCGAGGAGGTCGGGCAGGTAGCGGCGCACCGGCGCCATGCCGCCCGCGAGCCCGACGTTCTTCTGGAACATCCGGCGCACCGGCAGCTCGACGCCGTGGGGCACACCGACGAAGCCGACCGTCGACCCGGGCCGGGCGACGGTGAAGGCCGTCTTCATCGCCCCGTCGGTGCCGACGCACTCGAGCACGGCGTCAGCGCCGATGCCGTCGGTCAGGTCGGCGATGCGTGCCTCGCCCTCCTCGCCACGCTCGGCGACGACGTCGGTCGCACCGAACGCGCGGGCGATCTCCTGGCGCGGCTCGTGGCGCGACATCGCGATGACCCGCTCGGCGCCCATCTGGGCGGCGGCGAGGACGCCGCTGAGGCCCACCGCTCCATCGCCGACGACGACCACCGTGTGCCCGGGCTGCACGCCCGCTGCAACCGCCGCGTGCCATCCGGTGGCCATCACGTCGCTCAGGGCGAGCAGCGAGGGGACCAGGTGCTCGTCGGGCATCCCGTCCGTCGCGACCAGGCTGCCGTCGGCCTGCGTCACCCGGGCGTACTCCCCCTGCCCGCTCTGGGTGAACCCGAGGTTGACGCACGCCGACTGCACCCCGGCCCGGCAGTGGGCGCAGGTGTTGTCGCAGTGGCAGAACGGCACGATGACGAAGTCGCCCACCCTGGTCGTGGTCACCTCCGAGCCGACCTCCTCGACGACGCCGACGCACTCGTGGCCGATCGTCGCCCCGGCGGTGACGTCGTTCTCGCCGCGGTAGGGCCAGAGGTCGGACCCGCAGATGCACCCGGCGACGACCTTCACGATCGCGTCAGTGGGCTCCTCGATGCGGGGATCCGGCACGTCCTCGAAGCGGATGTCGCCGGGGGCGTGGATGGTGGTTGCGCGCATGGGTCGGATCCTGTCACGCGTCGAACAATCCGGACGGCCGGGCGACACCCCTGGGAGGGGCTGGAATGGCTTTATCTCATATCTGAGATACCGTTGTCGCCATGGCTGACTACAAGGGTCGCATCGGCAACCTCATCCGCGACGCCCGCAAGCACCGCGGGCTCACCCAGCACCAGCTCGCAGAGCTGCTCGGCACGAGCCAGAGCGCCATCAACCGCATCGAGAAGGGTCACCAGAACCTCTCTCTCGAGATGCTCGCCCGCATCGGGGCCGCCCTCGACTCCGAGATCGTCGCGCTGGGCGCCGGCCCCACCCACCTGCGCGTCGACGGCCCCACCACCCTCTCCGGGTCCATCGACGTCAAGACGTCGAAGAACGCCGGAGTCGCGCTGCTGTGCGCGTCGCTGCTCAACAAGGGCCGTACGACGCTGCGCAAGGTCGCGCGTATCGAGGAGGTCAACCGCCTGCTCGAGGTGCTGAACTCCCTCGGCGTGGCCACCCGCTGGCTCAACGAGGACAACGACCTCGAGATCGTGCCGCCCGCCGACCTCAACCTGGCCGCGATCGACGAGGCGGCCGCGCGCCGTACCCGCTCGGTGATCATGTTCCTCGGCCCGCTCCTCCACCGCTACGACGAGTTCGAGCTCCCCTACGCCGGCGGCTGCAACCTCGGCGAGCGGACCGTGGAGCCGCACATGTCGGCGCTGCGTCCCTTCGGCCTGGACGTCAAGGCCACCGACGGCGCCTACCACGCGAGCGTCAACCGGGCCATCGAGCCGGAGCGGCCCATCGTGCTCACCGAGCGCGGCGACACTGTCACCGAGAACGCCCTCATGGCAGCTGCGCTACACCCGGGCACCACCGTGATCCGCAACGCCTCGTCCAACTACATGGTCCAGGACCTCTGCTTCTACCTCCGGAAGCTCGGGGTCGAGATCGAGGGCATCGGCACCACCACGCTCCGGGTCACCGGCCGCTCCTCCATCGACGTGGACGTCGACTACGCGCCGTCCGAGGACCCCATCGAGGCCATGTCCCTGCTCGCGGCCGCCATCGTCACCAAGTCGTCGATCGTCATCCGCCGGGCGCCGATCGAGTTCCTCGAGATCGAGCTCGCCACGCTCGAGGAGATGGGATTCCGCTACGACCGCTCGGAGGAGTACGTCGCGCTGAACGGCGAGACCCGCCTGGTCGACATCACCACGCACCCCTCGGACCTGCGGGCGCCGCTCGACAAGATCCACCCGATGCCGTTCCCCGGCCTCAACATCGACAACCTGCCGTTCTTCGCGGTCATCGCGGCCGTGGCCGAGGGCCAGACGCTGCTGCACGACTGGGTCTACGAGAACCGCGCGATCTACCTCACCGAGCTCAACAAGCTCGGCGCGCAGGTGAAGCTGCTCGACCCGCACCGCGTGCTGGTCGAGGGGCCGACCCACTTCTCAGGCGCGGAGATCGTCTGCCCGCCGGCGCTGCGGCCGGCGGTCGTGCTGCTGATCGCGATGCTCGCGTCCAAGGGTCGCAGCGTGCTGCGCTCGACCTACGTCATCCACCGCGGCTACGAGGACCTCGCCGAGCGGCTCAACGAGCTCGGCGCCAACATCGAGACCTTCCGGGATATTTAGCCCGTCGTTGGTCGAGTAGCCGCGCGAGGAACGAGCGCGGCGTATCGAGACCCTGATCTCTGGGTCGCGGGGTCTCGATACGCCACGTCGCGATCTCGTACCTCGGTCGCGGTGTCACTCGACCTGGTTGAGCGACGTCGCCCGCTCGTCCCTCGCGGTCGACTGCTCAGCCAAAAAGCGTCTCCACCCACGCCCGCGACACCTTGCCGACGTTGGGCGGCGCGGTCATGTCGGCCGTGATCCTCGGCAGCGGGGCCGTGTGCTGGCCGGCATTGCGGTGCCAGTCGTTCTCCGCCTCGATCAGCAGGCCGAGGTCGGCGCGCGCCAGGAACACTCCGTGCCCGTCGGGGCACTGGTTGACCGTCGCCTCGCCGAGGGTCTTCTCATCCATCTCGACGCCACATCGGGGACACGTCATGCTCTCCATCCTCCGACGGTACCGCTGCACCCCATACTTCTGTCGTGAACTCACCGGCCCCTTCACGACCGGCCTACCTCGACCACCCCCGTCCGCTGGCGTTCGCCCACCGCGGCGGGGCGTACCACCCCGACATCGAGGGCCTCGAGAACACGCTGGCGGCGTTCGCCCACGCCGTGGAGCTCGGCTACACCTACCTCGAGACCGACGTCCACGTCACCAGTGACGGGGTCCTGCTCGCGTTCCACGACACGGTCCTCGACCGGGTCACCGACCGCACCGGCCAGATCAGCGACACGACGTACGCCGAGGTGCAGCGGGCGCTGATCGGTGGCCGCGAGCGGGTGCCGACGCTGGCCCAGCTCTTCGACGCGTTCCCGGACGCGCGCTTCAACATCGACCTCAAGTCCGCCGGCGCGGTCGAGGCGCTCGCCGCCTTCGTCGAGGAGCGCGATGCGTGGGACCGGCTGCTGGTCGGCTCGTTCTCCGCGCGGCGGATGACGGCGTTCCGTCGACGCACCCGGGGTCGGGTCGCGACGTCCGCACACCCGCTGGAGGTCGCCGCGTTCGTGCTCTCCCCCAGCGCCCGGCTCGCCCGGTGGCTCACCCGCGGGCGCCCGGTGGCCCTGCAGGTCCCGCACCGCCGGGGTCGCCTGCTGGTGGCGTCCGCGGGGCTCGTACGACGGGCGCGCGCGGCGGGCCTGCAGGTGCACGTGTGGACGATCGACGACCCGATCGAGATGAACACCCTCCTCGACCGTGGTGTCGACGGCATCATGACCGATCGCACGGACATACTCAGGGACGTGCTCCGCGCCCGCGGACAGTGGAACGGCCCCGTGGAGGGCCGCATGGAGGGTGAGGCATGAGCGACGCAGGCGGCGGGATCGCCAACTTGAAGCCCTTGGCGCAGGCCGAGGAGCAGCGAGCCTGGTACTTCTACGACTGGGCGAACAGCGCGTTCGCGACGACTGTCTCGGGTGTGCTCTTCGGTCCCTACCTCATCGCCATCGCCGAGGAGGCCGCGGTCGACGACCGCGTGTCGGTGCTGGGACTGTCCGTCGCGCCGGGTGCGCTCCCGGCGTACGTCATCACCTTCTCGACCCTGGTCTCGGCACTCATCCTGCCGGTCCTGGGCGCGGTCGCCGACCGCACCTCCCGCAAGAAGGACCTGCTGGCGGGCTTCGCCTGGAGCGGTGCGTTCTTCGCCGGCCTGCTCTTCTTCATGACGGGTGACAACTGGCAGTTCGGTGCGATCACCTTCATCCTGGCCAACCTGTGCTTCGCGGCCTCGGCGGTCGTCAACGACTCGATCCTGCCGATCATCTCGACCGAGGCCGACCGCGACCGCGTCTCCTCCCGGGGCTGGGCCTACGGCTATGCCGGTGGTGGCCTGCTCCTCGCCCTCAACTTCGTCCTGGTGAGCTTCCACGACACCTTCGGCCTGACCGAGGGCATGGCGGTGCGCATCTCGCTGCTGTCGGCGGCCGTGTGGTGGGCGGCCTTCACCTTCATCCCCTTCCGCGGCCTGCAGAACCACCAGCCGGTCGACGTGGAGCAGGTCGAGGGTGGGGTGCTGCAGCGCAGCTTCGGCCAGCTCTGGATCACGCTGAAGGAGCTGCGCAACTACCCGGTGGCGCTGACCTTCCTGCTCGCCTACCTGTTCTTCAACGACGGCATCCAGACGGTGATCAGCCAGGCGTCCGTCTACGGCGTCGAGGAGCTCGGCTTCCCCCAGGGCACCATGCTCGGCGTCTACCTCCTCGTGCAGTTCGTCGCCGTGGGCGGTGCCCTGCTCTTCGGGCGCATCGCGGCCACCCGGGGGGCCAAGAACACGATCCTCGGCGGGCTGGTGATCTGGATGCTCATCGTGACGGCCGGACTGTTCATCCCGGAGAAGTCCCTGGTCCCGCTGCTGCTCCTCGGCGCCGCGATCGGCCTCGTGCTCGGTGGCACCCAGGCGCTGGCCCGGTCCTACTTCTCGCTGCTGATCCCGCGCGGCAAGGAGGCTGAGTTCTTCAGCTTCTACCACGCCATGGAGCGCGGGACGTCGTGGTTCGGCACGCTGGTCTTCGGCCTGGTCTACACCTTCACGGGCTCCTACCGACCGGCCATCTTCGCCCTGATCATCTTCTTCGTCGTCGGAGGCCTCCTGCTGATGCGGGTCGACACCGCCAAGGGAATCCGCGACGCCGGCAACGACGCACCCGCGGTGATCTGAGCGACGACCCCTGCGCGACGTCGCCGCGAGGGGAGCTCCACCCCTTGGGGTGAAGTTCGTCTCGCCTGAGCGCGGTTCCTGCGCCCACGAATCCGCGGAATTGTGGCGACCCCGCTACCGTTGAAGGCTGTAGAAGTTCCGGTACGCCCGAGCGGCGTCGCCACGAGCGGCGTCATGGACCACGGTCTGGCTCGTCGTACTGGAAAGGACCCGAACACAAACACAACGGGTGTCAGCAACCCAATGGAGGTGGGCACGGTGGCGGAGCGCACACTGCGTGGCGCGAGGCTCGGCGGCCAGAGTTTCGAGGACGAGCGCGGCATCGAGTTCGCAGCTCGTCAGCAGGTCGGTTACCGGTGCAAGCAGGGGCACGACTTCGAGGTCACGATGTCGGTCGAGGCCGACATCCCGGCCGTGTGGGAGTGCCCGCGCTGCGGCGCCGAGGCCTTGAGCACCGCGGGGATCCTGCCCGAGGAGAAGGTCGAGAAGCCGGCCCGCACGCACTGGGACATGCTCTTGGAGCGGCGCTCGGAGAAGGAGCTCGAGGACATCCTCAAGGAGCGCCTCGAGCTGCTGCGTGGCGGCGAGATCGGCCCCGCGCACCTGCACCGCGCCAACAAGAAGAAGCGCGTCAGCTGAGCCGAGAGGTCAAGCCGAGCGAGTCACTCGACGACGTCGCCCCGGACCACCGGGCCTCCGGGCCCGGGGCCGGGGCGTCCGCCATTTCCGAACGGCACACCGAAGCCGGGCGTGGCCACGAGCCGGCGCTCGACGACCGTGGTCAGCAGTCGCCTGGCCACCGGGCGCGTGAACGGCAGGATCAGCAGGATGCCGGCGACGTCGAGGACGAAGCCCGGGCTCAGCATGAGCGTGCCGCCGATCAGGATGAGCGCGCCGTCGGCGATCTCGCGGGCGGGCATCCGGCCGTTCTGGAGGGCGGCGCGCAGCGCCTGCCACGCGCGTCCACCCTCGCGCTTGATGAGCCAGGCCCCGACCATGCTGTCGAGCACGAGGAGCACGATCGTCCACCACGGTCCGACCAGCTGGCCGACCTGGAGGATCACCCAGATCTCGACCAGCGGCACCACCACGAACGCCGCGGCCAGGAGCGGCCGCAACCAACGCCTGCGGCGCGGTCCCGTACGGGGTGCGGCGGGGTGGGTCATGCCCGGCTCCAGCGCCGCCGCAGCTGGGCGCGCCGCTCCGACAGGCCCCACCGGGTGATCCTCCGCAGCGACTCGCTGGCCACCTGTCCGCTCATCTTGGAGTCGCCGCGCTCGCGCTCGACGAAGTCGATCGGCACCTCGGCGATCCGGAGACCGCGGCTGAGGGTGCGGTAGGCGAGGTCGGTCTGGAACACGTATCCAGTAGACCTCACCGAGCCAAGGTCGATCGCGTCCAGCGTCGTTCGCCGGAACAGGCGGTAGCCGGCCGTCGCGTCCTTCACCCGGATCCCGAGCAGCAGCCGGACGTAGAGGTTGCCGCCCCGCGAGAGCAGGAGCCGCTGGAGCGGCCAGTTGACCACCGAGCCGCCCGGGACGTAGCGCGAGCCGATCACCAGGTCGGCGTCCCGGAGCGCGTCGAGGAGCCGCTCGAGCTGCTCGGGCTGGTGCGAGCCGTCGGCGTCCATCTCCCCGACGACGTCGTATCCCGCGCGGAGCGCGACGTCGAAGCCGTGGAGGTACGCCGCACCCAGCCCGGCCTTCTCCGTCCGGTGCACGACGCTGATCGCCGGGTCGGCGGCCGCGAGCCCGTCGGCGAGGCCGCCGGTGCCGTCGGGGCTGTTGTCGTCCACCACCAGCACGTCGACGCCCGGCTGGGCCTTCCGCAGCCGACCGATGATCCACGCGAGGTTGTCCGCCTCGTTGTAGGTCGGGATGACCATGACGCAGCGGCCGAGACCGTCGACACTCACGCGGGCGTACCTCGCTCCAGGGGCTCCACGGGGTGGAGGGACGGGTGGTCAGGGCGGGTGCCCGACCGGCGACGACGATAGGTGACGGCGACGGCCGCGGTGTGCAGGACGAGGAAGATCAGCGCGAGTCGCGCCGGCCAGACCCCGAGGCGTACGGCCGGGGTGGTCGTGGTGCTGAGGCCCACGGTCTCGACCAGCACCTCCTGGGTACGCACCGGCGCCGAGGCGACCACGGTGCCGTCCGGGCGCACGACCCCCGAGACGCCGTTGATCGCGGCGACCACGACCCACCGTCCGGTCTCGAGGGCGCGCAGCCGGCTGATCTCGAACTGCTGCCCGAGCTGGCCGGTGCGGCTGAACATCGCGTTGCTGGTCTGCACGGTCACGAGCTCGGCGCCGCGCGCGACCTGCCCGGCGAGGCCGTCGTCGTAGGCCACGTCGAAGCAGATGGCGTCGGCCACGAGGTGCTCGCCCACCCGGATCGGCTCCAGGCTGGTGCCGCGGACCATGTCACGCGGCACCTCGGTCAGCCGGCCGTAGGTCGACGGCATCCAGCTGGTGCCGCGGAAGGGGATGTACTCGCCGTAGGGCACCGGGTTGCGCTTGGTGTAGCGGTCCCCGCTGCCGAGGCCCGGCTGGTAGACGATGCCCTGGTTGAGCACCTGGGTGTCGTCGAGCGGGTTGCTGTTGGTGCCGCCGACGATGATCGGCACCCCGATCGCGTCGGACGCGGCGACGATGCCGCCGTTGATCTCGGTGTCGAGGAAGGGGTCCACCGCGGTGGAGTTCTCCGGCCACACCACGAAGTCGGGTCGCTGCTGCTCCCCTGCCGCGACCGCGTCGGCCAGCTCGCGGGTGAGTCGTACGTGGTTGGCGGTCACCTCGCGGTGCACGGCCGGCACGTTGAGCCCGGTGCCGGGGACGTCGCCCTGGACGGCAGCGACCGTCGCGGTGCCGGTGCGCTCGAGCGGGTACGACACCAGCGCGGGCGCCAGGGTCACGACGGCGAGCCCGGCGGCCGCGGCGTACGTCGTGCGCGTGGGCGAGCGCACCTCGAGCAGCAGCCAGGCCAGCGTCGTGCCGGTCAGCGCGACGAGCAAGCTGGCGCCGGTCATCCCGACCCACGGGATGGCGTCGGCCCACGGGGTGTCGGCGGTGGCGAACACGAGGCGACCGAAGGGCATGCCGCTGAACGGGAAGCCGCTTCGCCAGGTCTCGATGCCGACCCACCACAGCGCGGCGAGCACCGGCCACGCGCGCACGCGCATGCTCCAGGAGAGACCGATGCCGAGGGGGACGAAGAAGGCGGCCTCCATCGCGCACATCGCCAGCCACGCGTCGGTGCCGACTGCCCGCATCCAGACCATGACCGCATAGATGAACCCGATGCCGAACAGCAGGCTGGGGATCCACGCCCGCCGGGGACCCAGACCGCGTACGGAGAGCACGAGGCTCGCGATCGCCGGTGGCATCACCCACGCGTGCCCGACCGGCTCGAAGGCCGCCGCGAGCACGAGGCCGCCGACGAGGGCGAGGAGGCAGCGCAGCGGCACGCACAGACCGTAGCCGACGACACGGCGGGGAGGATCGGGCGCCTGCAGCGGAGCGGGAGGAACGAGGGGGCTTCGGACCAACGCGCGACCGACTGGCTGACGAGCACGCGAAGTTGTCTAAGGCCCCTAGGTTCCTCCCGCATCCAGCCCCCGCGGGGCACCGTCGACGGGTCGGCGGACGGTGGGAATCGCTGGCTTCGCGTACCCCACGCTCGTCTCCCCTCTGCCGAAGGTGCCACCCGCGAGCTGCACAGGCGGACTGGGGAACGATCCCTCCCGGCTCGGGGAGTGTCAACACGCGTCTGACCTGCGAGAACGCGCGTTTTCGCAGGTCAACGAACTGCACTCGCGGAGAAACTCGTCAGACAAATCTCGGCGGTCGCGGCGTGTCGCAGCGTGACACGCCGAGGGTCGGACCTCCCCGCCTCAGCGGCGCGGTGGTACGACGACGGTGCCGGTGGCAGTGGTGGCCACGACCGGCGGGTCGAGGACCTCGGCGGCGCCCGGGGCGGCCTCGGTCGGTGCGCCCCGACCGACGACGTGCACGGCGAAGTCCATCACCCGGCTGCGGGTGCCCTCCTTGACCAGCGTCGCGGTGATCTCGAGGACGTCGCCGGCGCGGACCGGGGCCTTGAACTGGACGTCGGAGTAGGACGCGAAGAGTCCCTCGTCGCCGTCGAGGACGATGCACATCTCGGTCGCGACGTCGCCGAACAGGCCGAGGCTGTAGGCGCCGTCGACGAGGTTGCCGGCGTAGTGGGCGTGGGAGTAGGGCACGTAGCGGCGGTGGGTGACCACGGTGCCGACACGGCCCCCGTACGGCTCGGTGTCGCTCATGAGGCCTTCTCCTGGGTGAGGCGGTGGACGATGAACGAGGCCACCTCGCCGGGCGTCGTACCCCGGCTGAAGACGCGGTCGACGCCGAGCTCGTCAGCCATCGTCTCGTCGAAGCGGGGGCCGCCGACGACGAGCAGGGGCCGCTTGGCCGCGGGATAGGCCTCGCGGAACGCCGCGGACATCTCGCGCGTGTTGAGCAGGTGCGCGTCGCGCTGGGTGACGACCTGCGAGACGAGGACCGCGTCGGCCTTCTCCTCCCGCGCGGCCTCGACGAGCTGCGGGACCGAGACCTGGGCGCCGAGGTTCACGACCTTGAGCTCGCGGTAGTACTCCAGGCCCTTCTCCCCCGCGAACCCCTTGATGTTGAGGATCGCGTCGATGCCGACCGTGTGGGCGTCGGTGCCGATGCAGGCCCCCACCACGGTGAGTCGGCGGCGCAGCGAGCGCTTGATCGCGGCGTTGGCCTCCTTGGGCGTCAGGAGCGGGTAGTCACGCTCGACCACCTCGACGGTGCTGGGGTCGACGAGGTGGTTGACCCGGCCGTAGACGACGAAGAACGTGAAGCCCTCCCCCATCGGCTTGGCGTGCACGACGAGCGCCGGGTCCATGCCCATCTTGGTGGCGAGCTGCACCGCGGCGCCCTCGGCGACCTTGGAGTGCTCGATCGGCAGCGTGAACGAGAGCTGCACCATGCCGTCGCCGGTGGTGTCGCCGTAGGGGCGGATCAGGCTCATCGGCCGGCTCCTTCCAGGATCTCGGTCGCGGGGTTGTGGTAGTCGCGGGCCTTCCTCGCGACGCCGTCGAGGCCCCTGCCCTTGTCGGCGGGACGCTTCATCAGACCGAAGGTGCCGTCGGCGATCGCGGCCAGCAGCGGCGGGTCACCGGCGGCGTCCCTGTCGTCCTTGATCTGCTGGAGCAGCCCGATCGCCTCGCCGAGCACCTCGCGCGCACGCGTCGCGATGAAGCCGTCGGGCGAGGGGTGGAAGTCCTCGCGCAGGTTGCCGGCCGCGTTCATGACGTAGCGGACGTTCTGCAGGGCCAGGTCGCGGTCGGAGATCCACGGGGTCACGACGGCCTCGGTCATCATCCCGACCAGCAGGATGCCCTGGCCGGTCATGGCACCGACGAGGTTGAAGAAGCCGTCGAGGAGGTAGCCCTTGAAGATGTCGCCGGTCATGTGGCGCGTCGGCGGCATCCACTTCAGCGGTGCGTCGGGGAACAGCTCGCGCGCGAGCATCGCGTGGGCGAGCTCGAGGCGGAACGAGTCGGGGACCTCCGGGTCGATCTCGAAGGCGTGCCCGAGCCCGAGCTGCCAGTCCTCGAGGCCGGCCTCCTTGGCGAAGTACTCGTTGAGCAGCTGGCTGGTCGTCACGGTGTGCGCCGCCTCGACCGCGTCGGCGGTGGTGAGGTAGTTGTCCTCGCCGGTGTTGATGATGATGCCGGCGCGGGCGTGCACCTGGCGGCTGAAGCGCTGGTCGACGAAGGTCCGGATCGGGTTGATGTCGCGGAAGAGGATCCCGTACATCGAGTCGTTGAGCATCATGTCGAGGCGCTCGAGCCCGGCGAGCGCGGCGATCTCGGGCATGCACAGGCCGGAGGCGTAGTTGGTGAGCCGGACGTAGCGGCCGAGCTCCTTCGACGTCTCGTCGAGCGCCGCGCGCATCAGGCGGAAGTTCTCCTGCGTGGCGTAGGTGCCGGCGAAGCCCTCGCGGGTCGCGCCCTCGGGGACGAAGTCGAGCAGCGACTGTCCCGTCGAGCGGATCACGGCGATGACGTCCGCGCCCTCGCGCGCGGCCGCCTGTGCCTGCGGGATGTCCTCGTGGATGTCGCCGGTGGCGACGATGAGGTAGATCCACGGCTTGCTGGGGGCGTCGCCGACCTTGGCGATCATCTTCTCGCGTGCGACACGCTGGCGGTCGATCTGCTTGATGCCGGCGCCGACCGCCTTGCGCGAAGCCGCCCGCGCGCGGATGGCCTCCTTGCCCTCGGGGACGCGGAAGGTCACCGAACCTGCGGCCGCCTTCTGGGCGAGGGTGAGCAGGTCGTCGCCCTCCCCGCGCAGCAGCGCGTCCCACACGGGCAGGCTGACACCGTGCTCGAGGCCGACGTCCGCGCGGACGGCGTCGGTGAGGCGGTTGACCCACGGGGTGCCGTCGGGGTCGGCGCCGCCGAGGCCGGCCAGGCGCAGCGTGGCACGCTCCACCGACACCGTGGTGTGGCGAGTGGCGAGGTCGACGATGGGCTTGCCGACCTGGCGGGCGAGCGTGCGCGCGCGGCGTACGTCGGCCTTGTCGATGCCGAGCTGGCTGCCCTTCCTCGCTGCCATCAGAGCCTCCGCTCGAACAGGGCGCGGACCCCGGCGTCGGAGCGCAGCAGCTCCATCGCGTACGCCGCGTGGCCGGGGACGTAGCCGTTGCCGACGAGCATCCGGACGTCGGCGGCCAGCCCCTCGGCCCCCAGCGCCGCGGCGCTGAAGCTGGTGGCCATGGAGAAGAAGATGACGGTGCCGCCCTCGGCGGTCGCGAGGATCGCGCCGCCCTCGCAGCCGGGCACGTCCACGCACACGACCGTGAGGTCGGCCGGGCCGCCGGCCTCGGTGACCGCATCCCGCAGGGCGATCGGGTCACGGGCGTCGGCGATCGTGACGGCATCCGCGATGCCGGCTCCGGCGAGGAGGTCGTGCTCGTCCTGGTGGGGCACGACACCGATGGTGCGCGCCGCGCCGGCCGCACGGGCGGCCGCGAGGCTGAGCGAGCCGGACTTGCCCGCCCCGCCGATGACCGCCACCACCGGTGCGCGCCCGCGGGCGGCGTACTCCTCCACGACCCGCCGGGTGAGTGCCGGGGCACCGCACACGTCCATCACGCTGAGCGACAGGGCCGGGTCGAGGTCGTCGGGGATGACGGCTGCGATCGAGCGGCCGAAGAGCACGGCGTAGCCGTCGCAGGGCACCTGCTCGCTGTGGCCGTCCCAGCGGGCGAGGCCGTCCTCGATGACGAGGGGGGTGAGGGTCAGGCTGACGAGCGTGGCGACCCGGTCCCCCACCGACAGCCCCAGGGGTGACTCGGGTCCGACCTCCTCGACGGTGCCGACGAGCATGCCGCCGGACCCCGTCTCGGGGTTCTGCATCTTGCCGCGCGTGGCGACGATGTCGAGGACCTCGGCGCGTACGGCGTCGGCGTCGGTCTCGCCGTACTTCGTGTGCTTGCGCTCGAGCTGGCGGAACGACGCCGCGTCGAGGTTGAGCCGCTCGACCCGCACCCGGACCTCGTCGGGCCACAGCTCGGCGCGGGTGTCGAGCCGCTGGGCGGCCTGCGGCAGCACGGCGCCGTCGTCGAGGACGCGGTGCAGGCCGGTCGGATCGCCGACGGGCAACCCGGTCCGCTGGTCCGACTGGAGGTCCGCGGGGGGTGTCATTCAGGTCATCCTTCTTGTCTTGCGCCACAGAGCCGCAAATCTTGCGGCGTGGCATTGGACTGGCCGCACGTTCTCCGCGTACTGTTCCAGATGTGTCGCCGCACACACAACCGGCACGCCGCTCGGCCACAACCCCGGGGCGACCCCGGGGTTTCCGCTTCAAGGAGATCTCATGAGCATCGAGACCACCAGCCCGCTGGACCTGGCCCTCGCCACCGGTCAGCCCTACCCCTACGAGCGGGTCGAGCTCGTCGAGCCCGACTGGACGCGGTTCCCAGGGTGGGCCGGCGTGAGCGCCGCCGACTGGGCTTCGGTGCAGTGGCAGCGCGCGCACTGCATCAAGAACGTCAAGCAGCTGCGTGAGCTGATGGGTGACCTGCTCGACGAGCGGTTCTACGCCGACCTCGAGCGCGACCAGGCCGAGCGCGCCACGATGTCGATGCTCGTGCCGCCGCAGATGATGAACACCATGGTGCCGGCCTTCGAGCCCGCGGGCGCCGGCTCGATGACCGAGGCGTTCTACGCCGACCCGATCCGCCACTACATGATCCCCGTGCTGAGCGACCGGCGCACCGACTGGCCCTCGCACCCGCACGCAGCGCGCGACTCGCTGCACGAGCACGACATGTGGGCCACCGAGGGCCTCACCCACCGCTACCCCACCAAGGTCCTCGCCGAGCTGCTGCCGACCTGCCCGCAGTACTGCGGCCACTGCACCCGCATGGACCTGGTCGGCAACTCGACGCCGGTGATCGACAAGCTCAAGTTCGCCGGCAAGCCCAACGACCGGCTCGGCGACATGCTCGACTACCTGCGTCGTACGCCGTCCGTGCGCGACGTGGTCGTCTCCGGCGGCGACGTGGCCAACATGCCCTGGCCGCGCCTCGAGGCGTTCCTGATGTCGGTGCTGGAGGTCGAGAACATCCGCGACATCCGGCTCGCGACGAAGGCCCTCATCGGCCTCCCGCAGCACTGGCTGCAGCCCGACGTCGTCGAGGGTGTGAGCCGGGTGGCCGCCGTGGCCCGCTCGCGCGGCGTCTCGCTGGCCATGCACACCCACGCCAACCACGCGAGCTCCGTGACGCCCATCGTCGCCGAGGCCTCGCGCGCGATGCTCGACGCCGGCCTGCGCGACGTACGCAACCAGGGCGTGCTGCTGAACGGCGTCAACGCCGACCCGCACGCGCTGCTCGACCTGTGCTTCCGCCTGCTCGACGGCGCGCAGATCATGCCCTACTACTTCTACATGTGCGACATGATCCCGTTCTCGGAGCACTGGCGGGTCTCGCTCGCCGACGCGCAGCGCCTCCAGCACCACATCATGGGCTACCTGCCGGGCTTCGCGACGCCGCGCATCGTGTGCGACGTGCCGTACGTCGGCAAGCGCTGGGTGCACCAGAACGCCGACTACGACACCGAGCACGGGATCTCCTACTGGACGAAGAACTACCGCACGTCCATCGAGGGTGACGACGCCGAGGCGCTGTCGCGCTACTACGAGTACTACGACCCGATCCACACGCTGCCCGAGTCGGGCCAGCAGTGGTGGGAGGAGCACGGGCGTCTCGACGAGACCTCCCTCAAGGCCGCCGAGATGGCCGAGGCGTCGCGGCGTACGGCGGCCCTCCAGGCGTACTGAGGCCCCGGTTCTCCCGGATCCGGGGTTTCGGGTTTCCGCGGTCCGGGGACTCCCCGCTCGTGCGGGGAGTCCGGCACTTCGAGGGGCGTACAACACCCTCCAGGTGTCGGACTCCCCCACCCAGCAGCGCTTTCTCCACAGGCGGGACGGCTGCCCGTTTGGCCCGCGGGTGATCCCGGGCACCACTGGGGCATGGCCGAGTTCCAGCTGTCCCCCAATGACGTCCTGCTACGGCGCGACCTGATCGCAGAGGGCCTCACCGACCGCGACATCCACGCGCAGGTGAAGGCCGGCGCGCTGACCAAGCTGCGCTACGGCGCGTACGCCCCGACCGGGCTCCTCCACGAGGTCGACGGGGTCGACATGATGCGTGCGCGCGCACGAGCGGTGCTCCGCACGGCGCACGAGTCCGCGGTGCTGTCGCACCAGAACGGCCTCGCCGAGCACGGAGTCCCGCTGTGGGGCGTCGGGCTGGACGAGACACACCTGACCCGTACGGACGGACGAGCCGGGCGGCGGGAGGCCGGCGTCGTGCACCACCGCGCCGTACTCGAACCGCGGTGGTGGAGCGTCCACCACGGCGTCCCGGTGGTGCACCCGGCGCGCGCGGCCATCGAGGTGGCGACCGCTCATGGCCCCGAGGTCGGGCTGGTGGCGGCATGCGGTGTGCTGCACCTCGAGCTCGCCACGGTCGCCGAGCTGCACGAGGCCGCAGCGGCGGCGCGCCACTGGCCCGGCAGCCTCGGCACGAGGCTCGTCCTGGCCCGCGCCGACGGCCGCCTCACCAACGTCGCAGAGGCGCGGACCTGGCACATGTTCTTCGAGCAGCGAATCCCACGACCGGAGCCGCAGGTACGCGTGCTCGACGAGGACGGCAACCTGTTGGGGATCGTCGACTTCCTGTGGCCGGGGCTCGGGGTGTTCCTCGAGTTCGACGGTCGGATCAAGTACGAGCAGCACCGTCGACCGGGTGAGTCGCTCGCCGACTACCTCATGCGCGAGAAGCGTCGGGAGGAGCAGATATGCGTGCAGAAGGGATGGATCTGCATCCGCGTCACGTGGGCCGACCTCCAGCGTCCCGCCGTCCTGGCGCGGCGGATCATGAGGGCGCTGGACAGCCGCAGCCCGAAGCGCTGAACGCCGTCTTGTCGGCGTAGTCCGACACTGTGAGGGCGTTGTACACCCCTCGAAGTGGCGGACTCCCCGCTCGAGCGGGGACTCTGCGAGCCGGTGTTCGCGGCCCCCGGTTCAGGCGGCGCCGAGCCGGGCAGCGAGGGTGTCCGCCCCCGGTCCGGTGAGCTCGCCAGGACCCGGCCGGCGACCGAACAGAAGCAGGAGCAGCGCCCCGGCCGAGCCGCGCGCCTCGGGGCCGTCGCCGTGCGACCAGGCGGCGTCGGTGCCGACGAGCTCGAGGGCGGCGTCGAGGAGAGTGGTGCGTCGCTCGAAGGAGCTCACGCGCCACAGAGTAGTGCGAGCCCAGCGCGACGACGCCGCCGTGGTGGGCGGATGTGCGGGGTCCGGTCCCCGTTCAGGGTGATGTGCACCGGGGGCAGGTGGTGCTTGACTGACCCGGACGCCGGCTCCTGCCGGTGAGCGGCGAGGTGGTGCCTGATGACGCAGCTTCGCTCCTCGCCGCCCGCCGTGCCCCGTCGACGAGGCACGGAGCCGTGGGGCGAGAACGCGCCGATCCGCGCCGAGCTCTTCGGCCCGGACCGGTTTTCCCAGCACGCGGCCAGCCTCGCGGACGAGCACGTCGTCGTACGGAGACCGCCGCGGGTCGTCCCGCTCCTCCATCGACTGAGCGAGGACGCTGCGGCCATCGCGGCGGCGCACCGGGCCCTCGACACGGAGGTGCAGCAGGGACGCGCGGTGACCCCGGCCGCCGAGTGGCTGATCGACAACACGCACATGGTGTCGCGCCACATCGGGCAGATCCGCCAGGACCTGCCCAGGTCCTACTTCAACGCTCGGCCTCAGGCGATGGGGCGGTTCTCGTAGGGGGTCGAGAGCACGATCGTGGTGCGCGTGGACACGCTGGCCACCCCGCGGATGCGGGCGAGGAGCTCCTCGAGCGCGAGGGGCGTGGCGACGCGGATCTTGAGGATGTAGGACTCGTCGCCGGCCACCGACCAGCAGGACTCGATCTCCTCGATGCCGACGAGCCGCTCGGGGTAGTCGTCGGGCTGCGAGGGGTCGATCGGCGTGATCGAGATGAACGCCGTCAGCGGACGGCCGAGCTGGTCGTGGTCGACCGTGGCGCCGTAGCCCTTGATCAGGCCGCGCTGCTCGAGGCGCTTGACCCGCTGGTGCACCGCGGAGGTCGACAGGTCGGTGGCCTTGCCGAGGTCGGTGAAGGACATCCGGCCGTCGGCTGCCAGCAGGGACAGGATCTGCCGGTCCTTGGACTCGACCTCGGAGGAGCTCACAGGACGCACCCTAGTCCGAGCCGGACAGTGCCTGCACGAGTCTCACGGCGGACGAGCCGAGTCCCCAGCGCTCGTCCAGCGCCACGACCGCGTCGTGGTCCGCGGGCGTACGCGGTCGCGCGAGGTCGGGCGACCCGAGGTCGAGGTCGCGGCGTACGGCGACCACGCGGGGCGCGACTGCCAGGTAGTCGGCCGCCGCCTTGACCTTGCCGCGCGGGCCGGGGCCCATGTCGGAGTCGGGGTCCTGCGCGGCCTCCACGATCGCGTCGATCGTGCCGAAGCGGTTGAGCAGGGTCGCGGCCGTCTTGTCGCCCACCCCCGCGACGCCCGGCAGGCCGTCGGAGGCATCACCCCGGAGCGTGGCGAGGTCGGCGTACTGGCCGGCATCCACGCCGTACTTGCCCCGCACCCAGGCGTTGTCGACGCGCTCGTGCCTGCTCACGCCCCGGGCGACGTAGAGCACCCGCACCGCGGCGTCGTCGTCGACGAGCTGGAACAGGTCGCGGTCCCCGGTGACGATGTCGACCGGCATCCCGGCACCGGTCGCGAGGGTGCCGATGACGTCGTCGGCCTCCATCTCGGGGTGGCCCACCACGGGGATCCCGTAGGCCTCCAGCACCGACAGGATGACCGGGACCTGCGCCTCGAGGGGGTCGGGCACCTCCTCGACGTCCGGTCGCGGACCGGGGACCTCGCGCACCACCCGGTGCGCCTTGTAGGACGGGATCAGGTCGACGCGCCACTGTGGTCGCCAGTCGTCGTCCCAGCAGCAGGCCAGGTGCGTGGGGTCGTACTCCCCCACCAGTCGGCTGATGAAGTCCATCAGGCCTCGCACCGCGTTGACCGGGGTGCCGTCCGGGGCCTTCACCGAGTCGGGGACGCCGAAGAACGCCCGGAAGTAGAGCGAGGCGGTGTCGAGCAGCAGGAGGCGGTCGCCGGTGGCCATGGCGTGAGCCTTCCACATCGGCTCCGCCGCACGGGCCCGCGACCTGCGTGATCATGGCCGTGCCCGCCGGCCCGGCCTCACCGTGGTCGACTCGCTCGGCGGTCAGTCCGCGAGGACGGAGTAGGCGATCACGCCGCGCTTGAGCAGCCTGGCCGTCGTGCGGGCGGTGTCGCGCAGCTCCCTGTCGCCGGCCGCGTCGGCCACCTGGCCGCACAGGTCGAGCAGCTGCTTCATCCAGCGGACGAAGTCGCCGGCGGAGAGCCCGGTGACCATCAGGACGTCGTCGAGGTCGTCACCCTCGGCCCACCGCCACGCCGCCCAGGCGAACCCGACGTCGGGCTCGCGCAGGAAGTCGAGCCTGTGGTCGCGCTCGAGCGCGTCGAGCTGCCCCCACAGGCGCACCAGCTCGCCCAGCACCGGGCGGACCCGACCGCCCGGCATCTTGGGCGACGACGCGTCGTCGGCGCGACGCGCCTCGAAGACGAGCGCGGAGAGCACGGCTGCGAGCTCGGAGGGCGCCAGCTCGTCGAAGAGCCCGGCCCGGATCGCCTCCGCGGCGACCAGGTCCATGTCGGTGTAGATCCGTCGCAGGTGCGAGCCCTTCTCGGTGACCGTGTCGCCCTCGAGGTAGTCGAGCGCGGTGAGCACGTCGCAGACCCGGTCGAAGGTGCGCGCCACCGTGTTGGTGCGGTTCTCGACGCGGCGCTTGAGCGTCTCGGTGTCGCGCTGGAGCTTGAAGTAGCGCTCGGCCCAGCGGGCGTGGTCCTCGCGCTCGGGGCACTGGTGGCAGGGGTGCGCCTTGAGGTCGGCGCGCAGCCGTCCGATCTCGCGGTCGGTGGGGGTGTCGCTGAACGACTCGTGCTGCTTCGTACGCCGCGGCGCGGGCGCCTCGAAGGAGTCGGCCCGCGACCGGAGGGCGTTGGCGAGCTCGCGCCTCTGCCCGGGGTTGCGGCCGTTGAACGACTTGGGGATCCGCAGCCGGCCGATCGACTCGACGGGGACCGGGAAGTCCATCATCGCCAGGCGGCGCGCCTGCCGGTCGGCAGTCACCACGTAGGGCCGCGGCTCGTCGCCCGACGTGCCCGGGTCGATGACCACGGCCAGCCCGCTGAACTTCCCCGCCGGCACCTGGATGACGTCGCCGGGGCGCAGCCTGCCCAGGGAGGCGGCGGCCTCGCCGCGGCGGTCCTGGCGGCGCTCCCGCGCGGCGCCCTTCTCCAGCTCGGAGATGCGGCGCCGCAGGTCGGCGTACTCCATGAAGTCGCCGACGTGGCACGTGGCTGCCTCCCGGTAGCCCTCGAGCGCCTCCTCGGCCTTGTGCACCTGGCGGGCGAGCCCGACCACGGCCTTGTCGGCCTGGAACTGGGCGAAGGACTGCTCCAGCAGCTCGCGCGAGCGGGCGCGGCCGAACTGGTGCACGAGGTTGACGGCCATGTTGTAGGACGGCCGGAAGGACGAGCGGAGCGGATAGGTGCGCGTCGAGGCGAGGCCGGCGACCTCGCGCGGGTTCATCCCGGGCTGGTAGAGCACGACGCCGTGGCCCTCGATGTCGAGGCCGCGGCGTCCGGCCCGACCGGTCAGCTGGGTGTACTCCCCCGGCGTCAGGTCGGCGTGGGTCTCGCCGTTCCACTTCGACAGCTTCTCGATCACGACCGTGCGGGCGGGCATGTTGATGCCGAGCGCGAGGGTCTCGGTGGCGAAGACGACCTTGACCAGCCCCTCCTGGAAGAGCTCCTCGACCACCTGCTTGAACGCCGGCAGCAGGCCGGCGTGGTGGGCGGCGATGCCGCGGGTGAGCCCGTCGAGGAACTCGTGGTAGCCGAGGACGTGCAGGTCCTCCTCGGGCAGCGTGCGCGACGCCTCCTCGACGCGGGCGAAGATCTCGTCGCGCTCGGCGGCAGTGGTCAGGCGGGTGTTGGCCTGGACGAGCTGGGAGACCGCGGCGTCGCAGCCGGCGCGGCTGAAGATGAACATGATGGCGGGCAGCAGGCCCTCGCGGTCGAGCCGCTCGACGACGTCCACGCGGCTCGGGATCCACACGCGGCGCCCGTTGCCGACCGCGCGGGGGTTCTTGGACGAGCCCGGCTTGCCCTTGCGGGGCGAGCGCCGGTCGCGCATCAGGCGCGAGCTGGCCCAGTCGTCGCGGGCGATGCGGGTCAGCTCGTCGTTGACCGGTGCGCCCTCCTTGACGAAGCCCGCGCTCGCGTCGACGTCGGAGGAGGCGAAGAGGTCGAGCAGGCGCCGGCCCACCATGACGTGCTGGAACAGCGGGACAGGCCGCTTCTCCTCGAGGATCGTGGTGGTCTCCCCGCGCACCGTGGCCAGCCACTCGCCGAACTCCTCGGCGTTGGACACCGTCGCCGACAGCGACACCAGCGTGACGGACTCCGGCAGGTGGATGATCACCTCCTCCCAGACCGCGCCGCGCATCCGGTCGGCGAGGTAGTGGACCTCGTCCATGACCACGTAGCCGAGGCCGAGCAGGGTGCGGGAGCCGGCGTAGAGCATGTTGCGCAGCACCTCGGTGGTCATCACCACCACCGGGGCCTCGCCGTTGACGACGTTGTCGCCGGTGAGCAGGCCGACGTTGTCGGCGCCGTAGCGCCGCACCAGGTCGTGGTACTTCTGGTTGGACAGCGCCTTGATCGGGGTCGTGTAGAACGCCTTGCGCCCGGTCTGGAGCGCCAGGTGGATGGCGAACTCGCCGACGATGGTCTTGCCGGATCCGGTCGGCGCCGCGACGAGCACCCCACGACCGTCCTCGATCTCCCGGCAGGCGCGGACCTGGAAGTCGTCGAGCTCGAACCCGTAGAGGCCGGCGAAGTCCTTGAGCATCGGGTAGGGCTTCTGTCGCTGGAACGCCGAGTAGCGCTCGGCAGGTGACAGCTCCTCGTCAGGGGTGCTCATGCGATCACCTCCAGTGCACCGGGGACGCACTCCACCGTGAGCGGCAACGGGCCGAAGCGCTCACCGTCGGCGTACGCCACGATGCCGGGCGCCGCGATCGTCACCGTGCGCACCCGTCGGTGGACGTACTCCTGGACACCGTCGATGCGGCCGGTGAAGAGCCGTGGGTAGGAGCGCACCAGCTTGGGTTTGCTCATCCGGGTGATGACCACGACGTCGAGCAGACCATCGTCGAGCAAGGCACCCTCGGTGATCCGCAGCCCGCCACCGAACGAGGGGCCGTTGCCGACCGCGACGAGCATCGCGTCGTGCTCGACCGTCTCGTCGTCGAGCTGGAGGGTGTAGTGGAGGGGACGGAACGTGCGCAGCTCAGCGAGCGTGGCGAGGTTGTAGCGCATCTGGCCGCGGGGCCAGGTCATCGCGTTGGCGCGCTCGTTGACGATGGCGTCGAAGCCGGCGGCGAGGACGGTGACGAACCAGCGGTCGCCGCTGCGGGCGAGGTCGATCGTACGCCGGCGCGAGGCGATGATCCGGTCCGCGGCGGCCACCGGGTCGGTGCGCGGGAGGCCGAGGTAGCGGGCGACGTCGTTGCCGGTGCCGCTGGGGATGAGGCCGAGCGGCACGCCGGTGCCGGCGACCGCCTGCACGCCGAGGTGGACCAGGCCGTCACCGCCGCAGACCACCAGCGCCTCCACGCCGTCGGCGACGCACGCGCGAGCGAGGTCGGCGGCCTCGTCGGCGTCGCGACCCTCGAGGTTGCGCACCACGAACCCGCTCGCACGGAGCCGCAGCAGTGCCGCGTCGCGGTGCCGGGCCCCCTTGCCCCTGCCCGCCGTCGGGTTGGTCAGGAGTGCGATCTCTCGCCCACGCACAGGGTGGTCGGGCGCAGCCGGGTGGTGCATGGCGCGACCCTATCCCCCGGCACCGACCGCGCCACGGCGACCGGCCGCCCAGGAGGTTCGGGTCAGCCCAGCCGCAGCAGCGCGGCGTAGCGCTCGGCACGAGCGCCCACCGCGCGGGCGAGACGTCCCAGCGCGTCGAGGACGAGCTCGGGGCCGAACCGCGTGCCCGGGACCGCCAGGACCAGGCGGGAGTCGAGCTCACCGACCACGACCTGGCCATGGCGCCACGCCTGGTGCACCCGCAGCCGGGTCTCGTCGTCGACGACGGGGGCGGGGTAGGCCTCGTCGACGGCGAGGAGGTCGCACGCGATCGTCAGCCCGGCGTCGGGCTCCGCGGTCAGGCGTCCACGGACCAGGTGCCCGGTGCTCAGCCCGGCGCCGGCCCGCCAGACGACGTCGTGGGTGCCGAGCCACTCAGGCAGGTCGAACGGGTCGACGTCGATGATCGCGGCCTGCATGGGTCCACCCTGTCAGACCGGCACCGGCGGTCGGAGCGGTGGCGCTCAGATCGAGGAGAGCTCGTCGGGGCTCAGGCCGGCGTTGGGGTTGCGTCGCGCCCGACGCCGGTCGTTGAAGCGCGCGATCGCCTCGGAGGCGAAGAACAGCAGCACCATCGGCACCGCCATGAGGGTCATGGTGAAGGGGTCGGCCGAGGGCGTGGCGACGGCTGCGAAGATGAACGTGCCGATGACGATCCACGGGCGGTAGGCCTTCAGCGAGGCGCCCTTGACGACGCCGGCGAAGTTGAGCAGGACGACGAACACGGGGATGTTGAAGGCCAGGCCGAACACGAACAGGGTCCGCGTGAAGAACTGCAGGTAGTCGTTGAAGTCGATGAGGTTGGTGACCCCCTCGGGGTTGAACCCGATCAGGACTTCCAGCGCGACCGGCAGCGTCAGGTAGCCGAGGGCGATGCCGGCGAGGAACAGCGGCCCGGCGATGGCGACGAAGATCCGGCTCATCTTCCGCTCCTGCGCGTAGAGCCCGGGCAGGACGAAGGCCCAGATCTGGTAGAGCCAGTAGGGCGCCGTGACGATCGCTGACGCGAAGCCGCACAGCGTCAGCCAGAGCAGCAGGCCGGCACCGGCACCGCTCGTGGTGGCGGTCGTGGTGCCCTCGGGCAGCTTGGCCCGCGCGTCGTCGTAGGGGCCGTAGACCAGGTCCAGCAGCGCGTGCCTGAAGACCAGTGCGACCGCCAGGGCGATCACGAACACCAGGAGGCAGCGCAGCAGCCGTGCACGGAACTCCCGGAAGTGGTCCGAGAGGGCCATCCGTCCGTCGGGGCCGACGTCGTGGTGGGGCCGGCCCTTGAACAGGCCGACGAGACCGGCGATCCTCACGCTCGTCGCGGCTCCGGGTCAGGCGGTGGTGTCGTCGCGACGCTCGCGGAGCACCTCGCCCGAGGTGTCGCTGCGGGCGTCGCCGGCAGCCTGCTCCCGAGCCTCGATCTCGCGCTGCTCGGTGGTCTTCTGGTCGTCGTCCTCGTCGCGGAGACCCTTGGTCTCCGTCTTGAAGATGCGCAGCGCCTGGCCCGAGCTGCGTGCGAGGTCGGGGAGCTTGGCGGCACCGAACACGAGCACGACGATCGCCAGGATCACCAGCCACTCGAGACCCTGCGGCATGCCGATCATGGGACTGAACATGGGCGTCACTCCGTCATTCCTGGGGGTTGGGGGTGGGCGTGATTCGCTGGTCGCGACGAGTCTACGCCGTCGTCCTCGTAGCGGCTGAGCGCCTCGCGTGCGGAGGCCGTGAACGACTCGGCGTACGCGTCGGGGGCCAGCAGCGTGGCGTGGGGGGCCAGTCGCAGCAGGAGGGACGTCACCCACTCCTCGCTGGCCACCTCGAGGTCGACGTCGACGGTGTCGCCGGGGCCGGGACGCTGGCCGGTGACCGGGTAGTACTCGACGACCCAGCGCGCCGGCGGCGCGAGCCGGAGCGTCACCGTCGTCGTCTCCGCGTCGGTGAACCACCCGCCCGTGAGGTCGCGGGCCCGGGCGCCGGGGTCGGCGACGGAGGTCTCCAGCTCCGTGGCGGCGACGATGCGGTCCACCCGGAACGCCCGGTCGCCGCCGGCCGTGTGGCACCAGGCGTCGAGGTAGAGCAGGTCCTCGACCCGGGCCAGGCCGCGCGGGTCGACGACGCGCGCCGACTGCCGGTCGCGCGAGGGGACGTGGTAGGTGATCTCGACCTGGTGGCCGTGGGCGATCGCCGACTCGAGGACCGGCACGACCGCGCTGGTCTCGAGCGGGGTGGGCGTGACGTGCAGGCGCAGGAGCTCCTCGCCGTCGTGCCCGGCCGCCTCCTCCAGCTTGGCCAGCGTGCGCGCGATGACCTCGCGCGCCTCGGCCGGTGCCGTGTCGACCATGGTGCGGAGCGCCACCACCAGCGCCGTCGCCTCGGCCGGCGAGAAGCGCACGGGTCGGGCGAGGTAGTCGGCGTTGTCGACCCGGATGACGCGGTCACCCTCCAGCGCATCGAGGTCGACCTCGATGAGGTCGCCGGGCAGGCCCGGGGACAGCCCCGTCATGAAGAGCAGCCGCAGGTCGCGCTCGATCTGCTCGGCGTCGGTGCCGAAGTGCGCGGCCGCGTCGTCGAGGCGCACCTCCCCGCGCGCGAGGAGGTAGGGCACGAGCGCGAGCAGGCGTGCGACCTGGTCGGGTGCGGTGTCGGCCTGGTTGGTCATCGGTCCTCCCCCGCCGTGGCGACGACGGCACGCAGGCGGGCCACCACGTCGTCGCGCAGGGACTCGGGTGCCTCGACCACGACGTCGGGGCCGTAGGTCAGGACCTCGTCGGAGAGCTCGTGGACGGTTCCCTCGACCACGACGGCGTCCCAGCCGGGGCGCTCCGCGATCGGGACGACGGACTCGGCCCTGCGCCGCAGGCCGATGCCGGTGCCCTGGCGGACCCGGACCCGGGCGCGTACGGAGGGGAACGACGGCGAGAGCCGCCGGGCGACGGCACGCACGTCGGTGCCCGCGGGCACGTCGTACGCCGCCGACCGGCCGGTGGCGCGCACCGGGCCGACGATGCGTGACAGGCGGAAGACGCGCTCCGCGCCACGGTCGACGTCGAGGCCGACGACGTACCAGCGTCCGGACGACCGGGCCAGGCCCCAGGGCTGGAGGCGGCGCGTGGTGGGCGCCGTCTCGTCGGCCCGCTGGTAGGGGAAGCTCACCTGGCGCCGCTTGCCGACGGCGTCCCAGAGCGGCTCGAAGGCCGGCTCGTCGGCGGTGATGGCCGGGGCGACGACCTCCAGCCGGGACGGGTCGATCTCGACCCCCTGGCCCTTGAGCTTGGCCAGCGCGCGTCCGGTCGCCTTGGCGAGCGTGGCGTGCTGCCAGACCTGCGCGGCCAGGCCCAGCACCGCGGCCTCGTCGGGTTCGAAGCGGATCTCGGGCAGCGAGGTCTGCTCGGTCGGGATGCGGTAGCCGATCTCGTCGTCGAAGAACGCGTCGGCGCTGCCGACCTCAATCACGGCGCCGATCTGGCGCAGCGCGTCCTTGTCGCGCTCGAAGGCGCGCTCGAACGCCTCGTCACCGGCGGGTCCGCGGGCGTGCTCGGGATAGCACGCCTCGCGGATCGCGTCCTTGCCGATGAACCGCTTGGCGCCGAGCAGCAGGATGTGCAGGTTCATCAGCCGTTCTGCCCGTGGCTGGACCATGCGCCTCTCCCTGCCTCTCCCCGTGCGCCCGACCGGTCAGCTCACTTGGCGCCGAGGATGTCGACGACGAAGAACAGCGTGTCGGTGCCCTTGATGCCGGCCTGCTCGTTGCCCTGCTTGCCGTAGCCGTCGGCCGGCGGGATCTCGAGGATCACCCGCGAGCCGACCGTACGACCGACCAGGCGCTCGTCCCACCCGGTGATGACCTGGCCGACGCCGATCGGGAACTCGGCCGGCTCCCCGCTGTAGGACTCGTCGAAGGGCTCCTCGGCGTTGTAGACCTGACCGAGGTAGTCGACTGTGAGGGTCTGGCCGGACTTCACCTTGGGGCCGTCGCCCTTGACCAGGGTGGTGGCGATCAGCTTGCCGGTCGGCGTGTGGGCGGTGCTGAAGTCGAGGCCGGTGATGACACCGTCCTCCTCGATGAGGGTGGGCGCCCAGCCGGCGGGCTTCTTGTCCTCGCCCTGCGGGCCGTCGAGGGGCGGAACGGTCTCGGCGGTGCCCATGATGTCGACGACGATGAGGACGGCGTCGCGGTTGCCGATGCCGATGTCGGGACGACCGCCCTCGCCGAAGGCGTCCTCGGCGGAGGTGAGCAGCACGATGCGGTCACCGACCTGGTTGCCGATCAGCGTCTCCCGTAGGAACGGGAGCGTGTCGTCGGCCATCTCGACGGACTGGGGCCCGGTCTCGTAGGTGCTCTGCGCCTGCTCCTCGGTGAAGCCGTTGCCGACCCACCAGTCGACCGACACGGTGTCGCCGTCGGCGACCTCGTCGCCGTCGCCCTCGACGAGGACCTCGGTCTCGGCCTTCGAGCCGTCGAGGCGACCGTCGAAGGTGACCTTGGGCTCCTCGCCCTGCTTGCCCTCGATGGTGACCGAGCTGAGCGGCGCGCCGCCCTCGTCGGCGTCGCTGGAGTCGGAGCCACACGCGGCGAGTCCAAGCAGGCTGAGGGCGAGGACACCGCTGAGGGCAGCGGAACGTACACGAGACACTGGTTCACCTTGTTCGTTCGGTCGGCGTTGCCCGGTCACCCTATCCAGCAACCCCCACCCGTCCGGGCACGACACCGCCTGACGAGTCGTCAGTGCGCGGGTCACATGCCGTCGATGAGTCGCTGCACCCGCTCGTCGTAGGCCTTGAACGGGTCCTTGCAGAGCACCGTGCGCTGCGCCTGGTCGTTGAGCTTGAGGTGCACCCAGTCGACGGTGAAGTCGCGGCGCCTCTCCTGGGCCTTCCTGATGAACTCGCCGCGCAGCCGCGCGCGGGTGTTCTGCGGAGGGACGCTCTTGGCCTCGAAGATCTTGAGGTCGCTGCTCACGCGGGCGACCGCGCCGCGCTTCTCGAGCAGGTAGTAGAGACCGCGGCCGCGGTGGATGTCGTGGTAGGCGAGGTCGAGCTGGGCGATGCGCGCGTCGCCGAGCGACAGGCCGTGCTTGGCGCGGTAGCGCTCGATGAGCTTGAGCTTGATGACCCAGTCGATCTCGCGGTCGATCAGGCCGAGGTCGTCGGACTCGACGGCCTTGAGCCCGCGCTCCCACAGGTCGAGGGCGCGCTCAATGGTGGGGGTGGAGATCTGGCGGCGGTCGACGAAGTCGCGGGCCTTGCCGAGGTACTCGGCCTGGATCTCCAGCGCGCTAGCCTCGCGGCCGTTGGCCAGACGCACCTTGCGGCGCCCGGTCGGGTCGTGGCTGATCTCGCGGATCGCGCGGATCGGGTTCTCCATCGTGAGGTCGCGCATCACCACGCCCTCCTCGATCATCCGCAGCACGAGGTCGCAGGACGCCACCTTGAGCATCGTGGTCGTCTCGCTCATGTTGGAGTCGCCCACGATCACGTGCAGGCGGCGGAACCGCTCGGCGTCGGCGTGCGGCTCGTCGCGCGTGTTGATGATCGGGCGGCTGCGGGTGGTGGCGCTGCTGACGCCCTCCCAGATGTGCTCGGCACGCTGGCTCACGCTGTAGGAGGCCCCGCGCGGCGTCATCACGACCTTGCCGGCCCCGACGACGATCTGGCGGGTCACCAGGAACGGGATGAGGATGTCGGCCAGCCGGCTGAACTCCCCCGCCCGGCCGACGAGGTAGTTCTCGTGGCAGCCGTAGGAGTTGCCGGCGGAGTCGGTGTTGTTCTTGAACAGGTAGATGTCGCCGGCGATGCCCTCCTCGTGCAGGCGCGCCTCGGCGTCGAGGAGCAGCCCCTCGAGGATCCGCTCCCCCGCCTTGTCGTGCGTGACGAGGTCGACGATGTCGTCGCACTCGGGGGTCGCGTACTCGGGGTGGCTGCCGACGTCGAGGTAGAGCCGGGCGCCGTTGCGGAGGAAGACGTTGGACGAGCGGCCCCAGCTGACGACCTTGCGGAACAGATAGCGGGCGACCTCGTCGGGGCTCAGTCGGCGCTGCCCCTTGAACGTGCACGTGACGCCGTACTCGTTCTCGATGCCGAAGATCCGCCGGTCCATGTCCCCACACTAGGACCGGGGGCCACGTCCGCGCGGCACTCCGCACCGAAACTTGGCGAGCCTGCCTAGGTTGCGGGCATGGACCAGTCCTCGCGCGAGCGATCCGTCGACTCGCCGGCACTCACGACGACCGACGTCGCCCTGGCCGTGGCCACCGGCCTGGTCACCGCCTGCCTCCCGACGCAGCGGTGGTCACCCACCGCCCGGTGGGGGCTCCACGGAGGAATGGGCGCACTGGCAGCCGGTGCGGCCGTCCTCGCGCTCCGCCACCCCGAGCGGTTCGGCGGGCCCGAGCAGCGACAGGAGCCTCCGGTCGACGTCGGTCCTGCGGCCGGCGCCGCGATCGCGCTCGCCTTCGGTGCGCTCGTGACCGGGGTGAGTCGCGGCGGTGAGGCCGCCGACGGGTGGACGGAGCGCACGCTGGCCGCACGGGGCGTACGCCGCCCGCGGGCGTGGATGGGTGTCGTGGCCGCGGGCGCCTCGCTCGCGATGAGCCTCGCCGACAACAGGCGGCGACGTCTCACGCTTGACGTCGCCTCCCCGGGCGGGTGAGCGTTCCTCCATGGGACCCCGCCACCTCGTCGCGACGGTCCTGGTCGAACCGGGCACCGTGGAGGACCTCGAGCTGAGGGTCATGACCGACGACCTCTGGTTGTGGTCGGTCAGGACGGCGCCCGTGGTGGTCGACGGGACGCGGCTGGAGTTCCAGCTCCGTCGGCGCCTGGTCGAGCAGCGGCGCGGGGCGTGGGACGACGCAGCCGACTGGACCCCGGCGTGGATCGGCTTCGGCGCCGCGTGGCACGAGTTCGGACCTGACGGTGACGTACGCCCGGCGGGGCCGCTCCCCTGGGCAGCGCACCAGCGGCTGTGGTGCGCGCTGGACGAGTTCGGTCCGTTGGTGCGCTACCGGCGCCGGCTCACGGGGATCCCGACGGTGCCGACGCCCGGGTGGCCGGGGCTCCACCTCCGCTGAGTCGTCGCACCCGCGGTCCGGGGAGCGAGCCCGCGCCGCCCGGGGACTCCCAGCTCGAGCGGGGAGTCCGCCACTTCGTGGGGTGTACGACCCCCTCCAGGTGTCGGACTTCCCCCACCCAGCAGGCGCGGGACCCCGCCGGCACGCGACGGTCAGATCTTGCCGGGCTCCGCGGGCGGCGGCGTGCCCGGTGCCGGGGGTTGGGGTGCCGGCGGCTGGGGTGCCGGCGGGCGCGGCTCGCCGGGGGCGGCCGGGTCGGTCGGCTCGGTCGGCCGGTCGGCGGGCGGGGCCACCGGGGGCGCGACCGGAGGCGCGACGGGAGGAGCCACCGCCGGCGATCCCGGCTCCCCGGTGACCGGGTCCTCGAGGGGCGGCGTCGCGCCCGAGACCTGGTCGGTCGGGTCGCTCGGGTCATCCTGGCCGGAGTGGCGCGGCCCCGACCCGGCGAGCGCGTCCTCCGGGGACGCCTCGTCCGCGCGCTCGTCCCCGCGGGCCCCGAGGACCTCGGCGAGCCGCGCCGCGCGCAGCCGCAGGAACTTGCGCGGCTGCGTACGGGTGCGGTCCAGGACGGCGACCTCGAGGTCGCGGACCGGGATCACCCGGTCCTCGGAGTCGCTGTGGCCGAGGGCGGCGACCGCGACCCGCAGGGCGTCGTCGAGGGAGGCCCCGGCGACGTAGTGCTCGGCCAGGTGCCCGGCCACGACGTCGGCTGCTCCCCCCATCACGGCGTAGCCGTGCTCGTCGGCGACCTGGCCGTCGTAGGTGAGGCGGTAGAGCTGGTCGTCCTCGGGGGCGTCGCCGATCTCGGCGACGAAGATCTCGACCTCGTAGGGCTTCTCGCCGCCCGAGGAGAAGATCGTGCCGAGCGTCTGGGCATAGGCGTTGGCGAGGCCGCGGCCGGTGACGTCGCGCCGGTCGTAGGCGTAGCCGCGCATGTCGGCGAGGCGTACGCCTGCGATGCGGAGGTTCTCGAACTCGTTGTAGCGACCGACCGCCGCGAAGGCGATCCGGTCGTAGATCTCGCTGACCTTGTGCAGCGCCTGGGACGGGTTCTCCGAGACGAACAGGATCCCGTCGGCGTACTGGACGGCGATCACCGAGCGCCCGCGCGCGATGCCCTTGCGCGCGAAGTCGGCCCGGTCCTTCATCAGCTGTTCGGGGGAGACGTAGAACGGCATGCTCATGGGAAGTGCGTCCTATCTCGGATCAGGTCAGGGCCGCGGCCGGGCCGTCGGGGCGTTCCATGCGGGAGGCGAGGATGCGGTCGGCGATCGCGGCCACCTCGTCGTCGGGCATCCGGCGCCCGCCGTCGGCGGTGATCACCTGGACGACGGGGAAGATCCGGCGGGTGATGTCGGGGCCACCGGTGGCGGAGTCGTCGTCGGCGGCGTCGTAGAGGGCCTGCACGATGGCGGTGACCGCCTCCTCGACGTCGAAGTCGTCGCGGTAGAGCTTCTTGAGCGAGCCGCGGGCGAACAGCGAGCCCGAGCCCACCGAGTGGAAGGCAGTCTCCTCGTAGCGACCGCCGGTCACGTCGTAGCTGAAGATCCGGCCCTGGTCGGCGGTGAGGTCGTAGCCGGCGAAGAGCGGCACCACCGCGAGGCCCTGCATGGCCATGCCGAGGTTGGCGCGGATGAGGGCCGCGAGCCGGTTGGCCTTGCCGTCCATCGACAGCGTGGTGCCCTCGATCTTCTCGTAGTGCTCGAGCTCGGTCTGGAAGAGCCGCACCATCTCGACCGCGAGCCCCGCGGTGCCGGCGATGCCGACCACGGAGTACTCGTCGGCGGGGAAGACCTTCTGGATGTCGCGCTGGGCGATGATGTTGCCCATCGTCGCGCGACGGTCGCCCGCCATCACGACACCGCCGTCGAAGGTCGCCGCGACGATCGTGGTGCCGTGCGGGGCCAGGTCGCCGGCGCTGCCGGCGGGCACGGCACGGCGGGAGGGGAGCAGGTCAGGGGCCTCGGCGCCGAGGAAGTCGGCGAAGCTGGAGGTGCCGGGCGTCATGAACGACGCGGGGAGGCGGGAGTCTCCCATGCGGGCTACTCGCCGCCCTTCTGGATGAACGACTTCACGAAGTCCTCGGCGTTGGTCTCGAGCACCTCGTCGATCTCGTCGAGGATCGCGTCGACGTCCTCGTCGATCATCTCCTTGCGCTCGGCGACGTCGGTATCGACGACCTCCTCGGTCGCCGTCTCCTCCTGCGAGGACTTGCGCGGCTGCTTCTGCTCCTGGGCCATGCCTCGACCCTATCCACTCCCACCGACGCCACAAGGACGTTCACCGTCGGCGGACGGGTGTTTCCTCGATCAGCGGGTGATCGCCGCGACCAGCGCCTGGGCGGTGTCGCAGCGGTCGATCAGCTGGCCGACGTGGGCGCGGGTGCCGCGGAGCGGGTCGATGGTCGGCACCCGTTGGAGCGACTCGCGGCCCGGAAGGTCGAAGATGACCGAGTCCCACGACGCGGCGGCGACCGCGTCGGCGTACTTGTCGAGGCACCGGCCGCGGAAGTAGGCACGCGTGTCGACCGGCGGGTCGTGCATGGCGGCCTCGATGGTGGCGTCGTCGAGGAGGCGTTCGATCCGCCCGGCGGCCGCGAGGCGGTGGTAGAGGCCCTTGTCGGGGCGTACGTCGGCGTACTGCAGGTCGATGAGGTGCAGCTTGGCGTCGTCCCAGCCGAGGCCGTCACGGTCGCGGTACTGCTGGAGCAGCTTGAGCTTGGCGACCCAGTCGAGCTCGGTCGCGCACTCCATCGGATCCCGCTCGAGCCGCGTCAGCACCGACTCCCAGCGCGCCAGCACGTCGACGGTCTGGTCGTCGGCGTCGGAGCCGTAGCGGTCCTCGACGTACTTGCGGGCGAGGTCGAGGTACTCGAGCTGCAGCTGCACCGCGGTCAGGCGCCGCCCGTCGCGGAGCGTGACGAGGTGCCGCAGCGTCGGGTCGTGCGAGACGTCGCGCAGTGCCTTGACCGCTCCCTCGACGCTCAGGTCACGGTCGATGAAGCCGTCCTCGATCATCGCCAGCACGAGGGCGGTGGTGCCGGTCTTGAGGTAGATCGACACCTCGGCGAGGTTGGCGTCGCCCAGGATCACGTGGAGGCGCCGATAGACCGCGGGATCGGCGTGCGGCTCGTCGCGGGTGTTGATGATCGGGCGCTTGAGCGTCGTCTCGAGGCCGACCTCGACCTCGAAGTAGTCGGAGCGCTGGCTGATCTGGAAGCCGCGGTCGGCCGTGGTGTCCCGGCCGTCCTGCCCGATGCCGACCCGGCCGGCCCCGGTGACGACCTGGCGCGAGACGAAGAACGGGGTCAGGTGGCGCACGATCTCGGCGAACTGGGTCGAGCGCCGCATGAGGTAGTTCTCGTGGGCGCCGTAGGAGGCACCCTTGTTGTCGGTGTTGTTCTTGTAGAGCAGGATCGGCGTGCTGCCGGGCACCTGGGCGGCCATCCGCGAGGCGTCCAGCATCACCTGCTCCCCCGCCTTCTCCCACCGCACCACGTCGAGCGGCGTGGTGACCTCGGGCGAGGAGTACTCGGGGTGGGCGTGGTCGACGTAGAGCCGGGCGCCGTTGGTGAGGATGACGTTGGCCAGGCCGAGGTCCTCGTCGGTCAGCTGGCTCGGGTCCGCGATCTGGCGGGCCATGTCGAAGCCGCGGGCGTCGCGCAGCGGCGACTCCTCCTCGAAGTCCCAGCGGGCCCGCCGGGCGCGCGCGGTCGAGCTGGCGTACGCGTTGACGATCTGCGAGGACGCGACCATCGGGTTGGCCGACGGTTGTCCCTGCACCGAGATCCCGTACTCGACCTCCGTGCCCATCACACGTCGTACGCTCATGCCATGAGCCTACGGGTGTGGGACGAGCGGGTGCTGCCGCGACTGACCGACCTGAGCCTGCGCGGCCACGAGATCGGCGAGCTGCGCAAGCCCACGTGTGCCGGCCTGGTCGGGCGGGTGCTGGAGATCGGGTTCGGCAGCGGGCTGAACATCCGCTGGTACCCATCGGCCGTGACGTCGGTGACCGCGATCGAACCGTCCGACGCGGCCTGGGAGATCTCGGCGAAGCGACGTGCGCGCACCCGCCTGCCGATCGAGCGGGCCGGTCTCGACGGCCAGCGCCTGGACCTGCCGGACGACTCCCACGACAGCGCAATGGTGACGTTCAGCCTCTGCACGATCCCCGACCCGCTCCTCGCGCTGCGGGAGGCTCGACGGGTGGTGCGCGACGGCGGTCGCCTGCACGTGCTCGAGCACGGAGTGGCGCCCGAGGAGTCCGTACGCCGCTGGCAGCGCCGGCTCGAACCGGTCCAGCGCACCGTCGCCGGAGGCTGCCACCTCACGCGCGACATCCCGGCCCTCGTCGAGGGCGCGGGATGGCGCGTGCAGGAGCTGGAGCAGGCGTACTTCCCCGGGCCCGGCATCGCCCGCCCGTGGACGTACGGCTACCGGCTGGTGGCCGGCTGAAGGTGGTGGTGCTCGGTCAGCGTCCGCGACGGAGGAAGCCGGCGAGGAAGAGCACGATGACGACGATGACGACGATGATCAGAATGGTTCGCATCTGCTCAACCTAGTGCCCCGAGGGCCGCTGGCAACCCCTCCTGAGGGGTGTCGCGGCTAGGGGTTGCGGGACTGCCAGGCGTGGGCGAGGTTCACGCCGACGATGCCGGCCAGGGTGACGAGCAGGGCGAGGAACTGGCCGTTGACGCCCAGCGCGATGCTGATCGGGATGAAGGCCACCAGCGAGACGATGCCGAGCGCGAGCTGGCGGCCGCCCGCGTCGCCGACGGCTGACGTACGCCGCTGCGCCAGCGCGACATGGTCGGCCACCCGGCGGTCGACGGCCCGCTCGATCCGCTCGGCGAAACCCTCCACCAGCTCGGCGTCGTAGCGGGCGCCGAGCTCGCGCCTGGCCTCCAGAGCGGCTTCGATGTCGCGGTGCCCCAGGTCCTCCTCCCGGTCCACCAACGCCTCACAGGTACTGGCCGGTGTTGGACACCGTGTCGATCGAGCGCCCGGGCTCGGTGCCCTGCTTGCCGGTGATGAGGGTGCGGATGAACACGATGCGCTCACCCTTCTTTCCCGAGATCCGCGCCCAGTCGTCCGGGTTGGTGGTGTTGGGCAGGTCCTCGTTCTCCTTGAACTCGTCCACGCACGCCTGGAGCATGTGCTGGACCCGGAGACCCCGCTGGGCGGGGTTGAGGTCGCTGTCGAGGAAGTCCTTGATGGCCATCTTCTTGGCGCGGTCGACGATGTTCTGGATCATCGCGCCGGAGTTGAAGTCCTTGAAGTAGAGGACCTCCTTGTCGCCGTTGGCGTAGGTGACCTCGAGGAACCGGTTCTCCTCCGACTCGGTGTACATCCGCTCGACCGTCGCACGGATCATCGCGTTGACCGTCGCCATGCGGTCCTGGCCGAACTCGGCCAGGTCGTCGGCGTGCAGCGGGAGGGTCGGGGTGAGGTACTTGGAGAAGATGTCGCGGGCCGACTCCGCGTCGGGGCGCTCGATCTTGATCTTCACGTCGAGGCGTCCCGGACGCAGGATGGCGGGGTCGATCATGTCCTCGCGGTTGGAGGCACCGATCACGAGCACGTTCTCCAGCGCCTCGACGCCGTCGATCTCGCTGAGGAGCTGCGGCACGATCGTGTTCTCGACGTCGGAGGACACACCGGACCCGCGGGTGCGGAACAGCGAGTCCATCTCGTCGAAGAACACGATGACCGGCGTGCCCAGCGAGGCCTTCTCGCGGGCCCGCTGGAAGACCAGGCGGATGTGCCGCTCGGTCTCGCCGACGTACTTGTTGAGCAGCTCGGGGCCCTTGATGTTGAGGAAGTAGGACTTCCCGGAGGCTCCGGTCCTCTCGGCGACCTTCTTGGCCAGCGAGTTGGCGACCGCCTTGGCGATCAGGGTCTTGCCGCAGCCGGGCGGGCCGTAGAGCAGCACGCCCTTGGGCGGCTTGAGCTCGTGGTCCTTGAACAGCTCCGGGTGGAGGTAGGGCAGCTCGACGGCGTCGCGGATCGCGTCGATCTGCGTGGCGAGGCCGCCGATCTGGGTGTAGTCGATGTCGGGCACCTCCTCCAGGACGAGCTCCTCGACCTCGGACTTCGGCACGACCTCGTAGACGTAGCCCGCCCGGGTGTCGAGCAGCAGCGAGTCGCCGGCGCGGATGGTGACGTCCTCGGCGCACAGCGGCTCGGCGAGGCGTACGACGCGCTCCTCGTCGGCGTTGGCGATGACCAGCGCCCGCTCGCCGTCGGCGAGGATCTCCTTGAGCATCACGACCTCGCCGACCTGCTCGAAGTCGAGCGCGGCGACGACGTTGAGCGCCTCGTTGAGCATGACCTCCTGGCCGCGCACGAGTGCGTCGAGCTCGACCGCCGGGCTCACGCTGACGCGCAGCTTGCGGCCCCCGGTGAACACGTCGACCGAGTCGTCCTCGTTGCGGGCGAGGAAGGTGCCGAAGCCCGCCGGCGGCTGCGCCAGCCGGTCGACCTCCTCCTTCAGCGTGGTGATCTGGTCGCGGGCGTCGCGCAGCGTCTGCGCGAGTCGCTCGTTCTGCCCGGAGACCGCCGCCAGCGACCGCTGCGCGTCGGCCAGGCGGCTCTCCAGCCCGAGGGCGTGGCCGGGCACATCCTCGAGGCGGCGGCGCAGGTCGGTGACCTCTGCCTCCAGGTAGCGCACCTGAGTGGCAAGTTGCTCGCGTGTCGGCTCAGACATCTCGCACCTCCTGTCCAGTGACACTACCCATGGATCCATGGGACGGAAGGGGTTGTCTCGCCGTGTCGATCACCGTTTGGCAACGACGTGTTCGTCGCCTCGACGGCCGGCGTTCGTCAGCCGGCGTCGTTGAGCCGTCGGATCGCTGCGAGCTCCTCGTCGCTGAAGGCGCCCGACGCCTCGAGCACCTGCTGCAGCACGGCCGTCTTGCCGGCGATGTAGGTGTCGATGTCCATGCCGGGGTCCGCGGCGAGCGCACGCTTGACCGAGTCGTACGCCTCGCGCAGGTCGGCACGACGTCGCAGCACGTCGCGCACGGCGAGGTGGTTGCGCACGTTCGCGGTGCCCGCCGTGCACACGTAGACGTTGCGCCGGGGCTCGCCGGGCGCGTGGAACGCCTCGCGCCCGGTGACACCGAGGTCGCCGCGGTGGACGTAGCCGACCGACTCCAGCGCGGCCACGGCCGCCTCGACCTCCGACGACTCGACGATGACGTCGACGTCGAGGATCGGCTTGGCGGCCAGCCCGCGCACCGACGTCGACCCGACGTGCTCGACCCGGGCGGACCGCACGTCGGCGAGGGCGCGCGTGAGGACGGTGGCGACCTCCTCGAACTGCTCGGCCCAGCGCGGCGACCAGTCGACGACCTCGATCACGCGTCGGCGTCGGGCTGCTCGTGCGGGGGCACGTCCGCCGGGCGCGGCCCGGTGTAGTCGGGTCCGTACGCGCCGGGTGCGGGACGTCGCGTCTTGCGGGGCGGCTTCTCCCCCGGCGCCATCCGCCTCGCGGTGACGAGGAACGCCGTGTGGCCGATCATCTTGTGGCCGGGCCGCACGGCCAGGCCCTCGACGTGCCAGTCGCGGACCAGGGACTCCCACGGCTGCGGCTCGGTGAAGCCTCCGTGGGCGCGCAGGGTCTCCACCACGCGCGACAGCTGGGTGGTCGTGGCGACGTAGGCGCAGACGATGCCGCCGGGCACCAGCGCGTCGGCGACGACGTCGACGCAGTTCCACGGGTCGAGCATGTCGAGGATGATCCGGTCGACCTGCGCGCCCAGCGCAGGCAGGCCCTGCTTGAGGTCGCCGAGCCGCAGGTCCCACGCGGGGTGGGTGCTGCCCTCGGGCGCGGAGAAGAACTGGTGGACGTTGCGGCGGGCGACGTCGGCGAACTCCTCGCGCAGCTCGAAGGACGTCAGCCGCCCCCACGGACCGACGGCGCGCAGGAGCGAGCAGGTCAGTGCGCCGGAGCCAGCGCCCGCCTCGACCACGCGTGCCCCGGGGTAGATGTCGGCCAGGGCGACGATCTGCGCGGCGTCCTTGGGGTAGACGACGGCCGCGCCGCGGGGCATCGAGACGACGAACTCGTTGAGGAGCGGTCGGAACACGAGGTACTGGCCGCCGGCCGACGAGGTCACGGTGAAGCCCTCGTCGCGCCCGATCATCTCGTCGTGGTCGAGGTGGCCCTTGTTGGAGAAGAACCGCTTGCCGGCGACGAGCTCGAAGTTGTGCTTGCGACCCTTCTGGTCGGTCAGCCGCACCCACTCCCCCTCGCGCAGGGGGCCGCGGTGGACGCCGGACCAGGCCTCGGCGGGGACGTCGGGAGAAGGCTCGGACATGGCGCGAACCCTAGTGCGCGAAGGGCCGATCCACTCAGCCGACGAGGCTCAGCGGCGGGCGTTCTCGCGGAAGGCGCGGTCCACGTCGGCGGTCGACAACACCCCGTAGATCGTCCCGTCGGCCTCGACGAGGAGGTACTCCTCCGCGGGACGGCGACTGATGGCGAGGATCAGGTCCTCCCCGGCCACCGTGGCGGGCAGGGTCAACCCCTCCTCGAGCGTGCGGGCGACGGAGGAGACCGCCACCCACGGCCGGCGGTCCGCCGGCATCGCGGTCACCGCGGCCTCGCTCACGATGCCGGCGGGCGAGCCGTCGGCATCGACCGTGACGATGCTGCCGGCACCGGCCTCCTGCGCCCGGCGTACGGCCTCCGCCAGCGGCAGGTCCTCGGGGACGGTGAGCGTACGCCGGGCGAGCGGCCGTGCGACCAGCGCGGGCAGCCGCTCGCGGATCCGGGCGTGGGCCATCGCGGCCGTCGCTCCGGTCCACAGGAAGAGCCCGAGGATGAACACCAGGACGAGGTCGAGGATCGTCGGCTGCTGGCCGGTCAGCGGCTCCATCACCACGGGCCACGCGAGCAGCGCCAGCGCCGTGATCCGCCCGCCCCACCCGGCGACGATGCTGCCGCGGTGCTGGTTGCCGGAGGCGCCCCAGACCGCGGCCTTGAGGACGCGGCCGCCGTCGAGCGGGAGGCCGGGCACGAGGTTGAGGACGCCGATGATGAGGTTGGCGCCGGCGAGACCCCCCAGGGCGAGCCGCACGAGGCCGTCGGGGACCACGAACCAGAGCGCCCCGGCGGCCAGGCCGACCGCGATGGACGTCAGCGGCCCCACGACGGCGATCCAGAACTCGTGGCGCGGACGTCTGGACTGTCCGTCGATCTCGGTCATCCCGCCGAGGAAGTGCAGGGTGATCGAGTTGACGCCGTAGCCCAGGCGCTGGGCCACGACCGCGTGGGAGGCCTCGTGGAGGAGGACGGAGAGGTAGAGCACGACCGCGAAGACGAAGCCCGCGACGTACTTCCAGAACCCCAGACCGGGCTGGGCGTCCTCGATGCGCGGGGCGAACGTGAGCGAGATCAGCAGGGCGACGATGAACCACGAGCTCGTGACCAGCACGTCGATGCCAGCGATCGAGCCGATCCGCAGGGTGCCGGGTGCGCGCTTGGGAGGGCGCGAACGCCCCTCGACGGGGGCTGGATCGGTGGGCTCGGGCACACCTCGACCCTAACGAACCGCGCCCACAGCGGCTGCGGGCAGGAGCGGCGCCCGGCCGGTGTCGTACGGCTCCCCTAGGGTGACGGCGTCATGTCGATCACCGCTCCAGAGCCTGCCCCCGACCCGCTCCCGTCCCCCGCCGAGCGGGTCTCCACCCCGGTCGACGGCGTCGACGTGCTCGGCGCGCTGTCACCGAGCCGGGCGGGCGACTTCATGACCTGCCCCCTGATGTACCGCTACCGCACGATCGACCGCCTGCCCGAGGCCCCCTCCCCCGATGCCGCCCGGGGCACGCTGGTGCACAAGGTGCTGGAGGACCTCTTCGACCTGCCGGCGCCGGAGCGTACGCCCGAGCGAGCCGCCGACATGCTCGCGCCTGCGTGGGACGCCATCCTCGAGGTCGAGCCCGCCCTCACCGAGATGTTCGGCGAGGACGGTCCCGACGTCGCGGCCTGGATGGCCTCGTGCCGCACCGTGCTCGAGCGCTACTTCGACCTCGAGGACCCGCGCCGCCTCGAGCCGGCCGAGCGCGAGCTCTACGTCGAGTCGCTCCTGGAGTCCAGGCTGCTCCTGCGGGGTTTCGTCGACCGGATCGACGTGGCCCCGGACGGACGCATCCGCATCACCGACTACAAGAGCGGCCGCAGCCCTGCCGCGGGGTTCGAGGCCAAGGCCCTGTTCCAGATGAAGTTCTACGCCCTGGTCGTCTGGCGCCTGCGCGGCATCGTGCCGTCGGTGCTCCAGCTGATCTACCTCGGCAACGGCGAGATCGTCCGCTATGAGCCCGACGAGCAGGACCTGCTCGCGACCGAGCGCAAGGTCGAGGCGCTCTGGCGTGCGATCACGCTCGCCCAGGCGACCGGCGACTGGCGACCCAGCCCGTCGCGGCTGTGCGACTGGTGCTCGTTCCACGAGTACTGCCCGACCAAGGGCGGCACCGTCCCGCCCCTCCCCGAGCCTGTGGTGCCCGTCGCAGACGCCTCGGTCGACGAGTCGGCCGACTGACCCTGCGGGTCAGGGAGCGATGTACGCCTCGGGCGGCGTGGGAGGACCGTCCGGTCCACTGAACCCCTCGGTGACGAGGGGGGCCTCGACCTCGTGGCGCTCGATCTCCCCCGCGGCGATCTGCTCGGCGAAGTGGCACGCGACCCGGTGCCCCGACGACGCGCCGGCGACCTCCACGACCCGCAGCTCGGGCCGCTCGGTGTCGCACCGGGTCTCCTGCCGCCAGGGGCAGCGGGTGTGGAAGCGGCAGCCCGTGGGCGGGTTGGCCGGCGAGGGCAGGTCGCCGGTGAGCAGGATCTGCTCGCGCGAGTCCTCCACGGTGGGGTCGGGCACGGGGACCGCGGACATGAGTGCGCGGGTGTAGGGGTGCAGCGGCACCTCGTAGAGCTCCCCCGCCTCGGACTCCTCGACCAGGCCACCGAGGTACATCACGCCGATGCGGTCGCTGATGTGGCGCACCACGGCCAGGTCGTGGGCGACCACGAGGTAGGTGAGCCCGAGCTCGTCCTGGAGGTCCTGGAGCAGGTTGATCACCTGCGCCTGGATCGAGACGTCGAGGGCGCTCACGGGCTCGTCGGCGACGATCAGGTCGGGACCCACCGAGAGCGCCCGCGCGATGCCGATGCGCTGGCGCTGGCCGCCGGAGAACTCGTGGGGGTACTTCTTCAGACCGGCCGGGGGCAGCCCGACCGCCGACATCAGCTCGCGCAACCGGGCGTGCGTGGCGGCCTTGTCGGTGTCGAGACCGTGGGCGCGCATTCCCTCGAGCAGGAGGGCCTCCACGGTCTGCCGGGGGTCGAGGCTCGACATCGGGTCCTGGAAGACCATCTGGAAGCGCTTGCGCTCGGTGCGCAGGTCCTCGCCCTTGAGGGAGGCGATGTCGACCCCGTCGAAGATCACCGAGCCCGCCGTGGGCGGCTCGAGGTTGAGGATCGCCTTGCCGAGGGTGGACTTGCCGCAGCCGGACTCCCCCACCAAGCCGTAGGTCTCCCCACGGTGGATGGTCAGGTCGACGCCGTCCACGGCACGCACGTGTCCCACGGTGCGGTCGAAGATGACCCCGCTCTTGATCGGGAAGTGGACCTCGAGGCCGCGCACCTCGACGAGCACCTCGCCCGGCGCGGCCGTACGGGCTCCGCGCGCCCCGTCGAGTCCTGTCGATGCGCTCATCGGGACACCCCCATCGGGTTGAAGCAACGCAGGCCGACCACGTCGTCCCCGTCCCACTGGGGCGTCTGCCGGACGCACACGTCGAGCGCGTTGGGGCAGCGCGGGGCGAACGCGCAGGCCGAGTCCCACGGCAGGTTGTCCGCCACGGAGCCCGGGATGGGCGAGAGCGCCTCGCCCCGCGGGGCGTCGAGGCGCGGGATCGAGTTGAGCAGGCCGACCGTGTAGGGGTGACGTGGCCTCGCGAACAGGCTGTGCCGATCGCCGCGTTCGACGATCTTGCCGCCGTAGAGCACGTTGACCTCGTCGCAGAGCCCTGCCACGACACCGAGGTCGTGGGTGATCATCACCATGGCCGTGCCGGTCTCCACCACGAGCTCCTTGAGCAGGGCGAGGATCTGCGCCTGGATCGTCACGTCGAGGGCGGTGGTGGGCTCGTCGGCGATGAGGAGCCGCGGCTGGCAGGCCAGCGCCATCGCGATGAGGGCGCGCTGGCGCATCCCGCCGCTGAGCTGGTGGGGGTAGTTGGCCAGGCGAGCCCTCGGGTCGGGGATGCCGACGCGCTCCAGCAGCTCGGCCGCCTTCGGCATCGCCTCCTTGCGGCTCAGGCCCTGGTGCCGCTCCATCACCTCGGTGACCTGCCGGCCGATCTGGATGACCGGGTTGAGCGACGACAGCGGGTCCTGGAAGATCATCGCGATGTCGGCCCCGCGGCGATCGCGCATCTGCGAGGCCGACAGCGACAGCAGGTCCTCTCCGTCGAAGACGGCCGAGCCCTCGACGGTGTTGCCCCGGGTGGGCAGCAGGCCCATGATCGCGAGCGAGGTGACGGACTTGCCGCACCCGGACTCGCCGACCAGGCCGACGGTCTGTCCCGGCCGCACGTCGAAGCTGACGCCGTCGACGGCGCGGAAGGGCTCCTCGCCGCGACGACCGAACGTCACCCGCAGGTCGCGCACCGCGAGCAACGGCTCGCCGTGCCGGGCGGCGGGGTGGACCGGTTGCGTGCTCATCGCACTCACCTCCGGGTCTTGGGGTCGAGGGCCTCGCGCAGCGACTCGCCCATCAGCGTGAACCCCAGCGCGACCACGATGATGCAGGCGGCGGGGTAGAAGGCGAGGTGGGGCTCCTGACCGAGGTAGGGCTGTGCCGCGCCCAGCATCTGCCCCCACTCGGGCCGCCGGTCGTCGGGGTTGCCGAGGCCCAGGAAGGACAGCGCCGCCGCGTCGATGATGGCGACCGCGAGGACCAGCGTGGCCTGGACGATGACCGGGCCGAGGGCGTTGGGGAGCATGTGCCGGAACACGATCGCGTGCGGCTTGACACCGAGCGACCGCGCCGCGAGGACGTGGTCGCTGGCACGCTGCCCCAGCATCGACCCGCGAAGAAGGCGGGCGAAGATCGGCACCTGGACCGTCGCGATGGCGATGATCAGCGTCCACTGGCTCGGGCTGCTGGCCAGTGCGGCGATCGTGAACGCCAGCAACAGGGACGGGATGGACAGCATCACGTCGACGATGCGCATCACGAGCGAGTCGGCCCACCCGGCCAGCGCACCTGCGATGGTGCCGAGGGTGACGCCGCCGAGGAGGCCGAACACGGTTGCCAGCACACCCACCATCAGCGTCTGCTGGCTGCCGACGAGCAGGCGGGACAGCAGGTCGCGACCCTTGTCGTCGCCACCGAGCGGGTGGCCGGGCTCGGGGCCGGGCACGGGGTTGGACTGGGGCCGGATGTCGTCGAGGAGCGGACGTGCCGCCGGGTCGTACGGTGCAAGCCACGGCGCGATGATCGCGAGCACGACGAAGGTGACCGTGATCGCGAGGCCGACGAGGAAGACCGGGTTGCGACGCAGTCGCCGCCAGGCACTGAGGATGAGCGAGACGCCGCCCTCCTCGTCGGCCGAGGCGGCGGCCAGCGCGTCCAGGCGCTGCTTGCGTCGGTCGGCGTACGACGTGCGCTCGGGGGGCAGCTGGGGGGTCTCAGAGGTCATCGCGGCTCACCTCGTCCGGATCCGGGGGTCGATGAGGGCATAGGTGATGTCCACGAGCAGGTTGACGAGGACGTAGATTGCTGCCGCGGCCATGATCAGGACCTGCAGCACGGGGTAGTCCTTCTGGAGGAAGCCCTCCGCGAGGGCCTGCCCGACCCCCCGCCACGAGAACACGGTCTCGGTGAGGACCGCCCCGGACAGCAGTGCGCCGACCTGGAGTCCCACGGTGGTGACCACGGGCAGCATGGCGTTGCGCAGGACGTGCCGACCGCGGATCACCCGGGCCGTGAGCCCCTTGGCCTCCGCGGTGCGGACGTAGTCCTCGTCCAGCACGTCGAGCACCGAGGCCCGGGTGATGCGGAAGACCACGGCGAACGGGATCGTGGCCAGGGCGAGGGATGGCAGCACCAGGTGCTTGAGGGCGTCCCAGGCCGCGTCCCACTCCCGCGTGAGGATCCCGTCGAGGACGAAGAGCCCGGTCACGCGGGTCGCGTCCAGGCCGATGCTCTGCCGCCCGGAGACGGGGAGCAGGTTCCACTCCACCGCGAAGAAGTACTTCAGCAGGAACGCCGTGAAGAAGACCGGTACGGCCACCCCGACGAGGGAGAAGATCACGGTGGTGGTGTCGAGCGCGGTGCCCTTGCGCCGCGCCGCGAGGTAGCCGAGCGGGATGCCGAGCGCGATGGCGATGACGAGGGCGAAGAACGACAGCTCCAGCGTCGCCGGGAGACGACTCAGGAAGATGTCCAGCGCGTCCTCACCGGGGAGCACCTGCGTGGACACCCCGAAGTCGCCCTGGAGGGCGCGCTGCATGAATCGCAGGTACTGGACGGGCAGGGGCTGGTCGAGGCCGAGGGCCTGCTCCAGCGCCTCCCTCCGGGCTTCGGTCTGCCGCTCGCCCAGCAGGGCGGACACCGGGCCGCCCGGCAGGGAGCGCAGCCACACGAAGACGAGCAACGACAGGACCAGCAGGACGCCCACCATCTGCAGCAGGCGCCGTACGACGAAACGAAGCATGGTTCTCCTCAGCCACCAGCGGGTCAGGGGGTCGTCCCGCCGGGACGACCCCCTGACTCACACATCACGTGTCACGGGGCGGTGGGTGCCTCACTCACCGCCCACGGTGACGGTGTCGAACTCCTCGGCCGTGAGCGGGCTCGGGATCACCCCTTCGACGCCGGGTCCGACGACGAGCGCGGGCGGCGAGTGGCTGATCGGGAGCCCGGGGAGGTACTCCTCCATGATCTGGCGGTTGATCTCCTCCCACGCGGCGCCGCGCTCGTCCTCGTCGACGATGGCGTCCGCGGCCTTGAGGTCGTCGGCCAGCTGCTTGCCCCACGGCATGACGTCGGTGCCGAAGTCGTTGTCCTTCAGGTTGCCGAAGAACGTGCCGATGAAGTTGTAGGCCGAGTCGTAGTCACCGGTCCAGCCGAGGATGTAGGCGTCGTACTTGCCGGGCTCACCGGACACGTTGTCGAGGTAGCCGCCGTTCCACGATTCCGTCGACACCTTCACCTTGATGCCCACGGCCTCGAGGTCGGTGCGCAGGGCCTCGTAGATCTTCTGCGGGTCCGGCATGTACGGGCGGCTCACCTCGGTGGGGTACGCGAAGTTGAGCGTCATGCCCTCGGCTCCGGCCTCGGCCAGCAGTCGCTTGGCCTCGTCGGGGTCGTAGGCGTACGGCTCGAGGCTGGTGTTGTAGCCGCTGACCGTGTCGGGCATGAACTGCGTGGCGACCGCGGCGCCCTCGGGCAGCTGCGTCTGGACGAGCTGCTCACGGTTGAGGGCGTGGTAGATCGCCTGACGGACCTTCAGGTCCTTGAGCTGCGGGTTGGCCTCCGGGTTCAGGCCGAGGTAGAGGATGTTGAACGGGTCACGGATCTCGACCGAGTTGCCGTCCTCCTCCAGGCCGGCCCAGTCGACCGGGTTGGGCAGGTCGTAGCCGTTGATGCTGCCCGCCTCGAGCTCCTGGCGCCGCGTGCTCTCGTCGGGGATGACCCGGAAGACGATCTCGCTGACCTGAGCCGCCTCGCCCCAGTAGTCATCGTTGCGCGTGAGGGTGATCGAGCCGTTGGCCTCGTCGTACTCGCCGAACGTGAAGGGACCGGTGCCGACCGGGGCGTCGGCGTAGGCGGGGAAGCTGAAGCCCTCACCCTCGGAGGCGATGCCGTTGGCGTCACCCTCCTCGAGCGCCTTGGGCGACTGCATCGACAGCGACTCGAGGGTCAGCATCGTCGGGAAGCCGGAGGTCGGACGGCTGATCGAGATGACCGCCTCGAACTCGTCCGTCGCCTCGCAGCCCTGGTAGAGCGAGTTCTCGGCGTCGTTGGAGTACGCGCCCATCACGTAGCCCCAGTACTCGCCGGCAACCTGACCCGCGTCGTTCTGGTCGAACATGCGCTCGAAGTTGTAGCAGACGGCCTCGGCGTTGAAGGGCTCGCCGTCGTGGAAGGTCACGTCGTCACGGAGCGTGAAGGTCCACTCGGTGCCCTCCTCGTTGGAGGTCCACTCCGTCGCGAGCTCCGGCACCACCTCGGCGCTGCCGGGCTCGATGCCGAGGAGGCCCTCGAACATCTGCCGCGTGATGCGGAACGTCTCACCGTCGGTGGCGTAGTAGGGGTCGAACATCTCGGGGGCGCCCGCCGCGCCGAAGACGAACGTGCCGTCGTCGCCGCTGCCCCCGCTCCCGCCGTCATCGCGCTCGCTCTCGGCACAGCTCGCCAGGGTGGCGACAGCCAGGACAGCCGTGGTCCAAGCTGCCACGGTGCGTGTCACAGACATCCGGGGTCCTTCCGTCCGGTAATCGATCAGGTGTGTCCAGCACACTAGACCGCCGGAAGTGAGCCGGGCCACAGCAACATGGTCACGGTCGGGTCACGTGTCGATCGCACCCGGCCGGCCGGCGTGGACGTCCACGGGCAGGTCCACGAGCGCGGCGACGCCGGCCGCGTCGAGGCCCGACAGGGACTCGGCGAAGACCCGCCGCTCCCCCTCGAGGATCGGGACGTGGTTGGGCACGCACACCACGGTGCACCCGGCGGCGACCGCGGACTTGGCGCCGGTGTTGGAGTCCTCGATCGCGACACACACCTCGGGAGCGACCCCGAGCTCCGCCGCGGCGAGGAGGTACGGCTCGGGGTGCGGCTTGCCGAGCTCGACCCGGTCGCCGGTCACGACGCTGGCGAAGGTGTCGGCGGGCAGCTCGGCCAGGATGGGCGCGACGAAGCGCTGCCACGACATCGTGACGAGGGCGCACGGCACCGCGTGGGCGTGCAGGTCGGCGAGGAGCTCGCGCGCGCCCGGACGCCACGGCACCTCGACCTCGACGCGTGCCACCACGCCGTCGAGCAGCTCGTCGACGATCTGCTGGGGCGTGCGGTCGATGCCCATGTGCACGCGGATGTAGTCGCCCGACGCCAGCAGGGCGTTGCCGACGAGGTTCATCGCGTGCTCCTGCGACCACGTGCCGCCGTACTTCTCGGCCATCGCGAACTCGGTGTCGATCCAGTAGGGCTCGGTGTCGACGAGCGTGCCGTCCATGTCCCAGAGAACCGCGGCGGGCAGGGACGGCGGCTCAGGAGTCACGGCGCAACCCTATCGAGGGCGCGGCCCCGCCCGACCGTTCGCCCTGCGGCGGCCTGCGGGTGCTGCCGACTCCGGCTGCCCGGATCCCCCGGTGCGAGCCGGCGCCTCCGCGTGCATGCTTGCGCCATGACAGGACTGCTCGACAACCGGTACGTCGCCCTCGCGCGACTCGTCCGCCGCCACGGCCACTCCGACCTCCTCGCCGGTGCCCAGCTGGACGAGTTCGACGTCGATGGCGAGGCTCCTGCCGGCGATGCCGATCGGGCGCCCGCCTTCGCCGCGGACCTGGAGGCGATGGGCCCGACGTTCATCAAGCTCGGCCAGCTCCTCTCGACCCGGTTCGACCTCCTCCCTCAGGCGTACACGACGGCTCTGGAGCGGTTGCAGGACTCCGTCGACCCGCTCCCCTTCGCCGCGGTCCGCGACGTGGTGGAGGCCGAGCTCGGCGCCACCCTGAAGGAGCGGTTCAGCGAGTTCGCCGAGGAACCGTTGGCTGCCGCCTCGATCGGGCAGGTCCACCGAGCCGTCCTGCGCAACGGTCGGGAGGTCGTGGTGAAGGTGCAGCGCCCCGGGGTCCGGGACGTGGTCCGCGAGGACATGGCGGTGCTGGAGCGACTGGCATCAGTGGCGGACAACCGCACCGACGCGGGACGTACGTTCGGATTCGGCAGGCTGCTCGACCAGTTCCGCCGGTCGCTGGCCGGGGAGCTCGACTACCGCCGCGAGGCCCGCAGCCTGGTGACCTTCGGCGAGCTGACCGCGCCCTACGACCTGCTGCTCGTGCCCCAGCCCGTGCCCGAGTACAGCACGTCGCGGATCCTCACCATGGACTACGTCGAGGGACGCAAGATCACCGACATCGGCCGCCTGGGACTCGTGGACCTCGACACGCGGCCGATCGTCGAGCAGCTGTTCAGCGCCTACCTGCACATGATCCTGGATGCCGGTGTGCTGCACGCCGACCCGCACCCGGGCAACCTGCTGCTCACCGACGACGACCGCCTCGCACTGCTGGACCTCGGGATGACGGCATCCGTGCCGCCCCGCATCCAGAACGACATCATCAAGCTCCTGCTCTCGATCAGCGACGGTGACGGGGAGGAGACCGCCGTGGTCCTGGCCGCGATGGGCCACCCGCTCGACGGCTTCGACCCTGCTGCGTTCCGGGACGACGTCTCGCACCTCGTCTCGGAGGCCCTCGCGGCCGGCTCCGACGTCTCGGTCGGCGCGGTGCTCATGGACCTCAGCCGGCTGTCCGGCCACCACGGGCTGCGCCCCCCCGGCGGAGATGTCGATGGTCGGCAAGGCGTTGCTCAACCTCGATCGGGCGACGTAGCACCTCGATCCCGGCTTCTCCCCTGCCGTCGCCATCCGCACCAACGTGAGCGAGATCTTCGCCGCCGGCCTGAAGGTGTCCGCCGGCGGGCTGATCGCCGCGGCGATCGAGTCCAAGACCTTCATGGCCCAGCTGCCCACGAGGGCCAACCGGATCATGGACTCGCTCGCTGACGGCGAGTTCCGGATCCAGGTCCAGGCCATCGACGAGGAGCGCCTCCACACGGTGATCCAGCGGGTCGCGAACCGCGTCACGCTGGGCATCATCATCGCCGCCACCATCCTGGGCGCGGCGATGGTCGTACGTGTCCCCTCGGAGTGGACGGTCCTCGGCTACCCGGGGCTCGCCATCCTGTTCTTCCTCTTCGCCGTCTGCGCCGGCGTCGCCATGGCCGTCTGGGTCGTCATGACCGACCGCAAGGTCGCGCGCACCCAGCACACGGCGTCGCCCCAGGGCGGGATGCGCCTGCGCTAGCTGTCGTGCTCCGCGGGGGTCAGTCCTCGGGGTCGTAGCCGAGGTTGGGCGAGAGCCACCGCTCGGCCTCGGCCAGCGTCCAGCCCTTCCGCTCGGCGTAGTCGGCGACCTGGTCGCGAGCGAGCCGCCCCACGACGAAGTACTGCGCCTGCGGGTGGGAGTAGTAGAAGCCGCTCACCGAGGCGCCGGGCCACATCGCCATCGACTCCGTGAGCCTGATTCCGGTGTGCTGCTCCACGTCGAGCAGCTCCCAGAGCGTCTGCTTCTCGGTGTGCTCGGGGCACGCGGGATAGCCGGGCGCCGGCCGGATGCCGTCGTACTGCTCCTTGATGAGCCCGACGTTGTCGAGCTGCTCGTCGGGTGCGTAGCCCCAGTGCTCCTTGCGGACCTGCTCGTGCAGGTGCTCGGCGAACGCCTCGGCGAGCCGGTCGGCGAGCGACTCGAGCAGGATGGCGTTGTAGTCGTCGAGCTCGGCGCGGAAGGCCGCGACCCGCTCCGAGAGGCCGTCGCCGGCCGTCACGGCGAACGCACCCACGTGGTCGCGCAGGCCGGTCTCCTTCGGGGCGACGAAGTCGGCCAGCGCGCGGTTGGGCACCCCGCTGCGGTGCTGGCCCTGCTGCCGCAGGTGGCGCAGCGTGGCGTGCACGCGGCTGCGGTCGTCGTCGAGGTAGAGCTCCACGTCGTCACCGACGCTGTTGGCGGGGAAGAACCCGATCACGCCGTGGGCGCTGATCCACTTCTCCTCGACCATCCGGTCGAGCATCTCCTGGGCGTCGTCATAGAGCTTGCGCGCGGCAGGGCCGGAGCTGGGGTTGTTGAGGATGTCGGGGAAGGCGCCCTTCATCTCCCAGGCGTTGAAGAACGGCTGCCAGTCGATGTAGCCGCGCAGGACCGACAGGTCGTGGTCGCGCAGCACCCGTACGTGCTCGCGGTCCTGCCGCAGCTGCTGCGGCACCGGCGGCTGGTAGTCGCTCCAGTCCATGGGCGTCGCGTTGGCGCGCGCCTGCTCCAGGGTGACCATCGGGCGGTCGGTCTTGGCGGAGTGGCGGGTGCGCAGCGAGTCGAAGTCGGCCTGCACGTCGGCCATGAGCTTCGCGCGACCGGTCTCGTGGAGCAGAGCGGCGGCCGTGGGCACGGAGCGCGAGGCGTCCTTGACCCAGACGACGGGGCCGTCGTACTTGGGGTCGACCTTGACCGCGGTGTGCGCGCGCGAGGTGGTGGCCCCGCCGATCAGCAGCGGGATCGTGAGGCCCTGGCGCTGCATCTCGGTGGCGAAGTTGACCATCTCGTCGAGCGAGGGCGTGATGAGCCCGGACAGCCCGATGATGTCGGCACCGACCTCGGCGGCGGTGTCGAGGATCTTCTGCGCCGGGACCATGACCCCGAGGTCGACGACCTCGTAGTTGTTGCACTGCAGGACCACGCCCACGATGTTCTTGCCGATGTCGTGGACGTCGCCCTTGACGGTCGCCATGACGATCGTGCCGTTGGTGTCCTTGGCGGTCGCGAGCTCGGGGTTGTCGAGCTTCTCCTGCTCGATGAAGGGGATCAGGTAGGCCACGGCCTTCTTCATCACGCGAGCGCTCTTGACGACCTGCGGGAGGAACATCTTGCCGGCACCGAAGAGGTCGCCGACGACGTTCATCCCGTCCATCAGCGGGCCCTCGATGACCTCGATCGGGCGGCCGCCGCGCGCGGCGATCTCCTGGCGCAGGACCTCGGTGTCGGACTCGACGTGCGCGTCGATGCCCTTCACCAGGGCGTGGGTGATCCGCTCGCCGATGGGCAGCGCGCGCCACTCGTCCTCGGCAGCCTCCTCGGCCTCGGCCGAGCGGTTGTGCGCCTCGGCGACCTCGAGCAGGCGCTCGGCGGCGTCGGGCCGTCGGTTGAGCACGACGTCCTCGATGCGTTCGCGCAGCTCCGGGTCGACCTCGTCGTAGACCACCAGGGCGCCGGCGTTGACGATGCCCATGTCGAGGCCGGCCCGGATCGCGTGGTAGAGGAAGACGGCGTGGATCGCCTCGCGGACCGGGTTGTTGCCGCGGAAGGAGAACGACACGTTGGAGATGCCGCCGCTGACCTTGGCGCCCGGCAGGTTCTGCTTGATCCAGCGGGTCGCCTCGATGAAGTCCTCGCCGTAGGTGGCGTGCTCCTCGATGCCCGTCGCGACCGCGAAGACGTTGGGGTCGAAGATGATGTCCTCGGGCGGGAACCCGACCTCGTCGACGAGGATCCGGTAGGCCCGCTCGCAGATCGCCTTGCGACGCTCGAGGTTGTCGGCCTGGCCGTCCTCGTCGAAGGCCATGACCACGACGGCGGCACCGTACTTGCGGCACAGGCGGGCCTGATCGCGGAAGGCCTGCTCGCCCTCCTTCATGGAGATGGAGTTGACGATCGCCTTGCCCTGCACGCACTTGAGCCCGGCCTCGATGACCTCCCACTTGGAGGAGTCGACCATCACCGGCACGCGGCTGATGTCGGGCTCGGACGCGATCAGCTTGAGGAAGCGGTCCATCGCGGCGACGCCGTCGATCATGCCCTCGTCCATGTTGACGTCGATGACCTGGGCGCCGGCCTCGACCTGCTGGGCGGCGACGCTGAGCGCGGTGTCGTAGTCGCCGTCCTTGATCAGCTTGCGGAAGCGCGCGGACCCGGTGATGTTGGTGCGCTCGCCGACGTTGACGAAGAGGCTCTCCTCGGTGATCGTCAGCGGCTCCAGCCCGGCGAGCCGCATGACCGGCTGGTGCGCCACGGGCTCCCGACGCGACTTGCCGTCGACGGCCTGCGCGATCGCGGCGATGTGGTCGGGGGTGGTGCCGCAGCACCCGCCGACGAGGTTGAGGAAGCCGGCCTCGGCGAACTCGGCCAGGACCGCCGCCGTCTGGTCGGGCGTCTCGTCGTACTCGCCGAACGCGTTGGGCAGCCCGGCGTTGGGGTAGACGCTGACGAACGAGTCGGCGAGCCTGGACAGCTCGGCCACGTAGGGGCGCATGTCGCGGGCCCCGAGCGCGCAGTTGAGGCCGACGGCGAGCGGGCGCGCGTGGCGTACGGAGTCCCAGAACGCCTCGGTCACCTGGCCCGAGAGCGTCCGGCCGGACGCGTCGGTGATGGTGCCGGAGATGATGACCGGCCAGCGGCGTCCCTGCTCCTCGAACAGCGTCTCGACGGCGAAGATGGCCGCCTTGGCGTTGAGGGTGTCGAAGATCGTCTCGATCATCAGCAGGTCGGACCCGCCGTCGACGAGTCCGCGGGCGGCGACGAGGTAGGCGTCGGCGAGCTGGTCGAAGGTCACGTTGCGCGCGCCCGGGTCGTTGACGTCGGGCGAGATCGAGGCCGTACGCGTGGTCGGGCCGAGCGCACCGGCGACCCAGCGCGGCCGCTCGGCCGTCCCGACGGCGTCGGCCGCCTGGCGGGCCAGTCGCGCGGCCTCGTAGTTGAGCTCGTAGGCCAGCTCCTCGAGGCCGTAGTCGGCGAGCGAGATCGCGTTGGCGTTGAACGTGTTGGTCTCGATGACGTCGGCGCCCGCCGCGAGGTACTCCTCGTGGATCGTCCGGATGATCTGCGGCTGCGTGATCGTGAGCAGGTCGTTGTTGCCGACCAGGTCGCTGGGATGGTCGGCGAAGCGCTCGCCGCGGTATCCCGCCTCGTCAGGGCGGTCGCGCTGGATCGCCGTGCCCATCGCGCCGTCGAGCACCATGATCCGCTCGGCGAGGATCGCCGTGAGGGCATCGGTGGCATCTGGTCGGTGCTGCGGCTCCACTGGTGCGTGGCTCCTCTCGGGTGGCAAGGGTGCCAGCCTAGGAACGTCGTCCGAATCGCGGACCGGATTCCCACATGGTGGCACTCGGCGCGTCAGGCAGCGAAATCACGGCAGCCCACTGGGCCTCGCGCCCTAGGCTGGGCTGGTGATCGAGTTCGACGACGTGCAGGACCTGGTCTCCCCCGTGGTGATCGCCGCCTTCGAGGGATGGAACGACGCGGCCGACGCTGCCTCCGGGCTGGTCGACCACCTCATCGAGCAGTGGAAGGCGGAGGTCATCGGCGCGATCGACCCCGAGGAGTTCTACGACTTCCAGGTCAACCGCCCGGTGATCGGCACCGACCACCACGGCCACCGCCGGCTCACCTGGCCGACCACGCGCATCGCCGTCGCCCGCCCGGCGGAGCTCGACCGCGACGTCATCCTCGTGCGCGGCATCGAGCCCAACATGAAGTGGCGCCAGTTCTGCGCCGAGCTCCTCGCCGCCTGCGACGACCTCGGCGCCGAGCTGGTCGTGACGCTGGGCGCCCTGCTCGCCGACACCCCCCACACGCGGCCGATCCCGGTCACCGGCACGGCCACGGAGCCCGAGCTCGTCGACCGGCTCGACCTCGAGCAGTCGACCTACGAGGGGCCGACCGGAATCGTCGGCGTCTTCAACGACGCGTGCACCCAGCTCGACATCCCCGCGGTGTCCTACTGGGCGGCCGTGCCCCACTACGTCGCGCAGCCGCCCTGCCCCAAGGCCACGCTCGCGCTCCTCGGCCACCTCGAGGAGCTGCTGCAGGCGCCGATGCCGCTCGGCGAGCTCCCCGAGGACGCCAAGGCCTGGGAGCGCGGTGTCGACGAGCTCGCCGCCGAGGACGAGGACGTCGCCGACTACGTCCGCGCGCTCGAGGAGACCCGCGACACCGCCGACCTCCCCGAGGCGAGCGGCGAAGCCATCGCGCGGGAGTTCGAGCGCTACCTCAAGCGGCGCGACACCGACTGAGCCTCGGCGGGCGGTGGCGTACGCCGACACGCCGCTTGGCGGTGCCCCACCCACATTCGGCGCGCCCGAAGCGTCGCTCAGCCACCGCCCACGGGCGCGGCGTACGCCGACACGCCGCCCGGTGGTGAGTGAGACATGTTCTGGGCGCGAGAACCTGCCCCACGCACCGCCAGACCCAGCGGTGCCCCACCCACCTCCGGCGCGCCCGAAACGTCGCTCAGCCACCGCCCACGGGCGCGGCGTACGTCAGAGCGACAGGCCCAGGGCGGCGTCGAGGAGGCGGTGGACCGTCGCCGCGGCCTCGTGGTCGGAGGTGTCGGCGAGCCCGGTGGTGCCGAGCGTGGCCTCGACCCACTCCTGCACCACCCGCACCGCGGTGGGGGCGTCGAGGTCGTCGGCCAGCGCCGCCAGGACCCGCTCGACCACGGGACCGGAGGGAGCGCCGTACCCGAGGGCCAGGGCCCGGCGCCACGTGGCGAGGGTGTCGACGGCGTCCCAGAGCTGGTCGTCGGTCCACTCCCAGTCGCTGCGGTAGTGGTGGCGCAGCAGCACGAGCCGGATGGCCATCGGGTCCACCTCGCTCATCCGCAGCGCGGAGACGAAGACGAGGTTGCCCTTGGACTTCGACATCTTCTCGCCGTCGTAGGCGACCATGCCGGCGTGGGTGTAGGCCCGGGCGAACCGCTGCCCCGGGTGCGCCACTTGCGCCTCGCCGGCCGACATCTCGTGGTGCGGGAAGACCAGGTCGCTGCCCCCGCCCTGGACGTCGAACGCAGTGCCGAGGTGGTCGAGCGCGATGGCGGTGCACTCGACGTGCCAGCCGGGACGGCCGGGGCCCCACGGGCTGTCCCAGGCGGGCTCGCCGGGACGCTCGGCGCGCCACAGCAGGCAGTCGAGGGGGTCCTTCTTGCCCGCGCGGTCGGGGTCTCCCCCGCGCTCCGGGAAGATCTCGAGCATCTCGGCCCGGTCGAGCCCCGAGACCGAGCCGAACGCGTCGTCGGCGGTGACGGAGAAGTAGAGGTCGTCGTCGACGCGGTAGACCGCGCCGGCCTCCTCGAGCAGCTGGATGAGGTCGATGACCTGCGGGATCGACTCGACGGCGCCGATGTAGTGCGCCGGCGGCAGGACGCGGAGCGCCTCCATGTCGTCGCGGAACAGCTGGGTCTCGCGCTCGGCGAGCTCGGTCCAGTCGACCTTGACCTTGTCGGCGCGCTCGAGCAGCGGGTCGTCGACGTCGGTGACGTTCTGGACGTAGGTCACGTCGTGGCCGGCGTTGCGCCAGGCGCGGTTGAGGAGGTCGAAGCCGACGTAGGTCGCCGCGTGGCCCATGTGGGTGGCGTCATAGGGCGTGATGCCGCAGACGTAGAGCCTGGCCGGCCCCTCGGGGCGCGTCTCGACGAGGGTGTTGCTCGCGGTGTCGTGCACCCGCACGACGGGGCCCGTCAGGGGCAGTCGGGGAACGTCGGGCGACGACCAGGCACGCATGCGGCGCAGCCTATCGGCCGGTCGGGAAGGTCTCACCGCCACGTGGCACGCCCTGATCTCGATACGCCCTCGCGCGGGCTCGTCCCTCGCCCGCGGGGCTACTCGATCTGGCCCGGCCCACGCCGCCGGCTCGTTCCCTTCGATACGCCCGATCGTCCCTCACGGGCACTCAGGACGCCGCCTCGCCGACGACTGCCGGGCTCAGAACGGTGGCCAGGGGATGACGGGGTACGCCGAGGTGGCGGGCGCGGGGAACTCCCCGCGGGCCAGCAGCCGCGCGAGCCGTCGCTCGGTGGTGGCCAGCTCGTTCTCGGTCACCAGCCCGGAGAGCGTCGTGCCCAGGTCGCCGGCCAGTGCGGCAGAGAGCCGGCGGAGCCCGTCGAGCTCGTCGGGCGAGATCGGCTCGCCGACGAAGCCCCACAGCACGGTGCGCAGCTTGTGCTCGACGTGGAAGGTCAGGCCGTGGTCCACGCCGTGGCGGTGCCCGTCGGGCATCGGGAGGACGTGGCCGCCCTTGCGGTCGGCGTTGTTGACCACCACGTCGAAGAGCGCCATCCGGCGGAGCGCCTCGCTGTCCTCGTGGACGAGCGAGACCGCCTGGTCGTGGGCGTCGAGGCCGTCGAAGACGTGCCGGAAGCCGTCGGGCACCTGGCCCTCGGCGACGATGTCGACGGGTGAGACGTCCTCGACCTCGTCGCGCCACAGCTGCACCATCCCCGGGCCGTGAGGTCCCTCGCCGAGGACTGTCGGCGGCACGATGTCCCAGCCGAGGGCCTCGGAGACGACGTACGCGCCGACCTCGCGGGGGGCCAGCGTCCCGTCGGGGAAGTCCCAGAGCGGCCGCTCCCCCGCGACCGGCTTGTAGACCACCCGGACGCCGCTGATCTCGCCGACGAAGGTGGCGTTGGAGGCGGGCAGGACACGGCCGTGCAGCGTCAGGTCACCGGTGGGGACGCCCGCTGGGGGCTGGAGCCCTGGGTCAGGGGTCACGGCGCCGGAAGCCGTTGGCACGGACGCACAGGTGCCCGTCGGGGTCGACCGGCTCGCCACAGAACGGGCAGTCGGGTCGGCCCGCGCCGATGACGGACAGCGCCCGCTCCACGAACGACCGGGCCGAGGCCGCGGTGATCCGGACGAGGAAGATCTCCTCGGGCTCCGGCTCGAGGAGGTCCTCGAGGTCCTCCTGCAGCTGCTCGGGCGAGACGACGGCGGCCTCGGTGAACGGGAAGACCTCTATCACCACGCGCTCGTCGGTGCCGTCCCACGACAGGGTCATGGTGCCGGCGCGGAACTCCTCCTCGATGGGCTGCTCGAGCGGCTGGCCGTCGGCGAGGTCGCGCGGGGCGATGGCCGGGATCAGCACGTCGTCACCGGCGGCACGCATCAGCTCGTCGAGGAGCTCGTCGATCCGCTCGGCCAGCGCCTGCACCTGCTGCTTCTCCAGCGAGACGCTGACGAGGCGGGTTCCCTCACGCGCCTGGAGGAAGAACGTGCGCTGGCCGGGCTCGCCAACGGTGCCGGCGACGAAGCGCTCGGGTGGGTCGAAGCGGTGCACGACTGGCATGTCACTCACCCTAGGGCGTGCCTGTCTGGGGGCCGGCGCCTCCACCCACCTCGGCGTCCGTACGCCTCCGACCGCGCGCCTTCTTGCGCGGCGGGGTCAGCCAGGCCAGGTCGCCGGCGTGGGTGTTGGTGCCGAGCACGAAGGGCCGCGACTCGGCGTAGCGCACGATCGACACCGACGCCGGGTCGACGTGGATGCGCTGGAAGAGGTCGAGGTGCGTGCCGAGCGCGTCGGCGAGGATCGACTTGATCACGTCACCGTGGCTGACGGCCAGCCACACCGCGTCCGCGCCGTGCTCGGCGGCGACACGCGCGTCGTGGCGGCGTACGGCGGCGACGGCACGGTCCTGCATCGCCCGCATCGACTCGCCGCCCGGGAAGGTGGCCGCGGACGGCTGCGCCTGCACCGTCTTCCAGAGCTTCTCGCGGGCGAGGTCCTTGAGCGCGCGCCCCTGCCACTCGCCGTAGTCGCACTCGGAGAGCTGCTTGTCGGTGCCCGCCCGCAGGGCAGCGGCCTGCCGCGAGGTGATCTCGCGTGCCGTCTCCCGGCACCGCTCGAGCGGGCTGCTCACCGCCGCCGCGAGGCGTACGCCGGCGAGCCGCTCGCCGACCGCGACGGCCTGCTGCACGCCGGCCTCGTCGAGGTGCACGCCCGGCAGGCGCCCGGCGAGCACTCCCGTCGCGTTGGCGGTCGAACGGCCGTGGCGGACGAGGATGACGGTGGGCACGCAAGCGACCCTAGTAGGACTAGCCTGACCGCGTGATCGTGGACAACGCCCTCTACCACCGCGGGAAGCGGGTGCCGGTCGGCAACGGCGACGACCAGAGCCTCGGGCACGCGCGGGTGCCGTGCGACCCCGGTGACTTCCAGTGGATCGGGATCCACGAGCCCAGCCCCGACGAGCTCCAGCTCATCGCCGACACGTTCGGCCTGCACCCGCTGGCGGTGGAGGACGCGGGCGACTCCCACCAGCGACCCAAGCTCGAGCACTACGGCGACACGCTCTTCCTGGTGCTCAAGACGCTCTGGTACGTCGACGAGGAGGACGCGGTCGAGACCGGCGAGATCAACATGTTCGTCGGCACGGACTTCGTCGTGACGGTCCGGCACGGCGAGGGGATCGACCTCGCCGACTCGCGCCGCGACCTCGAGGAGCGGGCCCAGGTGCTCGAGCACGGCCCGATGGGGGTCATGTACGCCATCTGCGACCGCGTCGTCGACGAGTACGAACGGGTCGGCGCCGCGCTCGAGGAGGACGTCGACGAGGTCGAGGAGTCGGTCTTCTCCCCCGCCCGCACCGACGACGCGAACCGCATCTACGTCCTCAAGCGCGAGATCGCCGAGGTGCGCCGCGCAGTCATGCCGCTGCGCGAGCCGATGCGGAAGTTCTCGCTGCACTCCGACACCGTCCCGACGATCCGCACGCCGATCCCGATCACGGCCGAGACCGCGACCTACTTCCGCGACGTGGCCGACCACCTGCAGCGCGTCTCGGAGGTCATCGACAACCTGGACATCCTGCTGTCCACCGCCTTCGACGGCCACCTCGCCCGCATCTCGGTCCAGCAGAACGAGGACATGCGCAAGATCTCGGCCGGGGCGGCGCTCGTCGTCGTGCCGACGCTGATCGCCGGGATCTACGGGATGAACTTCGACCACATGCCCGAGCTGCACTGGACCTACGGCTATCCGTTCGCGATGGCGCTGATGGCCGGCGTCGCGGCGGGGCTGTTCGCGCTGTTCAAGAAGTCCGGGTGGCTGTGACCCGACCGGCTCCGACAGCCTGGCGGGTGGTGTGGTGGTTCGGCTTCGTCAGCCTGGCCGCCGACATGGTCTACGAGGGCGCCCGCTCGGTCTACGGGCCGCTCCTCGCCGCCCTGGGCGCCTCCGCGGTCGTCGTCGGCCTCGTGACCGGTGCGGGCGAGGCCGTCGCGCTGGTGGCTCGGCTCGCGTTCGGCCCGCTCGCCGACCGGACCGGGCGCTACTGGACGCTGACGATCCTCGGCTACGGCCTCACCGCCGTCTGCGTCCCGTTGCTGGCACTCGCACCACGGCTGGGTGCCGCAGGGCTGGCCTTCGCCGCGACGCTGATCCTCCTCGAGCGCCTGGGCAAGGCGATCCGCTCGCCGTCGAAGTCGGCCCTGCTCGCCCACGTGGCGTCTGCCGTGGGCCGAGGCCGCGGCTTCGGCGTGCACAAGGCGCTCGACCAGGTCGGCGCCTTCGCCGGCCCGCTGCTGGTCGCGGGCGTCGTCGCGGTCGCGTCGATCTGGGCCGGCATGGCCGTGCTCGCCGTCCCGGGCGCGATCGCCATGGTGCTGCTGGTGGCCCTGCGCCGTCGCGTGCCCGACCCCGGCGCGTACGACGTGGCGCGCGCCGCGCCGGCCGACCCGTCGGTGCCCCGCCGCGGCTGGTGGGCCGAGGCGGTCGGAGCCGGGCTGTCGGGCGACTTCTTCCGCTACGCCGTGGCGGCCTCGCTCACCACCGGCGCGCTGGTGACCTTCGGGATCATCGGCTACCACCTGACCGTCGAGGGGCTGCTGCCGGTCGCGGCCGTACCCGTCGTGTACGCCGCCGCGATGGCCGTCGAGGCGGTCGCCGCGCTGGTCGTGGGGGCGGTCTACGACCGCACCGGCACCCGGGTGCTGCTCGTGGTCCCCGTGCTGGTCGCGCTGGTCCCCGCACTCGCCTTGGGCTCCGCGCTCGGCGCCGTGCTGGCGGGAGTCGTGGCCTGGGGCATCGCCCAGGGCGTCCAGGACTCGACGGTCAAGGCCGTGGTCGCCGACCTCGTGGAGGCGCCGCGGCGCGCCACGGCGTACGGCGTCTTCGCAGGTGTCCAGGGCCTGTTCGCGATCGTCGGCGGGGTCACCGCCGGGTGGCTCTACGAGCGCTCGCTGCCGTTGCTCGTGCTGGTGGTCGCACTCAGCCAGCTCGCGGCGCTGGTGCTGCTGGCCGACACGTTCAGGCGGTCAGCACGCCTGCACCGAGCAGGATGAGCGTGCCCGCGCCGAGCAGGATCCGGTAGATGACGAACGGCGTGTAGGACCGGGTGCTGACGTAGCGCAGCAGCCAGGCGATCGCGGCGTACCCGACGACGAACGAGACCACCGTCGCGGTGATGGTCGGGCCCCAGCCGAAGTCGTTGTGCCCGTTCGGGATCTCCCTCAGCTCGAACAGACCGGCCCCGACCACCGCGGGGATCGCGAGCAGGAAGGCGAACCGGGTGGCGGCCTCGCGCTCGAACCCGAGGAAGCGGCCCATCGAGATCGTCGCGCCCGAGCGGGAGACACCCGGGATGAGTGCGAGGGCCTGCGCGGCGCCCATGAGCACGGCGTCCCTCATCGTGATCTTGCCCAGCGGCCGGTCCGTACGCCCGATGCGGTCGGCGACCCCGAGCACGACGCCCATCACGATCAAGGTGGTGCCGATGATCCAGAGGTTGCGGAAGTCCTCCTCGATGATGTCCTTGAGGAGCACGCCGAGCACCACGATCGGCAGCGAGCCGACGATGATGAACCAACCCATCCGCGAGTCGAGGGTGCCGCGGTACTCCGCCTGGAACAGCGAGCGCACCCAGGCGGTCCCGATGCGCCAGATGTCCTTGCGGAAGTAGATCAGCACGGCGAGCTCGGTGCCGATCTGGATCACCGCGGTGAACGCCGCGCCCGGGTCGCCCCAGCCGAAGAGCTCGGGGAAGATCCGCAGGTGCGCACTGCTCGAGATCGGCAGGAACTCGGTCAGCCCCTGGATCACTCCGAGGACGACGGCTTTGAGGAGATCCATCACAGGGGGTGAGCCTACGGGCGCGTCCCGTGCCACCGGCGCAGGCCCCGTGGCTACTCTCACCCCCATGCAGCAGCGTTCCCTCGGCGCGACCGGCCTCAAGGTGTCCCGGCTCGGCCTCGGCACCATGACCTGGGGCCGTGACACCGACGAGCACGAGGCGCGTGACCAGCTCATCGCCTTCGCCGAGGCGGGCGGAACCCTGCTCGACACCGCGGCCGGCTACGGGGACGGTGCCAGCGAGGAGCTGATCGGCACGCTCATCGGCGACGTCGTCGCCCGCGACGAGATCGTCCTGGCGACCAAGGCCGGCATCTCGCGGCGTACGGGCGAGCGCGTCACCAACACGTCCCGTGGCAACCTCCTCACCACGCTGGACGCGTCCCTGAAGCGGCTCGGCGTCGACCACGTCGACCTGTGGCAGGTCCACGTGTGGACCGACGAGACCCCGGTCGAGGAGACGCTGCACGCCCTCGACCTCGCGGTGACCTCGGGACGCGCGTCCTACGTCGGGATCTCCAACTACACCGGCTGGCAGACCGCCCAGGCCGCCACGTGGCAGCGCGCGGTCCCCGGCCGGGTCCCGCTGGCCTCGACGCAGGTCGAGTACTCGCTGCTCAACCGCCAGGTCGAGCACGAGGTCGTGCCGGCCGCCCAGGCCCTCGGTCTCGGCGTCCTGCCCTGGTCGCCCCTCGGTCGCGGGGTGCTGACGGGCAAGTACCGCACCGGTACGCCGTCGGACTCGCGCGCCGCCACCGAGCACTTCGCACGGTTCGTCGGGGTCTACCTCGACGAGCGCGCCCGCGGCATCGTCGAGGCCGTCGCCCGCGCCGCCGACGGGCTCGGCTGGTCGCCGCTGGAGGTCTCGCTCGTGTGGGTGCGCGACCGGCCCGGGGTCAGCGCCCCGATCGTCGGAGCGCGTACGGCCGCCCAGCTCGACGGAGCCCTCGGCATCGAGGAGCTCACCCTGCCGCCCGAGATCGTCGCCGCCCTCGACGACGTGTCCGCCGACTGACGCCCCACCCTCCACACACTTTCTGCGAGACGGGAGACAACCCTTGGCCAGGATCCAGCGACGCCCGCCGGCCCGCGGGGTGGAGTGGGAGTTCGAGACGCTCGTGCTCCCCCAGGAGTTCTCCCGCAACGTCGTCACGCGCGTGCTCGTCGAACGCGCCGAGCACGGCGGCTGGGAGCTCGACCGGTTGCGCATCGGCAACGACGGCATGCGGCGCGTGGTGCTGCGCCGCAAGATCATCCGCCAGCGGCTCACCCTGTTCGCCGGCTGAGCGCCGACTGCTGGTCGAGCGCGGCTACCAGCCGGACGAGCCCGGGACGCCCTTGAACGGACCGGTCACCCGTGAGGTGATCCAGCCGCCGTAGAAGCTGCCCGGCTGCGGCTCGACGACCTCGTCGTCGACGGTGCACCGGTCCACCCGGCCCGGGTAGAGGGCGACGTGGTCCACGAGCTGCTCGAAGCCCTTCGACGGGCTCGGGTAGGTCCATGCCACCGCGGGCAGCACCTCCTCGCCCACCACGAGGTCGAAGTAGGCCGCCTGTCCCTTCCACTCGCACCACGAGGCGCCCTCCGCCGGGCGCAGCACGCCCTCCGCGAACGCGTCGTGCGGGAGGTAGTAGGTCGGCGGGTGGCTGGTCTCGAGCACCCGCAGGCTGGACGCGGTGTCGGCGAGTACGACGCCGGCGTGCGTCACGACGACGTGCTCGGTGCTCGGCTCGACCCGCGGCGGTCGGGGGTAGTCCCACACGGACTCGGTCATGTGAGCCAATCTACGGACCGGACCTACGGCTCGAGGCCGCGCGAGGCGAGCCAGGCCCGCCCGCGGCGCTCCGACGCCTGCGCGAGCCAGGCCTCCTCGACGATCTCCACGAGCTCGTCGGCCTCCATCTCCCCCACGCGCGAGGCGCGCAGGAGCACCGAGGGGTGACCGTCGAAGTGGGCGGTGGTGAAGAACGGGAGGCCCTCGTCCTGGAGCAGCGCCTGCTTGTCCCCCTCGGATGCCACCCAGATCACCACGACGTCGTCGTAGCGCGCCCCTGTGTCCGGGTCGACCGCGTCGGGACGCGGCGTACGGAAGAAGACGAAGGACTTGCCGCCCACCTGGTAGACCGGGTTCTTCTCCGGGCGGTGGACGGTCACGTGCGGCATCCCCCGCGCGGTGGCGTGGAGGTCGTCGACCGTCGCCCGGCGACTCACGTGGCCGCGGCCTCGGCCTTCGCCTTGAGCGCCTGCACCATCGCGTCCGGGTCGTCGGCGGAGTAGACCGCGGAGCCCGCCACGAACACGTCGGCGCCGGCCTCCGCGCAGCGCTCGATGGTCTCCAGCGAGACCCCGCCGTCGACCTGGAGCCAGGTCTCGACACCGTGCTTGCGCATCAGGTCGCGAGCGGTGCGGATCTTGGGCAGGCACAGGTCCAGGAACTTCTGCCCGCCGAAGCCGGGCTCGACGGTCATGATCAGGACCATGTCGAGCTCGGGCAGCAGCGCTTCGTAGGGCTCGATCGGGGTCGCCGGCTTGAGCGCCATCGACGCGCGCGCACCCCGCGCGCGGATCTCGCGGGCGAGGCGTACGGGTGCCTGAGCGGCCTCGACGTGGAAGGTGACGGACCCGCAGCCCGCCTCGGCGTACGCCGGTGCCCACCGGTCGGCGTCCTCGATCATCAGGTGCGCGTCGAGGGGTTGGCTGGCGTGCTTGCTGAGCGCCTCGATCACCGGCAGGCCCAGGGTGAGGTTGGGAACGAAGTGGTTGTCCATCACGTCGACGTGCACCCAGTCGGCGCTGGGGATGCGGGCGACCTCGTCGGCGAGACGCGACAGGTCGGCGTTGAGGATGCTCGGCGTGATCTGGATGCCCACGGGACGAGCCTAGTGACTGCGCCCGCCGTCCAGTCGCGCGGCACGGCTCCGAGCAGGGACGACGACGTGCAGGGCGACGTAGACGCGGTCGCGCAGCCGGCCCTGATCACGGCGTACACGTCGAGCAGGTGGTCGTCGATGGAGGCCTGCGGGGCGACGGTGAGGCCGTCTGTGCACGGGCAGTGCCCGTTCCCGGGACACCGACGGCGGTCCGGCGCGAGGATGCCGGCATGGGCCTCTTCTCCCGCCGCCGCGAGCCGGCTCGTCCGGCGTGGCAGCCACCCACCCCGCCGCACTGCACCTGCCCACGACACCTCGACGACGCACTGCTGGCACAGGTGGTTCCGTTCGCCGTCGCACTGGCGATGGACGACGAGCCGTCCGCGACGGTGGCGGACCTGCTGGGACCCGGTGGCCTCTCCGTCCGACCCGCCTCGGCGGACGAGCAGCCGCCCGGCGCAGACGCGGTCCTCACCTGGAACCTGGGGGTCTACGACGACGCCCGGGTGCACTACGACGACACCGACGACGGCGCCGGGCTCGACCTGGCCGACAGGCTCCTGGAGCACCCCGGCATCGACGAGGTCGAGGGGTACGACCGGGAGGTCTTCCTCCTGGCTGCACCCACGTTGTGTGCCGAGGGTGTGCTCGCTGCCGCCGCCGCGACGCTGCTGGACGACCGGGTCCGCGCCCCGCGCTGACCTACTCCGCGTCGGGCTCGGGCGGTGGGTCCGCCCCCTCCGCCTCGTCACGGTCCGCCCACTCCAGCAGCGGAGCGATGTCGAAGGGGTGGTCGTCGATGTCGGCGTGCAGGTCGCCGATCTCGTCGAACCGCCCGGGCATGGTGAACATCGTGAAGTCGTCGGGCACGCAGGCGTCGATCTCGGCCCAGCGCACCGGGGCCGACACCCGCGCCTCAGGGACCCCGCGCACCGAGTACGCCGCGGCGATCGTGTGGTCGCGGGCGTTCTGGTTGTAGTCGACGAACAGCTGGGCGGGGTCCCGGTCCTTGCGCCACCACGCCGTGGTCACCTCTCCCCCGGCCCGGCGCTCGACCTCGCGCGCGAACGCCAAGGCCGCGCGGCGTACGTCCTGGAAGCCGTGGTCGGGCGGGATCCGTACGTAGACGTGCAGGCCCGAGCCGCCGCTGGTCTTCGGGAAGCCGACGGCGCCGAGCTCGTCGAGCACCTCGTGGGTGACGTGCGCGACCCGCTGGACCGTCGCCCAGTCGCACTCGGGGCCGGGGTCGAGGTCGATGCGCCACTCGTCGGGCTTCTCGGTGTCCGCGCGGCGGCTGTTCCACGGGTGGAACTCGACCGTCGACATCTGGACCGCCCAGATCACGCTGCCCAGCTCGGTCACGCAGAGCTCGTCGGCGGTGCGCTTCCAGCGCGGGAAGAACAGCTGCACCGTCTCGACCCAGTCGGGCGCACCGGCAGGCAGGCGCTTCTGGTGCACCTTGTCGCCCGCCAGGCCCTTGGGGAAGCGGTGCAGCATGCACGGGCGCTCGTAGAGCGCGTTGACGATGCCGTCGCCGACGGCGAGGTAGTACTGGACGAGGTCGAGCTTGGTCGCCCCGGTCGGTGACGCGTCGGACGGCGGGAAGTAGACCCGGTCCGGGTTGGTGACCTTGACGACGCGGTCGTCGACCTCGATCTCGATGAACGGCGACGCCACGCCTCGACCCTAGCGGTGCCGGCTACTGCTGCTCGGGAGTCTCGGGAGTCCCGGGAGTCTCGGGCGCCGCGGGACCGCCGTCGGAACCCTCAGCGGGCGTTTCCTCGGGCGCCGTCACGGTCACGGTGACCACGTCGGACCACCCCTCGTCGGCGTACTGGCTCTCCGGACGGTGCCAGCGGAGCTCGGTGGTCTCCTGGAGCTCCACCGCGGTCCGGGTCGTGCCGTCGCGGTCGGCGAGGACCGGTGCTTCGGCGGACGTCCAGGCGCCGCCGGGGACGCGGGTCTGCAGGACGAGCGGGTCGCCCGTCACCCGACCGGCGGCGTCGGAGACCGCTCCGGTGACGGTGACCTTCTCGCCGGCGCGGACCTGGGGGGCGTCCACGTCGACCGAGGTGCGGAGCGCCACGCCCTCGAAGTCGTAGGTCGTGCCCGCTCCGTGGACCGCGTCGAGGTTGAAGGGCCGACCGTCGCAGCCGAACCCGGTGACCGCGAAGCCGGGGCCGTCACCGTGCGCGGCGGCGAACGCGGCGGGGGTGCCGTCGGCTGCCCGGTCGAGGACTGCGCCGGAGGCGAGGTCGACCAGTGTCCACTCGTAGGTCTGGGCGCTGCTCGCCACCTGGGTCCAGGACCCGGACGGCACCGACACCGCGGCGCGGCCGGTCCAGGCCGTGCCGCGCGGGCTCGTCGGGGTGACCGTCACGACCCACGAGACACCCTGGCTGCCGCCGGTCGCGGCCACGGACAGCGACGCGTCGAGCCCGGTGAGGGCGCCGAAGGCCGTGTAGGGCCCCGCGGCACTGCCCGGCGCAGTCGGGACGAGGCCCAGCGAGCGCCGTCCGAGCGGGGCGGAGTAGGGGCCGAGGTTGATCCGCGAGCGCGGGGCGGTCGCGGCCGGGGAGCCGAACAGGGAGTCACAGCGCACGAAGGTCAGGTAGGAGTCCGCGTCGCCCGTCGACGGGCCGGACAGCGTACGCGGCTCGGCAGCCGCGGCAGGGCTGGCGCCCAGGGCCGCGCCCAGGGTCGTCGTCAGAGCCGTGGCGGCCGCGGCCGCCAGGAGGCTGCGTACGTGCATGTGTCGTTCCTGCTCCCCGTCGCGCCGCCCACCCCTCCGGTGGACCGCGCTGCCCCCATCATGCTCGTGCACGCAAGCGATGGGAACAGGCGACGCGCAGGTGACGCGTCCCGGTCGCCCCGAATTCACCTGTCCGGGTGACGGAGCTCCGTACGGAGCGGTGGCCCAGCGACTTTCCGGGGCCACATGACGTCGCTGACGCACCGCCCACCGGCGCGTCGCCCGCAGACACGCGGGAGCCAGGCGGCCCACCCACGTGGAACCGGCCCTCGGAGGTGGCTCACTCACCGCTCGCCGGGGCGGGCCGCCCGCAGGCGGGCCCCACACCTCACACCCGACGCCTCAGGGTCGCGGCGAACATCGCGTCGGTCCCGTCGCGGTGGGGCCACAGCTGGAAGCGCGTGACCTCGTCGGTGTCGCCCCGCCTGCCGAGCACCGCGTCGACGATCCCGCTCGTCTCGGCGACCACGGGCGAGCACGTCGCGTAGACCACGACCCCGCCCGGGCGTACGGCGTCCAGGGCCCCGTCGAGCAGCACCTGCTGCAGGCCCACCAGCTCCTCGACGTCCTCGGGAGTGCGCCGCCAGCGCGACTCCGGTCGGCGGCGCAGGGCGCCGAGGCCCGAGCACGGCGCGTCGACGAGCACGCGGTCGAAGGTGCCGGGCACCCACGCAGGTCGCATGCCGTCACCGGCGACGACGTGGACCGCCCCGGCCGGGACCGCTCGCACCGCGGACGAGACGAGTGCGGCCCGGTGGGGCTGGCGCTCGTGGGCGAGCAGGGACGCGCCGCGCTGGGCGGCCAGCGCTGCGAGGAGGGCCGCCTTGCCGCCGGGGCCGGCGCACAGGTCCAGCCACCTCTCGTCGCGACCCTCCAGCGGGGCGTCCGCCATCGCCAGCGCGACGAGCTGCGAGCCCTCGTCCTGCACTCCTGCCCGGCCCTCCGCGACGGCCGGGACCCCTGCAGGGTCACCGCCGTCGAGCACCACGCCGTACGGCGACCGGGTGGTGCGGGTGCCCCCGGCGGACTCGAGCTCCTCGACCGTCGAGAGCCCGGGACGGGCGGCGAGGGTGACGCGGGGAGCGGCGTTGTCGGCGGCAAGGAGCGCGTCGAGCTCGTCGTCGGCGCCGAGCGCCTCCGCCAGCAGGTCGACCACCCACCGGGGGTGGGACCGGGCGACGGCGAGGTGACCGTGCGGGTCGCCCGCTTGGTCGGGGGCGACCTCGCCGATCCAGTCGTCGAGGGTGCGCCGGCTGATCGTGCGGAGCACGGCGTTGACGAGGCCGGTCGGTCCCCGCCCGACCGTGGCGCGGACGAGGTCGACGCTCGTGGAGATCGCTGCGTGGTCCGGCACCCGCATCGACAGCAGCTGATGGGTCCCGAGGCGCAGCACGTCGCGCACCTCGGGCTGGAGCCGCGGCTTGGTCAGGCACGCGTCGATGACCGGGTCGTAGAGCCCGTGCATGCGGATCGCGCCGGAGGCCAGCTCGGTCGCCAGGGCCGCGTCACGGCCGGTGAGGCCGTGCTTGCGCAGCACCTGCGGCAGGACCAGGTTGGCGTACGCCTCGTCGACCCGGACGGCGGTCAGGACGTCGAGGGCGGCGCGGCGCGCACGGTCGACCGGGCGTCGACGGCGCTCATTCACCGAGGTGCTCCCGGACCAGCCGCTTCGGCGCCCTCGCGGCCCACGCGTCGGTGATGATCTCGGCGAGCTCGTCGCGGTCCATCTCGCCGAGGCGCGACTGCTGGACGAGGACGGCGCTGTAGCCCTTGAAGTGGTCGATGGTGAAGAACGGGGTCGACGGATCCTCGACGAGGGCGTTCTTCTCGACCTCGGTCGGCGTCGTGATGACCACCAGGTCGTCGTACATCTCGCCCGTCACCGGATCGACTGCGCTCTTGTGCGGCGCCCGGTAGAGCACGAACCCCCTGCCCTTGTCGCCTCGCGGCACCTTCCAGGTCGGTCGGTCGCCCCACGACGTGCCGAGCTCCGTCTCGGGCAGGCCGGCGCAGATCTCGTCGACGTCCTCGGGGCGGGCGGGAGTGCTCACGACTCGTCGGTCCCGCCGAGCCGTGTGCCGGACGCGAGGCGCACGCCGCGGGCCCAGTCGGCCGCCTGCATCTGCTTCTTGCCGAACGCCTTGACCTCCCCGAGCCGCACCGGGGCGGTGCCGGTGCCGACGAGGACGGCGTTCTTGGTGACCTCGAGGACGCCGGGCGGAAGGGCGTCGCCGTCAGTCGTGGTGACCGGCCCGATCTTGATCCGGTCGCCCTCGAACGTGCTCCACGCGCCGGGGGCCGGGTGGCACGCCCGCACCTGCCGCTCGATCGCCGCGGCCGGCTGGCTCCAGTCGATGCGAGCGTCGTCGACCAGGATCTTCGGGGCGAACGAGAGGCCGTCCTCGGGCTGCTCGCGCGCCTCGAGCGTGCCGTCCTCGATCCCGTCGAGGGTCTGGACGAGCAGTCCCGCTCCGCCCTCCGCCAGGCGGACGAGGAGGTCACCGGCCGTGTCGTCGGGCCGGATCCGCTCGGTCATGACGCCGAAGACGGGACCGGCGTCGAGCGCCTTCACGATCCGGAAGGTCGTGGCTCCGGTGACCTCGTCCCCCGCCCACAGCGAGTGCTGGACCGGGGCCGCGCCGCGCCAGGCGGGCAGGACCGAGAAGTGGAGGTTGATCCAGCCGTGGGGCACGAGGTCGAGCGCCGACTGCGGCAGGAGGGCGCCGTAGGCCACGACCGGGCAGGCGTCCGGACCCAGGTCGGCGAGGGCGGCCTGGAAGTCGGGGTCGCGGGGGTGCTCGGGCTTGAGCACGGGTACGCCGAGCTCCTCGGCCCGCTGGGCGACCGGGCTGGCGACGAGCCTGCGACCCCGGCCGCTCGGCGCGTCGGGTCGGGTGACGACGCCCACGAGCTCGTGGCGGCTCGCGGCGACGGCGTCGAGCGCCGGGAGGGCGACCTCGGGGGTGCCGGCGAAGACGACGCGCATCAGAGGCCGAGTCCGTGGGTCGCGTGCGGGCTGACCCGCACCGTGGGCTTCTCCAGGCCGAACCACTCGGACTCGCGGATCTCCTTCATCGCGGCCTTGCGCGCGGCGGTGTCGAGCCGGTCGATGAAGAGGATGCCGTCGAGATGGTCGGTCTCGTGCTGCATGGCGCGGGCGAGCAGCTCGGAGGCCTCGATCCGCAGGGGCTCGCCGTGCATGTCGAAGCCGGTCGCGACGACCGACAGGGCGCGCAGGCAGTCGTAGGTCAGCTCGGGCAGCGACAGGCAGCCCTCGGCGCCGTCCTGGGTGTCGTCGGAGAGCTCGAGCGACGGGTTGACGAGGTGGCCGACCTGTCCCTCGACGTTCCAGGTGAACACCCGCAGGCCGACCCCGATCTGCGGGGCTGCGAGCCCGGCTCCGGGCGCGGCCAGCATCGTGTCGGTGAGGTCCGTGACGAGCTGACGGATCTCCTTGTCGAAGTCGTCGACCTCCACCGCGCGCTGGCGCAGGACCGGGTCACCGAAGAGACGGATGGGCTGGACTGCCACGGAGCTCCTTGGATCGGGTGTGCGGGAAGGGCCAAGTCTAGGGACTGCGGCCGTCGTCGTTGTCGCCCCGGTGGCGATCGTGGATGCGCGGCGGGCCCGGCTCCGGGCTAGATGCTGAGCGGGTCGACCTGGATGCGTACGGGGTCCAGCTTGCGGGCCGAGCGCAGCCGCTGGAGGTCGCCGAGCGAGTGGGACAACGCCTCGCCCGCGGCCCACGGCACCCGCAGGAGCACGCGGTGCTCGTCGTCGACCGGCACCGGTCCGAGCACCTCCGCGCCCTCGGGCAGGTCGAGGAGGTGGAGGACGTCGTCGAGGGCGCCCAGGTCGCCGGTCACGGTCGCCATCCGGGCTGCCGGGGGCAGGTGGGCCTGCGCGCGCTCGTCGGCCTCGCGACGGGCGAAGCCGGCAGGGTCCCATCGCACCAGGGCCTGCAGTGCCGGGTGGGTCGGGTCGCCGACCGCGACGACGTGGCCGCCCGCCCTGACGAGCGCCGCCGCGTTGAGCCAGCGGCGCAGCGCCTCCTCCGCGACGCGCAGGTCGTCGCGCGCCAGCGTGAGCCAGGTGTCGAGCAGGACGACCGCGGCATAGCCCTCGTCAGCGACCGGCTCCGCACCGACCGTGGCCACGACGATGTCGGCCGACGACCCCACCCGGTCCAGCACGCGGTCGCCGCTGGAGCTGCGCACCGTGGTGCCGGCGAACATCCGGCCCAGTTCCTCGGCGGTGCGGGCGTCGCCGCGTACGGGGGCGCGCAGGCCGCGACCTCCGCAGGTCGGGCACGCCCAGGCCGTCTCGGTGTGGCCGCACCAGCGGCACCGGGGCGGCTCGGTGGGGCCTGCCAGCGCGAGCGGTCCGGTGCACGTCGTGCAGCGGGCCGGGGTGCGGCAGGTGTCGCACGCGAGTGAGGCGGCGTAGCCGGCTCGTGGCGTCTGGACGAGGACCGGACCGGTGGTGAGGCCGCGCCGGACGGCGTCGTAGGCCGCCCGCGGGATGCGGGTGCCGACCGACCGGTCCTCGGCGGGCACGGCCTCGACCCGCACCCGTCGGCGCAGCGCCGCGCGCGGGACCGCGAGCTCGTGGGCCCATCCACTCGTCACCAGCTGCTCGGCCTCAGGGGTGCGCGCCACTCCGCCGACGAGCACGGCAGTGCCCTGCTGCTCGGTGCGGGCAAGGAGCACCTCGCGGGTGTGCGGGTAGGGCGCCCGCGGCTCGGCGTACAGGTCGTCGCCGTCGTCCCACAGCACGACCAACCCCAGCCCGTGCACGGGTGCGAAGGCCGCCGACCGCGTGCCGACGACGATGCGACGCGCTCCGCGCGAGACGGCCAGGAAGTCCCGGTAGCGCGCCGCGGGGCCGCCGTCGGCGGTGAGGCACACGTGGTGCCCCTCCCCCAGCACCGACGTCAGCGCCGCGTCGACGCGGGCGACGTCACGTCGGTCCGGGACGCAGACCAGCGCCCCGCGACCACCGCCGTACGCGGTTGCGACGGCCTCGGCGACCATCGCGGGCCAGTCGTCGGCCGGGGCGGCGGACCAGACGGCACGCGGTGCGCCGCCGGTGGCCAGGTGGCGCAGGAAGGCGCCGGCGTGCTCGACCTCGGTCCAGGCCGTGGGGGTGACGGGTGTGAAGGCCGGCGCGGCCGGGGAGGGTGCCTTCTCGGCTGTGGCGTGCCGCGGGGGCACCGCGAGGCGGAGCACGTCGGAGCGGGCGCCGGCGTACTTGCGGGCGAGGGTCTCGCTCAGCCGGACGATCTCGGGTGCGAGGACGGGCTCGGGGCTCACGACCCGGCGCAGCGGTTGGAGGGAGCCGGTGTGGTCGGAGGTGCTCGCCCGCTCGACCACGAAGCCGTCGACGTCCTGGCCGGCGAACCGGACCTTGACCCGTGCGCCGGGGACCGCCGTGTCGGCCATCGACACCGGCACGGCGTAGTCGAAGGGACGGTCGAGGTGGGCCAGGGAGATGTCGACGAGCACGCGAGCGACGGGGTCGGTGGCCGCCCGCTCCCACGCCGCCGCCTTGCGTCGCCGTGTGGCCGCGGCCTTGGCGCGGGCATCGTCGACGGCAGCACGAAGCCCCGGAAGCATGTCGGCTTCCGGGGCTTCGTCCTGCGTCATGCGGCTGATTCTGTCAGCGGGCTCCGACGCTCGGACCTGGTGGGGAAGTCCGACACCTGGAGGCGGTTGCTACCCCCTCGAAGTGGCAGAGTCCCCGCTCGGGCGGGGACTCTGCGAGAGGGCGGCGGCCCGGGTCAGATGCCGGCCGCGGCCTTCAGCTTGTCGGCACGGTCGGTCGACTCCCAGGTGAACTCCGGGAGCTCGCGACCGAAGTGGCCGTAGGCCGACGTCTCGGCGTAGATCGGGCGGAGCAGGTCGAGGTCGCGGATGATCGCGGCGGGACGCAGGTCGAAGACCTCGAGCACGGCGTCCTGGATCTTCTCGTCCGAGACGACGCCCGTGCCGAAGGTCTCGATGAACACGCCGACGGGCGCGGCCTTGCCGATGGCGTAGGCGACCTGCGCCTCGCACCGGCGGGCCAAGCCCGCGGCGACGACGTTCTTGGCGACCCAGCGCATGGCGTAGGCGGCCGAGCGGTCGACCTTGGAGGGGTCCTTGCCGGAGAAGGCGCCGCCGCCGTGGCGGGCCATGCCGCCGTAGGTGTCGACGATGATCTTGCGTCCGGTGAGGCCGGCGTCGCCCATCGGGCCGCCGATGACGAAGGTGCCGGTCGGGTTCACCAGCATCCGGTAGCCCTCGGAGGGGATCTCGAAGGCCGCGAGGACCGGGTCGATGACGTGCTGCTTGATGTCGGCCTCGAGCGCGGCGTGCTCGATGCCGGGGTCGTGCTGGGTGGAGAGGACCACGGTGTCGACGCGCACGGGACGGTCGTCCTCGTCGTACTCGATGGTGACCTGGGTCTTGCCGTCGGGACGCAGGTAGCCCAGCGTGCCGTCCTTGCGGACCTGGGTCAGGCGCTGCGCGAGCCGCTGCGCGATGGTGATCGGGAGCGGCATCAGCTCGGGGGTGTCGTCGCAGGCGTAGCCGAACATGAGGCCCTGGTCGCCGGCTCCGCGCTTGTCGAGCTCGTCCTCCGACGCGCCGACACGGGACTCGTGGCCGGCGTCGACGCCGGCGGCGATGTCGCTGGACTGGGCGCCGATGGCGACCTGCACGCCGCACGTGGTGCCGTCGAAGCCCTTCTCCGAGGAGTCGTAGCCGATCTCGAGGATCGCCCGGCGGACGATGTCGGCGACCGGGGCGTAGGCAGTCGTGCGGACCTCGCCGGCCACGACCACCAGCCCGGTGGTCAGCAGCGTCTCGACGGCGACGCGCAGGTTGGCGCGGTCGGGGTCGGCGGCCATGAGGTGGTCGAGGACGGAGTCGCTGATCCGGTCGGCGATCTTGTCCGGGTGACCCTCGGTCACGGACTCGGAGGTGAAGAGGCGTCCAGCCACGGTGCCCTCGATTCTTGTGTGGAACGGTGGAGGCAAACGTACCTGCTGCCCAGCATCCGGGACGCGCGTCTCAGTCGACGAATCGCCGCGAGACCTCGTCCCAGATGACGTGGGCCAGGGCCGTCTTGGTGCCGTGGGGGACCTCGACGGCGGCACCGTCGGCTCCGAGGATGACGGCCTCGTTGTCCGTGCTGCCGAAGACCGCTCCCCCGCTGACGTCGTTGACGACGAGCAGGTCGCAGCCCTTGCGGGCGAGCTTGGCGCGCCCGAGGTCGAGGACCGAGCCGGACGCGTCACCGGTCTCGGCGGCGAAACCGACGACCACCGCGTCCTCGCGCACCCGGTCGCGGGAGATCTCGGCGAGGATGTCGGGGTTCTGGACGAGCGAGATGGACGGCGCGGAGCCGTCCTCGGCCTTCTTGATCTTGGCGTCGCTGAGCGACGCGGGCCGGAAGTCGGCCGGCGCCGCAGCCATCACGACGGCATCGGCCGTGGCCGTCGCCGTGACCACGGCCTCGCGCAGCTGGTCGGTGGTCTCGACCCGTACGACGCTCACGCCGGCCGGGTCGGTCAGGGCGACGTTGGCGCTGACGAGGGTGACGTGGGCGCCGCGCGCGGCGGCCGTCCGGGCGAGCGCGTAGCCCTGGAGCCCCGAGGAGCGGTTGCCCAGGAAGCGCACGGGGTCGAGGTACTCCCGGGTGCCGCCCGCGGACACGACGACCTTGCGACCGACGAGGTCCTGGGGCGCGTGCGGCCCGCGGTCGAGCACCGCGCGGACGAGGTCGAAGATCTCGACCGGCTCGGGGAGCCGTCCCTTGCCGGTGTCGGCACCCGTGAGGCGACCCTCGGCGGGCTCGATGACGACGGCACCGCGCCGGCGCAACGTCTCGACGTTGGCCTGCGTGGCCGGGTGCTCCCACATCTCGGTGTGCATCGCCGGGGCGTAGACGACCGGGCAGCGCGCGGTGAGGAGCGTGTTGGTGAGCAGGTCGTCGGCCAGGCCGTGGGCGGCCTTGGCGAGGAGGTCAGCGGTCGCCGGGGCCACCACGACCACGTCGGCGGACTGGCCGATCCGCACGTGGGGCACGGCATGCACGTCGGTCCAGACCTCGGTGGACACCGGCTTGCCCGACAGGGCCGCCCAGGTGGGCGCCCCGACGAACTCCAGCGCCGCAGCCGTGGGCACGACGGTGACGTCGTGCCCCGACTCGGTGAACCGGCGCAACAGCTCGCAGGCCTTGTAGGCAGCGATCCCGCCGGAGACGCCCAGGACGACCTTGACGGTCATCGTGAGGCTCGCGTCACTCCGTGGCGTCGCCGGCGGCGGCAGCCTCGGCGGCGGCGGCCTCGGCTGCGGGGTCGATGTCCTCGCAGGTCAGGAGGTCGTCGTTGATCTCGCGCAGGGCGATCGAGAGCGGCTTCTCCTGCACGTGGGTGTCGACGAGCGGGCCGACGTACTCGAGGAGGCCCTCGCCGAGCTGGGAGTAGTAGGCGTTGATCTGGCGGGCACGCTGAGCGCTGTAGAGCACGAGCTTGTACTTGCTGTCGGTCTTGGTGAGCAGGTCGTCGATCGAGGGGTTGGTGACGCCCTCGGCGGCGATGGTGGGAGAAGCCACGGTGATGGTGCCTCGCTAGTCAGATGAGTTGGAAGCGGATCCAACCATCAAGGCTACCAACTCGTCGGCGGCAGCGTGAACTTCGTGGTTGACGATGGTCACGTCGAACTCGCTCTCGGCGGCCAGCTCCGCCCGTGCGGTCTCGAGACGGCGCTCGCGCTCGGCCTCGCTCTCGGTGCCGCGGCCGACGAGGCGGCGTACGAGCTCCTCCCACGACGGCGGCTTGAGGAACACGAACAGCGCCTCTGGCATGGTCTCGCGGACCTGCCGGGCGCCCTGGAGGTCGATCTCGAGCATGGCGGGGTGGCCGGAGGCCAGCGCCAGGTCGACCGGGCCGCGCGGGGTGCCGTAGCGGGCGGCCTTGTGGACCACCGCCCACTCCAGCAGGTCGCCCTTGTCGACCATCGCGTCGAACTCCTCGTCGGAGACGAACCAGTAGTGGACGCCGTTCTCCTCACCGGGGCGCGGGGCACGGGTGGTCGCGGACACCGAGATCCAGACCTCGGGGTGCGTGTCGCGCACGGCCGCGGCGACGGTGCCCTTGCCCACCGCGGTGGGGCCGGCGAGCACGATGAGCCGCGAGCGCGAGGCGGCGTTGCCGGACGGTGCGGAGGAGGCGGGAGTCGGGTCGGAGAGGGTCACGGGGCGTCGGGGCCGAACTCACGCTCGAGCGCGGCGACCTGCTTGACGCCGAGACCGCGGACGCGTCGGCTCTCGGCGATGCCGAGGCGCTCCATCACCTGACGGGCACGGACGCGACCGAGGCCGGGCACCGACTGGAGCAGCTCGACGACGCGCATCTTGCCGATGACCTCGTTGGTCTGGCCCTCGCGCAGCACGTCGACGATGGAGCCGCCGGAGTTCTTGAGGCGGTTCTTCACCTCGGCCCGCTCGCGTCGGGAGGCCGCAGCCTTGTCGAGGGCTGCCTGGCGCTGCTCGGGCGTCAGAGGGGGCAAGGCCACGAAAGCTGTCCTTCTGGATCGGTGAGGGCCTGGTGGGAGAGGGCCCGGCTGGTGCGGGTCAATCTAGTCATTGCCCGACGGCACAGGCAATCGAGCCGACGCCGCCGCCCGCCCCGCGTGATGTACGCCATGGGCGGGCCGGCCGCGAGGCGTCGGTCAGCGCGACAACGGCGTGCCGCACACGTCGAGCGCGTGCTGCTCGACCGCGGCCATGGCGCGTACGGTCTGCTCCGAGCCGACCTCCCGGGCCGCCGCCTCGATCTCGGCGCGGGCCCCCTCGTCGAGGCCGGACGGGGGCGACTCGGCGTCGTAGTCGGACGGGTCGACGTCGTGCTCGGCCAGTGCGTGCTCGAGGGCGCGGAGGGGGTCGACGACGGCCGACCAGTCGTCGGCGATGTCGCGCGGCGCCCGCTCGGCGAGGTCGTCGTAGGCGTCGAGCGCATCGAACAGCGCACCGGGGTCGTCCGAGGCCGCGACGTCGGTGAGCCCGGCCTGGTGCTCCTCGACGGTCTCGCAGTAGCGCTCCTGCGGGTCGCCCGAGCAGCCGCCCAGGGCCAGGCCGGCCAGGAGCACCGCCGGGGCGAGTCGTCTCACGCGCCCAGGCCCCGGACGGCGTCGTTGCCGCGCAGGGCGGCCTCGCGCAGGGCCGTCGGGTCCGGGCCGGCGCCCAGCACCTCGCGCGACGAGCTCGGCAGGGCCCAGCGGGCGGCCGCGCCGAAGATGCGCTCGAGATCGGCGACCGTTCCACCCTGGGCGCCGTAGCCCGGCACCAGGAGCGGCCCGTTGATGTCGAGGTCCTCGTCGGTGGTGCCGATGGTGGCGCCGACCACCGCGCCGAAGGACCCCACGGGTTCGGCGCCGGCGTTGGCGGCGCGCAGGTGCGCGAGCATCGTGCCGGCGACGGTGCCGCCGTCCGTGCGGGCGTGCTGGACCTCGGGGCCCTCGGGGTTGGAGGTCAGCGCGAGCACGAACAGGCCCCCGCCGTGGCGCCGGCAGGCCTCGACCATCGGGTCGAGCGAGCCGAAGCCGAGGTAGGGGCTGACCGTCACCGCGTCGCAGCCCAGCGGAGAGCCGGGGTCGAGGTAGGCGTCGGCGTACGCCTGGCTGGTGGAGCCGATGTCACCCCGCTTGGCGTCCATCAGCACCAGCGCACCGGCGGCGCGCGACTCGGCGACGACGCGCTCGAGGACGGCGATGCCGCGGCTGCCGAACCGCTCGTAGAACGCGCTCTGCGGCTTGACCACGCCGACCACGGGGGCCACCGCCTCGACGACCGTGAGCGCGAACCTCTCCAGCGAGGCCACGTCGTCGCCGAGGCCCCACTCCCGCAGCAGCGCGGCGTGGGGGTCGATGCCGACGCAGAACCGGCCGCGCTCCTCGATGGCGGCGGCCAGGCGGGTGCCGAACGGGGTCATGGGCTCTCCTCGGGTGTGGACTGGTCGACGGGCAGCAGGGCGGCGCGCAGGCGCGCGACCGTCGTCGGGTCGTGCAGGAGGGCGGTGCCGACCTGTACGCCGCGCGCGCCGGCGTCGAGGAAGGCACGGGCCGACGGCAGGTCGTCCACGCCGCCGCACCCGATGGTCGGGACGTCCGGCAGGGCACGGTGCACCTCGACGACGCAGCGCAGCGCGACCGACGCGATCGCCGGGCCGCTCAGCCCTCCCGGTCGTCCGTCCCGGAAGGCTGCCGGGACGGCGTTGCCGACGACCACGGCGGTGGCACCGGCCTCGTGGCAGGCGCGCGCGCCCTCGACGATGCGGGACACGTCTGGACGCAGCTTGGCGAGGACGGGCCGGTCGGAGGGGAACTCCCGACGCACGGCCGCGATGACGCTCGCGGAGTGGTAGGGCTCGCGGACCTCGAACAGCCCGGCGCCCGCCTCGTCGGGGGCGCCGACGTTGACCTCGAGGCCGGCGACGCCGGGCGCCCGGCTGAGCCGGCGCGCGAGGTCGGCGTACTCCCCCATCGTCGCCCCGGCGACGGAGACGAAGACCCGGGCGCCCGCACGCACCAGCCACGGGAGCTCGGTGGCGAGGAAGTGCTCCAGCCCTGGGTTGGGCAGGCCGACGGCGTTGACGAGACCACCGGGGACCTCCACCACCCGGGGCCCCGGCCCGCCGCTGCGGGCGTCGAGGGTGATCGACCGGGTGACGAAGTCGAGGCCGTCGAGCCCCGCGGGGCCGGCGTACGGCAGGAGCTCGCGACCGGTGCCGCCGCACCCGGCGGCCACCATCACGGGGCCGGGCACCCGCCCCAGCAGCGCGGCGCTCACGCGGGGTCCCGGGGGGTGGTCAGGGCGTCCCACCGGACACGGTCGCCGCGGACCACGGGGCCCTCGGTGCAGGCCCGGACCACCCGGTCGACGCCGTCCTCGCCGACGACGGGCAGGGGGCAGCCGTGGCACAGCCCGGTGCCGCAGGGCGTCGGGCACTCGACCGCGACCTGGCTCCAGGCGCCGGCGCGCTCGGCCGCGGCGGCGGCGCTGCGCAGGACCGCCGCGGGACCGGCTGCGTAGACGACGTCGGCGTCGCTGCGGCGGACGAGGTCGTCGACGTGGTCGGGCACGCCGCCGCGCTGGCCGACCGAGCCGTCCGCGGTGAGGACGGTGACCGACCGCGCGGAGCGTCGGGCCTCGAGGGCGGAGAGCAGGTGCGCCTCGTCGGGTGCCGAGACGACGAGCGAGACGGCGCAGCCGCGCTCACGCAGCCGTTCGGCGAGCGGGAAGAGCGGCGCCGCGGCGTAGCCCTCGCCCACGAGGAGGCACGACACGGCGTCCTTGGGCAGTGCGAACGGGCGACCGAGCGGACCGGTGATCGCGATCCTGGTCCCCACGGGCTGCGCGGCCAGCCAGGCGGTGCCGCTCCCCCGCACCTCGACCACCACGTCGAGCGTGGGCCCGAAGGCGCTGGAGGCGCGGACGCGGTGGACCCACAGCGCCCGGCGCGCGACGTGGCCGGCGACGGTGACCGCGACGAAGCTGCCTGCCCGGAAGCGCTCCGGGATGCCCGGGGCGGACAGGGTCAGGTGCCGGTAGGCGCCCACCCGCTTGGTGGCGACGACCTCCCCCTCCACGTGGACCGGTCCGGCCGGCGTCCCCCGCTCCTCACGCATCCGTGGCGAGCCCCCGCACGATGCGACGCGGCCACAGCGGACCTTCGTAGACGAACGCGGTGTAGCCCTGCAGCAGGTCGGCCCCGGCCGCCAGCCGCCGACGTGCGTCGTCGACGGTCGTGATGCCGCCGACGCCGATCAGCGTCAGGTCCGGACCGACGCGCTGGCGCAGCATCCGTACGACGTCCTCCGAGCGCCGGGTCAGCGGGCGTCCGCTGAGCCCGCCGGCGCCGATGGCCGCCACGGTCGCCGCTGGGCTCGCGAGCCCGTCGCGGCTGATCGTGGTGTTGGTGGCGATGATCCCGTCGAGGCCGCTGGACAGCGCGAGGTCGGCGACGGCGAGGACGTCGTCGTCGCTGAGGTCGGGTGCGATCTTGACCAGCAGCGGCACCCGGTGGTCGGGCCGAACCTCGTCGGCGCGACGACGCACGGCAGCGAGGATCGGGGCGAGCTTCTCCACGGCCTGCAGGTTGCGCAGTCCCGGGGTGTTGGGCGAGGACACGTTGACGACGAGGTAGTCGGCGTAGGGCGCGAGCAGGCCGGCCGACTTCTCGTAGTCACCGGCGGCCTCCTCCTCCGGCACGACCTTGGACTTGCCGATGTTGACGCCCAGGATGGGAGCACCGAGGAACGAGGGGCTGCCCTTCTGTTCGTGAAGCTTGCGCCGTGACTGTCGTGCGGCGAGTCGGCGGGCGACCACCTCGGCGCCGTCGTTGTTGAAGCCCATCCGGTTGACGATCGCCCGGTCGTCCTTGAGCCGGAACAGCCGCGGCTGCGGGTTCCCCGGCTGGGCCTCGCCCGTCACGGTGCCGATCTCGACGTGGCCGAAGCCGAGCGCGGCGAGCCCGTCGATGCCCACGGCGTTCTTGTCGAAGCCCGCGGCCAGCCCGAGCGGGTGCGGGAAGGCCAGCCCGAGGGCGTGCACCGGCGCCGACGGGACCCGCACGACCCGGCCGGTCACGGGCGCGGCCGCCCGGATCGCCCGGAACGCGGCGTGGTGGATGCGCTCGGGGTCGACCCGGGTCAGGGCCTGCTCGAAGAGGACGTCGTAGGGCCGCACGTCAGTCGGTCCGGTCGCCGGCCGGGTTGAGGTGGGCGGCCCAGTCCTGGAGCGACCGCACCCCGATGTCGCCGCGCCGCATCGCCTCCAGCCCCTGCACGGCGGCGCCGAGGCCCTGGATGGTGGTGATGCACGGGATGTCGGTGAGCACCGCGGCCGTACGGATGTCGTAGCCGTCCGCGCGCGGCGAGCCGCCGCTGGTGGCGCCGTGGGGGGTGTTGATCACCAGGTCGACCTCGCGGTCGCGGATGAGCCCGACGATGGTCCGCTCGCCGTCGGGGCCCTCGCCCTCGGACTGCTTGCGGACCACGGTGGCCTTCACGCCGTTGCGCCGCAGCACCTCGGCCGTGCCCGCCGTCGCGAGGATCTCGAAGCCCATGTCGGCGATCTGCCGCACCGGGAAGATCATGTGCCGCTTGTCGCGGTTCGCGACCGACACGAAGACCGTTCCCGAGAGCGGCAGGGAGCCGTACGCCGCGGCCTGCGCCTTGGCGAACGCGGTGCCGAAGAAGGCGTCGAAGCCCATCACCTCACCGGTCGAGCGCATCTCGGGCCCGAGCAGCGCGTCCACGGTGCGCCCGTCGGCGGTCTTGAAGCGGTCGAACGGCATGACCGCCTCCTTGACCGCGATCGGGGACCCGTCGGCGAGGTGGCCGCCGTCGCCCACGGCAGGGAGCACGCCCGCCGCACGGAGGTCGGCGATCGACTCGCCCAGCATCACCCGGGCTGCCGCCTTGGCCAGCGGGGTGGCGGTGGCCTTGGAGACGAACGGCACCGTGCGCGAGGCCCGCGGGTTGGCCTCGAGGACGTAGAGCACGTCGGAGGCGAGGGCGAACTGGATGTTGAGCAGCCCGCGCACGTCGAGACCGCGCGCGATCGCCTCGGTGGAGCGCCGGATCCGGTCGATCTCCTCGCGTCCCAGCGTGATCGGCGGCAGGGCGCACGACGAGTCGCCGGAGTGGATGCCGGCCTCCTCGATGTGCTCCATCACACCGCCGAGGAAGAGCTCCTCGCCGTCGAAGATCGCGTCGACGTCGATCTCGACCGCGTCGTCGAGGAACCGGTCGACCAGGACCGGCTGACGCTCGTTGATCAGGCCGTTGGCGACGTACTTCTCGAGGTAGGCCTCGAGCGCCGCGTCGTCGTAGACGATCTCCATGCCGCGTCCGCCCAGGACGTAGGAGGGACGCACCAGGACGGGGTAGCCGATCTCGTGGGCGATGCGCTGCGCCTGCGGGTACGACGTGGCGGTGCCGTGCTTGGGCGCCGGGAGGCCCGCGTCGGCCAGGACGCGGCCGAACGCGCCGCGCTCCTCGGCGAGGTGGATCGACTCCGGCGAGGTGCCGACGATCTTCACCCCGGCGTCAGCGAGACCCTGCGCGAGGCCCAGCGGCGTCTGGCCGCCGAGCTGGCAGACGACACCAGCGATCGGGCCGGCGAGCCTCTCGGCGTGCACGATCTCGAGGACGTCCTCGAGGGTGAGCGGCTCGAAGTAGAGGCGGTCGGAGGTGTCGTAGTCGGTGCTGACCGTCTCCGGGTTGCAGTTGACCATGATCGTCTCGTAGCCGGCCTCGGCCAGCGCGAGCGAGGCGTGGACGCACGAGTAGTCGAACTCGATGCCCTGGCCGATCCGGTTGGGACCCGAGCCGAGGATGATCACGGCCTCCTTGCCCTCCGCGCGCGGCTGCACCTCGGTCTCCTCGTCGTAGGAGGAGTAGTGGTAGGGCGTGCGCGCGGCGAACTCGGCGGCGCAGGTGTCGACGGTCTTGAAGACCGGCCGGATCCCGAGCGCGTGGCGTACGCCGCGGATGACGTCGGCGGACAGTCCGCGGATCTTGCCGATCTGCTCGTCGGAGAAGCCGTGGCGCTTGGCCAGGCGGAGCAGCTCCGGGGTGAGCTCGGGGGCGTCGATGAGCTGGACCGCGACCTCGTTGATCAGCGCGAGCTGGTCGACGAACCACGGGTCGATCCTGGTCGCCTCGAAGATCTCCTCGGGCGTGGCGCCGGCCCGGATGGCGTCCATGACCTTCTTGAGCCGCCCGTCGTGCGGGACCGCGATCTCCTCGAGGAGGGCGGCCTTGTCGAGCTCGACGAACTCCTTGTGCCAGTCGAAGGGCGCGTGCTTGCTCTCCAGCGAACGCAGCGCCTTCTGCAGCGCCTCGGTGAAGTTGCGGCCGATGGCCATCGCCTCGCCGACCGACTTCATGTGGGTGGTCAGCGTCGGGTCGGCCTCGGGGAACTTCTCGAACGCGAACCGCGGGACCTTCACCACGACGTAGTCGAGGGTCGGCTCGAAGGACGCCGGGGTCTCCTCGGTGATGTCGTTCTGGATCTCGTCGAGGGTGTAGCCGATGGCGACCTTGGCGGCGATCTTGGCGATCGGGAAGCCGGTGGCCTTCGAGGCGAGCGCCGAGGACCGCGAGACGCGCGGGTTCATCTCGATCACGATCAGGCGGCCGTCGGCGGGGTTGACGGCGTACTGGATGTTGCAGCCGCCCGTGTCGACACCGACCGCCCGGATGATGGCGATCGCGAGGTCGCGCATCTTCTGGTACTCGCGGTCGGTCAGGGTCAGGGCAGGCGCGACGGTGATCGAGTCGCCGGTGTGCACGCCCATGGGGTCGAGGTTCTCGATGGAGCAGACGATCACGCTGTTGTCCGCGCGGTCGCGCATCACCTCGAGCTCGTACTCCTTCCAGCCGAGGATCGACTCCTCGAGGAGCACCTCGGTGGTCGGGCTCGCGGCGAGGCCGGCGCCGCCGATGCGGCGCAGGTCGGCCTCGTCGTAGGCCATGCCGGAGCCGGTGCCGCCCATGGTGAACGACGGGCGGACCACCATCGGGTAGCCGAGCTCGTCGGCCGCTGCGAGCAGGTCGTCCATCGAGTGGCAGATGACGCTCTTCGCGGACTCGCCGCCGAGCTCCTCGACGATCTTCTTGAACTGCTGGCGGTTCTCGCCACGCTCGATGGCCTCGATCGAGGCGCCGATCAGCTCGACGCCGTACTTCTCCAGCACGCCGGCCTTGTCGAGGGCCATCGCGCAGTTGAGCGCGGTCTGGCCGCCGAGGGTGGCGAGCAGCGCGTCGGGGCGCTCCTTGGCGATGACCTTCTCGACGTACTCGGGGGTGATCGGCTCGACGTAGGTCGCGTCGGCGAACTCCGGGTCGGTCATGATCGTGGCCGGGTTGGAGTTGACCAGGACGACCCGCAGGCCCTCCTGGCGCAGCACCCGGCACGCCTGGGTGCCGGAGTAGTCGAACTCGCAGGCCTGGCCGATGATGATCGGCCCCGAGCCGATGACCAGGACGCTCTGGATGTCGGTGCGCTTGGGCATGTCAGGCCCCCTTCCGCTCGGACATGAGATCGCCGAACCGGTCGAACAGGTAGGCCGCGTCGTGCGGGCCGGCCGCGGCCTCCGGGTGGTACTGCACGGAGAAGGACACGAGTCGACCCTCGGCGTCGCGCAGCTCGAGGCCCTCGACGACGTCGTCGTTGAGGCAGACGTGGCTGACGGCGACCTCGCCGAACTCGGTGGTCGTGGAGCCCTCGAGGGGCGCGTCCACGGCGAACCCGTGGTTGTGGGCGGTGACCTCGACCTTGCCGGTCGTGCGGTCCATCACCGGCTGGTTGATGCCGCGGTGGCCGTACTTGAGCTTGTAGGTGCCGAAGCCAAGCGCGCGGCCGAAGAGCTGGTTGCCGAAGCAGATCCCGAAGTAGGGGATGCCGGCGCGCAGGGCCCCCTGCAGCAGCTCGACCTGTCCGGTGGTCGCGGCCGGGTCGCCGGGACCGTTGGAGAAGAAGAGCCCGTCCGGCTCGACCGCCCGCACGTCGTCGAGCGTCGCGGTGGCGGGGAGCACGTGCACCTCGATGCCGCGCTCGCTCATCATCCGCGGGGTGTTGGACTTGATGCCGAGGTCGACCGCCGCGACGGTGAAGCGCTTCGTCCCCTGTGCCGGGACCACGTACGCCTCGCTGGTGCTCACGGCCTCGCTGAGGTTGGCGCCGGCCATCTCCCCGGAGGCCAGGACCCGCTCGAGCAGGCGCTCGGGGTCGGTCTCCGTGGTCGAGATGCCGACGCGCATCGCGCCCCGCTCGCGCAGGTGTCGGGTCAGCGCGCGGGTGTCGACACCGCTGATGCCGACGACGCCCTCGTCGCGCAGGTCGTCGTCCAGGGTGCGCACGCTGCGCCAGTTGGACGGGACCCGGGCGGGGTCGCGCACGACGTAGCCGGCGACCCAGATGCGCGAGGACTCGGTGTCCTCGTCGTTCATCCCGGTGTTGCCGACGTGCGGGGCCGTCATGACGACGACCTGGCGGTGGTAGCTGGGGTCGGTCAGCGTCTCCTGGTAGCCGGACATGCCGGTGGAGAAGACCGCTTCGCCGAAGGTCTCGCCCTCGGCGCCGAAGGACTCACCGCGAAAGGTGCGCCCGTCCTCGAGGACCATGAGTGCCGATCGGGGCGCCAGACGGGTCTGGGCAGGGGCAGGCAGAGCCATGCCGTACCTCCTTCTCCGCCTCACGGGACGGATCGTTAAAGGATGTTCGAGCCGTCGCCGACCCTACCAGCGCCACCCCCGCTGGGCGGCATCGTGTCCAGCGTCAGTCGCGCCGCTCGCAGGCCTCGAACGACTCACCCCGGAGGCATCGATCGGTCCCCCCGCGACCGATGAGCCTGTCCCGTCCCGGACCACCGTCGAGACGGTCGTCGGCGTGCCCGCCGACGAGGACGTCCCGACCGCCTCGGCCGAGCACCGTCACCGGGGCGAGGACGTAGCCGAGGTAGAGCGTGTTGGGGCCGGTGGTGCCGCGCACCCGCCAGCGGTCCCGGGTGCCACGCCCGACCGTCAGGTCCTCGAACCCGTCGAGGGTCCCCAGACTCCTGCCGGCGGTGCCGAAGGTCCCGCTCGCCAGGTCCAGGCGCATCACGAGGCGCGCGTCCTGCTTCCTCCAGGTGCGGGTGCGGAGGATCCCGAGGTCGTCCCGCCCGGCTCCGGCCCGGACCCTCACATCGGCGTCGGCACCCAGACGCAGGCTGACGAAGTCGCCACCCGCCCCGCCGCGGGCCACGAGCAGGCCGTCGACCCCGAGGGCGGCGACCTGGTCACGCCCGCGGGCACCGATCAGGAGGTCGTCGCCCGTGCGGGAGATCAGCACGTCGCTGCCGTCACCGCCGTCCACCCGGTCGTCACCCACGGGCCGGGAGGTCGGTTCGGGCCACTCGGGGGTGTAGGCGCACGTGGTCCCGAAGAACCCGTCCGCGTCGATGACGTCGTCCCCGGCGAGCCCTCGTAGGTCGTCGTCGCCGTCTCCTCCGCACAGGAAGTCCTGTCGTCCGGAGCCGAGCAGCACGTCGTCGTACGGGGTCGCCCGGACGTGGTGGACGCCGTCGACGACCAGGGTGTCGACGCCCTCGGCGACGGCCGTGCCTCGGGTCAGATCGACGGTGACGCCGTGTGGCACCGCGCCGTAGTCGAGGAGCTCCGCCGAGGGGTCGCCCTCGAGCCGCCGCGCGTCCTCGCCGAGGTCGACGTGGTCGTCACCGGGTCCGGGTCGGACGGTGTCGCCGCCCTCGTAGAACAGTCCGTCCTCGGCCAGGAACGTCTCGTCGAGACCTCCGAACAGCCGGTCGGCGCCGTCGCCGCCCTCGAGGACGTCGGCGCCCTCGTCACCACACAGGACGTCGTCGCCGGCGAGTCCCACCAGGAGGTCGTTGCCCGCCAGCCCGGCGACGACGTCCGGGCCCGGGGTGCCCGTGAGCTCGTCGTCCGCAGGTGTGCCCACCAGGGTCGCCACCCGTCCGTCGCAGAGGACCGCACCAGCGTGTGCGGGTGCCTGCACCGACCCCAGGACCACGGTGCCCGCCAAGGCTGCGGCCACGACGACGGCGAGCAAGCCCTGGTGCGTACCCATGGATCCCCCAGGCAGTCGGCACTGATGAGAACGACGATATGCCTTCCGTACGGGGGTGTCTCTAGCCCGACGGGGCCGGTCGGACCGAGCCCTCGTGCCGGGCTGCAGGGGAAGCCGCCACCGCCGAGAGGGTCAGCTCCCGGCCGGTCCAGCGCCGTCGCAGCCACCGGTCGTGCGAAGCCAGGACGACCGCGCCCGGAGCCGTGCCGAGCGCCTCCTCGAGCTCACCGGCGAGGGCGAGCGAGACGTGGTTGGTCGGCTCGTCGAGCAGGAGCAGGTCGGGTGCGGCGGCGATCGCGACCGCGAGGCCGAGGCGACGGCGCTGGCCCACCGACAGGGCGCCGACCGGCGTGCGGTGGTCCCGTGGGTGGAGCAGCCCGAGGTCCCGGAGCCGCGGCGCATCGCGGAGCCCGCCCACCGCGCGGTCGTACGTCGCCAACGCGGATCGTGACGGGTGGGTGACGTCCGGGTCCTGGGTGAGCTCGCGCACCGTGCGCGCCGACACCACCACGGTGCCCGCGGTCGGTGACAGCCGGGACGACAGCACGCCCAGCAGCGTCGACTTGCCCGAGCCGTTGGGCCCGGTCAGCAGCAGGTGCTCGCCCGCCGCGAGGTCGAGCCGGTCGAGCCGCATGCGGCCATCGACCTCGACGTCGCGGACCTGCACCAGCCTGCCCGTCCCGGCTCTCGTGAGGTCGCCGCGGAAGGCCATCGGCGCAGGCGGCTTGCGGACCTGCTCCCGCTCGGCCACCTCCAGCCGTCGCTGGGCGTCCTTCTTGCGGCGCGCGAGGGTCTGGTCCACGCGGCCGCCCTTGAAGGAGTAGATGAACTTGTCGCCGTCGGTGGGACCGCGGTCGTGCGCGACGGCACCCGTGCCGATCCTGGTCGCGGCGCGCAACCGCGCGATCTCCTCCTGCTGCGCGGCGTACGTCTCCTCCCACCGTCGCCGGGCGTCGGCCCGGGCCGCCTCGTAGGCGCTCCAGCCTCCGCCGAACCGCCGACCGCCGCTGCCGTCGGTGCCCAGGGCGCCGGCATCGAGGTCGACGAGGTCGGTGCACGCGTCGTCGAGCAGGACGCGGTCGTGGCTGGCGAGCACCACCACCCCCGGTAGGTCGCGCAGGAAGGCGGTCAGCACGTCGATCGCGTCGTCGTCGAGGTGGTTGGTCGGCTCGTCGAGCAGCAGGCAGGCGGGCCGCGTCGTCATGATGGTGGCGAGGGCGAGCCGCGTGCGCTGGCCGCCGGAGAGCGTGCGGACCACCCGCGCGGGATCGAGCGCCGACAGGCCCAGCCGCTCGGCCGCGACGGTCGCCCGCCGATCGGCGTCCCACGCGTCATGGGCGACCGCGAGCTCCAGGGCGCGCTCGTACGCCGCGTCGCCCCCGGCGGTGCCGACCTCGGCGGCCAGGCGCTCGACCTCGGCGACGGCGGTGCGCAGCGGCGCGAGCGTCATGGCCAGCACCTCCGCGACGGTCGCGCTGTCGCGGAACGGCGGTTCCTGGCCGAGGAGCACCAGGTCGTCCGGTGCGGTGACCGAGCCGGAGACGTGCGCATGGGCGGGCAGGCGACCGGCGACCGCGCGCAGCAGGGTCGACTTCCCGGCGCCGTTCTCGCCGACGAGCCCGATACGGCGACCGGGCTGGGCCAGCAGGTCGACGCCGCCCAGCACCGTACGGTCCGGGTAGGTCACCGAGAGACCGGTGACGACGAGGGGCGCGAGCACGGAGGGAGAAGCGGAGCTGACTGACATGCGGAGGTCCTTCGACGACTGAGGGGACTCGCCGGGCCTGTGGGCACACTGGTGCGCCGCCGCGGACGCGAGTCGGGTCAGTCCTGGATCCACATGATGACCAACAGCCTAGACGGGTGGGGCCGGACGGCCCACCGATTTCCCGCGCCGGACTGGCACGCTGGCGCCATGCGCGTCGTCGAGATCGATCAGGCCGTCCGCGAGGTGCGGGAGCACTGCACCTCCCCCGAGGGTCCCCGGGTGGTGACGAGTGGCAACTTCGCCTCGCCCGTCCCACTCCTCGGTCCACTGCTGGCGGAGCTCCCGGCCGCCCGGCTGCACGCCCTCAACGCGCAGCGCGACCTGCCCATGCACGACGGGGTGGTCCCCGAGACGACGTTCGTCGGCCCGGGCTTCCGCCGGCACCCGCGGCTGTCCTACGTGCCCTGCCGGTTGTCGATGGTGCCGCGGCTGTTCCACGGGCCGCTCGCCCCGGACGTGGTGGTCGTCCACACGACGACCCCGCGCGACGGCCAGGTGTCGCTCGGCCTCGAGGTCAACGTGCTGCCCGCGGCGATCGAGGCGGCACGCGAGCGCGGTGCCCTCGTGGTGGCCCAGCTCAACCCGCGGATGCCGTGGACCTTCGGCGACGCAGTGGTGTCGCTGGACGACATCGACCTCGGGGTCGAGATCGACGCCCCGCTCACCACGCACGTCGCCCGTCCGCCCAGCGACGACGCCCGCTTGATCGGGTCACGGGTCGCTGCCGAGATCGGCGACGGAGCGACCCTCCAGGCCGGCATCGGCGAGGTGCCCGACGCCACCATCGCCGGTGTCCTGGAGCGGCGTGGCCTCAGGATCTGGACCGAGATGTTCAGCGACGGCGTCCTTGTGCTCGAGGAGGCGGGCGCCCTCGACCGCGGCACCCCGGTGCGGACGTCGTTCGTGTTCGGCAGCCAGGAGCTCTACGACTGGGTCGACGACAACCCCCGGGTCCGGATGCTGCGCACCGAGACGACCAACTCCCCCGCGGCGATCGCCCAGCAGCCGGCGATGACGTCGATCAACACCGCGCTCCAGGTCGACCTCTTCGACCAGGCCAACGCGTCGCGGATCGACGCGCGGATCTACAGCGGCTTCGGCGGGCAGACCGACTTCACCGTCGGTGCCAGCCACTCACCGGGCGGCCGGGCCTTCATGGCGCTGCGCAGCTGGCACCCGCGTGCCGACGTCTCGACGATCGTGCCGCTGGTGGACGAGCCGGTGACGTCGTTCCAGCACGGAGCGGTCGTCACCGAGCAGGGCGTCGCCTGGATGTGGGGGCGCAGCGAGCGCGACCAGGCTCGGAACCTCATCGAGCACGCCGCCCACCCGAGCGTCCGCGACGACCTGTGGGAGGAGGCGCGGGCCCTCGGGCTCGCCTGAGACGGGCGGACCTCCGTTGGCGCCTCAGACGACGAAGACGCAGAACACGTGCCCGGCGGGGCTGGCGTACGCCCGGAGCGGCTCGTCCGGGTCGTCGGTCCGGTCGAGCCGGAGCTCGCCGCCGAGCTCCAGCACCCTCTCGTGGACGGCGTCGAGCGCCGTGCGCGAGGGCACCGTCGTGTCGAGGTGCGAGACGGACGGGTGGCCGGGCTCCGGCCAGCTGCTGGCGGTCAGCTCCTCCACCTGCTGGACCGCGAGGCAGCGGCGGCCGTCGGGGTGGGTGAGCACCAGCCAGTCGGCCTCGTCGGGACCGTCGGCGGGAAGCTCGTCACCTGGCCGGTAGGCGAGGCCAAGCAGGTCGCGCCAGAACTCCGCCTCCACGCGCACGTCGACGGCGTCGAGGACGGTGTGGAGCAGCTGCGGGACGGCGGGCGGGAAGTCGCTCACGTCGCGACCCTACGTCGTGCCACGATGCGTCGATGACCACGCGCCCCGCCTGGATCCAGGTCTTCCTCGACACCCCGGCCGACCGGTTCGAGGAGGCTCTGGCCTTCTGGTCAGCGGTCACCGGCTGGCACCCGTCGGAGCGCCGGGGCGAGGACGGCCACTTCCTCACGCTGGTGCCCGGGCACGGCCCGGGGTACGTGAAGATGCAGGCCGTGGCCGGCCCCGCCGGTGGGCACCTCGACCTCGACTCCGCGGACCGCCCGGCCCTGGTCGCGCGGTCCCGGGCACTGGGCGCGACGACGGGCTGGACCTACCACGACGTCGAGGTGGCGCGCTCCCCCGGCGGCCTGACCTTCTGCCACACCCTCGTCGACGGCGAGCCGACCCTGGTCCGGGACGGCAGCACGATCCTCGACCAGGTCTGCCTCGACATCCCGTCGTCATCGTGGGACGCCGAGGTCGCGTTCTGGCAGGCACTGACCGGACGCGAGCCCGAGGTCGGCACACTGCCCGAGTTCGTACGCCTCGTCGAGGACGGCCGCGTGCGGTTGCTCCTCCAGCGCCTGGACGAGGAGGACGGCCCCGTCCGCGCCCATCCCGACCTCGCCACCTCGGACCGGCGGGCCGACACCGCCCGGCACACGGCGCTGGGCGCGAGGGTCCGCGCCGAGCACGACCACTGGACGGTCCTCGAGGCTCCGGGCGGTCAGGTCTACTGCCTCACCGACCGTGACCCGGCGACCGGCCGCGCGGTGTGACGGACCCCACGGGGCGCTCCGGCCGCAGGATGCGTACTGTCGGTATGTGAACTCACGCTCCCGCGTCCTGCCAGCCGTCCTGACCGCTGCGTCGCTCGTCGCCGCGCCCGTCGCCGGCGGCTCCGCCCCGGCGCACGCCGGCGGCCTCACCGTGCCGGTGCAGTGCGAGATCGGCGCCGAGACGGTGCTGGCCTGGGACGACGTCACCTACGAGCTGCGCGGCACCTGCGGCGTCGTACGGGTCACCGCCGACGGCGCCACGGTCACGATGCCCGCCGCCACCCGGCTGGTGGTCGAGGGCAGCGCCAACGCCGTCACGGCCAAGTCGCTGTACGACCTGCAGGTCCACGGCACCGGCACGACCGTCACCACCCCGTCGGTCACCACCCTCGTCGTCTCCGGCGCAGGGTCGCGCGTCGAGGTGACGGGTCTGGTCGAGCGCGCCGAGCTGAGCAGCACGGGGTCCTCGCTGAGCGCCGACACCGTCAACGTGCTGCGGCTCCGCGGCGCGGACGGCGTGACCGCCCGGAAGGCCTACCGCACCCGCGTCACCGGGTCGGACAACGTGGTGCGGTTCCGGCGCAGCGACCGCCTCGTCCTGACCGGCGACCGCAACGCGGTCGTCGTCGAGCGCGGGCGTACGACCGTCCGCGACCGCGGGGAGGGCAACGCCCTGGACCTGCGGCCGCGCCGGCGACGCTGACCCACATCGCGCATCAGTCGCGCGTAGACGCGCGGGCGGAAGTCCGGCGACCCGGTCCAGGGCACGCTCAGCGCGCCGCAGCGCGCGTGGTTCTGTCCGCGCGTCTACGCCGCCGACCTCACGCGAGCGCGCCGTCGCGGACCGTCATCCGCCCGGCGTACACCGTGTGCACCACCCGCGAGCTGAGGCTGCGGCCGTGCCAGGGGTTGTTGCGCGACAGCGACGCCGAGGCGTCGCGGTCGACCGTCACCGAGGCGTCCGGGTCGACGAGGACGAGGTTGGCGGGGTTCCCCGGGGCGAGCGGCCGGCCCTGGCCGGCCAGCCCGGCGATCCGGGCCGGGGCCACCGACATGACCCGCGCGACGTCCGCCCAGGACAGGTCCGGCAGGGCCGTACGGACGACGCCGAGCGCGGTCTCGATGCCGAGCATCCCGAACGCGGCGTCGATGAAGGCGTGCTCCTTGTCGTGGCGGGCGTGCGGGGCGTGGTCGGTGGCGACGGCGTCGATCGTGCCGTCGACGAGCGCAGCGCGCAGGGCCTCGACGTCCTCCTGCGGGCGCAGCGGCGGGTTGACCTTGTAGGTGGGGTCGTAGCCGACGAGCAGGTCGGTCGTGAGCAGCAGGTGGTGCGGCGTGACCTCCGCCGTCACCGAGATCCCCTGGGCCTTGGCCCAGCGGAGCACCTCGACGGATCCTGCGGTCGACACGTGGGCGACGTGCACCCGCGACCCGGTGTGCCTCGCGAGCATCACGTCGCGGGCGACGATGACCTCCTCCGCGATGCCGGGCCAGCCGGGCAGGCCGAGTCGACCGGAGAGCTCGCCCTCGTGGCAGCACGCGGCGGGACCGGCCAGCGAGGGGTCCTGCGAGTGCTGCGAGACGACCCCGCCGAACGCCTTGACGTACTCCAGCGCCCGCCGCATCACCCGAGCGTCGTGGACGCACTTGCCGTCGTCGGAGAACACCGTGACGCCCGCGCGCGAGCGGTGCATCAGCCCGAGCTCGGCGAGCTCCTCGCCGCCGAGTCCGCGGGTCACCGCGCCGACCGGCTGGACGTGCACCAGGCCGGCCTCGCGGCCGAGCTCCCACACCCGGGTCGCGGCCTCGGCCGTGTCGGTCACCGGCGAGGTGTTCGCCATCGCGAGGACGGCGGTGAAGCCACCCAGTGCGGCGGCCTGCGAGCCCGTCAGGATGGTCTCGGCGTCCTCGCGGCCCGGCTCGCGCAGGTGCGTGTGCAGGTCGACGAGGCCGGGGAGCGCCACGAGGCCGTCGGCGTCGACGGTCTCCGCCCCGCTGGGCGCGGTGTCGACGAACGTGCCGGTGTCGTCGATGAACAGGTCAGTGGTCTCCTCGCCGAGCAGCGAGGCCCCCTTGATCACCAGCGACATCAGGCAATCCCTCCTTCGGGCTCTCCGGCAAGCAGGTGGTAGAGGACGGCCATCCGGATCGCGAGCCCGCTGGAGACCTGCTCCAGCACGACCGACTGCGCCGCGTCTGCGGCATCGGCGGCGATCTCGAGGCCGCGGTTCATCGGGCCGGGGTGGCAGATCGGCACGTCCGGCTTGAGCAGGGCGAGCCGGTTGCGCGTCAGTCCGTAGCCCACGGCGTACTCCCGCACGCTCGGGAAGAACGCCCCCGACATCCGCTCCCGCTGGACGCGCAGCATCATCACGGCGTCCGCGTCGGGCAGCACGGCGTCCAGGTCGTACGACGTCTCGAAGCCGGCAGCGGCCGACCACGCGCCGATGCCGCTCGGCATCAGCGTCGGCGGGGCCACGACGGTCACGCGGGCTCCGAGGCGGGTGAGGCACTGGACGTTGGACCGGAAGACGCGGCTGTGGGTGAGGTCGCCGATGATCGCGACGTGCCGGCCCTCGAGCGAGCCGAGGTGCCGCTGGAGCGTGTAGGCGTCGAGAAGCGCCTGGGTGGGGTGCTCGTGCATCCCGTCGCCGGCGTTGACCACCGCCGCGTCGACCCACTGGCTCACCTGGACCGCAGCGCCGCTGGCAGGGTGGCGGATCACCAGGCCGTCGACGCCCATCGCGCACACGGTCAGCACGGTGTCGCGCAGGCTCTCGCCCTTGGACGCGCTCGAACCCTTGGCGCTGACGTTGATCACGTCGGCCGAGAGCCACTTGCCGGCGATCTCGAACGACGAGCGGGTGCGCGTGGAGTCCTCGAAGAACATGTTCACGACCGTGCGACCACGCAGCGCCGGCAGCTTCTTGACCGCGCGGCCCTGCACGTCGTGCATGTCGGCGGCGGTCTCGAACAGCTGGAGGATCTCGTCGGTGGAGAGGTCGTCGATGGAGAGCAGGTGCTTCACGAGATGGTCACCTCGTCCGTGCCGTCGACCTCGCTGAGCCGCACGCTGACGCGCTCGGCGAGGGCACTGGGCAGGTTCTTGCCGACGTGGTCGGCGCGGATCGGCAGCTCGCGGTGACCACGGTCGACGAGGACCGCCAGGCGTACGGCCGACGGGCGGCCGAGGTCGGCGAGCGCGTCGAGGGCGGCGCGGATCGTGCGGCCGGAGAACAGGACGTCGTCGACCAGCACGACGACCTTGCCGTCGATGCCGCCCGACGGCAGTGCGGTGCGGTGGGCGCGCCGGGTCGGCTGCGAGCGCAGGTCGTCGCGGTACATCGTCACGTCGAGCTCGCCGACCGCGACCGGAGCGCCCTCGACGGCGGCGATCTTGTCGGCGATCCGCCTCGCGAGGGGTACGCCGCGGGTGTGCAGGCCGAGCAGCACCAGGTCGGTGGCGCCCTTGTTGCGCTCGAGCAGCTCGTGCGAGATCCGGGTCAGGGCCCGGGAGATGTCACGGGCGTCGAGCACCGTGCGGTCGGTGCGAGCCCCCCGCGCGCTGGCGGCGTCGGGACTGGCAGCTTCGGTGCTGACTTCTTCGGGGGCAGGCATCTGCGCGCCGGACCTCCTTCTCCGCCTCACGGGACGGCTCGTTAAAGGATGTCGATCGGGGCGACCCTAGCAGTCAGGGTCCGGGGCGTAGTGTCGACAGTGGCCGGTACTCCCCGACCCCTCAGGTCAGGACGGCACCATGGGAATCGGTTACGCCGCCGCCTATCGCGCAGGGATCACTCCGTGGGAGAAGGCCGGCCGCAGCGGCCTCCCGGTCCTCGAGCGCCTCCTCGACCGGGAAGAGGCCGCCCGTCCCGAAGGCCGCCGCCGCGCCATCGACCTCGGTTGCGGACGCGGGGCCCACACCAAGCTCCTCGTCGACCGTGGCTGGGACGCGATCGGCGTCGACGACGTGCGCTGGGCGGTCGACGTGGCCGTGCGACGCAACGGCCTCGACGACGCCCGGTTCGTCATCGGCGACGTACGCCACCTCGTGCACTCCGGGGTCGGCTCGTCCTTCGACCTCTTCCTCGACGTCGGGTGCTTCCAGTCCCTCGACGACGCGGGCCGGACCCTGATGGCCGGTGGGATCACCGCCCTCGCCGAGCCGGACGCGACCGTCCTGCTGCACGCCCAGGCACGGCGTCCGTGGCGCCTCGGCGGGCGAGGCGCCGACCGGACCGACGTGGAGCGGGCGTTCCGCGGCTGGACGATCTCCGAGGAGATCGCGGACGACGCCTCCGCCGCCCGCCACGGCACGTGGTACCGGCTCACCCGACGCTGATCCGCCCTCAGCGCTCCAGGATCGCGACGACGCCCTGGCCGCCCGCGGCGCAGATGGAGATCAGTGCGCGACCCTTGCCCTTCTCGGCGAGCAGCTTCGCCGCCACCGGCAGGATCCGGCCACCGGTCGCGGCGAACGGGTGGGCCGCGGCGAGCGAGGAGCCGTTGACGTTGAGCTTGTCCCGGTCGATCGCTCCCAGCGGGGCGTCGAGGCCGAGGCGCTCCCGGCAGAACACCGGGTCCTCCCACGCCGCCAACGTCGACAGCACCTGCGAGGCGAACGCCTCGTGGATCTCGTAGAAGTCGAAGTCCTGCAGGGTCAGGCCGTTGCGCTCCAGCATCCGCGGCACGGCGTACGCCGGGGCCATCAGCAGTCCCTCGTGGCCGTTGACGTAGTCGACCGCTGCGGTCTCGGCGTCGACGAGGTGCGCCAGCACGGGGAGGCCGTGCTCCGCCGCCCACTCGTCACTGGACAGCAGCACCGCGGACGCGCCGTCCGACAGCGGCGTGGAGTTGCCGGCGGTCATCGTGGCGGCGGCGCCCCTGCCGAAGACCGGCTTGAGCGTGGCGAGCTTCTCCACCGACGAGTCGGGGCGCATGTTGTTGTCGCGCTCCACGCCGCGGAACGGCGTGACCAGGTCGTCGTGGAAGCCCTCGTCGTAGGACCGGGCGAGGTTGTGGTGCGACCGGGCGGCAAGCTCGTCCTGCGCCTCGCGGGTGACCCGCCACTCGAGCGCGGTGAGCGCGGCGTGCTCGCCCATCGACAGCCGGGTGCGCGGCTCGCCGTTCTGCGGGATGGCGAGGCCGATGTCGCCGGGGCGGATCGAGCCGAGCGCCTTGAGCCGCGACGCGGTGTCCTTGGCGGAGTTGACCTTCATCAGCTTCTTGCGCAGCTTGTCGCTGATCGCGACCGGCGCGTCCGAGGTCGTGTCGGTGCCACCGGCGACGCCGGCGTCGATCACGCCGAGCGCGATCTTGTTGGCGACCTGGATCGCCGCCTGGAGGCCGGTGCCGCAGGCCTGCTGGATGTCGGTCGCCGGGGTCTCCGGGGCCAGCCGCGAGCCCAGGACCGCCTCGCGGGTGAGGTTGAAGTCGCGCGAGTGCTTGAGGACGGCGCCGGCGACGACCTCGCCGAGACGCTCGCCGCGCAGCTCGAAGCGGTCCACGAGCCCGTCGATCGCGGCGGTGAGCATCTCCTGGTTGGACACCCCGGCATAGACGGAGTTGCTCCGTGCGAACGGGATGCGGTTGCCGCCGAGGACGGCGACGGGACGAGTGGCGGGCTGCATGTCCATATCCTTGCCGGTGAGGTGCTTCACGCCAACCGTGTGAGGGGCACGTCACGAAATGTGGACTCTGAGTTGCACACAGAGTTACATGACTCCGACCGCCGCACTACCGGAAGGCTCCCGCCCCATGAGCGACCGCTACCAGGGCTTCGCGTCCACCTCGATCGGCCAGCTGCTCGTCAAGAACCTCGGCCTGCCCAACCCGACCGCGCTCGAGCGCTGGTCGGGCGGGGACGTCCTCGTCGACGGGCTCGTCGTGCTCGGCGGGGAGGGCCGGCTCACCGAGGCGCTCCCCCGCACCCTCGATGGGCTCGGCATCGCCTCGGCGACGACCCTCGAGGACGGCGTCCGCGCCAAGGCCCTCGTGTTCGACGCGACCGGCATCACCGACACCGCGGGCCTCGTCGCGCTCCAGGAGTTCTTCACCCCGCTCATGCGCCGGCTGGAGACCTGCCCTCGCGTCGTCGTGATCGGCACGCCGCCCGAGCAGCGCACCGGCTCCGAGCGCGTCGCGCAGCGCGCGCTCGAGGGCTTCACCCGCAGCCTCGGCAAGGAGATCGGCCGCGGTGGCACCGTCCAGCTCGTGTACGTCGCGCCCGCCGCCGACGGCGCCATCGCGTCCACGCTCGCCTTCCTCCTCTCCCCCAAGTCGGCGTACGTCTCCGGCCAGGTCGTCCGGATCGGCGTCCACGGGGCGAGCACCACCGACGAGGTCGGCGACTGGACCCGTCCCCTGGCCGGCAAGGTCGCCCTCGTCACGGGCGCGAGCCGCGGCATCGGCGAGGAGATCGCCCGGGTGCTGCACCGCGACGGCGCCACGGTCGTCGGCGTCGACGTGCCGCAGGCGGCGAGCGAGCTCCAGACGCTCATGGGCGAGCTCGACGGCGACCACCTCGTCCTCGACATCACCGCCAAGGACGCGCCGCAGCGGATCGCGCACCACCTCAGGGAGCACCACGGAGGCGTCGACGTCGTCGTGCACAACGCCGGCATCACCCGCGACAAGAAGCTCGCCAACATGGCCGAGGACCGCTGGAACAGCGTGATCGCGGTCAACCTCACCGCCCCCGAGCTGATCACCCGCGAGCTGCTCGACGCGGGCGTGCTCAACGCGGGCGGGCGGATCATCGGCGTCGCCTCGATCGCCGGCATCGCGGGCAACGTCGGGCAGACCAACTACGCGACCTCCAAGGCCGGCGTCATCGGCCTCGTGGAGAGCCTGCGCGACGAGCTCGACAACGGCATCACGGTCAACGCCGTCGCGCCGGGATTCATCATCACGCAGATGACCGCCGCCGTCCCGTTCGCGACGCGCGAGGTCGGGCAGCGGCTCAACGCGATGTCCCAGGGCGGCCTGCCGGTCGACGTCGCCGAGACGATCGCGTGGTTCGCCAGCGCCGGCTCGGGGGCGGTCAACGGCAACGTGGTGCGCGTGTGCGGCCAGATGATGCTGGGCGCCTGATGCCGGCCGCGCCTCCGCCCGCCAAGACCCTCGACGGCGAGCCGGGCAGGCTCGGCACGCTGGTCCGCGCGGCGCTGCCGGTCGTACCCGGGGTCAACCAGCTGCCCGGTGTCCGCAAGGGCTCCGCCCGCGACTTCGCCGGCCTGTCCTACCGCCGCGAGCAGGTCGTCGCCGAGCGCGACCGCGTGGACGCGTACGCCTCCGTGTGCGGCTTCCCGCGGCGCGACACGGTGCCGGTGACCTTCCCGCACATGCTGGCATTCCCCCTGCACATGGCGATCATGGGCGACCCGGCGTTCCCCTACCCCGCGATCGGGATGGTGCACGTCGAGAACGCGATCACCGCCCACCGTGCGATCGGCGTCGGCGAGGCACTCGACGTGACCACGGCCGTCGGCACGGCGCGACCTCACGCCCGCGGGGTGCTCCTCGACTTCGTGACCACCGTGACGGCGGACGGCGAGACGGCCTGGGAGTCCACCTCGACCTACCTGCGTCGCGGCCGCACGATCGAGGGAGACGTCACGCCCGGCCTCGAGGTCCCCGACCCGCCGACCGGTGGCGTCGAGTGGCGCCTGCCCGCCGACCTCGGGCGGACGTACGCCTCGGTGTCCGGCGACGCGAACCCCATCCACCTCTACCCGCTGACGGCGAGGGCGCTGGGCTTCCCCCGCCAGATCGCGCACGGCATGTGGACCAAGGCGCGCTCGGTCGCGGCCATCGAGAACCGGTTGCCCGACGCGGTGACCGTGGAGGTCGCGTTCAAGAAGCCGGTGTTCCTGCCGGGCACGGTCGCCTTCGCGGCACGCCCGGACGACGCCGGCTGGACCTTCGCGATGACGAGCCCGAAGGACGGCTCACCGCACCTGCTGGGGCGTACGACCCCCGCCTGAACGCGATATCTGAGGACGCCACGAACGGGATGAACCGGATTCCCGTTCACCACGTCCTCAGATATCGGGCACTGCTGCTATGCGCGGCCGTCGCGCAGCCGGATCAGGCCCTCCTGGGCGACGGTGGCCACCAGCTCGCCGGACTGGGTGAACACCCGCGCCAGGGCCAGGCCGCGCGCTCCCCCGGCGAACGGGGAGAACTGGTCGTAGAGCCACCACTCGTCGGCACGGAAGGGCCGATGGAACCAGATGGTGTGGTCCAGGGACGCCGGCTGGAGCCGCGGCGAGGCGATGTGGATGCCGTGCGGCACCAGGGCAGCGCCGAGCAACGTGAGGTCGCTGGCGTAGGTGAAGGCCGCCTGCTGCACGGTGGCGTCGTCGGCGAGGGTGCCGTCGACCTTGATCCACAGCCGGGCGCGCGCCGCGTGTTCCGCGTCCTCGGGCAGGCCCTGCCCGGTGATGCCGACGTGGCGGATGTCCAGCGCCGCCCACTCGCGCTCCCAGTGCTGGGCCGCCTCGGGACCGCGCTCGCGCGCGAGGTCGACGAGCGGCATGCCCTGGTCGGGCCCCGGCACCTCGGGCATCCGGTCCTGGTGCTCCAGCCCCGGCTCGGGGACCTGGAAGTTGGCGGTCATGTAGTAGATCGGGCGGCCGTGCTGGCGCGCGGAGACCCGGCGCGTGACGAACGACCGCCCGTCGCGGATGCGCTCGACGTCGTAGACGATCGGCACGGTCGTGTCGCCCGGGCGCAGGAAGTAGGAGTGGAGCGAGTGCAGGACGAAGTCGCCGTCCACGCTGCGGGTCGCCGCCACGACGGCCTGCGCGGCGACCTGGCCGCCGAAGACGCGCTGGCGCTCGGTGCGGGCCTGCGCGCCGCGGAACAGGTCGACCTCGAGGCGCTCGAGGTCGAGCAGGCTGGCGAGCTGTGCGGACGTCCCGGCCATCAGCGACCGCCCCAGCCGGACGTGTCGTCGTCGCTGTCCTTGGGGCGGTCGTCGAGGTCGGCGAGGAACGCCTCGAAGGCGCTGCCGATCTCCTCCCCGGTGGGCAACGGCTCGTCGGCCGACAGGAGCGAGGACCCGCTGGCCTCGGCCTCGCGGAAGGAGTCGTACTGCTGCTCGAGCCCGCGCACGACGTCGCCGACCTCGTCGTGGCTGGCGAGGTAGCGATCGACCTCGGTCTCGGTGATCTCGGCGGCCTCGCGCAGCTCGCCGAGGTCGATGGTCAGGCGCCCGCCGATCTCGAGGTGCTCGAGCAGCACGAGCGCGGCCTGCGGGTACTCCATCTGGGCGAGGTAGTGGGGGATGTGCGCCACGAAGCCGAGCGCATCGAGGCCCCACTCCCCCAGCCGCACCTCGAGCAGCGCCTGCGCGCTGGCGGGGACCCGGAGCTCGCCCTGCCACGGGCTCTCGCCGGGGACCAGCTCGGGGCGGTTGGCGTGGGGGGTGATCGCGATCGGACGTGTGTGCGGGACCGCCATCGGCACGGCACCGAGGCTCACGGTCCGGGAGACGCCGAAGTGCTCGACGACCTCGCGCACGGCGCGGGCGAAGCCCTCCCAGCGGGTGTCGGGCTCGGGGCCGGCGAGCAGGAGGAAGGGGGTGCCGCCGGTGTCGCGCAGCGCCCGGACGACCAGCCGGGGCGCCTCGTAGTCGGCGTAGTGGTCGCGGACGAAGGTGATCGGCGGGCGCCGGGCGCGGTAGTCGTGGAGCGCGTCCACGTCGAAGGTCGCCACGACCTTGCCCTCGGAGAGGTCCGCGAGGTGCGCGGCGGCGAGCTCGGCCGCCTTGCCGGCGTCGAGGAACCCGGTCAGGACGACCACCAGCGTGAGGTCACCGGCGTCGGCCAGCACCTCGGCATCGTCGACGATGTGCACGAGTCGGTCGGCCATGCCGCAAGCCTAGGGCGTACGGGGAGGTGACCCGACACACACCCGCCCGTGTGGGCAGGCGTTGTTACTCAGGGGTAACGTGATCTCGCCCTGTCCCCCGCATTCCCTGGGAGTAGCCAGTGTCCCGTCCCCAGCGTGAGGTCGTCTTCGTCGACGGCGTGCGCACCCCGTTCGGCAAGGCCAAGGGCCAGTACGCCGAGACGCGCGCCGACGACCTCGTCATCAAGAGCATCCGCGAGCTGATGCGTCGCAACCCGTCCCTCCCGCCCGAGCGGGTGGACGAGGTCGCGATCGCCGCCACCACCCAGATCGGCGACCAGGGCCTCACCCTGGGCCGTACGGCGGCGCTGCTCGCCGGCCTGCCGCAGAGCGTGCCCGGCTACTCCATCGACCGCATGTGCGCCGGCGCCATGACCGCGGTGACCAACACCGCGTCCGGCATCGCCTTCGGCGCCTACGACGTGGCCATCGCCGGCGGCGTCGAGCACATGGGGCGCCACCCCATGGGCGAGGGCGTCGACCCCAACCCGCGCATCCTGTCGGAGCGGATCGTCAACCCCGACGCCCTCGTGATGGGCAAGACCGCGGAGAACCTGCACGACCGCTACCCCACGATCACCAAGGAGCGCGTCGACGCCTACGCCGTGCGCAGCCAGCAGAAGACCAAGGCTGCCTACGACGCCGGCAAGATCCAGCCCGACCTCGTCCCGGTCGCGACCCGGTCGGCCGACGCCGGCTGGGGCCTGGCCACGATCGACGAGCCGATGCGCCCCGAGACGACCCTGGAGTCGCTCGCCGCGCTCAAGACGCCGTTCCGCTCGCACGGCAACGTGACCGCCGGCAACGCGGCCGGCATCAACGACGGCGCCACGGCCGCGCTTCTCGCCGACGAGGAGACCGCGCGGGAGCTCGGCCTCCCGGTCAAGATGCGCCTGGTGACCTACGCCTTCGTCGGCGTGGAGCCCGAGGTGATGGGCGCCGGACCGATCCCGGCCACCGAGAAGGCCCTCAGGCTCGCCGGCCTGGGCATCGACGACATCGAGGCCTTCGAGGTCAACGAGGCCTTCGCCGTGCAGGTGCTGGCCTTCCTCGAGCACTACGGCATCGCCGACGACGACCCGCGGGTCAACCCCTACGGCGGCGCGATCGCGATGGGCCACCCGCTGGCCTCGTCCGGCGTACGCCTGATGAACCAGCTCGCGAGGGCGTTCGAGGAGCGTCCCGAGGTCCGCTACGGCCTCACCACCATGTGCATCGGCATCGGCATGGGCGGCACCGTGATCTGGGAGAACCCGCACTGGACCGGCGCCACCGACTCGAACGGAGAGAACAAGTGAGCACCGACATCTTCGAGCGCGCCCAGGCGATCGTGTCCGACGCCGAGCGCGTCACCCGGGCCCACCTGCGCACGGTCTCGCTTCCCGGCGCGACCTTCGGCCTGATCACCCTCGACAACGGCGAGGACCACACCAAGCCCAACACGTTCGGCCCGGGCTCGCTGCTCGCGCTCAACGAGGCGATCGACGCGGCCCTGGCCGATGACTCGATCGACGCCATCGCGGTGACCGGCAAGCCGTTCATCCTCGCCGCGGGTGCCGACCTCACCTCGATCCAGGGCGGCGGCCCCGACGCCGTGCGGATCGTCGCCGAGCTCGGCCACGCGGTCTTCCGCAAGCTGGGCGAGGGCGGCAAGCCGTCCTTCGGCCTCATCAACGGCCTCGCCCTCGGCGGCGGCCTCGAGGTCGCGCTGCACTGCACCTACCGCACCGTCATGGACTCCGCCCCCGCACTGGGCCTGCCCGAGGTCATGCTCGGCCTCGTGCCCGGCTGGGGCGGCGCGTGGCTCGTGCCCAACCTCGTCGGCGCCGACAAGGCCGTCACGCTGATCCTCGAGAACCCGCTCAACCAGGGCAAGACCCTCGGCGGGCAGGCGGCGTACGACTTCGGGCTGGCCGACGCCGTCTTCAACGGTGCCGACTTCCTCGAGCAGTCACTGCTCTGGGCGGCCTCGGTGCTGCGCGGCGAGACCGTCGTCGAGCGTCCCGAGGTCGACCGCGGCGAGGCCTGGGACGCCGCGATCGCGCGGGCCGAGGGCATCGTCGCCACCAAGACCGGTGGCGCCTCTCCGGCCGCGGCGAAGGCCGTCGAGCTCATCGCGGCGGCCCGTGACTCCGACCGCGACGCCGGCTTCGCTGCCGAGGACGCCGCGCTCGAGGCGATGTCGCAGACCGCGGAGCTGCTCGCGTCGCTCTACTCCTTCGACCTGGTGCAGAAGCGTGCCAAGCGACCTGCCGGCGCGCCCGACAAGTCGCTCGCCCGTCCGGTGACCAAGGTCGGCATCGTGGGCGCCGGCCTGATGGCCAGCCAGCTCGCGCTGCTCTTCGTACGCCGCCTCGAGGTGCCGGTCGTGCTGACCGACCTCGACCAGGAGCGCGCCGACAAGGGCGTCGCCTACGTGCACGCCGAGATCGACAAGCTGCTCGCCAAGGGCCGGATCAACCAGGACAAGGCCAACCGCCACAAGGCGCTGGTCTCCGGCGAGACCGACAAGCAGGTCGCGTTCGGCGACGCCGACTTCGTCATCGAGGCCGTCTTCGAGGAGATGTCGGTCAAGAAGACGGTCTTCGCGGACGTCGAGAAGGTCGTCAGCAGCGAGTGCGTGCTCGCGACCAACACCTCGTCGCTGTCGATCACCGAGATGGCCGCCGACCTCGAGCACCCCGAGCGGGTCGTCGGCTTCCACTTCTTCAACCCCGTCGCGGTGATGCCGCTGCTGGAGATCGTGAAGGGCGACGCCACCGACGACGCGACGCTCGCCACCGCGTTCGCCACCGGCAAGGCGCTGAAGAAGACCTCGATCCTGGTCAAGGACAGCCCGTCCTTCATCGTCAACCGCCTGCTGGGCCGTTTCATGAGCGAGGTCGGACGCATCGTCGACGAGGGCACGCCGGTGTCCGTGGCCGACAACGCCTTCGCCGGCATCGCGCCGATGCCGCCGTTCGTGCTGCTGTCGCTGGTCGGCCCGGCGATCGCGCTGCACAACAACGAGACGCTGAAGGGCGCGTTCCCCGACCGCTTCTACGTCTCCCCCGCCCTCGAGCGGATCGTGGCGGCCCGCAAGCCGGCCTACTACGGCCCCGACGGCAACCTCGACCCCGAGGTCGAGGCCATGCTGGAGAAGCCGGCCTCGCCCGTGGTCCTCACCACCGAGGAGGTCCGCGACAAGACGCTGTCCGGGCTTGCCGAGGAGGCCCGCCTGATGCTCGACGAGGGCGTCGTCGCGGCCCCGCAGGACATCGACCTGGCCATGATCACCGGAGCCGGGTTCTCGTTCTGGAACGGTGGGCTGACCTTCATGCTCGACGTGAAGGGCATCTCGGAGAAGGCGACCGGCAAGCGGTTCCACTGATCCACTGATGACCCGCTGAGCGTTGGGGCGGTGTCGCAGCCACATTCCGTACGCCTGGAACGTGGCTGGGGCACCGCCCCTCGGCACGTCTGCGACGACACGCCCGCGGGCGGTGGGTGAGCCACATTCCGTACGCCTGAAAGGTGGCTGGGGCACCGCTCTCAGGTCGGGTGGTCCAGCCCCACGCCGGGGCGACGTCCACCAGGTCGGATCTCTGCCATGCTGGACGTCGTCCGTCGTCGTCAGCCGGGAGGCACCGTGAGCCAGGAACTCGACCACGCCGAGCAGCAGCGCGGCGGCTTCAGCTCGCGCAAGGTGTTCATCCTCGCCGCGATCGGCTCCGCCGTCGGCCTCGGCAACATCTGGCGCTTCCCCTACGTCGCCTACGAGAACGGCGGCGGGGCGTTCATCCTCCCCTACCTCATCGCCCTGCTCACCGCGGGACTGCCGTTCCTGCTGCTCGACTACGGCCTCGGTCACCGCTACCGCGGCTCAGCGCCGCTGTCGTTCCGGCGGGCGCACCGGGCGGCGGAGGGCCTGGGCTGGTGGCAGGTGGGCATCTGCTTCGTCATCGCGGTCTACTACGCGGCCGTGATCGCGTGGGCCGCCCGCTACGCGCTCTTCTCCTTCGACAAGGCCTGGGGCGACGACCCCGAGGGCTTCCTGTTCGGGTCCTACCTGCAGGCCGGCGATCCCGGGATCGGCCTCGACTTCGTCAGCGGCGTCACCGTCCCGCTGGTGCTGGTCTGGGTGGCGGTCCTGGCGATGATGGTGCTGGGCGTGCAGAAGGGCATCGGGATCGCGTCCGCGATCTTCATCCCGATCCTGTTCGTCGCGTTCATCGCGCTCGTCGTCGTCGCGCTGACCCTCGACGGCGCCACCACCGGCCTCGACGCCCTGTTCACGCCCGACTGGAGCGCCCTCACCGAGACCAGCGTGTGGATCGCGGCCTACGGGCAGATCTTCTTCTCGCTCTCGGTCGGCTTCGGCATCATGATCACGTACGCCTCCTACGTCGGCCGTCGCAGCGACATGACCGGCTCCGGCTTCGTGGTCGGCTTCGCCAACTCGGGCTTCGAGCTCCTGGCCGGCATCGGCGTGTTCGCCGCCCTCGGCTTCATGGCGACCGCGGCCGGAGTTGGCGTCGACGAGGTGGCGACCGACGGCCTCGGCCTCGCCTTCATCGCCTTCCCGGCGATCATCAACGAGGCCCCCGCCGGGGCGCTGATCGGCGTCCTGTTCTTCGGCTCCCTCGTGGTGGCCGGGGTGACGTCGCTCGTGAGCGTCATCGAGGTCGTCATCTCGGCGGTCCGCGACAAGTTCGAGATGACGCGCACCGGAGCCTCGCTCTCCGTCGGCGTGCCTGCGGCGGTCATCAGCATCACCCTGCTCGGCACCACGACGGGCGTCTACGTCCTCGACATCGTCGACCACTTCATCAACCGCTTCGGGATCCTCCTCGTGGCCGTGGCGAGCATGCTCGCCCTCGCCTGGGTGTTCCGGAGGACCGGCCTGCTGCGCGACCACCTCAACCGGGACGGGTCGGTCACGCTCGGGCGTACGTGGGAGGTCCTCATCAGCGTGGTCGCCCCGGCCGCGCTGGTCTTCATCCTCGTCAACGAGCTGGTCGACAACATCCAGGTCCCCTACGAGGGCTACCCGACCTGGATGCTCAACACGCTCGGCTGGGGCCTGGCCGCAGCCGTGCTCGTGCTCGGCTTCGTCGCGGCACGCCTGCCGTGGCGCGCGAGCACCCCACTCGACGACCCCGAGGTCGTCGCCGCGCAGGACGAGAGGAGCTCCTGATGTCCGCAGCAGCCGTCGTCATGATGCTGATCGCCATGACCGTCCTGTGGGGCGGTCTGGCCGTCGCGATCTGGAACATCAACCGCTATCGCGGCGAGGAGCCGGGATCGGTCCAGCGGGACCTGTGACACCCCTGGTCAGGCGGGGTGCTCCGCCTCGACGAGGGTGAGTCCTCGGTCGAGCGCGGTGACGTCCTCGACGATCGTGCGCGCGATCGTCTGGGCGTCGAGCCCGATGCGGGCCAGGATCACGTCGCGCTTGGCGTGGTCGAGGAACTCCTGCGGAATGCCGTGCAGACGGACGGGCGTACGCACGCCCGCGTCGTTGAGCGTCTGGAGCAGCGTGGCACCGCAGCCGCCGACGCGGCCGTTGTCCTCGACACTCACCACGAGGCGGTGCTCGCGGGCGAGGTCGACGATCGCGGGGTCGACCGGCTTGACCCAGCGCGGGTCGACCACGGTCACCCCGATGCCCTGCGCGGTGAGGCGCGAGGCGACGTCGACGGCGGTCGTGCACATCGACCCGACGGCGACGACGAGCACGTCCTGCTCGCCGCTGCGGACCAGGACGTCGGCACCGCCGACGCGGTCGATCGCGGGCACGTCCTCGGGCGGCGGCCCCTTGGGGAAGCGGACGACCGTGGGCGCGTCGTCGACCAGGACGGCCTCGTCGAGCAGCTCGTGGAGCCGCGTGACGTCACGGGGCGCGGCGAGGCGCAGGCCCGGGACGACCTGGAGGATCGACATGTCCCACATGCCGTTGTGGCTGGCGCCGTCGTCGCCGGTGACGCCCGAGCGGTCGAGGACGAAGGTCACGCCGCACCGGTGCAGCGCGACGTCCATCAGCACCTGGTCGAAGGCGCGGTTGAGGAAGGTCGCGTAGACCGCGAACACGGGGTGCAGGCCGCCCATCGCGAGGCCCGCGGCCGAAGTGACGGCGTGCTGCTCGGCGATGCCGACGTCGAAGGTGCGCTCGGGGAACCGCTGCGCGAACACGTCGAGACCGACCGGGTGCATCATCGCGGCCGTGATGGCGACGACGTCGTCGCGACGCTCGCCGAGGTCGACGATCGCCTCGGAGAAGTGGTCGGTCCAGATCTTGCCCTTGGGCTTCTCCGCACCCGTCTGCACGTCGAACGGGCCGGGCGCGTGGAACTGGTCGGCCTCGTGCCGCAGCGCCGGGTCGTAGCCCTGGCCCTTGCGGGTGATCGCGTGGACGATCACAGGACCGTTGAAGCGCTTGGCGTTGGTCAGCGCCTGCTCCATCGCCGCGCGGTCGTGCCCGTCGACGGGACCGACGTACTTGAGGCCGAGGTCCTCGAACAGGCCCTGGGGCGCGAGGGCGTCCTTCATGCCCTTCTTGACCGCGTGGAGGGCGTCGTACGCCGCGTGCCCGACGCCCGGCACCTGGTTGAGGCGCTTCTTGACCAGGTCGAGGACCTGCTCGTAGCGCGGGTTGGTGCGCAGCGACGTGAGCGCCGTGGCGAGGCCGCCGATCGTCGGGGTGTAGGAGCGCTCGTTGTCGTTGACCACGATCACGAGGCGGCTGTTCCGGGCGATCGCGATGTTGTTGAGGGCCTCCCACGCCATGCCGCCGGTCAGCGCGCCGTCGCCGATGACGGCCACGACGTGGCGGTCCTCGCCGCGGATGGCGTAGGCCTTGGCGAGGCCGTCGGCGTAGGACAGCGAGGTCGACGCGTGGGAGTTCTCCACGATGTCGTGCTCGGACTCGGCCTGGCTGGGGTAGCCGCTGACGCCGCCCTCCTTGCGGAGCGTGCCGAAGTCGGCGTGCCGACCGGTGACGAGCTTGTGCACGTAGGACTGGTGGCCGGTGTCGAAGACGACCCGGTCACGCGGCGAGTCGAAGACCCGGTGGATGGCCAGCGTCAGCTCGACCACGCCGAGGTTGGGACCGAGGTGGCCGGAGTTGGTCGCCACCGTGCGGATCATCACGTCCCGGATCTCGGCAGCCAGCTCGTCCAGCTGCTCCGCAGAGAGGTCGCGCAGGTCGCGCGGGGAGGCGATCGAGTCGAGGAGGGCCATGGGGCCTGAGTCTATTTCATGCCAGGTCGTGGACGGCCACCGACGGCTCGTGGAGGCTCCCCATCCACACCCTCCCGTCGTGCTCCCGCACGCCGGTGACCATGTGGTAGCCCGGCCCGTGGTCCGGCTGCGCGAGGTCGAGGTCGTGCACCAGCCGGCCGTCGTCGGCGTACGCCTGCACGCGGATCGTCTGCTTCGGCTTGGGCTGCAGCGCCTCGGGGATCTTGGTGACCGCGCGGCGCAGGACCAAGGGGGCGTGGCCGAGGCGTTCGACGAGGCCGTCGACCGGGCTGGCGACGGCCACCCAGATGAGCCCGTCGCTGCCGAGGCTGATGTTGTCGGGGTAGCCGGGCAGGTCGGTGACCAGGTGGTCGCGCTCCCCCGCCCGCGGGCCGCTCAGCCACAGGCGTACGACGGTGCGCCCGCGGCACTCGGCGACGCAGACGAACGACTCGTCGGCCGCGAGCGCGACCCCGTTGGCGAAGCGCAGGCCGTCGAGGACGACGGTGACCGTGCCGTCGGGGTCGCGGCGGAGCAGCCGACCGGTGCGGGTGTCCTGGACGAAGTCGTCCTTCCACTGGTCCACGCCGAAGTGCAGCGAGGAGTCGCTGAACCAGATCGTGCCGTCGGCGGCGACGGCAGCGTTGTTGCAGAACCTCATCGGTTCGCCGTCGACGCGGTCGACCAGCACCTCGACCGTCCCCTCGGCCTGGTCGACCCGCAGCAGCCCGCGCTGGGCGTCGCACACCAGCAGGTGACCGCTGGGGAGGATCTCGAGACCGAGCGGGCGACCGCCGGTGTCGGCGACGAGCCGGGTGCTGCCGGTCGCGGGGTCGATCGCCCATATCGCGCCGTCCTCCGTGCCGGTGTGGACGCCGCCGTCCGGGGAGACGACCACGTCCTCGGCGCCCATGGACGGGACGGGGTGCACGGTCAACGAGGTCGAGGAGGTCATGGCGCCATGGTGGCGTAGAGATCGCTGTCGAGGAAGGCCGGGACGATGTCGAGGGCGGCGGCGCTGAGGTCGAGGCCCCGGGCGGCCTCGGGGTCCACGAAGACGATCTGCCGTCCCTCGCGGCAGTCGATGTCGGCGTCGGCGAGGTCGGTGGCGGCGACGAAGACCTGCATCACGTCCCACGTGCCGTAGGCCTCGCGGTGGTCGACCACGAACTCGCGGAACAGGCGCAGCCCGCCAGCCCGGAGGCGTACGCCGGTCTCCTCCTCCAGCTCGCGGTGGGCGGCCGGCTCGAAGTCCTCGCCGGGGTCGACGTGCCCGCCCGCGAGGCCCCACTTCTCGGGGTCGATGCGGGGGTGCTCGTCGCGCTCCTGGAGCAGGATCCAGCCGCGCCGGTCGACGAGGATGACGCCCGCGAAGCGGCGCGGGTCGGGGCCGGGGTCTGGTGCGGAGGCAGGCATCGGGCGACCCTAGCCACCCCTCACATCCGGACCCGGAAGCGACGCCCGCGCAGGGCGTCCTCGACGAGACCGACCTCGCGGCGTACGGCCTGGAGGCGGGCGTCCTCGAGCTGGAAGGTCTGCACGGCCGCGAGCACGACCGCCTCGGTGGCGACGTCCTTCAGGTCGCCGCGGATCTCGCTCAGTCCGCGCCTCGTCGCCAGCTGCTGCGCCTCGACGTGAAGCACGGCGAACCGGGCCAGCACCACGACGTGGCGCCGCAGCCCGGGGAAACGGCGGTAGTCGGGCGGGCACAGGTCCAGCAACCAGCTGGCCGCGGTCGCCTCCCAGTCCGGCGCGTCTGGTGGGCGCACCTGCCGCGGCCAACCGGGCGGCGCCACGCCGCGATGCCCCTCGGGCGGGGTCGGGCGCTGACGTGGCTGCGGCGCGGGGAACACCGGACCAGTCTATCGAACGTCTGTTCGATCGAGGTGGGCCAGGACCCTCCAGTCGCGCTCTCGATCTCGGTGCGCTCGGCAGCGACGGGAAGAGTGGGGAAGGACGTCCTCGACATGGCACGACGATCCTCCCCCCTGTGACGCGTCGCGACTGTCAGCCCGCCAGGAACGACCAGCGCACCTCGCGCTCGGCGTTGTCGACGTTGAGGTCCACCAGGCAGATGCTCTGCCAGGTGCCGAGGGCGAGCCGACCGCCCAGCACGGGGACCGTCGCGTGGGGCGGCACGATCGCCGGCATGACGTGGGAGCGACCGTGCCCGGGCGAGCCGTGGCGGTGCCGCCAGCGGTCGTCGGCCGGGAGCAGGTCGCCGAGGGCGGCGAGCAGGTCGTCGTCGGAGCCCGCCCCGGTCTCGATGATCGCGATCCCGGCGGTCGCGTGCGGCACGAAGACGTGCAGCAGTCCGTCGCCGCGTCCGGCCACGACCTCAGCGGCGTCCCGGGTCAGGTCGAGCACGACCTCGTCACCGCCCGTGCGGTAGGTCCTGGTCTCACTTCTCATCGCGCAGCGCCTCCTCGATCCGCTCGACCTTGGCGGTGAGCTGCCCGTCGTACCCCGGGCGGATGTCGGCCTTGAGCACGAGTCCGACGCGCGGGGACACCTCGGCGACGACGTCGACGGCGCGCTTGACCACCGCCATCACCTCGTCCCACTCCCCCTCGATGTTGGTGAACATCGCGTTGGTCTCGTGGGGCAGCCCGGACTCCCGCACGACCCGCACGGCCGCGGCGACCGCCTCGGTGACGGACCCCGTCGGGTCACTGGACATGGGCGAGAGCGAGAAGGCCACGATCATGCTGACACGCTAGTCGTGGGCCCGGGGCAACGGCGTCCGGCCCCGACCGTACGGCCTGGGGGTCGACGTCCCCTCAGGCGTTGGCGCCCTCGCCCGGGAGCGCGCCCTGCGGGTCGGGGGTGCCGCCCTGGCAGCTGGCCCCGAACTCCGGTGCGGTGTGCCCGTCGCCGTACTCCTCGAGGAAGAGACCGAGCCGCTCGTCGTCGGCCCCGTCGAGACGGAGCTGGGCGCCCCAGACGGTCACCACGACCGGCGAGGGCAGGCCCACGCGCGGCGACATGATGCCGTTGTCGGGCAGCTGTTCGGCCAGCGCCTCGACGTCCGCGGCGGGAAGGCCGGGGTCGTGGGTGATCCAGACGGTGCCGTGCTCGAGGTCGTGGACGGCGTTCTCCTCGCGGACCGGCTCGTCGTAGACGCCGCACGCCAGCCAGACAGGCGCGTGGGCGCCGCCGGCGGGCGGGTCCTGCGGGTAGGTGACGTCGCCGGTCGAGTGCGCCCGGTCGGCGATCTCCCACGTCTCGACGAGGCTGAGGTCGAGGGCACGCTGCTCCTGCTCGTCGCCGCGGACCACCCGGTCGACCAGCGGCGCGACGAGGGCCGCGCCGAGCACGAGGGCGGCGGCGACGCTCGCCAGCACGAGCGGCAGTCGTCTCGGCTGGCCGTCGGCGTCGTTCACCGCGTCAGGCTACCGGCGCCCTCCTCGGCGGGGAGCGCCTGCCTCAGCCTCGCCAGCCCGTCGCGGGCCTGCGACTTCACTGTCCCGGGTGCGATCTCGAGCGTTGCGGCGATCTCGGCCTCGGAGAGCCCTTCGTAGTAGCGCAGCACGAGGACCGCCCGTTGCCGCGCCGCGAGGCCGGCCAGCGCGGAGCGTACGGCGATCAGCTCGGCGTGGTCCGGGGCGTCAGCCAGCTGCTCGGGCAGCACGTCGGTGCTCTCCTCGCGCCAGCGCCGGCGGCGCCAGCGGGAGACGTTGGCGTTGACCATGGTCCGGCGGACGTACGGCTCGGGGTTGTCGCGGATGCGCCGCCACTGCGGCACGACCTTGACCAGCGTCGTCTGCACGAGGTCCTCGGCGTCCTGCGCGTGCCCGGTGAGGAGGTACGCCGTGCGTAGCAGCGCGGCCTGCCGGGCGAGGACGTACTCGGTGAAGCCGTCAGGCGCGGACACGCCGGCTCCTGACCCGTACGGCGATCCGCCAGCCCACGAACGCCGCGGCCAGGAGCCCCAGGCCGACCAGGCGGGGGTCTGGGGCGAACGGTGCACCGGGGGCCTCGATGACGTCCCCGGCCCAGGCGTCGGCAGCGAAGACCGGCACATTGCCCACGATGTCGAGGCGCGCACTGAGGGCCCCGTCGGTCACGTCGACGAGCGACGCCTGGGTCGTGTCGCGCAGTCCGTCGCTGTCACGATCCGCTGCCGACGCGACGACGACCTCGGTCGGCGAGCGCCACCCCAGCACCACCTCCGCCTCCACGGGTTCGACCGGCTCCATCACCGCACGGCCGCCCTCGAGGGTGCCGGCCAGCAGCGGCAGAGCCGTCAGGAGCGATCGGGCGCCACGACCTTGCTCCATCCCGGCGACCCGGCTTCCGTCGGGAGACAGGAACGGAGTGCTGATCGCCTCGTCGGTGACGAACCTGAGCCTGCGCACTGATCCTGCCTCGTCGACACGCCAGGCCTCGGTGGCCACGGTGCCGCTGGCGGCGAGGAAGCCACCTGCGTCCTGGGTGGCCGTGGTGAGACTGGCGTCGTCTGCGAACGGTCCCTCCACCGGCCCCGGGATCGAGCCCCATCGCCACGCGCGCGTGCCGATCCGCGCACTGTTCTGGTCGGCATCGCGGTAGGCGCCCTGGGTGAACCACAGGGTGTCGCCCGCCCAGGCAAGACCGACCGTCATCAGCCCGTGCCCGGTTGCCGGGTCCCAGGCCCGCTGTTCGCCGGTGACGAGGTCGAGGACGTTCAGGCCCGTCGGGGCTGACGGCTGCCCGTCCGAACGCTCACCGGCGTCGCTGGTCGACGCCCAGTAGGCCAGCTTGGTGCCGTCGCGAGACAGCACGGCCTGGTCGGCGGCGGACTCTGCGACGGGCAGGTCGAGGAAGCGCGACTCACCGGTGGCCGCCGAGACGCCCCAGAGGACGGTCCGGTCCGACAGCAGGCCGGACCTCGTGCCGACGCCCACGGCAGACAACCGCCCGGGCGCGGACGGGAACGCAGGCTCCCAACCGCCCGGCTGCCGGACCACGTCCGGGAGCACCATCCGGTCCGCGGAGCCCGCCGGCTCGACGCGCTGCGCGCGCTCGACGAGCATCGGCGTGGCCGTCGTGCCCAGGAGCCCGACGGCCACGAGAGCGGCGAGCGCCGCACCGAGGCGTACGCGGTGCCGACGGCGACCGTGCGTCCAGACCGCGTCCGGGTCGATGGCGCCGCCGGGCGCGCGAGCGGCCAGGCGCTCGAGCCGGTCGACGACGTCGGCGGGCGGTGCGGACATGCGGAGCTCCTCGGGTGGGTGGACAGCCTCACACGTCCACACGCCACGAGATGCCGATTCGGAGGGGTCCGGGTCTCGATGCGTCCGCTCGCTGGCGCTCGCGGACTACTCGACCACCGAGCGGGCGAGCGCGGCCCGGACGACCTCGGCGCGCGCGGCGAGCTCCTCGGGCGGTGTGGCCGGGAGCATGTCGGCCCAGACCGGCAGGTTGGACCCGCGGAGCTGGAGCACGCCGAGGGGACGGGCGAGCAGGGTCACCGAGAGGTGGCCGGTGCCGTTCTCCCACTTGTTGATGTGCACGTTGCCGACGCCGTCGAGCGCGCGCAGTGCGGCGTACGTGCGACCGACCAGCCGGCCCAGCTCCACGTGCCCGTCGTCGTCCAGCGCGTCGAGCACCTCGTGCGTGCGGGACACGACGTTGGCCACGAACGGCAGCGACGTGCCGCCCGGGCGGATCACGGCGAGCCGCTCCCCCGTGTGCAGCACCAGGTCGTCACGACCGAGGGCCGTGCACGTCTTGCAGTCCTCCGGCGCCTTGCGGCGATCCGGCTCGGGGTCGGCGTAGTCGACGAGCGGACGCGGCCGCAGGCCGTCGCGCTCGAAGGGGAAGACCTCCCAGTCGACCATGCCGCCGAGCGGCAGGCGGCCGCCGTCCCCACCATCGGTGGAGTCGGCGGCCGCCTGTGCCCTCGTGAGGAACTCGCGCAACGTCAGCCCTTGAGCAGGCTGCGAAGGACGTACTGCATGATCCCGCCGTTGCGGTAGTAGTTCGCCTCGCCCGGGGTGTCGATGCGGACGGTGGCCTCGAACTCGCTGGTCTCGCCGTGCGCCTGGTCGGTGCCTGGCGCCGGCTCGACCTTGACGGTCACCGTCTTGGGCGTGGTGCCGTCGTTGAGCTCGGTGATGCCGGAGATCGAGATGATCTCGGCGCCGGTGAGCCCCAGGTCGTCGGCGGTCTTGCCCGCGGGGAACTGCAGCGGGATGACGCCCATGCCGATGAGGTTCGAGCGGTGGATGCGCTCGTAGGACTCGGCGATGACGGCCTTCACACCCAGGAGCGCCGTGCCCTTGGCGGCCCAGTCGCGCGAGGAGCCGGAGCCGTACTCCTTGCCGGCGAGGACGACCAGCGGGGTGCCTGCTGCCTGGTAGTGCTCGCTCGCCTCGTAGACGCTGGTGACCTCGCCGTCGGCGGTGAAGTCGCGCGTCACGCCACCCTCGGTGCCCGGCGCGAGCTGGTTGCGCAGGCGAATGTTGGCGAACGTGCCGCGGATCATGACCTCGTGGTTGCCGCGGCGCGAGCCGTAGGAGTTGAAGTCGCGCTGCTCGACGCCGTGCTCGGCGAGGTAGTGGCCCGCCGGGCTGTCCTTCTTGATGGCACCGGCCGGGCTGATGTGGTCGGTGGTCACCGAGTCGCCGAGCTTGAGGAGCACGCGGGCGCCGACGATGTCGGTGACCGGCTCCGGCTCGTCGGGCATGCCGTCGAAGTAGGGGGGACGCCGCACGTAGGTGGAGTCCTCGTCCCACTCGAAGATGTTGCCCTCGGGCGTCGGCAGCGACTGCCAGCGCTCGTCGCCTGCGAAGACGTCGGCGTAGGACGAGCCGAACATGTCGGCGGTGATCGCGTGCGCGATCGTCTCCTCGATCTCCTGCGGGCTGGGCCAGATGTCCTTGAGGAACACGTCGTTGCCGTCGGTGTCCTGACCCAGTGGGTCGCCGAACAGGTCGACGTCCATCGAGCCGGCGAGTGCGTAGGCCACGACCAGCGGCGGGGACGCGAGGTAGTTCATCTTCACGTCCGGGTTGATCCGGCCCTCGAAGTTGCGGTTGCCCGAGAGCACCGAGACGACCGCGAGGTCGGCCTCGTTGACCGCGGCGGAGACCTCGGGGATCAGCGGACCGGAGTTGCCGATGCAGGTCGTGCAGCCGTAGCCGACGAGGTTGAAGCCGAGCTTGTCGAGGTACGGCGTGAGGCCGGCACGCTCGTAGTAGTCGGACACGACCTTGGAGCCGGGGGCGAGGGAGGTCTTGACCCACGGCTTGCGGGTCAGGCCCTTGTCGACGGCGTTCTTGGCGAGCAGCGCCGCGCCGATCATCACGCTCGGGTTGGAGGTGTTGGTGCACGAGGTGATCGCGGCGATCGTGACGGCCCCGTGGCCGATCTCGAACTCCTGGCCGTCGAGACTGACGGTCGCCTTGGCGTCCTTGTCCTCGGTGTAGTCGGCGAGCGCCTTCTGGAAGCTCTCCTGCGCCTTGGTGACCTCGACGCGGTCCTGGGGACGCTTCGGACCCGCCAGCGACGGGACGACCGTGGACACGTCGAGCTCGAGGCGCTCGCTGTAGCGCGGCTCGGCGCTCGGGTCGTGCCAGAGGCCCTGCTCCTTGGCGTACGCCTCGACGAGCGCGAGCTGCTCCTCGGAGCGGCCCGTCATGCGCAGGTAGTCGACGGTCTGCTCGTCGATGGGGAAGACGGCGATGGTGGAGCCGAACTCGGGGCTCATGTTGCCGATGGTGGCGCGGTTGGCGAGCGGCAGCGCGGAGACGCCCTCGCCGTAGAACTCGACGAACTTGCCGACCACGCCGTGCTCGCGGAGCATCTCGGTGATCGTGAGGACGAGGTCGGTGGCGGTCGAGCCCTCGGGCAGCTCGCCGGAGAGCTTGAAGCCGACCACGCGCGGGATGAGCATGGAGACCGGCTGGCCGAGCATCGCGGCCTCCGCCTCGATGCCGCCCACGCCCCAGCCGACCACGCCGATGCCGTTGACCATCGTGGTGTGGGAGTCGGTGCCGACGCAGGTGTCGGGGTAGGCCACGCCGTCGCGCACCATGACCACGCGGGCGAGGTGCTCGATGTTGACCTGGTGGACGATGCCGGTGCCCGGGGGGACGACCTTGAAGTCGTCGAAGGCGCCCTGGCCCCAGCGGAGGAACTGGTAGCGCTCGCGGTTGCGCTCGTACTCGATCTCGACGTTGCGCTCGAAGGCGTCGGCGGAGCCGAAGACGTCGGCGATGACGGAGTGGTCGATGACCATCTCGGCCGGCGCGAGGGGGTTGATCTTGGTGGCGTCGCCGCCGAGCTCGGCCATGGCCTCGCGCATGGTGGCGAGGTCGACGACGCAGGGGACGCCGGTGAAGTCCTGCATGATCACGCGGGCGGGCGTGAACTGGATCTCTTGGTCGGGGTTCGCGTCGGCGTCCCAGCCGGCGATCGCCTTGATGTGGTCGGCCGTGATGTCGGCGCCGTCCTCGGTGCGGAGCAGGTTCTCCAGCAGCACCTTCAGCGAGAAGGGCAGGCTCTCGACGTCGAGGCCCTCTCCCTTGACCGCGTCGAGGCGGTAGATCTCGTAGGACTGTCCGTCCACGTCCAGGGTGCCCTTGGCACCGAAGCTGTCCTGACTGGCCATCAGCCACATCTCCTCGGGAGTTCGCGGGTTCGCATCCATCTTGCCGTCGTCCGGGAGCGGACGGGAAGGCAGGCGACCCTTAGTTCTGACATCGCAGTATCTTGACGTCAAGATATCACACGGCTCCCGCTCCCCCGATAGCCTCCCGGCGTGCCGACCCTCCTCCACCTCAACGGCCCGTCGGGCGTCGGCAAGTCGACGCTCGCCCGCGCCCACGCCGCCGCCCACCCGGGCACGCTGCTCTGCGACATCGACGAGCTGAGGTCCTGGGTCTCCGGGTGGGAGGACGACTTCGTTGGCACCGGCGAGGCGGTCCGCGCGTCGGCGCTGGCCCTGATGACGGCCTACCTCCGCACCGGCCGTGACGTGGTCCTCCCCCAGCTCATCGTGACGCCCGCCCAGGTCGAGCGGTTCGAAGCGGCCGCGGCGGAGGCGGGGGCGGCGTACGTCGGGGTGGTGCTGGACGTCGCACCAGAGGTGCTGCTCGAGCGCCTCCACTCGCGCGAGGTCACGCCCGTCACGGCTGTCGTCTCGCGGATCATCGAGGAGCGCGGCGGTGACGAGCTGGTGCTCGAGGGGCGTCGGCAGCTGCTCGATCTGGCACCGGCACACGGCTGGGCAGTGGTCGACGCGAGCGAGACCGGGTCTGCGCTGGTCGCGCTGGCGCGCGCCGTACGCCCGTGAGCCTGTCGGCGGGTCAGTCGATGCCGGCCATCTGGTCGAGGCGTTGCAGCAGGTCGTGGGCCGCGAGCTCGACCGCCTTGTGCCGCCACTCCGCGGCGCGGTAGACGCACGCGATGAGCCCGCTGCGGTGGACCCGCCGCAGGTCGCCGTAGACGAACGCGTAGCGGGCCTTGGTGTGGTCGTTGGCGCCCTCGGTCAGGCCGAGGTGCCAGGCGGCGTAGTCGTCCCACGAGTGCCGCTCGAGGTAGGCGTTGTCCGCGTCCGCCCTCGGCTGCACCTCGCCCCAGTCGCTGTCCAGGACGTACTGCCGGGCATCGATCAGCCGGCGGGCGTGGGTGACAGCGGCGTCGTTGACGGCGTACCTGGCCATGCCGCCACCCTGCCAGACTCAGAAGCCGAGCAGCTTGCCGAACGCTGAGAAGAAGGTGTTGAAGGTCCGCGCGATCGGGTTGCTGGGCCCCTGGGCGCTGGACTTCTGCCAGAGGAACGGGTGCGGGCCCGAGAACTCGTCGTCGACCAGCGGGGTCCGGCCCCACAGGTACGGCCAGAACACCTCGGTCCGGTTGACGCCCACGGACAGCCTGGAGTCGAAGCCCATCACGAGGTGCTGCTCCATCCGGGTGGACCTGCCGCGGGGGCTCGTCGTCACGACGTCGCCGTGGCCCTGGACGATCAGGCTGCCGGTGCCCGAGAACAGGATGTAGCGCACCTGCCACGTGGCGAAGGACTGGATCCCCCAGCGCCAGCGCGTCTCGAGCTCCGGTGTCCCGATCACCCCCACGACGTGCCGGGGCCGCATCACCAGCCCCGGGTGGTTCGCGAAGTCGATGCGCATCAGGTACGAGTCCGGGTCGTCCGGCGTGGACAGCGTCGCTGCGGTGACACGCTCGTCACCCGTGACGCGGCTCAGGCCGAAGAGTCCTGCGGCATAGCTGATGAACGGCGACGACCAGTCGTAGAGGAGGTCGCTCCGGATCCGGCCCTGCACCGGCCGCACGTGCTCCGAGCGCGCGGACAGGACCTCACCGGGGCCGAGCTCGACCGTCAGCGTCCGCTCGGCCTCCGAGGTCCGGAGCACGCCGACGTCGCCCTCCGACCCGCTGGCCAGGTGGATCGGTCGGTGCGCCCGGTGGACCAGCGGCATCAGGACGAAGTAGCTGACCGTTCTGAGGACCGGAGGCAGGAGCAGCACGACGAGTGCGACCGCGGCCAGCCACCGCCACGACCGGGCCCACTGGTCGACGACCCACCCGACCCCGGACCCCTGGGTCTCCTCCAGGCTCCGCTCCTCCGCCTCCTTCTGGGCGAGCTCCGACTCGGTGGCTTCGATCTCCCTCTCGGACGACTCGAAGGCACCGTTCGCGCCGAGCTGCTCGAGCTGCTGCTGGGGCGTCAGGTCGGGATCGCGCAGCAACGCCGCATCGGCCTCTGCCCGGGCGAGGCTCGACTCGAGGGTGTCCAGTGCCTCTTGTGCCGTCTCGGCGGCACGCTCCTTGAGGTCGCACGTGTTGGGCACCAGGGGCAGGTTCTCGACGAGCTCCCGGAGGCGACTGCACTCATCACGTTCGTCGAGCTTCTCCTCGACCTCGGACCGCTGCTCCGCCACCTGGTCGCCCAGCGCCTCGATCTCGGCGTCGAGGGCGCCCCGCACCGAGGCGACCTCCTCACGCTGGGCCTCCGCGACCTCGTCCCTCAGCTGCTCGAGGTCCTGCTCCAGCGCAGCTCGCTCGGCCGCCACCTGCTTCAGCCGCTCGCGGTCCGTCACGGCCTCCTTGACCGCGGGGACCGCCGCCTGGACGAGCAGGTAGGCGAGAAAGAGGGCCAGCACGATGACGAGGAGCGCGCCCGTCTTCCTCAGGACGAAGCCGAGGACTGCCGAGACCAGACGCACCCGCCCGACTCTAGTTCGGGATGACGGGAGGCCGCGGCCGGTTCTCCCCCGAAGGTCCGAAGCACTCGACGTGGCGCCTCATCGGGAACAGGCTGGACCGGTGGTCACCGAGCACCCTGCCGAGGAGTTCTTCGCCGGGCACCCTGACGGTCGCGCCGTGGCGGCCGCGGTCGCGCGGGCGGTCGAGTCCGTCGGTCCCCACGAGGTACGGGTCTCCCGCAGCCAGGTCGCCTTCCGCCGCCGCACCGGGTTCGCCTACCTGCGGCGTCCCGGGCAGTACGTCGCCAGCGACGTCCCCGCCGTCCTGTCGATCGCCTTCCCGCGGGAGGTCGCGAGCTCGCGGTGGAAGGAGGTCGTCCATCCCGCCCCGCGCACCTGGATGCACCATCTCGAGCTCCGTACGCCCGGTGAGGTGGACGCCGAGGTGCGGGAGTGGCTCGGCGAGGCGTACTCAGCAGCCGGGTGACGGCTGCCTCAGCGCCCCGTCCTGCCGGGACGGCTGCGCACCCAGACCCGGGACGAGTCGGGGTCGGTCTCGGCGCCGGCGTTCCACACCAGGAGCGCGTGGCCGTCGGGCGCGATCGCGGGCGCGCCGAGGAAGCCGTCGACCCCGGCGGCGGACAAACGCACGACCCGGCCCCAGCTGCCGTCGCGGCTGCGGTGGGCCGCCTCGATCGGGTGGTCGTCCCCCGCGACCGAGTCCCAGGCCACCACCGCCTCGCCTGCGCCGTTGGCCACGACCTGCATGCCGTAGTAGACCGTCACCTCGGGGCGGAGACGGGTGCGTGTCACCAGTCCCACCCGCGAGACCGAAGCGGTCCATGCGCTGTTGCGCCGGTCGGTGAAGACGACGATCGCCTCCCTGCGGCCGAGCCCGACGTCGACCCAGCTCGCCGGCCGTGCGCCCCGGACCAACGCCGGGGACGACCAGCGCGACGAGGGCGATGCGTGGCGTACGGCGATGCCCTCGGCCTCCGGGGAGCGGAACGGGTAGGCCACCACCACCCGCCCGGACGGGAGACCCGCCAGCTGCGGCACGCCGGCACGCTCGCCCACGGCGCTCAGCCTCTCGACGGCCCCCCAGTCCTCGCCGGTGGTCCGCGAGACGGCACGCACCGACCAGGCACGACCCTGGCGCTCGCCCCACGCCGCGGTCATCCGACCGGCGCGGTCGACGAAGACCTCGGGGCGGATGCCGAGCGCGCCGACGGACGACATGGTCCACGCGGGAGCCCAGGGCCCCGCTGCGTCACGGGCGACCACCTGCGCGACCGGTTCGGCGTACGGCGGGGCCTCGTCGTCGTCCATGGTCTCCCAGGCCACGACCGTGGCGCCCGTGGCGTTGACGGCGAGCCGCAGGTAGGCCGGGCGCGTCCCCAGCGGTCCGCCGGGAGTGCGGTGCAGGACGACGGGCCGGGTCGTGGACCCGTCGGGCAGCAACCTCGCGGTCAGCACCCGTCTGCCCACCGTCCACGCCAGCCGGACCCGCCCGCGCGCGTCCGCGGCGACCTCCGCCTCGACGACCTGACCGGTGCCCGGGACCACGCCCGGGCGTGACCAGCTGCCGTCACGTCGCTGCCGCGCGACCAGCAGCCGGGTGCGGTCGTCCGTCCAGCGCACCCAGGTGGCCACGCCCCTGCCCTCGGCCAGGCTCACCTCGAGGTCCCAGACGTCGGCGCCGCTGCGGGTGAGCGGTACGGCCGCCTCCCAGCCGTCGGCATCGGTACCGGCAGCGGGTGCGGCCAGCGCACCTGCCGCCAAGGCCAGCGAGACCCCGGCGATCTTGACGGCTCTCATCGTGCCCTCCCGTACGTCGTGCAGACACTCCAAGTGGAGCCGCCGGCACCCGTCGCGACAAGGGTCGAAGGACCCGTACGGGGCTCAGCGATGACGCGGCTGCAGCAGCGCCACGCATTCGACGTGGTGCGTCATCGGGAACAGGTCGAAGGCCCGGATCGCGCTCAGCTCGTAGCCGTGCTCGGCGAAGATCGCCACGTCGCGGCCCAGCGCGGCGGGGTCGCAGGCGACGTACGCCACGGCGCGGGGGCGCCGGTCCACGACCTGCTCGACCACCGCCCGCTTGGCGCCCTCGCGGGGCGGGTCGAGGACGACGAGGTCGAACGGCTCGTCGTAGCCGCCGCGGAGCACCCGGTCGGTCGGCCCGCACTCCACGACAGCACCCTTCAGCGCCGACAGGTTGCCTCGCGCGTGCCGGCACGCCGTGCGATCGGCCTCGACCGCCACCACCCGGGCACCGGTGACCTCGCCGACGAAGCGGGCGAACAGCCCCACGCCGGCGTAGAGGTCGAGGGCCCGCTCACCCGGCCGCGGGGCGAGAAGGTCGAGCACGGCCTCGACCAGGACGCGCGGCGCCTCCGGGTGGACCTGCCAGAAGCCGTCGGCCGCGACGCCGAAGGCGTGGGCCTGTCCCCCGGCGGCGACCTCGTGGACGACGGGGTCTTCTCGGGACGGGCGCGGGACGCTCTGCTCGGCCAGCGACACGGGCGGCCGTGCCTCCTCGGCCGCGATCAGGCAGTCCTCGAGGGGGACGAGGTCGTGCGAGCGGTGCGCCCGCATCGCCGGCTGCCCGTCGGGGAGGGCGGCGTACCTCTGCCGGGTGCGCCACCTCAGGCCGTCGTCCGCGCGGCCGGGCACCGGCACGGCCTCGACGCGGAGGCCGGTGACCAGCGCTGAGTCGGCGGGCAGGCGGCCCAGACGCACCAGCTGCTCGCGCACGACTGCCGTCTTGAGGTCGCGCTGGGCCGGCACGGCCACGTGCTGGAAGTCGCAGCCGCCGCACAGGCCCGGTCCGGCCACGGGGCACGGCGCCGCCACGCGATCGGGCGAGGCGGAGTCGATCCGCACGGCGTCGCCCCGCCAGAACCGGTCCCCCTCAGTGCCCTCGGTGATCTGCACGACCACCCGTTCGCCGGGCAGCGCGTGGCGTACGAACACGACCCGCGCCTCGGGCTCGGGCAGGCGGGCGACGCAGTGCCCGCCATGGGCGACGGGACCCACCTCGACCTCGAACCGCTCCCCCACCAGCGAGCGGCCCCGGGCACGGCGCGGACGGTTGGTGCGACTCATACGTCGTCGACCTGCCGGTCGGTGCCGCGGTTGCCGACGCGGCCACGGCGGAGGTCACCCGCGTGGACGCGCGCGTCGTCGAGCCGGCCGCGCTCCTGCGCGACCTGCGAGGACCGCAGCTGGTAGGGCACGGAGATGACCATGACGCCCGGCGTGAACAGCAGGCGGCCCTTGAGCCGCAGCGCGGTCTGGTTGTGCAGCAGCTGCTCCCACCAGCGACCCACGACGTACTCCGGGATGTAGACCGCCACCACGCCGCGCGGGCTGGCCCGGCGGATCTCCTGGGTGTACTCCACGATCGGGCGCACGACCTCGCGGTAGGGCGAGTGCAGCACCTTGAGCGGGATGTCGAGGTGGCGCTCGTCCCACTCCTCGAGCAGGCGGTTGGTCGCGCGCGGGTCGATGCTCACGTAGATCGCCTCGAGCACGTTGGGCCGGGTGGCGCGGGCGAAGGCGAGCGCGCGCAGCGTCGGCTTGTGCAGCTTGGAGGCCAGGACGATCGCGTGGACGCGCGTCGGCATGACCTTGTCCTGCTCGTCGGCCGCGAGCTCGAGCTCGACGCGCGCGTAGTGGCGTCCGATCGCCTGCATCACCACGAAGAAGAAGCCCATCGCCAGGATCGTGATCCAGGCGCCGGCGAGGAACTTGGTGATCAGCACGATCACCAGCACGACCGCCGTCATCCCGAGGCCGAACGTGTTGATCGCGCGCGAGCGCATCATCCGACGGCGCACGGCGGGGTCGCGCTCGGTGCGCAGGTGCCGCGTCCAGTGGCGGATCATGCCCAGCTGGCTGAGGTTGAACGAGACGAACACGCCCACGATGTAGAGCTGGATGAGCTTGGTGGTCTCCGCGTCGAAGACCCAGATCAGCAGCATCGAGAGGCCGGCGAGGAACACGATGCCGTTGCTGTAGGCGAGGCGGTCACCGCGCGAGCCGAGCGACCGCGGCGCGAGCCCGTCGTGGGCGAGGATCGAGCCGAGCACCGGGAAGCCGTTGAAGGCCGTGTTGGCAGCCAGGACGAGGATGATGCCGGTGACGGTGACAACGAAGTAGAAGCCCGGCGGGAAGTGGTCGAAGACCCCCGCGGCGATCTGCGAGATCACCGGGTGCTGCTCGTAGCCCTCCGGGACCGCTCCGCCGGACGCCGTACGGAGGCGGTCGAGCTCATGCGGGTCGACGTAGCGGATCGTCATCTGCTTGGCGAGCACGATGACGCTCATCATCATCGTGATCGCGATCAGACCGAGCATGAGCAGCGTGGTCGCGGCGTTGCGGCTCTTGGGCTTGCGGAAGGCCGGCACGCCGTTGCTGATCGCCTCGACGCCCGTGAGCGCTGCACAGCCGGAGGAGAACGCACGCGCCAGGAGGAACATCAGGCCGATCTGGGTGAGCGGCTCCTCCCACCCGGGCTGCGGCGCGATCTCGAGGTTCGCGCTCTCCGCATCGGGCAGGTCGCCCGACAGCAGGCGCAGCAGGCCGTACGCGCACATGCCGAGGATCGCCACCATGAACAGGTAGGTCGGCACGGCGAAGAACGAGCCCGACTCGCGCACGCCGCGCAGGTTCATCGCGGTCAGCAGCGCCACCGCGACCACGCCGACCGTGGCCTCGTGCCCGATCAGCAGCGGGATCGCGCCGGCGGCGTACTGGGACGCCGACGAGATCGACACGGCGACGGTGAGCACGTAGTCGACCAGCAGGGCGCTCGCGACGGTCACGCCGGCGTTGCGCCCGAGGTTGACGGTGGCGACCTCGTAGTCACCGCCCCCGGACGGGTAGGCGTGCACGGTCTGGCGGTAGCTGGCGATCACGGTGAGCATCACCACCGCGACGGCGAGGCCGATCTTCCACGACCAGACGTAGGTCGACGCGCCGGCGATGGCCAGCATGATGAAGACCTCGTCGGGGGCGTACGCGACCGAGGAGAGCGCGTCGCTGGCGAACACCGGCAGCGCGATGCGCTTGGGCAGCAGGGTCTCGCCCAGCTGGCTGCTGCGCAGCTTGCGGCCCAGCAGGATCCGCTTGGACACGTCGCCGACACTCACGGGCGGCAAGCCTAGACCCGCAGCGGCAGATATCCCCGCTGGGATACGGTTCCGGTGTGCACGTCGTGATCATGGGCTGTGGCCGCGTCGGGTCGACGCTCGCCCGCAGCCTCGAGGACCGCAACCACACGGTGTCCGTCATCGACAGCGAGCCCGACTCCTTCCGGCGCCTGGGCCCTGAGTTCAACGGCGACAAGGTCACCGGCTACGGCTTCGACCAGCAGGTGCTGGAGAAGGCCGGGATCCGCCGGGCGGACGCTTTCGCCGCGGTCTCCAGCGGTGACAACTCCAACATCATCGCCGCGCGCGTCGCCCGCGAGACGTTCGGCCTGCAGCAGGTCGTCGCCCGCATCTACGACCCGGGCCGCGCCGAGGTCTACCAGCGCCTCGGCATCACGACCGTCGCCACGGTCAAGTGGACCGCCGACCAGATCCTTCGCCGCATCCTGCCCGCCGGCGCCGAGCCCGACTTCCGCGACCCGTCCGGGACCATCCGGGTCGACCACGTGCCGGTGCCCGAGGCGTGGGTCGGCAACCGGACCGTCGAGTTCCAGATGCAGTCCCGCAGCCGGATCGCGTGGATCGACCGGCTCGGCGAGGGCATGCTGCCCACCCGCGAGACGGTCCTGCAGGAGGGCGACATGCTCCACCTCGTCATCCGCGAGGAGAACGCCGCCCACGCGTACGCCGTGCTCGAGGCCGGCCCCGAAGACGACTGAAGGAGCACAGCACACACATGCGCGTCGCCATCGCCGGAGCCGGAGCCGTGGGTCGTTCGATCGCGCGAGAGCTGATCGAGAACGGCCACCAGGTCCTGCTCATCGACAAGAACCCGTCATCGATCCGTCCCGAGCGCGTGCCCAACGCCGAGTGGCTCCTCGCCGACTCCTGCGAGCTGTCCTCCCTCGCGGAGGCCCAGCTCGGCAAGTGCGACGTGGTCATCGCCGCCACCGGCGACGACAAGGCCAACCTCGTGACCTCGCTGCTGGCGAAGACCGAGTTCGGTGTGCCACGCACGGTCGGCCGGGTCAACCACCCCAACAACGAGTGGCTGTTCACCGAGGCCTGGGGGGTCGACGTCAACGTCTCGACGCCGCGCATCATGTCCGCCCTCGTGGAGGAGGCCGTCTCGATCGGCGACCTGGTCCGTCTCTTCACCTTCCGGCAGGGCAACGCCAACCTCGTCGAGCTCACCCTGTCGGCCGACTCGCCCTACGTCGGGACGCCCGCCGGGCTGGTGCCCTTCCCCGAGAACTGCGCGCTCGTGACGATCCTGCGCGACGGTCAGGTCTACACCCCCGAGGCCGAGCAGCCCCTCGAGTCGGGCGACGAGCTGTTGTTCGTGGTGCCGGCCGAGGTCGAGACCGAGCTCGAGCAGCTGCTCTCCCCCGGACACGTCTGAGCGACCGCGGGACTCCTCAGGCCGGGGTGGCGTCCGGCGCGACCGGCGTCTTGTTGCGCGAGAGCAGCCAGACCATGGAGCCCAGCGCCGCGATCTGGAGCGGCCAGCCCAGGACGAGCTTGAGCACGGCCAGGGCCGCGACCGCCGCGTCCGGGTCCATCGAGCCCGAGCTCCCGGCCAGCCAGATGGGCGCCTGGATGACCACCCGGAGAACGCACGGCGCCACCAGCAGCCAGGTGAGCCGGTTGCAGAGCCGCACGATCTGCTTGTCGGAGTGCCAGGCGGTCGGGTCGCCGGTGATGCTGCCGACCATGAACCCGACCAGCGGCCAGCCGATCAGGCAGGTGAAGGCCAGCACCACGGCGTACCCGCCGTTGTAGAGCAGGCCCGGGAGGAAGTAGGCGAGCGCCTGGTCCTGCTCCGACCCGCCGGACGCCGCAGAGCGCTGGACGAAGAACCAGCCGATGCCGATGCCGATCAGCGCGTTGACGACGAACTGCACCGTCGAGCGCTGCACCAGACGGACGAGCAGCAGCACGAGCGCCGCCCCGATGCTCACCGCGAGGGCACGGTCGAGGTCGCGCATCGTCAGCCAAGTGACGGTGAACAGGATCGTGGGCACCGCCGCCTCGGCCATGCCGCGGCGGCCGCCGAGCGCCTTGGAGAGCTGCATGCGCACGACCGCCTCGACGGTGTCCGTCCCGGGCGGGTGGTGGCCGGTGGTGCCGCTCACGGGCGCAGCTCGTAGCGCGGGTTGAACATGATCGGTACGCCGCCCTGGCGCCCGATGCAGCCGGCGACCGTCATGGATCGGCCGGGATCGACGCCGCTGATGCGACGTCGGCCGAGCCACACGACGGTGATCACGCCCGAGCCGTCGTCCAGCTCGGCCTCCAGCGCCGGTACGCCGCCGCGGGGGCGCAGCGTCACGGTGCGGAGGACACCGTTGACGACGACGTGCTCGCGCTCCGGGGCGTCGGCGATGGCCAGTGCCTCCGTCGTCGTGTGCGACTCACGCAGGTCGCGCTGGTGCGCCTCGGAGCTGTCGGCCCACTTCGAGAGGGCCTGCCGCAGCCGGCTCTTCTCGCCCATGGCTCACCTGACCCGGCGGGCGTCGTCCGGCAGGGTGACCGGCAGGGGCTCGCCCACCGGCATCGCCTGCTCGCCGCGGCGTACGACGACCTGTGCGAGCGCGTCCTCCCACTCCGAGGTGGCGTCCGGGTCGAGCGCGGGCCGGCCGAGGAAGGATGCGCGCAGCATCCAGCGGTCACCGTTGATCCCGAGGATGCGCGAGGGCTGGGTCGCGGCCGTGCCGTCGGGCCGCTTCACCGGCATCTGGCAGACCAGCTCGGTCCCCCATCGACCCTCGCGCTCGGTCGCATGACCCCCACGGCGCACCATGTCCGCGGCGATCTGCGGTCGCACGTCGGACCAGAGGTCGCCGTTGCGGGGCGCCGCGAACGCCTGGAACTCGCATGCGCCGTCGGACCCGGCGAGCATCACCGCACGGACCTGACCGGTCTTCTCGTCGACCTGGAGGCGCAGCTCGCGCTCGGCGATCGCCGGCACCAGCAGGGAGCCGAGGTCGGCGCGCTCGATGCCGTCGCCCTCGACCTGGGCGACGTCGAACGGACCCGATGTTCCCGCACTCGCGGTTCCCTCGGCCGCGGCACGGACGCCCTCGTCCGGGGCGCTCCGGTCTGCGGCTTCCTCCGCGGACGCCTGGGCGGCCTCTGCCTTGCGGCGGAACTTCACGTCAGCACTCCTTCGATCAGCGCTCGTCTCGACACGGGCCCCCGGCTCACGCGCGCGAACCGGTACCCGTAGAACCGTAGCCCCCGGCGCCCCGGACCGACTCCGGCAGCACCCCCACCTCGACGAACCGCGCTCGCTCGAACCGCTGGATCACCAGCTGTGCGATCCGGTCGCCGCGCCTGAGCACCACTGGCTCGACGGGATCGTGGTTGATGAGCAGCACCTTGATCTCGCCCCGGTAACCGGCGTCGACCGTGCCAGGCGCGTTGACGATGGACAACCCGTGCAGAGAGGCGAGCCCGGACCGCGGGTGCACCAGCGCGACGTACCCGTCCGGCAGGGCGATCGACAGGCCAGTCGGCACCAGCGCGCGCTCGCCGGGCGCGAGCTCGACGTCGACAGCGGCGTGCAGGTCGGCGCCTGCATCCCCAGGGTGGGCGTACGACGGGACCGGCAGGCCGGGATCGAGTCGCACGACGGCGACGTCGAGGTCGGGAGCGGGGCCGAGATCACGGGCCAGGTCACGGGCGAGGTCGGGCGCTTGGGTTGGGTCGTGGTCGGGCACGAGGACTGAATCTATAGGCTCTGCGCCGTGGACTACGCCGAACGCCTCACCGTTCCGCTGCGCTGGTGGGCGCAGGGCACGATGCTCGTGGCGTCCCTGTGGCTCGCGCTCGTCGTCGCCGTGCCCGAGGCCCTCGCATGGTCGATCAGTGCCGCCGCGCTCGCTCTCATGGTGGCGCTGTTCCTGGCGTACGGGCGCGCCCGGGTCGCCGTGGACGGGACGACCTTCCGCGCCGGGCGTGCCCACATCCCGCTCGACCTCGTGGGCGAGGTCACGGCGCTCGACGCGGCGGGCGTACGCCGTCAGGCCGGTGTGGACGCCGACGCCCGAGCACATCTCGTGCTGCGGCCGTACCTCAAGCGAGGCGTCCGCGTGGACATCGCGGACCCGGCCGACCCGACGCCGTACTGGCTCGTCAGCTGCCGCCGACCCGACGCGCTCGTCTCAGCCTTCGAGGCGGGGCGGGCTCGCCGAACCGCTGGGTAGGGTGACGACATGGCGTCTTCCTCCAAGGACAACAGCAGCAAGTTCTACGCGGCGTTCTCGCTCGCCGCAGCCCTCGGTGCGGCGGCGGTGGCCAAGAAGGGACTGAACTCGACCTGGCGCGCCGCGACCGGCAAGAACCCGCCCGCCAACCCGGCGGACCCCGACGTCAGCCTCGCTGAAGCGATCATGTGGGCCGCGCTCAGCGGGACGCTGATCGGCGTCGCCCGGATGCTGGCGGCGCGACGCGCTGCGCACTACTACACCCGCTCGACCGGCCACCTGCCCCCGCAGCTCCAGAAGGACGACCAGGACGCCTCCAAGGCTCCTGCTCCCCAGTCCTGACCCCGTCCTGATTCAGTCCTGACCGACCCTGGGGTGAGGCTCCGCTCGTACGTCGGAGTCCCGGGGCCCCTGCCCATGATCGGTCACCGCCGTTCGCGGCACCCCGAGACCGCCGGTGCGTCCTGGGCGGCCTCGCGCCCGCCGGCGTCCTGGACGCTCCCTTGCCCGTGAGTCTCTGAGGGACTCACGGTCCGCGCGGGCCTCTGCCGCGGTCCCTTGCCGGTGAGTCTGTAAGCGACTCATGGGCAAGGGCCGCTGGCGCCTTCGCGCGCGGGAGGGGCTGGCGGTGCCGAGGGTGGGCCGTGAAGTGTCCACAGGCGCTGTCCGTGGCGGCGTGTGCGGGGTGGGTGTGGATGACGGGTGCGGGGTGTCGGTCGTGGGGCGTGGGATGGGGGTACGAGGCGCCCCGACGGGCGGGGGCCGTGCGCCGAGAGGGTGGAGCGATCGTGAGCGAGGAGAACGGGGACGACAAGCGCCGGGACGAGCGTGGGGACGAGCGTGGGGCCGAGCCGGTCGGCGCGCCGGTGGGTGGGCCGGAGCGGGATGCGATGGTGAACTGGTCCGAGGCCGAGCGGGAGTGGTGGTGGATGGGGCCGTTCGCGGGCCGGGTGCCGGGGCTGGTGCGTCGGGTCAGACGGATCCTGGATGTCTCGCAGCGGGGGCTGGCGGCGTTGTTGGGGGTCTCGCAGTCGGTGGTGGCGCGGTGGGAGACCGGTCGGACGAGTCCGCGGGCTCGGGTGGTGCAGGAGATGCTGCAGCTGGCGGGGCTGCGGGTGGGGTTCAGTGATGCGGAGACCGGGCAGCGGGTGGAGCCGATGCGTGCCGATGGGGCGCGTACGCATGCGGGGAGCCGGTTCCCTGCGCACGTGGACCTGCGGGCGCGGGGGTGGTGGTTGCCGCGCCGGTTGCGGGCGATGACCTCGATCGAGGCGTGGCAGTGGCTGGATCGCTCACGTGAGCTGCGTGATCCCGCGATCGGGTTCTGCCTGTCACCGCACGACAAGCACCACGAGCGGCAGCGGTGGGGTGTCCCGGTCGACCATCCGGCCGTGCACCAGTTCGCCGCCGAGGTCGAGTGGCGCGAGGAACAGCGCGAACGACGACGCCAGGAGTCCGACGCCAAGAGGTCCGGCGCCTACGCTCGGTCTGAGCGCGGAGAAGGGTGGAGCTGAGCGCACGCGAGATGCGGTGGGGCCCGGGAACGAGACAGCGCCCGGCCCGGAACGGGGCGGGCGCTGATCGCGAGACGGAGGCTGGTGCCTGCTCAGATGCAGTCGCGGCAGATGAGCTTCTTCTCATCGGCCAGCTGCGAGCGGTGGTGCACCAGGAAGCAGCTCATGCAGGTGAACTCGTCGTCCTGACGAGGCATCACCTCGACTGCGAGCTCCTCGTGCGACAGGTCGGCACCCGGGAGCTCGAAGGACTCGGCCGCTTCGGTCTCGTCCTCGTCGACCTTGCCAGAGTTCTTGTCGTGGCGGCGGGCCTTGAGCTCCTCGATGCTCTCCTCGCTCTGGTCCTCCTCGGACTTGCGTGGTGCGTCGTAGTCGGTGGCCATCGGATCCCTCTCCCCTGCATTGGTCACGTGCCAGCCGGATCGCGGCGAGCCGTGTCCATTTGTGCGCGTCGTCGGCGCCAGATTGTGCACCATGAACCGGTTCCTTGGTGAGCCGGTCCGCAACGTGTCGCGTGAACAGTGGGCGACCCCCCGCTATTCCCCGTGGACCGAGGTGATCCGGACCACCTCTCGGGGTGTGTGGTCAGGCGAGGAAGCCAGCCTTCCCGAGTGCATCGACAAAGCTGTCCCAGCCATCGTCCGGGGTGCCCACGACCACGTTGCGAATCGGGTGCGTGCCAAGGGTGAACGTCCCGTCGAGCAGCTCGAACCGCCCGCCTGCCTCGCGGAGGACCAGGCCGCCCGCAGACCAGTCCCAGGGCTGTGGACCGGCCTCCACGTAGCCGTCGCCGCTCCCGTCGGCCACGTGGCACAGGTCGAGCGCGCACGACCCCATCCGGCGGATGTCGCGCACCTCCGGCAACAGCCTGGCCACGCAGCCGGCCTGGTGCTCGCGCACCTCGCGCTGGTAGCCGAAGCCCGTCAGCACGAGGCGCTCGGCCAGCGGCGGTGAGGGTCGTACTGCGATCGCCCGGCCGTCGCGGGTGGCCCCGTGACCCAGCGCCGCGGCGTACTCGACACCCGTCGGGATGGCCACCACCGCACCGGCGACCACCTCACCGTCGACCTCGGCAGCGATCGAGACCGCGCAGTCGGGCAGGCCGTAGAGGTAGTTGACCGTCCCGTCGATCGGGTCGACCACCCACCGCACGCCTGACGTACCGGGGCGGTCGTCGCCCTCCTCGCCGAGGATGGCGTCGTCGGGCCGCAGGGCGGTGATGCGCGAGCGGATGAGGGCCTCGACCGCGCGGTCGGCCTCGGTGACGACGTCGACGGCGCTCGTCTTGGTGTCGGCGACCTCGATCCCCTCGCGCCGCATCTCCCGCGCGAGCTCAGCGCCCTCGTGGGCGAACGATCGGGCGAGGTCGCGCAGCTCGGGTGCGCTCGCGGTCACGAGTCGCGTCCGCACAGGGCCGGGCGCGGCCCGCGCGGGTTCGGGCAGCAGCCGGCACCGCAGAGGTCCGGACCGGGGGGCTGCGACCCCAGCGCCGGGCGTACGGGGGACTCCCCGCGCTCGGCGGCGGCACGCTCGAGCAGGAGCTCGCGGATCATGGCCACGAAGCGCGGGTCCGTCCCTGCAGTCGCCGCGCGCACCGCCTGGAGGCCGAGACGCTCCGCGGTGGCCATGGCCTCGGTGTCGAGGTCGTAGATGACCTCCATGTGGTCGGAGACGAAGCCGATCGGCACCAGCACCACACCGCTCACACCATCGGTGGCGAGCTCCTCGAGGTGGTCGTTGACGTCCGGCTCGAGCCACGGCGTCGACGGCGCACCCGAGCGGGAGCAGTAGACGAGGTCGTGGCGGTGCGCGCGACCCGTCGCCTCACGCACCCGGCGCGCGACCTCGTCGACGGCGCTGCGGTGCTGGCGGACGTAGGCCCCGCGCGGCTGGCCCTCGGGGTCGAGCGAGCCGCTGGTCTCGGCCATCTCGGTCGGGATCGAGTGGGTGACGAAGACCAGTCGCGCCCGGTCGCCCCCGTCGGGGAGCTCCGCGAGCGCCGCGAGACAGGCGTCGACGGCAGGCTCGATGAAGCCGGGGTGGTTGTAGTACTGCCTGAGCTTGTCGAGCCGCGGCGCACCCTCGGTCTGCGCGACGGCGTCGAAGAGGTTCTCGCGGTACTGCCGGCACGACGACCAGGACGAGTAGGCCGAGGTGGCGAAGACCGCGGCGCGCTCCACGCCGTCGGCGGTCATCTGCGCGAGCGTGTCGGCGAGGTAGGGGTCCCAGTTGCGGTTGCCGAAGTAGATCGGCAGGTCGATGCCCTGGGCGGCGAAGTCCTTCTCCAGCTCCGCGATGAGTGCACGGTTCTGGTCGTTGATCGGGCTCTTGCCGCCGAAGAGGAAGTAGTGCTCGCCCACCTGGGCCAACCGCTCGCGGGGGATGCCCCGCCCGCGGGTGACGTTCTCCAGGAACGGCACCACGTCCTCGGGCTTCTCGGGGCCTCCGAAGGAGAGGACCAGGAGCGCGTCGTACGGCTTCACGTCGGGACCCGCAGGATTCATGACGCCAGCGTAGAGGCGCCTACCATGCGCCTGATGCTCGACTCCTACCGCCGGGTGCTGGCGCGCCCGGGCGCCTTCGCGTTCAGCAGCGCCGCACTCGTGGCGCGGCTGCCGATCTCCATGGTCGGGCTCGGGATCGTGCTGCTGGTCGAGGAGCGCACCGGGTCCTACGGCCTGGCCGGCACGGTGGCCGCGGTGTTCGTGCTGGCGGAGGCTGCGTTCGCCGTCCTGCACGGCCGCTGGGTCGACCACTTCGGGCAGTCCCGGGTGCTGCCGCTCGCGATCTCGCTCTTCGGCGCCGGGCTCGCGCTGATGATGCTCGCGGTCGAGCAGGACTGGCCGCGCGCGTGGACGTACGTCTTCGCCGCCCTCGCCGGTGCCTCGCTCCCCCAGGTCGGCGCGAGCGTCCGCACCCGCTGGTCCCACCTGCTCGACGAGCCCGGGGAGAAGCAGACGGCGTTCGCCCTCGAGGCCGTCCTCGACGAGGTCGTCTTCGTCGTCGGACCGGTGCTGGTGACCCTCCTCGCCACCGGCTGGCACCCCGTCGCCGGACTCACGTGCGCCGTGGTGAGCGGCGTGCTGGGCACCTTCGCCCTCGCGGCCCAGCGACGCACCGAGCCGCCCGCCGGACGCAGCTCACCTGCCGGTGCGAGGAGCCCGATGCCGTGGCGCCTCGTCCTGCCACTGGCGCTCGTCTGCCTCACCCTCGGCGCGCTCTTCGGGGCCGCGGAGGTCACCACCGTCGCGTTCGCCGAGGAGCAGGGGCAACGTTGGGTCGCCGGCTGGCTGCTGGCCACCTGGTCCTTCGGCAGCCTCGTCGCCGGGCTGGTCACCGGCGCCGTCGCGTGGCGCAGCGGTCCCGACGTACGCCTGCGCTGGGGCTCCGCGGCGATGGCGCTCGCCATGGCGCCCCTGATGTTCGTCTCCTCGGTCCCGCTGATGGCGGTCGTGCTGCTGGTCGGTGGCCTCGCGATTGCCCCCACCATGATCAGCGCGATGACGATGGTCGAGCAGGGCGTCCCGCCCGGACGCCTCACCGAGGGGATGGCGGTGCTGCACACCGGCATCGTCGCCGGCGTGGCCCCGGGCGCGAGCATCGCCGGGTTCGTGGTCGACCACAGCGGCGCCTCGGCGGCGTACGCCGTCGCGCTGGCGGGCGGCGTCCTGGGCGCACTGGCCGCGCAGACGGCCCGGCCGACGCGCCGGATGCCCTAGCGTGCGGCCATGACCTCCCCCGTGCGCGGCCACCTGTGGCGCAACTGGTCCGGACTCGAGGAGGCGGTGCCCCGCCACGTGGAGACCCCCACGTCGGTGGAGGACGTCGTCGACGCCGTACGCCGGGCGCGCGCCGGTGGCCGCACGGTCAAGATGACCGGCACCGGGCACAGCTTCACCGCGATCGCGGCACCGGAGCACACGCTCCTGCGCCCCGACGGGCTCGCGGGGATCGTGGCGGTCGACCGCAGCGCGATGACGGTCACCGCCCGCGCCGGCACCCCGCTGAAGGACCTCAACCTCGCACTGGAGCGGCTCGGCCTCTCCCTGCACAACATGGGCGACATCGCCGAGCAGACCCTCGCGGGGGCGACCTCGACCGGCACCCACGGCACCGGCGGCACTGCTGCGGGGCTCGCCGCGCAGCTGGCCGGGCTCGAGCTCGTGACCGGCACCGGCGAGGTCGTCCGGGCGTCCGCGACGGAGAACCGCGACGTCTTCGACGTGGCGCGCGTCGGGCTCGGCGCGCTCGGCATCCTGACGAGCCTGACCTTCCACGTCGAGCCGCTCTTCGTCCTCGAGGCGCACGAGCAGCCGATGAGCTGGGACCGCGGGCTCGCGGCGTACGACGACATGGTGGCCGCCGCGCACCACGTCGACCTCTACTGGTTCCCCCACACCGACCGGCTGATGGTGAAGCAGAACGTCCGCACCGACCTCGACCCCGGCGAGCAGCAGCCGCCGTCCCGGGCCGCGGCGTGGTGGGAGGACGAACTCGTGTCCAACGCCGTCTTCGGCGGCCTGTGCCGCCTCGGCGAGCGCGCCCCCGGCCTGGTCCCCCGGATCAACCGCGTCGCGGGTCGCGCGCAGTCCGAGCGCCGCTACAGCGACCTCGCCCACCGGGTCTTCGTGACACCGCGCCGGGTGCGCTTCAGGGAGATGGAGTACGCCGTACCGCGCGAGGTCGGCCTCGACGTGCTGCGCGAGTGCCGCCGCGTCATCGACGCCAGCGACTGGATGATCGCGTTCCCCGTGGAGGTCCGCACCGCCCGGGCCGACGACATCCCCCTGTCCACGTCCTACGGTCGCGAGACGATCTACCTCGCCTTCCACGTCCCGGCCGGCACCGACCACCGCGCCTACTTCGGCGGCCTCGAGCCGATCCTGCGCGACGCCGGCGGGCGACCGCACTGGGGCAAGGTCCACACCCGCACGGCCGCCAACCTCGCGCCGGCGTACGACCGGTTCGGCGACTTCCTCGCCCTGCGCGACCGGCTGGACCCCGACCGGGTCTTCGCCAACGACCACCTGCGCCGGATCCTGGGCGACTGAGGGCACGCGACGACCCAGGGGTCAGACGTTGGCGGGGCCCTTGGGCAGCGGCGCGCGCCAGCCCCGGACCATCGCCAGCAGACGCCACGCGAGGCACGTGGTGAAGCCCGCCGCGGCGACCACCTCGAGAGGGAGGTCGGTGCGGTCCAGGAGCACCGCGACGGCCGCGCCCGCGAGCGCCGGCGTGCCGTAGAGGACGCCCTCGAAGATCACCGGCACGCTGCCCGCCAGGACGTCGCGGATCATCCCGCCGCCGATGCCGGTGACCATGCCCATGAGTGCGGCGGGCAGCGGGTCGAGGCCGTAGTCGACGGCCTTGAGTGCTCCGGTCACGCAGAACAGGGCCAGCCCGAAGGCGTCCAGCAGGGCCACCGGCCGCTCGAGCCGCCCCACGGTGGGGTGGAAGACGAAGGTCAGCAGCCCGGCGGTGACCGGGACGAGGATGTAGCGCCAGTCCGCGAGGGCCGCGGGCGGTGTCGCGCCGATCAGGACGTCGCGGATGAACCCACCGCCCAGCCCCGTGACGCCACCGAGCACGAGCGCGGCGAAGATGTCGAGGTTCTTGCGGACCGCGACCAGCGCACCCGCGACCGCGAAGACGAAGATGCCGACGAGGTCGAGCACGACGAGCGTCGTCGCGAACTCCGTCTCGGGCACGACGGAAGCCTAAGGCGCGCCGCAGGCGTGACGGTCCCCGGGCATCCCGCTGGCGTAGGCTCGACGGGACCACCCGACCCCCGCAACCAGGCAGGAGCCCGCCGTCGATGGCCAAGCTGACGTTCACCGGACGCAGCGGGGACGGCAAGCGCCTGCTGCTGGTGGACGAGTCGGGCCAGGAGCACACCCTGGCGATCGACGCCCGGCTTCGCAGGGCCCTGTCGAGCACGCCCGAGAGCAACGGCCAGTTGGAGATCCCGATGGAATCAACCCTCCGCCCCCGCGACATCCAGATGCGCATCCGCGCGGGCGAGAGCCCCGAGGCGGTGGCGCACGCCGCCGGCACCTCGGTCGAGAAGATCATGCCGTTCGCCGCGCCCGTCCTGGCCGAGCGTGCCCACGTCGCCCAGCGCGCCCAGCTCGCCTCGATGCGCCGCCGCAGCGGCGAGTCCGGTGCCCGCACCCTCGGTGAGGCCGTCAGCGCCCACCTGCGCTCGCACAACGTCGACCCCGACAGCGTCGAGTGGGACTCCTGGCGTCGTGAGGACGGCCGCTGGACGCTCACGGCCCTGTACGACGTGGCCGGCCGGGTCGGCACCGCGACCTTCTCCCACGACCCGCGCGGCAGCTTCGTGACCGTCGACGACGAGGACGCCCGGTGGCTGGTCGGCGACGTCGCACCGCCCGCGCCCGACTCCTCCGTCCCTGCCTCCCCCGCGGCCGACGACCTCGCCGCCGCACGCCAGCGCCGGCTGAGCGCGGTGGGTGGCGACGTACCCCTCGACGACCTGCCCCTCGGTGACGACGCGATCGAGATGGTCTCCGACGACGAGTCGGCCACGGAGACCACGATGGAGCTCCCCGGTGCGGACCTGGGCACCGAGCAGCCGGTGGAGGCCTACCTCGACGAGCAGGACTCGGGCCGGGGCCAGGACGACACCTCGGAGGTGCCGCAGGAGCCGGCCGCGGAGGCTCCCGCCGACCCCAAGCCCAGGACCGCGAAGAAGCGTGGACGCGCCTCGGTGCCGAGCTGGGACGAGATCATGTTCGGTGGCGGCAAGAGCGACTGACGCCTTGCGCCTGCTCCAGATCGACATCCACCCGCTCAAGTCCGGCGCCATCCGCTCGATCCCGTCGACGACCGTGCAGCCGCGCGGGCTGGCCGACGACCGGTCCTGGATGCTCGTGGACGGTGGCGGGCGGCTCGTCTCGGCCCGCGAGGCACCCCGGCTGTTCACGGTCGTCGCGGACACCCCGGGCACCGACCCGACCGTCCCGGCGGGACTGCGCCTGCGCGCGCCGGGGATGCCCGACCTCCTGGTCGCGGTCCCCGACGGCGAGCCGGTCGACGTCCGGCTGTTCTCCCTCGACCTCCGTGCCCGGCCCGCCGGCACCGAGGCCGACGGGTGGCTGCGCGACGTGCTCGGCCGGGACGACGTACGCCTCGTCTGGTGCCACGACCCGTCGCGCCGCACCCTCCAGCCCGGGTTCTCCGAGCCGGGCGACCACACGGCGTTCGCCGACTCGTTCCCGGTGACGATCGCCTCGATCGCCTCCCTCCGGCAGCTCAACGACTGGATCGTCGAGCGGTCGCTCGAGCTCGGCGAGGAGCCGCCGGAGCCGCTGCCGGTCGAGCGTTTCCGCGCCAACCTGGTCGTCGACGGCGACGAGCCGTTCGGCGAGGACCGCTGGTCGCGCGTCGTGGTGGGTGGCGTCGCGTTCCGGGTCGGCAAGCCGGTCGGGCGCTGCATGATGGCCACCATCGATCCCGTGACGCTGACGTCCTCGAAGGAGCCGACCCGCACGCTGGCCCGCCACCGCCTTGTCGACGGCAAGACGCTCTTCGCGGTGCACCTGGTCCCGGAGGCCCCGGGGCGCATCAGCGTCGGCGACGAGGTCCGGGCGGAGTGATCACCCGGTCTCGACGGGCCGCTCAGGGTCGGTGACCCACTCGCTCCAGCTGCCGGGATAGAGCGCGGCCCGGATCCCGGCCAGCTCCATCGCGAGGACGTCGTGGGCGGCGGTCACGCCGGAGCCGCAGTAGGCGGCGACGGTGGTCGCCGAGTCGGCGCCCACCCGGGCGTACGCCTCGCGCAGCCGCTCCGGGGGCAGGAACCGCCCACGGTCGTCGAGGTTGGCCGTGGTCGGCACGTTGACCGCCCCGGGGACGTGGCCGGCGACGGGGTCCACCGGCTCGGTCTCACCGCGGAACCGCTCCGGCGCCCGCGCGTCGACGAGCACGTCGACCCCGAGGACCGCGTCGGGACCGACCGCGGGCATCTGCTTGGCCGGGGAGACGGTGAAGTCACCGGCCTCGGACCCCGTCTCCCCCGTCTCGACCGGGAGGCCCGCGTGGCGCCACGCCGTCCAGCCGCCGTCCAGCACGCGTACGTCGGGGTGGCCGTGGAAACGCAGCAGCCACCACGCCCGCGCAGCGGCCCGTCCCTGCCAGTCGTCGTAGACCACGACCGGACGGTCGGCGCGGACGCCGGCGCGCTGCATCGCCGCCTCGAACCGGGCCTCGTCGGGCAGCGGGTGGCGCCCGCCCGCGCCCGGCGGGTCGGCGAGGTCCTCGTCGAGGTCGACGTACGCCGCTCCCGGCACGTGGCCCGCCGCGTGCTCGCCGCGCCCGGCAGGTCCGCCCATGACGTAGCGCACGTCCAGGACGGTGACCCGGCCCAGCGCGGCGGCAAGCTGGTCGGGGCTGGTCAGGGGTCCTTCACCGAAGTCCTCGTCCACACGCGGCACGGTAGCGGTCGCTCCGGACGGTCCCTGTGACAGGATTCGCCGGGACATGGCTGAACTGCACTTCTTCACCGGCACGATGGACTCCGGCAAGTCGACGCTGGCGCTCCAGACCAACCACAACCACGCCGCCCGCGGACGCGTCGGCCGGATCTTCACCACCCACGACCGCTCCGGGGCGGCCGTCGTCTCGAGCCGGCTGGGCCTCACCCACGACGCGCTCGAGGTCGACGCCGACTTCGACTTCTGGAAGTACGTCGTCGACTCCCTGACCCGCGGCGGCCGGATCGACTACCTCATCTGCGACGAGGCCCAGTTCTACTCCGCCGAGCAGATCGACCAGCTCGCGAAGGTCGTCGACGAGCTCCAGATCGACGTCTTCGCCTTCGGCATCCTCACCGACTTCCGCTCGCTGCTCTTCCCCGGCAGCGCCCGGCTCGTCGAGCTCGCCGACCGGATGAACGTGCTCCAGGTCGAGGCGCTGTGCTGGTGCGGCAAGCGTGCCACCCACAACGCGCGCACCGAGAACGGCGCGATGGTCACCGACGGCGAGGTCATCGTCGTCGGCGACGTCGAGCTGGCCGACGAGCCGGCTGCAGGCCCCCACGACGTGGCCTACGAGGTGCTCTGCCGCCAGCACCACCGCCGCCGCCTCACCGCGGCGCGGGCCAAGGCGGTCAGCCTGGCGCCGGAGCCCCTGCCGTTCGGCTGAGAGCCGACCGGCCGGTCAGCCGACGAGGATGGGGATCAGCATCTCCGTCGACGTCAGCGAGCCGTGGAGCCCGACGAGGGTGTCCTCGTAGGCGAAGTCGCGGGTCGACATGATCGCGGTCTCGCCGTGGCAGGCGACCATCACGTCACCCAGCCGCGGCAGCACGCCGGGCTGCACCGCGCCGAACCAGCCACGGCCGATGGCGTCCTCCCGGGTGAGGACGGTGGCCCGCGCCCCGAGGACCTCGCGCCAGGTGGCGGCCACGTCGTCGACCGCCCCGGCGGCGCAGTAGAGGTGGCGGAAGCGGGCCTCCCCGCCCAGCAGGGCCACCCCGTCGCGCATCCCGTCGACCTCGTCGACGTCGACCCGCGCCTCACGCGGGCTGTCGACCATCCCGTGGTCGGCGACCACCAACAGGCGGGTGGAGGCGGGCAGCGCCTCGCGGAGCTGCTCGGCCTCCGCATCGACCATCGCGAGCTGCTGGAGCCACTGGGTCGAGGCGACGCCGAACTTGTGGCCGGTCCAGTCGAGGTCGGAGTCGTAGACGTAGGTCAGCGACGGCCGGTCGGCCGAGGCGCCCACGGTCGCCGCGATCCGCTCGCCGACGCGGTCGGCGCCGACGTACGTCGCCCCGCGCTGCGACGCGAGCGTGAGGCCGGAGCCGTCGAAGTCGCGCTTGTTGACCGAGGTGACGTGGACGCCGGCATGCGCGAGCCGCCCGAAGGCGGTCGGGTGCGGCTGCCACTCGAGGGGGTCGACGGTCTTGTCCCACCAGAGGTGGTTGAGCAGGCGGTCGGTGCCGGGGATCCGGGCGGTGAAGCCCACCAGGCCGTGCGCGCCCGGGACCAGGCCGGTGCCCAGCGAGGTCAGCGACGTCGCCGTCGTCGACGGGACCCCTGCGGTGCCGGTGGCGGCGCCGTCGAGGAGCGAGGAGAGGTACGGCGCCGCGTGGGCGTGGCGCGCGAGGAGCTCCGCCCCCATGCCGTCGACCAGGAAGACGACGTACGACGGGGCCGGGGGCAGCTCGAACCCTCCGGGGTGGCCCGCGAGGGGTGTGCCGAGCGCCCTCGCGACCGCCGGCACGACGTCGGCCAGCGAGCGCTCGCCGTAGGCCGGCAGGGTGAAGGACGCGGCGTCAGGACCGTTGTCGGTCACCGTCGGGGGTCAGCCGCGCGTGCGCGCCGAGAGCGCGTCGGAGAAGGCGAGCAGCCCGGCCACCGCGTCGGCGCCCTCGGCCGCTGCGGACACCCGCAGCGTGTAGTCGTCGCCCGCCAGGGTGCCGGTGTAGCCGTGGTCGGCGTCGCAGCCGGGGTCCGAGCAGGCAGCCGGCTCGAGGTCGAGCCGTCCCACCCCTCCCCAGCCGATCGTCAGCACGGCCTCGGCCGGCGGGGCGACCCCGGCCGTGGGGTTGGCCACCATCCGCGTGACGACCACGGTGCGGATCGAGGTGAGCGTGACCGCCTCGGTCGTGGTCGAGGTGTAGGGCTCGGGCAGCAGGTCGTCACCAGGGTGCTCGTCGGTGTGGGCGATCACCAGCCGGGTGGGCGTGAGCAGCAGCGCCGTCAGGTGCCGGCGCACCTCCTCGTGGTCGAACGTCGTCTCGTGGTGGACGAAGTAGGAGAGCACCTCCTCGCCGCCGGCGGCGGAGAAGACGCCGTCCGCGACGACCTCGGGGTAGTAGCCGGTGCGGTGGATCGCCTGACGGAGGTCGTGGGAGACGTCCGCGTCACGGGTGGAGCGGGGCATGACCTCAGTCTGTCACGCACGGCTCAGTCGGGCAGCGTGTCCCCGGGCATCGTGCTCAGCCGGCGTACGAACCAGTCCGAGCGCGGGTCCTTCACCGGCTCCACCCGTACGCTCGCGCCGAGCACCGTCGCGCCCTCGGCTCCGGCCAGTACGAGCGGCAGCTGGAGGGCCCGGACCTGCGGGAGGTCGTGCTGGAGCTGGGCCACCTGCCGCACCAGGCGTTCGATCTGGGCGACGTCCACGATCTCGCTGCCGCGGTAGCCGAAGAGCAGCGGGGACGCCTTGATCTCGCGCACCATGTCCTGGGCGTCGTGGTCGGCCAGCGGCGGGATCCGGAACGACCGGTCGCCCAGCAGCTCGGTGAGCGGACCGCCGATGCCGAAGGACAGGACCGGGCCGAAGAGCGGGTCCTCCATGGTCGCGATCGTCACCGGCACGCCCGGAGGCGCGTTGCGCTGCACGACGAAGCCGGCCCGGTCCGGGTCGGTGATGAGCGTGTTGAGCGAGGACCAGGCGTCCGCCATCTCCTCGGGCGTGTCGATGTTGCGCCACACGTGGGCCAGGTCGGGGCGGTCGCGGAGGTGGTCGGCCGTCGCCTTGAGCACCACGTCCCAGCCGAGGGCCTCGCCCGCCGCGGTCGCCTCGTCGAGCGACGCCACGGCGTAGGTGTCCCAGAGGTCGATGCCGTAGGCGCGCAGCAGCCGGTGCTGCTCGTCGAAGTCGAGGTCGCGGCCCTCGGGGTGGCGCATCAGCACCTCGTTGACCAGGTGACGGGCCGCGTCGAGGTCGTTGACCCCGGGCTCGACGACCACGGCCTGCGGCACCCGGACCCACACGGCGTACTCGACGACGTGCGCGAGCGCGCGCACGGCAGCCTCGACCGCCGGGTAGGACGGCACCGACCCGCGGCCCGCGCTCGACCCGGCCACGTCCGGCACGCGCAGCAGCTCGGGCACGCCCTCGGTGCCGAGGAAGGTCGACACCATCGGCTTGTCGGACTGCTCGCCGACGGCGGCGAGCACGTTGGCGACGTCCTCACGGGCTCCGGCGACGTTGAGCGGCGGGATGAAGATCGCGACCACGGCGTCGACCTCGGGGTCGTCGATCGCGGCGTCGAGGGCGTCCTCGAAGTCCTCGGCGGTCGCGTCGGCGCCGAGCGCCTCCTGCCGGTTGACGACGAGGCCGACCGAGTTGGCCGCGTCGGCGGCGAGCAGGCCGAGGGCGTCGGAGTTGCCGACGATGGCGACCCGGCGCCCGCGCGGCAGCGGCTGGTGGGCGAGGAGCTGCGCGACGTCGAACATCTCCTCCAGTGACTCGACCTGGATGATGCCGGCCTGGCGGAACATCGCGTCGACGGCCTCGCCAGGCGCCCCGATCTTGCGCACCGCGTGGCCCATCGGCACACCCTGCGAGCTGCGCCCCGACCGGACCGCGACGATGGGCTTGCGCCGGCTGACGCGACGGGCGATGCGGGAGAACTTGCGCGGGTTGCCGATCGACTCGAGGTAGAGCAGCACCACCTCAGTGGCGTCGTCCTCCTCCCAGTACTGGAGGAGGTCGTTGCCGGAGACGTCCGCGCGGTTGCCGGCGCTGACGAACGTGGTCAGGCCGAGCCCGCGGTTCTGGACCTTCTCCAGGATCGCCGAGCCGAGCGCGCCGGACTGGCAGAAGAAGCCCGCGCGGCCACGCGGCGGCATCACCGACGACAGGGAGGCGTTGAGCTGCACCTCGGGGTCGGTGTTGATGATGCCGAGGGCGTTGGGGCCGATCAGGCGCAGGCCGTAGGAGCGCGACAGGCCGACGAGGCGTCGCTGCCGCATCCGGCCCTCCTCGCCGGTCTCGGCGAAGCCGGACGAGATCACCACGAGGCCGTGGACGCCCTTGGCGGCGCAGTCGAGCACGACGTCCTGCACGGAGTCCGCCGGCACTGCGACGATCGCGACGTCGACGTCGCCGGGGATCTCCCCCACCGACTTCCACGCGGGCATGCCGGACACGGAGTCGGCGCTGGGGTTCACCACGTGGATGCGGCCGGTGAAGTTGCCGAGCACGAGGTGGCGCACGAGCGCCCGTCCGATGGTGTCCTGCCGGCGGCTGGCGCCGATGATCGCGACCGACTTGGGCGAGAAGAACCGCTCGATCGAGGCGTACTCGGCGCGGTGCTCGCGCTGCTCCATCACCCCGATGGCCGTGTCGGTCGGGTCGATGCGGAAGACCAGCTCCATCACGCCGTCCTCGAAGGCGCTCTTGACCTGGTAGCCGGCGTCCTTGAACGTGTGGATCATCGCCTGGTTGTCGGGGAGCACCTCCGCGACGAATTCCTCGATCCCCCGCTCGCGTCCCGCCTGGGCTAGGTGCTCGAGCAGCAGCTGGCCGATCCCCCGGCCCTGGTGCTTGTCCTCGACGAGGAACGCGACCTCGGCGTAGCCCGGCCTGATCGTGTCGTAGCGCCCGACCGCGATCATCTGCCCGGCCACGGTGAGGATCATCGCGACCCGGTCGCTGTGATCGACCTTGGTGAACCGGTCGAGGTCGCGCTCGGAGAGCTCGGGCATCGGCGAGAAGAAGCGGTAGTACTTCGACTGGTCGGAGACCCGGCTGTAGAACTCGACGAGCAGCTCGCGGTCCTCGGGCTGGATCGGCCGGATGTGGGCCGTACGCCCGTCCCGCAGCAGGACGTCCGCCTCCCAGTGCCGGGGCGCGGGCGTCACCCCCACCTCGTCCGTTGCCGCGTCCGCTTCGGTCACGACAGCAATGTATCGGCCCCCGTCGCAGGTCGAGTAGCCGAGCGAGCCGCCGCCATCGGTGGTCGAGTAGCCGAGCGAGGAACGAGCGAGGCGTATCGAGACCCCTCCCCCCAGCGGTGGTCGAGTAGCGGAGCGAGGAACGAGCGAGGCGTATCGAGACCCATCCACAGATGTGGTCGAGGTACTGCCACGCTGGCGCTGCGGACGCCACGCTGGATCGATGACCGCTTACGTCTACATGCTTCGCTGCGCCGACGGCTCGCTCTACGTGGGCAGCACGCGCGACCTGTTCTCGCGCCTCCACCAGCACCAGATCGGGCTCGGTGCGACGTACACCCGTGACCGACGACCGGTGGAGCTCGTCTGGCACGAGGAGCACGAGAACGTCGCGCTGGCTTTCTCCCGCGAGAAGCAGATCCAGAACTGGAGCCGGGTCAAGCGGCTGGCATTGATCGATGGGGACTACGAGGGCCTGCTCGCGCCGCCGACTCCGATAGCCAGGTCTCGATACACCCACTCGCTGGCGCTCGCGGGCACTCGACCACCGAGATCCCATCGGCGCTCGCGGGGACTCGACCACGGAGATCCCATCGGCGCTCACGCACTCGACCACCGAGATCCCATCGGCGCTCGCGGGGAATCGACCACGGTCCCATCGGTGGTCGAGTAGCCGAGCGAGGAACGAGCGAGGCGTATCGAGACCTCCCTACCGACGAGACCACCCTCCCTCGGCGTGCCCCCGGCCGCTGACGCGCCGGCACCGGGGAGAATGCGCCCCATGGCACGACGCACGAAGCAGGAGCCCCTCCCGGACGACTTCGAGGAGCACATCCTCGACACCGACATCCGCGACGAGATGCAGACGTCGTTCCTGGAGTACGCCTACTCGGTCATCTACTCCCGGGCGCTGCCCGACGCGCGCGACGGCCTCAAGCCGGTGCAGCGCCGCATCCTCTACACGATGGACGAGATGTCGCTGCGGCCCGACCGCGGGCACGTCAAGAGCGCCCGCGTCGTCGGCGAGGTGATGGGCCGGCTGCACCCGCACGGCGACGGTGCGATCTACGACGCCCTCGTACGGATGGCGCAGCCGTGGTCGATGCGGCTGCGGACCGTCGACGGGCACGGCAACTTCGGCTCGCCCGACGACTCCCCCGCCGCGATGCGCTACACCGAGTGCCGGATGGCGCCCGCCGCGGTGGCGATGACGGCGTCGATCGACGAGGACACCGTCGACTTCAAGCCCAACTACGACTCCCGCGAGATGGAGCCAGTGGTCCTGCCGGCCGCCATCCCGCACCTGCTGGTCAACGGCTCCGCCGGCATCGCGGTCGGCATGGCGACCAACATCGCCCCGCACAACCTCGTCGAGGTCGTCCAGGCCCTCAAGCACCTGATCACCCACCCCAAGGCCTCGCTGGACGACCTCATGCGGTTCATCCCGGGCCCCGACCTGCCGACCGGCGGCAAGATCGTCGGCCTCGACGGGATCCGCGACGCCTACGAGTCCGGTCGCGGCACGTTCAAGATGCGCGCCACGGCACGGATCGAGTCGGTGACCGCCCGCCGCAAGGGCATCGTCGTCACCGAGCTCCCCTACGGCGTCGGCACCGAGCGGGTGATGGAGCAGATCAAGAAGCTCGTGCTCGCCAAGAAGCTGCAGGGCATCTCCGACATCAAGGACCTCAGCGACCGCGAGCACGGCCTCCGGCTGGTCATCGAGGTCAAGAACGGCTTCGTCCCCGAGGCGATCCTCGAGCAGCTCTACCGCCAGACCGCCCTCGAGGACTCCTTCGGTATCAACGCCGTCGCCCTCGTCGACGGCCAGCCCCGCACTCTGGGCCTCAAGGAGATGCTCGACGTCTTCCTCGCGCATCGCTTCGACGTCGTACGCCGCCGGTCGACGTTCCGTCGCGCCAAGGCCGCCGACCGCCTGCACCTCGTCGACGGCCTCCTCATCGCGATCCTCGACATCGACGAGGTCATCCAGGTGATCCGCGGCTCGGACAACGCGGCCGCCGCCAAGGAGCGGCTCATCGAGATCTTCGAGCTCTCCGAGGTGCAGGCCGACTACATCCTCGACATGCCGCTGCGCCGGCTCACGAAGTTCTCCAAGCTCGAGCTCGAGAAGGAGAAGAGCGAGCTCGAGCGCACGATCGAGTACCTCGACGCGATCCTCGCCGACGAGAAGCTGCTCCGGAAGGTCGTCTCCGACGAGCTCACCGACGTCGCCAAGGAGCACGGCACGCCGCGGCGTACGGTCCTGCTCGGCGCCGCACCGGCCGTCACGGCCGCGACGTCGGTCGAGGTCGCGGACGACCCCTGCTTCGTGCTGCTGTCGTCGACCGGGCTGCTGGCCCGCACGAAGGACGTCCAGCTGCCCGGACGCGGTGGCGACCGCACCAACCACGACGTCACGGTCTCCGCCGTCCGCACGACCAAGCGCGGTGAGATCGGCGTGCTGACCAACCGGGGCCGCCTGGTCCGGCTCTCGGTCCTCGACCTCGGCAACGCGGAGCTCCCGTCGACCGCCAACGACCCGAACCTCCAGGGCACGCTCTCGCTGAGCGAGCTGATCGCCCTCGACAGCGGCGAGCGCGCCCTGGCGCTGACCTCGCTGGCCACCGAGGGCCCGGGCCTCGCGCTCGGCACCCGCGACGGCGTCGTCAAGCGGGTCAACCCCGAGGTGCTCAACCGCGACGAGTGGGAGGTCATCGGGCTCAAGGACGGCGACGAGGTCGTCGGTGCCGTCGAGCTCGTGACGGGCGAGGAGGAGCTCTGCTTCATCTCCTCCGACGCCCAGCTGCTCCACTTCAACGCGTCCGGCGTACGCCCCCAAGGCCGCTCCGGCGGCGGCATGGCCGGCATCAAGCTGGGCGCCGGGCAGCGGGTCGCGTTCTTCGGCGCCTTCGACCCCGACGAGGCCGTGGTGGTCACGGCGTCCGGTTCCTCGACCGCCCTGCCCGGCACGGAGGCCGGCGCCGTGAAGGTGACACCCTTCAGCGAGTACCCCGGCAAGGGCCGTGCGACCGGCGGCGTGCGCAGCCACCGCTTCCTCAAGGGCGAGGACACCCTCGTCACCGCCTGGGCCGGCCCCGGTCCCGCCCGCGCGGCCGCCGCCAGCGGTGCCCCCGTCGAGCTGCCCGAGGCCACCGGCCGCCGCGACGGCTCGGGGGTGCCCGCCCCGCAGCCCATCGCGGCAGTGGCGTCGCCGGTCGCCGCACAGGTGGCGGCGTCGTCGGATGCGCCCACCGCTGTGGAAGGCTGAGTCCATGCGCACCTCCGGACGTCTCGCCACGACCGCGGCGGCGGTCCTCCTGGCCCTCCCGCTGCTGGCCGCCTGCTCCGGCGGGGACGACGGTGGCAACGAGGCGGAGGAGGCGTCGCCCGAGGAGGTCCTCGCCGACGCCGCCACCACCCTGACCGAGACCAGCGGGGTCGCCCTGACGCTCTCGACGGACCAGCTCCCCGAGGGCGTCTCCGGCATCACCCGCGCGGTCGGCACCGTCACCAACGTGCCGGCCTTCGAGGGCTCGATCACGGTCGTGTTCGCCGGCCAGACCGTCGACGTCCCCGTGATCGCCGTCGACGACACGGTCTACGCCCGGCTCCCGTTCACCCCGGGCTACGACAAGGTCAACCCCAAGGAGTACGGCGCCCCCGACCCCTCCGGCCTGATCGGCGACGACGGCTTCGCCGGCCTGCTCGGCCTCACCGAGTCCGCCGAGGCCGGGGAGAGCGTGCGCGGCGGAGCCGACAACACCGAGATCCTCACCACCTACTCCGGCACCGTCCCGGGCGACGCGATGGACGCGATCATCCCGTCGTCGTCGGGCGACTCCTTCGACGTCGAGTGGCAGGTCAGCGACGACGGCGAGCTGCGCAAGGCGACCCTCACCGGCGTGTTCTACCCCCGGGCCGAGCCGATGACCTACACCGTCGACTTCGCCGACTACGGCACCGAGAAGGACATCACCGCGCCGTGAGCGCTCCCCCCGGAGTGGCGGAGGTGTCCCGCACCTCGCGCGTGCTCCTCGCGATGGCGGCGGTCGCCGTCGCGTTCGCAGCGGCCGACACGTACGTCGTGGTGCTCGCGCTGCCCGACATGATGACCGGCGTCGGCGTGCCGATCGACCAGCTCCAGCGGGCCGCGCCGATCGTCAGCGGCTTCCTGCTCGGCTACGTCGCGATGCTCCCGCTCATCGGCCGCATCGCCGACCTGCGCGGCCGGGTGCCCGTGCTGGTGATGGCGCTGGTCCTCTTCGCGCTCGGCTCGCTGATCACGACCGTTGCCTACGACATGCCCAGCATCGTCGCCGGCCGGTTCCTCCAGGGCGTCGGCGGCGGCGGCCTCGTGCCCGCCACCCTCGCGCTCGTCGCCGACCTCTACCCGGTCGAGCGCAGGGGCGTACCCCTCGGCGTCGTCTCGGCCGTCCAGGAGATCGGCTCCGTGCTCGGCCCCCTCTTCGGCGCCGCCGTCCTCGCGTTCTCCGACTGGCGCGCGATCTTCGCCATCAACCTCGCCGTGGGCCTCGTCCTCGCCGCCGCGATCCGCGCCGTCGCTCCTCGCGGCGAGGAGCGCGTACGCCGACGACCGGACGTGGTCGGGATGCTGCTCGCGCTCGCGACCTTCGCGAGCGCGGCGATCGTGTTCCTGCGCCCGGCCGGGCTCATGCGCGACCTCACCTGGGGCCAGCTGTTCATCCCCTTCGCCGGCGACGGTCGCTGGCTGACGCCGATCGGGGCGATCACCACGGGCGCGCTGGTGCTGCTCGTCGCCTGGTGCTGGTTCGCGCCACGCCCGCTCCTCGACCTCCGCGGCTGGAGCCGGGTCCTGGTCGAGGCCGACCTGGCCGGCGCCCTCCTCCTCGCCGCGGCGCTGGGCGGCGTCATCCTCGCCTTCGCCACCGCCGACCCCAAGATCGAGGTCTTTTCGCCCCGCGGTCGGTGGTACCTCCTCGGCGCCGCCGTCGCCGCACTCGCCTTCGCCTGGCACGTACGCCGCGCCGCCAACCCGCTGGTCCCTCGCGGCGCGCTGCGTCGTACGCCGGCCTGGGGCGCGCTGCTCGTCAGCTTCTTCGTCGGCGCCGCACTCATCGCCGCCCTCATCGACATCCCGCTCTTCGCGCGCACGACGGTCTATCCCGACGACCAGCTGCCCGCTGCGCTCGTCCTCGTACGCTTCCTGATCGCACTGCCGGTCGGAGCGGTCGCAGGCGGCTACCTGATCCGCTCCTTCTCCCCCGGCCTCGTCACCGCCGTCGGCATGCTGATGGCGGCGACCGGGTTCGTCCTGATGACACGGTGGGGGCTCACCACGATCGAGGAGCCGATCGCCAACGTGGCGCTCGTCACCGGCGGCCTCGGCTTCGGGCTCGCCCTCGCCCCGGTCAACGCCGCCCTCCTCGCATTCACCGACGACGACGTGCACGGGGTCGCGAGCGCCTTCGTGGTGGTCTCGCGCATGGTGGGGATGCTCGTCGGCATCTCGGCGCTGACCACCATCGGCCTGCGCCGCTACTACTCCGAGCAGCTCGCGGTCCCGCCCGTGCAGGAGGTCTGCGACGGCAAGAGCCGCTGCAAGGAGTTCTCCGACCTGCTGCGCGTCGCCGGGATCGCCCAGGAGCACGCGGTCTTCTGGGGTGCCGCGGGCTGTGCCGTGGTCGCCGCCGTGCTGGCGCTCGTGCTGTTCCGCCAGGTGAAGCCGACCCGTCTGGCTGCGCGAGACGTCTTCACCGGCGGCGCCTGAGGGGCGCTAACCTGCGGGCGTGAGCGACTTCGACGACCTGTTGGCGGCCAACCGCGACTTCGCGGACTCCTTCGACCTCGGCGGCTTCGACGGCAAGGCCCACGCCGGCATCGCCCTGGTGACCTGCATGGACTCGCGCATCGACCCGCTGGGCATGCTCGGGCTCAAGCACGGCGACGCCAAGATCTTCCGCAACCCGGGCGCCCGCGTGACCCCGCAGGCGCTCGAGGCCCTCGTCCTCGGCGTGCACCTGCTCAACGTGCAGCGCGTCCTCGTCGTCCCGCACACCCGCTGTGCGATGGCCTCTGCCTCTGAGACCGACCTCCGTGCCCGCGTGGGCGAGTCCGCCGGCGTCGACGCGAGCTGGCAGTCCTTCGGGGTGGTCACCGACCAGCTCGACCAGCTGCGCCAGGACGTCGCCAAGGTGCGTACGCACCCGCTCATCGGCGAGCGCGCCAAGGTCGGCGGGTTCCTCTACGACGTCGACTCGGGCCTGCTCACCCAGCACGCCTGACTCGTCGCCGGCTACCAGCCGGATGGTCGGGGCCGTAGTCCGTGCGCCGAGCAGCGCAATCGCGGCGTGTCGCCCACGACTCGCCGGTGATCCCCGCTGGGGTCGCCCGAGTCGGCCTCCGGGGCTCGCGAGGATCGCCATTGGCAGACGGTGACCCAGGCGACCTACCTGAGCGTCTGCTTCCCGCCGTGCAGCAGCGTCACCAGCTGGGCCACCTTGCCGTCGGTGGCGGCGTCGCGGGCGAACGACGTCAGGTTCATCACCGGCGCGAACTTCTGGCGCGTCACGGCCTTGGCGTAGGTGAACTCCCGCAGGCCGTCGGGGCCGTGGATGCGGCCGAAGCCCGACTGCCCGACCCCGCCGAAGGGCAGGCCCGGGACGGCCGCGAAGGCGATCACGGAGTTGACCGAGGTCATCCCCGAGCGGATGCGGTGGGCGATCGAGACTCCGTTGCTCTTGGAGAACACGGCGCCCGCGAGGCCGTACTGCGTGGCGTTGGTGAGGCGTACTGCCTCGTCCATGCTCGTGACCGGGTTGATCGCCAGCGTCGGGCCGAAGGTCTCCTCGGTGATCGCCGTGGAGTCCTCCGGGACGTGGGTGAGGATGGTGGGCTGCACGAAACGCTCCCCCACCGCGTCGGGACCGCCGAGGACGACCCGGGCACCGCGGGCGACCGCGTCCTGGATGTGGTCCCTGATCACCGCCAGCTGTGACGGCATGGTGATCGGGCCGATCTTCGCCCCGCTGTCCGCACCCGCGCGGAGCCCCTCGGCCTGGGCGAGGATCTCGGCCACGAAGGCGTCGAAGACCTTCTCGTGGACGTAGACCCGCTCGGTGCCGATGCAGGTCTGGCCGGCGTTGCCCATGCCGCCCCACAGTGCCGCCTCTGCGGCCTTGGCCAGGTCGGCGTCCTCGTCGACGATCAGCGAGTCCTTGCCGCCGGCCTCGATGATGACCGGGGTGAGGTTCTCCGCGCAGGCGGCCATCACCTTCTTGCCAGTGCGCCCGGAGCCGGTGAAGGCGAGCTTGTCGATCCGCGCGCGGCACAGGGCGTCGCCGGTCTCGCCGAGACCCGTCACCACCTGGAGCACGTCACGGCCGTGCACGACCTCGCGGAAGCTGTCGGCGAGCCACTGGCCCACGCCGGGCGTGTGCTCGCTGGGCTTGAACACCACCGAGTTGCCCGCCGCGAGGGCATAGGCGATCGAGCCCATCGGCGTGAAGACCGGGTAGTTCCACGGCCCGATCACGCCGATCACGCCGAGCGGGTGGTAGGCCACGGTGGCCGCCTGGTTCGCCATGAGCAGGCCGGAGGAGACCTTGCGCGCCCCCAGCACCTTCTTCGCGTTCTTCGCCGCCCACGCGATGTGGTCGATCGCGAGCACGATCTCGAGCTGCGCGTCACCGTGGGGCTTGCCGGTCTCGCGGTGGACCAGGTCGGCGAGCTGGGCGATGCGCCGGGTCATCACGCTGCGCCAGGTGAGGAGGTAGTCGGCCCGCTCGTCGAAGGAGAGGTTGCCCCACCAGTCCACGGCGTCCCGGGCGCGGGCCACCGCCGCATCGACCTCGTCGCGACCCATCACGGGGTGCGTGCCGACCAGGTCACCGGTGGCAGGGGCGAGGGAGTCGAAGGTGTCGGACGCGGTGGACGGGGCGGTCGGCTCGAGCGTGGTGCTCATCGGGGTCCCCGCGGCGCTTGCTCGGAGGAGCGGAGCGGAGGAGAGGAACGTCGTGGGGTGATCATCGGGACTCCTTGATGAGGTCGGCGCACTTCTCGCCGATCATGATGGTGGGGGCGTTGGTGTTGCCGCGCGGGACGCGTGGCATGACGGAGGCGTCCGCGACCCGGAGGCCCTCGACCCCGTGGACCCGCAGCTGCGGGTCGACGACACTGCCCTCGACCGTGCCCATCGCGCAGGTCGCGACGGGGTGGTAGAGCGTCTGGCCGAGCCGGCCGATGCCCTCGATGATCTCGTCGTCGCTCGGGTCGGCCGAGGCGGGGATCCACGGCTCGTCGACGTACGTCGCGATGGGGCCCTGGCGCAGGATCTCCAGTGCGGTGCGGAACCCGCCGATCATGGCCTCGAGGTCGGCCCGGTCGTCGAAGTAGCCCGGATCGATCTCCGGGTGCCAGGTGGGGTCGGCCGAGCGCAGCCGCACGTGGCCCGAGCTCTGCACGTTGACCAGCGTCACGGCGGTGGTCAGCGCCCGGCGTACGGGCTCGTGCATGCCGTTGTCGTAGAACCCGGTCGGCGCGACGTGGAGCTGGATGTCGGGCAGCGCCAGGTCGTCGCGCGAGGCGTAGAAGGCACCGGTCTCCGCGACGTTGGAGCTCAGCGGGCCCTTGCCGGTGGCCTTCCACTTCAGCAGGTTGCCCACGCCGAGCATCTCGGCGATGTCGGTGGTGTCCTTGGTGTAGCTGAGGATCCCGGCGACCGGGTGGTCCTGGAGGTTCTGGCCCACGCCGGACGACTCGACCGCCACGTCGATGCCCATCTCGCGCAGGTGCGCCCCCGGCCCGATGCCCGACAGCATCAGCAGCTGGGGGCTGTTGACCGCGCCGCCGCTGAGCACGACCTCGGCGTCGACGCGGGCGACGTGGTCCTCGCCGCCGCGGGTGTACGCCACGCCGACGGCGCGATTGCCCTCGAGCAGGATCCGCGTCACGAAGGCCTCGGTGCGGACCGTGAGGTTCGGGCGCTTGTCGGCCGGGTGGATGTAGGCGTCGGCGACGGACCAGCGCCGCCCCTTCTTGCACGTCACCTGGTAGCGGCCGATGCCGTCCTGCTCGGCGCCGTTGAAGTCGTCGTTGCGCTTGAGCCCCGCGGCGACACCTGCCTCGATGAACGCCGTGCTGAGCTCGTGGTCGTAGGTGCGGTCCTCGACGTGGAGTGGTCCGTCGGTGCCGTGGAAACGGCCGCCGAGGCGGGTGTTGCCCTCGGCCTTCACGAAGTAGGGCAGGACGTCCTCGAAGCCCCAGCCCGAAGCGCCGTAGGCGTCGCGCCACTCGTCGTAGTCGGCGTGGTTGCCGCGGATGTAGATCATCGCGTTCATCGACGAGCAGCCGCCGAGCGCCTTCATGCGCGGCCAGTAGGCCCGGCGCCCGTCGAGGTGCTTCTGGGGCGTGGTCTCGTAGTTCCAGTCCCACCTGGTCTTGAACAGCATCGAGAACGCCAGGGGGATGCGGATGTTGTCGTCGTCGTCCGCCGGACCGGCCTCCAGCAGCAGCACCCGGACGTCCGGATCCTCTGTCAGCCGGGCGGCGACGACGCCGCCGGCGCTGCCCGATCCGATGACGACGTAGTCGAACTTCTCGTCGGGCATCTGCTCCCTCTCGACCGGTTGTGACGCGAGCCACAAACCTACTGAGCGGGTGATCGCGACACAACCACTGTCACGGTCGACCCGGCGCGTCCGACGACCAGAAGTACCGATTGGTCGTAGGTGCCCACGCTCCGAGCACCACGTCGGACCGACCTGAGGTCGTCCGACGCGCCGCGGCTACAGGTGCGCTGGCCGCACCCGCCCCATGATGACCTTCTCCTCGGAAAGCCCCGGGCCGATCACCGCCCAGCCGGCCGACCGGTACAGGCGTCGGGCCGGATCCTCGGGGTCCGCAGAGGTCATGAGGACCCACCGTGGGTGGTCGACGCCGTCCGTGAGCGCCGCGAGGAGTCGCCGTCCGAGGCCCGCTCCGCGCGCTGTCCGATCGACACCGATGCTGACCAGCTCGAAGTGCCCGCCGAGCCAGTCCGAGGCGACGTCTGGATGCAGCACGGTGGCGGCGTTGTCGGTCCACCACTGGCCGTGCTCGCCCGTGTAGCCGTACGCGAAACCGACCAGCGCACCACCGTTCCGCGCGAGCGCAAGCCGGAAACCTGCTCGCGCGGCGTGCCGGTCCCAGACCTGGTCGCGCCATGCGTCCACGTGATCGAAGTCGCCGAAAACACTCCGGTAGACCGGCCAGAGCTCGTGGACCAGGCCCTCGTCGGCTTCGTCGACGACCACCAGGTCGACCATCACGCGTCCAGGGTCTCCACGTCGACCTCGTAGGCCCCCTGCACGATGAACTCCTTGCGCGGGGCGACGTCGGAACCCATCAGCAGGTCGAAGACCTTGCTGGCCTCGTCGACGTCGTCGATGGTGAGCTTGCGGAGCGTACGGTGGCGCGGGTCCATCGTCGTCTCGGCCAGCTGGTCGGCGTCCATCTCGCCGAGGCCCTTGTAGCGCTGGACCGGGTCCTTCCAGCGGACGTTCTTCTTCTTCAGCTCGGCGAGCTTGCGCTGCAGCTCGTCGTCGGAATAGGTGTAGATGTACTTGTCCATCCCCTTCTTGGGGTTGGACAGCTCGATGCGGTGCAGCGGCGGCACGGCCGAGAACAGCCGCCCGTCCCGCACCAGCTCGGGCATGTACTTGAAGAACAGCGTCGCGAGCAGGCAGCGGATGTGGGCGCCGTCGGAGTCGGCGTCGGCCATCAGGATGATCCGACCGTAGCGCGCCGCCTCGAGGTCGAACGTACGCCCCGAGCCGGCGCCGACGACCTGGATGATCGAGGCGCACTCGGCGTTCTTGAGCATGTCGCCGACGGTGGCCTTCTGCACGTTGAGGATCTTGCCGCGGATCGGCAGCAGCGCCTGGAACTCGCTGCTGCGGGCGGCCTTGGCGGTGCCCATCGCCGAGTCGCCCTCGACGATGAAGAGCTCGGTGCGCTCGGTGTCGGTGCTGCGGCAGTCGAAGAGCTTGGCAGGCAGCGCGGAGGACTCCAGCGCGTTCTTGCGGCGCTGGTTCTCCTTGTGCTGGCGGGCGGCCAGGCGGGTCTTCGACGCCCCGGCGACCTTCTCCATCAGCAGCTTGGCCTGCGCCTTCTCGGCGCGCTTGGTCGAGGTCAGGAACGACTTGAGCTCGCCGGCCACCACCTTGCGTACGACTCCGCGCGCCGCCGGGGTGCCCAGGATCTCCTTGGTCTGGCCCTCGAACTGCGGCTCGGCCAGGCGTACGGTCACCACCGCCGTCAGGCCCTCGAGCACGTCGTCCTTGATGACGTCGGTGTCGGCGGCCTTGAGGACCTTGGCGGCGCGCATCGCGTCGTTGAAGGTCTTGGTCAGAGCGGCCTCGAACCCGCTGACGTGGGTGCCGCCCTTCGGGGTGGCGATCACGTTGACGAAGGAGCGGACCTCGGTGTCGTAGGCGGTGTCCCAGCGCACGGCGACGTCGACGGTGAGCTCGCGCTCGACCTCCTGCGGCGTCATGTGGCCCTTGTCGTCGAGCAGCGGCACCGTCTCGGTGAAGGTGTCGGTGCCCTGCAGCCGCAGGATGTCGGTCACAGGGTCGCCGTGGGAGAGGAACTCCACGAACTCCGCGATGCCGCCGTCGTGGCGGAACTTCTCCTCGACCATCTCGCCCGAGCGGCGGTCGCGGATGACCAGCTCGAGCCCGGGGACGATGTAGGACGTCTGGCGGGCACGGCCGACGAGGCCGTCCATCTCGAACCGGGCGTCCTTGGTGAAGATCTGGCGGTCCGGCCAGAACCGGATGCGGGTGCCGGTCCTGCCCTTCGCGACCCGCTTGCCCTTGCGGGTCAGGCCGGACCGGGGCGTGAACGGGGCGTCGGGCCCGTCTCCGTCGAAGACGCCGGGCACGCCGCGCTGGAAGGACAGGCCCTGCTGGCTCGGCGAGCGGTCCACGTCGATGTCCATCCGCGACGACAGCGCGTTGACCACCGACAGGCCGACGCCGTGCAGGCCGCCGGTGGCGACGTACGAGCCGCCGCCGAACTTGCCGCCGGCGTGCAGCTTGGTGGCCACGACCTCGACGCCCGACAACCCGGTCTTGGGCTCCTTGTCGGTCGGGATGCCGCGCCCGTCGTCGTAGACCTCGACGGACCCGTCGTCGTGCAGCGTGACCTCGACGAGGTGGGCGACGCCGGCGAGCGCCTCGTCCACGCCGTTGTCGATGATCTCCCACAGGCAGTGCATGAGCCCGCGCGTGTCGGTCGAGCCGATGTACATGCCCGGCCGCTTGCGGACCGCGTCGAGGCCCTCGAGGACCAGGAGGTGAGCTGCGTTGTAGGTGTTGTCTGACGGTGCTGCCACAAGGAGAGAACCTACCCGCGACACGCCGGACGGCGGCGGAGGCACGCCTGCCCCGCGGCGCGCATGAGCGGGTCTAGCGTGGGGCACCCCACAGGTATCGCTTCTGCAACGGTGCGTCCACGGTTGAGGACAACGCCAGCGAGGAGGGATGCGACGTGATTCACTGGATGAGTTCTCGATCTACACCCGCCGGCGGGGAATCTTTGCCCCACTGGCTACGTTGGGCCAGACACCGATGAACAAGAAATGAGGCTGACGTGACCACTGCCACCGCACCCACCCAGGCCGTCCTCACGGCCGGTGACCGCTGCGACCGCTGCGGCGCCCAGGCCTACCTCCGTGTGGAGCTCCAGACCGGCGGCGAGCTGCTGTTCTGCGCGCACCACGCTCGCGAGCACGGCGAGAAGCTTCGCGAGGTCGCTGCCACGGTCCACGACGAGACCCACAAGCTCGAGACCCCCGCCGCGGGCAGCGAGGCCTGACGCACCCCGACCACCCGACTTCCAGAACGGCCCCGGACTCAGCTCTCCGGGGCCGTTCTGCGTCCCGTCCCGGGCCGGTCATTGCCTGTCCGGTCCGGGCCTGTCCCGTCCGTCTGGGAGGCTGTGCCCCGTGAGCGCCACCGAGATCCTCGTCGCCCTCGCGATCGCCGTCGGCGTCGCGGGCGTCATCGTCCCCGTCCTGCCCGGCACCGTGCTGGTCCTGGGCGCGATCCTGGTCTGGGCGGTGCAGGTCGGCACGTCCACCGGTTGGATCGTGTTCGCCGTGGCCACCGTGCTGCTCGCCGCCGGCACGGTCGTGAAGTACCTCGTGCCCGGCCGGCAGCTCAAGTCGTCCGGCGTCCCCAACCGCACGCTGCTCGTCGGCGCCCTCGTGGCCTTCATCGGGTTCTTCCTCATCCCGGTGATCGGGCTGCTCATCGGGTTCGTCCTGGGGGTCTACGTCGCCGAGCGCGCCCGCGTCGGAGCAGCGCTGGCGTGGCCCTCGACCAAGGGCGCCCTCCGGGCCGTCGGCGTGTCGATCCTGATCGAGCTCGTGGCAGTCCTCCTCGCCGCGGGGGCGTGGGCCGTCGGCGTCGTCATCACCTGATGGCGGTCCTGCTCTCCCTCGCCGCCGCCGCGGCCTACGGTCTCTCGGACTTCGTCGGCGGCCTCGCGTCACGGCGTACGTCCGCGTGGCCGGTCGCGTTCGTCGGCGCCCTTGCTGCGTTCGCGGGGGCCGTGGTCCTCGCGCTCGTCACCCACGGATCTCCCAGCAGCGTCGACCTCTGGTGGGGCGCCCTCGCCGGCATCGGCAGCGGCGCCGGCGGCGCCTTCCTCTATCGCGGGCTCGCCGCCGGCCGGATGGGTGTCGTCGCGCCGATCTCAGCCGTGGGAGCCGCCCTGCTGCCCGTGTGCGTGGGCGTCGCCACCGGTGAACGACCCGACCTGCTCGTCTGGCTCGGCATCCTGGCCGCCGTCCCTGGCATCTGGCTGGTGAGCCGCGAGCCCGACGGCGCCGGCAGCCTGGCCGCCGGGATCGTCGACGGTGTCCTCGCCGGCCTCGGCTTCGGGCTGCTCTTCGCCGCGATGGGCCAGGTTCCCGAGTCGGCCGGTTTCGCCCCGCTCGCCGTGGCCCAGGGCGTGGCCGTGGTCGCGGTGGCACTCACCGCGGCAGCGCTGCGGGCTCGCTGGGTCCCGTACGACGCCTCGCAGGCGTGGGGTGCCGCCGCGGGCGTCCTCGCCACCGCGGCGGTCGTCGCGTTCCTGCTCGCGACCCAGACCGGGCTGCTGACCGTCGCGTCCGTGGTGACCTCGCTCTACCCGGCGATCACGATCGGACTCGCCGCCGCGGTGCTGCGCGAGCGGATCCACGCCTCGCAGGCGCTCGGCCTGCTGCTGTGCGGGCTCGCCGTGGGGCTCGTCGCCGCGGCCTGATCGCTCAGGCGCGCAGGCCGGTGGCGATCGGCAGGGTCCAGCGCTTGCGCTTCGGCACCCAGTCACGCACCGGGTGCGAGCCGTCGGCCTGGTCGACCATCTTCACCGAGACTCGCAGCGAGGGCACCCGGTCGAAGCAGTCGCGGCTCAGCACGGCGCGGAAGACCTCCTGGCCCCACTTGGGCCGCGCGGAGTAGTCGCAGCGGACCCGGTCGTCGCTCCCCCGCCAGCCCTCGGCGTCGGTCAGGACGTAGTCGGTGCCGTCCCCGAGGCCGCTGCTCAGCACGTACTCCGGACCCTTGGCGTCGCGATCGGTGTCGAAGAAGACCGACACCCCGGCCGCGCTGGAGCGCATCAGCTCGTTGAAGCGCACCTTGACGAGCACGTTGTCGCTGCCGTGGTTGGCCTCGAGGCCGTAGATGTCGGTGAGCGACGCCTTCGCGTCAGCGGGGTCGTCGATGTTGTAGAACTCCGCTTGCGCGGGCGCGGCGAACAGTGCGGCGAGTGCCAGCGCGGGGACGGCGGCCAGTGAGATCCGAGTTCTCATGTGCCGAGTGTGTCACCGCGCACCCCCGTCCCGTCCACCTACTTGGGGAGGGGTCCACCTCCGCGGTGGCACGATGGCGCCATGCCGGTCAGGGGGTCAGCGGTGCGGGCGGTGGGCCCTGTGGCCGCCGTGGGCCTCGCGGCGACCCTGCTCGCCACGGGGTGCAGCACCCCGGCCGACCCGCCCGCAGCGCCTACCGACCCGACTGCTGCGGCCACGACACCGGCCACGACACCGGCCGACCCGTCCGTCGCCCCGGACCCGCCCGCGCGACGACCGCCCCCGGTCACGATCGCGCTGGCCGGCGACATCCACTTCGAGGGGCCGCTCGCCGCGCGGCTGCGCGAGCCCGCCAGCGCGCTGGGCCCGGCGGCACGTGTGCTCACCGCGGCCGACGTCGCCGTGACCAACCTGGAGACGTCCGTCGGCGCCGGAGGACGACCCGAGCCCGGCAAGAGGTACACCTTCTCGGCCGGCCCCGCCGCCTTCACCGCTCTTGCCGCCGCCGGCGTCGACGTGGCCGCCATGGCCAACAACCACGCGCTGGACTTCGGCCGCGCCCGGCTTCCGTCCACGCTGCGCGCGGCGCGTCGAGCGGCCGCCGCGGACCCGCCCCTCGCCGTCGTCGGCATCGGCGCCGACCACGAGGAGGCGTTCGCGCCCGCCCTGGTCGACGTCGACGGCACCGTCGTGGCGACCGTGGCCGCGTCGGTCGCCGACGCGGATCCCACCGCCGACCCCACCGGGCAGTGGGCCGCCGGTCCGGATCTCCCCGGCGTCGCCGACGCGATGGACCCGCGACGCCTGCTGCGCGCCGTACGCCGGGTCGACACCGTCGCCGACGTCGTCGTCGCCTACCTCCACTGGGGCGTCCAGGGTGAGACGTGCCCGTCCCCGGTCCAGCGCCGGCTGGCTGCGCGCCTCGTCGGCGCCGGGGCGGACGTCGTGGCGGGCAGCCACGCCCACGAGGTCCAGGGCGACGGCCGGCTCGGCGCGGGCTACGTCGCCTACGGTCTCGGCAACTTCGCCTGGTACTCCCCCGGCCCGAGCGGCGTGCTCACGCTCACCGTCCGCCCGCCGATGGAGCCGACCGGTCGCGCGCGTGTCACCGCCTCGCGCTGGTGGCCCGCGACGATCGGCGCGGACGGCCTGCCCGTGGGTGCCTCCGGCAGCGAGGCGGCCGCGTCGGGTGCGCGGCGTACGGCGCTCCGGGCGTGTGCCGGACTGGGCGACCCCTAGCGCGGCGCCAGCCAGGCGAGCACGATCCGACCGACCCGCGCGAGCTGGTCGGCCTGCACGACGGCCGGGACGTCCGCCGACGAGTGGTAGGCGGCGTACGACGTCGACCCGAGCCGGGCCGCCGGAAGCCCGGCGCGGACGAACGACCAGTGGTCGCTGCTGCGCTGCTCGGCCACCGCCAGCGCGGGTACGCCGGCGGAGCGGGCTGCGGCCAGCAGCGCGCGTTGCACCGGGTCGGACGCCGAGGCGGAGCCGACGGGAACAGTGGCGCCCACCCCGACGCGGTCGAGCGACACCATGCCGCGCATGGCGGTGCGCTCGCGACGCCCCATCTCGGCGGCGTAGTGGCGCGAGCCGTAGTGGTGGTCGTCGTCGCTCGGGCCGCGCGGCTCCTCCGCGCCGAAGGCGACCAGCACCACGGGCAGACGGGTCCGTCGCTGCGCGAGCGCCTCGGCGACCGCCAGCAGGACGCCGACGCCGGATGCGTTGTCCTCCGCGCCCGGCGCCTGCGGGACGGTGTCGAGGTGCGCGCCGACGACCAGGTGCGGGCGGGAGGGGTCGAACCCGACCGGCGTCGCCACCACGTTGACGGACCGGCCGGCGGGGACGGGGACACCCCACGACGCCCCCGTCGGCACGTCGAATCGCTGCCACGCCACGTCGTACCCCAGTCCCTCGAGCTCGGCCTGAACCCAGTCGGCGGCTCGGGCGTACGCACGGCCGGTCGCCTCGCGGGGCCCGATCACCCCGGCGAGGTGGCGCACGACCCGGACGGCGGTGGACCGCTCGAAGTCGGCGGGCGCGACCGGCACGGCAGGGTCGGTCGGCTCCGGCACAGGCGTCGGGTCGTCGCTCGGGCTGGTCGTCGGGCTCGCGGACAGTGAGTCCGGCGGTGGCGTGCCGGAGATCTCGGAGGGGTCCGCGGAGCAGCCGGTCAGGACGAGCGCGAAGGACGTCGCGGTGGCGGCACGACGCAGGAGGCCCATCGCCTCACCGTAACCGGGCGGCGAGGTCGGCGCGGAGCGTCAGCGGTCGGTGCGCGGACCGCGGATCGATCAGGCCACGACCTTGGGGGTGCGCCGGCTGATGACGATGATCTTGGCGTCTGCCGTGCGAGCCGTCACCCTTACGCGGATCCGCTTCCCCACGAGAGCAGGGGTGACCCTGAGCCGGTCCCGGGTCGCCTTCTTGATGATGCGCCGGCCGGCCAGCCACCGGTAGGTGACGGACACACCGGGGTCCCGCATCCACGAGCCGCCGGACGCACGCAGGCGCCTGCCGACCTTCGCCCTGCCCGTGATCGCTGGCCGGGTGACGTCTGCCAGCGTGAAGGGGGTGGACGCCACCGGCACGGCCGGGGCCACCGGGACGGTCGGGACCGGGGAGACCGGCGGCGGCACGGGCGAGCCCGGTGCGGGCGTGAGGATGGCGTTCCTGCCGGGCGTGACTGTGTCCTCGAGGACTTCGATGTCGGCGGCCAGGTCGAGGCTCGCCACGTCGTTCCAGAACTCGGGCACGAGCTCGCCCTGCTCCTCGGTGAAACCGATGCGGTAGATGCCGGGTGGAAGGTTGAGTCGGAAGGTCCCGTCGAAGCCGGTCCAGATGAAGCCCTTGAGGCTCCAGGCTCCGTCGACCAGCTGGTAGGCGGAGACCTTGACCGCGTCGGTGGTCCGGAGGCCGTCGACCGTCCCGGTGATGGCGCCGCGGATCGGGCCCGGGACGTAGGGCGCGTTGAGGAACGCGTTGACGTCCTCGATCAGCTCGCCCGGACCCACGACGAGGTCGTCCGCGTCCTGGAGTGAGCTGAAGTTGGACCAGTACTCGTCCTCGTAGACGCCGGTGGGGTCGTCGAACCCGACCCGGTACGTGCCAGGCGCCACGTCACTCAGCTCGTAGTGGCCGAACTCGTCGGTGGTCGTCGTGGCGACCGACTCCCACGACGCGGCGGGATCGGTCCGCGCGTACAGGTCGACCACCACTCCGACGCCGGGCTCTGCCCCGGTGACGAGGACGACACCACGGATGGTGCTGGTGACGACCGCCTGGGCGGCTGCGGCGGGCAGCAGGAGACCGATCAGCAGCAGGAGGAGCGTGGTCAGGGGCAGGGTGGTGGATCGTCGCGTACGGCGCACGGTGGACCTCTCTGGAAGTCCTCCCCCGTGGAGAACGCCTGGCGCAGCATAGTCAGCCGTCGGAGCAATGTGGTGCAGATCGGTGCAGATGGATGCCCCGATACCGTCACAGCGCGGCCAGCAGAAGGCCCCCTGACCCGGATACCAGGTCAGGGGGCCAGCACGCAGGCGTCAGTCCAGGTAGTCGCGCAGGACCTGGGACCGGCTCGGGTGGCGCAGCTTGGACATCGTCTTCGACTCGATCTGGCGGATCCGCTCGCGGGTCACGCCGTAGACCTTGCCGATCTCGTCGAGCGTCTTGGGCTGGCCGTCCGTGAGGCCGAACCGCATCGACACCACCCCCGCCTCACGCTCGGACAGGGTGTCGAGCACCGCGTGCAGCTGCTCCTGGAGCAGGGTGAACGAGACCGCGTCAGCCGGGACGATGGCCTCGGAGTCCTCGATCAGGTCACCGAACTCGGAGTCACCGTCCTCGCCGAGCGGGGTGTGCAGCGAGATGGGCTCGCGGCCGTACTTCTGGACCTCGATGACCTTCTCGGGGGTCATGTCGAGCTCCTTGGCGAGCTCCTCGGGCGTGGGCTCGCGGCCCAGGTCCTGCAGCATCTGGCGCTGGACACGGGCGAGCTTGTTGATGACCTCGACCATGTGGACCGGGATGCGGATCGTGCGCGCCTGGTCGGCCATGGCGCGGGTGATCGCCTGACGGATCCACCAGGTGGCATAGGTCGAGAACTTGTAGCCCTTGGTGTAGTCGAACTTCTCGACCGCACGGATCAGGCCGAGGTTGCCCTCCTGGATCAGGTCGAGGAAGAGCATGCCGCGACCGGTGTAGCGCTTGGCCAGCGAGACGACGAGACGCAGGTTGGCCTCGAGCAGGTGGTTCTTCGCCCGGCGACCGTCCTCAGCGATCCACTCGTACTCCTCGAGCATCTTGGGGCTGATCCGGCCACCCTTGCCGAGCTTCTCCTCCGAGAAGAGGCCGGCCTCGATGCGCTTGGCGAGCTCGACCTCCATCTCGGCGTTGAGGAGGGGGACCTTGCCGATCTGCTTGAGGTAGTCCTTGACCGGGTCGGCGGTGGCGCCGGCCACCATGACCTGCTGCTCGGGCTCGTCGGTCTCGTCGGCCGCGGAGACGGTGAAGGCCTGCTTCTCGTCCTCCTTGATCGTCGGGTCCTTGGCCACGTCCTTCTCGAAGACCTCGTCGGGGATGTCCGGGAGCAGCTTCTTGCCGTCGGGTCCCACAGCGGGCGCCGCGACGGCGCCCAGGTCGACGGCCTCGTCGGAGGCCGCGGACTTCGAGGCGGCGGCCTTCTTGGTCGCCGCCTTCTTCGCGGGGGCCGCCTTCTTCGCGGGCGCCTTCGTGGCGGGAGCCTCAGCAGCAGCCGTCTTCCTGGCCGGTGCCTTCTTGGCGGCCGACGAGGTCGCGGCTCGCTTGCTGGTGGCGGCCACCGCGCGCAGGCTCGTGGCATCGATCTGCACCGAGATGCCGAGCCCGCTGAGGTGCACCAGGAGCGCCTTCAGGTGCCGGGGCTCGACGCCGGCCTCGTCACTGGCACGCCGTACGTCCTCGGGGGACACGGTGCCGGCAGGGGTCGCGGCGGCGATCAGAGCGGCGATGGAGGGGTGCGACAGCACCTCGGCGGGGAGCAACTTGCGTGCGTGTGAAGACACGAACACCTCTCGTCCAGCAACTTCGGGGCGCGGCGAGGCCCGGTGACGTCAAGAGCCGCGTCGCCATTCTGCCACGACCGTCCTGACGTTCCCGCACCCGCCTGCTCGCACGGCGCGTACGCCGCGGCGCGGGCGGTCAGCCGGCGCTCTTCGCCGCTGCCGACCCGGCCTTCTTGGCCTTCTTGAAGTCGCGCACCTTCTGCAGCGACTCGGCGTCCACCACGTCGGCGACCGAGCGGTGGCCCTCCAGGGCGTAGTCGCCCACCACGGCCTCCCAGCCGTCCGGGCGGACACCGGCCTGCTTGGCGAGCAGGGCGACGAAGATCTGCGCCTTCTGCTTGCCGAAGCCCGGCAGCGCCATCACGCGCCTGAGGAGGTCCTTGCCGTCGGCGGCCTCGGTCCAGATCCGCGCGGCGTCCCCGCCGTAGGTCTCCTCGACGATGCGGGCCAGCTCCTGCAGGCGGGCAGCCATGGAGCCCGGGAACCGGTGGATGGCCGGCGGGGTCGAGGCCATCGCGGCGAACTGCTCGGGATCGGCCGCGGCGATGGCGTCGGGCTCGACGGTGCCGAACCGGTCGAGCACCTTGGCCGGACCCCGAAAGGCGTGCTCCATGGGGTACTGCTGGTCGCAGCACATTGGTTGACCAAGAACAACGGCGGTGCTCATGTGGCTATTGTCCTCTCATGCCGTCGCCGGAGGGAGTCCCGAGAGTGTGGGGCGGGTACCCCCGCATCAGTGAGGACCCGAACGATGTCCGCTCGGGTGTGACTCGCCAGCGGGAGGACATCACGGACGGTGTAGTGGCGCGGGGCGGTGAACCGTCCGAGATTGTGTGGTTCGAGGAGAACAACACCAGCGCCTACAAGAAGAAGCGCGTGCTCGTCAGCGATGCGATCGGAAACGACTACTATGGCTGGCGTGTCATCCGCCCTCAGTGGCATGAGGCGCTGCACGCTCTCCGCACCGGTCGTATCAACGCGCTCATGGTGTGGGACCTCGACCGACTGGCCCGCGACCCACGCGACCTCGAAGACGCCATCGAGACAGTCGAGCGGTACGGCGCAACCATCATGTCTGCGACCGCCTCCGAGATTGACCTCACCACCGAGTCGGGAGTCCTGACCGCTCGCATCATGGTCGTCATCGCCAACAAGTCGTCTGCTGACACCTCACGTCGCGTGAAGCGGTCCCACCTGGACCGGGCTCGGCAGGGGAAGCCGGTGGGCGGGAATCGTCCGTTCGGGTTCGAGAAGGACAAGATGACCCACAACCCAGTTGAGGTGGCGGTCCTGCGTCAGTTGGTCGATGAGATTCTTACCGGGAAGAGCATCCGGGATGTTGTCGCCGCCCTGAACACCGCCGGAGTGAAGACCACCACTGGGCGGGAGTGGACTGCTCAGACGTTGAAGCAGATGCTCCGCTCCCCCAGACTCGCGGGTTGGCGGGTCCATCAAAGCAAAGTCGCTCTCGACAAAGACGGCGAACCGGTGCGCGGCCTGTGGGACCCGGTGCTCGATCAGGACGTTTGGGACCGGCTGCAACTCATGGTCACCTCGCAGCCGGACACCCGGAAGCGAGTGCCGCGCAGGGATGCACGGCACTACCTCCTGACGGGCATCGTCCGGTGCGGCATCTGCAACGGCCCGCTCTACGGGAACGCTCACACGGGCGGCAAGTTCTACTACGTATGCTCACCGTCCACGCTTCCGACGGACCACGGTCTGGGTGGGTCCGGGCTTGCTATCGACCGGCTCGTGACAGCACAGGTCCTGATGCGTCTACAGCAGATTGACGCGACATCACGAGCAGAGGCTGCCGAGTGGCAGGGCCACGCTCGGATGGCTGAGGTCGCGCAGATGATTCGGGATGCGATGGAGGCCCTCCGTAAGGGCGCCCTGTCCGCGCAGGTGGTGTTCCCGCACGTTGAGGCGCTCGAACGCGAGCAGTCCGAACTGGAAGCGCAGCGAGTGCAATTCCTCGCCGCGTCCCACATAACGCAGAAGGGCCCAGTGTCACCCGACGAGTGGGCGACGCTGAGCCTTGACCAACAGCGCACCTACATCGAGGCGCTGATGAGTGCGGTCATCGTGAAGCCGTCGACGCGGGGCGGTAACCGGTTCGACCCGCAACGACTCGTGTATGTGTGGCGCGAAGCCGTCGCACCTGTTCCGTCACAGCAGGGGTGACCGGCGGCGCAGCCTCGTGCTGCGCGAGGACGAACGCGCGTTCGGCGGGAGTGAGCGGCGCGAGGATGGCGGCGGTTGTGTCGGACATGGGGTGGGTATCGGCGTGATGTAACCGCGACCCGACCGCCTGCATCTCGGGTGGCTGTCGGTGGTGAGTGAGAACGTCCCGCTATGTCAGAAACGACCGATTTCGCCGCCCGTGTCCGCCCGAGCCTCGCTACCGGTTCAGAGCAGCCCGGCGAAAACCCCCGGCGAAACTCGGAGGGGCAGAGGTACGTTTCTGCCGGTTCGTTGATCGGTTACGCCCGCGTGTCCACTTTGGACCAGGTCCTCGACCGGCAACTCGACGCGTTGAACGAGGCAGGATGCGACCGCGTCTTCCAGGACCACGGCATTTCGGGCACCCGAACATCACGTCCGGGACTCGATACGTGTCTCGACTTCCTGCGCCCCGGAGACACGCTCGTCGTTCAGGCGCTCGACCGGCTTGGGCGACGAACGAGCGAACTGTTGCGGCTCGTCGATGAGTTGAGCGAGCGCGGTGTGTCTCTCCGCATCCTGAGCCTCGGCATCGACACGGGCACGCCTGCCGGGCAGATGGTGTTGTCCATCATGGCGGCGTTGGCGCAGATGGAGCGCGACATCCTTGCGGAACGCACCCGTCAGGGCATCAAGGCGGCGCGGGCCCGCGGTCGTGTCGGTGGGCGTCCGCGTGCGCTGACGGATGAGCAGACGCGGGTGGCGGTTGGGTGGCGCGAGGCTGGTCGTTCGTGGACGGAGATTGCTCGGCTGCTGGGTTCGTCTGAGCGGACTGTGCGCCGTCGGGTTGCGGGCATCCAGGTGTAGACGGTTGACGGTTCGACCGTGAAAACCGAACAGCCCCACACCGTCATCGGTGTGGGGCTGTTCGATGTTCGGGGCTAGTGGGCGGCGTTGTAGGCGTCTCGCACGTCGGCGGGGATGCGGCCCTTCTCGGGGACCTCGATGCCCTGCTCCGCAGCCCACGCACGCACGGCGGCTGCCGACGGGCTGGTGGGCGTGGACCGGGAGCGTCGCGGAGGCCCGTTGGTGCGGGACACCTTCCGCGCCGACTCGACGAACGGCTGGATAGCCTTCCGAATCTTCGCGGCGTTCTTTTCGTTCACGTCGATCTCGTAGGTGGTCCCGTCGAGACCGAACACGACGGTCTCGGCTGCCTCGGAACCGTCGATGTCATCGACGAGGAGGATGTCTACCCGCTGGACCATTCTTTGTCCTATCTGTGTCGGGTGAATGGAGGACGGTAACGCCTTCTACCGACAGTGATGGCGCGACTGGGCAGAAACTTGTGACCCGGCGGATTGGTCAGAGATGCGGCCTGCCGTTCAAGCGCAAGTTGTGACACGGTGGCCAGTCGGTCTGACCGCGATATCGGTCACGGTCGAAAGGTTTTGCCAGTGGACGCTGACCACGAGTGCGGAATCTTGCCACTTGAGTTGGCCAGCACCGTTTCAGGGTGACGGTCAGTTGAGGCGACCCGCTCACCGGCGCGTCTCCACGTTGCTGCCTCCGCCGTCGGACGGAGGCGGCGCCTGGGTTGTGGGCGATGTGGTGGCTGCGATGGCGAACGCGACGAGTGCTGCGCCGCTGACGATGACGACGGCGAAGCCCCCGAGAGCCTTGTTGAAGGCTCCGAACTTCTTCTTGGCGAGCCCGGCAAGGTCGGCGACCTGCTGCCAGGCGTCTTCGCGAACGTCGTTCTCCTGTCCGTGGGAGAGGAGCGTGAGTCCGTCGGTTCTGGCGAGGGTGGGCCATGCGAACCGGTTGATGCCGGTGCTTGTTGAGGTGCTGCGCGCGCTGATGGATCCGAGCAACCACAGGAGCGTCCACACGAACGACAGGGTGACTACGGCAAGGAGACCGTAGGTGATCGTGGCCTGCGGATTGCTGAGGTCGGTCGCCGCAGCGATGGTGTCGCCGTTGGTCATGAGCATGGTGAGGATGACGCCGAGGGCGGCGACGAGGATGGTGGCCTTGGTGTCGGCGAAGCGGACCCATTGACCGAGTTGGTCCATCGCCTGGAAGGCTCCGTCGGCGCGTGCGGCGTCGGTCTCAGGCTCTGATGCCGTCGGTGGGGGCGGCGTGGGGGCGATGCGTCTTCTAGGCCACAACGTGGACTCCGTCTACGGGCCACTTGAGGGTAATGCGCCACTCAGTGAAAGCAGCGAGCCAGTGTGCGGCCCAGGCGGTGGCGGTTGCGGCTGTGTGGACGTTTTGGTCCCAGTCGGACTGGTCGGCGATGCAGAGGCTGCCGCTGTCGTAGAGGTGGGGTGAACGGATGAATCGCTTCCCGGCGGCGCGCCCGAGGGGCTGCTTGCTCAGGACTGAGACGAACGGGAGCCCTTCGTCTCTGCGGAGGAACACTCCGATCGTGAAGGCACCGCGTCCGGTGTCGATGTCTCCGACCCAGCACGGAGCGGTGTCGTCGTCTCCCGGGAGGTACTGGAACTGGGGAAAGGCCTGCTTCATGGAGACGATGTGGGTGACGACCTTCACGTCGTCGGTCCACCAGTGGTCGGCGCCGTCATCGACTGGGTCGTCACCACCGTGGAAGGTGTGATTGCTGACCGGGGTGACGGCTCCGTAGGCGGGGTGGGTTAGTCCGACGGCGCTCTTGGTGACGCCGCCGAAGACGACTTGCCCAGAGGTAGTGACGTACCGTTCCGCGCTCAGGCCGAAGTGGCTGAGCAGGGTTGCCATGGTCATGGGGCCGTTCTCCTATCGGGCGCTGATCTGGCTGGTTGGGTGTCCGTGGAGTTGTTCGGTAACGCCGGAGAGGTGGGCCACAGTGGCTTCCCACTTGTAGTCGTAGAAGTAGTAGCGACGGACTTCGTCGCCTCGCGTGTAGCGCTTGGGTGAGAGTGCGTGGTTCGAGAAGTGCGTGACCTCGTTGGGCAGGAGGTTGCGGAGCCCTTCTCCGACGACGATCTGCCAGGAGTCGGCCGTCTTTTCGCATTTGGCGGCGAAGTTGGCGGCGAAGCCGAGGGGGTTGACTTCGCTGCTCGTCCGGCTGCCGGTGCGCACGAAGGTGATGTCTCCGTAGTCGAGTCCTGCTCGTGCCTGGATCCGTTCGAACCCGCGTTGGTCGAGCCAAGGGTTGACCTCGTTACGGACAGCGTTGAGCGCGAACGCTGACGCGCCCAACGCCATGGTTGCGGTGAAGGCTCGGTCCCCCGGGCTGAAGCCAGCGAAGAGGCCGTCGCCGCGTAACCCGAGCGGATGGCCTCCGAACCGCGTCACGACCTCGATGAACCCCGTCAGGACAGCGTGGGCGAGGTCGACGGTCTCGTCTTGGTCGTCCCAGAAGGTGCGGCGCGTGAACTTCGAGAGGTCTAGGAAGACAGCCACCATCGGGGCGGTGGCTCGCTCGCCGATGCCGAGTCTTTCGAAGTCCGGGTGGCCAAGGGAACGCGACTCCAATGCGAGTCCGGCGGAGGCTCGCAGCGAGGCGTGTTCGAAGACGTTGTTGCGGCTGCGGCGGTTGTTGAAGTCATCGCGGACAGTCCGGCCGAACTGTTGAGCGGTGTACGTCATGGCCTGTCCTTCCGACGGGGGCGGATACCGAAGATAGGGACGGCCACCGACAGCCCTTGCGGTCGACACAGGCTGGCTGGGAGCAAGCGACTCGACGCGGTCTGAGCCTCAAGTTCCGCCGAGCCCGGCGTCGGCGTGTCGCGACGGCACGTGAACTGCGCGTCGCTAACGTGCGGTGCACCGCCGGTAAGGCGGGATCCGGGTGTTCCGGGCATGCAGGCTCCCCGAGGCCGTTCGGCGCGGGGAAGAGACGCCTGTGTGTACAAAGCGGATGCGTTGCACCTTCTAGGTGAGCATGTCGTGGTCGCTATTTCCGGGATGACACGCCGTAGGTCGCGATGTTGACGGGCAATCAGAAGACCTCACCGGCCCCTAGGGCGGCGGCAACCGCGACATCCGTCCGGAGAACATCCTTGGCGTGGGCGTCCTGCGTTCCGTAGGGCATGTGTCCATACACGCGCTCGGTGCGGCATGCAGCACTTCTTTCGTGTCAGCGGGCAACAAGGCCACGCGGTACGAGAGGGTGCCAATCAACCGGGTGGCCCCGTCTTGGAAGCGGCTCGGGCGACAATCTGCTTGACCCAGGAGTGATTGAGAGGGGTGTTTGGTGTCGTCATTGGTGCGCTACACGCGAGAGGTCACGACGGTCTTCGACCTCCTGGGTCGCGGTGAGGTCGACCTGACCGCAGCGCTGGGGTGGGCGCTAACTGTCTCACCGGCGCTGCGCCGAGCCCTGTGGAGCCACCTGGACATGCCTGGCGATCCAGACGACGTGGAACTGGCGCTAGAGACCCCGGACGACGCGGGACGCACGGACCTTGAGATGCGGCTGCAGTCGGGAGACACACAGGCCCTCGTTGTGCTGGAAGCGAAGAAGGGCTGGCTTCAGCCTGACGAAGTGCAACTGGGCAAGTACGTCGGACGATTCACCGGCATCGACCACGGCCTCCTAGTCTCCCTCTCCGACTCCTCCGCGCTGTGGGCGGCGCGCGAACTGCCCAAGCAGGTCGCCGGGGTGCCGGTCCGCCACGTGCCGTGGGACGAAGTTCGGACTCTCCTACGAAGCATCTTCTCCTCCGTACGATCTCCGTCGGAGCGGCTGTGGCTGGGACAACTGCGTGACTACCTGAAGGAGGCAACAGCGGTGCGCGCCTACGACTCTCAATGGGTGTACGTGGTGGCCTTGAATGGGAACCCGTTCGGTTCCCACACTTTCATCGAGTGGGTGCGCGACCAGCACATCTACTTCCATCCTTTCGGCAAGGGGTGGCCGAAGCGGCCGCCGATACTGATGGGGTTCCGGTGGAACGGGCGCCTGCAGCAGGTGAACCGAGTCGAAGGGACTCGCATCTTGCCGTCGCTTCAAGACGAATGGCCGGACATGCCTAAGAGTCGCGAACCCAGCAGGCCATACGGTCCGCACGCGGTCTACACGCTCGGGTCGGACCTACGGGTTCATTCGATTCCAACAGGGAAAATCCACTACGCCCGCCGCACGTGGGTGCTACTGGATCAACTGCTTACAGCGCCGACCATCTATGACGCCGAGCAGGCGAGCAAAGCGCTGCAAGCGGACGCCCCCGACTAGGAGTAGTCCCGCCAGGACGTTGCTGGGCGCCGTCCGGTACCGAGCGCTCGGACGCTGCCGACCCCAAGGGGTGTTGAACTGATCTCCGTGACCTACCGCAAGAGTCAGAGAGGGCCTTTGATGAGCATCGGCGCGAGCCAACGCTGGACTTCGAGGTCACGCATGAGCGAAGCGCCCACCTCGGGATTGGTCGGGGTCCAACCTCTTGCGTGGGCGACGAACTCGCGGCTGTTGTAGACCGTCGCTCTATTGAAAGTCTTTGCGTCCAGCCGCTGCGTCTTCTCGTCATGCGTCATCAGCAGACCGAGGCGGGGGGTCAACGGAACTGTTAGGCGCGCCGCCGCGTGCAACGGCACCCCCAGGCCATGACGGGCAAGCGCGGCGTTGTATCCGGGCTCGTTCGGAGGCCGCGTGCCCCAGGAGCACAGTGTTGTATCGCCGATAACAAGCACATCGCTTCGATACCGGACAAGTCTCCACTTGTACGAACTGAGGGTTGACTCGACGTAGTCCCAACGATCCTTGTAATAGGCGCTGGTGTCGTTTCGTAGGCGCCAGGCCGAGAACAACGGCATCAGTGAGACCCTAAGTAGGCCTGACTGGATCTCCGCTTTACTCAGGTCACTTGGCGTCTCAATTTCGCTATGGATGGCGTTGAAGAGGTAGCGGTGTCGCCGCCACTGCAGCGCCAGAAACCATCTGAGAGCGCTGCGGCGCTCTTCGTCCAGCGGTTCACCGTCCACAAGAGCGCCAAGGGAGGCTGCGGCTGCAGCCTCGATCTCGGACATGATGGCCTCATAGCCACTCTGGTCGGTGCTGCCGTCTCTGCGCACAAGAGTGTGGCCGTGGTTGCGATGACCGACATCTCGCACGCTGCTGTTGTAGGTCGAACCGAGCAAGCGGTGCACGGTGAGGCCCTGGTCCTCGTCGCTGAACTCTCGCAAGAGAAACTGCGGGACAAAGTGATGCTTGACCGGCGCCGACACGAGCCTCATGGTAGGCGGCGATCGAGCCCGTCAGGCGCACTACGCTTCACCTGGTTGCGGTTCGCTAACCCTGTCTGTGCAGTGTTCGGGTCAGGACTTCTTGAGGCCATCGTGCGCAGCCGAAGGGCACCGGGCACTCTCGGGCGTTTCCCCGGAGTCGGGCTCGTCCCCGGAGTCGGGCTCGTCCCCGGAGTCGGGCTCGTCCCCGGAGTCCGGGGCAGGACCGGGTTCGCCCTCCCCTTCGTCCTCTGCTTCGTTCCCGGACTCCGATTCGGGCCAGACGTCTGGGGCAGCGCCGAAGGCTCGGTCGGCGGCCTTGATGATTGCGTGGCTTGAGAAGGCATTGGCGGTACCGCCAATGACGGCCCCGATACCAAAGGGAACCACTCTGCCAAGCACGATGATGCCCTCTTTGGTGCCGTACTTCGTTACGAAGTGGCGTCCCAACACATCATTGACTGCCTTGATCTGGTGCTGCGGGATGTTCTTCACAAGTTGACGGCCCCAGTGCTGCCCGGTCCGCTCAGCGACCGTCTCCACTGACTTGGCCCCGGCCTCCCCGAGCATGATGGCCATCACCAGCGTGCGGCGACCTTCGATGTCGTCTACCGACGTGCCCTGGAGTTCCGCCCGGGACAGTACATAGAGTGCCGCGGCGTTGAAGTACCCGATGACCTCGGCCCCAGATAGCGTCAACGCAAGTTTCCTGCTGACCTTCGGTGAGGCCGCAAATGCCCCGACGCCGATTCCCGCGCTAACCGTCGTCGCTCGGAACTCGCGGTTCAGCCGCTTCAGGATCTGCGCTGGCGAGGCACTTGGGCGGTTACGCCGCAGCCGACCGATGTGCCTCTCGACCAGTGGCCCTTGGAGACCAAGCGCTGAGTCGAGTAGAGCGAGGGGGGCGGACTTCGATTCGTCGCGGTCGCCGTCTGCATGCACCTCCGCAGGCTAGCGGGGCCGCAGGCCACCGAGTGGCAGTTCCTCGACACCGGAGTCCATCCGCGGTGGGACGGCCCGCGTCGACGCGGCAATGCGTACACGTCCGATACAGCGTCCGGCGCCGACTTCACTCTTGGGCACGGGCGTCTCCAAGAGCCCCGGGAGTGATTAAACCGGATAGGGACTAAAGCGGCTCGGTAACAAAGACACGTCGTTCAAGCAACTGCGCAGGTACGTCGATGACCTCCGCATGGGCATCGACACGGTACATCTGCGCCTCCGCGACCTCGCCGCTTCTATGGCGCCCGACGACCACACGGTGTGGGGGTGCCGACGGACGCAGTGGGGCAGCGCAGCGGACACGTCATTGGACGGTCGACCGACCAAGAGGTGCGGGCGGGTTTGGGAGTGTGCGCCTTGCGCCGTACCGGGGATGCTGATGCGGCGGGCCGACATCGAGCGAAGACTTGCACTCGCTAGATCGCTGGGCGTGGTCGTTCTCTTTGCGACATTCACTGTCCCGCATCGACTGGGTGACTCTCTGGACACGAGTCTCGACCTACTGACTTCTGCTTACGACCGCATGCTGAACGCGGGCAGACGTGGGCGCGATCTGCGATCGGCAGCGTCGCTGTGGCGCATGGACCGCACACTGCAAGTCGACTGGACAGCCGCCGGTTGGCATCCGCACTTCCACGTGCTGCTCTTCCTTGACCCGGACGATGAGGAACTTACTGGGCAGCAGATGCAGGCGCTGCTTCTACCGGCTTGGAAGGCAGCGGTCGAAGATGAAGCGCGCCGCCAAGGGCGACGGGTCACCGTCAATGCGCACGGACTTGATGTCCGCCCAGTCACCGATGGGCCAGGCCTAGCCCGATACCTCACGAGACTCCCGTCCACTGATCAGGAAACCAGTGGCGGCTTCGCGCTCCTCGCGGCGGTGAACGCACACGGCACGGGCGAGTGCCGCTGCAAGGAGTGCAAGTCCCTATGGCGACGGTGGCGCGAGTACGTGCAATCCATGATTGGACGGAAACGCTATTGGGCTCGGGCGCTCGACGCAGCACTCCACACGCGTCAGTCAGAGCAACTGAAGGAGTTGGGAGCGTCAGCCGATAAGCATGACGGCGGTCATCTCGATGCAGTTGGCCGCGGACCTGGTTCGTCGATGCCCACGCCGTTCCAGCGCCGAAGCCGCCCCGGCCATCGCCGGTCGGGGCGGCGCCCGGCACGCGGGACGCTACTCGCAAGCGGGCAGCCAGAGGCCACCGATCGCGCGCTTAACGAGCGTCCCAAAACCAGTAGTTACTTGGGACAGTGGCTTCGAGGAGGCCCTCCGCGAGACACCGAGTGCCAGAACTCGGTCTCAGAATCGCCGGATACGAGACGCCCTAATCGAGACAGCCTTCGACTGGCACCACCTGCATGTGCCGACAGAGGGACGACCTACTCCACCCAACCATCCGCGCCGCCTGGCCCGCGGTCAGCCCGTCGTCGGACATTGCGCGCCGCGCCATACGGACCTTGGTGGCGACCTCAAGCGGGTCTGGCGCCCGTCGACCAAGACGGACCCCACGTTCGGCTGCGGCCCGCATTCCGGCCTGCACCCGCTCTTGCATCAGTCCTCGTTCATATTCTGCGAGAGTGGCGAACAGGCCCAGCATCAGTCGTCCATGCGTGGTCGAAGGCGAGATGCCATCGCTGATGGACTGGACCCCGATTTCGCGTGCCGCCAGTTGGTCCACGGTGTTCACGACATCAACCAGCGATCTACCAAGGCGATCTAGCCGCCACAAACCAGCGTGCTGCCGGGCCGACGGCGCTGAATCGCGGCGACGAGTCCGGGCCGACTGCTAGCAACGCTCGCACCCGAGATCACGTCCTCAAAGATGCTGTCTCCTGGAACCCCCGCGTCGATAACCGCGCGACGCTGGAGGTCGCTGGACTGGTTCGGCGTGGACGTGCGTAGGGACTCGACAAATGCTTGCGTCGCCATGGCGCCATGGTCTCTGTAGCCACTGACATTCGACGTCCACATCTGTAGACAGAGCGGCGTTCGCTCGGTTGGCCAGATGAGGTCAGATAGGCCCAGTTGCCCGCGCTGGTGGCCGCACAGGGAGCAGATTCCCGGGGGCAGCCTGTGTTGCCCTTCCTTGGAGAACGCTCGCGATGCGGGCCCGTTCCGCCTGCACTCCGGCATTGAACGCAGCCGTCATCTCTGCGGCCTCACGTGACTGTCCGTTGCCCAGGTAGTCGCTGATTAGATCTCTACAGACGTCGGACGCGGGCCTTCCTTCCGAGAGCGCCTGCATCCGCAGACGTCGATGCATCTCCTTGGGAAGGTCCAAGGTGTACCGGACAGCGCCTGACGATGGGGTACTCATATCTGGGCACTAACGACAGGCGCCGTAGGCACGGCACTGCGGCACGGCACTCCGTGCGGTTCGCACGCCCCGGCCCGATTGGGCCTGCGCGCACCACATTAAGTCGCCGACCGATTGCCGCGTGGGGATCGACCGGTGTGAGGCGGGGGCGCGGCAGAGCCTCCAGTTCCCTGAGACGCGGGGTTCGCACCCGTGCGAACCGTGGTGCGCGCCAGCCCCGACCTCTCCGTGCGAACCCCACCGAACGAAAAGAGTCAATGCGGATAGGACCGCTTGCTCACGGCCCGTCGTGTCGGTAGATGCGCACGATGTCGAGTTCGGCGAGCGACTCCAGCAGCGACCACTCGTCCACCGGATCGATGATCCCGAGGTTCGAGGAGGTGCCCACGACGGGCCGTGCGCCTGGAACTGCAGTCCATGTCGAAAGGCAGAGCAGCATCACCGGCGCAGTCCACACATCAGCACCGCTGAACAGATGTCTGGTGGGGAATCCACTGGGGTGATTTGCAGGACGGTGCCGAGGACCGTTCAGCACCTGTCTCTCCCACTCGCAGAGATTGCCCCAGTCGCCGCAGGTCATGGCCCGACTGTTGATTTCCGCTTGAGCGATGACCATCAGTCGGATAGCGACGCTAATACGGGCTACTAGCCTCTGGTGACCAGACATCTGCAAGTAGCCCGGGTCCGCGATAAGAACGGCAACTAGGTCCGACACCGTGTCGGCCCAGCCGTACTCATTCCCTCCTGGCAGAAGGATGGCCCACGGGAATTGCGACCCGTCCGAGCGGACCGGCCCTTGTGCACTCTCGCAGCCGCGAGAGACCCGACTGATGACGTACACCAAGCCCACACCTCCTGTCCGCACAATCTAGAGTCAGCCACCGACACGACCCTGTAGCGCATCCGCTAGATCAGGAAGCATGACCCCTTCACGACGCGACCTCCCTGACGTACTTGGTCTGGCTGCCCTGGCGCGCTGGACTGGCATCCCGGTGCCGGACCTCGTGTCTGAACTGTCGGCGGCTCGACTACCCGCACCCGACGGCATGCAAGGTGCTGAGCCGTATTGGCTAAGCATGACGGTCCTCAAGCGATGGCCCTCCCCCGGTAGCGGCCGCTGATCAGCAGCACATCACGAACTCCCGGGACACGGACGGCCAGGCCGCGATCTAATGCGCAGGTGCATCTAGGACATCACCCATGAACGAGTTCGTGCTCCAGCCGGGCCTCTACGCATCGGGGACCAGCACCAGCCTGTTCGAAGTGCTCAGCGGGGTCTGGCCAAAGTCTGGCGAGCCCGAGGCAGACACGATCTACATCGTGTCCGGATTTGGGTCGTTCAACGGAGGGGTCTCGTTTTTCGAGCGCTTGCGGAGCCACGTGGAGGACGGGGGCAAGGTCAGGGCCGTGTTTGGCGGCTCTCGGAGCACGAACGTAACGAGTCTCCAACTCACCGACGAACTCCTCGGCCTTGGCGCCGAAGTGCACGTCGTGAACCGGCGATACATGATGCACTCGAAGTTGTACGGAAAGCGCCTAACCACTGGAGACGAACGACTGATCGTCACCTCGGGCAACTTCACCGGGCCGGGCATCGCTCGCAACATTGAGAGCCTGGTGTCGCTCGATGCGCCTACTACGTCGGCGCTGGGCTTCGACTGGAACGACCTCTTCTCTGCCTTGCTGACCTCCGGCCTTGAGGTCTTCACCCTCAACGGCGCGGCCCCAGACGACCCCCGGTGGTCGCTGCTCTACGACGAGTCGAAGCGATCGTCGCGCAAGCCCGCCCCAGAGGACGACGAAGATGTATTCGAATCTCTCATCATGACGTTGTCCCACTCCGACACTGCCCGCATCATGGCCGACGCCGGGACTAACGCATCGAAGGGGACGCAGTACTTCTGGCTTAGCAAGGACTCCTACGCGTTCTTCCCTCCCCTGACCATCAGAAACAAGTCGGGCGACAAGGCCACGTACTCATGCCTGATCGACGTGACCTTCGTCGACCTCGGGATCACGTCTGAGCAGAGGGTCACCTATGAGGCAGAGAACAACCTCGACTTCCGACTGGGCACAGCGCCACTGAGGAACACCAAACTGGCCGAGCGCGACGACATCATGGTGCTGAGTCGCCGCGGCGAAAGGGCCTACGACCTGCGTATCGTCAAGGCTGGCACGGCCGAATACTTTGCCCTAAGCATCCACGCGACGGCTCACATTGGCGCCCAAGGTAAGCGATACGGATTCGCCCTGAACAAGACCGTCGACGAGATCCTCAAGCCCTAGCGATTCACAGTCAGAACGATGGCTTCTTCGGTGTGCGTTGAGTTCTTCGAATGCATCGCGAAGCGCTTCCACGCCTGAAGGGGAATTAGTTCGCTGTACTCGAAACCGCGAAGTGCAGCGAGATGTCCAAGTAGGTCTGGGGTAGCGATCGTCGTTTGATGGTCCCCACTACCCGTTCGGTTGGCGCCTACAACCATGACGACGTGCTCGCCAGGCCTCATTGACGCTGACAGCGCCGCCATCGTCTCGCCCATGTGCGAGAAGTACCGGTACAGGAGCGACGGAACCGCAAGTCGCCGGAACCCAGCACCCGTCCCCTTGTTGATGGCCTCGATCCGATCGAGCAGATCCATGATCACAGGCGGCAGGAGCGATGCGTTCTCTTGTCGAGCCTGATCCCAGTTCCGTGACGCCCGCGTGGTCCACTCCCGGCTGCCGGTTAGGTCCTGCTCGATCCCGCGAATGTGACCCGCCGGGGCCAGCCCGAGAAGAACGATCGACAGACGGTCGGTGTCGATGTAGGGCAACGCCGTCGCGTAAGGCGGGGAGGTGACGGCCAACCGCCGTCCATGTCCCCACGCATCCTTCACCGTGGCTTGGTCTCTTGACGACCCAAGGATGACTTCAGCGCGGAACGCCTCAACATCAATCGGAGTCGCCCGCTCCAACTCGACCAGAGCACGCCGTCCCCGCTCCGCGGAATCAGCGAAGAGTTCGGCAACACTGGGCGGCTCCCAATCGGGTCCCCGGCGCCTCACCCTTAGGTCTTCCGGCAACTGCCAGGACACCTCGCGGACGACATTCGATAGGCACAGTTCCGCGACTTGGCCGACGACCGTCTCCTCGTCCCTACAGACTTCTAGGGCCGCCCACAGCGCACTCAGCACTTGTGGTGGGAACCACTTGGTCAGGTAGTCCCCATCGACGTCGGAGAGATCGCCTGGCGCTTGCACTGGAGAGCCGTGCTGCGCGTCCTTCATCGCGACTCTCATGGCATCCGCAACGTCGTCGAAGCGGGCGACGAGGCCGCTCTCACCAGCCAGGGCCTGGGTGGCTACCTTGACGGCCGACATCCAAGCAGCGAGGGGGTTCTGATCAATCCCTGCGACCGAGAGCCCGAGTCGCATTCCTTCGATGAGGGCGGTGCCCGATCCGCAGAAGGGGTCCAACAGCGTCTCCGCCGCAGGGTCAACCGCGTTGATCAACGCGCGGGCAAGTTGTGGATTGAACTTGCCCTTGTATTCGTGGAGGCCATGAACGTGGAAGCGCGTGGCCTGTCGGGCACTTCTTGAACCCCGTTCGTAGTGGTGCAGCGACTCTGTGGCCGATTGTGAGGTCGTAACACCGTCGACCTCCGACAGGTACGTCGACCGCGCAGCGAGCATCTGCGAGGCGTCTTGTCCCGTGGCCTGGGCGTGGCTCACGAGCGCAGAGACTTCGCGCTTGGAAAGGCGGGTTTCGTACTCAAAGAGGTTGTAGCCAACGGCCTTGATGTCGGGCACTTCAGGCTCCGAAGACGAGTACATGTTCAGTGCGCCGCCCCCGACTGTGAGCCCGATTGAACGAACTCTTTCCCGTTGCGATGCCGCGAGAACCTGCATACACCACCGAGAACCCAGTGGACGTCGCCACGTCGCAAAGCAGGGTCCCGTTGTCCACTGCCCGCCCACCAATGACGCTGTCTCCAACGACAACAGCGACGTGTCCAGATGACCTCACCACTCGCCGCAGGCCAGTGAACACCTCAGCCATCTGGTTGGCGAAGTCCACCTCGGTTAGACCGTTCTTCTTCGAGTAGAAGGGGCGAGCACCAATCTCCTTCTGGCGCACGTCTACGGCGTCGAAACCCAGCCAGTACATCCGGTACTTGTGGTACAGCCAGTACTCGTAGGCGTTCGGGTATGGAGGCGAGAAGCACGCCAAACTGACCGCCTCGGTGGGAACCGGCGCCAAGTCACGCGCGTCGCGCATGAGCACCTGCGTCGTTACGTCGCCACCGTTGAAAGCATTGTTATTGCGCAGCCACGACACCGTCTTGCGAAGCGAGCGTTCTAGCGCGGCGGCGACGCTCTCTTGGTCCCCAGCCTTATCAATGGCTGCGTACCGGGTGTCGGAGTCTTGTCGAGAGACTCGCACCGTGGCGGCAGATACGGCCGCCGCGACGCGATCGTGCCATGGGTCGGTAACAGGAATCGAGCGTACGTATCGGATCGCTCCTGACAGCGCTACTTGTGCGTAATCAGGGAACCAGTGGTCGACTCTCGGGATATCTGCGAACTCCTCGCCCAGAGCGAGCGCCTCGCGGGCGGCCGCGCGTAGACCAGCCAGGTGGTGATCGACGTCTTGCTCGTCGTGGGACTGCCACGGAGTCGTCCGAACGCGGCTAATCAGACAGGCCACTGGGTTGATGTCGACACCGATCGACCCCAAACCGCGTCTGCGTGCCTCAGCCAAGGTCGTGCCCGAGCCACAGAAGGGATCAAGCACCAGCCCGTCAGCGATGCCGACTAGATCCATGATCTGACGTGGCAGGGCCGGAATGTATCTGGCCGGATAGGGATGAAACTGACCCTCGGTTCGCGGCTCAGTGGCAAACGACCAGTCGGCCGCTCCGAAGGAGCCAGCAAGCGACACAGCGTCCAGACCCGTCGCATCTGCCTGGACTTCCAGTGACGTCATGTACTGCGCTCCTCCGTACTGCTGCGGCTGTTCCGGTCACTCTAGGTTGGCCCTCGGACATAGCGTCGATGCACACGCGGGGCCTGGCAGTCCCGACCGCGGAGTCGAGAGCGCCCCTTCGTGGGCGCCGCCCTGCAGCCCATCCTCGCACCTCGCCGCGAGGCTCTGCGTAGGTGGAGTCAGTAGTCGACTGAGAGTCAGCCAGGAGCCAAGCAGGACTGCGCGCCTGCAGCGATTAGCCAAGTGCTGGTCGAAGAAGGCGACAGTCCATGGAGCGCAGACTCCGCTGTGGACGAATCAGCCCGTCGCAGACTTTGCTCCCGCCTTTGCAGCCTGCTTGTACTCACGGACCTTGCCCAGCGAGTCCGCGTCCACGACGTCGGCGACCGACCGGTATCCGTCGAGGGCATAATCCCCCGCCGCCACCTCCCAGCCGACTGGGCGAACCCCCAGTTGCTTGGCAAGCAGCGCTACAAAGATCTGCGCCTTCTGCCTCCCGAAGCCAGGCAGGGCCTGGATCCGCTTGAGCAGATCCGCTCCGGTCGCGGCCTCGTTCCACAGGCGGGTTGTGTCACCAGAGTAGGTGTCTTCGACAATCTGGGCGATGTCCTGCAACTTGGTTGCCATGGCACCCGGAAACCGGTGAACGGCAGGCGTCTCGGAGCAGACAGCCTTGAACTCCTCAGCCCCCATCGCTGCAATCCGGGCGGGGTCGAGGTGGCCGAGACGTGTCAGCAACTTCCATCCACCACGAAAGGCATGTTCCATCCCATACTGCTGATCAAGCGCCATGCCGAAAAGAACCGCTAGTGGGTACTCGTCGAGCACGGCGTCAGCGTCGGGGAGGTTGGCGATCTGGAAGCCCATGCCCCCATCCTCGCTCAGACTGCTCGGCGCGTCTCGCACCGTCGGCTTACTTAGTGGCTAAAACATGTGCTGGTCCAGCATCATGCCGACCAGCAGCGCGAACGCGGAGTCGTCGAGAACCTTGTCGGCGGCGGGGTCGCCGGTGATCTGGAAGCCCATGGGGACATCCTGCCCGACGCGCGGCTCCGCGGCGTGGGCTGCTGCCTTCTACTGGGCTTCTGCTCGGCCTGCTACTGGGCCTTGACCGCCAGGACCGGGCACGGGGCGTCGAGCAGCACGCGCTGGGCGTTGCTGCCGAGGATCAGCTTGCCGACCGGCGAGCGGCGGCGCAGGCCGATGACGAGCAGCTCGGCGCTGTTGGCCTCGGCGATGCTGATCAGGTCCTCGGCCGGCTCGAACCCGCGTACGAGCTGGCGGATGTCGTGCTCGACACCCGCCTCCTCGAGCCTCGCCTTGATGGCAGCGAGGTCGTCGTCCGCGGCCCTGGCCGCCGAGCCGTCGAACTCCTGGCCTCCCCGATGGGAGTTCACCACGACCAGCTTGCTGCCGCGCAGCTTGGCCTCGTTGATGCCAGCAGCGAGGGCTGCTTCGCCCTCCGGCTTGGGGACGTATCCGACGACGACAGTGCCCATGGTGTCTCCTCTCGGGGCCGCGGCGGCTCGCCGTCGGCCTGTTGGCACCGTAACGGAAAACACACGACCGTGTGCAGCCTGTGGAGGAGCGCGTCGCGCGCGTCGCGCTGCGGCACGCTGGAGCCGTGGCTCCCCAGCTCGCAGGCCCGTACGCGCTCCAGGCTCCCGTCGACCGCTACACGCACGCCGTGCTGCGCGCCGCGACTCTCGAGCTCGTCCGCGCCGAGCGACGTCGTCGGTTCCCGCCCACGGTGCACGCCGGCGTGCCGGGACGGTGCGTCCTCCACACCGACGACCCTCCCGTGGCCGACCCGGGCCTTCGCGCCGACGTGGCGCTGGCGATGCTGCGCAGGTCGGCCTCGCTCGCGGCGCGCCCGGTGTTGTGGCTGACCCGTCCGGGCGAGCTCAGCCCGCACGACGACGACCTGCGCTGGCTCGGCCCCACGGCCTGGGCGAGCCAGGCGCTCGGCGTCCACGTCGGCCTCGTCGTGGTGACCCGCCGGGGCTGGTTCGACCCGGTCAGCGACGTACGCCGCGAGTGGCGCCGGCTGCGCCCGAAGCCCGGCGCGGTCCCCCTGGCACCGCGCGATCGGTGAGCCAGACAGGTTCTGCCGGCTCGGAACCTGCGTCACGCACCGCTCGGGCACGCGACCAGCGAGCGAGCCGGGTCAGTCCCAGGCGTGCACGGGCTCGTTGCTGTGCATGCGGTCGCGGTAGTCGAGCAACGTCGCCCGCAGCGCGTCGTAGCGGTCCTCTCCCCCGCGCGCACGCACCCGGTCGACGAACCACCCGGCGCCGCTGGCCTCGGCCTGGCACCGCTGCTCGATGATCCCGAGGTAGCGGTCGCTCTGCTCGCTCGGCACGCCCCACGAGTCGAGCCCGGCGCGCGCCATCGGCAGCAGGCGACGCAGCACGAGCTCGGTGGCGCGGACCTGCCCGATGCCCGGCCAGTAGACCTGGGCGTCGACGCCCGTCTGGGCCGCGACGTGGAAGTTCTCCTCCGCGGCGGAGAACGACATCTGCGACCAGAGCGGGCGCTCGCTCTCCACGAGGTAGCGGATCAGGCCGAACCACAGCGCCGCGTTGGCGATCGTGTCGGCGACCGTCGGCCCGGCGGCGAGCAGGCGGTTCTCGACCCGCAGGTGCGGCATCCCCTGGGAGATGTCGTAGACCGGTCGGTTCCAGCGGTAGATCGTGCCGTTGTGCAGCTTGAGCTCGTGGAGCGCCGGGGTGCCGCCCGACTCGAGGACCTCGAGGGGGTCCTCGTCGTCCGTCACGGGCAGCAGCGCCGGGAAGTAACGGACGTTCTCCTCGAAGAGGTCGAACACCGAGGTGATCCAGCGCTCGCCGAACCACACGCGGGGGCGTACGCCCTGCGCCTTGAGCTCCTCGCTCCTGGTGTCGGTGGCCTGCTCGAACAGCGGGATGCGCGTCTCGCGCCAGAGCTCCTTGCCGAGGAGGTAGGGCGAGTTGGCCGACACGGCGAGCTGCACACCCGCGATCGACTGGGCGGCGTTCCAGTAGGCGGCGAACTGGTCCGGCGAGGTCTGGACGTGGAACTGGGTGCTCGTGCACGCCGCCTCGGGGACGATCGAGTCGGCCGTCGTGGTGAGCCGCTCCTTGCCGGAGATGCTGATCGTGATGTCCTCGCCGCGGGCGTTGAGGATCTGCTCGGAGAGCAACGCGTAGCGCGGGTTGGAGCTCAGCGAGTCACGGGTCATGTGGCCCTCGGCCAGCGTCGGCAGGATGCCGATCATCACCTGGTGGGCCCCCACCCGGGAGCCCTTCTCCTCGGCCTCGTTGAGCGAGTGGCGCAGGCTCTCCTCGAAGGTCGCCAGCCCGCCCTCGCGCAGCTTGGCGGGCGCCAGGTTGATCTCGATGTTGAACTGGCCGAGCTCGGTCTGGAAGTCGGGGTCGGCGATGGCCTCGAGGACCTCGGCGTTCTTCAGGGCCGGGTCGCCCGCGTCGTCGATGAGGTTGAGCTCCATCTCGAGGCCGGTCATGGGGTCGTCGGTGTCGAAGGCGGCCTCCCGGAGCATCCGGGCGAACACGTCGAGGTTGCGACGCACCTTCTCGCGGTGGCGCGTCCGGTCGGCCCGACTGAACTCCTGCTGCGCGACCTCTTCTCCCATGTCGGCACCCTAGTCACGCCCGGACCCCGCGGGAACCGCCCGACGGGCTGGTCTCACGCGGCCGGGTCCCCGCCGGCAGCCAGCCGCGGCTGGAGGGCGGTCCACTCGTCCGGCGAGGTCGCCGACTCCAGCAGCTGGACCACGAGGTCGGCGAGGGAGTGGGTGGGCTCGGCCTCCCGGCACCGGTCGACGGCGCACCACGCCAGCGCCCCGTCCCCGAGGAGCCAGGCCGCGAAGGCCAGGACGGCGGCGGGCCCGGCGACGTGCGGGCCCGGGAGCCGGCGCACGGCGTCGGACCACAGCTCCACCGCCCGGCGCGCGTCACCGCGGGTGAGCCACACCCAGGCCTCGTCCCGGCGGGCGCCGGACGGAAGGGTGCGGGCGACCGCGGCCAGCTCGCCGGTCGAGAACGGGGTGCCGCTGCCCACGTGGCGGCGCACGAGGCTCGCCAGCGCCCCCGCCGGGAGCGCGCTCGCCCCCGCGAGGAGGGGCTCGGTCGCGCGGATCGCCCCGCCGTCGGGTGCGAGGGTGGCTCGGAGCGCCTCCCGGCTGGCGTGCGTGACGCGCCCGTCGAACACGCCCTGCGCCGTGAACGGGTGCTCGGCTCGGGCGAACGGCACGCCGCGGTAGGCGGCGAGGGGCGCCCCGGGCAGCACGGCGTACCAGTGGTCGTCGTGCACCCGGAGCACCTCGTGCACCGAGATGCCGGCGGCGGTGAGCTCCTCGTGGAGCGCCCACGCGGCCTCGTCGGCGACCGTGGTGTCGTCGTCGTAGATCACCACGACCACGTCGCGGACGCCGTTGCGCCGGGCGGGACGCAGCAGCGCCTCCACCACGTCGTCGACGTCGTCGGGGTCGTGGGGCAGGTCGACCCGGGCGCTCATGCCGCCCGGCGAGCCGACGCTGATGACCACCACCGACCGCTCCGGGACGAACCCGAGGGCGAGCGGCACGAAGGCGGCGATGTCGTCGGGCGTACGGGCGTGCAGCCGGGTGACGGGCGAGGGCGAGGTGGCGGGCGGGGTCGGGGTGTGCTCGTGGGATTCCATGGCGGGGAGGCTTCCCAGCGCCACCGACGGCACATGCCGACCTGCGCGACAGCCTGTGGACAAACCGCCGCGACGGTGCCCTGTGGACGGTTCGTGGCCCACGAACCACCCACTCGCCCCGGCGTACGGGTGCTGTGCGTGAGAATGGATGGGTGACGCAGCCCTCCGGATCCCGGGTCCCCGGCTGATGCGCAGCACCGCGTCGGTCCTGCACCTGGACCTGGACGCCTTCTTCGCCGCCGTCGAGCAGCGTGACAAGCCGTCGCTGCGGGGCAAGCCGGTGATCGTCGGCGGGACGGGTGGGCGGGGCGTGGTGTCCACCGCGTCGTACGAGGCGCGCCGCTACGGCGTCGGGTCGGCGATGTCAGGACGCGAGGCGCGGGCTCGCTGCCCCCATGCCGCCTTCCTCAGCGGGCGGTTCCACGCCTACCGCGCGACGAGCAAGCTCGTCATGGAAGTGCTGCGCGACCTGTCCCCGCTCGTGGAGCCGCTGTCGCTGGACGAGGCGTTCGTCGACCTCGCCGCCGCCGACCTCCCGGACCTCGAGGTCGCGACGGTCACCGAGGTGGGCGAGCGGCTGCGCGCCAGGGTGCACGAGGTCACCGGCGGCCTGACGGCGACGGTGGGCATCGCGTCGTCCAAGTTCCTCGCCAAGGTCGCCAGCGAGCTGGACAAGCCCGACGGGATGACGGTGGTCCCGCCGGGGACCGAGCTCGACCTGCTCCGACCGATGAAGGTCAACGTGATCCCCGGTGTCGGACCGGCGACAGCCGAGAGGCTGCGCCGTGCGGGCATCCACACGATCGCCGAGCTCGAGCTGGTCACCGAGGACGAGCTCGTCCGGCTCCTCGGCCAGGCGCAGGGCCACGGGCTGTGGCAGCTGGCACGCGCGCAGGACTCGCGCCCCGTCGTCGCCGAGCGCGAGGCCAAGTCGGTCAGCGTGGAGGGCACGTACGACTCCGACCTGACCGACCGCCGGTTGATGGAGGGCTTGCTGACCCGCCAGGCGCGGGAGGTCGGGACACGGCTGCGCAAGAACGGGCTCTCCGGTCGCACGGTCACCATCAAGGTGCGACTCCACGACTTCACCACCCTCAGCCGCTCGAGCACCCTCTCCAGCCCGACCGACGACGGCGGCAGCATCGGTCGGATAGCCCGCTCCCTGCTCGGCGACCTCGACACCACGGGCGGCGTGCGACTGCTCGGGGTGGGCGTGTCCGGCCTCGCCGACTGGGTGCAGGAGGACCTCTTCGGCGAGACCGCGGACGAGGAGGAGGTGGAGGTGGTGCTCCCCGAGCCGCCTCGGCGCACGTGGCCGCCGGGCGCCGACGTGGTCCACAACGACCTCGGACCGGGCTGGGTGTGGGGGTCGGGCGCAGGGGTCGTGACCGTGCGGTTCGAGACCGCGGAGACCCCGCCCGGACCGGTGCGCAGCTTCCGCGCCGACGACCCCGCGCTGCACCGCTTCGAGCCGCCCACCGAGGACTGACGGGCCGCCGCCGACGGCGACGTACGTCACCCGTTGTTCACCAGCGGCGACTTGCGGTGTGGCGGACGGATTTGGCAGCCTCGTGGGCGCAGGAATGGGTGAGGGGCTCCCGGTGGTATGAGCACCAGGAGCCCCTCGCTGCGGTCGGGGATGGTGACGTCCGACCCATCGGACCGGCGCCCGGCCCCCGCCGACCCCGTCACCGGGCCTGCGCGGCGAGCAAGTCGCCGGGTGGGGCTGTTCTTCCGATCCGATCCCCGACCCCGCCGAAGCGGTGCCGGTAGGGAGAGTTCTATGCCTCCCGGGCGCCGCCCGCAAGGCCTTGGCCCCACAAACCTCCGGTCCCACAGGCTTCCCCACAGAAGAGGGCCGGTGCTCCACAGGGCCGGGCGTTCCGTCCACAGGGTCGGGGCACCCCTGTGGACGTACGGCCAGGCTCGTCCGGGTATGGGCGCGGGTCGAGCGGGGAACCCCTGAGAAGTCCCTGAGAGTTGGCCGATCGTGCAACTCCCGGGGGAACTGGCTCGTCAAGGCAGGTGAAGGCACCAATCCGAACGGGAATCCCGCAGCGGACACAGGCGTTGGAAGAAATGTGCGACACGGGGTGGTCGTACGAGAGCAGGAGGACGAGATGAGCACCGCACAGGCCAAGCGCACCACCAGCACCACTCGTGAGATCGAGGGCCGCGACAGCGTGGGCCTCTACCTCGACGAGATCGCTCGCACCCCGCTCCTCGACGCCGAGACCGAGGTCGAGCTGTCCAAGACCATCGAGGCGGGCCTCCTGGCCCAGCACCTCCTCGACACCGGCCGCGTCGGCCGGCGCAAGGGTGGAGCCCCGATGAGCGCCAACGAGGCCGAGCTGGAGTGGCTCGCCGAGCAGGGCCGGCTCGCCGTCGACCGGTTCATCGAGGCCAACCTGCGCCTGGTGGTGTCGATCGCCCGCAAGTACGGCCGCTCCCAGATGCCGATGCTCGACCTGATCCAGGAGGGCAACACCGGCCTGATCCGCGCGGTCGAGAAGTTCGACTACACCAAGGGCTACAAGTTCTCGACCTACGCCACCTGGTGGGTGCGCCAGGCGATCACCCGCGGCATCGCGCAGCAGGCCCGCGTCGTACGCCTCCCGGTCCACGTCGTCGAGGAGCTCAACCAGGTCGGCAGCGCGCGGCGCACCCTCGAGCGCCAGCTCGGGCGCGACCCCGAGCCCGAGGAGATCGCCACCGAACTCGGCATGGAGCTCGACCGGGTCCTCGACCTGATGAGCTGGGGTCGCGACCACGTCTCGCTGGACACGCCGGTCGACGAGGACGGCGACACGTCACTGGGCGACCTGATGGCCCAGGAGACCGCACCCGGGCCGGACCTCAACTACCTCGACGCCGAGGCCCGTCAGCGGCTCGAGGACCTGGTCGGGATCCTCGACGAGCGGTCGGCCGACATCGTCCGCGCGCGCTACGGCCTGGCCGACGGACGCCAGCACAAGCTCGCCGACATCGGTGCCCGCCACGGCATCTCGGCCGAGCGGGTGCGCCAGCTCGAGCGCGAGGCGCTGCAAAAGCTCCGCCGCGCCGGCGACCCCGACCTCGCGGCCTGACGAGGTCTCAGTACGCCGCGGACTCCAGGTCCGCGCTCGCGGCCCGTGCCCTGTCGACCACGTCGGCGGGCACGGGCCGTTGTGCTGCGATCCGTGCCTGCCACATCTGCAGGGCCACCACCCGGGCGGCCGCCTCCTCGACGCGCGCCCGCGAGACGAGCCCGGAGTCGAGGGCGTCGACGACGATCTGGTGCGTGGTCGCGTTGTCCACCGGCATCAGGAGCAGGTCCGCCCCGGCCTGGAGCGCCTGCAGTGCCGGTGTCGGTCGCCCGCCGACGGCGCCCATCCCCATCGAGTCGGTGATCGCGACGCCCTGGAACCCGAGGTCGTCGCGCAGCAGGTCGTAGACCTCGGGCGCCATGGACGCCGGGACGCCGGGCGCGATGTCGGTGAGGTCGAGGTGGCTCATCATGACCGCGGGAGCCTGCTGGCGGACGGCGGACTCGAAGGGAGGCAGGTCGTGCGCCGACAGCTCCTCGAGGGTCGCGTCGAGCACGGGAAGCGTGTCGTGGCTGTCGCTGGTCGCGCCGCCGTGGCCCGGGAAGTGCTTGACCGTCGAGACGATGCCCGCCTCGTCGTAGCCCTTGACCGCCGCGCCGACCGCCTGGGAGGCCAGGGCGGGGTCCATCGACGGCGAACGCGCGCCGATCGTGGGGTCGGCGGCGCCGATGGTCACGTCGGCGACCGGCGCGAACACCCAGGTGAAGCCCAGCCCGCGCAGCTCGAGCCCCGTCGTGAGGGCGGCGGCACGGGTGACCCGGCGACCGAGCTTCGGGTCGGCGGCGATGGCCAGTCCGGCAGAGGCGAAGTGCGGGAACTCGGTGGCGATGCCGCGCAGGTGGGAGACGTAGCCGCCCTCCTGGTCGACGCCGATGACCGGGGGGAAGTCCCGGCCGTCGGCGGCCGCGGCGCGCGACACCGCGGCGGTCATGTCGAGCACCTGCTGCTGGTCGACGACGTTGGCACCGGTGACCGAGACGCCGGCCAGGTGCAGCTCGCGCACCATCCGCGCCGGCTCCTCGGGGTCCGTGCCGTGGAACCGGCCGACGATCACCCCGCCGGCCAGCTGCTCGGGTGTCCACGTGGCGACGAGCTCGCGTGCCTCCTCGAGCTCACCGACGGTCGGGCCCCAGGAGGTGGGCGTGTCCGGGTCCTCGGTCTCCTCCGCCTCGGGCGAAGCGGGCTCGCCGGGCGCGGTGGTGGCGGAGGACGAGGGCGTCGAGGTGGCCGGCGCCGCGTCGTCGGGCGTCGAGCCGAGGCCGGCGCAGCCGCTGACGAGCAGGACACCCGTCGCGATCACGGCCAGTCGGGGTCGGATCGGAAGCACTCGTGGAGGTTACCGGCCGCACCCCCACGACCCGGAAACGTCAGGCCCGTCCGGCCAGCTCGACGTACACGTCCTCGACGCGCCGGCGCAGCGCGTCGAGCGATCCGGTGTTGTCGATGACGTGGGTCGCGATCGCCAGCCGGTCCTCGCGCGAGGCCTGGGCGGCGATGCGCGACTCCGCGTCCTCCCGGGTCCACCCGCGGTCCTCGACCATCCGGCTCACCTGCACGTCGGTCGGGACGTCCACGACGACGACCGCGTCGAACTGGCCCGCCCGCCCGACCTCGGCGAGCAGCGGGATGTCGTGCACCACCACGGCCCCGGGGGCCGCTGCGGCCTCGAGCTCGTCGCTGCGCCGGTGGACCAGTGGGTGGATGATCGCCTCGAGGCGCTTGCGTGCCGCCGGGTCGGCGAAGACCAGGGCTCCCACCGCCGGTCTGTCGAGGTCGCCGTCGGCGGTCAGCACCTGCGGCCCGAACTCGGCGACGACGGCGTCGAGGCCGGGCGTGCCGCGCGCGACGACCTCGCGTGCGATCAGGTCGGCGTCGATGACGACCGCCCCGAGCTCGGCGAGGATGGCCGAGACGGTGCTCTTGCCCGAGGCGATGCCCCCGGTCAGTCCGACACGAACGGTCACTGGTCCTCCCCCGGGGTCAGGCGGCGGCCTTCTCCGCGGCCGCCAGCAGCACGCACGTCGCCACGGCCTCCATGGCCTCGGTGACCTCCGCGAGGGGCGGCATCGTGGGCGCCAGCCGGATGTTGGTGTCGTCCGGGTCCTGCTTGTAGGGGAACGACGACCCGGCGGGCGTCAGTGCGATGCCGGCCTCCTTGGCGAGCGCAACGACGCGGCTGGCGGTGCCCGGCACCACGTCGAGGTTGACGAAGTAGCCGCCGGTCGGGGTGTTCCAGGTCGCCACGCCGCGGCCGCCGAGGCGCTCGGTCAGCACCCGGTCCACCTCGGCGAACTTCGGCGCGATGATCTCGCGGTGCTTCGCCATGTGGTCGCGCACGCCCTGCGGGGACCCGAAGAACTCGGCGTGGCGCAGGTGGTTGACCTTGTCGGGACCGATCGACCCGTTGCCGAGGTGCCCGAGGTACCAGGCGACGTTGCCGGACGACGCGGCCAGGAACGCCACGCCCGCCCCGGCATAGGAGATCTTCGAGGTCGAGGCGAACATGATCGGGCGGTCCGGGTGACCCCCGGCCGACGCGAGGGTGAGGATGTCGGCGCTCTTGGCCTCGTCCTCGGTGAGGTGGTGCAGGGCGTAGGCGTTGTCCCAGAAGATCTTGAAGTCCGGCGCCGCCGTCGGCATCGCGGCCAGCCGGGCGGCCACGTCCTGGCTGCAGGTCGCGCCCGTCGGGTTCGCGTACGTCGGCACGATCCACATGCCCTTGATGCTCGGGTCGTCGGCGACGAGGGCGGCGACGGCGTCGACGTCGGGGCCGTCGTCGTGCATCGGGACCGTCACCATCTCGATGCCGAGGCTCTCGAGCAGCGTGAAGTGGCGGTCGTAGCCCGGGACCGGGCACACGAACCGGACCTTCTCCTCCTTGCTCCACGGGCGCTCGGAGTCGACCGCGCCGAAGAGCATCATCCAGACCAGGCAGTCGCGCATCATCGACAGGCTGGAGTTGCCGCCGGCCACCACCTGGTCAGGCTCGACCCACAGCAGCTCGGCGAACATCTCCCGCAGCTCGCGCAGGCCCTCGAGCCCGCCGTAGTTGCGTACGTCGACGCCGTTGGCGTCCTTGGTGGAGGTCGGGAGCCGGAGCAGGTCGTCGGCGAGGTCGAGCTGCTGGGCCGACGGCTTGCCGCGCGTGAGGTCCAGCTTGAGCCCCCGGGCCTTGAGCTGCTCGTAGGCAGCCCGCTGCTCCTCGAGCAGGGCGGCGAGGTCGTCGGCGGACAGGTCGGCCAGCGCAGTCGCGTTCACGGCCCCCAGCCTAGAGGTCGCCCGGCGCTGGGACTGCGGCCGTTCCGCTCGTGGAACGACCTGTGGCAGCTCAGTGGGGAAGGTCGTCCTCGACATGTCGCGACGATCATCCCCGCTGTGGGGTCGAGCCGACCCTCAGGCCGTCATCCGGAAGGTGCGCCGGTACTCCTGCGGGCTGACCCCGCGCGAGCGGCCGAAGTGGTGGCGCAGCGTGGCGGCGTTGCCGAAGCCGACCTCGGACGCCACCCAGTCGACGGAGTGGTCGGTCTGCTCGAGCAGCTCCTGCGCCGCCCGGACGCGCTCACCGAGGATCCAGCTGTAGGGCGTCGTGCCGGTCTCCTCCTTGAAGCGCCGGGCGAACGTGCGCGCCGACATGTGCATCTGCCTGGCCAGCGTCTCGACGTCGAGGTCCTCGCCCAGGTGCTCGCTGATCCAGGCCAGCAACGGAGCCAGGGCCTCCGACTCGCACACCGGGACCGGTCGGGCGATGAACTGGGCTTGGCCGCCGTCGCGGTGCGGGGGCACGACCATGCGACGGGCCGTCGTCGCCGCGACCTTGGCCCCGAACTGCTGGCGCATCACGTGCAGCGCCGCGTCGAGCGCCGCCGCCGAGCCGGCGCCTGTCACGATCGACCCGTCCTGCACGTAGAGCACGTCGCGGTCGACGATCGCCTCCGGGTAGCGCTCCGCGAGCTCGGCGGCGTAGCGCCAGTGCGTGGTGCACCGGCGCCCGTCGAGGAGCCCCGCCTCGCCGAGCATGAAGGTGGCCGAGCAGTGCGCGAAGAGCATCGCCCCGCGCTCGTGCGTGGCACGCAGGAGCTCGGAGACCTCGGGCGGTGACTCGAGGTGGTTGCTCTTGGGGGCCAGGCAGACGAGGTCGGCGTCCGCCGCCGCGTCGAGCCCGTGCTCGACGACGAGGTCGAAGCCCGCGCGGGTGCGCAGGCGACCCGGCGTGGGGGTGACGACCGTGAAGTCGAAGACCGGGTTGTCGTCCTCGGGATGGTAGGGCTCCGCCCACACCTCGCACAGCGCTCCGAGGCCGAACGGCTCGGGCTGCTCCTGGACGACGACGGCGACCTTCTTCATGGGGCCCTTCATGGGCTCACCCTGCACCACCAGTGGCAGTAAATCAACCAACCCTGTCATTCCTGCCACTGGTGGCAGGAACTAAATGAGCGAATGATTACTGCCATGAACACCATCATCCTCCTTCTTGCCCTGACCACCGCCGTCGTGCTGCTCGTCGACTACGCCCGGCGCGACGACTTCGCCGGCCCGTCGTCCACCACCCACCCGATCGACGACCTCGGCCCGGTCGACGAGCGGCACCACCGCGTCCCGCGCAGCTGACCGCATCCTGGCACGCCCCCGACCGGCCCTACGTCGGCCTCGGGCGCCGGGCACAATCGCGGGCATGACAACGGTCGACGAGCCCTCGCGCCTGCCCGCGGAGTCCCGGGTCGCGCTGCTCGTCCCCGGCTCGGCGGCGTACGTCGACCTGGTGCTGACGCTGCTCGCCGACGGCGACTTCCCGGTCCCTCTGGACCCGGCCCTCACCCGGCCCGAGCGCGAGCGCGTGCTCGCCCCCATCGAGCCCGACCTGGTGGTGACGACCCAAGAGCAGGTCGGCGACCTCCTCGCCGCTCGACCCGGACGCTCGAGATCGCTCCCCCTCGGACGGCCGATCCACTGCACCAGCGGCACCACAGGAACACCGAAGGGCGTCTGGTCCGGCCTGCTCCCCCAGGTCGACGCAGCGGCCCTGGTCGCCGAGGAACGCGACCTCTGGGGGTTCTGCGCCGAGGACGTGAACCTGGTCCTCAGCCCGCTGCACCACTCGGCGCCCCTGCGCTTCGCCATGGGGACGCTGTTGGCGGGCGGCCGGATCGTGGTGCCGGGGAAGTTCGACCCGGAGGCGATCACCCGAGCCATCGCCGAGGACCGGCCGACCACGATGTTCTGCGTGCCGACGCACCTCCAGCGGCTCTTCGCGCACTGGGACGCCGTGGGCGTGCCCGACCTGACGTCCTTCCGCCTCGTCGCGCATGCAGGGGCTCCGTGCCCGGTCGCCGTGAAGCAGCGGCTGGTCGAGCTGTTCCCCGCCGGCTCGACGTGGGAGTTCTATGGCTCGACCGAGGGCCAGTTCACGGCCTGCCGGTCCGAGGAGTGGCAGGAGCGTCCCGGCACCGTCGGACGGGCGCGGCCCGGCCGGACCCTGTCCATCGACGACGACGGCCGGATCTGGTGCGCCGTCCCGCGGCACGCACGCTTCACCTACCTCGGGGCTCCGGAGCAGACCGCGGCCGCGTGGCGCGACACCCCGGCGGGGCCGGCCTTCACCGTCGGCGACGTCGGCCGGATCGACGACGACGGCTACGTCCACCTCGACGGGCGGCGTACGGACCTCATCATCTCCGGCGGCGTCAACGTCTATCCGCTGGAGGTGGAGAACGCCCTGCGCGAGGTGCCCGGCGTCATCGACGTCGCCGTGTACGGAGTCGCGGACCCGCAGTGGGGGCAGCGCGTGTGTGCCGCCGTGGTCGGCGACGTGGCGCCCGAGACCCTCGCCGCCCACGCAAGGCGGGTGCTCGCGCCGGCCAAGCGCCCGAAGGACTACACGCTCGTCCCCGCCCTCCCGATGACGGCCACCGGGAAGGTGCGGCGTGCCGCGCTCCCCACCATTGTGGTGAACGCAGGTCGACTCTAAAGCGGGTGCGCGGCAACGGGTCGTCGTGCGATCGTCGTGGCACGCCCGGCCGAGCGGCCACGACCCAGGAGCAGACATGCGAGCAGCCCCCACGCCCCGGACCTCTTTCCGTCCAGCCGTGGAGCTGCCTCGTGACCTCGCCCCCGTCCACTCTCAACCTCGGCATCGTCGCCCATGTTGATGCCGGCAAGACCAGCCTGACCGAGCGCCTGCTGTTCGAGGCAGGTGCCATCGAGACGCCCGGTAGCGTCGATGCCGGGACGACCCGCACCGACTCGCTCGACCTCGAGCGTCGTCGCGGCATCACCATCCGGGCTGCGGTGACGTCGTTCACCCTCGACGACCTGGTCGTCAACCTCCTCGACACCCCCGGCCACCCCGACTTCATCGCCGAGGTCGAGCGCTCGCTCGGTGTCCTCGACGCGGCCGTCCTGGTGCTGTCCGCGGTGGAAGGTGTCCAGCCGCAGACCGTGGTGATCTGGCGGGCGCTCCAGCGAATCGGCGTGCCCACCCTGATGTTCGTGAACAAGGTCGACCGCTCGGACGCTGACGTGGAGGGCGTTCTCGACCAGGTGCGCCGGCGCCTCACGCCGTACGTCGTGTCGTTGGCGCAGGTGCACCGCGCCGGTGCCCGCGACGCCCGGGTGACCGGCGTGCCGTTGACGCGCGAGGACGTGGTGGTGGCGCTCGCCGAGGGCGACGACCGGGTGCTCGACGACTGGGCCTCCGGCCGTCCGGTCAGCGTCGCAGCTGCCCGCGCGGCCCTGCGTCGAGGGCTGCGGACCGGGGCGCTGACCCCGGTGCTGTGCGGCTCGGCCATCACTGGCGCCGGGCTCCCGCTGCTGCGAGACGCCTTGGTCACCCTGCTCCCCCGGCACTCGCCGCCGCTGGGTGAGCAGGCCGCCACGGTCTTCGCCGTCGACCGCGACGAGCGCGGACGCCGGGCGTGGGTGCGGCTGTGGTCGGGCGAGCTGCGGGTCCGCGACCGGGTGGCGTTCGGCGCCGCGGAGCCGGCCCGGGTGACCGAGGTGGCGGTGTCGACACCGGACGGACTCCGCCCGGGAGTGGCGGGCGCCGGCCAGATCGCCGTCGTCCGCGGACCGTCGGCGCGGATCGGCGACGGCGTGGGCCGACCACCGTCGCGCCGTGTGCACCGGCTCGCCCCGGCCTCGCTGCAGGCCCTCGTCGAGCCGGTCGACCCGACCCGTCGCACGGCGCTCTACGCGGGCCTCGCCGAGCTCGCCGACGAGGACCCGCTGATCGACCTGCGGCTCGACGAGGTGGACGGTGAGGCGGCCGTGAGCCTGCACGGCGAGGTGCAGAAGGAGGTGCTGGCCGCCCTGCTCGAGGAGCGCTACGGCGTCGCCGTGCGCTTCCTCGACACCTCGACGGTGTGCCTCGAACGGGTGGTCGGAGCAGGAGCGGCAGGCGACCGCATCGGAGCCGGCGGCAACCCCTACCTCGCTGGTCTCGGGCTGCGGGTGCAGGCGGCGCCGGTGGGGCACGGCGTCGAGTTCTCCCCCGGCGTGGAGCGCGGCAACCTGCCGCCCGCGTTCGTCGCCGCGACCGAGGAGGGCGTACGCACCGGACTGCGGCAGGGCCCGCACGGCTGGGAGGTCACCGACTGCGTGGTCACGATGACGGCCTCGGCCTACTACCCGCGGCAGAGCCGACCGCACCAGAGGTTCGACAAGTCCATGTCGACGGTCGCTGCGGACTTCCGCCACCTCGCGCCCGTGGTCCTCGCCGCCGCGCTCCACGAGGCAGGCACGCGCGTGTGCCGCCCGGTCGACCGGTTCGAGCTCGACCTGCCCGCGCCGGCGTTCCCGGTGGTCACAGCACTGCTGGGCCGGCTCGGGGCCGCCCTGTTGGAGACCTCGACCGACGGTGGCTACACGCGCCTGGTGGGGCACCTGCCGTCGGAGGTCGTGCCGGACGTCGCGTCGAGGCTGCCCGACCTGACCGGCGGCGAGGGGGTGCTGGTGACCGCACTGGACCACCACGCGCCGGTGCACGGGCCACCGCCTCGACGGCGCCGCCGCGGCCCCGACCCGCTCGACCGGCCGGCATGGTTCCGCGGCGTCCCGAGGTGACGGCCGTTCGGGTCACTGCCATCCCGGCGACACACGAGGATGGTCACGCCTCCCAGACCCCGCGGACCCCGTCGACCACGTCGCGCGCCTGTCGCAGCCCGGCCTCGGCCGCCACCGCGCGCTTGGCCGGGTCGAGCAGGTTGCGGCCGAAGGCGGCCAGCGCCTCGGCGTCCGGCGTCACCACCGACCACACGCGCGGTGCGATCCGCTCCAGCTGCGCGCGGATCGACGCCTTCTTGCTGATCGCGCGCGGGAGCGGGGCCAGCACGACGACGCGCTTGGCTCCGCGGGCGACGTCGACGTTGGCCGTCGACCGCATCCCGCCGTCCATGTAGGTGCGGCCGGCCACCTCGACGGGCGGCCACACCGTCGGGACCGCGCAGCTCGCGGCGACGGCCGACACGAGGTCGACGCCCGACTCCGGGGTGAAGACGGTGAACTCGCCGCTGACGGTGTCGACGGCCGTGATCCGCAGGTCCCGGTCGGGCCATCCGTGCACCGGCAGGCGCGAGCGGATCACGCCCTCGCGGTCGGCTGACCCGGGCGCGTGCGCAGCCCGGGCCACCCGCCCCACGCGCGCGAGCTTCGTACGGCCGCTGCCGGGCAGGGCGTACGGAGGCACGAGCTTCAGCGCCGCGATCCGCGACAACCGGCCACCGATCTCGGCGTCGGCGGGCTCGAGCTGTGTGGCGTAGAGGTCGGCGAGCGGCAGGCCGTTGGTGACCTGGGCGCCGACCACCGAACCGGCGGACGTGCCCACGACGATGTCGGCCTCCGTCACGTGCACCTCCGCGTCGGCGAGCCCGGCGAGGATGCCGAGCTGCCACGCGATGCCGGTGATCCCACCGCCGCCGAGGACCAGTGCCGTGCTGCCGCGATCTGCCATGCGCAAGTTCTACCCGACCGGCACCAGTCGAGCCGGTGCCCGGACACGACGACGGCCCGCCGGGTGTCCCGGCGGGCCGTCGTGTCGTGCGTCAGATCAGTGCGTCAGCCGATCAGGCCTGGCCACCGGTCAGCTTCTCGCGAAGCGCCTGCAGCGCCTCGTCGGACGCCAGCGAGCCGCCGGTGTCGCCACCGGTCTCGACCTCGGTGTCGCCACCGGAGGAGTAGGACGTGGCCTCGCCGGCCTCGGCCTCGGCGACCTTGGCGTCCGCCTGCTGCTTGACGTGCTGCTCCCAGCGGGCGTGCGCCTTGGCGTACTGGTCCTCCCAGACCGCGCGCTGCTCGTCGAAGCCCTCGAGCCACTCGCCCGTCTCGGGGTCGAAGCCCTCGGGGTAGACGTAGTTGCCCTGCTCGTCGTAGGTCGCGGTCATGCCGTAGAGCGTGGGGTCGAACTCCTCCACGTCGGCGGCGGCCGCGGTCTCGTTGGCCTGCTTGAGCGACAGCGAGATCCGGCGACGCTCGAGGTCGATGTCGATGATCTTGACCATGACGTCGTCGTTGACCTGGACGACCTGCTCGGGGATCTCGACGTGACGCTCGGCGAGCTCGGAGATGTGCACCAGGCCCTCGATGCCCTCCTCGACGCGGACGAATGAGCCGAAGGGCACCAGCTTGGTGACCTTGCCCGGCACGATCTGGCCGATCTGGTGGGTGCGGGCGAAGTGCTGCCACGGGTCCTCCTGCGTCGCCTTCAGCGACAGGGAGACACGCTCGCGGTCCATGTCGACGTCGAGGACCTCGACGGTGACCTCGTCGCCCACGGCGACGACCTCGGACGGGTGGTCGATGTGCTTCCAGGACAGCTCGGAGACGTGGACCAGGCCGTCGACGCCACCGAGGTCCACGAAGGCACCGAAGTTGACGATCGAGGACACGACACCCTTGCGGATCTGGCCCTTCTGGAGCTGGGTGAGGAAGCCGTGGCGGACCTCGGACTGCGTCTGCTCGAGCCAGGCACGGCGCGACAGGACCACATTGTTGCGGTTCTTGTCGAGCTCGATGATCTTCGCCTCGAGCGTCTGGCCGACGTAGGGCTGCAGGTCGCGCACGCGGCGCATCTCCACCAGCGAGGCGGGCAGGAAGCCGCGCAGGCCGATGTCGAGGATGAGGCCGCCCTTGACGACCTCGATGACGGTGCCCTCGACGACGCCGTCCTCCTCCTTGACCTGCTCGATGGTGCCCCAGGCACGCTCGTACTGAGCACGCTTCTTGGACAGGATCAGACGGCCTTCCTTGTCCTCCTTCTGGAGGACCAGGGCCTCGACCTTGTCGCCCACGGAAACGACCTCGTTGGGGTCGACGTCGTGCTTGATCGACAGCTCGCGCGAGGGGATGACGCCCTCGGTCTTGTAGCCGATGTCGAGGAGGACCTCGTCACGGTCCACCTTGACGATGGTGCCGTCGACGATGTCACCGTCGTTGAAGTACTTGATGGTCGCGTCGATTGCCGCGAGGAAGTCCTCTTCGGACCCGATGTCGTTGACGGCCACCTGGGGCGCGTCGTAGTCCGGAAGAGTGGAGAGCGTGCTCGTCATATGGGAAGTGATTCCTTGGATGGATGGAGTCGTGCGGACGCGCACGATCGTCTGTTTCACTGGCACTCGTCGGTGACGGATCACTGACGCGAGCTCGGCGAGCACGGGTTCGCTCGGTATGGAAGCCGGGCAGACGACTGGCGCAACTCCCAAGACTACGCGCCCGCGCGGGCGTACGTCCAACCGGCGGAGCACGCCGGACACCCGCTCGTCGCCACGCTCAGGCCACGCTCAACCGCCGGACGGCCACGCGTGCACGTCACCGGCCTCGGCGACCGCGCGGAGCAGCCCCTCGGCCCGGTCCGCGACGGGGTTCTCGCCCGCCCGTGCGGCGAGGTCCACCAGCGCCCACAGGTCGGCCGACCGTGCGCCGTCGAGCAGGGTCGCGGCCTCGCCACCGCGCAACGACACCCACCCCTCGAGGACCGCGGAGACGTACGCCGGGTGGCGCTCGAACCGCAGCAGGTTGCCCAGGTCGGTCCAGGGGTGGCCCGCGTGGGCGTACTCCCAGTCGAGCACCGCGGTGACCTCGAGGGTGGCGGGGTCGACCAGGACGTTCTTGGGGTTCAGGTCGCCATGGACCAGGCAGGCGCGGGCCACGCCGTCCAGCAGGTCCTGCGCCCGGCGGCACACCCGTGACAGGGCGCGCCGTCGCACCTCGGGCCAGTCGGGCAGACGCGTGGCGGCCCATGCGACGAGGTCGTCGTCGGGGAACCGGCCCAGGCCCAGGTCGGCGTCGACGAACGGGCCCGGACGCAGCATCGGCATCCCCGCCAGGCCGGCCGCGACCGCTCCCAGCGCCCGCCCGAGGCGCTGCAGCCCGTCGGTGTCGGCGTCGGAGGCCAGGCGCTCGACGACGACATCCCCGCGCTCACCGGGGAGGAAGGAGGTCACCAGCAGGCCCGGGGTCCCCGCGGCCGCGAGAGGGCGGCGTACCTCGAGCACGTCCGGCACCGGCAGCAGCCCCCGCACCAGGTGCAGCACGGACTGGTCGACCTCGGGTGCCTGGCCCCCGCGCGCGTCGTCGGGCGCGTAGAGGCGGACGACGACCCGCTCGCCACCGGCCTCGCCGAGGAAGGTCCGACCCGAGTGGCCTCCGGCCAGTGGCGTCAGCGACGGCGCGGACTCGCTCATCCGCCCATCGTGGCACGCGTGGGCAGTGCGCCGGCACCGCCATGTCCGCGCACTACGCTCACGAACGTGCAGGATCACCAACCGCAGTCGGTCCGCGTCGAGCGCAGGGCGGTCTCCGAGCAGGAGTCACGCCGGGCCAACGGCCCCGACTGGGACCGCTACGCCGACGAGTACCAGGCCACCCACGGCGCCTTCCTCGGCGACTCCGGGTTCGTCTGGGGTCCGGAGGGCCACACCGAGGACGAGCTCCAGGTGCTCGGCGACGTGGCGGGTCTCGACGTGCTCGAGGTGGGCAGCGGAGCCGGTCAGTGCTCACGGTGGGTACGCACCCACGGCGGCCGCGGAGTCGGGCTCGACCTCTCGCACCGCCAGCTCCAGCACTCCCTGCGGCTCGACGCGGAGACCGGGGTCGCGGTGCCCTCGGTGCGGGGCACGGCCACCGCGCTCCCCTTCGCCGCGGCCTGCTTCGACGTCGTCTTCTGCTCCTTCGGCGCGCTCCAGTTCATCAGCGACATCGACGTCGCCGTCGCCGAGGTGGCGCGGGTGCTGCGCCCGGGCGGCCGCTTCGCGTTCTCCGTCACCCACCCGACCCGGTGGATGTTCCCCGACGACCCCGGCGAGCCCGGGCTCACCGCGACCCAGTCCTACTGGGACCGCACGCCCTACGTCGAGATCGACGACGCCACCGGGGTGGTCTCCTACGTCGAGCACCACCGCACCCTCGGCGACTGGGTGCGCCTCCTCGCCGGCCACGACTTCCGGCTGACGGACCTCGTCGAGCCCGAGTGGCCCGAGGACCACGACCGCGTCTGGGGCGGGTGGTCACGCACCCGGGGGCTGCTGACCCCGGGGACGGCGATCTTCGTGGCCGAGCTCGCCCGCTGACCGGAGCAGAGAGGTACGTTGCGCGGGTGCCTCCCACACGACCGTCGACCCGCACCACCAGGTGGTGGCGCGTCGCGCCCGCGAGCGTGCTCGTCGTCGTGTCCGGCGCGGCGGCACAGCTGACCGCAGCACAGCTGCCGGCCGCCGCGTCGGCCTCCCCGGCCACACCTGTCGTCCCCGTACGCGCCGCGCGGGCCGTCGATCATGATGACGACGGGCTGTCCGACCGTCGCGAGCTCGGCGCCAGCGCCCTCCGGCAGCCCGACCTCGTCCCCCTCACCGTCGCCCTGGCCCAGCGGCGCGTCCGGAGTGTCCGGGTGCTCTTCCTGGGGTCGTCGACCACGGCGGGGATAGGCGCCAGCACCCGGGCGACGCGGTACGTCGACCAGGTCGTGGCCGGCCTGCAGACGATATTTCCCTCCGGCACCGGTGCCGTCGCGCCGGTGCGCGACCTCCGGCGCAGCACGCTCCGTCCCGACCGCTCACCGGGGGTGCAGGGCGTCAACGGCGGCATGGGCGGGGCGACCGCCGAGACCTACTTCACCGACGCCCACGCCTATGCCGTACGCCTCCTGCAACCGACGTGCGTCGTGCACCAGATCGGCTCGAACGACACGGTCGAGCACGTCCCCGTCGCCACCTTCCGCGCGCGGGTGGAGGCCGTGGTCCGGCGCATCGACTCCCTGACCGAGCGTGCGCCGTGCCACGTGCTGGTGCAGCCCGTGCGCCGCTACCAGGTCAGCGTGGACACGTGGGCCGCCTACGGCGAGGCCCTGCGACAGACGGCACTGGACCACCGCCGGGTGGCGTACGTCGACGCGGGCGCCGCGTTCGAGGAGCGCGACGCCCTCGGCGCCGACCCCTTCGACCTGATCGGCAGCGACGCGGTGCACCTCACCGACACCGGGCACACGGTGCTGGCCGGCACGGTGCTGGATGCGCTGCCGCTCACCCGCGACGGCCTCGGATCAGGCACTGACCCGCGCGACTCCGACACGGACGGCGACGGCTTGACCGACGGGCGCGAGGTCCGTGGCCAGGTCATCCGCCAGCGGGTCGTGCGCTGCGGGGGTCGGGTCCTGTCGCGGCTCCGCTCGCGCAGCCTGCCGTACGTCCGGGACACCGATGGTGACGGCATCGGGGACCAGCGCGAGGCCGCGGGCTACCGGCTCCGCGACGGCCGCTCGGTGCGCTCCGACCCCGACGAGCCCGACACCGACGGCGACGGGCGTACGGACGGCCGGGAGGCTGCGGCGCCGGGTGGCGACCCCACCACGTGCAGACGGCCGGCGGGATGACCCGCCGGCCGTCGTGCACGTCGATCGGCGTCAGCCCGCGTGCGCGGACCCGTCGCGCCGGCGGCGCATGAGCAGGAGCCCCGCGACCAGCAGCAGGAGGCCGAGCACGCCGCCGATGATCGGCACCCAGATGCGGATCGCCTTGAGCTGGGTCGACAGGGACGAGTAGGTGTCGACGTTGTCGGTGATCGTCTCGGGGTTGTAGCCGATGACCACGTCCGTGAGCGTGGCGACCTGCTCGCCCTCGTACTCGGCGACGACCAGCTGGTCCTCCTGGCCGCGGATGATCACACCGGTCTCGGGCTCGATCCAGAGGGTCCGGGTGTTGGAGTAGACGCGGTCGAGGCTGACGTCACCCTCCTCGTCGATGCCGAAGATGGACGCGGGCGCGTTGATGGTGGCGACCGTCGTCGCGGGGATCACCTGCTCGAAGCGGTAGACCTCGAGGCCCTCGATCGACTCGACCTCCTGGAACTCGATGTCCGGCGCCTCCCCGAGCGAGCCGTCCCAGAACTGGTAGGTCTTCTGCTCGGTCTGGAACGGGAACTTGAAGTAGAGGCCCTCGAAGGCGGTCGCCTGCGGCTGCTCGACACCGCGGTCGTCGGCGGTCGTGCTGCTGAACGTCTCGCAGCACACGACGGTCTCACCGGTGTGCCGGTCGAACGCGACGCGGTCGTGCGTGCCGGACCGGGGCGGGTTGTCGGCGTCGATCTCGGCGCCGGGCTCGTCGGTGTAGACCAGGGTCTCCCACACGGCGATGTCACGACCCAGCTCGTCGCTGGCCTCCTCGGAGGCCTCGACGTCTCCCACCACGTTGCGCGTCGACACCAGGTCGACGGTGATCTCCTGCTGGGTGGCGATGTCGAAGATGGTCGCCTCCGGCCCCTCCGAGACCGACACGGTGTCCTGGTCCAGCGGCACGACGGCCAACTGGTCGTAGGCGTAGAACCGGGCCAGGAGTGCGACCCCCAGGACGAACACGCCCAGCCCAGTCAAAATGACGCCCAGCTTCTTTCCCACCCTGCGCTCCTCTGTGTTGGTGGTCACGCGACGCGCGAACGTTACCAGTCAGTCACCTCGTCGGCACCAGTCTTGCGAGGACTGGGTCACGGCGCGTCGAACTCGGCCACGACGACCGCGTGCGCGGTGTAGAGCAGGCGGTCGTAGGGCGTTCCCCAGACCTCCTCCAGCGGCACCTCGCGCCACACGTTGCGCGACGGCTCGCGCCGCAGCGCACGCATGCGCGTCGCCCCGAGCGAGCCGTCGCGGAACCGGGCGTCGAGCGCCGGGTTGTAGCCGACCGGGTGGGTCACCCAGAGCAGGCCGCCCGGGGCCACGTGCGCCCGCAGGCGCTCCACGGCACGCACCGGCTTGTCCTCGTCGAGCACGTCCTCGTCGAGGCCGACGTGCTCGAGCGTCGAGATCGCCAGCACCAAGTCGAAGTGCCGCCCGAGGTCGAGGTCGGCGACGTCCTCGTTGATCACGCCCGGTGCGGCCTCGTACTTGTCGACCACCGTGTGGTCCACGGGTGCGTAGTGCCCGAGCACGTTGCCGATCTCGAGCACCGACGCGTCCCGACGACGGTCGAGGACCTCGAGGGCCAGGGCGACCTCGACGGCACGCTCGTTGAGCCACGTGTAGTGGTAGTCGTGGACGAAGTAGGGGACGTCGCGCCCCTCCCACTCGAAGGTTCCGTGGTCCCGCCCTCCGGCCGGGCGTCCGCGGAGCCAGTCCCAGCCCCACCGCGCACACGAGCGCACCACCACGAGGAACCCTCGGTCGCGGGAGAAGGACGCCACCCGGGACAGCACGGAGCCGGCTCGTCTCAGCAGCAACATGCGCGAACAGTAGTGGCGCGTGCGACACTCCCCCCATGGTGGGCCCAGACCGGACGGCAGCCGCGGTCGCCTTCCCCGCGCTCGACTCCCTGCGAGCGGTCGCGGCGATCGCCGTCCTCGCCACGCACGCGGCCTTCTGGGCCGGCGCCTACGCACGTCCGGTGTGGGGCACCCCCCTGTCGCGCCTCGACGTCGGCGTGGCGGTGTTCTTCGTGCTCTCCGGCTTCCTGCTCTCGCGTCCCTGGATCGCGCGCCACCGTGCCGGTTTCCCACCGCCGTCGACGCTGCACTACCTCTGGAAGCGTGCGCTGCGGCTGGTGCCCGTGTACGTCGTGACGGTCGTGGCCGCCCTCACGCTCCTCCCGGGCAACCGTGACGCCGGCGCCGGCCAGTGGCTGACCACGCTGCTGCTCGGCGACATCTATGTCGACGACCAGCTGCCCGACGGGCTGACCCAGATGTGGAGCCTGTCCACCGAGGTCGCGTTCTACGTGGCGCTGCCCGGCCTGATGTGGCTGGCGCTCACCCGCGTCCGGCGCCGCGGGCGTGACCGTCTCTGGCTCGTCGTCGCAGGCATGACGCTGGTGAACGTCGTCTGGCTCATGGACCTCTCCGTGCGGTGGGACGGCGGCGGGACGATGATCCGGCTGTGGCTGCCGTCCTACCTCGTCTGGTTCGCGGTGGGCATCGTGCTGGCGTCCTGCGACGTACGCTCCCGCGACGACGCCGGCGGCACGGACCGGCTCACGGACCGCGTCACCGCCGTCCTGCGCGAGATGGGTCGCTCCCCCGGACTGTGCTGGCTCGCCGCGGCCGCCCTGCTCGTCATCGCCTCCACCCCGCTCGCCGGGCCGGCGGACCTCACGCCGACCACCCTGGGCGCGGCGCTGACGAAGAACCTGCTCTACGCCGCCATCGCCGGCCTCGTCATCCTGCCGGGCGTCTTCGCGCCGCCGGAGGGACGCTTCGTGCGCGTGCTGTCGCTGCCGGCGTTGCGCCACGTCGGCCACCTGTCGTACGGCATCTTCTGCGTGCACCTGATCCTGCTGGAGCTCATCGCCGACTGGCGCGACATGCCGCTCTTCGAGGGCCGCGGGCTCGAGCTCTTCGTGCTGACCCTCGCGGCGTCACTGGTGGTGTCGGAGGTGCTTCACCGCCTGGTGGAGCGACCGTCCCTCCGCCTGCGCAACGTCTGGGGGCGCGGGTCCACGTCCGCGACCACGAGCGCACCGAGCGCCAGCGCCACCAACAGCTGGGGGCCGGCCAGTGCCCCGGCCCAGCCGTCCGCCGAGCCGAGCGGGCGCCACCAGTAGACGACCGCGGCGGCGACCAGCGGCGTCGTCGCGGCCCAGACCACCGCGGGTGCGGCCACCCACCTACGGGCTGCCAGCACCGCGGCTGCGCCGAGGAGCCCGCAGGCGACGCCCCACCAGCCGCCGACCAGCCCGAGCGCGAGCAGGCCCGCGGCCGGGACCACCCACACCGCCACCCGGGTGCCGACGGGTGGCGCCGGGTGCGGGGCGCGACGGCGTACGAGTCCCGCGCCGAGCGCGAGCAGGACCAGCAGCACCGCTCCCGTCCCCAGCGCCAGGCGGTAGGTCAGGTCGGGCGCGTAGCGCAGCTCGAGGGTCCCGACCCCCTCCGGCACCTGCCACGCCTGCTGCCACCCGTCCACCACCAGCGGGACGGCGGTCGTGCCGTCGGGCAGCTCCGCCTCCCAGCCGGCGTTGACGTTGTGGCGCAGCGCGACGACGCCGCCACCCGCGTCGAGGTCGACCGTCCCCGAGACCGGGGTGTCCGAGCGGAGCGTCGCCGCCGCGGCACTGCCGACCTCGCCCGCTCCCGGCAGGGAGAGCGTCACCGTCACGGGACGGAAGGCGGGAGCCGGCGTGGCCACCACGCGGGTCTCGTCACCCGCCAGCGCCACCGTGGCCGGCCCGCACGCGCGTGCCGGGACCTGCTCACCGTCGAAGAGCTGGCGGGGAGACGCCGTCACGCTGCTCGCGAGGAGGTCGTCGCCGACCCGCAGGGTGGGGCCGAACCCGCAGCCGATGTCGACGGGCGCCTCGGACAGCTGGAGCGGGAGCAGTCCGACGCCCGGCAGGCGCAGCTCGCTCACCCCCACACCCAGCGGCGTCACCTCGCCACGTGCCGAGCGACTGTCGGTCTCGACCCAGTCGAGCACCCGGACGTCGAGGCGGCTGGCGCGGAACGGCTCGACAGATGCGTAGCCGGACCGGTCGAGCCGGACGACCTGCCGGCCGCCGGGGTGGACCAGCTCGATCCTCGTGGCCTGCGAAGCCGGCGCCTGCCGGTCGAGCACCAGCCGGATGCCCCGCACCGGCCGCTCGCCGATCCAGTTGACGCTGAGGGTGGGGTCCGGGTCGTCCGGCTCGGCGACCCAGGTGGTGCCGGTCGACCCGTCGATCGCGGCCACCGCGGAGGCGCGGGCGTCGTCCACCGCCGCGGAGGAGGCGCGCACGTTGACCAGCTGGTCCCTCATCATCAGCCCGGTCAGCGCGTCGCCCGCGACCGGCCGTACGTCGAGCGCCACGCCGTAGTCGGCGCCGGTCCCCAGCCGCACCGTCCGGTCGATGACTCCGCCGTCCTCGTCGCCGCGCGCCCGCCCGGCTGCGCAGCGCACGTCGTCGTCCACCCGTACGCAGGCGTCGCTCGTGGCGCCCGAGGTGAGGAGGACGTGCTCGGGTGCGCCCCGCGCCGCGGGGACCTCCGGGAGCACCAGCGTCCGGTCGACGTCCAGCCCTTCCGCACGGACCTCGGCGATCGCGAGCTCGTCGGCCGGACCGTCCGCGTCGGCGCTCCGGATCCGCAGCCGCGTCGTCTCACCGTCGGGCAGCGCCACGACCACGGCCTCGCCGGCCGGCGCGCGTACCTCGGGCGACGTGCCGGCGTCGGTCTCCACGACGACCGTGGCCGCGCGGGTCGCCCCGGTGTCCCCCGCGACGACGGTGAGCCCAGCGAGGTCGAGCGGCTCCTCGAGCACGACCTCCACCCACGGGTCGTCGCCGGTGCGGGGCCGTCCGGACTCCCACTGGGTCTCGGGACGGCCGTCGAAGGCGGCGTAGGGCAGGGTCTCGGGCAGCACCGGCCCGGTGGTGTCGGCGAAGGCGCGGGAGCCGGAGGCGTCGACGGAGCGGGCGCCCAGGATGCGGGCCGTGGTCTCCCACCTGGCCTCGTCCTCCCGGACGTAGTCGCGGGCCGGGGCGGCGCGCCGGCCGTCGTCGGATGGCTCCAGGGTCGCTGACCGCCCGTCGTGCACCCGGGCGAACGTCGCCTCGCGCCTGCGCAGGCCGTCGGTGAGCAGCAGCGGGCCTTGCGCGTCCTCCGGGGCGTCGGCGGCCAGGAAGGCCGGCTCGTCCCCGAGCAGGCCGGCGTCGAGGAGATCCAGCAGGCTCTCCGGTCCACCGACCACCACCGGCGGGTCCGCACCGCTCACCGCGCTCCGGGCGCCGGAGACCTCGTAGATCTCGACGGCCGGGTAGGCGGTGCGCCAGCCGTCCTCGACGATGACCGGGGTCTCGTCGTCCGTCTCCAGCCGGACCCGGCCACCGAGCTCCGGGCCGAAGTCGGCCACCTTCACGATGCCGGGCGATCCCTCCAGCGCCTGGTGGACGAGGACGGGGACGGGCACGTCGTCGCTGGGACGCAGGTCGTTGCGCACGACCAGCAGGCCCACGCCCGCACGGGCCAGGAAGGGCGCCAGCCCGGCCGACGGCTGACCGGTGGCGAGCCGCTCCTCCACGGCGTCCAGCATCCTGATGTTGCCGGGCGGCGCGAGCGGCACGGCGTTGCGCACCGCCCAGCCCGACACGCCGTACGCCTGGACGGGCTCGTCCTCAGGGGTCCCCCACAGATAGGTGGCGAAGCTGGAGCCCGGCACGAGCAGCGCGGTCCCGCGGTCGGGGTCCTGCGCGCCCTCGCGCTCGAGCCACGACACCGCGCGCTCCCAGTAGCCCGGGACCGACTCGAAGTCCTGCGCCGGCGCGAGCCGCCCCGCCAGAGCGGGGCTCGCCACGCCCGCCACGGCGACCGTCGCCAGCACGAGCAGGCCGACGTACGCCACCCGCTGGCCGTCCTGGAGCCGCTCGCGCCACGCCCTGCCGGGGGCAGCCTCGGTGAGTCCCGCCGCGGCTGCTCCGAGGACGTGCGCGAGGCCGAGGACCAGCGGCAGCCGCACGACGGGCTCGAACTTGTGCACGTTGCGCAGCGGTGCGAGCGCGCCGTCCAGCCAGGAGCGTTCGGTGGCTGCGAGCCAGCCGTGCACGGACCCGGAGTGGCCGAGCGACACCAGGACGAGCCCGCCCAGCAGGCCCAGGACGAGGAAGCGGCGGTGCGGGTTGCTGCGCAGGGACAGGCCGACGAAGCCGAGGACGAGGAGCACCGCGCCGTTGACAGCGACGTAGCCGGTCGTGATGAGGTCGTTGCCGGCCTGCCACGTCGCGTCGACGTAGGGCACCCAGTGGGACGTGCCCCGCAGCACGTCGAAGGGGGTGGTGGGGAAGGTGGTGACGGCGGCCGTCTCGATGAAGTCGAGGAACGGCGGGCTGTAGCTCCCCAGCAGCAGGAGCGGCACCAGCCACCACAGGGTGCCGAGCACCACCAGGGCCGGCCACCACAGGAGCAGGGTCCGCCTGCGCGGTCCGGGCGCGCGGGTGAGCAGCCACACGACCCCGAGCGGGAGGACGGCGGCGGTGGCGGCGGCGTTCACCCCACCCACGGCCGCGACGCCGAGCGCCGACAGCGCTGCTGCCCGCCGCGGGGACCCCCTCCTGCAGCCCACCACCAGCGGGACGAGCACCCACGGTGCGAGGGCCATCGGCCAGGCCTCGATGGAGATCGGCCCGAGAGTCGTGAGGATGCGCGGCGACAGCGCGTAGGCGAAGCCCGCCACCAGCCGGGCGGTCGGGGTGCCGAGACCGAGGACGGCGCACAGCTTGACCACGCCCAGGAAGGCGACCACCAGCAGCAGCGACCACCACGCCCTCTGCACGGCCCACGCCGGGACCGAGGCGAGGTCGCCCAGCCAGAAGAACGGGCCCATCGGGAAGAGATAGCCGTACGCCTGGTTCTGGACCTGCCCGAACCCGCCGGTCGGGTCCCACATGTGCAGCGCGCGGGCGAGCATCGCGGCGGGATCCGCGACGAGGTCGAACTTGGTGTCGCTGACGAGCTTGCCGGGCCGTTGCGCGAAGGCCAGCGCCACGAGGGCCAGGCAGCACACGGACAGCCGGAACCGCCAGGTGACCGCCGAGGGCTGCTGCTGCGTGGGGGTGACGGTCATCGCCGGCGCAGGACGATGACCAGGTTCCAGGTCACGATCTCGCGCAGCACCGGCACCGAGGAGAGCCAGCGCGTCGCGGCGGGGTTGTAGCGCGGGATGACGTCCAGCACCTCGGCGCCGGTCTGGGCACGGGCCCACTCCCGGCCCGCGCGCACGGTCACCGCGTAGAGGGACTCGCCGAACCTGTTCTTCGGCTCGTGGCCGTGCTTGCGCCGGTAGCGACGCCGGGCGCGGCGCCCTCCGAGGTAGTGCCACGGTGACGTCTCGTGCCCTCCCCACGGCCCGAACCAGACCGTGTAGGAGATGAAGGTGAGTCCTCCGGGCCGCGTCACGCGCACCATCTCGTCCGCCATCCGCCAGGGGTCGCTGACGTGCTCGAGCACGTTGGAGGAGTAGCAGATGTCGAAGGTGCCGTCGGCGAAGGGCAGCTGCATGCCGCTCCCCAGCACGGTGCGGGGCGCGATCCCGCCGAGGCCGGACAGCTCACCGACGTCGGCGTCGAGGGCGAAGTAGGTCGCTCCGGCTCCCTCGAAGGCGGTGCGGAAGTAGCCCGGTCCCCCGCCGACATCGAGCATGCGCGCACCGGCGAGGTCGGCGTACTGCGAGACGTGGCCGACCGCGTCGTCGGCGAGCTCGCCGTAGAAGACGTCGGGCTGCGTCTGCTCGACCCGGAACGCGCGGAAGAGCCGGACCGAGCGGCGCAGCGTGGGTGCCCAGGCCGAGGGTCGTGGGGCGGACGGCTGCGGCACGCGGCGACTGTAGTCGATGGGTGCGGGTCGCGAGAGGCGAACGGACGCTGACGCGCGGCTGCCCCCGCGTGATCTAATCGCCCGCGTGGCAGCGAGCACCGCGGTGGAGTGGGAGGACACCCCCGCCGACGAGGCGCGAGCCCGGCGTGCAGCCGAGATCGCCAGCCTGACCGGGCTCCGCGGGTTCGCGGCGCTGATGGTCGTCCTGATCCACACCTCGGGACGCACGGAGTTCGACTGGCTCGGGCTCCCGACGTACGGACCCGTGAGCCTCTTCGTGATCTCCGGCTTCCTCCTGTACCGGCCGTGGGCGCGCTGGAGCCTGGGGCTGGCAGGGCGGCCCGCGCTGGGGACGTTCGTGCTGCGGCGGGTGACGCGCATCTTCCCGGCCTACTGGGTCGTGCTGCTGGTCGTGGCAGTCGTCATCCCGGAGTCGCGACCTGTGGACGCGACCGGATGGTGGCGTGCCCTCTCCCTGACCTGGATCTACGACGCAGAGCCGATGCGCGAGGCCATGCTCCACACCTGGAGCCTCGCCACCGAGGTCTCCTGGTACGTCGCCCTCCCGATCATGGGCTGGCTCGGGGGGCGCCTGGCGCGGCGCTACTCGGGCATCACGTCGTTCTGGATCTGTGTGTCGTCGCTCGCTCTGTCCGTGCCGGTGTCGATCGGGTGGCGGCTGTGGACGACCGATGCCGACCTGGCCGGGCAGCTCACCTACCCCTACTGGCTGCCGTCGTTCCTCTTCTGCTTCGCCGGTGGCGCACTGGTCGCCGTCCTCGTCGAGGCCCATCGCGCCTCGATCGTCTCCCTCTCCGGGATCCGGTCGTTCTGCGCCGACCGCTGGGCACCCGTGGTGGTCGCCCTGTGCCTGGTCGTCCTGGCCACCTCGTCGCTCGGTGGACCGACCGGGTTCGTCCCCGTGTCGTTCTCCGAGGAGCAGGTCCGCACCTGGTCGGCCGCCCTCATCGCCCTGGTGCTGCTGTGCGTCGTCGTCCTCGGTCCCAGCCCGGCTCCGACGAACCGCCTCCTGAGCACCCGCTGGTTCGTGGCGGTCGGCCGCTGGTCCTACGGGATCTACCTGTGGCACGTGCCGGTGATCGTCGTGCTCGAGCGCGACATCACGTTCCCCGACGGGACCATCGGCCTGCTGTGGCGCCTCGCGTGGGTGCTGGGGATCTCGATCCCGCTGGGCGCGGCGACCTACGCGTGGGTGGAGCGACCCACCATGGCCTGGGCGCGCCGCTCCTACCGCGGGATGCCCGGGCGACGCGTCCTCGAGCGGGACGAGACCGCCAGCAGCAGCACCGCGACCCAGCCGAGGGCCGCGACGCCCGCCGCCATCCGCAGCTCCTCGACCGAGGAGTAACGCAGCCTCACCCGGCTTGACCCGTCGGGTGCCCGCCAGGCCTGTGCCCACCCGTCGACCGTCAGGGAGGGCAGCGCGCGCCCGTCGGCGACGGCGGTCCACCCCTTCCCGGCGGGCACGGCGAGCACGATGGTGGCGGGACCGTCGACGTCGATCTCCGCGCCCCCGGCGCCTCCTGTCGCGCCGATGGTGCCGACAGGCACGCCGGCAGAGGCGAACCCCTCCGTCGAGAGGTCGTCCACGGTCCCGAAGGGACCACCGGGGGGCGACAGCACCATACCGAGGGGGATCCACGAGAAGGACGGGTCGATGCGCACGTCGACCTCGCCCGCGCGGAGCACGGGTCGCTCGCACAGCGTGGCCGTCACGACGGCGGCCTCCACGACCTGGCGCGCGGAGGCACTCACGGCGGTCTGGTAGGACTCGCCGCCGACGGAGACGTCAGGTCCCGATCCGCACGGCAGCTCGTCGACCTCGTCCGCCTCCCAGGCGACGTCGGGGCCCCCGATCACCTCCACCTCCGACACCGTCATCGGCACCGGGCGGGACGCGACGGTGAGGGAGTCGAGCGAGGTCTGCTGCGTCTCCGCCTCGAACGTCACCGAGAGCGACCGGGTCCGTACGGGCGGCAGCTCGACGACGCCGTCGTCGCCGATCTCGCCCGTGGCGGTCTCCGTGCTGTCGCCGTAGGAGACGACGACGTGGGTCGGCCGGGTCGACAGCTGGCGCTCGGCCGTGGTCACCCGCAGGCCGCTGACGCGGGTGGGGCGGTCCCAGCTCAGCTCCAGGGAGGGCGCCGCGTCGTCCGCGGCCGGACGCCAGGCGGTCGCCGGGTCGGCGTCCGCGGCCGCCTGCGGGCCGGACACCAGGTCGGGCGAGGCGGAGCTCGAGCCCGTGGCGATGATTGTCGGTCGCGCCAGCTGAGCGGCCAGGTCGCTGGACTGGCTGCTGTCAGCGGCGCGCATCCAGACCCGTCCGGCGACCTCGCCGCCCCGCTCGGTGCGCAGCACCCGCGTGAGCTGTCCGGCGTCGGGGCCGTCGACCGTCACGCCCCGGTTGCACACGGTCTCGCTCGCTGCAGGGTCTCCGGACCCACCGATGGGATAGGACGGCACACACGTGGCGAAGCTGGGTGGGCGCGCAGCGAGGACCCAGGTGTCGGCCTCCTGCCCGTCGACCACCAGGGCCTGCCGCACCGCGAGGCCGGGGAGCGTGAGCTCGGAGATCCCGAAGCTGCGCGCGGCGTCGGGCGTGCCGCTGACGGCCGTGGCCACGACCCGCAGGCGCTCCGTACGGCCCGCCGCGCCGATGCCGACGAGCCCGTCCGGCGGGACGTCGACCTCCGTCGTGCCCGCGTCCGACTCCAGCCGGACACGGGTGACCAGGGAGGAGGAGAAGGGGTTCTGCACGACCTGCAGCGTGCCGCCGGTCAGGTCGGTCGCTCCGTCGAAGGCGATCTCCCACCACTGACCCACCAGCGTGCCCCGACGCGACTGCCAGGCTGTGAACGCGTTGCCGTCCACGGCAGCAGACGGGACCGCGCCGGTGCGTCGTCGGGATCCGTCGAGGTCGGCGGCGGAGGACGAGGCCCGCACCTCCTGCGCTCCGCTCAGGACGCTGGACGCGGTCGGTTCCGCGGCAGCGCCCGACGGGCGCACGGTCCTCGACTCGGCGTCCGACAGGACGGGGCCGTAGGGGTCGGACGACAGGCGCTGGTCGACGTCCTGCCTGCGGGCGCTGTCGGACACGATGCTCGCCGCTCCCCCGCGAGCCGGGCCGAGCGCCAGCGGGGAATCGGGTGCGAGTCCGGCGTCGGCCAGGTCTGCGACCACGCCCGGGTCACCCGACACCGTCAGCAGCTCGCCGTCGAGGACGGCGCCGTCCGACGCCTGGTCGACGGCCCAGATCTCCAGGGACCCGACCGGGTCCCGGACGCCGAGGTCCACGATCCCGGGCGCGCCCTGCTCCGCTCCTCCGGGCTGGACGACGTCCACCCGCGAGGCACCTTGCCGCACCAGCGCGTGGCGTACGAGCGCGAGTGGTCGGTCACGGTCGGCCGCCGGTGACACGTCGTTGCGCAGGAGGACGTAGGACACGCCCAGGTGGCGGAGGGCTGCTCCGGTCCCAGCGCCGTCGTGCCCGCGGCTGAGCCGTCCCACGGCGCTGTCGAGGGCCGCGGTCGCGCCGGGCCCGGACAACGGAAGGGTGTCGCGGGAGATCCAGGGACGGTCGCCCAGCGCGTCCGTCACGGCCGGTTCCACCCTGCCGTCCGCCACCGCCGGTAGCACGAGCACTCGGCCAGGGGGCGCGGTGGCTGACCACGCCGCCACCTGCGCCCACACCGAGGGGTCCGTCGCGACGGGCTCGGCGGTCTCCTCCTGCGCCACGAGCACGGGTCCGACCACGGCGACGGCGAGCACCGCCACCGCTGCCACGACCACACCGGTCTCCCGAGAGGGCTGCCAGGCCGCCCCGGCACGGGGCAGCCGCGCCAGCAGGTGGTCGACGAGCGGGGTCCAGGCGAGCAGTGCTGCCAGGCCCACCCAGCCGGCCAGGACGACCCACGGCGTGCCGACGACGTCGGTCGCCGTGACTGCCGATGCCGGCAGCGGCAGCCATGCCGGCCACCCCCCGGACGCAGCGCCGAGGACGATCGCTGCGCCGGCCAGGGCGAGCAGCGCACTCGCCACGACGAGGTCGCCGGCGACGCGGAACGCGATGGCGCAACCGACCACCCCCAGCGGTGCGAGCACGACCAGCACCGCCCACCATCCGCCTCCGGGCAGGCCCAGGGAGTCGGACAGGGCCGAGGTGGACAGCTCCGTGCGGGAGAGGCCCGAGACGTCGGTGGCGTACGCCGCCTCCCAGACGTAGGCCGCGACCCACCACGACGAGGAGGCGACGGCCAGCACCGACCACCTGAGGAGCTGTCGGACCCCCCGCGGTCGCCGGGAGGTGACGACAGCTGCCAGGGCGCCCGCGGCGAGCGCGGCGACGGCCCACGGCGGCGTACCGGCTCCGGCCAGGCCGAGCCAGACCGACGAGCGCGCCGCAGCGCGCCAGCCGTCCTCCCGGCGGACGAGGGGCCCGAGCACCCACGGCAGGAGGGCCACGACGAGAGCGTCGCCCGGGGAGTGCTGCACGGTCGTCACGAGCACGGGCGCGCAGGCGAAGAGCGCGGCGCCGACCCAGGGAGTCCACGGCTCGTCGGCGTCGTCGTGCCGGATCGTTTCGGCCGGGGCCTGCGCTCGCGCCAGCCGGACCGCGCCCACGACCGCCAGCACGAGGACGAGGACGCTCCACGTGGCTCGGGCGCCCACCGGTGGCAGGCGCAGGACGTCGGCCAGCCAGAAGAACGCCGCGACGGGAACCTCCCGCAGCCCCTGTGCGGTGGCGTCGCCCAGCGTGCCCGACACGGTCCACCCGTCCGCCGCACTGCGAAGTGCGCCTGCCGGGTCGGCGGCGATCCGGGCGTACGCGCCGGCCAGGGGTTGCGTCGCACTCACCCGGACCGCGACGGCTGCAGCGAGCGCTGACACCACCAGGGTCCGCACACCGGCGACGGTCAACGCTGGTCCTTCCCCTCTTCGGCTCGGCTGCCCCGGATCCGTACCTGTCACGGCCGGGCGAGCACCCGGCCGCACACGGCTCCCACCGCCAGCGCCACGACGACGTCGGAGCCTACCGGTGGGACGACCACCGCGGACGTCGACAACGCGATCACGCCGGCGAAGAGGAGGGCCCCGACGCAGGCCGCCCCGAGCCTGGCGTCGACGAGCCGGTCGTCGCCGAGCCGGGCGTGGCCCGGGCGGACGTCCGGGCGCTGCCGGGTGAGCCACCCGGCGAGCGCCCCGACGGCGAGCGGGAGCGAGACGAGTGCAAGGACGGCGAGGGCGGGCACGCGCGACCAGGGCCGGGTGCGGCGCCAGCCGGACCGCCGCTCGGTGGATGCGTCGACGTCTACCGGTTCGTGGACTGCCAGCCTCTCGTCTGCGTGGGAGCGCCCGGCGCGACGCGACAGCAGGCCCATGGCAAGTAGGGCCACGGCGAGCAGGAGCAGCACGCCGACGAGTGCGAGGCCGCCCACGATCGCGACCCGGAACGGCACCTGCGGGGCGTAGTCGAGCGAGACGACTCCCGTCGTCCCGGCCGGGACGACGAAGCCCTGGCGCCAGCCGTCCAGGACGACCGGCGACAGGTCCGTCCCGTCGATGCTCGCCGTCCACCCCCGGTTGAAGCTCTCGGTCACCCCGAGCACCGACTCCGAGGACGACCAGACCTTGACCTCGCGATGGGTGGAGGACCACGACTGCACGCTCGGCGGCACCACCGACGCAGACGCCGCCGGCGGGGACGGGGCCAGCACCAGGCTCGAGGTGACGAACCCCTCGGGGTTCACGACCCGGATGCGGTGCTTGCCGGGCGTCAGGGTGATCGACCGCTTCCCGCACGGGATGACGGCCAGGCTCCGTCCCGACCGGATGTCGCTGAGGGTGCCGCTGATGCGGGTCTGCACGATGCGCCCGCCCACCTCGACGGTGGGCCCGAAGCCGCACGCCGTGCCGGTCGGCGTGCCCGGGTCGGGCCGGTGCTGCAGGTCCTCGATCCCGGCCACGTCGAGCTCGCCGATCCCGACGCCGTCGAGGCCGGCCTGGCCGTAGGCCGTCACCCGCAGCCGGTTGGTCCGCACCGGCTGCATGACCCCCGCCTGGGCGCCCTGCGTCGCCACGAGCTGGGGATCCCCGGTTCCGGGACCGGCCTCGACCACGACGAACTCGGGCAGGTCGCCCGGCTGGTCGGGTGAGCTGGTCACCTCGATCCGTGACACGGTCCGCCGCGGACCCCAGGTGAGCTGGAGGGCGGCTGCGGGGTCGCCGGGAGCCGAGGTCCACCCGGTCTCCGGCCTCCCGTCCAGCGCGCCGGCCGCGCTCACCGCGGGGTCGCCGCCGTAGGTGGAGGTGGCGATCACGCTCACGAGGTCGTCCGACAGCGGCGCGAAGAGGCCGGCGAGGGACGGACCGTGCGTCGCGAGGGCGTGACCCTTGAGGGTCCACTCGCCGCTCTCCTCCACGGTGATCGTGCGGTCGAAGCCCGGCGTCTCGGACGTCTCCCGCTGCCAGGCCAGCTCGCACCCGACGACGCGGTCGTCCTCGGCCACCGCACACGCGCGGCGAGGGACCTCGCTGGTCAGGAAGACCGAGGTGTCCGACGACACCGGACCCGGCACGACCAGCGACCGGCTGACGTCGCGACCTGCGATGCGTACGTCGGAGAGTCGCACCTGGCCGCGGTCGACAGCGGCGCCCAGGACGGTGATCCGCAGCGTGCTGGCGGCGTCGTCGTCGACGCGGACGTCCGGGACAGCGCCGTTAGGCTCCACCTCGGCCACCATCGACCGGTCCTCCGTGGAGATCCGGACCGACCTCACGGGCGCACCCGAGAAGGTGTCGAACGCCAGGGACACGTCGCTCACCGGGGTGGGGTCGTCGAACGTGACCTCGATCCACTGCCCCTGCGGTCGTGACAGCGGTGCACTGCCCCACGCGGTGTAGATGGAGCGGTCGAACGCCGAGTAGGGGTGCTGCTCGGGTCGCACCGGCCCGAGGATGTCGGCGTAGCCCGCCGAGCTCGAGGCCGCGATCGCGGACACCCCGTCGTACGCCGCGGTCGTCCTCGTTGTTGGCATGGCCCTGTCGCTGTGGTCGTGGGCGAGGCGGTCGACGCGGTAGTCCTCAGCGGACGTCATCACGCCGGAGCGCGGGTCGTGGACGCGGCCGAAGCTGCGCTCCACACGTCGCAGGCTGTCGGTGACGACGTCGGGGTTCTCCTCCCCCACGGCCAGGACGGCCGCCTGGTCGTCCCGCACGAGACCGGCCGCGCGGAGGTCGGGCACGATCTCCGGTGCACCGTCGACCACCACCCGGTCGTCCCACTCCTGGAGGTCGACCCGTGGCTCGCCGTCGTGGCGGAGCTCGAACACCTCGACGGCGGCGGCTCCGCCTTCCGTGCCGCCGAAGGACGCGGCCAGGCGGGCGCCGGAGACGTTGCCGATCGCAGCGCGCACCAGCTCTGCCTCGGGGGCGTCGACCTCCTCGGCATCGAGGTCGTTGCGCACGACCACGTGCGTGGCGCCGAGCGCCTCGAGTGCGGCCGCGAGGTGCTTCTGGGGACGTGGATCGGCCACCGACTGCTCGACGGAGTCGAGGAGGCGCAGGGTGCCCGCCGGCGCCACCGTGACCTGCGCCCTCGCCATCCAGGGCGAGGGGTCGAGCACCTGGATCGGCTCGTCGATGGTCCGTCCCCAGGTCTGGACGGCGAATCCGGCGCCGGGGAGCACGATCGTGCGTGTCGTACCGGGCTGGTCGTCCAGGAAGGCGACCGCGTCGCGCCAGGGCGCTGCGATGTCGTCGAATCCCCCCTTGGAGCGCAGTGACCCCGCGGCGGCAGGGCCGGCGGCAGCCAGGACGAGGAGGGTGACCCCGGCGAGTGCGATCCCTCGAGTCGGGACCGGAGCCGACCCAGCGCTCCGGCGCCATGTGCGCGGCACGGCGGAGGTGACGAAGGCTGCCAGGCCCAGGCTCAACGGCAGGCGGACCACCGGGTCGAACTTGTGGATGTTGCGCAACGGGGCGAGCCAGGTGTCGAGGGCGTGCAGCCAGGGGTCGGCGAGGACCGATCCGGCCCAGCCACCGGTCCCGGCCGTGAGCACCCCGAGGCCGACGAGGACCGACACGGCCAGGACCCGCCGCTGCCACAAGTCGCGCTGCAGCAGGCCGACCAGTCCGATGCCGGCCACCAGCACGGTCGGCACCAGCAGCCACCGGGAGGAGGCCAGCTCGTAGCCACCTTCCCAGCCGATCTGCCCGCCGCCGGGGAAGAAGGCCACCCAGTGGCTGGTGCCGCGCAAGGACGAGAGCCAGCCCGTCGACCCAGCGGTGTTGTTCGCGGACTCGATGAAGTCCAGGAACGGAGGCGCGTAGGAGCCGAGCAGCAGGAGTGGGACGACCCACCACAACGACGCGAGCACGACCAGCGAGCCCCACGCCGCGAGGTGGGTGGCCCGCTGGCGCAGCGACCGCCCCGAGGCGAGGAGCAGCAGCAACGCCGGCAGCACCAGGCAGGCCACGACGAGGGTCGCGTTCTGGCCGCCCATCACCGGCACCGTGGCCGCCGAGAGGACGAAGGCCACCCACCCGCGCATCCGGCCGCGCAGGAAGAGCACCAGCGGAAGCACCGTCCACGGCAGCACCGCGGCGGGCAGGGTCTCGCCGCTGAGTCCGCCCACGGTCGTCAGCACCCGCGGGGAGAGCATGTAGGCGAGGCCTGCGAGCACGGCGCCGACCGGCCCGATGCCGGGCCAGCTCGCTGCGAGCCGCCGGGCGCCCTCGTACGCCAGCAGCATCACCAGCGCCGACCACAGGCGCTGCCACACCCACATCGGTGCCCCGAGCAGGTCGCCGAGCAGGAAGGCGGGACCCATCGGGAAGAGGTAGCCGGACGCCTGGTTCTGCAGCCCGCCCAGCGCCCAGTCCGCGTTCCACAGGTCCGCGCTGCGCACGAGCAGGTCCAGCGGGTCCAGCTGGAGGTCCAGCTTGGTGTCGAAGGTGATGCGGCCCGGCTGCTGCACGAGGTTCAGCACGAGCACCGACACGACGACGACGAGGTGCACGCCCCACAGCCACGGGAGGCGGAGCGGAGGCCATCGGCGGACCGGGGCAGTGGAGCCGTCGGTCACTGGGACTGCCTTCCGTGTTGATCCGTCCGGGCGGCGCAGAGTCTATATTCTGCGTCCGTACCACGGCCCAGCCGCGCCGTTCCACGTCCGAGGGACTTCACATGACCAATTGCCGACCCGCCGAGTTCGACGCGACGTGGACCGTCGCCTCGACGATCCCCGGGTGGCTGACGGAGGCCCAGGCACGGCTGCTCTTCGACACCGCACAGGAGCTGTCCGAGCGCCCGCTGATCGTCGAGATCGGCAGCCACCAGGGCAAGTCCACGGTGGTCCTGGCCTCCGCCGCCCGCGCGATCGGCGGCCGGGTGGTGGCCGTCGACCCCTTCGTCGACGGCCGGCTCTTCGGCGGCGCGTCCACGCGCACCAAGTTCGAGGGCAACGTGGCGGCGGCCGAGCTGAGCGACGTCGTCGAGCTGCTCCCCGACTACAGCACCCGCGCCCGTACGACGTGGGCCCGCGACATCGACTACCTCTACATCGACGGCAAGCACGACTACTGGACGCTGAGCGACGACCTCAAGTGGGCGCGCCACCTCCCGCAGGGCGCGCCGATCCTCGTCCACGACTGCTACTCCTCCATCGGGGTCACCCTCGGGGTCCTGGCCAAGGTCCTCCCGTCGCGGACCATCCGCTACGAGCGCCGCGCCGGCTCGCTGGCCCTCTTCCGGGTCGGCCGTCCGACTCTCCGGGACCGGCTGCGGATCCTGCGCGAGGTCCCGTGGTGGCTGCGCAACGTCGCCGTCAAGGTGCTCCTGCGACTGCGGTTGCGGACCGTCGCGGCGCGGGTCTTCGGGCACGAGGGCCCGTACGACCCCTACTGAGACTCGTCGAGCCGGTAGATCCTGCGCTCGAGCATCTCCCCGGGTCGCGCGTGCTCGGGCTTCACCACCGCGTCGAACGGGATGCGGCGATCGCGGCGACGGTGGCGCGTGGGCCACGTCCAGGCGGCCGTGAGCGCCTGCGCCGCGACGGCCTCCCAGCCGCGCTGGTGGCCCGGGGCCCGCATGGCCCGGTCGTAGAACTCGGGGTCGAGCTCGCCCTCGGTCCGCAGGTCGACCGACCCGGTCCAGTGGTACTGGATCACGCGGTGCTCGAACCGACGGTTGAGCACGGCGTCGAGCTCGTCGCGCACTCCGGCCCGCTCGATGTAGCCGTGGATCTCGGCGTCGAACCACGGCGCCTGCTTGGCGGTGAGCACCAGCGTCGGGCCCGATGCCCCGCCCTCCAGCCGGCACCACCACACGTGGCTCGGGAAGTCGACGATCTTGGCGCTCGCCGCCTCGGGGACCTCGATGTAGCCCGCACGCGCCACGCGGGTCAGCTCGGCGGCGACGGCGACCGGGTCGGCCACGTGCTCCAGCAGGTTGGAGCAGATCGCGTAGTCGAACGCCCCGTCCCGAAACGGCATGTCCGCCGCGTCGGCGTCGAAGAGCGGCCGGCTCACCCGGGCCGCCGCGCGCCCCGAGCGCTGCGCGGCGTGCTCGGCCCCGGTGTAGCGGTCGAGGAGCACGTCCGCCCGCCACGAGGGCTTGTCGCCGCTGCCGACGTCGAGCACGAGTGCGTCGTCGTCGACCGGCACGGCGATGCGTCGCTGGTGGAAGACGCGCAGCGCCTCGAGTGGTGCCATGGTCGAGGAGTATGGCAGGGGCTCCGCCAAGTCGGCGGAGCACGGGACGCAAACCGAACCGGCGGGTAACCTAGCGTCATGCAGGGAGCGAACCCCGCGTCCCTCGAGGGACGCCACGTCGTGCTGTTCAACTGGCGCGACACCCAGAACCCCGAGGGCGGCGGGTCGGAGCGCTACGTCGAGGCGATGGCCCGCGGCCTCGTCGAGCGCGGCGCCCGCGCCACGATCTTCTGCGCCGCGCACGACAGCGCGCCCGCGGACGAGGTGGTCGACGGCGTGCGCTTCGTACGCCGCGGCGACCACCTCGCGATCTACCTCATCGGTGCCCTGAGACTGCTGCTGCGCCGCTTCGGCAAGGTCGACCTGGTGGTCGACGTGCAGAACGGCCTGCCCTTCTTCACCCGGTTCGCGACCCGTGCTCCCGTCGTCGTCCTCGTCCACCACGTGCACCGCGAGCAGTGGCCGGTGGTCTTCCCCGGCCTCCTAGGGCGCGTCGGCTGGTGGATCGAGCGCGTCGTGGCGCCCCGCGTCTACCGCAGGTCGCAGTACGTCGCGGTGTCCCGTGCCACGCGCGCCGAGCTCATCGCCCTGGGCATCGGGCGCGAACGCATCGCGGTGGTGCACAACGGCACTGCTCCGCCCCCCGCGACGCACGTCGCCCGCAGCGCCACCCCCACCCTCTGCGTGCTGGGTCGACTGGTGCCGCACAAGCAGGTCGAGCACGCCATCGACGCCATCGTGGCACTGCGCGCCGACCACCCCCAGGCCTCGCTGGTCGTCGTCGGCAACGGCTGGTGGGACGACTCCCTCCGCACGTACGTCGAGGAGCGGGGCGCCGGCGACACGGTCACGTTCACCGGCCACGTCACCGAGCAGGAGAAGCACGACATCCTCGCGCGCTCGTGGCTCATGGTGCTGCCCTCGCTGAAGGAGGGCTGGGGCATCGTGATCGGCGAGGCCGGCAGCCACGGCGTGCCCACCGTCGCCTACGCCTCCGCCGGGGGCACCCGCGAGTCGATCGCGGACGGCATCTCAGGCCTGCTCGTCGACACGCCCGAGGAGCTGACCGAGACCGTACGGCGCCTCGTGGCCGACGACGCGGAGCGCAGGCGGCTCGGCAAGGGCGCCCGCGAGATGTCGCACACCTTCTCGTGGGCCCACTCGCAGGAGTCGTTCGCCCACGTCCTCGCGGACGTGCTCGCTGGACGGCTGGTCGCCGTCGAGGACCCTGACGGTCCCTGAGCGCTTCCCCGCGCCCGGGCAACACGAAGCACCGCCGCGGTCACCTGTCGGTGCGCGGCGGTGTCGGCTTTGGGCTGGTTACTCGGCGACCTGGTTGGTGCCGTAGTCCATGACGTTCTGGTCGGGCTGCGACGGCGCGCTGCTAACCGTGTTCACCACGCCTACGGTGGTGAGCCCGGCGAGCACGAAGCCCACAACGACCGCCACGATTCCACCGATCATTCGCTGCACGTCAAATTCTCCAGTTCACTAGACCGAGAGCACGGTAGCACCTCGTCAGGTGTCCCGATGCAATCGGCGCGAGCTCGTGCGCTTCTTTGCCAACCCCAGGGCGGCCGCTGCCACCGCGGCCGCGGCCACCGACCACGCGAGCACCAGCAGGACGAGGAGGGGCAGCCTGTCGGCCGGGCTGCGTGACGCATCACCCTCGGGCGGCTGCAGCGCCCACACCGTGAGCAGGCTCCCCCGGTGCAGCACCTCCGCGCCGGAGAGGTCGACGTCGGTGCCGTAGCGGTCGTCGTCGACCCCTTCCGCAGCGAGGGCGTCCGCCGCGGCTGCGTCAGCGACGACCCACCCGACGCCCTCGTCGGCCAGTGCCTGCTCCAGCTCCTCGCCGTCCAGCGTCGCGAGGTGCTGCACCACGCGCCGCGCCCGGAGGTCTTCGCCCGCTATCTCGCGCCCCGACACGACGAGCGTGTCGCTGGCGAGGTAGTCGGCGGGGAAGTAGCGCCCGAGCGGGTCCAGCGTCCGCCTGCCGTCGTTCCAGGCGGGCCTCCGGTAGGACGTGAACGGCAGGAGCAGGACGTCGCCCCCCTGATCGGCGCTGCGACTCGTCTCGAGTGCCTGCCTGGCCGTGGCGTACTCCTCGGGGAAGGACACGGCGTCCAGCCGGCCGGAGAGACCGAGTGCGCCGTCGGGCATCAGCGCGACAGGGGCGAGGACGAGGGCGGTGCCCAGCGACACCCCGAGCGCCCGCGTCGGCACCGCCGCCAGCCGTGCGACCCCGTAGCCGAAGAGCAGCGCCTGGAGCGGTGCCGCCAGTGCCAGGAAGCGTGTCCCGTCGCGCAGCAGGCCGGCACCGGGAACGTGTGCCACCAACCATCCCACGCCCCCCGGCGCCGCGGCGCCCGCCACGGCCAGGACCAGGCCGAGGACGGCCGGGACCACCAGGGCCACCACGTCTGCTCGTGCAGCGCGTCGGCGCCACGGACGTACGCCGACCACGCAGACGACCACCACCAGCGCGAGGGCGGCAACACCCACCCACGTCGTACGGGAGGCCGGGACCACCTCGGCGTTCCAGATGCCGCCGAGACCGAGCACCGCCGCCCACGGGGGCAGCACGCCCTCCCCCTGCGCGGCGAAGAGGGCCACGGCGGCGGGGTCGCTCACCGTCCCCGACCCGTGGATGGCGCCGGCCACGATCCACGGCGCGTTCACCGCGGCCACCGCTCCGGTCGTCCACAGCAGGGGCCGAGCCGACTCCCGGCCGGAAGCCGCCACGCCGGCCACCGCCAGCACGCCCGCGACGAGACCGCCGACCGGGCTCAGGCTCGCGAAGGCGAGCCAGAGGACGAGCTGCGGAAGGGCGGCGCGCTCGCGCGCCGCCAGGCGTCGAGCGCACAGGTGGATCCACGGCAGGCTGGCGTAGGTCATCAGGAGCGGCCAGTGACCGATCCCCAGTCGCTCGACGACGAAGGGGTTCCAGACGTAGAGGGTGGCCGCGGCCAGCGGGCCGACGAGCCCCGGTCCGCCGACCAGCCGCGCGGCGCCCGTCCCGGCCAGGACCAGGGCGCCGAGCAGGACCGCCTTCTGCAGGAGCATGCCCGCCACGACCTCGTCCAGCAGCGCGACCACGAGGTCCGAGGGCACTGCCCGCGGCAGGCTCGACCCGGTCCCCCAGAAGTCCCCGCGCATCGACAGGTCCGGCACCCAGACCATGTCGTAGGTCAGGACGTACCCCGGCCCCAGCGCGCCACCCAGCATCAGCACGGCCAGGAGCAGCGACCACAGCGACGGAGCGACGCGCAGGCCCACAGCACCGATCCGTCCCCGCACGAGAGCACAGCCTAGGTGCTCCGCTCCGGTCCGCCCCGCGATGCCGCCGAGCGCGCCGCCGGTTCCCGGCTCGCGGTGCGGTTGCACCTAGGATGCGGCGGGTGACGGCCCCGAGAAGCGCGCGCTCCCGGCGCTCCTTCGACGGAAGCGCCGTCGCCGTGGCCACCAGCGTGATGAACGTGGCGACCTACGGCTTCACCATCATCGCGGCGCGTGTCATCGGCCCCAGCGAGTACGGCGCCTTTGCTGCCTGCCTCAGCTTCCTGCTCGTGGTGCAGGTCGGAGCACTCGGCCTGCAGGCGACGGCGGCCCGGCGCATCGCGCTCGACCGGGGACACGTCGCCGCCATCGAGAAGGCGATCCTGAGGCTGACGGCCAGGGTGTCACTCGTCGTCGGCCTGGTCATGCTGGCGCTGGTGCCCGTGATCAACCGGCTGCTCAACCTCGACGACATCCTCACCGCCACCATCGTGGCGCTCACCGTGGTCCCGTTGACCCTCGCCGGCGGCCAGGCGGGGGTGCTCCAGGGCGAGCGCCGGTGGCGTGCCCTCGCCGTGTTCTACCTCGCGGGCGGCATCCCGAGGCTCGTCGTCGGCACCTCGCTCATCCTCTGGCGACCCGACGCGACGACCGCGCTGCTCGGCGTCGGCATCGGCTTCCTGTTCCCGGTGGCCGTCGGCGCGTGGTTCCTGCGGCACCGGCGTACGCCGCCGGAGCAGGTGCCCGGTGAGCACTCGGCGCGCGCGATGCTCGTGGAGAGCGTGCTCAACGCCCAGGTGCTCCTCGCCTTCTTCGCCCTCTCCAGTGCGGACATCGTGATGGCCCGGCACGTGCTCACCGAGCACGACGCCGGCCTCTACGCGGCGGGCCTGATCATGACCAAGGTGATGCTGTTCCTGCCGCAGTTCATCGTGGTGATCGCGTTCCCCGACATGGCCACCCCCGAGAACCGGAAGCGAGCGTTGCGCCACAGCCTGTTGGCGGTCGCCGGGCTGGGGCTGACGTTCGTGCTCGCGGCCCGGGTGCTGTCCGGCCTCGCGATGGTGTTCGTGGGCGGCGACGAGTTCGGCGAGGTCGAGGACCTGCTCTGGGTGTTCGCGGTCCTGGGCACGGTGCTGGCGATGCTGCAGCTCCAGGTGTACGCCGTGCTGGCCCGGCAGGGGCGCCGCACCGTGCTGCTGGTGTGGGCGGCCCTGGCCGTCGTGGTCGCGCTCGGCCTCCGCACCGACTCGGTCATCGGCCTGGTGGGGGTCGTGGTCGCCGTCGATGCCATCCTGCTCGTGGTGCTCACCCTCGCGAGCCTCCGCCTCGCCAGGACCGCTCCCCCGCCGCCGGTCACCTCGCAGCTGCCGACCTGACGTCGGACGACCTCGCCTCGGCAGGCTCGACCGCCGCGTGGCTGCTGTCGAGCCGAGGACCACCACGCGAGCACGTGCGGCGGACCTGGACCCACAGCGCCCGCTCAGTGAGCGGCGTCGTGCCAGCTGCGTCCGGTTCCGATCGACACGTCGAGCGGCACGGCCAGGTCGGCGGCCCCGCCCATCTCGGCGCGCACCAGGGAGGCGAGCGCGTCGCCCTCGCCCGGCGCCACCTCGAAGACGAGCTCGTCGTGGACCTGGAGCAGCATCCGCGAGCGCAGGCCCTGCTCGGCGAGTGCCCGCTCGACGCCGAGCATGGCGACCTTGACCAGGTCGGCGGCCGAGCCCTGGATCGGCGCGTTGAGCGCCATCCGCTCGGCCATCTCGCGGCGCTGGCGGTTGTCGCTGGTGAGGTCGGGCAGGTAGCGGCGCCGACCGAGGATGGTCTCGGTGAACCCCGAGCGGCGGGCCTCGTCGACGATGCCGCCGAGGTAGTCCCGCACGCCACCGAAGGTCTCGAAGTACTCGTCCATCAGGCCGCGCGCCTCTGAGGTGTCGATGCGCAGCTGCTGCGACAGGCCGAAGGCGGACAGGCCGTAGGCGAGGCCGTAGTTCATCGCCTTGATCTTGGCGCGCTGCTCCACGCTGACGTCGGCCGCGTCGACGCCGAAGACCCGGGCGGCGGTGATCGAGTGGAAGTCCTGCCCGGAGCGGAAGGCCTCGATGAGGAGCGCGTCCTCCGAGAGGTGGGCCATGATCCGCATCTCGACCTGGCTGTAGTCGGCGGTCATCAGCGACTCGCCGCCCTCGCCCACCACGAACCCCTCCCGGATCCGGCGGCCGGCCTCGGTGCGGATCGGGATGTTCTGGAGGTTGGGGTCGGTGCTCGAGAGCCGCCCGGTCGCGGCGATGATTTGGTTGTAGGTCGTGTGGATGCGACCGTCCGGGGCCACCGTCTTGAGCAGGCCCTCGACCGTCTGGCGCAGCCGGATCACGTCGCGGTGGCGCAGCAGGTGCTGGAGGAAGGGGTGCTCGGTCTTCTCGAAGAGCTGCTGGAGCGCGTCGGCATCGGTCGTGTACCCGGTCTTGGTGCGCTTGGTCTTCGGCATGTCGAGCTCGTCGAACAGCACGACCTGCAGCTGCTTGGGCGAGCCGAGGTTGATCTCCTTGCCGATGACGTCATAGGCGTCGGTGGCGGCCGCGCGCACCTGCTCGCCGAACTCCGACTCGAGACCCTCGAGGTAGTCGGTGTCGACCGCGATGCCGACCTGCTCCATGCGGACCAGCGTCCCGATGAGCGGCAGCTCCACGTCGCGCAGCAGCTGGGTGCCGCCATGCTCCTCGACGGCGCCGTCGAGGGCGTCGGCGAGGTCGAGCACCGCCCGGGCGGTGAGCATCGCGCTGTCGCTCGCGGTGGTGTCCTCCATCGCGTCGAAGCTGAGCTGGTCGGCGTCGGCGGAGTCCTGGCGCAGCTCGCGCTTGAGGTAGCGCAGGGTGAGGTCGGCGAGGGCGTACGAGCGCTGGTCGGGCTGGACGAGGTAGGCGGCGAGGGCGGTGTCGACCTCGAGGCCGGCGAGCTCCCACCCGCGTGCGGCCAGCGCCAGGCTCGGTCCGTTGGCGTCGTGCACGGCCTTGGGTCGCCCGGGGTCGGCGAGCCAGGTGGCCACGGCGGCGTCGTCGTCGGGCTCGAGGTCCGCGGCGTCGATCCACGCCGCCTGGCCCTCCCGCGTCGCGACGGCGATCGAGTGCAGGTCGCCCGTGCCGGCTCGCCACGTGCCCTGGACGGCGACGCCGACGCGCGTGCCGGCGGGCGCGTGCTCGTCCAGCCAGGCCGCGGCCTCGCCGGCGGCCAGGCGCCGGCCGTCGAGCTCGAACCCGGCCTCGGCCTCGACGGCCTCGTCAGGGTCGGGGTCGATGGTGTCGAGGAGGCGGGTGCGCAGCTCGCCGCGGAACTCGAGCTCGTCGAGCAGCTCGAGACCTGCCGTACGGTCCCAGGGCTGGCGCGCCAGTCCGTCGGGGCGTACGGGGAGGGTGAGGTCGCGGACGAGGGCGTTGAGGCGGCGGTTGCGGATGACGTCGCCGAGGTGGGCGCGCAGCGCCTCACCCTTCTTGCCGGTGATCTCGTCGGCACGCGCGATCACGTTGTCGAGGCCGTCGAACTGGTTGATCCACTTCGCGGCATAGCCCTGCCCGACGCCCGGGACGCCCGGGAGGTTGTCGGAGGTCTCGCCGACGATGGCGGCGAGCTCGGGATAGCGGTGCGGCGGCACGCCGTACTTCTCCTCCACCGCCGCCGGCGTCAGTCGGGCCAGGTCGCTCACGCCGCGCATCGTGTAGAGGACGGTGGAGTCCTCGGTGACGAGCTGGATGGAGTCGCGGTCGCCGGTCATGATCAGCACCTGCATGCCCTCGGCGAGCGCCTGGGTCGCCAGCGTGGCGATGATGTCGTCGGCCTCGTAGCCATCCATCGACAGGTGCTGGATGTGCAGCGCGTCGAGGACGCGGCGGATCAGCGGCAGCTGGCTGCCGAACTCGTCGGGGGTCTTGTTGCGCTTGGCCTTGTACTCGCTGTACTCCTCGAGCCGGAAGGTCTGGCGCGACTTGTCGAACGCGACCGCCACGTGCGTGGGGGCCTCGTCGCGCAGCACGTTGACCAGCATCGAGGTGAAGCCGTAGACGGCGTTGGTGTGCTGGCCGGAGGCGGTCGCGAAGTTCTCCACCGGCAGGGCGAAGAAGGCCCGGTAGGCCAACGAGTGGCCGTCCAGCAGCAGGAGGCGGGGGCGCGTCGTCTCGCTCGTCTCAGGCACCCGCCGACTCTATCCGCCGCCACCGACACCACGGCGCCCGGGAACCCGCTCGTGACGCGCGGGGACCCTCCGCAAGAATGAGGCCATGAGCACGCCACCCGAGTCCCGTCCCGAGTCCCGTCCCGAGTCTCTGGCCCAGCTGAGCGTCGAGGAGCTGATCGCCTTCATGCCGGAGGGCAACGGGCGCCTCAACGACAAGATGGGGGTCGAGCTCGTCGAGGTCTCCGCGGAGCGGGTCGTGGCGACCATGCCGGTCGAGGGCAACACCCAGCCGTACGGCCTCCTGCACGGCGGCGCCTCGGTGGTGCTCGCGGAGACCCTGGGATCACTCGGGTCGGCGGTCCACGCCTACCCCGCCAAGATCGCGGTGGGCGTCGACATCAACGCCACGCACCACCGCGCCGCCACGTCGGGGACGGTCACCGGCGTGGCGACCGCGATCCACCTGGGTCGCTCCTCGACGTCGTACGACATCGTGATCAGCGACGAGCAGGGCCGGCGCGTGTGCACCTCGCGGATCACCTGCGCGCTGCTGGACGCTCCGAAGGCCTGACCAGTCGGTCGGGCTCAGCCGGGGACGCGCTCGCGCCGGATCCGTCGCGCGGCCAGGACGCGGTCGATCCGCTGCCGGCTCGTCGCAGCAGGTGTCACCTGGCGCGCCTGCGGCAGCCGGGAGCGTACGGCGCTCGTGGTGGCCGCGCGCAGCGTCGCCTGCGGGGCGAACGACAGCCGCGCCATGAAGCGGTTGGCGTCACGCGCCTCGGCGGCCGCGGCGGTCTGGACGTGGGTGATCCCGTGCTGCTCGGCGAAGCGGCAGGCCGCCTCCATGAGTGCACTGCCGACGCCCTTGCGGCGGAACTGCGCGAACACGTGGGGCGAGACCGCGAGGACGGCGGGCTCGAGGTTGAGCGGGGTGAACGTGGTCGCCTCGAGGTAGACCGCGCCGGCCACCTCTCCGTCGACCTCGGCCACGGCGAGCAGGCGGGCGTCGGAGGTGTCCGCCTCGGCGACCACGCGCGCCACGTCGGCGAGCTGCTCGTCGAGATCACCCTTGCGCAGGATGTCGCTCCACAGCTCCCGCAGCGAGGCGACGTCCGTCGACCCTGCTGCGCGTACGGTCACCGGCGTCCGACTCATCGACCCACCTCTTGCTCGAGCACGCTCCGTGGCCCCCCGCCGCTCCTGATACGGCACCACACCCGGGCGAGAGTACGCCCAAGCCGTCCCGCGCGCCACGCCGAGGTGCGGCCGCTGGGGATGGCAGGGCCGCCGCGGGCGAATGTAACGGCCGGATGACGATGCCTCGCGCGTCGCAGCCCTCCCCCGGAGCCGTGCACTACGCTCCCCGGCATGTCATCCAGCACCCTCCCGCGCCCGCGCGGCATCATCCGGAGCTCGATCGCTCTCGCGTCCACCCTGGCCCTCGCCACGGTCCTCACGGCGTGCGGCTCCGACGACAGCGGCGGCTCAGCCGGCGACAGCGGCTCCGGCGACGAGTCCGGCCTCACGACCGTCTCCAGCGGCACCCTGACGGTCTGCTCCGACGTCCCGTACCCCCCGTTCGAGGACTTCGACGACACCTCGGAGTCGGGCTTCAAGGGCTTCGACATCGACATCGTCCAGGCGATCGCCGACGGTCTCGAGCTCGAGCTCGCCGTCAAGGACTCCTCCTTCGACGCGCTCCAGAGCGGTCAGGCCCTCAACGCCGCCCAGTGCGACATCGCCGCCAGCGCGATGACCATCACCGAGGAGCGGAAGGCCGCCCTCGACTTCTCCGACGGCTACTACGACTCCCAGCAGTCGCTGCTGGTGACCGAGGGCTCCGACATCGCCTCGATCGACGACCTCGACGGCGTGAAGGTCGGCGTCCAGCAGGGCACCACCGGCAAGGCCTACGCCGAGGAGAACGCGAGCGGCGCGGACATCGTGTCCTTCCCCAGCGACGCCGAGATGTTCCAGGCGATCAAGGCCGGCCAGGTCGAGGCGCTGCTGCAGGACCTTCCGGTCAACATCAACCACCAGGACCAGGGTGGCTTCTCCGTCGTCGAGACCTACTCGACCGACGAGTCCTACGGCCTCGCGATGAAGAAGGGCAACACCGAGTTGGTCGACGCGGTCAACGAGCAGCTCTCCGAGATGCGTGACGACGGCACCTACGACGAGATCTACAACACCTACTTCGCGACCGAGTGACCTGCGCGTGGCTCTGAAGCGCTCGACGCGTCGCACCCTCAGCAGGGCGGTCCTCTACGCCGTCCTGCTGGGGGTGTTGCTCCTGGTCGGCCTGAGTGCCGACTGGGCCACCATCCGCGCCAACTTCTTCGCCCCGGCCGGCATCGGCAACCCGTTCACGGGCGACTGGGGCACCTGGCCCGACCTGATCACGGTCGGCGTCAAGAACTCCCTGATCTACACCGCGATCGCCTTCGGGGCGGGGCTGGTGCTCGGGGTCGTGCTCGCCCTGATGCGGCTCTCCCCCGTTGCGGCCTACCGCTGGCTCGCGACCGCCTACATCGAGTTCTTCCGTGGCCTGCCCGTCCTGCTGGTCGTCCTCGTGATGGCGTTCGGAATCCCGATCGCCTTCAACGGATGGACCCCGCCGGGCGGCACCGTCGGCGCCGGCGTCGTCGGCCTGATCCTGGTCGCTGCCGCCTACATGGCCGAGACCATCCGGGCCGGCATCCAGGCCGTGCCGAAGGGCCAGACCGAGGCCGCGCGCTCGCTCGGCATGAGCGCGGGACGCACCACGGTCACCGTGGTGCTCCCCCAGGCGTTCCGGATCGTGATCCCGCCGCTGACCAACGAGTTCGTCCTGCTCATCAAGGACACCGCGCTGCTGTTCGTGATCGGCTTCGCCGCCGACCAGCGTGAGCTGACCACGATCGCCCGTGACTTCATGGCCTCGAGCGCAACCGCCGGGACGGCGACCAGCCTGATCCAGGCCTCGATCCTCTACCTCCTGATCACCCTGCCGCTCACCCGACTGGTGTCGTGGCTCGAGCACAAGCAGCAGAAGGCCCGGTGACCATGACCACGAGCGTCCAGGCGGCTCCCGCCATCCAGATCCGTGACCTGCACAAGTCCTTCGGGTCCAACAAGGTCCTCGAGGGCATCGACTTCCACGTCGACAACGGCGAGGTCGTCTGCGTGATCGGCCCGTCGGGCTCGGGCAAGTCGACGCTGCTGCGCTGCGTGAACCGCCTCGAGGAGCCCGACAGCGGGCAGATCCTGGTCGAGGGGGTCGACATCATCGACCCCGAGACCGACCTCGACGCCATCCGCTCGCGCATCGGCATGGTCTTCCAGCAGTTCAACCTCTTCCCCCACATGAACGTGCTGCGCAACCTCACGGTGGCGCAGCAGAAGGTGAAGGGGCGGTCCAAGAAGGAGGCCATCGAGGTCGCCCGGGCCAACCTCGAGAAGGTCGGGCTGAGCGGTCGCGAGAACGTCTACCCCGCTCACCTGTCGGGCGGCCAGCAGCAGCGCGTGGCGATCGCGCGTGCCCTGTCGATGGACCCCGACATGATGCTCTTCGACGAGCCGACGTCGGCGCTCGACCCCGAGCTGGTCGGCGACGTGCTCGAGGTGATGAAGACCCTCGCCGGCGAGGGCATGACCATGATGGTCGTGACCCACGAGATGGGCTTCGCCCGCGAGGTGGGCGACAAGCTCGTCTTCATGGACGGCGGCGTCATCGTCGAGGAGGGCGACCCGCGCGAGGTGCTGGCCAACCCGCAGCACGAGCGGACCCAGGCGTTCCTCTCCAAGGTCCTGTGACCGGGACGCGCCAGCGGACCGAGATCACAGGAGGTCGAGCAAGCGGCACGGCTGAGCCTGCGAAGCCGTGACCCGCGTGTCGAGACCCTGACCGATCGATGCATGGACAGGGCCCAGCCGGATCGGCTGGGCCCTGTTGCGTGAACGGGTCGGCGTCGACTCAGATGTCCCCGCCGAGGTAGGCGGCCTTCACCGAGTCGTCACCGGCGAGCTCGCTGCCCTTGCCCGAGCGGACGATCTCGCCCGTCTCGAGGATGTGGGCGTCGTCCGCGGCCTTGAGCGCCTGCGCGGCGTTCTGCTCGACCAGCAGCACCGTGGTGCCCTGCGCGTTGATCTCCTTGATGATCGAGAAGATCTGCGCGATCAGCTTGGGCGCCAGACCCATCGACGGCTCGTCGAGCAGCAGCAGCCGCGGACGCGCCATCAGCGCGCGACCGATCGCCAGCATCTGCTGCTCGCCACCCGACATGGTGCCGGCGGACTGGTTGATCCGCTCGGACAGACGCGGGAAGAGCGTCAGCACCCGGTCCATGTCCTCCTGGTAGGCCTTGCTCTTGCGGTCGCTGCGCACGAAGGCGCCCATGTCGAGGTTCTCGCGCACGGTCATGCCGACGAAGCAGCGGCGTCCCTCGGGCGACTGGCTGATGCCCAGCTTCACCCGGTCGTACGGCTGCGAGTGGGTGATGTCCTTGCCGTCGAACTTCACCGAGCCGGCCCGCACCTTGCGGATGCCCGAGAGCGTCTTCAGGGTCGTCGTCTTGCCGGCGCCGTTGGCGCCGATCAGGGTCGTGACGCTGCCCTCCGGCACGTTGAAGCTGATGTCACGGATGGCTTCGATGTGCCCGTAGTTGACACACAGCCCCTCCACCTCAAGAAGCATCTTCTTCCTCCACTCCGAGGTAGGCGGCGATCACCGCAGGGTTGTCGCGGATCTCCGCCGGGGCGCCCTCGGCGATCTTCTTGCCGAACTCGAGCACCACGATCCGGTCGGTCACGCCCATCACCAGGCGCATGTCGTGCTCGATGAGCAGCACGGTGAACCCCCGGTCGCGGACCTTGCGGATCAGGTCCATCAGGATCCGCTTCTCCTGGGGGTTGAAGCCGGCCGCCGGCTCGTCGAGACAGATCAGCTTGGGCTGCGTCGCCATGGCGCGCGCGATCTCGAGCCGGCGCTGGTCACCGTAGGACAGGTTGGCCGCCAGCTCGTCGGCCTGCTTGGCCAGGCCCATGAAGCGCAGCAGCTCCATCGCCATGTCGTGGCCGGCAGCCTCCTCGCGGCGGTGCTTCGGCAGCCGGAAGAGGGCGCTGAACATGCCGGTGGAGTGCTGCGCGTCCGCGCCCACCAGGACGTTCTCGAGCGCGGTCATCGTCGGGAACAGGCGGATGTTCTGGAACGTCCGGGCGATCCCGGCCTGGGTGATCTCGAACCTCTTCTTGCCGGCCAGGGACTCACCGTTGAACCGGATGGTCCCGGAGGTCGGCTTGTAGACGCCGGTGATGGCGTTGAAGCAGGTCGTCTTGCCGGCCCCGTTGGGGCCGATGAGGCCGAGGATCTCGCCCTCCTTGATGTCGAAGCTGACGTTGTCGAGCGCCGTCAGACCGCCGAACTTCAGGGTGAGCTGGTCCACCTCGAGGATGCGTGAGTCAGGCACGTGCCTTCTCCTCTCCATCGGTTCCCACTTCCAGTTCCTCGAGCTCGTGCTCCAGCTGCTTGGCCCTGACGGTCCGCTTCGGCGGGAACAGTCCCTCCGGTCGCAGGATCGCGAGCGCCACGAGGGCGAGCCCGAACACCAGCACGCGGAAGTCGTCGAACTCGCGGAAGCGCTGCGGCAGGTACGCCACCAGGGTCGCGCCCACCAGGACGCCCCAGCGGTTGCCCTGTCCACCCACCACGACGGCGGCCAGGAACAGGATCGAGAAGAGCAGGAGGAACGAGTCGGGATTGATGAAGTTCTGGCGGCTGGCGTAGAGCGCACCCGCGAGACCGCCGATGAAGGCGCCGGTCGCGAAGGCGAGGAGCTTGAACCGGAAGGTGGGCACGCCCATCAGCTCGGCGGCGTCCTCGTCCTCCCGCGTCGCCTCCCAGGCCCGGCCGACCCGGCTGTTCTTGATGAGGTAGTCGGCGAACAGCATGATGATGACGACGGTGAGGCCCAACCAGTAGTACGGGATCTGGTCCAGCACGCCGAACACGAGGAACTTCGTGCTGTCGTTGAAGTCGAGGAGGGGCACGCCGGAGTCCCAGTTGAGGTGCGGGATCTCGAAGAGCCCTTCGGTCCCCCCGACGCTCGGCGGGCGGGCGATGTTGCTGATGCCCTTCCGCTCGCCCAGCCACTCGGTGTTGACCGCGACCAGGCGGATGATCTCGCCGAAGCCCAGCGTGACGATCGCGAGGTAGTCGCCGCGTACGCGCAGCGTCGGCGCACCGAGCAGGACCCCCGAGATGGTGCTGGCGAGCACCGCGATCGGGAGCGCGAAGAGCAGCGGCCAGTTGGCGTGGAACGACGTGAGGATGGCGGCGGTGTACGCGCCGACGGCGTAGAAGCCGACGTAACCGAGGTCGAGCAGTCCGGCGTACCCGACCACGATGTTGAGGCCGAGTGCGACCAGGCAGTACATCGTCACCACGAAGAGGACGCCACCGAAGTCGACTCCGGGGGTGGTGATGAAGGGCGGCTCCAGCAGCGGCAGGGCGTAGGCGAGGAGCGCGAGGAGCACCCACACCGTGATCTTGACCGGCTTGGGGAGCTTCGACAGTGACAGCTTGAGCTTGCTCATGCGCGGGCCTTTCCGAGCGACTCACCCAACAGGCCCGTGGGCCGGAAGAGCAGGATGACCACCAGCAGGACGAAGGCGACCACGTGGCGCCACTCCGTGCCGAGCAGCGCCGATCCCCAGATCTCGGCCACCCCGAGGACCAGGCCGCCGAGGAGGGCGCCACGCAGGTTGCCGATGCCACCGAGGACGGCGGCGGTGAACGCCTTGACGCCGAGCAGGAAGCCGACGTCGAACTTCGTCGTCTCGATCTTGAGCATGTAGAGGAACGCCGCGACACCGGCCATCAGGCCGCCGATGAGGAAGGTCATCTGGATGGTGCGCGTGGGGTTCACACCCATCATGGAGGCGGTCTCGGGGTCCTGGGCCGTCGCGCGGATGCCCTTGCCCAGCTTGGACCGACGGACGAACTGGTCGACGACGACCATCATCGCGACGGCGGAGAAGATGACCAGCAGGTCGATGCTCGACACGTTGATCCCCGCGATGTCCCAGCGCGGTGCGTCGACGACGCCGGCGATGCTGTTGTTGATGCGGGCCTTGCCGACGTAGTCCGAGAGGTCGTCGTCGAGGCCGACCCACCCCGCGACCCTGTCACGCAGGCCCATCAGCTCGGCGAGAACGAAGCTCGCGCCGATGGCCGAGATGAGCGCGATGAGCCGTGGCGCGTTGCGGTTGATCAGTGGTCGGTAGGCGACCCGTTCGAGGATCAGGGCGACGACGGCCGACATCGCCATCGCCGCCACCAGGGAGGCGAGGAGGATGGCGATGAGCTTCGCACCGTTGGCATCAGCCCCGCCGAGCGCCATCACCGTCCACAACATGGCGAAGGTGCCGTACATGAAGACTTCGGAGTGGGCGAAGTTGATCAGCTGCAGGACGCCGTAGACCATCGTGTAGCCGAGCGCGATCAGCGCGTAGATCGCGCCGAACGCCAGCCCGGAGAGTGTCAGTCCGGGCAAGTTGTTGAAGAAGAACTCGAAGTTCACGCAAGGCCTCCTGGCCGGGGGTCAGCCATCGGATCGTGGACAGTGGCGCGGCCGGGGAGGAAGTCCCCGGCCGCGCCTGTTGCCATGCTGTGACGACTCAGTCGTCTATGTCAGCCGATCTCGCCGTCGGGGACGATCTCGCCGCCCTCGACCTTGTAGGCGTAGACCTTGACGTCGGCCGGCTCGCCCGTCTCGTCGAACGACAGCTGCTTGGTGATGCCGGCCTCGTCGTACCCGTTGACGAACTCCAGCATCGCCTCGCGGTCGCTGATGCCCTCGCCGATGCCGTCGAGGAAGATCGTCGCGGCGTCGTACGCCTCGGCCGCGTAGGTGCCGGCGGCCTCGCCGAACTCCTCCTCGTAGGCGCTGGCGAAGTCGGCCACGGCCGGGTCGGTGTCGGGGATGCACGGGCAGGTGATGATGCTGCCCTCGGCTGCGTCACCGGCGTCGAGGAAAGCCGGGTCCTTCACGCCGTCGGCCACGACGAACGTGCCCTCGAAGCCACCCTGGCGGAGCTGGCCGATGAGGATCGTCGCCTCGGCGTAGTAGCCACCGAAGAAGACCGCGTCGGCCTCCGAGTCGACGACCTTGGAGACGGTCGCAGCGAAGTCGGTGTCACCGACCTGGATGGTGTCCGTGCCGGCGACGGCGTCGGCGCCGAGGTCCTCCTCGACGATGCCGGCCAGGCCGGCGCCGTACTCGGAGGCGTCATCGATGACGAAGGTGCTCTCGGCCTGCAGCGTGTCCTTGATGTAGGCGGCAGCAGCCGGGCCCTGGGTCGCGTCGTTGCCGAGCGCGCGGTGGAAGGTGTCCCAGCCGTTCTCGGACAGCGCGGGGTTGGTGGCCGACGGGCTCACCGTCGGGACACCGGCCTCGGCGAAGATCGGGCCGGCGGCCGCGGACTCACCGGAGAACGCGGGACCGACGACGCCGATGATCGACTCGTCGCCGGCGATCTCGGTCGCCAGTGCGGGGGCCTCGTCGGGCGAGCCCTGCGAGTCGTAGTTGACCAGCTCGACCTCGCAGTCGGCGTCCTCGTTGTACTGCGAGACGGCCAGCTCGGCACCCTGGATGATCGGCTTGCCGAGACCGGCTGCGGGGCCGGTCTCCGGGCCGAAGAAGGCCAGCTTCAGGTCGCAGGCAGCCTCGCCGCCGCCACCGCCGCTGCTGCCCCCGTCGTCGCCGCTGTCCTCGGTCGTGCCACAGGCGGTCAGCACCAAACCGGCCACCGCCGCGACCGCGACGGCCTGCCAGGACTTGGATGAGCGGATCATGGATCCCTCCGTAGTTCTAAGTGGGCTGTCCACCTCGGCAGCCTCGTGCCGGGAACCTAACACTCGGAATGTGGCACGGGACACGGTTGAGCGCCCGCAGGTTCGTGCCGTTGCCGTTTCGTGACCAAGTGGTCTGCACCGGAAACGCGGGCGTTGCTCGGCATGCCATCCACGCTTCCGTCCGGCCTGTGCCCCGATGTGCCGTCGGATCTGCGGCGACGGGTGCCGGACGCCGTCAGGAAGGCCCGTCTGCGCCCAGCCCGGCGACGCCGTGCTCCACGACCCCGTCGGCCACCTGCTTCATCGACAGGCGCAGGTCCATCGCGGTCTTCTGGATCCAGCGGAACGCATCGGGCTCGCTCAGTCCGAGCTTCTCCTGGAGCACGCTCTTGGCGCGGTCGACCGACTTGCGGGTGGCGAGCGACTCCTGGAGGTCGGAGACCTCGCGCTCCAGCACCGCGATCTCGGCGTACCGGCTCACGGCCATCTCGATCGCGGGCACCAGGTCGCCGCGCTGGAACGGCTTCACGAGGTAGGCCATCGCGCCGGCGTCGCGAGCCCGCGCGACGAGGTCGCGCTGCGAGAACGCCGTCAGGATCACGACCGGCGCGATCCGCTCGCCCGCGATCGCCTCCGCGGCCGCGATGCCGTCGAGCACGGGCATCTTGACGTCGAGGATCACCAGGTCGGGCCGCAGCTCGCGGGCCAGCTCGACGGCCTTCTGGCCGTCCCCGGCCTGCCCGACGACCTCGTAGCCCTCCTCGCCGAGCATCTCGGCGAGGTCCATGCGGATGAGGGCCTCGTCCTCGGCGATCACGACACGGCGTACGTCGTGGGCGGGAGTGGCGTCAGCAGGCTGGGTCACGACGGCAAGGCTAGTTCCGCTACCGTTTGCCCACCTAGCCGGGTTGGCGGAATGGCAGACGCGGTGGTCTCAAACACCACTGCCCGCAAGGGCGTGTGGGTTCGACTCCCACACCCGGCACCGAGACGCCCTTGTCGGTGCATCCAGGCATCCTCACGACATGCCGCACGTACGTCCGCAGTCCGTGGTGGACTCCGCACTCCGGTGCTCCGACGACGGCATGCGGGACGCCGACAACGCAGCGCTGCACGGCGTCGTGACCAAGACGATCCGTCGCTGGCGCCGCCTCTACCAGCGCCGCGGCGAACCGCGCGGGCAGGGCCACCTCGCACCACCTTGCCCGCGCTGCGACGGCGCGCCGCTCGCAGACCAGGCGTACGCCGAACTGCTCGGCTGGTACCTCGGCGACGGTCACATCACCCTGGGGCGGCGAGGTGTCTACAACCTGCACGTGATCAACGACCGGACCTACCCGGTGGCCAACGCCCGACTGATCGACCTGATGTCGCAGGTGAAGCCCGGCGGGAAGCCACACACCCGACTGGCCCCAGGAGCCGTCATCACCACGGTCTCCTGGAAGCACTGGCTCTGCCTGTTCCCCCAGCACGGACCGGGGCGCAAGCACGAGCGAGCGATCGTCCTCGAGGAGTGGCAGGCCGAGGCCGTGCGGGCCTTCCCCGCGGACTTCCTCCGCGGCCTGTTCCATTCGGACGGGTGCCGGGTCAACAACTGGGCGACACGCGTGGTGAGAGGCGAGAAGAAGCGCTACGACTACCCGAGGTGGCAGTTCGTCAACGCGTCCGAGGACATCCTCGGCCTGTGCACCTGGGCGCTGGACCTCGTGGAGGTTCCATGGCGCCGCTCACGAGCACGGGTCGTGTCAGTGTCGCGGAGGGACGCCGTCGCGCGCCTCGACGAGCTCATCAGCCCGAAGGCGTGATCAGCGCGGGCGTCGGTACGCCGGCGCAGCGCCGTCGATCGCGTCACCCATGCGGTGGATGCGGAGCGCGTTGGTCGAGCCGGGGATGCCGGGCGGGCTGCCGGCGATGAGCACGACCAGGTCGCCCTTCTTGACGCGACCGATGTCGAGCAGCGCCTCGTCGACCTGGCGGACCATCTCGTCGGTGTGCTCGACGTCGGCGCCGAGGAAGGTCTCGATGCCCCAGGTCAGGGCGAGCTGGGAGCGGGTCCGGGGTCGGGGCGTGAAGGCGAGGATCGGGATCGGGCCGCGGTAGCGCGAGAGGCGCTTGGCCGAGTCACCGCTGACCGTGAACGCGACGACGTACTTCGCACCCACGCGCTCGGCCACCTCGGCCGCAGCCTTGGCGATGATGCCGCCGCGGGTCTGCGGGTTCCACGCCACGGCTGCCATGTGGCTGAGGCCGTGGTCCTCGGTGGACTCCACGATGCGGGCCATGGTCTGCACGGCCACGATGGGGTACTCCCCCACGCTCGTCTCGCCCGACAGCATCACGGCGTCGGCCCCGTCGAGCACCGCGTTGGCGACGTCGCTCGCCTCGGCGCGCGTGGGCGCGGGCGCGCTGATCATCGACTCGAGCATCTGGGTGGCGACGATGACGGGCTTGGCGTAGCGACGGGCCTTGTCGATGATGAGCTTCTGGTGGATCGGCACGTCCTCGAGCGGGCACTCCACGCCGAGGTCGCCGCGCGCCACCATGATCCCGTCGAAGGCGTCGACGATCTCGTCGATGTTCTCGATGGCCTGCGGCTTCTCGATCTTGGCGATGATCGGGACGAAGATGCCCTCCTCGCGCATCACGGCGCGCACGTCCTCTGCGTCGCCGGCGTGTCGCACGAAGCTCAGCGCGATGAAGTCGACCCCGAGCTTGAGCGCCCACCGCAGGTCCTCGGTGTCCTTGTCGGACAGCGCCGGCACCGACACGGCGACGCCGGGCAGGTTGATGCCCTTGTTGTTGGACACCTTGCCGGGCACGACGACCTCGGTGACCACGTCGGTGTCGTCGACGGAGACCACCTTGAGGCGCACCTTGCCGTCGTCGATGAGGAGCGGGTCACCGGGCTTCACGTCACCGGGCAGGCCCTTGTAGGTCGTTCCGCAGACCTCGGCGGTGCCCTCGACGTCGCGCGTGGTGATGGTGAACGTCGCGCCGCGCTTGAGCTTCACCGGTCCGTCGGCGAAGGTCTCCAGCCGGATCTTGGGACCCTGCAGGTCGGCGAAGATGCCGATCGCGTGGCCGGTGTCGTCGGACGCCTGGCGGACCAGCCGGTAGACGGCCTCGTGGTCGGCGTACGCGCCGTGGCTCATGTTGAGCCGGGCGACGTCCATTCCTGCATCGACGAGTGCCCGGATCCCCTCCGGGGTGTTCACCGCGGGGCCGAGGGTGCAGACGATCTTTGCTCTACGCACGGGCCCAACCCTAGCGGATATTGGAACGATCCAAGCAACCGTCCGCCAGCTGTGACGCCGGGTTGGTACCTGTAGCCACCCCCGTAGAGCATGGGTGGAACACGCACCAACCCGGCGTGACAGCGCGAGCGGGTCAGACGACCAGCGGGCGCTCGTGCGGCTTGATCGGCGCGGGCAGCGTGGTCGAGCCGGTGAGGTAGGCGTCGACCGACGCGGCCGCGCTGCGCCCCTCGGCGATCGCCCAGACGATCAGCGACTGTCCGCGGCCCACGTCGCCGGCGACGTAGACGCCCGGCACCGACGCGGCGTACGACTCGTCGCGGCTGACGTTGCCGCGGCCGTCGAGCTCCACCCCGAGCTGCTCGACGAGGCCCGGCTTCTCGGGCCCGACGAAGCCCATCGCGAGCAGCACCAGCTGGGCCGGGATCTCCCGCTCGGTGCCCTCGACGGGCTGGAACTTCGCGTCGACCTCGACGAGCCGCAGCGCGGAGACGTTGCCGTCGTCGTCACCGAGGAACTCCTGCGTCGACACGGCGTAGACGCGGTCGCCGCCCTCCTCGTGGGCCGAGGAGACCCTGAAGGTCATGGGGTACGTCGGCCACGGCTGCCCTTCCGGACGGTCGGCGCCGGGCTGCGGCATGATCTCGAGCTGCGTGATGGACTTCGCGCCCTGGCGGATCGAGGTGCCGAGGCAGTCGGCGCCGGTGTCACCGCCGCCGATGATGACGACGTCCTTGCCGGTGGCCACGATCTGCTCCGAGCCGTCCGTCGTCGGGGCCTCGCCGACCGACGCGCGGTTGGCCTGCGGCAGGAACTCCATGGCCTGGTGGATCCCACCCAGCTCGCGGCCCGGGACAGGCAGGTCACGCGCAGCGGTCGCCCCCATCGCCAGCACCACCGCGTCGTAGCGGTCGAGCAGCTTCTCGCCGGTCAGGTCTCCACCGACGTCCACGCCGGCCCGGAAGACGGTGCCCTCACGGCGCATCTGGTCCAGGCGCCGGTCGAGGTGCTTCTTCTCCATCTTGAACTCGGGGATGCCGTAGCGCAGCAGCCCGCCGATCTTGTCGGCGCGCTCGTAGACCGCGACGGTGTGCCCTGCCCGGGTGAGCTGCTGGGCGGCCGCGAGCCCGGCGGGGCCGGACCCGATGACCGCCACGGTCTTGCCCGAGAGCCACTCCGGCGGCTCAGGGCGGACGTAGCCCGAGCCCCACGCGCGATCGATGATCGAGACCTCGACGTTCTTGATGGTCACCGGGTCCTGGTTGATCCCCAGGACGCACGCGGTCTCGCACGGCGCCGGGCAGAGGCGACCGGTGAACTCCGGGAAGTTGTTGGTCGCGTGGAGCCGGTCCATCGCGCCGTCCCAGTCGTCGCGCCAGACGAGGTCGTTCCACTCCGGGATGATGTTGCCCAGCGGGCAGCCCTGGTGGCAGAACGGGATGCCGCAGTCCATGCAGCGTCCGGCCTGGGTGTTGATGATCGGGAGCAGCGCGCGCCCGATGCCGTCGGGGTAGACCTCGTCCCAGTCCTGGACCCGCTCGGCGACGTCACGGCGCGAGGCGACCTCGCGGCCGTGCTTCAGGAATCCCTTGGGGTCAGCCATGCTGGTTCACCTTCTTCGCCAGTGCGTGGTCGATGGTCTGTGCGCTGTGCTCACCCATGGAGGACCTCCATGATCCGCGCGGCGGCCTCTTCCTCGTCGAGGCCGTCCTCGAGGGCCTCCTCGCGGGCCTCGAGCACGCGCTTGAAGTCGCTGGGCATCACCTCGGTGAAGCGCGCCAGCGAGCTGTCCCAGTCGGCGAGGAGCGCGGCGGCGACGGCGGAGCCGGTCTCCTCCGCGTGCTGCTCGACGAGCGCCTTGAGCTCGTCGGCGGCCTTGCCGGTGACCGGGGAGAGCTCGACCAGCTCGGGGTTGACCCGCTGCTCGTCGAGGTCGAGCACGAACGCGTAGCCGCCGGACATGCCGGCCGCGAAGTTGCGCCCGGTCGGGCCGAGCACGACCACCACTCCCCCGGTCATGTACTCGCAGCCGTGGTCGCCCACGCCCTCGACGACGGCCCGCGCACCCGAGTTGCGTACGCAGAACCGCTCGCCGACGCGGCCGCTGAGGAAGATCTGGCCGGACGTGGCGCCGTAGCCGATGGTGTTGCCACCGATGATCTGCTCCGAGGCCTCGAACGTGGCGGCCCGGTCGGGCCGGACCACGATCCGGCCGCCGGAGAGGCCCTTGCCGATGTAGTCGTTGGCGTCGCCCTCCAAGCGCAGGGTCACCCCGCGCGGCACGAACGCGCCGAACGACTGGCCGGCCGAGCCGGTCAGGGTGATGTCGATCGTGCCGTCGGGCAGACCCTCGCCGCGGTAGCGCTTGGTGACCTCGTGGCCGAGCATCGTGCCGACCGTGCGGTTCACGTTGCGGACCGCGACCTGCGCGCGTACGGGCTCCCCGGACTCCAGCGCCGGTGCGGCGATGGCGATGAGCTCGTTGTCGAGCGCCTTGTCGAGGCCGTGGTCCTGGGTCTTGGTGTTGCGCAGGTCCTGGTCCTCGAACTGGCCGAACTCCCCGTGGGCCGAGGCCTGGTGCAGGATCGGCCTGAGGTCGAGGCCCGCGGCCTTCCAGTGGTCGACCGCGCTGGCGACGTCGAGCGTGCCGACCTGGCCGATCGCCTCGTCGAGTGTGCGGAAGCCGAGCTCGGCCAGCAGCTCGCGGACCTCCTGGGCGATGAACTCGAAGAAGTTCACGACGTACTCGGCCTGGCCGCTGTAGCGCTCGCGGAGCACCGGGTTCTGCGTGGCCACGCCCACCGGACACGTGTCGAGGTGGCAGACCCGCATCATGATGCAGCCGCTCACGACCAGCGGAGCGGTGGCGAAGCCGTACTCCTCGGCGCCGAGCAGCGCGGCGATCACCACGTCGCGTCCGGTCTTGAGCTGGCCGTCGGCCTGCACGACGATCCGGTCGCGCAGCCCGTTGAGCAGCAGCGTCTGCTGGGTCTCGGCGAGGCCGAGCTCCCAGGGACCGCCCGCGTGCTTGAGCGAGGTGAGCGGCGAGGCACCGGTGCCGCCGTCGTGCCCCGAGACCAGCACCACGTCGGCGTGGGCCTTGGAGACGCCGGCCGCGACCGTGCCGATGCCGACCTCGGACACGAGCTTCACGTGGATGCGCGCGGCCGGGTTGGCGTTCTTGAGGTCGTGGATCAGCTGCGCCAGGTCCTCGATGGAGTAGATGTCGTGGTGCGGCGGCGGGCTGATCAGGCCGACGCCCGGGGTCGAGTGCCGGGTCTTGGCCACCCACGGGTAGACCTTGTGACCGGGCAGCTGACCGCCCTCACCGGGCTTCGCGCCCTGCGCCATCTTGATCTGGATGTCGTCGGCGTTGGTGAGGTACTCCGACGTCACGCCGAAGCGGCCCGACGCGACCTGCTTGATCGACGAGCGCCGCTCGGGGTCGTAGAGGCGGTCCGGGTCCTCGCCGCCCTCACCGGTGTTGGACTTGCCGCCCAGCCGGTTCATCGCGATCGCGAGGGTCTCGTGCGCCTCCTGGCTGATCGAGCCGTAGGACATCGCGCCGGTGGAGAAGCGCTTGACGATCTCCGAGACCGGCTCGACCTCGTCGATGTCGATGGGCTCGCGGACGCCGTTCTTGAAGGTGAAGAGCCCACGCAGGGTCATCAGCCGCTCGGACTGCTGGTTCACCCGGTCGGTGTACTGCTTGAAGATGTCGTAGCTGCCGGTGCGGGTGGAGTGCTGGAGCCGGAAGACCGTCTCGGGGTCGAACAGGTGGGGCTCGGCGTCCCCCTTCACGCTGCGGCGCCACTGGTACTCGCCGCCGATCGCCAGCTCGCGGTGCGCAGGAGCGATGCCCTTGCGCGGGTACGCCGTGGCGTGCCGGCGCGCCACCTCCTCGGCGATCGTGTCGAGCTCGATGCCGCCCAGCTTGGAGGTGGTGCCGCTGAAGTAGCGGTCGATGACCGCCTGGGACAGGCCCACGGACTCGAAGATCTTCGCGCCCGTGTAGGAGGCGACGGTGGAGACGCCCATCTTGGACATCACCTTGAGCACGCCCTTGCCGAGCGCCTTGATCAGGTTGGCGACGGCCTGCTCGGGGTCCACCTTGACGTAGTAGGCCTCGCGGGCGAGGTCCTCCACCGACTCCATGGCGAGGTAGGGGTTGACCGCGGCGGCGCCGTAGCCGACCAGCAGCGCCACGTGGTGCACCTCGCGGACGTCACCGGCCTCGACGAGGAGACCGACCTGCGTACGGGTCTTCTCGCGCACGAGGTGGTGGTGGATCGCGCCGGTGAGCAGCAGCGACGGGATCGGCGCGAGCTCGGCGGTCGAGTGCCGGTCGGAGAGCACGATGATCCGGGCGCCGTCGGCGATCGCCGCGGAGACCTCGGCACAGAGCTCGTCGATGCGCGCCTCCAGCGCCGCTCCCCCGCCCTCGACGTCGTAGAGGCCGCGGACGATGTGCACCTGGAAGCCGGGCATGTCGCCGTTGCGGTTGATGTGGCGGATCTTGGCCAGGTCGTCGTTGGAGAACACCGGGAACGGCAGCACGATCTGGCGGCACGACGCCGGGGTCGGCTCGAGCAGGTTGGCCTCGGGGCCGATGGAACCGCTCAGCGACGTCACGAGCTCCTCGCGGATCGCGTCGAGCGGCGGGTTGGTCACCTGCGCGAACAGCTGGGAGAAGTAGTCGAACAGCAGGCGCGGCTTCTCGCTGAGGGCCGCGATCGGGGTGTCGGTGCCCATCGACCCGAGCGCCTCGCCGCCGGTGTTGGCCATCGGGCTGAGCAGGACGCGCAGCTCCTCCTCGGTGTAGCCGAAGATCTGCTGGCGGCGCGTCACCGAGGCGTGCGTGTGGACGATGTGCTCGAGGTCGTCGATGTCGTCGAGGTGCACCAGGCCGGCGTGCAGCCACTCGTCGTAGGGGTGCTCGGCGGCGAGCTGTCCCTTGATCTCCTCGTCCTCGATGATGCGGTGCTCGACGGTGTCGACGAGGAACATCTTGCCGGGCTGGAGCCGGCCCTTGCGGACGACCGTGGCGGGGTCGAGGTCGAGCACGCCGACCTCGGAGGCCAGCACGACGAGGCCGTCGTCGGTGACCCAGTAGCGCGAGGGCCGCAGGCCGTTGCGGTCGAGGACCGCGCCGATCTGGGTGCCGTCGGTGAACACCACGCAGGCGGGGCCGTCCCACGGCTCCATGAGCATGGAGTGGAACTCGTAGAACGCCCGACGCTGGGCGTCCATCTCGCGGTGGTTCTCCCACGCCTCGGGGATCATCATCAGCACGGCGTGCGGCAGCGAGCGGCCGCCGAGGTGCAGCAGCTCGAGCACCTCGTCGAAGGACGCCGAGTCGGACGCGCCGGGCGTGCAGATCGGGAAGAGCCGGTCGAGGTCGCCCGGGATCAGGTCGCTCTGCAGCAGCGCCTCGCGGGCGCGCATCCAGTTGCGGTTGCCCATCACGGTGTTGATCTCGCCGTTGTGGGCGATGTACCGGAACGGGTGGGCCAGCGGCCAGCTGGGGAACGTGTTGGTGGAGAAGCGCGAGTGCACGACCGCCATCGCCGACGCGACCCGCTCGTCGGTCAGGTCGGGGAACACCCGGTCGAGCTGGTCGGTGGTGAGCATGCCCTTGTAGGCCAGGGTCCGCGAGGACAGCGACGGGAAGTAGACGTCGGTCTCGGACTCGGCGCGCTTGCGCAGGCAGAAAGCCAGGCGCTCCAGCGCCATGCCGGTGACCCGCGAGCCCTTGCCGGCCACGAAGACCTGGGCGAAGGCGGGCATCACGCTGCGGGCGGTGGCGCCGAGCGTGGAGTCGTCGACCGGGACCTCGCGCCAGCCGAGGACCGTGAGGCCCTCCTCGTCGGCGATCTCCTCGATGCGCCGGCGGGTGCCCGCCACCGCGTCGGCGTCGCCGGGCAGGAAGGCGGTGCCCACGGCGTACGCACGTGCGGGGGGCAGCTCGAAGCCGAGCTCGGCGGTGACCTCGCGCAGGAACGCGTCGGGCACCTGGAGCAGGATCCCGGCGCCGTCACCGGAGTTGACCTCGGCGCCGGCAGCGCCGCGGTGGTCGAGGTTGCGGAGCGCGGTGAGTGCCTTGGCCACGATGTCGTGGCTGGCCTCACCGGTCAGGGTCGCCACCATGGCGACACCGCAGGCGTCCTTCTCGTGGCGAGGGTCGTAGAGACCCTGCGCAGGAGGGAAGTTCGGCGGGAACGCGTGCGTCGAGGACACTGGTTCTCCCGTCGTCGTCCCGGCCGCCAGCACACGGGCCTGGCAGGTCACGGGGGGTGGGCGTTTCCGCTGGGGACGACGTTGGCCCGAGCACAACGGAACCTATCACCGGCTCCCGCCGGTGGCCTACGACGTGTCAGGCCGTGGGACCGGTCGACGGCTTGCTGTCAGCGTCCGACCCGCCGTCCGCCCCGTGCTCCGGCTCGGTGTCCGGTGCCGTGTCCGTGTCGGCCTTCGGCTCGCGGGTGCGGACCGTCTCCTCGCGACCGGGGTGCCGGCGCGCGGACCACGCGAGATAGATCGTCGCGAGGACGAACAGCACGATCGAGGTCCACACGTTGAGCCGCAGGCCGAGGACGTCGTCCATCTGCACGTCGTCGATGCGCAGGTTCTCGATCCAGCCGCGCCCGGCGGTGTAGAGCATCACGTAGAGCGCGGCCACGCGACCGTGCCCGAGGCGGAAGCGACGGTCGAGCCAGATGAGCACGGCGAAGGCGGCGAGGTTCCACAGGCACTCGTAGAGGAAGGTCGGGTGGTAGGTCGCCACGTCGAGGTACTCCGCCGGCCGGTGGGCGACGTCGATCTCGAGGGCCCAGGGCAGGTCGGTGGGGCGGCCGTAGAGCTCCTGGTTGAACCAGTTGCCCCATCGTCCCGCCGCCTGCGCGACGAGCACGCCCGGCGCGATGGCGTCGAGGAGCGGGAGCAGCCTGATCCCGCGCGAGCGCGCGCCCAGCCAGATACCGAGCGCACCGAGGGCGATCGCTCCCCAGATGCCGAGGCCACCACGCCAGATGTACAGCGCGGTGACGGGGTTGCGGCCCTCGCCGAAGTAGAGCTCCCAGTCGGTGATCACGTGGTAGAGACGCCCGCCGACGAGGCCGAAGGGCACGCCCCAGATCGCCAGGTCGCTGACCTCGCCCGCCGTGCCCCCGCGCGCGACCCAGCGGCGCTCGCCGATCCAGATGGCGAGCACGATGCCGAGGATGATGCTGAGCGCGTAGCCGCGGATCGGCACGGGGCCGAGGTTCCACACCCCGTCGGCGGGGCTCGGGATGGACATCAGGGTCACGAGCGGCGCCGGCAGGGAGACCATCGAGAACATGGGGAGCATCATCCTTCGTCGAGCAACATGAGGACGTCGTGGGCCAGCTGGGCCTGCGAGACGTCGTGGTCCCACATGATGGGGGTCTGGTCGTCGGCGTCGATGGCCATCACCCGCGTGCCGTGGGTGACGTCATAGCCGCCGCTCGGCAGCTTCTCGCCCTGGTCGACCCCGACGTAGAGGCTCTTGCCGACCTCGACGATGTCGTCGAGGTCGCCGGTCAGCCCGATGATGCTCGGGTCGAAGGCACTGACGTATTCGTCCACGACCGCCACGTCGTCCCGCGCCGGGTCGGTGGTCACGAAGACCACGTCGAGCTGCTCCTTCTCGCTGTCGTCGAGCCGGGCGAGCGTCCCGGCGAGCGTGGCCATCACCTGCCCGCAGATGTCGGGGCAGTTGGTGTAGCCGAAGAAGACGAGCGTGAGGTCCTTGTCGGTGTCGTCGACCAGGCTGTACGCGTCGCCGGCGGTGTCGACGAGCGGCGTCGCGACCACCTGGGCGGGCGGGTCCAGCGGGGTGCCGCTCAGCTCCATCTCGCCGCTCGAGCCCGTCGCACCCCCGCCGCAGGCGGTCAGCAGTGCGAGCAGGGCGAGCGAACCCAGCGCCCTACGACCGCGCACGGCGTACGCCCGCGGCGAGGTCGGTGGTGAGGGCGCGCAGCGCGTCGAGCCCGGCGGCCTCGTCACCCTCGTGGTCGAGCAGGCACCGGACGAACGCGGAGCCGACGATCACGCCGTCGGCGTAGGCAGCCACCTCGGCGGCCTGGTCCCCGGTGCTGACGCCGATGCCGACCGCGACGGGGACGTCGCCGCCCGCACGCACGCGCGCGACCAGCGGCCCGGCGAGGTCCGAGCTCGACTCGCGGGCGCCCGTGACGCCCATGACGGCGGCGGCGTAGACGAAGCCGCGGCTCTCCCTGGCGGTCATCGCGACCCGCTCGTCGGTGGAGCTCGGCGCGACGAGGAACACCTTGTCGAGGCCGTGCTCGTCGGCCGCGGCGATCCACTCGCCGCCGTGGTCGGGGGTGATGTCGGGCGTGATCATGCCCGCTCCCCCGGCGGCGGCCAGGTCGGCGGCCCACCGGCGCACGCCGTAGCGCTCGATCGGGTTCCAGTAGGTCATCACCAGGGTCGGGACACCGGTCTCCGCGACGGCCTCGACGACCCGCAGGACGTCCGCGGTGCGTACGCCGCCGTCGAGCGCCGCCTGCGCGGCGGCCTGGATGGTGGGCCCGTCCATCACCGGGTCGCTGTAGGGCAGGCCGATCTCGATGGCGTCGCAGCCCGCCTCGACCATCGTCCGGAGCGCCCTGATCGAGCCCTCGACGGTGGGATAGCCGGCGGGGAGGTAGCCGACGAGCGCTGCCCGGCCCTCCTCGCGCGCCGTCGCGAACGCGGTGCTCGTCGACGTCACTCCACGACCTCCGCCGAGGCCTGCTCGAGGTCCGACTCCGGGCCCTCCTCGGCGTCGCCGAGCCCGAACCACTCGATGGCGGTGCCCATGTCCTTGTCGCCGCGACCGCTCAGATTGATGAGCACCGTCGCGTCGGGACCCTTCTCCTGCCCGAGCCGCTTGGCGACGTCGAGGGCGCCGGCGACGGCGTGGGCCGACTCGATGGCCGGGATGATGCCTTCCGTACGGCTCAGCAGCGCCATGGCCTCCATCGCCTGGGCGTCCGTGACAGGCGTGTACGTCGCCCGCCCGGCCGCGGACAGCCACGAGTGCTGCGGCCCCACGCCGGGGTAGTCGAGGCCGGCCGAGATCGAGTGCGACTCGACCGTCTGGCCGTCCTCGTCCTGGAGGACGTAGGTGCGGGCGCCGTGCAGCACCCCCGCCTCACCGGCGTGGATGGTCGCGGCGTGCCGGCCGGTCTCGACGCCGTCGCCACCGGGCTCGAAGCCGTGGATCTCGACGTTCTCGTCCTCGAGGAACGCGGTGAACAGGCCGATGGCATTGGACCCACCGCCGACGCACGCCGCGATGGCATCGGGCAGCACGCCGTACTGCTCGAGGCACTGGGCGCGGGCCTCGTCGCCGATGCCACGGCAGAAGTCGCGCACCATGCTCGGGAACGGGTGCGGGCCGGCGGCCGTGCCGAAGAGGTAGGCGGTGTGGTCGACGCTGGCGACCCAGTCGCGCAGCGCCTCGTTGATCGCGTCCTTCAGCGTCGCGCTGCCGGACTCGACGGGCACGACCTTCGCCCCGAGGAGCTGCATGCGGGCGACGTTGAGCGCCTGGCGGCGCGTGTCGACCGCGCCCATGTAGACGGTGCAGTCGAGGTCGAACCATGCGGCCGCGGTGGCGCTCGCGACGCCGTGCTGCCCGGCGCCGGTCTCGGCGATGACGCGGGTCTTGCCCATCCGCCTGGTCAGCAGCGCCTGGCCGAGCACGTTGCGGATCTTGTGGGCGCCGGTGTGGTTGAGGTCCTCGCGCTTGAGCAGCACGCGGGCGCCGACGAGCTCGGAGAGCCGCTCGGCGTGGTAGAGCCGGCTGGGGGTGCCGGCGTAGTCGCGCAGCACCCGCTCGAAGTCGCCGACGAACGCCTCGTCGGCCATCGCCTCCCGCCACGCGTCGGTCAGCTCGTCGAGCGCGGCGACGAGGGCCTCGGGCATGAAGCGCCCGCCCCACGTCTCCCCGAAGTAGCCGCGCTCGTCGGCCTCGTACCTCATCGGACCACTGGGCACGCTCACGCTCACGGTGCAGTCACTCCTGTCATTGCTCGTACGGCGGCCTCGGGGTCGCCGTCCTTCACCAGTGCCTCGCCGACCAGCACGACTCCCGCTCCCTCGCGGACGAAGCGCTCGACGTCGCCCACCCCGCCGATGCCGCTCTCGGCGACCTTGACGACGTCGGCGTGGATCTGGGGGGCGAGGCGGCCGAAGACGTCGGCGTCCACCTCGAGGGTCTTGAGGTTGCGGCTGTTGACGCCGATGAGCTCGGCGTCGAGGGCGAGCGCGCGCTCGGTCTCGGCCTCGTCGTGGACCTCCACGAGGACGGTCAGGCCGAGCTCGCCGGCCTCGTCGTGGAGGCGGCGCAGGGTGTCGTCGTCGAGGGCGGCGACGATCAGCAGCGCGAGGTCGGCACCGGCGGCGCGGGCCTCGACGAGCTGGTAGGTCTCGACGATGAAGTCCTTGCGCAGGACCGGCGTCTCGACCGCGGCGCGTACGGCACGCAGGTCGTCGAGGCTGCCGCCGAAGCGGCGCTCCTCGGTGAGCACCGAGATCGCCGCGGCGCCACCCCGCGCGTAGGCCGCGGCGAGGGCCGCCGGGTCGGGGATGTCGGCGAGGGCGCCCTTGCTGGGGCTGCGGCGCTTCACCTCGGCGATGACACTCGAGCCACGCGCCCGGAAGTGCGGCATCGGGTCGCGCGGTGCGGGGGCGTCGGCGAGGTGGGCGAGCAGCTCGCCCAGCGGGAGCGCGGCCTCGCGGCGCGCGAGGTCCTCGCGTACGCCGGCGACGATGTCGTCGAGCACGGAACCGGTCGCAGGCATGGGATCAGCCTCTCACCCGACTCCAGCCCCAGCGGGACCGGTGCCAGTGGACGGACGGCGTGAGGGCCGACCGGACGGCTCAGTGGTCGGAGGCGTGGAAGCCGAGCTTGGAGAGCACGAGGAACAGCGGGAACGCCAGCACGGCGACGATGATGCCGATCCACAGCAGGGTCATCTGCGTCGGCACCTGGAGCAGGGCGACGCTGCCCACCACGAAGCCGAGCATCGCGACCGACACCGCGGTCCAAGCAGCGGGGGTGTTGCCGTGGCCTGCAGCCATCGTGGGTGCTCCTTCGTCGGGTCGGCGGGTCCGCGCCGAAGTCTAGGCGGTGGGGTCGGGCGGTGGCTCAGGCGGTCGGGTCGCGGCCCTCGTCGAGCGCCTTCCAGATGTCGATGTTGTCGGTGGGCTGCTCCGTCGTCGCCTCGCGCGCACCGGCGGGCGAGTCGTACCGGCTGCCCATCTCCGGCCACGTGCGGACGAGGCGCAGCGCGAGGAGGGTGCTCGTCAGCACGAGGAGCGCGGCGACCACCGCGAGCCAGAACCAGCCGGTGAGCGACGTCTCGTCGAGCACTCCCCCGGTGCGCACGCGCACCTGCTCGACGAGGTGGTCCGGCAGGCTGAACGGCGCCCACGCGACGGTCGCGACGTAGCCGAGGGCGGCGAGCACGGCCAGGCCGGCGATCCCGCGCCGGAAGCGACCGCGCGTGACAAGCAGGACGCCCCAGCAGGCCAGGACCACGAAGGCCAGGGCCGTGCCCAGCGGCGAGGACGCGATCTCGCCGAAGGCCGTCGATGCCACTCCGACAGCCGACTCCGCCCCCGTCCCGGTGACCCAGGGCTTGCTCGCGGCGTACGCGCCCAGCGCGGCGGAGGCGAGGCCGAGCGCGACGACGGGTCCGAACGTCCCGCGGGGCGGTCGCGGCTGCTCGACCGGCTCAGCCATCGACCCGGTGCACCAGGTCGGCGTCGAAACAGGTGTGGTCGCCGGTGTGGCAGGCAGCACCGACCTGGTCGACGACGAAGAGCAGCGTGTCGCCGTCGCAGTCGAGCCGGACCTCCTTGACCCACTGCACGTGGCCGGACGTGTCGCCCTTGACCCAGTACTCGCGGCGCGAGCGTGACCAGTAGGTCGCTCGGCCGGTGTCGATGGTGCGGGCGAGCGCCTCGTCGTCGACCCAGGCCAGCATCAGCACCTCGCCCGAGCCGTGCTGCTGCACGACGACGGGCACGAGGCCCTCGGCGGTGTGGCGCAGGCGAGCGGCGATCGCGGGGTCGAGGCCCGAGCTGGTGTTGCTCATGGATCCATGGTCTCAGCCTCGCGGGCGGCCCAGGTCTCCGCACACCTCTGCGTGACCGGTCCGGGCGCGGGGAGCTCGCGGTCGTCCCACCGGGCGATGGCCTGGACGTCCCTCGTGGTGGACACCAGGAAGGCCTCGCTCGCCCGCTCGCGCACGTCGGCCAGCGGCTCGTCGACCTCACGTGCGCCGCACCACTCGACGACCAGCTCGCGGGTGATCCCGGCGAGGCAGCCGGCGGCCAGGCTCGGGGTGCGCAGCTCGCCGTCGAGGACGTAGAAGATGTTGGAGCCGGTGCCCTCGCAGAGGTGGCCCGCGGTGTTGGCGAAGATCGCCTCGGTCCCGCCATGCGCCTGCGCGTGGGCCAGCGCGATGACGTTCTCGGCGTACGACGTGGTCTTGAGGCCGGCGGTGGCGCCGTGCTCGTTGCGGCTCCACGGGACGGTCACGACCGTCGTCTCGCTCGCCGCGACGTCGATGGCGCTGTAGGCCACGACCAGCGTCGCCGGGCCCCCGCCGCGGCCCGAGCCCATCGGCGCCGGGCCGGCCGTCCAGGTGATGCGCAGGCGCCCGATCGGGTCGCCGGTCGCGCCGTCGGCGAGGACTGCGGCGACGCCGCGGCGTACGTCCGCGAGGTCGGGCGCCGGGAGTCCGAGACCGGCGGCGCTGCGCTCGAGGCGGGCGAGGTGACGGGTCAGCGCGAACGGCTCGCCGTGAAGGGTCTTGACCGCCTCGAAGACTCCGTCCCCCACCGTGAAGCCGTGGTCGGTGACAGCCACCGCACCCTGCGTCGGGTCGGTCAGGAGAGTGCCGTTCAGCCAAGCGCGCATGGGCGTCACTCTAGGGCTGCCGACCCGCACCCGACCCGCACCCGACCCGCACCCGACCCGCCGCCCGACCGGCGGTCGGACACGCGAGCCGGGGGGGCCGATTTTGGTGCCGCGTCGGCCATGGGCTACTGTTCCACTCGCACTCGGGGCCAGTGAAACGGCCACGAAATGCAGGCGGACATAGCTCAGTTGGTAGAGCGCAACCTTGCCAAGGTTGAGGTCGCGAGTTCGAGTCTCGTTGTCCGCTCTGAGGGGTCTCCCAGCACACGTGGGCCTCCACGGTGGGTTGGCCGAGAGGCGAGGCAACGGACTGCAAATCCGTCTACACGGGTTCAAATCCCGTACCCACCTCGCACGACACAACTCAACACGGGCGATTGGCGCAGCGGTAGCGCGCTTCCTTGACACGGAAGAGGTCACTGGTTCAAACCCAGTATCGCCCACCGAGAAGATCGCAGGTCAGAGGCTCCTTCGGGGGCCTCTTTCCTGTTGTCGTGCGATTCGTGTGCGATCGATCCGGTCGATCAGGAGCAGGCAGCGACCGCGTCCGGGAACGCTGCGTCGAGCCCCTCGAAGTCGAGGTGGCTGATGCCGCGCGCGTCGATGCCCTGGCGCTCCGCCCCGTCCGCCATCACGGCGCGCGTGTTGATCGGGGTCTCGACCGAGACACCCGCAGCCCCGGCAAGCACCTGGATGCCGGCGTCGCACAGGTGGGTGAACTGGAACGCGAGGTCGTGGAACGACACGAAGCCGCTGGAGCTGCTGGCCCCGGCCATGGCCTGCGGGGTCATGTGGTTCACGTAGCAGATGTGCGCGCTGGCCGGTCCGAGACCAAGCGCCACCGCGGCAATCGTGCCGACACTGAGGGTGGAGAGGCGACGTACGAACATCGGGTGATTCCTTTCATCGGGCGCGACGTCACAGGACGTCCCGCTTGGGTGTGATTCCGAGCGCGAGGACGACCAGTGCGGCCGTGTAACCGGCGAGGACGAGCCCACCGATGGGAACAGACAGCAACTGCCCGTCGCGGAACCCGTACGACGGACCGAGCTGCAGCAACGAGCTGGCGGCCCCCCAGGGCATCCAGCGCCCCACCGCTGGGAGCACGGGGATGACGACCTGCTCGACTGCGAGCATCCAGACCAGCACCCCGACCACAGCGGCGATCTGGTTCGGGACCAGTGCACCGACCGCGACGCCGATGGCGCCGTACGCCGCCATCACGACGAAGCCGGCCGCGACCGTCTGCCAGAACTGCGCAGCCACGGTCACGTCACCGTCCTGGGAGCGGATCAGCCCGACGCTGAGGGTCACCGACACGGCGAGCGTCACGGTCGTGATGACGAGGCCGGCAATGCCCAGTGACAGCCACTTCGCGACGAGGACGCGCGTGCGCCGCGGTTCGCCCAGGAACGTCGACGTGGCCGTGCCGTAGCGGAACTCCTGGGTGACGGCGAGCGCGCCGAGCAGTGCCATGAGCACCTGAGGAACACCGAAACCCACCCCCACGACGGCCGCCAGGAGACCTGGGTCGTCGAGCGAGAGCGGCGCGTTCTCGTCCAGCACGTCCGGCACGCTCGTCGCCACCGTCAGCGCCACGAGCAGGAGCGCCGCGAGCAACAACGCCGCCGTCGTCCGCGTGCTGCGGAGCTTGAGCAGCTCGGCATCGAGCAGCGCATTCATGCGGGCACCCCGTCGACACGTGGCAGATGTCCTTCTGAGGGGTCGGGCTCCTGGATGAGTCGGAAGAAGGCCTGCTCCAGGTCCGCGGTCCCCACCAGGCCGTGCAGCACGACCCCGTACTGCGCGGCGAGCTCCCCCAGCTGCTCGGGTGCCACGTGCACGACGAGCCCTTCGTCGGTACGGCGGTAGTCATGGCCGGCTGCGTCGAGGACGGCGCAGAGCCGGCCCGGGTCCGGCGTCCGGACACGGGAGCCGACCCCTGCCTCGGCCCGCAGCGCGGCGAGGCTGCACGACCGGATCAGCCGGCCGCGGGCCATGACCAGCACGTGGTCGGCGGTCAGCTCGACCTCGCTCAGGGCATGGCTGGACAACAGCACCGTCCGGCCCTCGTCGGCCAGCCGACGCACCCACGTGCGCAACCACCGGACTCCCGGAGGGTCGAGGCCGTTGGTCGGCTCGTCCAGCACGAGCACGCCCGGATCGCCCAGCATCGCGGCGGCCAGCCCCAGCCGCTGTCGCATCCCGAGGGAGAACTCTCCGACCCGCCGCCCTGCGTCGGCTACCAGCCCGGTCTCGGCCAGGACACGTCCAGGAGCGTCGAGGGCCAGCCCGGACGCGGTGGCGAGGATGCGTAGGTGGTCGAGCGCAGTACGCCCTGGGTGGTAGCCGGAGGCCTCGAGGACCGCGCCGACCTGACGTACCGGGTCCGACAGGTCGACGTACCGCGTGCCGCCCAACGTCGCTGTCCCACTGCTCGGCGCGACAAGCCCGAGCAGCATCCGCAGGGTGGTCGTCTTGCCGGCCCCGTTGGGTCCGAGCAGTGCCGTCACCTGACCCGGTTGCGCGACCGCGCTGACGTCGTCGACCGCAAGCACGTCGCCGAAGGACTTGGTGAGGGCGTCCAGCCGGATGTCATGCATCTCGGCTGCCGATCCGGGTCAGGCCGTGGCCGAGGACGCCGGCGGGGAAGCCGACGACGACGGGCGTGCGCAGTGTGGCCTGCATCGTGGACCTCCTGACGGGTGGGATCACGACGCTAGGAGTCGACGGGCGGTGGCACATCGGGGTGTGCCCGCCACCTGACTCCGTGCCACCACGTAGTTGCCTCGGGTGAGGACTACGTACCCGCCACCGGCCGCGCGGTGGGACCATCGACTGGTGTCCCACACGGCCGCTCGCCACCTCATCGCCGTGGTCGTCGCCGTGACGGTCGCGGCGGAGGCCACGGCGGTCGGGCTCGCCATCGGTACGACGTCGCTCGGCCTGCCCGTCCTCTACGCCGTGACCGCCGTGGTCCAGGTCGCCGCGGCAGCGATCATCGTCTGGCACTACCCCCGACACCCGGTCGGCTGGCTGCTCGCCGCCCTGCCCGCGGCGAGCCAGGCACCCTTCGACGCTGCCCTCGCCTACGGTCGGCGCGGGTACGCCGAGGGCTGGCCGGGCGCAAACCAGGCCGAGGTGGTGAGCCTCTCCTCCTGGATGGCCGGCGGCCTCGTGATCAGCCTGCTCTTCCTGGTGTTCCCGGACGGCCGGTTCCTCTCCCCTCGCTGGTGGTGGGCGGTCGCCGCATGGGTCGTGGGGGCGGTCCTGCTGGTCCCGGGCTGGATCCTCAACCCTCGTCTGGGAGACGACCTCAGCACGGGGGTCAACCCCCTGGCCGTGGACGCGTCCTGGATCGAGCCGGTGTTCGCCGTGGGTACGACCCTGGTCTGCGTCGCCCTGGTGGCTTCCGCACTGGCGCTGGTGGCGCGCTTTCGTCGCTCCCACGGAGTCGAGCGGCAACAGCTGAAGTGGGTGCTGCTCGCGGCTGCGGTGCTGGCGGTCTCGCTTCCGGCAACCGCCGCGCTCTGGAGCGTGTGGACCCCGGTTCGCTACGCCCCCGCTCTGGCCCTGACACTCCTGCCGATCGCCGTCTGCGTGGCGATCGTCCGGCATCGCCTCTACGACATCGACCTCGTGATCAGCCGCACGGTCGCGTACGGAGCGCTCACCGGGGTGCTGGGGGCGTCGTACGCCGGGTTCGTGCTGGCTGTGGGCGCGTTCGTGGCCTCGCCCGTTGCCGCGGCGGCCGCGGCGCTCGTCGTGGCGGCGGCGTTCTGGCCGGTGCGTACGTGGATCCAGGATCGGGTGGACCGGCGGTTCCGCCGGGCGCGCTACGAGTCGTCCCGGGTGATGACGCAGTTCGTCGACCGGCTTCGGCGTGGCGAGGCCGACGCCGATGGCATCGAGGACTCACTGCGCACCGCGGTCGGCGACGGTGGCCTGGCGCTGGGCTTCCGCTCGGAGGGCGTGACGTACGACGTCCACGGCCGGCCCCGCCACCTGACACCAGCACCCGGCCGGCACGTCACCTCGGTCGACACCGGGCACCACGTCGTCACGCTCGTCCAACATCGGGAGACCGACGACCGCCTGGTGGCCGACGTCCTCGACGCCGGCCGGCTGGCACTCGAGATCGCCGCGCTGCAGATGGAGCTGCGCCGCCGGCTGGAGGAGCTGGAGAGCTCCCGGGCACGGATCGTCGCGGTCGCCGACGAGGAGCGACGCCGCCTGGCCCGGGACCTGCACGACGGCGCCCAGCAACGGCTGGTCTCGATCGGGCTCGACCTCCGGCACGCCCAGCACGCGCTCAACGGCACGGCGCCTCCCGAGGTCGACCGCACCCTCGACGGTGCCGTCGCCGAGCTGGGCAACGCCATCGACGAGCTGCGTGAGCTGGCCGTCGGGCTGCGACCTGCCTCCCTGGACCACGGCCTCGGCCCAGCACTGCGCGAGCTCGCCGCCCGATCGCCCGTCCCGGTGGAGCTGGTGGTCCCGACGGACCGGTTCGCTGGGGAGATCGAGGCGGCGGCCTACTTCATCGCCTGCGAGGGGCTCACCAACGCGGTCAAGCACGCAGCTGCGCACCGCGTGGTCCTCGGATTCGTCCGGAGTGCCGGGCAGCTCGTGCTGACCGTCTCCGACGACGGCGCCGGTGGCGCCGACGTACGCCGGGGCAGCGGCCTCCTCGGCCTGATCGACCGCGCCCGTGCGCACGGCGGGAGCCTCACTGTCGACTCGGCCCCGGGCAACGGGACTCGACTGATCGCGAGGCTGCCGTGCGCGTGATCGTGGTCGAGGACCAGGCGCTGCTCCGAGACGGGCTGGTGCGGCTCTTCACCGACAAGGGACACGACGTCGTGGGCTCCCGCGGCGACGCGAGCACGCTCGGCCAGCTGGTGGCGGCCACCGCTCCGGACCTCGTCGTCCTCGACCTGCGGATGCCGCCGACCTTCACCGACGAGGGCGCCACCGCGGCGCGCAGCCTGAAGTCGGAGCTTCCCGAGCTGGGCGTCCTGCTGCTCTCCCAGCACATCGACACGACGAGTGTGGTCGACCTCGTGGCCAAGCCGGGCTTCGGCTACCTGCTCAAGGACCGGGTCTTCGAGGTCGACGAGTTCCTCGACGCCGCCGAGCGCGTGGCCGGCGGCGGGTCGGCGCTGGACCCCAAGGTGGTGTCGGCCCTGATCGCGGCCCAGCACGCGGGCCCGCTCGCGCCGCTGTCCTCCCGAGAGCTGGACGTGCTCCGGCTGATGGCGGAGGGACTCACGAACAGCGGGATCGCCGGCCGGCTGTTCCTCAGCGCGCGCACTGTCGAGGCCCACGTCGGCAACCTGATGCACAAGCTGGAGATCACCGACTCGGACGAGCGTCACCGGAGGGTGCTCGCGGTGCTGTCCTACCTACGCGCCACCCGCTGACCGAGGAGTCTGTCACCATGTACGGCGGCCCCTGGTCCGCCCGTTCGAGGAAGGCAAGGTCCTCCTGCTCCTGACCGGATTCCTGGTCGCGGCATGGACGTCCCTCAGCTGGCCACGCGCCCGGACCCCGGCCACGCCCCCGTAGCGGTTCTTTACCCCATTGGTGAGACGCGCTGGTGCGACGCGTCGTGCCTACGGTGGGGATGCCCGCCGAGACGACTCGAGCAGACCGCGCTTCGCGGGGCCGCTACGAGGGTCGCCGGCCGCATCGGACTCTCACACCCCCCGGGAAGGGCCATGACCATGGCACAGCAGGTTGCACGGAACCACCACCGGCCGGACGCGCCGTTCGGCAGCACGCACGACACCGGGGCGGAGCGCTGATGCGCCGGTACGCCCCCGTGGGGCTGGTCCTCGCCGTGCTCCTCGGCCTGATGCTCATGCTGCCCGCGTCGTCCGAGCCGTCGAGCGGGGACAGCGGGCCGACCGTGGAGGAGTTCAACGCGCTCGAGGCCCGGGTGACGACCCTCGAGAAGGCGGTGGCAGAGCTCCAGACCCCGACCGAGACGCCGACCGGGACGCCGACCGGGACGCCGACCGAGACCCCCACCTCGACGCCGACCGCGACCCCCACCGAGACCCCCACCTCGACACCGACCGAGACGCCGACCGCGACCCCCACCGAGACCCCCACCTCGACACCGACCGAGACGCCGACCGCGACCCCCACGGAGACCCCGACCTCCGGCCCTGACGTGCCACCTGCCGCGGCGGACTTCCCGACTCCCGACTCCGTCGGCCCCACCACCGAGCCGACAGCGGCCTACACCGGCAGCTGCACCGTCACGACCGACGGTCTCGTGATCGAGAACCGGATCGTCAACTGCCCGGAAACCGCCCTCGTCATCGACGCGGAAGGTGTCGTGATCCGCAACTCGGTCGTCAGAGGGGGCATCTACACCACCTTCGGCGCCACGTCCCCGGCGTCCGAGGACGACGACCACCCGCGCGTCTTCACCGTCGAGTCCTCGCGCATCACCAGTGGCACGACGCCCAGCAACAACCGAGCCCTCGGATACGCCCACTACAAGGTGACCGACTCCGTCATCATCGGCTCCCACAGCGGGCTGTGGGCCCACAACAAGGTCGAGCTGGTGGGCAACTACATCGCCACGGACGGCACCTCGACCCACCAGTCCGGGCTGCGGATGCTGAAGAACAGCACGCTGCGCGGCAACACGGTCCACTGCAAGTCGTCCGGCACCACCCGCGAGACCAGCGGATGCTCCGCCAATGCCGTCTTTTACCGCGAGTTCGGTGTGCCGCAGAACCTGACCATCGAGGGGAACTACTTCCCCTACGATCCCGAGACTGGTGGCGGCTGGTTCGCCACCCGGTTCATCGACTGCCACCTGGTTGACGTCTGCGTGAACATCAAGATGATCGGCAACCTCTTCGATCGCGGCCAGGGCACCGACGCGGGAGAGTTCCCCGACGACTCGGGCGACGTCTGGGCGGAGAACTACTGGACGGACGGCGTGCCCGCGCTCAGCGGACAGGTTCGTTGACGGTCCTCCGGTCGCCGTAACACCGAATTAACGTGGATCGGTGCTGCCTCGAAACGCAGGCGCCTTAGGTTCACCGTCACCATGCACCTGACACCGGCCGACAGCGAGAAGCTCCTGCTCGCCGTCGCCGGCATGGTCGCGCGCGACCGCCTCGCCAGAGGTGTGCGGCTCAACCACCCGGAGACCGTGGCGCTGCTGAGCACCTGGGTCATCGAACGGGCGCGCGAGGGGGCGAGCGTGGCCGACCTCATGGAGACCGGACGCCACGTGCTCAGCCGTGACCAGGTGATGCCCGAGGTGGCGTCCATGCTGACCGACGTGCAGGTGGAGGCCACCTTTCCGGACGGTCGCAAGCTCGTCACGCTCCACCACCCCATCGCCTGACGCACCACCGACCCCGAGACAGGAGGAGACCGTGGCCGACCTGCCCAGCGGACCCGGCGAGATCCGGACCATGGACGGGACCGTCGTGCTCAACGCGGATCGCGGACCCGACGAACGCATCGACCTGGTCATCGTCAACACCGGGGACCGTCCCGTCCAGATCGGGTCGCACATCCACCTCCCCGACGTGAACGCCGCGTTGTCCTTCGACCGGGGAGCTGCCGCGGGCCACCGCCTGGACATCCCGTCGGGCACCAGCAGGCGATTCGAGCCCGGCGCGTCGCAGTCGGTCCGCGCGGTGACGCTTCGCGGCCGTCGCCACGTGCCGGGGATCCAGGTGCGCCCGAACCCGGGGGCCACGGGTGGTTGAGATCAGCCGCAGCGCCTACGCCGCGCTCTACGGACCCACCACCGGTGACCAGGTGCGCCTGGCCGACACCGACCTGTGGATCGAGGTCGAGCGCGACCTCACCTTCGGCGGCGAGGAGGCGGTGTTCGGCGGTGGGAAGTCGATCCGCGAGTCGATGCACCAGTCCACCACGACGCGTGCGGACGGAGCCCTGGACACGGTCATCACCAGCGCCCTGGTCCTGGACCACTGGGGCGTCGTCAAGGCCGACGTCGGGCTCCGCGACGGGCGCATCGTCGCCCTGGGGCGGAGCGGGAACCCCGACATCGCCGACGGGGTGCACCCGGACCTCGTCATCGGGCCGTCCACGGACGTCATCTCGGGCGAGGGCAAGATCCTCACGGCCGGAGGCATCGACGTGCACGTGCACTTCCTCTCCCGCTCGCAGGTCCACGAGGCCCTCGCCACGGGGATCACCACCCTGGGCGGTGGCGGCACGGGCCCCTCCGAGGGCTCGAAGGCCACCACCGTGACCCCCGGTGCCTGGCACCTGCGCGCCGTGCACCGTGCGCTGGACCCCCTCCCGGTCAACGTGCTGCTGATGGGCAAGGGCAACACCGTCTCCGCCGCGGCGCTTGCCGAGCAGGCCCTGGCGGGCGCTGCCGCCTACAAGGTCCACGAGGACTGGGGCTCGACGCCCGCCGCCATCGACGCGGCGCTCCGCGCGGCCGACGAGCACGGCCTCCAGGTCGCGCTGCACTCCGACAGCCTCAACGAGGCGGGCTACCTCGAGTCGACGCTGCGGGCGATCGGGGGCCGCTCCATCCACGCCTTCCACGCCGAGGGTGCCGGCGGCGGTCACGCGCCCGACATCGTCCGGGTGGCAGGCGAGCCGTACGTCATCCCGGGGTCGACCAACCCGACGCTGCCGCACACCGTCAACACCGTCGCCGAGCACCTCGACATGCTCATGGTCTGCCACCACCTCAGCCCGCGCGTCCCGGAGGACCTCGCGTTCGCCGAGTCCAGGATCCGGGCGACGACGATCGCCGCCGAGGACGTGCTGCACGACATCGGCGCCATGTCGATCACCTCCTCCGACGCCCAGGCCATGGGCCGCATCGGCGAGGTCGTCACGCGCACGTGGCAGGTGGCGCACACGATGAAGGCCCGGTTCGGGGCGCTCGGCGCCGGGCCGGCCGACAACGAGCGCGCGCGCCGCTACGTGGCGAAGTACACGATCAACCCGGCGATCGCCCACGGCATCGACCACGAGGTCGGCTCCATCGAGGCCGGCAAGCTCGCCGACCTCGTCCTCTGGGACCCGCGCTTCTTCGGCGTACGCCCCTCGATCGTGCTCAAGGGTGGCGCCCTCGTGTACGCCGCGCTCGGGGACGCGAACGCCTCGATCCCCACGCCCCAGCCGGTCCTCATGCGGCCGACCCTGGTCGAGGACGACGGTGCCGACCACTCCGTCACCTTCGTCGCCCAGGCAGCTCTCGAGGCCGGGCTGGCGGCCGACCTGGGCCTTCGGCGTCGGCTCGCGGCGGTGCGACCCACCCGCGACATCGGCAAGGCGCAGATGGTGAACAATGACGCGCTCCCGGTGATCGTCGTCGACCCGGAGACGTTCGCCATCGACATCGACGGCGAACGCGTGGTGCCCGCCCCGGCGACGTGGCTCCCGCTCGCCCAGCTCTACACGATGTTCTGACCTGCCGTGGACCACGTGCCGACCGACCTGCTGCTGATGCTCCTCGCCGACGCGCGCCTGCCTGTGGCGGGACACACGCAGTCGGCCGGGCTCGAGGCCGCCGTCCAGCACGGGTTGGGCAGCGTCGAGGTGGCGGCCTACATGTCGGCCCGCCTGGCGACCACCGTGCGGGTGGAGGCCGGCACGGCGGTGGTCGCCCTCCACCGGCTGACCCACGAGCTGCCGCTCGAGCCTGTCGTCGCGGCGTGGGCAGCGCGCACGCCGAGCCACGCGCTGCGGCGCACCTCACGCGCGCAGGGCCGCGCCATGAACCGCCTCACCACGCGGCTGTGGGCGGACGACGGAGGCGTACGCCGCGTGGACCGGTTGGACGGGTGCCCGCGCCCCGTGGCGCTGGCCGGGGCCGCCGCCGCAGCGGGCCTCGACGCGACGTCGCTGGCCCGGCTCGTCGGTTACGACGACGTGCAGACCGTCGCCTCGGCGTCGCTCAAGCTGCTCCCCCTGGACCCGGCCGAGGCCACCGGGTGGGTGCACGACGCCCTTCCCGAGGTGGCCGCGGCCGCCAGGGACGTGGCCGGGCTGACCGATCCCCGCGACATCCCCGCGACCGCAGCACCCCAGACCGAGGTGTGGGCGCAGGCCCACGCCCGCAGCACCAGGAGGTTGTTCAGTGCCTGACCCGTCCCCCACCCAGTCCTCCACCCGTGGCCTCCGACTCGGCGTCTGCGGCCCCGTCGGCACCGGCAAGAGCTCCCTCATCGCGCTGCTCTGCCGGGAGCTCGCCGGACGCCTGTCGCTCGCCGTCGTCACCAACGACATCTACACCGACGAGGACGCCCGCTTCCTCCGGGCGTCCGGGGTGCTCACGCCCGAGCGGATCCGCGCGGTGGAGACGGGCGCGTGCCCGCACACCGCCATCCGCGACGACATCACCGCCAACCTGCTCACCGTCGAGGAGCTCGAGGAGGAGTTCGCCCCCGACCTCGTCCTGATCGAGTCCGGCGGCGACAACCTCACCGCGACGTTCTCGCCGGCGCTGGTCGACACCCAGGTCTTCGTGCTCGACATCGCCGGCGGGGGCGACGTGGCCCGCAAGGGCGGGCCGGGCATCGAGCGCGCCGACCTGCTGGTGGTCAACAAGACCGACCTCGCGCCCCACGTCGGGGTCGACCGGGACCGCATGGTCGCGGACGCGGAGGCCGCCCGGAACGGTCGCTCGGTCATCGCGCTCTCCCGCACCGACCGTGCGTCCGTCGACGCCCTGACCGCGTGGGTGACCGCCGAGGTCGCCCGGCACCGCGCCGGCGAGCTCGTGCCCACGGACCCCGGACCGATGGCGGCGCACCACCATGACCATCCTGCGGCCTGACCGCGAGACCGTTCGCGGCACCACGCTCGCCCTCACGCCGACCGACGGACGCGTCCACGTCCGCACCAGCACCCCGGGCGACCCGGGAGCCCCCTGCCTGCGGCCCATGGTGCTCGACAGCGGGGCGCGCCACGCACGCGTCGCGCTCGTGCCCGACGGAGCGCTGCTGCTCGCGGGCGACGCCGTGCGCGTCGACATCGAGGTCGGCCACGGGATCCGGCTCGAGCTGATCGAGCCGGCCGGCACCGTGGCCTTCGACATGCGCGGCGGAGAGGCCTCGTGGGACGTACGGCTGGGCCTGGCGCGGGACGCGACGGTGGTGTGGGCGGGCGAGCCGTTCGTGGTGGCCTCCGGCGCCCGGGTGCGCCGCAGCACGGTCGTCGACATGGGGCCCGGGGCTCGCCTGCTGGTGCGCGAGACGCTCGTGATGGGGCGGCACGGCGAGCGCGGCGGCCACCTCGAGCAGGTGTGGTCCGCGCACGGACCCGGCGGCGTACCCCTGCTGGTGGAGCAGACGGTCCTGGACGATCGTTCGGACCGCCCCGGGATCTTCGGCGGGCACCGGGCCCTCGGCACGGTCGTGGGGCTCGGAGTGGCGGTCGATCCCGACGTGTGCCCCGAGGGCCGGCTGGACCTCGAGTGCGGCGGCACCGTGTGGCGGGGGCTGGACCACGAGGCCCACCGTGCCGTCCCCCCGGACGCGTGGCGAGCGGTCCTGGCCGCCTGCCCTCAGAACTCGTAGCCGAACTCGCGGATGGTGCGCTCGAACCGCTGGGCCACGATCTCGGCGTCGCCCGGACCGTAGAGCTCGCGGTAGTGGGGACCACTCCCCTGCTTGGCGTGGGGGAGGTCGAGCTCGAGGCCGAGACGTGCGGAGAGGTCCGCGACGGCCTCGGGGAGCTCCTCGTAGCGGTAGACCCGGTCGACCACCACCCGGCCGTCGAGGCGGTAGAGGCGCTCGTTGAGGGCGAGCCGCTCCATCCGCTTGGGCGTGCGGACGAACTCGGCGAACGTCTTGGTGAAGGACGGCTTGCGGGCGCTGTAGCGGTAGGACGAGGCGACCACGTCGTACGGGTTCCGCTCGACGGCGAAGGTGAAGTAGTCGTCCCACGTCTCCCGGCCGATCACCTCGATGACGCGGCGCGCGCCCATGTGGGCGTACGAGCCGGGGTCGGTGTCGTCGTTCTGGGGCCCCACTCCCCCGGCCGCGGCGCGGAGCTCCTCGTCCTCGGGGCTGATGCGGGTGACGATGTCGTCGGGGCCGCAGTGGCGCGAGAGCGCGATCTCGAGGCTGGTGCCGGCGGTCTTGCGGGTCTTGACGAAGACGAAGCGGTGCGCGTGCGAGGCGATCACGGGACCAGGCCCCTCAGTCGTCGTCCTCGGCGAGGTCCTCGCCGTGGGTGCCGGGCCGGGGAGCCCACGGCAGCTCCTTGGCGGGGCGGATGACGATGAGGCGGTCGCCGCGCGCGAGGAGCGACACCACCGGGTCGAAGTAGCGGTAGACCTTCTCGTCGCGCACGACGGCGATCACCTGGTCGGGCAGCGACTGCGGCTGCTTGCCGACCTCGGCGACCAGCAGGTCTCGCTCGGCGACCTCGAGGCCCTCGCCGTAGGTCATCAGGTCCTCCATCACCGAGCCCAGCTCGGGTGACATCGAGGAGAGCCCGAGCAGGCGACCGACCGCGTCGGAGGAGGTGATGACGGAGTTGGCGCCGGACTGGCGCATGAGGGGGACGTTCTCGTGCTCGCGGACCGCCGCCACGATCCACGCGTCGGGGTTGAGCTGGCGCACGGTGAGGGTGACCAGCACGTTGGAGTCGTCGCGGTCGGTGGTGATGATCACGTGGGTCGCCTTGTCCACGCCGGCCTGGCGCAGCACCCCGCGCCGGGTGGCGTCACCCGAGATGACCACCAGCTGGTCGCGGTTGCCGTCGGCGACCGCCACCGGGCTCGGGTCCACGACGACGATCGAGTCACGGACGTAGCCGTTGTTGAGGAGGGTCTCGATCGCGCTGCGGCCCTTGGTGCCGTAGCCGACGACGACGACGTGCTGGTCCATCTTCTTCCTCCACCGGGCGACCCGGAACATCTCGCGTCCCTGGGAGGCGAGGACCTCCAGGGTGGTGCCGATCAGCAGGACCAGGAAGGCGATGCGGGCCGGCGTGATGACCAGGGCGTTGACCAGGCGCGCCTGCGGCGACACCGGGGCGATGTCGCCGTAGCCGGTCGTGCTGAGCGTGACGGTCGTGTAGTAGAACGCGTCGAGCAGGCTGATCGTGTTGGTCGGGTCGTTGCCGTCGCGGTAGCCCTCGCGGTCGAAGTAGACGAGCAGCACGGTGCCCACCAGGATCGACAGGGCCATCAGGACGCGACGTCCCAGCTCCCACCAGGGCGACCTGATCTGCTCGGGCAGCGACACCCGGCCCACGCTGGGCTGGTGGCTCGACGTCGACACGGTCAGGAGTCTCGCACGCCGATCCGCTCGCGCAGGCGCTGCACCGTCTCGAGCCGCGCGCGCGTCGTGCTCTTCTGCGGGAAGACGGAGTCGAAGGCGGCGTTGACGGCGGCGCCGATCAGCACGGCGAGGGCGAGCAGGTAGAGCCACAGCAGGACGGCGATCGGTGCGGCCAGCGGCCCGTAGATCGAGCGTGACTCCGCGGCGGTGACGGTCAGCACCCACCGCAGCGTGTACGACCCCGCGATCCAGCAGAACAGCGCGAACACCGCGCCGGGCAGGTTGAAGCTCCAGTTGGTCCGTACGGGGACCGACACGTGGTAGAGCGTGGCGAGGAAGCAGATGCAGAGCACCAGGACGACCGGCCAGTAGAGGCCGTTGACGAAGTCGAGGCGTTCGGGGACCACCCGGTCGACGAGGGTCGGGCCCGCGACCACCAGCGGGATGCTCACGGCGCCGGTGACCATCGCGAGGACGTAGAGCACGAAGGACAACGCCCGGGTCGCGACGATCCCGCGGTGCCCACCGAGGCCGTGCATGATCGTGATGGTGTCGACGAACACGTTGAGCGCCCGCGAGCCCGACCACAGGGCGAGGATGAAGCCGATGGAGATGACGTCGTAGCGACCGCCGTCGAGCACGGTGTCGATGGTCGGCCGGATGATGCTGTTGACGGCCCGCTCGGTCAGCGCCTGGCGCGAGACCTCGAGGACGGCGTTGCGCACGTCCTCCACCTGGGTCGCGGTGAACCGCTCACTGACGAAGCCGACGGCGCCCGCGAGCGCGAAGACCAGCGGCGGCACCGACAGCACCGCGAAGAACGCCGCCTCGGCGGCCAGCCCGGTCACCCGGTGGCGCAGGCAGGAGCCGACGGTCGTGACGATGATCCGCCAGAGGTGCTCGCGCACCCGGCGTACGGCGGTGTCGGTCGGGCGCGGGGCAGGGATGTCCTCGCGCGCCTCGACCATGGGGAGCACGCTATCGAGCACACGCCCCGAAGCACCGGACCCGTACGGCGGTTCTGCCGGCTTCGTGGTCGGCGTCACCCCCGACCGGCCCGAGCCCTACGGTGGGGCCATGACCGAGGCCTCCCCCGATGCCAGCCCCGACGCCCGCACCGCCACCAACCAGGCGCCCGCCCTGGTGGGCCACAACGTCGTCACCTCCGACGTCGCGCTCACCGACGCCCTCTCCCGCCACGGCTCCGCCGACCTCGTCGCCGACCTCACTGCACTGGGGGCCGAGGCTGGTAGCGCCGAGGCGCGTGAGCACGGCATGCTCGCCAACCGCCACCACCCGGAGCTGACGACGTACGACCGCTGGGGCAACCGCGTCGACGAGGTCGAGTTCCACCCCTCCTGGCACTGGCTCATGGAGCGCGCCGTCGGGCACGGCCTCCAGGCGGCGCCCTGGGAGCGCCAGGAGGCGGGAGACCCGGACGCCCACCTGCGGCGCGCGGCCGGGTTCTTCGCCTGGTCGCAGACCGAGCCCGGCCACGGCTGCCCGATCTCGATGACGTACGCCGCGGTGCCCGCACTGCGGGCCGACAAGGCGATCGCCGAGGAGTGGACGCCGCTGCTGGCCGCGCGGTCCTACGACCCGGGCGTCCGGGCGAGGTCTGCGAAGACCGGGGCCCTGGCCGGCATGGGCATGACCGAGAAGCAGGGCGGGTCGGACGTGCGGGCCAACCAGACCCGCGCGGTGAGGACCGACGACGACGGCTGGTACGCGCTGCACGGGCACAAGTGGTTCACCTCGGCCCCGATGAACGACGTGTTCCTGGTGCTGGCCCAGACCGAGGGCGGGGTGACGTGCTTCGTCGTGCCGCGCGTGCTGGAGGACGGCACCCGCAACCGGCTCGACGTGGTCCGGCTCAAGGACAAGCTCGGCAACCGGTCCAACGCCTCGTCCGAGCTCGAGCTCAACGGCACGCTCGGCCAGCGGCTCGGCGAGGAGGGTCGCGGCGTGCGGACCATCATCGAGATGGTCGCCGCGACGAGGCTGGACTGCGTGCTCGGGTCCGCGGCGCTGATGCGGCACGCGCTCGCCGAGGCGTCGTGGCACGTCGCGCACCGCTCGGCCTTCGGCGGCCTGCTGGTCGACAAGCCCCTCATGCAGAACGTGGTGGCCGACCTCGCCGTGGAGTCGGAGGCCGCGACGGCCCTGGCGATGCGCCTGGCCGCGGCTGTCGACCGCCCGGGCGACCCGCACGAGGTGGCGTTGCGGCGGATCGCCCTGCCGCTCGCGAAGTTCTGGGTCTGCAAGCGCACGCCCGCGATGGTCGCGGAGGCGCTGGAGTGCCTCGGCGGCAACGGCTACGTCGAGGACTCCGGGTTGCCGCTGATGTTCCGCGAGTCGCCGCTCAACTCCATCTGGGAGGGCTCGGGCAACGTCAACGCGCTCGACGTGCTGCGGGCCCTCGGCCGCGAGCCCGAGGTGCTGGAGGCGTGGATCACCGAGGTCGGCGCCGCGCGCGGCGGTGACAGCCGCCTCGACCGTGCGGTGGACGACACCCTGGCGCTGCTCGGCGAGGGTGCCGCGCTCGAGGCAGGCGCGCGTCGGCTGGCAGGTCGGATGGCTGCCTGCCTCCAGGGCGCGCTGCTGGTGCGGCACGCGCCCGCCGAGGTCGCCGACGCCTTCTGCGACAGCCGGTTCGGGGCGTCGTACGGCGGCACGTTCGGCATGCTGACGAGCGGCTCCCTGCGCGAGGTCGTCGACCGGGCCACGCCGGCTGTCTGACGACGTCCGGTGTATGCCTTCAGGACCTTCCTGGAGCGTTTTGCGTGCGCGGGCGCCGTGGACGACCTAGCGTTGTCCCTCGACCAAGGGGGAAGCCGTGTCCAGCAAGACCAGCACGTTGTTCACCGTCGGCACGCTGCTGCGGCACGCGCAGGACGCCGGCGCGCCGGTGCGACTCCTCGTGCAGGGCACGTGGCTCGACGGCCGCATCGTCGGGGCCGACGGCCTCGGCGTCATCCTCGACGACGGCAACGCCCAGCAGGTGCTCGTCCGTCTCGACTCCATCGTGGCGGTGAGCTTCTCACGGTCCGACATCGACCACGACGACACCGCCGGGGAGGACGCGTGGGCACACGGCCGGCGACGTCGCGACCCCATCGAGGCAGGACCGGTCGGCGCAGGCGCCTTCTGACCGGCCCACACCAGCGGCCGGCCGGCCGCGGGGACACGCGGCGAGCAGCACTTCCTCACCGCAAGGCTGTACTGACGACCTCGCGCGCCTCCTCCTGCACCTGGGCGAGGTGCTCGGGCCCGCGGAACGACTCCGCGTAGATCTTGTAGACGTCCTCGGTGCCGCTGGGGCGCGCAGCGAACCACGCCGACTCCGTGGTGACCTTGAGCCCGCCGATCTTCGCGCCGTTGCCGGGCGCCTGGGTGAGCTTGCCGGTGATCTCCTCCCCCGCCAGCGTCGTCGCCGCCACGTCGTCGGGCGACAGCGCGCCGAGCTTGGCCTTCTCCTCGCGCGACGCGGGGGCGTCGATGCGGGCGTACGCCGGGTCGCCGTGCTCGGCCACCAGCGCGGCGTAGTGCTCGCTGGGGGTCTTGCCCGTCGCCCCGAGGATCTCGCTGGCCAGCAGCGCCAGCAGGAGCCCGTCCTTGTCGGTGGTCCAGGTCGAGCCGTCGCGTCGCAGGAAGGAGGCGCCCGCGGACTCCTCGCCGCCGAAGCCGAAAGAGCCGTCCATCAGGCCGGGCACGAACCACTTGAAGCCGACCGGCACCTCGACGAGCGGCTTGCCGATCGAGGCGGCGACGCGGTCGATCATCGAGCTCGACACGAGGGTCTTGCCGATGCGCGTCGTCTCCGGCCAGTCGGGGCGGGCGCCACCGAAGAGGTGCGCGATCGCGACCGCGAGGAAGTGGTTGGGGTTCATCAGGCCGGCGTCGGGCGTCACGATGCCGTGCCGGTCGGCGTCGGCGTCGTTGCCGGTGGCGATCGCGTACTCGTCCTTGCGGCCGACCAGCGAGGCCATCGCGTGGGGCGAGGAGCAGTCCATGCGGATCTTGCCGTCCCAGTCCAGCGTCATGAAGCGCCACGTGGGGTCGACCAGCGGGTTGACCACCGACAGGTCGAGACGGTGCCGGTCGGCGATCTCTCCCCAGTAGGCCACGCTCGCGCCGCCCAGCGGGTCGGCGCCGATCCGCACGCCGGCGTCGCGGATCGCGTCGAGGTCGAGAACGGTCGGCAGGTCGTCGACGTAGGTGCCGAGGAAGTCGTACGCCCCGACGGCCGCGCGCGCCTTCGCGAAGGCGACGCGCCGTACGCCGGCGATGTTGCCGCGGATCAGCTCGTTGGCCCGCGCCGCGATGACGGAGGTGGCGTCGGAGTCGGCCGGGCCGCCGTGGGGCGGGTTGTACTTGAACCCGCCGTCCTGGGGCGGGTTGTGGGACGGGGTGACCACGATGCCGTCCGCGAGCCCGGCACCGGTCGTACGCCCCTGGTTGGCGCGCAGGATCGCGTGGCTCACCGCGGGGGTCGGGGTGAAGCCGTCGCGGTCGTCGACCAGCACGGTCACGTCGTTGGCGACCAGCACCTCCAGCGCGGTCGCCCACGCGGGCTCGGAGAGCGCGTGGGTGTCGCGGCCGATGAACAGCGGCCCGTCGTAGCCCTGCTCCTTGCGGTAGTCGCAGATCGCCTGCGTCGTGGCCGCGATGTGGATCTCGTTGAAGGAGGTGTTGAGCGACGTGCCGCGGTGCCCGCTGGTGCCGAAGGCCACCTGCTGGGTGACGTCGTCGGGGTCGGGCTCGTGGTCGAAGTAGGCCGTGACGAGGTGGGCGACGTCCACCAGGTCCTCGGTGCGGGCGGGCTGTCCGGCTCTCTCGTGGGTGGCCATGGCCCCCATCTTGGTGGGTCCGGCAACTCCAGTCGAGAAAGCCGGGCCCGTGCTGTCGATTCGCGCAGGGTCGGTCCGTCAGAGTGGTGGGGCCGCAACCGGTGGCCCCGCAGCCCCAGGAGGAGAACCGCACCCATGAGCCGCTACCTGATCCTGCTCCCCGCACCCGAGGCCGAGTGGGCCGACCTGCCGTCCGAGGACCACGAGCAGGGCCACCGGTCCCACGTGCAGTTCCAGGAGGAGCTCACTGCCGGCGGGCACACCCTGGTGACCGGCGGTCCCCTGGAGTCCTCGGACCGGGCGACCTCGATGCGGCCCGGCGCCGACGGACAGGCGCTCGTGACGGACGGCCCGTTCTCCGAGACGGCTGAGCAGGTCGTCGGCTTCTACCTCGTCGAGTCCGGCGACGAGGCCGACCTGCGAACCGTCTGCCAGCGCTTCGCGGCGCGGGGCGAGCACATCGAGTTCCGCCGCATGGCGGAGTGAAGGAGACCTGACATGACCGAGTACGTCGTACTGATCGTCGGTGATGGCGACCGCTGGTGGACCACCATGACCGAGGAGGAGCGCAAGGACGGCTACGCCGAGTACGGACGCTTCGCCCAACAGCTCGGCGAGCGCGGTCACCGCATCGTCGGCGGGGCCGAGCTCCAGCCGAGCACGACGGTCCACACCGTCCAGCCGGGCGGCGCGACCGTGACCGACGGCCCCTTCACAGAGGCCACCGAGCAGGTCGGCGGCTACTTCCACGTTGAGACCGAGGACCTCGACGACCTGCTCGAGTGCTGCAAGATCATCGCGGCGCTCGGCGACGCGGTCCAGGTGGTCCCGACGGTCGTTCCCGAGACGAGGCCGTCATGAAGTACCTGGTGCTGCTGATCGGCGACGGCGCCGAAAAGCCGTGGCTCGAGCAGACGGAGTCGGAGCAGATGGCGGCGATGGCGAAGTTCGGCGAGTTCGACGCAGCCTGCGCGGCCCGCGACGGCGTGCGGCTGCTCGCGGGTGAGGCGCTCAGCGACTCGCGCGACGCGACGGTGATGCGGACCACCACCGGCCAGGTGCAGCTGACCGACGGCCCCTACGCCGAGGTCATCGAGGGCATGGGCGGGTTCTACCTGCTCGAGGCACCCGACCTCGACGTCGTGGTCGACCTGCTCCGCCTCCTCCCGCCCTACGACATCCAGATCCATCCCACGGTCGAGGTGACGCCCTGAGTCCGTCGGACCCGGTGCTCGAGCGGGTCGTGCGCGAGGAGTGGGGACGACTGGTCGCCCTGCTCCTCGCGCAGTTCCGTCGCATCGACCTCGTCGAGGACGCCCTCGGCGACGCTGTCGAGGCGGCCAGCCGCACCTGGCCGGTCGATGGCGCGCCGGCCAACCCCGCCGGCTGGCTGATGACCGCGGCGAAGCGCCGGGTCGTCGACCGCCTCCGCACCGAGGCCGTGGCTGCCCGCAAGCGATCGTTGCTCCTCACCGACGCCGAACGCCACCAGGAAGGGGCGCGCACGATGGCCGACAGCGGCAGCCTCGTCGAGGACGACGTCCTCCGGCTGGTGCTGATGTGCGCGCACCCGGCCCTCGCCCCGGAGTCCGCCAGCGCGCTGAGCCTGCGACTGGTCCTCGGTGTGCCGACCGCCGACATCGCCCGGCTCTTCCTCGTGCCGGAGCCGACGATGGCGGCCCGGATCACCCGGGCCAAGAAGCGCATCGTGGGCGCCGGGATCCCGTTCGCGGTGCCCGACGCCTCCGCGCTGCCGGGCCGGCTCGACACCGTCGCGCAGACGACGTACCTCGCGTTCACGGCCGGCTACGCCCCCGGCACCGGGCCGGACCTGCTGCGCGCCGAGCTGTCGGGCGAGGCGGTCCGGCTGGCCCGCGTCGTGCTGGGCCTGCGTCCCGACGAGCCCGCCCTCGTGGCGCTGCTGGCGCTCATGCTGCTCCAGCACTCGCGTCGCGACGCCCGGGTCAGCGACGGCCGGCTGGTGCTCCTCGCCGACCAGGACCGCACCCGTTGGCACCACGACGAGGTGGCCGAGGCGACCCGCCTGCTCGCCGCGCCCTGCCTCGGCGGCCCGCTGACGCCGCTCACCGCGTCGTACGTCCTCCAGGCGCGCATCGCCGCCGAGCACGCCACCGTGGCCAGTGCCGAGGAGACCCGCTGGGACCGGGTCGTCGGCCTCTACGACCTGCTCCTGCAGGTCGCCCCCTCCCCCTCGGCGCGCCTGGCCCGCGCCGTCGCGGTCGCCGAGGACCGCGGCGCGGCGGCCGGTCTCGCCGCGCTGGAGGGACTCGAGATCCCCGACAGCCATCGTCCGGCCGCGGTGCGCGCCGAGCTGCTGTCGCGCGCCGGCGAGACCGACGCGGCGCGCGCGGCGTACGACCAGGCGATCGCCGCGTGCCGCAACGACGTCGAGCGCGCCTTCCTCGTCGGGCAGCGGGACGCGCTGGGCTGATCCGCCCGTCCCCGGTCAGTCCTCGGGGACGTGCTGCTGCTTGGCGAGGACCGTGAGTCCCTCGTCGACGACGAACCCGCGGGCCCGGTCGGCGTCGTGGTCCACGCCGATCTGGACGCCGGGGGGGACGACGACGCCCTTGTCGATGATGGCGTTGCGGACGACCGCGCCCTCGCCGACGCGTACGCCGTCCATCAGCACGGAGTCGGACACCTCGGCACCGTCCTTGACCCACACGGCCGGTGAGAGCACCGACTGGTTGACGGTGCCGCCGGTGACCACGACGCCCGGGGACAGGATCGAGTTGAAGGTCGACACCTGCGCGCCGGTCGCGCCCTCGACGAGCTTGGCCGGCGGGTGCGGGCCGTAGCTGGTGTAGATGGGCCAGGCGTTGTTGTAGAGGTTGAAGACCGGCAGCGGCGAGACGAGGTCCTTGTGCGCGTCGTAGTAGGACCGCATCGTCCCGACGTCGCGCCAGTAGCCGCGGTCGCGGTCGGTCGCGCCCGGCACCTCGTTGTCCTTGTAGTCGTAGACCGCGGACTCGGACTTGTCGACGAACCACGGCACGATGTCGCCGCCCATGTCGTGCTTGGACTGCTCGCGCTCGGAGTCACGCGAGACGGCGTCGACCAGCGCATCGGCGGTGAAGACGTAGTTGCCCATGCTCGCGAGCACCTCGTCCGGCGAGTCGGGCAGGCCGACCGGGTCCGTGGGCTTCTCGAGGAAGGCCCGGATCTTCTGCGGGTTAGCCGGGTCGACGTCGATGACGCCGAACTGGTCGGCCAGGCCGATCGGCTGGCGGATCGCGGCCACCGTGCACCCTGCGCCGGACTCGACGTGGTCGGCGACCATCTGGGAGAAGTCCATGCGGTACACGTGGTCGGCACCGACGACCACCACGATGTCGGGCTGCTCGTCGGTGAGCAGGTTGAGCGACTGGTAGATCGCGTCGGCACTGCCGAGGTACCACCGCTTGCCGACGCGCTGCTGCGCCGGCACCGGGGTGACGTAGTTGCCGAGCAGGTTCGACATCCGCCAGGTGGTGGTGACGTGGCGGTCGAGGCTGTGCGACTTGTACTGCGTCAGCACGACGACCTTGAGGTAGCCGGAGTTGACGACGTTGGACAGCGCGAAGTCGATGAGCCGGTAGATCCCGCCGAACGGCACCGCGGGTTTGGCCCGGTCGGCCGTGAGCGGCATGAGGCGTTTGCCCTCACCTCCGGCCAGGACGACGGCGAGCACCTTCTTGCGCGGGGGCGTGATGGCCATGCGACGAAACTAGTCGCCTGCGGGGGCGCGGTCGACCACCTGCGGGCACTAGGTTCGGCTCATGCGCATCGACGTCCTCAGCAAGGAGTACCCCCCGGAGGTCTACGGCGGAGCGGGCGTGCACGTCGCCGAGCTGGTCCGCGCGCTGCGGGTGCTGCCCGACGTGGATGCCCGCGTGCGCTGCTTCGGCGCCCCGCGCTCGGAGGCCGGCACCACGGCGTACGCCGAGCCGTCGTCGCTCGCGGGCGCCAACGCGGCCATCCGCACCCTCGGCGTCGACCTCGCGATGGTCGACGACTGCGCCGGGGCCGACCTCGTGCACTCGCACACCTGGTACGCCAACATGGCCGGGCACCTCGCCGGCCTGATGCACGGCATCCCCCACGTCGTCAGCGCCCACTCCCTCGAGCCGATGCGGCCCTGGAAGGCCGAGCAGCTCGGCGGCGGCTACGCCCTGTCGAGCTGGGCGGAGCGCACGGCGTACGAGGGTGCCGCCGGCATCGTCGCGGTCAGCGCGGCGATGCGTGACGACGTGCTGCGCAGCTATCCCTCGGTCGACCCCGCCCGCGTGCACGTCGTGCACAACGGCATCGACACCACCGAGTGGTCGCCGCTCGCGAACCCCGACCGCGTGCGCGAGCTCGGCGTCGATCCCGACCGGCCGAGCGTCATCTTCGTCGGCCGGATCACCCGCCAGAAGGGCCTGCCGCTGTTCCTCCGTGCGGCCGCCGCGCTGCCGCCCGACGTCCAGCTCGTGCTGTGCGCCGGCGCGCCGGACACCCCGGAGATCGAGGCCGAGGTGCGCGGGCTGGTCGACGACCTCGCCGCCACGCGCTCGGGCGTGGTCTGGATCGCCGAGATGCTGCCGCGCCCCGACGTGGTCGCGCTGCTGACCGCGGCGACCGTCTTCGCCTGCCCCTCGATCTACGAGCCCCTCGGCATCGTGAACCTGGAGGCGATGGCCTGCGAGACCGCCGTCGTCGCCACCGCCACCGGCGGCATCCCCGAGGTGGTCGTGCACGGCGAGACCGGCTGGCTGGTGCCGATCGAGCAGGCCACCGACGGCACCGGCACCCCCCTCGACCCGGAGCGCTACGTCGCTGACCTCGCCGCGGCGCTGACCGACGCCGTCAGCGACCCCGCCCGCGCCCGGGCGTACGGCGAGGCCGGGCGCCGCCGCGCCGAGGAGTCGTTCAGCTGGGGCTCGATCGCCGCGCGGACGATCGACCTGTACCGCTCGCTCACGTAGACGCACGGACAGAACCGCGTCCGCCGAGCGAGCCGTACGCTCACCCGGCTGGTCGCACCCGGGTTCTGTCCGCGCGTCTACGGCCTGTGGACGAGCGGCGCGCCGCGACGGCCGATTCGTCGATGCTGGATCCGTGGACGTCGTCACCGCCATCGAGCGGTTCGGAGGGCTGGCCAGCCGTGCCGAGCTGATCCGGGCAACGTCGCGCGCCCAGGTCGACCGCGCGGTGGCTGCCGGAGCAGTGGCGCGTGTCGGGCAGGGTCGCTACGTGCTGCCAGGCACCGACGATGCCGCGGCCCTCGCCTTCGCGCTCAACGGTCACCTCAGTCTCACCAACGCCGCGCTGCACCACGGTTGGGAGGTCAAGACCGTCCCAGAGGTCCCGCACGTGGTCTTCCCGCGCAAGCGCAACCTCTCGGTCGTCGGACGTAGGCAGGTGGTGGTCCACCGCGCCGACCTCGGCCCCGACCACGTCTCGGGCATCGCCACGAGCCGAGAGCTCACGCTGTTGCAGTGCCTGCGCTCCCTGCCGGACGACGAGGCACTGGCCATCGCGGACTCGGCGCTCCGCCATGGCGAGGCCGCGACGCTCCGCAGGGTGATGGCGAGCGTCCGTGGCGCGGGCAGCGCCAAGGTACGACGGATCGGGGCGCAGGCCGACGCCCGAGCCGCGAACCCGTTCGAGTCGGTCACGCGGGCGATCTGCCTGCAGGTCCCCGGACTACGGGTGACCCCGCAGGCGGTGCTGTCGACCGACCACTACTGGGCCTGCCCGGACCTGGTCGACCGCGAGCGCCGCATCGTCGTCGAATGTGAATCCTGGGAGTGGCACGGCAACCGGAGGGGATTCCTCAAGGACATCCGTCGCTACACGCTGCTCGCCGCCGACGGGTGGGTGATCCTGCGCTTCACCTGGGACGACGTGATGCTCCGGCCCGAGTGGGTGCATGAGGTCCTGTGCCGGGCGGTCGGCGTGGACGCGCGGACAGAACTCCCAGCGGCATGGCCCAGCGCCGCGTGACACCGCCTCAGAGATCAGCTTGTGTCCGCGCGTCTACGGCGACGACCGGTCAGCTGAGGACGAGCCCCGGGTAGAGCGGGTGCTTGTCGAGCATCTCGGCCGACCGCTTGGTGACGCGGTCGGCGACGCCGTCGCCGAGGACGTACGACGCCTTGCTGGGCCCGCCCGCCTTGGTGGTGCCGGCCTCGGTGTTGCTCAGCACGTCGACGATCAGCTCCGCCACGGTGTCGAACTCGTCGTGGCCGAAGCCGCGGGTGGTGAGGGCGGGCGTGCCGAGGCGGATGCCGGAGGTGTACCAGGCGCCGTTGGGGTCGGCCGGGACGGAGTTGCGGTTGGTGACCACGCCCGCGTCGAGCAGCGCCGACTCGGCCTGACGGCCGGTGAGGCCGAAGGACGACACGTCGAGCAGGACGATGTGGTTGTCGGTGCCGCCGGTGACCAGGTCGGCACCGCGGGACAGGAAGCCCTCGGCGAGCGACTTGGCGTTGTCGGCGATGCGCTGGGCGTACGTCTGGAAGTCCGGCGTCCGGGCCTCGGCGAAGGCCACGGCCTTGGCGGCCATCACGTGCGAGAGCGGACCGCCGAGCACCATCGGGCAGCCGCGGTCGACGTCGGAGGCGAACTCCTCCTGGGCGAGCACCATGCCGCCGCGCGGGCCGCGCAGCGACTTGTGCGTCGTGGTGGTCGTGAGGTGGGCGTAGGGCACCGGGTTCTCCTCGCCGGTGAACACCTTGCCCGCGACCAGGCCCGCGAAGTGCGCCATGTCGACCATCAGCACCGCGCCGACCTCGTCGGCGATCTCGCGCATCTTGGCGAAGTTCACCCGGCGCGGGTAGGCGGAGTAGCCGGCGACGAGGACGAGCGGCTTGAACTCGCGCGCCTTGGCGGCGACGGCGTCGTAGTCGAGGAGCCCGGTCTCGGGGTCCGTGCCGTACTGCTGCTGGTGGAACATCTTGCCGCTGATGTTGGGGCGGAAGCCGTGGGTGAGGTGGCCGCCGGCGTCGAGCGACATGCCGAGCAGGCGCTGGTTGCCGAACTCGTGGCGCAGGGTCTCCCAGTCGGCCTCGGACAGCTCGTTGACGTTCTTGGCCTGGAGCTTCTCCAGGTAGGGGCTCTCCACCTTGTTGGCCAGGATCGACCAGAACGCCACGAGGTTGGCGTCGATGCCGGAGTGCGGCTGGACATAGGCGTACGGCGCGCCGAAGAGCTCGCGCGCGTGCTCGGCGGCGAGCGACTCGACGGTGTCGACGTTCTGGCAACCGGCGTAGAAGCGGTGGCCGACGGTGCCCTCGGCGTACTTGTCGCTGAACCACGTGCCCATGGTCATGAGCACGGCCGGAGACGCGTAGTTCTCCGAGGCGATCAGCTTGAGCGAGGCACGCTGGTCGGCCAGCTCCTGGCGGGTCGCCTCCGCGATGCGGGGTTCGACCGAGGCGATGACCTCGAGGGCCTGCGAGTACGCACTGCTGATCAGGGAGTCCGTCATGGCCCCCAGCCTAGGGCCCGCGCCCGGCCGCCTGCTCCCGGCCCGCGGCTGCTGGACACCGGGACGGGAACCCCGCAGGCGCGTGGTGCGTTGGACCCGCGTGGCCCTCCCCTCGCTGATCGACCAGGCCGAGCGGCTCGTCCGCCGCGGCGTCCACGACCTCGCCGGGATCCCCGCCGACCGGCTGCGCGAGGTCGCCGCGCACGGCCCCGCGGGCGCCCTCCTCGTGACGTCCGCCCCGGCGTCGGCCCTCGCGCCCCTGCTGCGCCGCGCGGAAGGTCACGAGGACAAGGACGGCTTCGTCGTCGAGGACATGACCGACGTCGACCTCTTCGCCCCCACCGTCGACGTGCCGGCCGCCCCGTACGCCGCGCTCGGGCTCGACCGCGGCGACGGCTTCCTCGACCGGACCCCGAAGGAGTCGGTGCCGGAGCTGCTCGCCGCGGGTCGCTCGCCGATGACCCTCGCCGAGGGCCTGCACTGGGTGCTCCAGGACCCCGGCGTGCTCCAGAGGAACGTCTGCTTCATGACACCGGGCTCCCGCCTGCGGCGCGCCGACGGGTCGTACGACGCCCGTACGCCCGCGCTGTGGATCAGCAACGGCACCGGGCGCGACGGTCGCGAGCGCCGCGACGCCGTCAAGCTGGGCTGGTGCTGGTGGGGCAACCGTCACACCTGGCTCGGGATCGCGTCCTGCGCCGAGCGCCGACCGGTGTGACCTGGGCCGCACCGGACCGGCGCCCACCGCGTGGCTCCACCGCTGCATCTCACATCGTGGACTGCAATCCCACATGACGAGATTTCGTCTTGTGGGAAGCGTGTCCAACCCCTGAGACTTCTTGACATGGTCTCCGCCTCCACCCACACGCACCTCGTGGTCCGACGTCACGTCGACCTCATGCGTGTGGGCAGCGCGACCTGTTGGCATCGCTGACGCCGCCCCAGCACATCCCCTCCGCGCCCACCGTCGCGCGCGGCACTCATTCAGCGAACAGGACTCTCCTGACATGCCCGACCTCCGGTTCAAGCCCCAGGCCGCCCAGAACACCGAGATCCCGCGCCCCAAGCGCGCCGAGGGTCAGTGGGCGCTCGGCTACACCGAGCCGCTCAACAAGAACGAGCAGGCCAAGAAGGACGACGACCCGCTCAACGTCCGCGACCGCATCCTCTACACCTACTCGCGGCGGGGCTTCGACTCCATCGACCCGGCCGACCTGCGTGGCCGCTTCCGCTGGATGGGCCTCTACACCCAGCGCGCCCCCGGCTTCGACGGCGGCAAGACCGCCCAGCTCGACGAGGAGGAGCTCGACGACCGCTTCTTCATGATGCGGGTCCGCACCGACGGGCAGATCCTCGACGGCCCGGCGCTGCGCGCGCTCGGCGAGGTGTCGACGGCGTACGCCCGCAACACCGCCGACATCACCGACCGCAACAACATCCAGTACCACTGGATCGAGATCGAGAGCGTCCCGGCGATCTGGGAGCGCCTCGAGGGCGTCGGGCTCACCACGCTCGAGGCGTGCGGCGACAGCCCGCGGCCGTTCCTCGGCTCTCCCGTCGCCGGCATCGCCAAGGACGAGATCATCGACGGCTCCGAGGCGCTCGAGGAGATCAAGCGCCGGATCCTCGGCAATCCCGCCTACTCCAACCTGCCGCGCAAGTTCAAGACCGCGCTGACCGGGCACCCGAGCCACGACGTCGCCCCCGAGGTCAACGACGTGTCCTTCGTGGGCACGGTCCACCCCGAGCACGGCCCGGGCTTCGACCTCTGGGTCGGCGGCGGCCTGTCGACGAACCCGATGCTCGCGCACAAGCTCGGCGTCTGGATCCCGCTCGACCAGGTCGCGGACGCCTGGGAGGGGGTCGCCGGCATCTTCCGCGACTACGGCTACCGCCGGCTCCGCTCCAAGGCGCGGCTCAAGTTCCTGCTCGCCGACTGGGGCAAGGAGAAGTTCCGCGAGGTCCTGGAGAACGAGTACCTCCACCAGCAGCTCGTCGACAACCCCTCCCCCGAGGCCCCGCTGAGCCAGGGCGACCACATCGGCATCCACGAGCAGAAGGACGGTCGCTGCTACGTCGGCGCCGCCCCGGTCGTGGGCCGGATCGACGGCACGACCCTGAGCGCCCTGGGCGACCTCGTGGACGCGTACGGCGCCCGCGGTGCCCGCCTGACCGCCTACCAGAAGCTCGTGGTGATCGGCGTGGCCGCCGAGGACACCGAGGCCTTCGCCGACGACCTCGAGAAGATCGGCCTCACCGCGCGGCCGAGCAACTGGCGCCGCTCGACGATGGCCTGCACGGGCATCGAGTTCTGCAAGCTCGCCATCGTCGACACCAAGGAGCGTGCGCGCCGCCTGGTGACCGAGCTGGAGAAGCGCTTCCCCGACCTCGACACCGACATCTCCGTCAACGTCAACGGCTGCCCCAACGCGTGCGCCCGCACCCAGGTGGCCGACATCGGCCTCAAGGGACAGCTGGTCATGGACGACGACGGCCGGCAGGTCGAGGGCTTCCAGGTGCACCTCGGCGGAGCCCTCGGGCTCAACCCGGCGATGGGTCGCAAGCTGCGCGCCCACAAGGTCACCAGCGCCGGCCTCGACGACTACGTCACCGCGGTCGTGTCGGCATACCTCTCCGACCGCACCGACGGCGAGCGGTTCGCCGCCTGGGTGGCGCGCGCCGACGAGGCCCTGCTGCGCGGGGAGCCGGTGGCGGTCTGATGAGCGAGCGCGCGCAGCCCTTCCACTGCCCATACTGCGGGGACGAGAACCTGTTCCCCCAGGAGGGGGCAGGTGCCTGGGAGTGCCGCTCGTGCCTGCGCAGCTTCACCGTCCAGATGACCGGCATGATCCCGCACCCCGGCACCGCAGGAGGCACACCGTGAGCCTCTCGACCCGCGCCGCGCGCGACTTCAAGGGCACCCACACTGCGGGGCGTACGCCCGAGGAGCTGCGCGAGCTCGTCTCCCACGTGGGCGCCGAGCTCGAGCTGGCTCCCGCCGAGGTCATCATCGAGTGGGCCGTCGCCACGTTCGGCAACCGGTTCGCCATCACCTCCTCGATGGGCGACGCCGTGCTGGCCCACCTGTCCTCGAAGGTCGCTCCCGGCATCGACGTCGTCTTCCTCGACACCGGCTACCACTTCGTGGAGACCATCGGCACCCGCGACGCCGTCGAGGCGACCCTTCCGGTCACCCTGCGCACCATCGCCCCCGCGCAGACCGTGGCCGAGCAGGACGCGACCCACGGCAAGGACCTCTACAAGACCGACCCCGACCTGTGCTGCGCGCTGCGCAAGGTCAAGCCGCTCGCCGACACGCTCGCCGAGTACGACGCGTGGGCCACGGGCCTGCGCCGCGCCGAGACCCACAACCGCGTGATCGCGCCGGTCGTCGGCTGGGACGCGCGCAAGGGCAAGGTCAAGGTCTCCCCCCTCGCCCGCTGGAGCGACGAGCAGGTCGAGCGCTACATCCACGACAACGGGGTCCTGGTGAACCCGCTCGTCCACGACGGCTACCCCAGCATCGGCTGCTGGCCCTGCACGCGCCGCGTCGCTCCCGGCGACGACCCGCGCAGCGGGCGCTGGGCCGGCACCACCAAGACCGAGTGCGGGATCCACGCATGACGTCACCCCAGACCCGCGACAACGACGTCGCACCCACCCAGCACCACCGCACCACCACTCACGATCGGAGGCACCACTGATGGCTGCTCCTGCTCTGGTTGCCCTGGCCCACGGAAGCCGGGACCCGCGATCCGCCGCGACGATCAAGGCGCTCGTCGCCGAGGTCAAGGCGATGCGCCCCGACCTCCGCATCGAGACGGCCTTCCTCGACCTCTCCAAGCCGTCGTTCGACACGGTCGTCGACCGGCTGGTGAAGGCCGGCCACGACGAGATCGTCGTGGTGCCGCTCCTGCTCACCGAGGCCTACCACGCCAAGGTCGACGTCCCCGAGGCCATCGCCGCGGCCATGGCCCGTCACGAGGGCGTCCGCATCCAGGCCAGCCGCATCCTCGGCATGGAGGCTGCCTTCCTCGAGGTCCTCGACGTCCGGCTGCGCGAGGCGCTGAAGGCGGCGCGGGTGCGCGAGCTCGACGCGCTGGTGCTGGCCGCCGCCGGGTCCTCCGACCCCCTCGCCAACCAGGCGGTGGCCCGGATCGCGCGTACGTGGGGTGCGCGCCACCGGCTGCCGGTCACGGCCGCATTCGCCTCGGCGGCACCGCCGGCCGCCGGCGAGGCCGTGCGCGCCTTCCGCTCCGCGGGCAAGCGCCACATCGCCGTCGCGTCGTTCTTCCTCGCCCCGGGCCGGCTGCCGGACCGCGCGACGGAGCTCGCCTTCGAGGCCGGCGCCGTGGCCGTCTCCGACCCGCTCGGTGCCCATCCCGCCGTCGCCCGTGCGGTCCTCGCCCGCTACGCCGTCGGCGCGGTGGAGCTCGTCCCGGTCTGAGACGAGGCGGACGTCATGGTGGTCGGTCGCTCCGACGACCGCCCGCCATGACGTCAGCCGAGGTGCTTGAGCGCCTCACGGCGCGACAGCCCGCTGAGCCCGTCGGCGTGGGTCCGTACGAACGCGCGGACCCACGCGGGGTCCGTACGCGCGTGCTGACGCAGTGCCCAGCCGAGCGCCTTGCGGACGAAGAACTCCCGGCCGTACGCCGTGTCGTCGAGGTTGGCGACCAGGACGCGGGCGAGCAGGTCGGTGTCGGTACGACCGGCGTGCCGCAGCTGCGCGAGCATCGCCGTACGCCGCACCCACAGGCTGTCGGCGTCGACCGACCAGGCGTCCACCACCGGCGTCGCCTCAGCACGGTGCTCGAGCAGCACCTGGCCGACCAGGTGGGAGGCGATCTCGTCGACGACGTCCCACCACGCCCCGGTCCGCACGAGCGTCTCGAGCAGGGGCATCAGGTCGGGGTCGAGCCACGGCCGGTAGGACCGGTGCCGCAACAGCGCGATGGCGGCATACCACTCCTCCCGGTGCTCGGCGTCCTCCCAGAGCTCGAGCACTGCGTGCTCCCACGGGGCGCGATCGACGAAGCGGTGCTCGGCCAGCAGCGGCCGCAGCAGGGCCTTGAGGGCGGGGGCGCCCAGCCCGACGTAGGGCAGCTCGGACTTCATGTAGGCCCGCTGCTGCGCAGCCCGTGCGGGATCGCCGACCTCGGCGAGGGCCGCGCGCACGGCACCGACGTACGTCACCGGGCGCCGCCGCCCGTCCCGGAGGTCGTACGGGGCGTCATCCGACGAGGCGCTCGCGCAGGTGCTCGAGCTGGCGGGCCGGGTCGTCGGTCACGCCGCCGTGCACGGGTCCGGGCTGGAGGACGGTGCTGCGGGGCGCCTTGAGGAAGCCGAAGCGCTGGCCGAGGGACTGGCGAGCGGCCTCGCCGCCACGCTCGTCACCGCGGCACACCAGGTCGACGAAGGCCAGGGCCTCGCAGACCTGGTCGACGTCCACCCCGGGGTGGAGTGCGCGCAGCCGGTCGCGGTCCACGGACCAGGCCACGTCGAGGTAGTCAGTGCCCTGGCAGTGCAGCACGACGCCGACGTTGACGAACTCCTCGCGGTCCGGTCGCGGGACGCACCGCAGGACGACGTACTGGTAGGCCAGACGGGTCGGGCTCACCGCGCCACCCCCGGGAGCCACTGCCGGGTGCCGAGGCGCGCGACGAGGAAGTCGACGTAGGCCGCGCGCAGCTCGTCGGGCGTCCCGGCGCCCGGGACCGGCTCCAGCCAGACGTCGGGCACCGCGGCCAGGATCTCGACGAACACCTCGCGGCCGAGCAGTGCCGCGATCTCCTCGTCGAGCTCCTGCGCCCGTCCCGCGCAGGTCTCGAAGACGTGCCCGCCGACGTCCCAGGGCTGGGCGGCGAACCGCGCCGGATCGGTGACGCCCGCCTGCCAGCCGTGGTGGAAGTAGAGCGAGGCACCGTGGTCGATGACCCACAGGTCGCCGTGCCAGAGCAGCAGGTTGGGGTTGCGCCACGAGCGGTCGACGTTGGCCGTGAAGGCGTCGAGCCAGAGCACCTTCGCCCCCTCGTCGTCGGCCGTGGCCACCTGGCCGTCGACCCCGAACGACCCCGGGAGGAAGTCGATGCCGAGGTTGGGTCCGACACTGGCGTTGAGGAGGTCCTGCACCTCCTCGTCGGCCTCGTAGCGCGCGAGCTCGGGGTCGAGGTCGAGGACGACGAGGCGCGGCGTGCGCAGGCCGAGCCGGGTGGCGAGACCGCTGACGACCACCTCGGCAACCAGCACCTTCGCGCCCTGACCGGCACCGCGGAACTTGCAGACGTACGTCCCGAGGTCGTCGCCCTCGACGACCCCGGGCAGGCTGCCGCCCTCGCGCAGGGGCGTCACGTAGCGCGTGACGTGGACCGTCTGGAGGAGTGTCGCAAGGCCGGTCGGGAGGTCAGCGGTCACCGGACCGGGGCCTCCGCGACGAGCCGAGCGGTCTCGGCCTCCACGTCGAAGTCGGCGACGGGCCACTGCAGGTCGAGGCCGCGAAGGGTGTCGAGGAGGATCTGGCCCACGGCCAGGTTGCGGAACCACTTCTTGTCCGCCGGCACCACGTGCCACGGAGCGACGTCGGTGCCGGTGCGCTCCAGCGCGATCTCGTACGCCTCGCGGTAGGCCGGCCAGTGGGCCCGCTCGTCGAGGTCGCCGGGGTTGAACTTCCAGTGCTTCTCCGGGTTGGCCAGCCGCTCGGCGAGCCGCGCCTTCTGCTCGTCGGCGCTGATGTGGAGCATGCACTTGAGGATCGAGAAGCCCTCGTCGACGAGCCTGGCCTCGAACTCGTTGATCGCCCCGTAGCGCCGCTCGATCTCGTCGGGATCTGCCAGTCCGTGGACACGGGCGATCAGGACGTCCTCGTAGTGCGAGCGGTCGAAGACCCCGATGTAGCCCGCCGCCGGGAGGCCCTTCTCGATGCGCCAGAGGAAGTCGTGGGCACGCTCCTCCTCGGTCGGCGCCTTGAAGCTCGTGATCCGGACGCCCTGCGGGTCGACCAGACCGATGGTGTGACGCAGCACGCCGCCCTTGCCGCTGGTGTCCATGCCCTGCAGCACGAGCAGGATGCGACGCTCGGAGCCCGCGGTGCGCTCGGCCCAGAGCCTCTCCTGCAGGTCGGCCAGCTCGGACTGCATGCCGGCCAGCGCTGCCTTCCCGTCAGCCTTCTTGCCGTCGAAGCCCGGTGCGGCGTCGGGGTCGATGGCGGTCAGGTCGACCGGACCGGCGGGGAGTCGCAGCGCGTCGGCGATGGCGGAGGTCATGGGGTCATCATGGCCCACCGGGCACCGGGCCGGGCCCGGCGCGGTGCGCGCCGCCGAGGACGCGCCGTACGTCGAGCGTGCAGCCGACGACCGTGGCAACCGACCCGGCGCTCGTGGGCTCGTCGAACCAGGTGCCCTGCACGAAGCCCACCTTGTCGAGGATGCGCAGCGAGGCTGCGTTGCGGTGGTCGGGGGCGGCGAAGAACTCCTCCGCATCGGGGAAGCGGCGCGCCGCGCCGACCATCCAGGTCCAGAGGATGCGGGCGCCGAGACCGCGACCGGCCCACTCCGGCTCGCCGATCACGTAGTCGAGCCCGATGGCGTCCGGGTTCGGCGTCAGCAGCGCGAACTCCGGGTGCTCGCGGATGCGGTAGTCCTGCACGAAGCCGATCGAGCGGCCGTTGACCTCCACGACCCACATGCGGGTCGGCGTGTGCCCGTCGACGCGTGGGCCGTACGTCGCGGCGACCCGCTCGGGGGTCGGCTCCCCTGCGGTGTGCCACCACCGGCGTACGTGGGGAGCCGCGAGCCACCGCGCGAGGAGTGGCAGGTCGCCGCGGGTCATCGCGCGCAGGTCGGTGCGCAGGTCCGGGTCGAGGACGAAGGCGAGGGTGTCGCCGGACAGGTCCCCGGCCACCGGGCCGGCGGTCATCGGTGCCGCGATGCGGGCCGCGGCCCCCGCCCAGCTCTCCCCCGGCCCGACCTCACCAACGAGCTCGACCCGCCCGTCGCGGACCGTCACCTGCCTGGCTTCCACGACGCCGGTCAGTGGGCGAGCGCGTCCGGGTCGACGACGGGTGGCAGGACCGACCACGGGAAGTCGATCCATCGCTCGGTCCGACGCCACACGTAGTCGGCCTTGATGACCGACTGGGGCTTCTCGTAGATCACGACCGTGCGGGCCTCCGCGACGTGGCCCGCGCAGAACTCGTGGACGAGCTCGAGGGTGCGCCCGGTGTCCGCGACGTCGTCGGCGATCAGCACCTTGAGCCCCGACAGTTCGACGACCGCCGGGGTGGGGGGCAGCATGATCGGGACGTCGAGCCGCTCGTCGACCCCGGTGTAGAACTCCACGTTGACCACCGAGATGTTCTTCACCGCCAACGCGTAGCCCAGGCCCATCCCGAGGGCCAGGCCGCCCCGCGCGATCGCGAGGACCAAGTCGGGCCGGAAGCCCGAGTCGGCGACCTGTTGTGCCAGCTCGCGCGTCGCGGTGCCGAACAGGTCGTAGGTGAGGACCTCGCGCTCGTTGCTCACCGGCCCATCCCACCAGAGCCGCGGCGCCGGACGGAAGGGCGACCCTAGAAGTCGGGCGGGTCGAGGTCGTCCGCGGCGTCGGGGTCGTCCCCGTCGTCGAGCGCCTCACGCACCACCGAGAACGCCAGCCCAGCTCCGTAGCCCTTGCGGGCCAGCAGCCCGGCGAGGCGCCGGGTGGCCACCGGCCGGTCGAGGCCGCGCATGGTGCGCAGCTTCTTGTCGACGAGTGCCCGGGCGGCGACCCGCTGGTCGGTCTCGTCGATCTGCTCGAGCGCCGCTTTGGCCTCGTCGTCGCCGACACCCTTGCGACGCAGCTCCTGGGCCAGGGCCCGCGGAGCAAGTCCGCGGCTGCGGTGCCGGCTCTCGACCCACTGCCGGGCGTAGGCCGCGTCATCGATGAGACCGACCTCGGTGAACCGGTCGAGCAGGTCGCCCGCCAGCTCGTCGGGTACGCCCCTGCCGGCCAGCTTGTCGGCGAGCTCCTGGCGGGAGCGGGCCTGACCGGTCAGGGCGTCGAGCAGGATCCTGCGGGCCACCGCCTCGGGATCTGCCTCGACCTCCGCGGCGGCAGCCTCCTCGCGGGCGATCCTGGCCGCCTCCCGCTCCTCCCACGTCCGGGTGCGACCCCGGCCGTCCTTGCGGGTGGAGCGGCCGCCCTTGCGCTTGGCGCGAGCGGGACCCGGCTCGGTCGGCGTGGGTGGGGTCTCCCCCACCCACGCCTGCACGCCGAGTCCGACGTCACCGGCCCACGAGGGCGGCGGACGGTCCTCAGAAGTCATTGACCCCGATGGGCTCGTCACTCAGCTCGTCGGCGGGCTTGTCGACGGCCGGGATGACGCCCAGCTTCTCCAGGATGAGCTTCTCGATCTCGTTGGCGAGGTCGGGGTTGTCCTTGAGGAAGTTGCGCGAGTTCTCCTTGCCCTGGCCGAGCTGGTCGCCCTCGTAGGTGTACCAGGCGCCGGCCTTGCGGATGATGCCCGCCTCGACGCCCACGTCGATGAGGCCGCCCTCGCGGCTGATGCCCTTGCCGTACATGATGTCGAACTCGGCCTGCTTGAACGGCGGGGCCACCTTGTTCTTGACGACCTTGACGCGGGTGCGGTTGCCGACCATGTCGGTGCCGTCCTTGAGCGTCTCGATGCGGCGCACGTCGAGGCGCACCGAGGAGTAGAACTTCAGCGCGCGACCACCGGTGGTGGTCTCGGGCGAGCCGAACATGACGCCGATCTTCTCGCGCAGCTGGTTGATGAAGATCGCGGTGGTGCCGGAGTTGTTGAGGGCACCGGTCATCTTGCGCAGCGCCTGGCTCATCAGGCGGGCCTGGAGGCCGACGTGGCTGTCGCCCATCTCGCCCTCGATCTCGGCACGGGGCACGAGCGCGGCCACGGAGTCGATGACGATCAGCGACAGGGCGCCCGAGCGGATCAGCATGTCGGCGATCTCGAGCGCCTGCTCGCCGGAGTCGGGCTGGGAGACCAGCAGCGCGTCGGTGTCGACGCCGAGGGCCTTGGCGTAGTCGGGGTCGAGCGCGTGCTCGGCGTCGATGAAGGCGACGATGCCGCCCGCTGCCTGGGCGCTGGCCACCGCGTGGAGGGCGACCGTCGTCTTTCCGGAGGACTCCGGGCCGTAGATCTCGACCACGCGTCCGCGCGGCAGACCGCCGAGGCCGAGGGCCACGTCGAGGGCGATCGACCCGGTGGGGATCACCTCGAGCGGGGCACGCGTCTCGTCGCCCAGTCGCATGACCGAGCCCTTGCCGAACTGCTTCTCCACCTGTGCGAGCGCGGCGTCGAGGGCCTTCTCGCGGTCTGCACCAGCCATTGCTGTGTCCCGTTCTCTCGTCGTGTGTGTGAGGTACTTCTCCGACGCTAGGGCGAGCCACCGACAGTCCCTGATCAGGACCGTCGCACGCTGTGGACAACCTCGCCCCTCGTCGTACCTGTGGATGAACAGTAGCCCGAACAGGTGTTCGACGCAGCGTCCCGACGCGGCGTGTCGCGCGCGTTCTCGGACGTGTCCGCGTACGGGGATCAGGCGTGCCGGCGCGTGACCCACCCGGCGGCCAGGACGGTGCCGGCGAGCAGTGCGGCGAACAGCGCGAGGGCCGGATAGCCCATCACCCCGACGATGACGCCGGCGAGCGCCCCGCCGCCCGCGGCGGTGAGGGCCATCGCCATGTCGGAGGTGCCCTGCACGTCGGTGCGTGCCTCGATGGGCGTGCGGTCGGCGATCACGGTCGAGGCCGCCACGGTCGCGCAGGACCAGCCGAGGCCGAGCAGGAACAGCCCGCTGAGGATCTGCCACGACGAGCCCTCCGGCGAGAGCCCGCACAGCGCCAGGGACACGAGCAGGACCGCTCCCCCGGTGACCAGGACGGCGGAGCGCCCGAAACGGTCGGCGGCCCACCCGACGACCGGGGAGAAGGCGAACATGCCGAGCACGTGGACCGAGATGACGAACCCGATGACCTCGAGCTGCGCGCCGCCGTGCTCCATGTGCAGCGGCGTCATGATCATCACCGAGACCATCGCAGCGTGGGCGCAGGCCATCGCCACGACCGCTGCGCCGACGGCCGGGACCTCGCGCACGACCGTGACGAAGCGGCCCCAGGACCGGCCGCGCTCCTCCGGTCCGGTGGCCGGGACGACGCCGGCGGCCTCCTGGGCGAGGAGCAGCGGGTCGGGTCGCAGCCGCAGCCAGACCCAGCCGGCGGCGAGGACGAGCACCACCGCACCGATCGCGAAGCCGCCGGTCAGCTCGGGGATGCCGAGGGAGCGGGCGGTCGAGCCGCCGACCCCGACGAGGTTGGGCCCGGCGACCGCGCCCACGGTCGTCGCCCACACGACGACGGAGAGGGCCCGGGCGCGGTGCTCCTCGGTGGCCAGGTCGGTCGCGGCGTAGCGCGACCCGCTGTTGACCGCCGAGGTCGCGCCCAGCAGGACGGCTCCGGTGAGCAGGACCGCCATCGAGTCCACGACGCCCGCCACCACGGCGAGCACGGCGCCGGTCGCGCCCACCAGGTAGCCGGCGACCAGTCCGACGCGACGGCCACGGCGCCGCATCACGCGCGCCAGTGCGTACGCCGCGAGGGCCGTGCCGAGCACCTGGCAGGTCTGCGCGAGCCCGGCCATGGTCTCGCTGCCGGAGATGTCGCGGGCCAGGAGCGAGGCCGTCGCCACGCCGATGGTGACACCGACGGCACCCACGGCCTGCGAGACCACGAGGGTCCGGACGGTGTGCCGCTGGACGTCTGCGAGGTCGAGCCCCGCGTCGAGGCGGGTCGTCACCGCTCGCTGTCCGGGAGCTCGAGGTGGCGGCGCACGGCCGCCCAGACCTGCTTGGGCGGGACGCCGGCGGCGAGGGCCTCCTGCGTCGTGCGGCCGTCGAGCTCGCGCACGACGGTGAGCTCGGCCCACGTCCGTGAGTAGGCCCGGCCCAGGGTGTCGTCGAGCCGCGCCCAGAACTCCGTGTGCCTCATGCCGACACCCCATCACGGACCGCCGACACCTCGAGCCACGACTCCCCTCGGCTGCGGACGAGCCCTGCCCGGACGGCGACGTCCACCCAGCCCGCGGCCGTGACGGCCTCGGCGAGCGCAGGTGCGCGCCAGTAGGTGAAGTGCCGCGGGCGGGCGACCGCGCCGTGGGTCGACCACCCCTCCCCGTCGCCCTCCTTCAGCGTCGCGCGCAGCAGGCCGCCGGGGCGGGTGACGGCGGCCAGACGAGCCAGCACCGTCGGCAGGTCGGCCCGGGCGACGTGGAGCAGGGACGCGTTGGCCCACACCGCGTCGTACGGGCCCTCCGTCGAGGTGAGGTCGTCGACGAGCGGGTCGAGCAGGTCGCAGACGTGTCCCTGCCCGCGCAGCAGCGCGACGAATCCGGGGGTGACGTCGGTGCGGCGTACGGCGAGGCCGAGCGACTCCATCAGCAGCGCGTCGCGACCACCGCCCGAGCCGACCTCCAGCACGCGCGCGCCGGCGCCGAGCCGCAGCGCCAGGTCCTCGAGGGCGGTCCGCACCGGGTCGGGCACCGCCGCCGTGGCCGCGGCGTACGACGCAGCGTCGAGGTCGTAGGCGCGCACCGTCTCGCTTTCGGTCATCCGGCGCCCACGTCGTGGAGGTGGTGCACGACGTCGTGCAGGTGGTAGCGGCCGAGGCTCTCGACGGTGAACTCGTCGCCGTTGGAGCGCAGACCACGCCGCGCACGCGCGGCGTCGGTGACGGTGGCGTAGGTCCCCGCGACCGTGCCCGCGGCCTCGATCAGCTCCACCGCCACCGTCGTGGGGTCCTGGCCGGCGTAGTCGTCCTCGACCGCGGTCGCGTCCTGGTCCCAGTTGGCGAAGGTCGGCGCGTCCTCGTCGAGCATCAGCCGCACCCGCTGGGCGAACAGCACGTGCACGTCCCGCACGTGGGCGCCGTACTCCAGCGGGGACCACACCGTCGGCGCGGGACGCTCGGCAGCGTCGCGGCGGGCCAGCACCTGCGACCACGTCATGGCGGTGTCGTGGATCAGGCGGGGCAGGTCGGCCACGTCGAGGGCGGCGGCGTCGAAGCCGCACTCGTCGCACGGGCGGTCCAGGACCCACGTCCAGTCCTTGGAGTCGGGGACGATCGGGTCACGGGTGCCGGCCATGCCCGTCATCCAACCAGTCAGCCTCCGAACGCGACGCTGGTGCAGGTCAGCCGGGCGCCCGCGGCCCCGGTGGTCGCGTTGGTGGGCAGTGCGTGGATCACGACCGACCCCGCCGTGCCCGGCGCGAACGCCCACGGCACCGTCGCCGTGGCGACGCCTCGACCGCGTTCGTCCGAGGTGACGTCGAGCCAGACCTCCCGCTCGGCGAGCGGGACGGCCGCGTCGGTCGAGTGCTGGTAGTGCCCGCCGGACGCGAGCGGGTCCGTGCCGCAGCTGCCCGTGTGCACGTGGGCGCCGAACGTCCGGTCGGCCGGAAGGCCGGTCACCATGAGACGGACGCGCGTGGTCCCCTCGCTCGACCAGGCGTGCACCTGCGTCCTGATGTCGTCGTACGCCGCGTCGTGCACGACCGTGGGCCCGTGCCCGTGGTCCACCAGCACCCCTGCTGCCACCGCGGTCGCAGGCACCGCGGCAAGGACGGCTGCCGCCGCCACTGCTGTCCTGATCCTCAACATCTGGTCCTCCTCCATGCCCGAGCTCGTGCGGCGGACCGATCGGCCCACCATGAAGAAGTGCCGCCGAGGTGGGCGTTCGGTTCGCAACCGGTCTGGACCGGCGCACGACATGGCAGCGCTGGCGAACCGATCATGGGCGTCGCTGCAACTAGGAGACGTGATGGGAGTGGACGACACCGGCTGGGACGCCCGAGAGGGCGTCGACGACCGGTCCGACGCCGAGCTGCTGGCCGCGGTGGCGGACGCCGACCGCGGTGCGCTGCGCGAGCTCTTCGTGCGCCACGAGCCGTGGCTGGCCATCCGGCTGTCGCGCCGCTGCGCCGATCCGGCCATCGTCGACACCGCGGTCCAGGACACGTTCCTCGCGGTCTGGCGCAAGCCGTACGGCTGGCGGGGCGACGGCGAGGTCGCCGCCTGGCTGTGGGGCATCGCCGTCCGGTCGATGCTCCACCAGCTCCGGCCCCGCGCCAACGTCGTCGAGCGGTTGCGTCACCTGCGCGGGTCGCCGTCGGTGTCGGCGGAGGAGGAGGTCCTCGCCCGGGTGGAGCACAGCGATGTCGGCCTCGCCTTCTCCCGACTCTCCCCCGACCTGCAGGCCGTCGTCCAGGCCACCGTCCTCGACGGCCTCACCACGCGCGAGGCCGCCGCGCTGCTCGGCATCCCGAGCGGCACCGTCAAGAGCCGGATGAGCCGCGCTCGCATGGAGCTGAGGGAGGGACTGCTGTGACGCAGACCTGGCACGCCGACGAGGAGACGCTCCGGTCCTGGGCGGCCGGTTCCGCCGCTCCCCTGCTCGCCGCATCCGTCGAGGCGCACCTGCTCCACTGCGAGGACTGCCGTCGCCGCACGAGCGCCCTCTCCGTCCGAGCCACACCGGAGGACTCCGTACGGCGGTGGGACGCGCTGGCCGACCGGATCGACCGGCCCCGGTCCAGCTCGCTGCTGCGCCTGGGCCTGGCCACTCCCGGCCTGCGGACGGCGTGGCTGGCATCGCTCCTGCTGCTGCTCGCGCTCCCTGTCGTCGTCACCGTGGTCGGGGTCAGGCTGCCCCTGTTCATGGCACTGGCCCCGGTCGCCCCGCTCGCCGCCGTGGCGCTCGCCTACGGACGCGACGCCGAACCAGCCGGCGAGCTGGCCCTCGCCACGCCCAGCGCCGGCCTTCGCCTGGTCGCGGCGCGGGCCCTGCTGGTCGCCCTCACGGCCGTGCCGATCGGTGTCGGGAGCGCGCTCCTGCTGGGCCTTCCCGTCGACATCGCCCTCGGCTGGCTGCTGCCCGGTGCGGCGCTGGCCTCGCTGGTCGCCCTGGCCGGCACCTCGCGCCTCGACCCCGCGATCGTGGCCGCCGGCCTCGGCTCGACCTGGGCGGTGGCCGTGTCGTGGCCGGCCGCACTGCGCCGGGTCCCCGCGGACGTCGTCAGCGAGGTCCTCGCCTCGGCACCCAGCCAGCTCACCGCCCTCGCGATCGCGCTCGCCGCGGTCGCGCTCACGATCGTTCGTCGCGACACCGTCGCCTACCGGAGGAACGCATGACCACCACCCACACGGCCACGGGCACGCTGCTCGAGACCACCGGCGTCACCAAGCGCTTCGGATCGCTCACCGCCGTCGACGACGTCGACCTCGACCTCGGCCGCGGGATCGTGGGCGTCCTCGGCCCCAACGGTGCCGGCAAGACGACCCTGCTGCGCATCCTGGCCACCGTGCTGGCCCCCGACCGGGGCTCCCTGTCGCTGCTGGGCCTCGACCCGGCGTCACCGTCGGCCCGCACCGAGGTCCGCCGCCGGCTCGGCTACCTCCCGCAGTCACCGCGGCTCTACACCGGTTTCACGCCGCTCGAGATGGTCGACTACGTCGCCATCCTCAAGGAGCACACGGACGCCGCGTGGCGACGGCGCGAGGCAGCGGCGGTGCTCGAGGCCGTCGGCCTGGGCGACTGGATGCACAAGCGCATCCGGACCCTGTCCGGCGGCATGCAGCAGCGGGTGGCCCTGGCGTCGGCACTCGTGGGCAGTCCCGACCTGCTCGTCCTCGACGAGCCGGCGACAGGTCTGGACCCGGAGCAGCGCATCGCCCTCCGGTCGGTGCTGGCCGAGACGGCCAACCGCGGCTGCGTCGTCCTGTCCACGCACAACACCGCCGAGGTCGCGGCCCTCTGCCAGCACGTGCTCGTGATGGACCGGGGCCGGATCTGCTGGTCCGGCACCCCGGCTGCGCTGGCCGGCGAGGCCGAGGGCCGGGTGTGGGAGTCCGACGTCGAGGAGCCGACCGCGCTGCGCTCGTGGCTCACCGGGCCCGGTACGCGCCGCCACGTCGGCACGCCGCCTGCGGGTGCCTCGCCCGCCGTTCCCACCGTCGACGACGGCTACCTGCTCGTGACGAGGCTGGCCCGATGAGCGGCGTCCTCGTCCAGGCCGCCCTGCCCACCGCGCGGGCCGTCCGATGGACCCCGGGCGCGGCGCTGGCCGGACTGCTCGTGGCCTCGGCCGCGCTGGCCCGGTACGCCGACCGACCCGCCGACCTCGTCCTGGCGATCGCGGCCGCCGGACTGGCCGCCACCGTGGTGGCGGGTCTGCAGGACCCGGCGGCGGCCCTGCTGGAGGCGCTCCCGGCGTCCGCCATGCGGCGCCGGGTGCTGCGCCTCGCCGTGGTCGGTGCCCCCGCCCTCGCCGTCTGGTGGCTGGTCGACTCCCTGTCGACCGCGCAGCTGTCCGGGCCGGGGTCGCTGCTCGCCCTGATCGCCATCGGTGTCGCCGTCGCCGTGTGGGCGCCGCCGCGACGTGCTGTGCTCCTCGGCGCTTCCACGCCGGTGACCCTGTTCACGCTCCACCAGGTGGTGCCGTCCGGGACGGCGTCCGATGTCATCGCCTGGTGGCTGACCGACCCCTGGTGGGTGCTCGCCGCGGCCACCCTCGTCTGCATCGCGGGGCGGCGGCGATGAGCACCGTGACGGCGGGTCGCGCACCCGCTCCGGCCGTGTCCGCCCGCTCGCAGGTGCTCCGCGCCCTCGTCCACGCCGAGGCGCGGCGGATGGTGCGCAACCCCGTGCCGTGGCTGTGCCTGGCGCTGTCTGTCTGGGGGATGTGGATGGTGGTGCCCGAGCCGGGCGAGTGGCCGGCCTCGTCCTACGAGGCGATGAACCCCACCGCGGTTCCCCTGCTCTTCGGCATCTCGCTCGCCGTCGCGGTGCCGTTCCACCGCGCACGCCAGGAGGTCGCACCGGCAGCGCCGGTCGCGGAGGACCAGCGCATGCTCGCCCGGCTCCTCGCCGCCACCCCGTTCGTCCTGGTGACCGCAGGCTTCGCCGGTCTCGTCGCCTGGCGCGAGCGCGACCTCGGGGGGCTCTGGATCGGCATGGAGCCCGGACGCACGACCGAGGCCCTGCACACCACGGCCGAGCTGTCGCAGTTCGTGGTCCTCGGGGTGCTGGCCGTGGCCCTCGGCGCTGCGTTGGGTCGGCGGGTGTCCCGGCTGGTCGCCCTGGTCCCCGCGCTCTTCGTCCTGTGGTTCGTGGTGATGGTCTACTGGCTCTTCGGCCACCCGTCGGCGACGCCGTTCTCGATCATGCAGGTCCAGCCCCTCGTGCTCGAGGTCGGACCGGCCACGGCCGACCCGCTCTCGTTCCCGTCCGACTGGCTCCTCGTCGGCGAGCCCCACACCAGCGGGACCTGGGCCCGCCAGTGGATCTCCGGGGCGCTCGCGTGGTGGCACGACGTGTGGCTGCTCGGCCTCGCCGCCCTGCTGCTCGCGGCGACGTGGCCCCGGCCCGGGCGCCGCGTCCTGCTCGCGGCAGGACTGGCCCTCGCGGTCGCCGGCGTGGTCGGACAGCACGTGGTGATCCCGTGAGACGCCGGCTCCTCCTCGTCCCTCTTCTCGTCGCGGTGGTGGCTGCGTGCAGCCCGGCGGCGTCCGACGCCGACGGCGAGGTCCTCGCCCCCGGTCCCATGGCTCCGGCCCCCGACAAGCACAGCGACGCCGTCCCCGTCGTGGTGGACACCGACCTCGCACCCGACGACCTCGCCGCGCTCGCACTGCTCCTGCGGCATCCGTCGGTGGAGGTGGTGGCCGTGACGGTTCCCGAGACGGGCATGGTGGCCTGCACGGGCCTGCTCGGTGACCTCTTCGCCCAGCTGGAGCACGACCCGCCGCCGGTCGCGTGCGGGACGACGCCGCGCGGCGAGGAGGGCATCGCCTTCCCACCGCAGTGGACCCTCGCGGCGACCACCACCAGCGGCCTTCGGCTGGACGGTCTCACGCGCGACCTCGCGCCGGTACGCCGGTCGTCGGCCCGACTGATCGCGAGCCTGGCGCGCCGCCACGACGGCCTCCAGGTCGTGGCGCTCGGCCCGCTCACCGACGTCGCGGCCGTGCTGCGCGACCATCCCGACGACTACGCACGCCTGGACGGGATCACCGTGATGGGTGGCGCCGTCGCGAGTGCGTCGTACGCCGAGGAGATCGCCGAGTGGAACGTCGCCGCCGACCCGGTGCCGTTCGCCGAGGTGCTCGCCGGTCCGGTGCCGGTCACCGTGGTTCCGGACGACGCGGTGCCGCCCGGGGCGCCCGACGGCCTCGCCGGCCCGGTGGTCGGTGGTCTCGGTCGGGCCCCGGACTTCACGTCCCCCGCCTACTGGGACCTCGCCACGGCCGGGATCTTCGTCCGCCCCTCCGCCGCCACGACGGAGACCGGAACGTGGGCGGTCGACACGACGGAGGACCGCGGCCGCCTTCGGCGTACTGGTGACGGAGACGTACGGGTGGTCACCGCGCTCGACGAGGACGCGCTCGACGAGGTCTACCGCAGCGTCTTCCGCTGAGCGCGGTGCTCAGCGGAGCCCGAGCCGCTCGGCCGACACCTCCCGCATCTCCACCTTGCGGACCTTGCCGGTCACCGTCATCGGGAACTCCTCGACCACCATGACGTAGCGCGGCACCTTGTAGTGGGCGAGCTTGCCACTGGCGTACGCCCGCACCGCGTCGGCGTCGAGCGGCTCGGCACCGGGCCGCATCCGCAGCCACGCGCAGAGCTCCTCGCCGTACTTCTCGTCCGGCACCCCGACGACCTGGACGTCCTCGATGTCGGGGTGGGTGTAGAGGAACTCCTCGACCTCGCGCGGGTAGATGTTCTCGCCGCCGCGGATGACCATGTCCTTGATCCGGCCGGTGATCTGGACGTAGCCGTCGTCGTCCATGACCCCGAGGTCGCCGGTGTGCATCCACCCGTCGGCGTCGACGGCCTCGGCGGTCTTCTCCTGCTCGTCCCAGTAACCCAGCATCACCGAGTAGCCGCGGGTGCAGAACTCGCCGGACTCCCCGCGCGGCAGCGTCGCACCGGTGAGCGGGTCAGCGATCTTGACCTCGAGGTGCGGGCACACCTGGCCGACCGTGCCGACCTTGCGGTCGAAGGAGTCGTCGGTGCGGGTCTGCATGGACACGGGCGACGTCTCGGTCATGCCGTAGGCGATGGTCATCTCCTCGATCCCAGCGGCGATGAGCTTCTTCATCATCTCCGCAGGGCACGGCGAGCCTGCCATGATCCCGGTGCGCACCGAGGACAGGTCGTAGGACTCGAAATCGGACAGCGCCCACTCGGCGATGAACATCGTCGGCACGCCGTAGAGCGAGGTGCAGGACTCCTCCGCGACCGCCCGCAGGGTCAGCGCGGGGTCGAAGCCCGGGGCCGGGATGACCATCGTCGCACCGTGCGTCGAGCACGCGAGGTTGCCCATGACCATGCCGAAGCAGTGGTAGAAGGGCACCGGGATGCAGACCCGGTCCGCCTCGGTGTAGCGGCACACCTCACCGACGAGGTAGCCGTTGTTGAGGATGTTGCGGTGGCTCAGGGTGGCGCCCTTGGGGAAGCCGGTCGTGCCCGAGGTGTACTGGATGTTGATCGGGTCGCCGGGCGCCAGCGTGGCCGCACGCTCGGCCAGGTCGGCGGCGGAGACGTCGTCGCCGTCGGCCAGCAGCCCGGCCCAGCTCTCCTCGTCGTCGAGGTGGACGACGCGCTCCAGGGTCGGGTTGTGGGGGGCCGTCTCGGCCACCATCGCGCGGTAGTCGCTGGTCTTGAACGAGGTGGCCGCGACCAGCAGCCGCATCCCGGACTGGTTGACGACGTAGGAGAACTCGTGGGTCCGGTAGGCCGGGTTGACGTTGACGAGGATCGCGCCGATCTTGGCCGTGGCGAACTGCACCAGCGTCCACTCGGCGCTGTTGGGTCCCCAGATGCCGACCCGGTCGCCCTTCCGGATGCCGGCGCCCATCAGCCCGCGTGCGACGGCGTCCACGTCGGCGTCCAGCTCCGCCCAGGTCCAGCGGCGGCCCGTCGCGCACTCGACCAACGCCTCGCGCTCGGCGTACGACGACACCGTGCGCGCGAGGTTGGTGCCGATCGTCTCCTCCAGCAGTGCCGGAACGGTCTCGCCCTGGGCGTAGGAGTCCATCCCGGCAACCTACGCACCCTCCTGAGGCTGCCGCCAGACCCTGCGGTGCCGCCACCCGAAGGCGGCCCCGCCACAAGAGTGGCGGCAGGTTGCGCGCAGACGTACGCCAGACCCGCGATGTGCCGCCACCCGAAGGCGGCCCAGCCGCAGGGGGCAGGAGGCTCGGGCGCTTCAGGTCAGCAGCAGCTTGTCGAGGCGGCGGCGTACGACGAGCAGGCCGATGATGCCCATCACGACGAGGTAGACCACCGAGACGGCCGACTCCCAGGTCACCACGCCGGTCGTCAGCTCGCGGCAGAGCACGACCCCGCGGTAGAGCGGGGTGGCCTCGACGACCCAGCGCAGCACGCCGTCGCCGAACGCCTCGACCGGGAAGAACGTGGCGGAGAACAGGAAGAGCGGCATCTGGACGAGGGTGATCTTGTCGAAGTCCTGCCAGCTCTTCATCCACGTCGTCACGGCCATGCAGACCGCGGAGAAGGCGAAGGCGATGAGGATCGTCGCCGGCAGGGCGAGCAGGGCCCACCACGAGCTCGTCAGACCCATGGCGGCCATCACGACGAGGAAGGCGGCGGAGTAGACCGAGCCGCGCATCAGGCCCCACGCGATCTCGCCGCGGGCGATGTCGCTCGTCGTGAGCGGTGTCGCGAGCATCTGGTCGTAGAGCTTCTCGTACTTGAGCTTGAAGAACACGTTGTAGGTCGAGTCGAGGAGCGCGCCGTTGAACGCCGAGGTGGCGAGCATGGCGGGGGCGACGAACTCGGCGTAGGGGACCGCCTCGCCGTGGAACTCGAAGGTGTCGATCAGCTGGCCGACCCCGATGCCGATCGAGAAGAGGTAGAAGACCGGCTCGAGGAAGCCGGTGATGAAGAGCTTCCAGGCGTCCTTGTAGACGACGTAGTTGCGCAGCACCAGGACCCTGGTCGCGGCGGCCGGGGTGAGAGGGGCCGGGATGTCCTGCAGCAGCGCCATCTCAGACCTCCAGCCGGCGGTCGAGGTTGCGCACGGCGAGGAACCAGCCCACGACCGTGAGAGTGAGGAGCACGACGACGTGGAGGAGGACCAGCGACCAGTCGACCTGCCCGACGCAGAACATCCGCGACAGGGAGACGCCGTGCCACAGCGGGGTCAGCCGCGCGACCCACTCGAGCACCGGGCCGAGGTTGCCGATCGGGAAGAACGCCCCGGAGAACAGCGTCAGCGGGATGACGCCCAGGCGGAACAGCACCCCGAAGCCCTCCTCGGACCTGAGCCGGGCGCTGTAGGCGAAGACGAGCGTGGCGAACGCGAAGCCGACGAGCACCTGCGACAGCCAGGCCAGGATCGGCCCCCACCAGGTCGTGAAGACGCCGAAGGGGGCGATCACGAGCATGAAGACCGCGCACGCGGAGGCGACGCGGAACATCACGAAACCCAGGAAGGCGTTGACCAGGTCGCGCACGGCCAGCGGCGTGGCCAGCTGGGCGTAGAAGGTCTTGTGCCACTTGATGGCGCCCATGACCGGGTAGGTCGTCTCGCTGACGGCGATCGTCATGGCGTGCGAGGCCACGAGGCCCGGCACCACGAAGGCGAGGTAGGAGGTCGCTCCCTCGAGCTTGTCGGGGTCTCCCTCGATGAAGCCGCCGAGCAGGACCCCCATCGCGACGACGTAGAGCAGCGGGGTCAGGAAGCTGCTGACCACTCCGCCGCGCCAGGTGCGCTTGAGGACGGTGAGCCAGTAGTCGTACTGGCGCGACATGCCCTCCCACGGCGACAGCGCGCCGGTGGGTCGGACGTCGCGGGTCGCGTCGGACGCGGGGCTCGTGGTCGCCATCAGTCGGCCAGGCTCCGGCCGGTGAGGCGCAGGAAGACGTCCTCGAGGGTGGAGCGGCGCACGAGGGTCGCGAGGGGGTGCAGGCCTCGGTCGAGCACCGCGGTGACGACGTCCTCGCCGTGGTCGCTGTAGACGAGGAGGCGGTCGGGCAGCACCTCGACCCGCTCGCCGAGGTCCTCGACCTTCCCGGCGAGGGCCTCGTGCTCGCCGACGCCGAAGCGCAGCTCCGCGACCTCGCGGGTCGAGTGGGCGTCGATGAGCTCGCGCGGTGACCCCTCCGCGGCGATGCGGCCCTTGTCCATGACGACGAGCCGGTCGCAGAGCTGCTCGGCCTCGTCCATGTAGTGGGTGGTGATCACCAGGGTCACGCCGGCCTGCTTGAGGCGGAACAGCTGGTCCCAGAGGACGTGGCGGGCCTGCGGGTCGAGGCCGGTGGTCGGCTCGTCGAGCAGCAGCAGGTCGGGGTTGTTGATCAGGCTGCGGGCGATGGTGAGGCGACGCTTCATGCCGCCGGACAGGTCCTCGACCTTGGACCTGGCCTTCTCGGTGATCTGGGCGAACTCGAGCAGCTCCCGGGCACGCTCGCGACAGGTGGCGCGGTCGATGCCGAAGTAGCGGCCGTAGATGTAGAGGTTGTCGAAGACGTTGAGCTCGTTGTCGAGGGTGTCCTCCTGGGGGCAGACGCCGAGGCGCCCGCGGATCGCCGGGCCGTCGGTGGCTGGGTCCATGCCCAGGATCCGGAGCTCGCCGGAGGTCACCGGGCTCACCGACGCGATCATCCGCATGGTGCTCGACTTGCCGGCACCGTTGGGCCCGAGGAAGCCGAACGCCTCGCCCCGGCGCACCTCGACGTCGATGCCCTTGACGGCCTCGAAGTCACCGAACGACTTGCGCAGTCCACGCGCCGAGATCATGGATTCTGTCACGGGGTCCGAGCCTAGATGAGGGCGACGACACCGGAGCACCGAATGGCCTCATCGGACCGGGCGCTGTCCCGTCACCGGGTGACCACCCAGGTCTGCACCGGTCCGGAGGGACCAGCGCCCAGGAAGCCGTCGTCGCGCATGCGGTCGACCTGGTCGCGGATCGAGCCGTTGGTGGACGCGTCGGCGGCGGCCGCACCGTCGACGTAGTGGTGCATGCCGTGGTTGTCGACGATGTCGCTGCGGCCGTCGTCGAACGTCACGGTGGTGCGGTGGGGCTGGTCAGGGTTGTCCTCGCCGTCGAGCAGCGGCACCGCGTCGCCACGGTTCTCGAGGTGGAGGGCATGGGTGCCGTCGGGGAGGTGGGGCACCTGGGCCGTCGGCGATCCCGCGGTCACCACGTGCTGCACGTTGAAGTGCCGGGTGAAGTCGGGATCGGCCGCCAGCGAAGTCGACACCATCCCGCCCTGCGAGTGGCCGACGAGCATCACGTCCTTGCCGGCGAGGCCCGCCTCGACCATCGCCTGCTGGACGCCGCGACCGTAGGCGTTGTCCATGCCGCCGATGAGCTGGTAGTTGGTCTCCATGTCCCGGACCCGGTCGTCGGACGCGGGGACCGGACGCATGTCGTCGGTGCCGGGCAGGTAGACGATGTAGCGCTCGTCGGGCTCCTGCCCGACCCGCTGGACCTGGATGGCGCCATGGCCGGCCTCGTCCCTGAGGCCGAGGCCGCTGGACGCGGCGAGCTGCTCCATGAGGTCCGCGAGGCTCCCGGGCGCGTCGGAGGTCGCTCCGTCCCCGTCGAGGTCGTCGCGGCGGGTGACGGAGCAGTCCGTGTCGTTGCCCAGCAGCAGGGCCATCAGGCGTGCGGCGTCGTTGGTGGTCGCCCCGCCGATCGGTCCGTCCCCGGGATCGAGCAAGCCCACGCCCGGGGCGAGCGACCCGAGCAGTCCCCCACCGCCGTTGACAAGGTGCTGGGCCAGCTCGGGGTGGTCGTGCAGCAGCCGGCCGAGGTCGTCGGTGAGCTGCCCCGTGAGCGCGGCCTGCTCCTCCGGCGGCAGCGTCGAGAACCACGCGTAGGTGATGCCTCCGGCCACCAGGAGCGCGGGAAGGGCGGGTGCGGCGAGCCGGCCCAGCGCGTGGTCGATCATCTCGGTCGCGTGCCGAGCCAGCGCGTCGCTGGCCTCGAAGGCCGCGACCACCCCGCGTACGCCGAGTGCGTCGGCCTCGATGCCGAGGGCGCGGACGGTCAGGCCGTCGGCGCCGGTCGTGGCGTCGAGGACCTGCGCCTCGGCGTCGGCGAAGCTCAGCGGGGAGAGGACCGCGGACTCGAGGAGGTCACCGTCTGCCAACGCCCGTGCGCCGAGACCGGCCATCTCGACGAAGTCGACGGCCTGCCGCTCGTAGCGCTCGGCGAGGGCGAGCATCTGGTCGTAGCCGGCCTCGACGCCGTGGGCCCCGCCGGAGACCGACGTGATCGGGGGCAGGGTCCCGCCGCTCACGACGTCACCTCCGCGGCCCGCACCGCCAGCGCGCGGGGCAGGTCGACCGCTCCCATCCGCTCGATCCGCACCATCGTCGACCCGTCCCTCGTGAAGGGTGTCAGCGAGCGCCACCCGTCGTGGAGGAGCACCCACTCGACGATGCCGGCACCTGGCCGTCCCCGTCCGCTGCGGCCCATCACCGCGGCGTGCAGGCGTCCGCGGGACGTGCTCTCGAGCTGCTCGTGCCAGCGGCGTACGTCGCCGTCGTCGGCCGACTCGAGCGAGTCGAGGCGGTCGCCGGCGATGGTCGTCCCGGAGTGGTCGGAGACCAGCTGGTCGAGCAGCTCGTGGCGGCGGCGCCGGACGGCCTCCCCGGTGGCCAGCAGCAGCTCCCACGGGGTCTCGATGACGTCCGGGACGGGCGCGGAATCGGGAAAGGCGTCGGGGGCGGCGCGGAGCGTACGGGTGTCGACGTGGGCGGCGCGGCCGAGCTCGAGCCACCAGTCGTCGGCGGCGAGCCAGCTGAGCTCGAACACCAGGCCGTCGCCCGTCGACAGGCAGACGACCCAGTCGTCCAGGTTGCGGTGCCAGCTGCGGGCGCGGACCTTGCCGCGGGCGAGGGTGACGAGCAGCTCGAGCTCGACGGCGAGCGCCGGTGCGTGCCACACCGTGAGCACCGCGCGCCCCTGCTCGGTGGGGACGCCGGCGTCGACGAGGCCAGCGGCGACGAGGGCCTCGTCGAGGTCGCTCACGCCGGCCGCGGGCGCCTCGACCGGCTCGCTCCCGCGAGCCATCTCACCGAGCCGCTCCCCCAGCCCGTCGAGCGAGGAGTCGGAGGTGAGCATCTGCTCGGCCGGCGACGGGACGCCCGTGAGCTCGGCGAAGCGGTCGACCGCGGCGCGCGAGAGGCGTACGCGGCGCGGGACCACGGCGCGCCGCTCGACCTCGTTGCCCTCGGAGTCGAGAAGGATGGCGTTCACCGGGCACCCGCCGGGATCTGGTCGGGCACCCGGAGCCAGTCCAGGTGTCCCTCCGGGGGTGGCCGGAAGGACGCCAGCACCTCGTCGACCGGGTCGACGGTCGACGTGACGAGGTCGAGGGCGCGGTCCGCCAGTGCGGCCAGGCGCGACCTCGCCGCCTCGACGAGGCCGCGGACGCGGTGCGCGATCTCGCGGATCAGGTCCTTGAGGCGGTCGACCTCGTCGGCGTGGTGGCGCAGCGCCTGCGCGGCACCGTCGTGCTCGTCGGCCGTGCGCCGCAGCGCCACGGCCCGCTCCGCCATCCGTTCGCGCATCGCGCGTGCTGCCCCTCCCTCCCACAGCACCAGCTGCGAGGCCGCGACCAGCCGGTCGGCGTCGCGCCGGATCTCGGTGCCCTGCTCGCTCATCTGCGCGGCGAGCCGGCGGATGACTGCCGTGTCTCCGTACATGTGCGTCTCCTGCCCCCGTCGGCGCGGTGGTGCGCCATGGCGGTCAGGTGCCCCGTGCCGGGCACGGCCAAACCGTGGTCGCGGGGGCTGTGGACAGCCCGTACGGAGACTGCCGGCCTTGGACGCGTGCCTAGGGTGGACGCGTGGACGCAGCCGCCGCCGAGCCCGTCTCATCGGTCGCTCCGTCCATGTCGCGGACCATCGTGATGAGCCAGCTCTGGCGCGACCTGACCTTCCTGCACTGGGCCGTGGACCCGGCCACTGTGGCGCACCTGATGCCGTCGGGCGTCCGGCCCGACACCCTCGACGGCCGGACCTACGTCGGCCTGATCCCCTTCCGGATGGTCGACGCCGCCCTGGGCCGCGGGCCGGCGGTGCCGTGGCTCGGGACGTTCCTCGAGACCAACGTGCGCCTCTACTCCGTCGACGCGACGGGCCGGCGCGGCATCGTGTTCCTCAGCCTCGACACCGACCGGGCCGCGGTCGTGCTCGGGGCGCGGGCCGCGTTCGGCGTCCCCTACCGCTGGGCTCGGATGCGCTACCGTCGCGACGGTGACGTGCACACGTACGACGCGCGCCTGCGACGACCCGTGGGCCGGCGAGGCGCACGACCCGCGAGCCACGTCGTCGTACGCGCGGGTGCGGCGCGCGAGCCGACCGAGCTCGACCACTTCCTCAGCGCGCGGTGGGGCCTCCACTCGCGTTGGTGGGGACGCACGCTGTACGTCCCCAACCGGCACGAGGCCTGGCCCATCCACGACGCCGAGGTCCTCGCCCTCGACGACGGTCTGATGGCGTCCGTCGGGCTGCCCGACCTGGCCTCTCGGGCACCCGACCACGTCGGCTTCAGCCCGGGTGTTCGCACCGAGTTCGGCCTGCCCGTCGACGCGCGACGCCCGCGCAGGGCGTGACGCGGGACTACTCCGCCGGGGTCAGCCGGAGCAGCCGCCCGGCGCCCGCGTCCTCCAGCAGCCAGATCGCGCCGTCGGGACCCTCCTCGACGGCGCGGATGCGCTCGCCGGTGTCGAAGACCTCCGCGTCGCCTGCGGTCTCGCCGTCGAGGTCGACGCGTACGAGCGCCTCGCCCGACAGCGCGCCGAGGAACGCGTCGCCCTGCCAGTCCGCGAACAGGTTGCCGCCGTAGACCATCAGGCTGCCCGGCGAGATGCTCGGGGTCCACGAGCGGGCGGGCGCGGCGTAGCCATCACCCTCGGCGTGGTCCGGGATCTCGCCGCCGCCGTAGTCGCTGCCGTCCGAGACCTCGGGCCAGCCGTAGTTGGACCCGGCCTCGACGAGGTTGAGCTCGTCGCCGCCCTCGGGTCCCATCTCCGAGGACCACAGGGTGCCGTCGGGGGCGAGCTCCAGGCCGAGCGGGTTGCGGTGGCCCCAGCTCCAGATCTCCGCGGTCGCGCCGCCCTCGTCGGCCAGCGGGTTGCCGGGTGCCGGGTCGCCGTCGGGGGTCAGCCGCACGATCGTGCCGAGGGTGTTGGTCGTGTCCTGCGCCGGGTCCTGGAGCTGCCGGTCGCCGGAGGAGACGAAGAGGTGCTGCCCGTCGGGCGAGAAGGCGAGGCGGTGGCTGAAGTGTCCGTCGCCGTCGACCTTCGGCGTCTGCCGCCAGACGACCTCGAGGTCGACCAGCCGAGGCCGGTCGCCCGTCTCGAGCTCCGCGCGACCGACGACGGCGCCGGTCCCACCGTCACCCTCCTCCACCCAGCTCAGGTAGACGAGCCCGTCGTCGGCGTACGTCGGGGCGGGCAGGACGTCACCCAACCCGCCCTGCCCGGCGACGACCACCTCCGGCACGCCGCCGACCTCTACCCGCTCGCCGCTGTCGGCGTCGCGCAGGTGCAGCGTGCCGGTGCGCTCGGTGACCAGCAGGTCGCCGGTGCCGGGCACGAACGCCATCGCCCACGGGTCGTCGAACCGGTCCACCTCCTCCACCTCGAAGGGCCAGCCGTCGTCGCTCTCCGCCGTCGCGGGACCGAGGGAGCCGGAGGCCGCGGTGTCCCCCGAGCACGCGGTGGTGAGCACGGCGACCAGCCCGACGAGCGCGGGAGCGAGGGGCTTCATGGCTTCCATCGTGCGTGGGGGTGGCAAGACGGCAGGCGCATCCGAAAAACTTCGGACACCGATGTCGAGACGCGTCGGACCCGTTCGACGTACGTGCGAGAACACACCCACCGCCCCACAGGAGGAGCGATCACAATGCCGCGTTTCATGGGATTCGTCAGGATGGAAGAGAACATCGGGATGCCGCCCCAGTCGCTGTTCGACGCGATGGACGTCTACATCGGCGAGCGCGCCGCCAACGGCACCTTCCTCGACGGCGGCGGCCTCTACGGCACCGAGGACGCCGTGAACTTCGTCGTGCGCAAGGGCGCGGTCAGCCGTGTCGACGGGCCGTACGCCGAGGCCAAGGAGGTCGTCGGCGGCTGGTCCCTGCTGGAGTACGCCACCGTCGAGGAGGCCGTGGCCGACCAGCAGAAGTTCGCCGAGCTGCACGCCGAGCACTGGCCCGAGGCCACTGTCGTGGCCACGCTGCGCCAGATCTCCGAGGCGCCCGGCGACTGAGGCTGGTCCCAACCGTCCTCACTACGCTGGCCACGTGCCGGCAGGGACCACGACAGACGACCCCTCGGGGGCCGTGATCGCCGCGTGGCGGGCCGAGTCGGCCCGCCTCGTCGGCGCCCTCACCCGGATGACGCGCGACGTCGACCTCGCCGAGGATCTCGCGCAGGACGCGCTGGTCGCCGCACTCGAGCAGTGGCCGGTGACCGGGATCCCGGACAACCCGTCCGCCTGGCTGATGACGACGGCGAAGCGCCGCGGTGTCGACCACTTCAGGCGCGCCGACACCCTGCGTCGCAAGGTCGCCGAGCTCGAGCACGCCCTCGATCGCGACGGCAGGGAGGAGGCGCAGGTGCCCGACCTCGACGACCAGGTCGACCACATCGAGGACGACGTCCTGCGGCTGGTGTTCCTGACCTGCCACCCCGCCCTCACGCCAGAGTCACGCGCCGCGCTCACGCTGCGCCTGGTCGGCGGGCTCACCACCGCCGAGATCGCCCGCGGCTTCCTCACCAGCGAGACCACCATGGGTCAGCGCATCTCGCGGGCCAAGAAGACGCTCGCGTCGGTCCGCGCCGACTTCGAGCTGCCCAGTGGCGCGGAGCGGGCCGCGCGCCTCGACGACGTGATGGCCGTGATCTACCTGATCTTCAACGAGGGCTACACCGCCACCGCCGGTGCGGACTGGATGCGCCCCGACCTCACGGCCGAGGCGACCCGGCTGGCACGCATGGTGGCCGACCTCGCGCCCGAGGAGCCCGAGGTGCTCGGGCTGCAGGCGCTGCTGGAGCTGCAGGGCTCGCGCACGGCCGCCCGCCTCTCCCCCGACGGCACCCCCGTGCTGCTCGAGGCCCAGGACCGTACGCAGTGGGACCCGCTGATGGTCCGGCGCGGGCTCGCCGTCCTGCGGGCCGCGTCGCGCCTGGCTGCCACCGGACGACCGGTCGGGACCTACTTCCTCCAGGCCTCCATCGCCGCGGAGCACGCCGTCGCCGCGCGCGCCGAGGACACCGACTGGCCACGGATCGCCGCGCTCTACGACGTGCTGGCACAGGCCGCGCCCGGCCCCGTCGTCGAGGTGAACCGGGCGGTCGCCCACGGGCGGGCGTACGGCGCCGACGCGGGCCTCGCCGTGCTCGCGGGCGTCGACGCGGACGCGCTGGCTGGTTTGCCGCTCGTGCCGAGCGTGCGCGGCGACCTGCTCGAGCGTGCGGGTCGCCATGACGAGGCCGCGGCGGCCTTCGCCGAGGCCGCGTCGCTGACTCGCAACGAGGGCGAGCGCACGGTGCTGCTGCGGCGGGCGGAGGAGAACGCAGCGTCGGGACTTCCGCCCCTACCGGGGGACCAGCGCCGGACCCAGCATGGAGACACCTCCGACGAAGGGTGACCCCGTGCGACGCACCATCACCGCGAGCCTGGCTCTCGCACTGTCCCTGGCCGCCCCACCGGTGGCCGCCGCGGTCATCGTCGGCACCCCGGGCGCCGACACCCTGGTCGGCACGGCGGGAGCCGACGTCGTCCGCGCCCGCGGCGGCGACGACGTCGTCCGCGGGCGGGACGGGGCGGACCGGCTGTACGGGGGCGCCGGGGCGGACACCCTTCGCGGCGGGCCCCGGGGCGACGTGGCCATCGGAGGCGCCGGTCGTGACGTGCTCAGAGGTGGAGACGGCCAGGACATGCTCTTCGGTGACATCGCCGACGACCGGCTCGTCGGCGGCCTCAGCGGCGACGGGCTCTCCGGTGGCCCGGGTGACGACCGGCTCCGTGGCGGCGTCGGCGACGACTCCCTGACGGACGGCATCATCACCGAGCTCTCCGACGAGCCCGGGGACGACCTGCTGCGCGGCGCGTCCGGTGACGACTTCTTCGGCGTCACCGGAGGACGCGACCGGGTCGTCGGCGGAACGGGCGACGACCGGGTGAAGACCATCGACGACGGCGTGCCGGACCTCATCGACTGCGGCGGCGGGTACGACCGGGTCATCTACTACCGCATCGACGGCGCGGGTGGGCTGGACCCCCTCGACACGCTGATCGGCTGCGAGAACGTGTCGGTGGCGCGCTGACCGGCTGCGGTAGGCCTCGGGTCGTGGAGGTGGAGGCGATGGACGCGTGGGTCGACCTGTACTGGTTGCCGCTGGGCGCCGGCGGGTGGTTCGTACGGACCAACGGCCGCGTCTACGAGCGGTTCTCGGCGTGGCGCGGGCACCGTGCCTCCTCCGACCTCTACCACTCCGCCCTGATGATCCGGGCCGACGAGGTCACCTACGCGGTCGAGATGGGACCGGTGTGGAACGTCGCCGACGACGAGCGCGGCGTCCTGTGCGAAGGTCCCGTCGGGTCGTCCGGTCTCGGTCGGCTCCGCCCGTTCCGCTACGAGGTGCGCTGCTGGGCCGGTGGCCGGATCCCCGACGTCGCCGAGGCGATCGCCAGTCCCGTGCGCACGACCGAGGACCCGGCGCGGGTCACGAGCGTGCTCGCGGTCCTCGAGCAGGTGCCACCACTGGTCTGGGGACGTGACGAGCTGGGCGCCGGTGAGATGTGGAACTCCAACTCCGTGGTCGCGTGGGCGCTGGCACGCGCAGGGCACGACATGGGTGCGATCCGCCCGCCCACGGGTGGCCGCGCTCCGGGATGGATCGCGGGCCTCGAGCTGGCGCGGCGTCAGTCCCGGGCCCGACCGGGCGGCACCGCCCTTGCACCGCCGGAGTAGGAAGGAACCCATGCGCATCTTCTTCACGGGCGGCAGCGGCAAGGCCGGACGCCACGTCGCCCCGTACCTCGCCGAGCAGGGCCACCAGGTCACCAACGCCGACCTCGTCCCGCTCGACCACCCGGACGTCCACGACCTGGCGGTCGACCTGACCGACGCGGGCGAGGTCTACTCCGCGCTCGCCGGGCTGGCGACCTTCGACGAGCTCGACCTCCCCGAGAAGCCGTCGTACGACGCCGTCGTGCACTTCGCCGCAGTGCCCGCCATCCTGCGTACGGCCGACTCGACGACCTACGCCACCAACGTCCTCAGCACCTACAACGTCCTCGAGGCGGCGACCCGCCTCGGCATCCGCAAGGTCGTCTTCGCCTCGTCCGAGACGACGTACGGCGTCTGCTTCGCCCAGGGCGAGCGGCGTCCGCTCTACGTCCCGGTCGACGAGGAGCACCCGACGGTCCCCGAGGACTCGTACGCGATGTCGAAGGTGGCCAACGAGGTGACCGCGCGCTCGTTCCAGGCGCGCACGGGCGCGGACGTCTACGGCCTGCGGATCAACAACGTGATCGAGCCGCACGAGTACGCCGAGATGTTCCCCGACTTCCTCGAGGACGCAGGCCTGCGGCGGCGCAACATCTTCGCCTACATCGACGTGCGCGACCTGGGCCGGATGGTGCAGCGCTGCCTCGAGACCGACGGCCTGGGCTACGAGGTCTTCAACGTCGCCAACGCCGACATGTCCGTGGCCGCGACGACAGACGAGGTCATCCACCGGTTCTACGACGGGGTCGAGGTGCGTCGTGAGATGGGGCGCGACGAGACGTTCTACGCCATCGACAAGGCGCGCGACCTGGTCGGCTTCGAGCCGCAGCACTCATGGCGCGACGTGCTCGACGACCCGCGCCGGACATGAGCGGAGCCCCGGACCCCGCTGGGGGTCCGGGGCTCGTCGCCGTTGGTGGAACGGTTGATCAGGCCTGCTGGCCGAGCGCGAACTGGATGTTGCCTTCCTCGTCCACGCCTCCGTCCAGCACCTTGTCGGCCAGGAACTCCGAGGCCGGGGCGTCGACGTAGACCGTCGCGCCGTCCTGCTGGATCACCTGGTCGTCGGCCTCGCCGTGGTCGGCGGGGCTGACGGAGAGGGACTCCCCGTCGACCTCGGTCGCGATGCGGAGTGCCGAGATCTCCGGCACCTCCTCGGCGAGCTTCTTGACGATCTCGGTCACGTTCTCGGTGAGAGCGAGCATGGGCTCTCCAATCCGTGTGGCGAATGTGTCCCCTCCACCATGTCGCGGACGCGCGGTCGAGGCAAACCGGGCAGGTGGCAGGGCTGCGATGTCCCGGGCCCGTCGGGACTCGTGACCCATGACACAGCCGGGTCCGCGACGCCACTGTGTGGAGACGCTGACGCACGGCCTCCGGGAGGGTGGTCATGTCCCACGCACGACTGCACCGCAGACGACAGTCCGCAGTGGGCCGCGTCCCTGCGCTGGACGGCATCCGGGCCGTGGCCGTGGTGGGCGTGCTCGCCTTCCACGGCGGGCTGTCGTGGGCGAGCGGCGGCTTCCTCGGCGTGGACGCGTTCTTCGTGCTGTCCGGCTACCTGATCACCGCGCTGCTGCTGGCCGAGTGGACGCGCAACGGGGGCAGGATCGACCTGGCCGCCTTCTGGGGCCGACGCGCACGGCGGCTGCTGCCGGCGCTGCTCCTGGTGGTCACGGCCGTGGCGGTCGGGGCGCGGGCGCTGCTGCCCCCGGAGGAGGTCCGGCTGCTGCGCGGCGACGGCATCGCCGCCCTGCTCTACGTCGCCAACTGGCGGATGGTCTTCCGCGGCGGCGACTACTTCTCCGACACCGCCGCCCCGTCCCCGCTGGAGCACACGTGGTCGCTGGGCATCGAGGAGCAGTTCTACCTGGTGTGGCCGCTCGTGCTGGCGCTCGTGCTGTTCCGCCGGCCTTCGGGGCGTACGACGGCGCGGAACCGGCTGTGGGCACTCGTCGTGGTCTGCTGCGTCGGGGCCGCCGCGTCCACCGCTGCGCTGGCCACGACGTACTCGGCAGCGGACCCGGGACGGGCCTACTACGGGACCGACACCCGCGGCGCGGCGATCCTGGTCGGGGCCGCGCTCGCGGCCCTGCTGGCGCTCCGGCGCCCCGAGCCCGTACGTGCCCGGTGGCGGCGGACCGGCCTGGGTGCGCTGGCGGCCGTGGGGGCTGCGGACTTCGCGTGGGCCGCGACCCACCTGTCCGGCACGGACGAGGTGCTCTACCACGGCGGGATGGCCGCGACGGCCCTCGCTGTGGTCGCAGTGATCGCGCACGTCGCGCTCGTGCCGACGGGGTGGTCGGCCCGGGTGCTGTCGCTGCCTCCCCTGCCGCAGCTGGGACGGATCTCCTACGGCGTCTACCTCTGGCACTGGCCGGTGTTCATCGCCGCCAACGCCGACCGGACCGGGCTCGAGGGCCTGACCCTGTTCACCGTCCGGTGTCTCCTGACCGTCGGCATCGCGACCGTCTCGTACGTGCTCGTCGAACGGCCCGTCCAGCTGCGCGTACGTCCACGCCGCCCGGCGTTCGCTGCGACGGGAGCGGGGATCGCGGTGGCGACCGGAGCAGCCGCGGTGGTGGCGATGACGGCTGTGCCCCCGTCGCCTGCGGTGGCCGAGGAGTCGTCGGTGTCCGACGCGGTGGACCGGTTCCTGGCCGGCGACAGCGCCACCGGGGACCGCGCAGAGGAGCGGGTGCGCCCCCGGGCGAAGGGCCCGCAGACGAAGCGCCAGCAGCCTGCGCCGCGGCTCCACCACCGACGGCCCGGGCAACCCGTCGTCGTCGACGTGTTCGGTGACTCGGTCGCCTGGACGCTGGTCACCTACCTGCCGGCACACCCCGAGCTCGACGTGCGCGACCGCACGCTCATGGGGTGCGGCATCAGCCGGACGGCACCGTTCCGCTACGCCGGGGAGGTGCACGCGGGCCTGATGCCGGCGTGCCGCGACTGGCCCCGGATCTGGCAGGCCGCCGTCGCCCGCGACGACCCGGACGTCGCGCTCGTCCTGGCCGGGCGGTGGGAGACGATGGACCGCATGCTCGACGGGCGGTGGACGCACGTCGGCGAGCCGGCGTTCGACGCGCACCTGCGCTCCGAGCTCGAGCTGGCGATCCGCATCGCCGGAGCGGGCGGCGCCCACGTCCTGCTCGCCACCGAGCCCTACAACCGGCGCTGGGAGCAGCTCGACGGCAGCCTCTACCCCGAGGACGAGCCGCCGCGCGTGACTGCGTGGAACGAGCTGCTGCGCGACGTCGCGCGAGACCACCCGCACGTACGGGTCGTCGAGCTCGGCGAGCGGGTCTCCCCCGGCGGCCGCTTCACCTGGGACGTCGGCGGCTACCAGGTGCGATCCGACGGACTGCACCTCACGCCGTCGGGCGTCCAGGGCTGGATCGCGCCGTGGCTGCTGCCGCAGCTGGTGGACGCGGTGCCCGAACGGGCTCCCGCGAACCTGTCGCGCCGTCCCCGGAACCGGCCATCATGGAGCCATGACCGACGACTCCGGGACGGGTGACTTCGAGGGCGCGACCTTCGTCAGGACGAGCTTCAAGGGGGCCACCCTGCGCCACTCCGACGTGAGCGGGGTGACGATGCGCGGCGTCGACGTCGACGGCCTCGACATCGACAGCCACGACCTGTTCATGGGCAGCCTGTTCATCAACGGTGTCGACGTGGTGCCGCTCGTGGACGCCGAGCTCAACCGGCGGTTCCCCGGCCGGGAGCTGCAGAAGGCGCAGACGCCCGAGGGCCTGCGCGAGGGCTGGGTTGCGGTGCAGGCGGCATGGGCCTCGACCGTGGCCGACACGCCCCCCGAGCTGGTCGATGCCCACGTCGAGGACGAGTGGTCGCTGGCCCAGACCCTGCGGCACCTCGTCCTGGCGACCGACACCTGGCTCCGCGGCGGCATCCTGCGGATCGAGCAGCCGTTCCACGAGATCGGCCAGATCTTCACCGGCGCCGCCGAGATGGGCTTCGACACCTCGGTCTTCCGCGCCGACCCGCCGGCGTACGAGGAGGTGCTCGCGGTCCGCGCCGAGCGTCAGCAGATGGTGACCGACTTCCTCGCCACCGTGACGCCCGAGGTGCTCGCCGAGGAGCGCGACGACCCGTGGGGCTTCGACTGGAAGCCCACCGTCGGTGACTGCGTGCGCGTGATCCTGGAGGAGGAGTGGGCGCACCTGCGGTACGTCCGGAGGGACCTGGCGCTGCTGGGGTGAGGGCGCGACATCCGCGTTCATCGTTTCCTCGATCCCCCGACACGCAGCGTCCGCGAGTCGTATCGTCCGAGCCGAAGTGACATGGACCTAGGGGGCTTGGTGACCGGTTACACGGTGGTCGACGTGGAGACCACGGGACTCTTTCCGCAGAAGCACGACCGCATCATCGAGATCGGCATCGTCTCGGTCACGGACGACGGCGAGGTGACCGATGAGTGGTGCACTCTCATCAACCCGGGACGAGACGTGGGTCCGACGGACATCCACGGCATCACCGCTCGCGACGTCCTCGACGCACCCACCTTTCAGGACGTCGCCCACCACGTCATCGCGCGCCTCAGCGGTCGCACGCTTGTGGCACACAACGCGCGCTTCGACGCTCACTTCCTCGACTACGAGTTCGAGCGCTCCGGTCTGGGCACGCGGCCACCCACTCCATCGCTGTGCACCATGCAGCTCTCGACGTCCTACCTGCGCGGAGCGTCGCGGAAGCTGAAGGACTGCTGTCAGGCAGCCCGCATCCCGCATGGCGACCAGCACACGGCAATTGGCGACGCGCGGGCTGTAGCGGGTCTGCTGCGCTACTACCTGACGCAAAGCGGTCGCCCGGTCCCGTGGGACCACACCAACCGGCTGACGCGCCGCCATTGGTGGCCGACCTCTGATGTCACACCGGCTGCGCCCACCAGGCAACGCGCAGGCGCCGCTCGCCGCCCGGACGCGTGGCTCGAGCGGATCAGCTCGCAGCTTCCGCGCAATCCCGATCCGGCGGTCGAGGCCTACCTCGACGTGCTGGAGAAGGCCATGCTCGACTGCTACCTGTCTGCCCACGAGGAGGAAGCCCTTATCCAGGTGGCCAGGGGTCTCGGACTCCAGCGCGACCAGATCGCCGCCATCCACGCCACGTTCCTCGATGCCATGGCGATCGCGGCCTGGGAGGACGGCGTGGTGACGGATGCCGAGCTCAGCGACCTGTCGAACGTGGCGAGCATGCTCGGTCTCCCCGGAGCGCTCGTGCGCATCGCCCTCCAACGCGCTGAGAAGCTTGCGGGCCACTACGCCGAGCGCGGCGGCTTCACCTTGGAGGTCGGCGACCAGGTGGTCTTCACCGGTGAGCTGTCAGTGCCCCGAGGACAGCTCGAGGACCTGGTCCAGCAAGCTGGCCTCAGGTGCGGTGGCATCACCAAGAAGACGAAGGTGCTGGTTGCCGCCGACCCGGATTCGCAGAGCGGAAAGGCGGCCAAGGCGCGCAGCTACGGCGTACCCGTCATCACTGAGGCAGCGTTCGCACGCTTGCTCCAGGACATGTACTGATCACCTCCTAGGGTTCGGGCATGACATCGCTCGAGCGTTGGGAGAAGCGCGCGGAAGTCCCGCTCCTGTTGCTGGCCCTCGCCTTCCTGATCGCCTACGCGTGGCCTGTGCTCGACCCGAGACTCGATCCCAGTCTGCGCACCATGCTCGAGGTCTCGAGCTGGACGGTGTGGGCGGCGTTCATCATCGACTTCACGGCCCGCCTCTACCTGGCGCCGGATCGACGCAGCTACGCCGTGTCGCACTGGTACGACGTGGCGTTGATCGTGCTCCCGATGCTGCGTCCGCTCCGGCTGCTCCGCCTGCTCGCCTTCGCGCGAGTGCTCAACCGATCCGCAGCCAGCTCCCTCGTAGGCAGGGTTTCGGCATACGTCGCGGGAGTTGCGGTCACTGCACTCGGCCTCGGCGCGATCGCCGTACTGGACGCCGAGCAAGATGCGTCCGGCGCCAACATCAGATCCTTCGGCGACGCGCTGTGGTGGTCCGCAACCACGGTCACAACCGTCGGCTACGGCGACCACTTCCCTGTCACGACGACCGGACGTCTCGTGGCCGTTGCCCTGATGGTGGTCGGGATCGCCTGCATCGGCGCTGTGACAGCGGGCGTTGCCGCGTGGCTGATCGCTCAGGTCGAGGCCGATGCGCGGGCTGGATCGACGGACGAAGGACGTCCCCAGCGCGGTGAAGCGACGCCTACCAGCTGAGGGGTTTCTCCAAGCAGTCGAAGTCCCGTACGGGAGCGAGCCCGGTCAGGCGCCGTCCTCGGTCATGCTCGTGACCGGCAGCCAGTCGGCTCCGAGGAGCTGGGCGAGGTCGGCGAGGCCGGTGGTGTCGCCGCCGACCGTGTCGGAGGCCGCGGCGATCCGCTCCACCATCACCTTGCCGACCTGCTCCTCGACGGTGCCCTCGGCGTAGGCGATGTGCCACGGCGAGACCTGGTGGTCGCGGTGGGTGCGACCGGTCACCTGCCGTCCGGCGATGCCCGAGAAGCGGGCCTGGTGGAAGACGCCGACCCGCGGCTCCGTGCTCGCACGACGGCCGTCGGCGAGCGTCTCGCCGGCGTGCAGGCTGATCGACGCGACCGTGGTGAAGACGCACACCTTCGCCTCCCCGGTCTGGAACCGGAGCCGCTCGGCCTCCGGGTCGAACCGGTCGCGGCCGTAGATCGTGGCGACCTCGATGCCCGAGTCACGCAGCCGGTCGGCGATCGGGTCGGCGGCGGTCGCGACGAACTCGACCGAGCACGCCACCTGTCGCTCCGCCTCGACCTGCTGGGCGATCCAGGCGACCGTCGAGTCGACCCGGATGAGCCCTGCCTTCTGCCGGAAGCGCAGGAGCGCGGCCCGGCCCTTTGCGACGTTGCGGCCGCGCCGGGCGATGTCCATCTCACGACAGAACTCTCCCCACTCGGCCTCGTACGCCGTTCTCTCCGCCGGCGTGAGCGACACGGGCATCCCGGAGATCGGCACCGGCCCCCACGGCGCAGCTCGGTGCAGCATCGCCGCGGGCCGCTCCTCGTCGAGCCAGCTGCGTACGAGCTTGAGGTCCGCAGAGCGCCGCGCCGGGTCGGTGGTCCACGACGCGCCGTAGCGTCCCCGCTCGACCCCGACGCCGTGGCGCTCGAGCGCGGTGGCGAAGGCCTCCCCGGGTCGGGTCGCCGAGGTCCACTCCTTCATCGGCTCGCCCAGCACCTGCGCGTACGCCGGAGCGAGGTAGGGCAGCTCGAGCGGCGTGTGTCCGGGCGTCGCGGTCGTCGCGATGACGAACGGCGCCTGGTCGTGCGGCCGCCCGTGTCCCGAGATCCGCGCCCAGAGCTTCCACCGCTTCGTCGTCGTACGCCGCAGGGCGTGGGCCTCGTCCGCGATGATCACGTCCCAGGTGTGGTCCTTGACCTTCTCCAGCCGGTCCCACGTGATCACGACCCACTCCAGGCCGCCATGCCCCAGCGCCGTGATCGTGCGGCACCAGTGGCCGATCGTGATCGCGGCGGGCCGGTCGGCCACGACGAGCACCCGTCGCGCACCGCGGAGGTCGCCCACCGCCGTCGCCCCGAGCACCGCCGAGATCGTCTTGCCCACCCCGGGCTCGTCGGCGAGCAGGAACTGCCGTCCGCCCGCCGCGGCGCGCGCCGCGATCGCATCGGCTGCCTCGAACTGGATCCTCCGGGGCTCGAGCTCGTCGGTCGGGTCGGGGCTCCGCGTCGGGTGGTCGGGATTGAGGGTGTTCTCGATGAACCGACCGAGCGTGCAGGGCCCCGGCGCGTACGGCGCGAGGTGCGCGGGCAGCGCGCGTCCGACGTAGAGGTGGGTCTTGACGGCAGGGTGCCAGGTGGCGCCGTCGACCTGCGTCCCGTACGGGACGTCGAGCACCCACAGCCGCTCCCCCGGCCCGACGGCCGGCAACGGCCTCTGCTGCTGCCGCGTGCCGCTCCTGCGCGAGGACGTGCCTCCTCGACCAGGGCTGGAACGACGACGGCTGGCCACCCCCGGACGGTACCGGGGTCCTCGGACACGACGGCCTCGGCTCGCCCATGGCCCCTGCCCATAGGGTGGCGACGCTCGTGGCCGCCGATCGCCACACACCTGACCCTGGAGGAAACCCATGTGCCGAGTGCTCGCCTACATCGGGCCGGAGACTCCTCTCGAGGGCCTGCTGCTCACGCCGTCGAACAGCCTGGTCAACCAGGCCCTCGCCCCTGAGCGCTACCCGGACCTCCACCTGGCAGGCTGGGGCTTCGGCGCGTGGAGCGAGCACCTGCTGAAGCCGGAGGATCCCTTCATCTATCGCCGGCCCATGGCCGCGTTCTACGACGACAACGCCAACCGCATGATCCCGAGCCTCCAGGCGAGCACGGTGCTCGGCCACGTACGAGCCGCGAGCTACGACTCGAAGGTCGTCATGGTCGACGAGAACTGTCACCCGTTCGCCTTCGACGAGACACCCTGGATCCTCGCCCAGAACGGCGACCTGCCGAACTGGATGCTCCTGCAGAGGGAGCTGCTGCAGCACTGCGAGGACAGGTACCTGAAGCAGATGCGGGGCACGACCGACACGGAGTTCCTCTACGTGCTCCTGCTCTCCCTGCTCGAGAGCGACAGCGACGAGGACGTGCAGCGTGCGATCGAGGAGATGGTCCGGCTCATCGCGCAGGCGATGAAGGACCTCGACCTCCCCGCCCTGACCAAGCTGAAGATGGCCCTGGTGTCGCCCAACCGGATCGTCGGGGTCAACGCCGGACTCGGACACCGCGGCGAGACCGAGCCGGTGGGCGACTGGAAGCAGCTGCGGGAGTCCGAGCCGGGCACGGACGACTTCGCCCTCTCGATGCTCCTGGAGCCGATGTACATGATGTTGGGTCGCAACTTCGAGCACGACGAGACGTCCTACAGCTTCGAGACGTGCAGCGAGGAGGACGCGACGGCCGCCATCTTCGCCTCCGAGGAGCTGACAGAAGACACCGACGGCTGGTCCTGCCTGGAGTTCGGCGAGATCGTGTTCCTCGAGAAGGACGGCGAGCACATCAGCAAGACGGTCACCCGCCTGAAGATCTAGACGCCACGTGCGGGTCAGGGTCCTAGTCTCGAGCCATGGCAGCTGACGTCCGCTTCTACTTCGATCCGGTGTGCCCCTTCTGCTGGCTGACGAGCAAGTGGGTCCGGATGGTGCAGGCCGAGCGCGGCCTGTCCGTGGAATGGCGATTCATCTCGCTGCGTCTGATCAACGAGCACATCGACTACGACGCCCACTTCCCGCCCGAGTACGAAGCCGGTCACACTGCCGGCCTACGCCTGTTGCGCGCGGTCGCCCGGGCGCGTCAGGAGCACGGTCCCGGGGCCGTGGACTCCCTGCAGGCCGCCCTCGGAGCACACATCTTCGACACCCCGCCCGCCGAGACCACGGACGAGGCGACCAGCCGCCACCGGCACGGCACGCGGGAGTTCCTCGAGCCCATCCTCCGCGAGGTGGACCTGCCCATCGATCTTGCCGACGCCCTCGACGACACGTCCTGGGACCACGCGATCCGCGCGGACGGCGACGAGGCTCTTGCGTTGACCGGCAAGGACGTCGGCACGCCGATCATCCACTTCGAGCCGCCGGACGGGGTGGCGTTCTTCGGCCCCGTGATCAGCCGGCTCCCAGAGCGCGAACAGGCCGGGGAGCTGTGGGACCACGTGGTCGGGCTGGCCCGCTTCCCCGGCTTCGCCGAGCTCAAGCGGAGCCTGCGCGAGAGGCCGCAGCTGGTCGGGTTCGGCGTGGAGCCCGGCACTGTCGGCAAGCAGGAGGACTGGCACGGTGGCAGCCGCCGACAGCGGAGTGAGCGCCGATGACGGAGCAGTCGGAGTCACCGACCCACCAGGACGCCGTGGTCGTCTGACCCACCGCGGGGATCGGCCGAACGGGTCTCCGGTGCCGTGCTTTCGGCCAGGTCGAGGCTGGCCACCACACCGATGTGCGCACGCCGCGGCGCCACCAAGGTTGAGCCATGATCACAGTTGAGTCACTGACCCGGACGTACGCCGGCTTCACCGCCGTCGACAACGTCTCCTTCACCGCCCACCCCGGCCGCGTGACCGGTTTCCTCGGTCCGAACGGTGCCGGCAAGTCCACCACGATGCGCGTGATGGTCCGCCTGACCGTCCCGACGTCCGGCACCGCGACCATCAACGGACAACGGTTCGCCGACCTCCCCAATCCCGGCCTGGAGGTCGGCGTCCTCCTCGACGCCTCCGCCCAGCACGCCGGTCGCACCGGACGCGAGATCCTGACGATCGCTGCCGACACCATGGGTCTGCCCCGCAGGCGCGTCGACGAGATGCTCGAGCTCGTCAGCCTGACGCCCTCCGAGGCGAAGCGACGCGTCCGCAACTACTCCCTCGGCATGCGTCAGCGGCTCGGCATCGGCACCGCCCTGCTCGGGGACCCGAGGGTGCTGATCCTCGACGAGCCGGCCAACGGCCTCGACCCTGCCGGGATCCGCTGGATGCGCGACCTGCTGACGGGCTTCGCCGGCCAGGGCGGCACCGTCCTGCTGTCCTCGCACCTGCTGCACGAGATCGAGGTCATCGCCGACGACCTGGTCGTGATCGGCAACGGCACGATCGTCGCGTCCGGCAGCAAGGACGAGCTGCTGGCCGCAGCGGGGACGCTCGTCCGGTCGCCGTCACCGCGCGACCTCGCGCACGCCCTCGAGCAGGCCGGGATCCCCAGCACGCTCGCCGGCGACGGCTCGGTCCGCACGGACGCCGATCCCGCTCGGGTCGGGGCGGTGGCCCTGACCGCCGGTATCGCCCTCACCGAGCTCCGGTCCGCCGAGAGCGCCGGCCTCGAAGACATGTTCCTGTCCCTCACGGCCGACACCCAACGGGAAGGAGTTGCGGCATGACCGCCACGATCGTCCCCCCGGCCACCACCGCAGCCCGTCGGACCGCCCCGCCGATCCCCCTCACCCGACTCGTCACGGTCGAGCTGCGCAAGATGTTCACCACCCGCTCCGGATTCTGGATGCTCGTCAGCATCGGCGTCCTGACGCCCATCGCAGCCGGGTCGGTCATCGTCTTCGCTCCCGACAGCGACGTCACCTACGAGAGCTTCACGAGGGCGAGCGGGTTCCCGTTGTCGGTGATCCTGCCGATGATCGCGATCCTGGCCGTCACCAGTGAGTGGAGCCAGCGCAGTGGGCTCACGACGTTCACGCTGGTGCCGAGCCGCGGACGCGTGATCGGCGCCAAGGCAGCCGCGACCCTCGTGGTGGGCCTCGGCTCCGTGGCCGTCGCCTTCGCCGTGGGCGCCGTCGCCAACGTGGCCGGCTCCGCACTCGCCGGCGTCGACGCCGTGTGGGACATCTCGTTGTCCATGGCGCCCCAGATGGTGCTCTTCAACCTCATCGGCATGGCCATCGGCTTCACCCTCGGTGTCGTGATGCGCAGCTCGGCGGCCGCGATCGTGGGCTACTTCGTCGTCTCGCTGGTCATGCCGGGAGTCCTCGTCCTCCTGGCCCAGGTGCGGCCCTGGTTCGCGGACCTCCAGCCGTGGATCGACTGGAACGAGACCCAGGTGGCGCTCCTCGAGGGCGCCATGGACAGCGGTGAGGAGTGGGCGATGCTCGGCTCGACCACGATGATCTGGATCGTGGTCCCCCTCGTCGTCGGGCTGCTCTGCCTGCGCCGCTCCGAGGTCAAGTAGTCACGCGCGGCTCGACAGGAGTGTGGCTCCTCGGCCGAAAGGACGAGAAGCGGCTCATGCTTGTGCCCCGTACGACGAGCGTCACCGCTCTCTACGCTGGAGAGGTGTTCGCCGCCTTCATCCGCTCGATCCTTGCCGAGCCACGCGCCCCGGACCCGCCGGCGCGAGCGTGGTGGGACTGGGCCCTGGTCGGCGCCTTGCTGGTCACGGCCGCGGGCGAGGCGATCTTCCGTACCGACGTGCCGGCGCGGCCCCTGGCCACCGTGGTCGCGCTCCTGGTCTTCCCGGTCCTGCTCTGGCGGCGTACTCATCCACTCCTGGCGACCGCGGTCGGCTTCGGCGGCGCGATGGTGCTGCACATCCCGATGATCCTCGACGACGTCGCCGATGCGGGGCTCTACTCCATGGTCGCCGTCCTCCTGTTGCCGTACGCCTTGTACCGCTGGGCCTCGGGCCCCGAGGCGCTGGTCGGTACGGCGATCGTCGCCGTACCGGCCGGCCTGGACTTCGCGACCAGCGAGTCCCTCGAGGACGTGGTCGGTGGTGCCACCGTGCTGGTCGCGGCGTTCGCCCTCGGGGCCGCGATGCGCTACCGCGCGGTTGCGCGCCAGCGCGAGGTGCAGCAGGTCCGGACGCTCGAGCGCGGTGAGCTCGCCCGCGAGCTGCACGACACCGTCGCGCACCACGTGTCGGCCATCGCGATCCAGGCCCAGGCGGGGCGGGCGGTGGCAGCCACCCACCCGGCTTCGGCGGTCGAGGCGCTGGCAGTGATCGAGGCCGAGGCGTCGCGGACCTTGTACGAGATGCGCACGATGGTCCGGGTGCTCCGCGACGGGGAGGCGGCCGACGCGGAGCCAGTCGAGTATGGGCCGCAGCGGGGCATCGGCGACCTGGACGAGCTGAACCGGATGAGCCCCCTGGTGCAGGTGCACCGCGGCGGCGACCTCGCTGGCCTGCCGCAACCGGTGGACGTCGCGGTCTACCGGATCTGCCAGGAGTCGGTCACCAACGCGATCCGGCACTCGCTGAACGCCACGGCGGTCAGCGTGGAGGTCACCGGCGACGTCGACGTCGTACGGTTGCGTGTGCACGACGACGGAGAAGCAGCCCGCCCCGCGACCACCGTGGGCTACGGCCTGCTCGGCATGGCAGAACGAGCCAAGCTGCTCGGCGGCGCCTGTCAGGCCGGGCCGGACGCGGTCGGCGGCTGGACCGTCGAGGCGACCCTCCCGCGGGAGATGCCGCGATGACCATCCGGGTGGTGGTCGCCGACGACCAGCTCCTGGTCCGCACGGGCCTCACCATGATCCTGGACGCACAGCCCGGGATCGAGGTCGTCGGCGAGGCGACGGACGGTCTCGAGGCGGTGGCCGTGGCACGCGAGCTGCGTCCCGACGTCTGCCTCTTCGACATCCGGATGCCCGGCATCGACGGCGTCGAGGCCACCCGACAGCTCGCCGGCCCCGGCGTCGAGGACCCCCTGGCCATCGTGGTCATCACGACCTTCGACCTCGACGAGTACGTCCACGGCGCCCTCAAGGCCGGCGCCCGAGGCTTCCTCCTCAAGGACGCCGGGCCCGAGCTGCTGGTCCAGGCGATCCAGGCAGCCGCGAACGGCGACGCGCTCATCTCCCCCGACATCACCCGCCGCCTGCTCACCACGCTGGCCGGCCTGGAGCCGGCCTCCCCGCCTCGCCAGCCGATCGAACCCCTCACCGAACGCGAGGAGGAAGTGCTCCTCACCGTCGCCCGCGGCCGCACCAACGCCGAGATCGCCGACGAGCTGCACATCAGCCTGAGCACGGTGAAGACGCACATCGGCGCGTTGATGAACAAGCTCGGCGCCCGCAACCGTGTCGAGGTCGCGATGTGGGCGTACGAGACCGGGAGGGTCAAGGGATAGGGACTGCTCGCGACTCGACGCGCGCCAGGATCGGCCCGCCGGCGGTCATCGTGAACGGAAGGGCCAGCGGAAAGTCCGGGTCGAGCGAGGTGACCCGGCAGGGTCGTACGAGGCTGGCGAGGCCGAGCGTGGCTTCCAGCATGGCGTAGTGGTCACCGATGCATGAGCGGGCGCCCGCGCCGAAGGGCAGGAACTGCCAGCGGTCGCGGCCCCGCGACCGCTCGGCGCTGAATCGCTCGGGGTCGAAGGTCTCCGGGGCGTCCCACAGGGCTGGGTCTCGGTGCAGCGCGTACACGCCGACGAGCACGTTGGTTCCCCGTTCGATCCGGAACCCGTCCACCACCGTGTCGCTGGTCGCGAGCCGGGCGATCGCAGCAGCTGGTGGGCACAGTCGGAGTGCCTCGTGGACGACCTGCACGGTGAACGGGAGCGCGGGGACGTCACTGACGGTCAGTGGCCGGTCGCCGAGGTCGCCCGCTTCCTCGGCAACCCGGTCCTGGAGATCGGGGTGGTGACCCAGTGCCCACAGCGCGTAGGTGAGCGTCGTCGAGGTCGTGTCGTGGCCGGCGATGAGGAACACCGCGAGGTCGCTGACCACCTCGTCGTGGGTCAGGGGCCGGCCGGTGTCGGGGTCCCGCGCCGCCAGCAGCAGCCGGACCAGCTCGCAGTCACGGGCGGGATCGGCCTGGTGACCGGCGATCGCCTCCTCGATCACGGCGTGGATCTCGGCCAGGGCTCGACGGAACCGGCGCCGCTCGGGGGTCGGCAGCGATCTGGGAGCGCGTACGGGTCGCAGTCCCCGCCCGGTGGCGTAGTTCAGCACCTGCTGGATGCTCGGGCCGAGATCCGACGCGTGCTCGTCGAGGTCCACGCCGAACATGGATCGCCCCAGAACCCGCAACGTGAGGCCGCGCATGTCCTTGTCGATGTCGATCAGAGCCCCGTCGACCCATGTCGCCGCACGTTCGTCGGCGGCCGCGGCCATGTGACCGGCGAAGGTCGCGACATGCTGCTTGGTGAAGAGCGGCTGCAACGTCCGGCGCTGTGGCTTCCACGGCTCGTACGGCAGGTTGAAGACGTTGTCGCCCATCAGGCGCGTCTCGAGGTGCACCTGCGTCAGCTTGTCCATGGTGTCGTTGCTGGATCCCGCGAGCACGTCGTGGGCGCCTCGCGGCGAGGTGACCAGGACGTACGGCGGAACGACGCGCCGGGGACCGACGGGGACCCGGACGACGGGCCCCGCCAGGTCACGGACGACGGCGGGCCCGGTGTGGAACTCCCTCAAGGCCCGGATCCGCCCCGGGAGCGACATCGGTACGACCGGCGGCAAGCCGGGTGCCTCTGGTGTGTCTGTCATCGCTGGCTCCCTCCGAGCCGCCCTCCACCATTGTCGTCGCCTGTCCGCGAATCCGCCACGGGCAGCTCAGTGAGGCATCACCGGTTCACGGGAAAAGCGCCCACATTCGGCCTCGTCCGGGGAGGGGCGCCGAAGGCTGGTGCGCACACCCGCTGGCGAGCGCTCACCGCGTGATGTTCCGTCCGCGGCTCCGGGAGCGTCATCCGGCACAGGAACTGGTGAGGAGGGTTGACATGGCCATCGCCATCACGCATCCCGGGGCACGACTTCTCGCGCCCGCCCTGGACGCCCTGGCGGATGTCGCAGCCGGTGACTGGGCCAGCGCCGCACGTCTGTGTGCCGCCCGACTCCAGGATCCCAGTGCCTGCGCGCGCGACCTCGACCTCGCCGCTGCTCGCGCCGGCGTGACCCGCAGCCGACGCCAGCCGTACCGGTACCGGTTGCACCACCGGATGCTGCTCGTCGACGAGGCCCCCGGTCTCCTGTCCGCCGCCCTCGACCTGCAGATGAAGTTGTGCATGGGACAGTGGGACGCCCTCGAGCTGGTCGCCCCACCGAGTCGAAGACCGGGGCAAGGCTGGCGACCTCGCGAGCTGCTTGCCATACGCATTCGCCACCAGCGTCCCGACGCCTGGTCCAGTCGGCTGTACGCGTGCCAGAACCTGTCCTCGGCCCCCGCGACAGCACGACTGGCGCACCACGTCATGACGAATCTCGACGGCGACGCCGTGCGCTACTCCTACGACTTGCCGGCCGGACCCGCAGCAGTGCACGTCGGTTGACCGCCGGCAGCGTGGACGCCGGGACGGACCGACTCGGCATCCACCTGACCCGCTCCGCACCGAAGGGCCCATGACATGACCCGGATCCGCATCGACCTGTTCAGCTCGCTCGACGGCTACACCTCAGCCGGCGACGGCGCGGAGAACCCCATGGGAGAGGACTGGGGACCGCTCACCGCTGCCTACGTCGCTACCCGCACCATGAAGGAGCGCGCCTTCGGAGACACCAGCGGTGCCGGGACCACCGGCATCGACGACGCCTACGCCGCGGCGTTCTTCGACGGCGTGGGCGCGGAGATCATGGGCGCCGCCATGTTCGGCCTGCACTCGTTCCCCGACGACCCCGGCTGGAAGGGCTGGTGGGGCGACGAGCCGCCGTTCGGCTTCCCGGTCTACGTGCTGACCAGCACGGCGCCGCGGCCCGACATCGAGATGCAGGGAGGTACGACGTTCCGCTTCCGCAACGAGTCCCTCGAAGACGTGCTCGCCGAGGCGACCGCGGTCGCCGCAGGGCTCGACGTCCGCGTCGGAGGCGGCATCAGCACCGCCCGCGCCTTCGTGCGCGCAGGCCTCGTCGACGACGTCCACGTCGCGATCGCGCCGATCGTGCTCGATCGCGGCCACCGCGTGTGGGCGGGCCTGCGCGGACTCGAGCACACCCATCGAATGACGACCGAGGTCGCCGAGAGCGGCACGATCCACGTCACCTTCAAGCGGTAGGAGGGACCCATGACCGTACCCGTCGAGGGAGCCACGCCACTCCTGTGAACTGCATGGTCAGATCGTCCCCGACACCTGCGCAGCGTCTGGACGCGGCCGCTGCGGATCCGGGACGGAGGATTCGACGCAGCCCTTGCCCAGGTCGAGCGACGCACCCAGCCTGCTACGGACTCAGCCGAGATCGATGTGACCGCGATACACGTAGGTCACCGTGTCGCCGATGATGTCCTTGAAGTCGAGGCGTCCTGTCGCTCCTTCGAAGCCGCCGGTCCCGGAGCCTTCCGCGATCGGGTGCTGGCAGCGTCCGTGGATCTCGACAGTGAAGTCGGACTCGTACTTGCCCTGGAACCGGTAGTTGGTCGTGAACGTCCCCGTCGCACCACCGTTCAGCGACCCGACGAACATCTCGTGGCCGCTCTCGATCCAGCCTCCGGACGGCGTCTGCCTGGAGTCCACGACCCCGGTGTACAGGCAGCCCTCCAGTGACCCGGTCAGCCGCAGCCCCGGATAGCTCGTGAACCCTGCCGGCGGTGAGTCACACACCGTCGTGTCGTAGCCGGCGTCACCACCGATCTGCGTCGTCCCCGCCGCGCTTGCCGGGGCCATCAGTCCTGTCCCGAGCAGCCCGCCCATCAGCATCCCGGACATCGCCACTCGTCGAATCTTCGTGCGCATGACTTCCTCCATCAGCCGAGGGGCAACTGGAGCGACGCGGTTCGCCGTACCTGACCGAGCGACCTTCTTGGCACCTTGCCGAACATCGCGGTCATTCGCCAGTCGGGCTAGTCCGCGCGTACAACGACGTCCAAATCACGGTTGAGCGCTGCGCCGATGAGCGGCGGTTGGGGCGCCTATCCCACCGACTCCACCGCCAGCTCACCGATCCGCACCCTGAGGCTCTTCTCTGCCTGGCGCCAGAGGGTCGCCGAGTGCGCGTGTCGGTGCTGCACGGCGGTGCCCGGCTGCGCACGGTCGCGGCAGGCCTCCTGCTCCCGGGCGCGTACGGCGAAAGCGTCCGCGGCGAGGGCCAGCTCACGGATGACCGTGGCTGTCTCGTCGAGGGCGAACGCTGTCATCCATTCAGGGTGCACCCGGCGGGCCGTCGCGGACGGTCGGCGCGCTGAACATGCCTGATTTGGTGGCGTACGGCCTCCACGACAGCGGGTTCGTCCATGCGCGGCCTCCTGACGGCAGCGTCCGGTTCAGCAGGCGGACGTGAGGGCGAGGGTCCCGCCTTCGGGGCGGGGTCGGTGTCGGACCCGGATGACAGACTGCAGGGCATGACCGCCCTCGACCGCTTCAGCGCGCCCACGCGCGCGTGGTTCGAGGCGTCGTTCGCGAGCCCCACGCCGGCGCAGGAGGGGGCGTGGGACGCCATCGCCGCCGGCAAGAACGCGCTCGTCGTCGCTCCCACCGGCAGCGGCAAGACGCTGAGCGCCTTCCTCCACGCGATCGACCGCCTGCTCAGCACCGAGCGACCCGACGACAAGTCCAGGCGCACCCGCGTCCTCTACATCTCCCCGCTCAAGGCGCTCGGCGTCGACGTCGAGCGCAACCTGCGGGCCCCGCTCACCGGCATCCGCAACACCGCCGAGCGGCTCGAGGCCACCGTCCCCGACGTGACCGTCGGCCTGCGCTCCGGCGACACCAGCCCGGCCGACCGTCGCAAGCTCGGCACCACCCCGCCCGACATCCTCATCACCACGCCCGAGTCGCTGTTCCTCATGCTCACCAGCCAGGCGCGCGAGACCCTGCGCGGCATCGACACGGTGATCATCGACGAGGTGCACGCCGTGGCCGGCACCAAGCGCGGTGCCCACCTCGGCATCAGCCTCGAACGGCTCGACCACCTGCTCGACGCGCCGGCGCAGCGCATCGGCCTCAGCGCGACCGTACGCCCCCTCGAGGAGGTCGCCCGGTTCCTCGGCGGCACCCAGCCGGTCGAGGTCGTCGCCCCGCCCAGCACCAAGGAGTGGGACCTGCGCGTCGTCGTGCCCGTCGAGGACATGACGATGCCCGAGGAGTACGACGAGGAGTCCGGCGACCCGGGCCGGTCGACCAGCATCTGGCCCCACGTCGAGGAGCACGTCGTCGACCTCGTCGAGCAGCACCGCTCGACCATCGTCTTCGCCAACTCCCGCCGCCTCGCCGAGCGGCTCACCGCACGGCTCAACGAGATCGCGGGCGAGCGGGCGGCGGCGCGGGCGGCGGACGGCGTGGACGGTCTCGAGGCTCGCTCCGCTCGCACCTCGACCACCGAGGGTGCCGGCAAGCCGCCGGCCCAGGTCATGGCGCAGTCGGGGCAGAGCTCGGGCGCCGATGCGACCATCGCCAAGGCCCACCACGGCTCGGTCTCCAAGGAGCAGCGGGCGATCATCGAGGACGACCTCAAGCGCGGCCGCCTCCCTTGTGTCGTCGCCACCAGCAGCCTCGAGCTCGGCATCGACATGGGCTCGGTCGACCTCGTGATCCAGATCGAGTCGCCGCCCAGCGTCGCCAGCGCCCTCCAGCGCGTCGGCCGTGCCGGCCACCAGGTCGGGGAGGTGAGCCGCGGCGTGCTGTTCCCCAAGCACCGCGGCGACCTCGCGCAGACGGCCGTCTCGGTGGAGCGGATGCGTTCCGGCGCCATCGAGAAGATGTCGATCCCCGCCAACCCCCTCGACGTCCTCGCCCAGCAGGTCGTGGCCGCGCTGGCGATGGAGGAGTGGGACGTCGACGAGCTCTTCTCCCTCGTCACCCGCTCCGCCTCCTACACCCAGCTCCCCCGCTCCGCCTACGACGCCACCCTGGACCTGCTGAGCGGGCGCTACCCCAGCGACGAGTTCGCCGAGCTGCGTCCGCGCATCGTGTGGGACCGCGTCACCGGTACGCTCACCGGCCGCCCGGGCGCCCAGCGCCTCGCCGTCACCAGCGGCGGCACCATCCCCGACCGCGGCCTGTTCGGCGTGTTCCTCGTCGGCGAGAAGGCCAGCCGCGTCGGCGAGCTCGACGAGGAGATGGTCTACGAGTCGCGGGTGGGCGACGTCTTCGCCCTCGGCGCCACCAGCTGGCGCATCGAGGACATCACCCACGACCGCGTCCTCGTCACCCCCGCACCCGGCATCCCCGGCCGCCTGCCGTTCTGGAAGGGCGACTCCCTCGGCCGTCCGGCCGAGCTCGGTGCCGCGGTCGGCGCGTTCACCCGCGAGCTGGCGAGCAAGCCCCCGCACAAGGCCATCGCCGAGGTCCGGGAGCGCGGCCTCGACGAGTACGCAGCCACCAACCTCGTCACCTACCTCGGCGAGCAGCGCGAGGCCACGCAGGTCGTGCCCAACGACACACAGGTCGTCGTCGAGCGCTTCCGCGACGAGCTCGGTGACTGGCGACTGGTCGTCCACTCCCCCTACGGCACGCCCGTCCACGCGCCGTGGGCGCTGGCGATCAACGCCCGCCTGCGCGAGCGGTTCGACGTCGACGGGCAGGCCGTCGCCTCCGACGACGGCATCGTCATCCGCATCCCCGACACCGACGCCGAGCCGCCCACCGGCGAGGTCATCGTCTTCGAGCCCGAGGAGATCGAGCAGCTCGTCACCCAGGAGGTCGGCGGGTCGGCGCTCTTCGCCAGCCGCTTCCGCGAGTGCGCCGCCCGCGCCCTGCTGCTCCCCCGCCGCGACCCCGGCCGGCGCAGCCCGCTGTGGCAGCAGCGCCAGCGCAGCGCCCAGCTCCTCGAGGTCGCGTCCCAGTACCCCGCCTTCCCCATCGTGCTCGAGGCGGTGCGCGAGTGCCTCCAGGACGTCTACGACCTGCCGGCCCTCGTGGCCCTGCTCGGCCGCGTGCAGCGCCGCGAGGTCACCGTCGTCGACGTCGCCACCACCCAGCCGAGCCCCTTCGCCCGCAGCCTGCTCTTCGGCTACGTCGCGCAGTTCGTCTACGAGGGCGACTCCCCGATCGCCGAGCGCCGCGCCGCCGCGCTCTCCCTCGACCAGGGGCTCCTCGCCGAGCTGCTCGGCCGCGCCGAGCTGCGGGAGCTGCTCGACCCCGAGGTGCTCACCGAGGTCGAGGCCGAGCTCCAGTGGCTCGCCCCCGACCGCCGCGCCCGCAACGCCGAGGCCGTCGCCGACCTGCTGCGCCTGGTCGGACCGCTCTCGGTCGAGGAGATCCGCGCACGGTCGGTCGACGGCGCCGACGTCGAGGGCTGGCTGGCCTCCCTCGACCGGCGCGTCGCCCCCGTACGCATGGCCGGCGACGACCGCTGGAGCGCGATCGAGGACATCGGGCGACTGCGCGACGGGCTCGGCGTCCCCGTCCCCGTCGGCACGCCCGACGCCTTCCTCCAGCTGCCCGAGGACCCGCTCGGCGACCTGGTCTCCCGCTACGCCCGCAGCCACGGCCCGTTCACGACAGCCGAGGTCGCCACCCGGCTCGGGCTCGGCGAGGCCGTCGCGCGGCAGACCCTCCAGCGGCTCGCGCACCGCGGCCGGGTCCTCGACGGCGAGTTCCGGCCGTCCGGCGCGGGCACCGAGTGGTGCGACGCCGAGGTGCTGCGCAAGCTGCGCCGCCGCTCGCTCGCCCGGCTGCGCCAGGAGATCGAGCCGGTCGGCCACGACGCCGTCGCCCGCTTCCTGCCCGCCTGGCAGCGCGTCGGCGGGTCCCTGCGCGGACTCGACGGCGTCGTCGCCGCGGTCGACCAGCTGGCCGGTTGCCCGGTCCCGGCCAGCGCCCTCGAGCCGCTGGTCCTCGCCGCCCGCGTCCGCGACTACGAACCCTCGATGCTCGACGAGCTCACCGCCTCCGGCGAGGTCATCTGGACCGGCCACGCCCCGCTGCCCGGCAGCGACGGCTGGGTCAGCCTCCACCTCGCCGACCAGGCACACCTCACCCTCCCCGAGGTCGAGGGCGACGAGCCCGACGGCCTCCAGCGCGCGGTGCTCGACCTGCTCGACGGCGGCGGCGCGTGGTTCTTCCGCCAGCTCGCCGACCGGGTCGGCGCCACCAGCGACGCCGACCTCAGTGCGGCGCTGTGGGAGCTGGTCTGGAAGGGCCTCGTCACCAACGACACCCTCGCGCCCCTCCGGGCGCTCGTCCGCAGCGGCACGCCCTCGCACCGCACCCGGCGTACGCCCCCTCGGCTCGGCAGCACCACCCGGGGCCGGATGCCCGCCCGCACCGGGCCGCCCGAGACCGCGGGCCGCTGGGCCCTGCTGCCCGAGCGCGACGGCGACCCGACCCGACGCGCCCACGCCCGCGCCGAGCACCTCCTCGAGCGGCACGGAGTCGTCACCCGCGGCGCCGTCGTCAGCGAGCGCGTCGCCGGCGGCTTCGCGGGGGTCTACAAGGTGCTCAGCGCCTTCGAGGACACCGGCCGGTGCCGGCGCGGCTACTTCATCGAGGGCCTCGGCGCCGCACAGTTCGGCAGCGCCGGGGCCATCGACCGGCTGCGCACCTTCGCCGAGCCCGAGAGCGGCAAGCCCGGCACGAAGCCGTCCGTGGTCGCGCTCGCCGCCACCGACCCGGCCAGCGTCTTCGGTGCCGCACTGCCCTGGCCCGACGCCGGCGACCCCGAGCGCACGGGGCACCGCCCGGGCCGCAAGGCGGGTGCCCTCGTGGTGCTGGTCGACGGCGCGCTGACGGTCTACGTCGAGCGCGGTGGCCGCACCCTCCTCACCTGGAGCGAGGACCTCGACGTGCTCACCCCTGCCATGGCCGCCCTGGCCGACGCGGCCCGCCGCGGGGCGCTGGGCCGGCTCACCGTCGAGAAGGCGGACGGGCAGGCACTGATCGGCAGCGGCGGCGAGACCCCGATCCGGCTCGCGCTCACCGCAGCCGGCTTCGTGGCGACACCGAAGGGACTGAGGTTGCGTGCCTGAGGGCGACACCGTCTATCGAGCAGCGGCCAAGCTCGACCGCGCGCTCACCGGCCACCGACTCACGCTGACCGACTTCCGCGTGCCCGCACTCGCGACGGTCGACCTGCGCGAGGGCACCGTCATCCGCTCTCTCTCCCGCGGCAAGCACATCCTCACCCGCATCGACCACGAGCGCGCCTGGACGATCCACACCCACCTCAAGATGGAGGGCTCGTGGCACGTCTACCCCGAGGGCGAGCGGTGGCGGCGCCCCGACACCCAGGCCCGGCTGGTGCTGGGCATCGAGGGCCGCAAGGCAGTCGGCTTCCAGCTCGGCATCGTCGAGCTCGTGCCACGCGACCACGAGGCCGACCTGGTCGCCCACCTGGGCCCGGACCTGCTGGGACCCGACTGGGACGAGGACCGGGCCCTGGCCAACCTGCGCGCGGAGCCGGCGCGTCCGATCGGCCAGGCGCTGCTCGACCAGCGCAACCTCGCCGGCATCGGCAACATGTACATGGCCGAGCTGTGCTTCACGATGGGCGTCCACCCGGCCAGCCCGATCTCGACGGTCGAGCAGCTCGCCCGGCTGGTGCGGCGCGGCCGGCAGATGCTCGAGGTCAACAAGGAGCGAGCCATCCAATCGACCACCGGCGACCTGCGCGAGCGCGAGCGGATGTGGGTCTACCGCCGCGACAAGTCGCCGTGCCGCCGCTGCCGGACCCCCGTGGCGGTGACGATGCTCGGCGAGCCGGGGCGCGAGCGCGCGGCGTACTGGTGCCCCAGCTGCCAGCCGGAGCGGTGAGGCAGGACGTCAGGCGGCGGAGGCCACGACGTCTGCCGACGGACGCCCGGCCGTGATCGGCGTGCTCGCCACGACCTCCATCGCGGCCTCCTCGAGGGCCACCGCGTCGGCGACGTCGCGCAGCACGTCGGACAGCGGCAGGTCCATCGCCTGGCACAGCGACGCGAGCAGCTCGGAGGACGCTTCCTTCTGGCCGCGCTCGATCTCGGAGATGTAGCCCAGGCTCACGCGCGCCTCGGCCGACAGCTCGCGGAGGGTCATCCCGCGCTGCATCCGGGCGCTGCGCAGCACGTCACCGAGCAGTCGTCGGAAGAGCACCATGCGCGAGGTCCTTACTCTCGGGAGATCCGTTGCGAGGGGAAGCCGTCTGGCCCAACGCTACCCGAGGGCTCCTTCTTCCCGGTGGAAGACCTCGACATCGCCCAGTCCGGCCGCCAGGTCCGACAGGACGGCGTCGCACGTCGCCTGCCGGATCGCCAGCCGGTCCCCGGTCAGCGCGAGCAGCCGGGACGCGACGCCCGACGGGCCGGCGACGGCGATCCAGACGGTGCCGACCGGGTGGCCGTCCTGCTCGTCGGGACCGGCGACGCCGGTCGTCGCGAGGCCCCACGTGGCGTCGAGACGCGTGCGTACGCCCTGCGCCATCGCGACCGCACACTCCTGCGAGACGACGCCGTGGCGCTCCACCACTTCGGCCGGCACGTCGAGCAGGGCGACCTTGACGCGGGTGGCGTACGACACCACACCCCCCAGGAAGCTGCGGGAGGCGCCCGGCACGTCGGTGAGCCGGGCCGCGAGCAGACCACCGGTCAGCGACTCGGCTGTCGCCAGCGTCTCGTCGCGCCCGGCCAGCGCCTCGAGGACGCCCTCCGCCGTCGGCTCGACACCTCGTGACCACATGTCGGCGACACTAGCCGCATGGCTCTCCCCATCGAGGACTACGCCCTGATCGGCGACCGCGGCACGGCAGCCCTGGTCGGGAAGGACGGGTCGATCGACTGGCTGTGCCTGCCGCGCTTCGACTCCTCCGCCTGCTTCGCCGCCCTGCTCGGCACCGAGGAGCACGGACGGTGGCTGCTCGCCCCGGCCGACGAGGTGGTGGCGACGCGGCGCAGGTACGTCGACGGCACCGCGCTGCTCGAGACGACCTTCACCACCGCCGACGGCGAGGTGGTGCTGCTCGACGTGATGCCGACCGGCGACGGCCGTGCGGACGTCGTACGCCGCCTGACCTGCACCCGCGGGACCGTGCGCATCCGGCACGACTGGGTGGTGCGCACCGACTACGGGCGGGTGCGCCCGTGGGTGAGCCGCGAGCAAGCGCACGGTGACGAGGTGGTGGTCGCGGTCGCGGGGCCGGACAAGTTCGTGCTCCGCGGCCCGCACCTGCCGCACGGCCACCACGGCCACCACACCGAGGAGTTCGACCTGGCGGCCGGCGAGGAGGCGACGTTCTCCATGACATGGGTCCGCTCGTGGCGCGACGTGCCCGTGCCGCTGTGCTTCGACGGGCGCATCGACGCGACGACCGACCGGCAGAGGGCGTGGTCCGCCCGCGCACCCGAGGACGTCCCGCACGCCGACCTCGTGCGACGCAGCCTGGTGACGCTGTTGCTGATGACACACGCCGAGACGGGAGGCATCGTCGCCGCCCCCACGACGTCGCTGCCCGAGGACTTCGGCGGCGAGCGCAACTGGGACTACCGGTTCTGCTGGCTGCGCGATGCCGCGCTCACCCTCGAGTCCCTCCTGGGCGCCGGCTACGACAGCGAGGCGCTGGAGTGGCGCAGCTGGCTGCTGCGCGCAGTGGCCGGCGACCCGGCAGACCTCCAGATCATGTACACCGTGGACGGCGGGCGCCGGCTGCCCGAGCGCGAGCTGCCGCACCTGCCCGGGTATGCCGACAGCAGGCCGGTGCGCATCGGCAACGGCGCCGTGTCGCAGCGGCAGAACGACGTGCTCGGCGAGGTGATGATCGCCCTCGAGCTCGCCCGCACCGCGGGACTGCACGAGACGCACAACTCGTGGGCGTTGCAGCGGGCGCTCGTCGACGAGCTCGCCGAGCACTGGGACGAGCCCGACAACGGCCTGTGGGAGATCCGCGGGCCGCAGCGGCACTTCACCCACTCCCGCGTGATGGTGTGGGTCGCGTTCGACCGGGCGGTGCGAGCCGTCGAGGAGCACGGGCTCGACGGACCGGTCGAGCGGTGGCGCGACCTGCGCGACCGGGTGCGGGAGGAGATCCTCGACAAGGGCTTCGACGAGGAGCGCCAGACGTTCACCCAGCACTACGACACGGCGGCGGTCGACGCCTCGCTGCTCACCATCCCGCTCGTCGGGTTCCTGCCCGGAGACGACCCGCGCGTGCTCGGCACGATCAAGGCCGTGATGGCCGACCTCGACTCCGACGGCCTGCTCCTGCGCTACCGCACGGAGACCGGCGTCGACGGCCTCGCCGGTGACGAGCACCCGTTCCTGGCGTGCTCGTTCTGGCTGGTGTCCGCGCTGGCGGCGGCCGGTCGCCGCGACGAGGCGCACGAGCTGATGAACCGGCTGTGCGGCTTGGCCAACGACGTCGGCCTGCTGTCGGAGGAGTACGACGCCCGGCACGGTCGGATGGCCGGCAACTTCCCTCAGGCGTTCAGCCACCTCGCCCTCGTGCAAGCGGCCCTCGCCCTGCGCTGAGCAGGACGAGGGCCGCGAGGCTCACACGGTCACGGGGTCAGTTGCGACGCACCCTGATCCTGATGACCTCCTTGGTGCTGCGCACCTTGCGGCTGCCGGCGTACTTCACCACGATCCGCTTCTTGCCCGCCTTGGCGAACTTCGCGAGGCGGACGAACGCCTTGCCCTTCTTGAGCTTGACGGTGTACTTCTTGCCGCCGGCCTTCACGATGACCTTGCCGGTCACGGCGCTGATGCCGAGCGCCGAGGCCTTGATCTTCACGCGGGTGCGGGTCTCGCCCCTGACGATGCGTCCGGGCTTGGTGCGGACCTTGAGGATGCCCTTGGCCTTGCGTACGTCGATCGGCAGCGAGAACGAGGTGCCGGTGGTCGGGCCGGTGAAGGTCATCAGCTGCTTGCCGGTGCGGGTCTTGCCCTTGAGCTTCACCGAGACCGCGCTCTTGCCGTAGTCGTCGAACGGCGCGGTGCCGACCGTGTTGTCGACCGGAGTCGGAGCGAGGGGCTTCTCGCCGACCTTGATGTTGAGCAGCGCGTCCTTGGCGTCACCCGGAGCTGTCATCGCGAGGGACGACAGCGACAGCTTGACGTCCTGGCCGAGGCGGTAGAAGCGCGGCGCCGTGGCCGGCCACGTGACGCCCACGAAGTGCTGCTTGAAGCTGACCGGGAGCGGCGTCGTCTTCGCCTTGGCGGCCATGTAGTCGACCATCGCCTGCAGGTCGACCTTGCCCGTGTCGCGCTTGGCCGTGCCGGCGGTGAAGCCGCGGAAGTTGTCACCGCCGCCGGCGAGGAAGGAGTTGACCGTCACCGAGTACGCCGTGGCCGGCTCGATCGCCTTGCCGTTGAGCCACATGCTGGTGACGCGGTTGCCCTCGGGTCGGCTCGCGTCGTAGGTGGCGAAGAAGCCCTCGGAGGTACCGAGGCGCAGGAACGGGCGGGACGGGACCGCTCCCTTGTCGTCACGCTGCCACTGCTGCTCGAGCACCGTCTTGATCTGCGCTCCGGTCATCTTCATGTTGACCAGCGTGTTGGCGAAGGGCTGGACCACGGCCGCCTGCTTGTAGGTCAGCGTCGCCGGGTATCCGGCGGCGTTGTTGCCGACCATGTCCTGGCGCAGTCCACCGGGGTTCATGAAGGCGATCTGCGCGGTCCCGGCCTCGGGCGTGCTGGTCGCCCAGCGCTGCACCTCGGCGACGAGGTTGCCGAGCGTGGACTCGCCACCACGGTTCTCGGTGGTGCCGTTGGCGAGGTAGGCACGGCGGAAGGGACCGCCCAGCTTGCCCAGCTCCACGGCTCCAAGCACGTCGGACTTGGCCACGGCCGCGTCCACGATGGCCTTGACGTCGTTGAACGCCGAGGTGGCTGCGGGGGCGCTGAGGACGACGTCCTTGGCCTTGACGATCTCCTGGCTCACCACGGACACCGCGTCGGTGACCGGGTCGACGCTCATGACCAGCCGGTTGAGGTTCGTGCCGTACTGCCCGGCCGACACCACGGGACGACCCAGCGTGTCGGCGTTGGGGTCGGTGTGGTTGTAGGCCAGGTGGGTGTGGCCCGAGATGATGGCCTTCACGTCAGGGCTGACCCCGGCGACGATCTGCGCGAAGGCCGATCCGTCGCTCAGCGACGAGATGCTGGTCGTCGCGGCTCCCTCGTGCACCAGCATGATCACGACATCGGCGCCTGCGCTCTTCAGCTGGGTCGCGCCCTCATTGACCTCCCGCACGATGGGCTGGACGCTGAGGTCGGCGATGCCGGTCGGGCTCACGAGGGACGGGAGGTCCTCCGTGACGGCCCCGACGAAACCGACCTTGACGCCACCCGCGGTGGTGGTCATCCACGTGCCGCCGTTGGAGACGTCGGTGGCGTCGGGGGTCGTGGCGGTCACGTCCGGCAGCGCATAGCTGTCGTCGGACTTCTTGTGGACGTTGGCCGCGATGTACTGCCACTTCGCCCCGCCCTCGGGGTTGGACGCGGACTCCGGCTTCATCACCCGGTTGACCAGGTCGTTGTAGCCGGCGTCGAACTCGTGGTTGCCGGCGGCCGAGACGTCGAGTCCGGCTCTGTTGAGGGCGTCGAGCGTGGGCTTGTCGTGCTGAATGAAGGACTCGAACGTCGACGCGCCGATGAGGTCACCGGCCGCGGCGAAGACGGTGTTCGGGTTGGTCGACTCGAGCTGCGCGACAGCCCCGGCGAACTGTGCCGCGCCGGCCTCGTCGCCGTTCGGGAGGAGACGACCGTGGAAGTCGTTGGTGCCGAGGATCTGGATCTCGACGGGCGCCGCGTGGGCGGGTGCCGCCGCGGTGACGACGGCGAGCGGCGCTGCGAGCAGCCCCGTCAGGCTCGTCGCCAGCGCGAATCTGCGACCGGTTCGTGATGCTGGCACGAGGGTGGCCTTCCGTTCAGGGTGAGTGAGACGCATCACCCTAACCCGACATTCTTTGCCCCCAGACCGGAAGAACGCCGGAAAATCAACGGAACGACCCGGCCACCCCCGAAGGGATGGCCGGGCCGTCCTCGTGGACCGGGATCAGCGTCGCGTCAGCGGCGCTTCACCCTGATCTTGACCGCGGTCCTCGCGGACTCGGTGTTGTCGTCGCCGAGGTAGCGGACCTTCGCCGTGTAGACGCGCGGCTTCTCGAACGTCTTCAGCTTGATCACAGCCTTGCCGTCGACGAGCTTGGCCCGGTAGGTCTTGCCCGCGACCCGCACCTTCACGCGACCGGTCGGGACGTAGCCCTCAGCGGCGACGGTGACGACGACCCGCGCACGGGTCTTGTCGACCACCACGCGCTTCGGCTTCACCTTGGCCGTGAGGATGGCCTCGGCCTTGACGACCACCACGGTCACCGATCCGGTCGACGGCTTGTGGCCGGTGTCGCCGGAGTAGGTGAGCGTGAGGACGTGCGAACCGACCGGCAGCGACTTCGCCGGGAGCGTGACCGTGCCCTGGCCGGAGGCCAGCACGACCGAGCCCAGGACGACGTTGCCCTTCGAGACCGCCACGGTGCCGGTGGCAGCCGCGGGGGCGACCTTCACCGTCACGGACCCCGCGGTGCCGTACGTGATCGGGGCGGCCGTGCCGGTGACCGTCGTGTCGGCCTTCACGGGCTCCTGGACCGCCGCCTTGACCGGCACCGCGATCGTGGTGCTGGTGCCGGTGGTGGCGCCGGTGACGACCAAGTCGTACGTCCCGGAGGCCGTGCCCGCAGGAACGGTAAACGTCACCGTCGCCTTGCCCGCCTCGTCGTTGCTGTTGGCGTCACCGGCCGGGTTGGCGGTGTTGTCGACAGCGAACTCGCCGATGGACTGGCCGTTGAAGGTGGCCTCGACCTCGGTGTCCTGCAGGTCGCCGACGCCGGTCATGGCGAGCGACGTCAGGTTCACCGTCACCGTCTGGCCCGGTGCGTACTCGTTCGCCACACCGGCGACGCCGACGGCACGCTGCGAGTAGTCCACGCCGAGCGGGTCGGCCTCGGTGGCGAAGGTGGCCATGTAGTCCACCATCGCCGACAGGTCGACCTTGCCGGAGTCACGCTTGCCGGTGGCCTCGGAGAACGCGAAGAAGTTGTCTCCGGTGCCAGAGGCGAGGAACGCGTTGGCAGCCACCTGGTAGGTGGTGCCGGCGTCGATCGCCTCTCCGTCGAGCCACATGCCCGTGATCCGGTCGCCCTCGGCCCGCGTCGGGTCGTAGGTGTACTCGAACCCGTTGGACACGCCGAGCTTCAGGAAGGGACGCGACGGCACGGTGCCGCCCGCCGTCCGCTGCCACTGCTGCTCCAGCACCTTCTTGATCGAGGAGCCGGTCAGGCCCATCGTCAGGATCGTGTTGGCGAACGGCTGCACGTCGGCAGCGTTCTTGTACGTCACCGTGCGCGGGTAGTCCGTGCCGGTGCCCGGCATGTCCGCGCGGAGGCCGCCCGGGTTCATGAAGGCGATCTCGGCGTCGGTCGACCAGCGCTGGACCTCGGCGACGAGGTTGTTCAGCGTCGACTCGCCACCGCGGTTCTCGGCGCCACCGACGAACTTGGCGCGCGAGAAGCCGGCCTCGATCTTGCCGAGCGGCTGAGCGCCGAGCACGGCTGCCTTGGCGTTGGCGTCGTTGACGATCGCCTGCGTCGCTGCGTCGCCCGTGGCCGGGAAGCTGGCGAACGGGACGATCTCCTGGGTCTTCGCCTGGACCTCGCCGGTGGCGTTGTCGACGGTGAAGACCAGCTTGTTGAGGTTCTCGCCGTACTGGCCGGCCGAGACGACGGGGCGCTCGGTCACCGCGCGCTCCTCGGCCACCCATGCGGGGACCGGGACCGAGTGGTTGTAGGCCAGGTGGGTGTGACCGGAGACGATCGCGTCCACGTCGGGGCTGACGCCGTTGACGATGTCACCGAACGCGGTGCCCGGCGTGGTCGCCGAGGCGTACGAGGTGCCGCCCGCGCCCTCGTGGACGAGCAGCACGACGACGTCGGCTCCCGCGCCCTTGAGCTCGGTGGCGGCCTCGTTGGTGGCCTCGACGATGTCGGTCACCTCGATGTCGGCGATGCCGTCGGCAGCGACGAGCGACGGGAGGTCCTCGGTGACAGCACCGACGAACCCGACCTCGACGTCACCGAAGTCCTGGATCCAGGTGCCCTCGAGGGCGTCGGAGCCGTCGGCCTTGAACTTCACGTTGGCACCGAGGTACTGCCACTCCGCGCCACCCTCGGGGTTGGTGTCCGCGTCGTACGGGGCCATGATCCGGTTGACCAGGTCGTCGTAGCCGGCGTCGAACTCGTGGTTGCCCACGGCCGACACGTCGAGCCCGGCCTCGTTCATCACGTCGATCGTCGGCTTGTCGTGCTGGATGAACGACTCGAACGTCGTGGCACCCACGAGGTCACCCGCCGCCGCGAAGACGGTGTTGGGGTTGGCCTGGCGAGCAGCCTTGACGTACGCCGCGAGGCGCGGGCCCGCGGCCAGGCGGCCGTGGTAGTCGTTGCTGCCGATGATCTGCACGTCGGTCAGACCCGCGGTGTTGATGCCGATGATCTCCGGGTTGTGGTCGGAGGACCGGAACGGGCCGTCGGTGTAGAGGTTGGTGACGTTGCTGTTGAACCGGGCGTACTCGTAGTAGACCGACTCGCTGGCGTTGATGTCCCAGACGTCGACGCCGTCGACGTCGGCCAGGGCCGCGTCGTTGGCCAGGACGTGGTCGAGCGAGCCGACCATGCCGTCGAAGTTGTAGCTCTCCTCGTCGGGGTTGCTCGACGACTCCAGGCTGGTGTAGCCAGCGTCCTCGAGGACCTGGATCGGGTCCTCCTGCGAGTAGGCGTTGAAGTCACCGGCGAGGAAGACGCGGGAGATCCCGCGAGCGGTCTTGAACTCGTCGGCGAACGTCGCGAGGGCCGCCGCCTGCAGGATGCGGGCGTCGTTGGCGTTGCCCTGACCGTCGGGGTCCGGGGTTCCGGAGCCCTTGGACTTGAAGTGGTTCACGATCACCGCGAACCCGCGCGAGTTGGGCGTACCGACCTGCTTGAAGGCCTGGGCGAGCGGCTCGCGGGCGTCCTCGAAGGCCTCACCGCTCGACGACTGGTCGCTGAGCACGACCGAGTCCCCGACCAGCCGCACGTTCGCGGGCCGGTAGATGAAGCCGTTGCGGATGACGTCCTGCTCGGCCAGCGGCGGCAGGGTCGCGGGCGACGGGACGGCCGCCCACGTGCCGGCACCGGCGTCGGCGTTGAGCGCCTCGACCAGCGCGTTGATCGCGAAGTCGCGGTTCTTGCCGAACTTCGCCGAGTTCTCGAGCTCCTCGAGGGAGACGATGTCAGCGCCGACGGTGTTGATCGCCGCGACGATCTTGTCGCGCTGCCGCGCGAGGTTGGCCTCGTTCGCAGCACCGCGGGGACCGTTGGGCTCGCAGCGGTTGTTGGTGATGTTGTTGCCGTCGCGGTCGCGGTAGTAGGTGCACGTGCCGAGACCGGAGGCGACGAACTCCTCACCCGTGGTGGGGAAGAAGTTCAGCACGTTGAACGTCGCCAGCTTGACGTCGCCACCGACCTCCTGGGGAGCCAGGTTGTCGGCGCGGGTCTGCTCGACCTGCGGCTGCGTCGCCGACGGCTCGCCGACCACGCGCGTGGTGGGCAGGATCCGCCAGGTGTTGAAGCCCTCGGTGAAGACGACCGGCTCGGGGAACGTGACAGCCGCCCCGACCCGGACCGAGTGGTCGGCCGTCAGCCACGGGAACGGCTGGCCGGTGTTGGAGCCGGTCACGGCGTAGTTGGCGCTCGCGCCGTCGTCGAGGACGATGCGGTGGGCGTTGTTGTACGCCGTGCGCTGGGCGATGAGCGTCTTCTCGTCCTGCGCGTCGTAGAGCTCGGTCGGCGTGACCAGCGGAGCGTTGGTCGCGGCCGCGAGTCCGATCTCGCCGAACATGCCGGAGGAGAAGGAGTTGCCGGCCCAGAACGGGCTGCCGTCGTAGACGTCGGTGACGGTGAAGTCGGCGGTGGGCTCGAGGAGCTCACCCTCCATCGCCTCGCGGGCCGGGGCCAGGTTGGCCACGGTGTCGCAGGCGGCGCCCGGCGGCTCGCACGTCGTGCCCGGGATGGTGGTCTTCGGCGTGACGTCACCCAGGTCGGCGACGGGGGTCACCGAACCTGCGCTCGCGTTGATCTGGGTCTGGCCACCGAACTCACCGGCGACGCCGGTCACCTCGACGGAGTCGCCGACAGCCGGGTAGGTCGCGAAACCGCCCGGGCCGCCGTAGACGAAGACCGCGTCGGAGGCGTCGGGGGTGTCCGCACCCGGGGTCTGGATGTAGAAGCCGTTGAGGCCACCGGTCGGGTAGGACGCGGTGACCACACCCTGGGTCGCGACGTCGTCGCCGCTCACGGGGGTGGTGGTGCCGGTGCCCTGGATCGCCGCGATCGCGACGGGAGCCGCGGGTTCGGTCACGGTCCACACGAAGGACTCGGTGTCGGTCGCCGCGTCGGCGTCCGTCACGGAGACCTCGACGGTGGGTGCGCCGGCAGTCGTCGGCGTACCCGTGATGGCACCCGAGTCGGTGTCGAGCGAGAGACCGGCCGGGAGGTTCGTGGCACCGAAGGTGTACGGACCCGTGCCGCCGCCGGCGGTCAGGGTCAGGGTGTCGATCGGGGTGCCGACGACGCTGTTCTGCGGGCCCGGGTTGGTCACGGCGAGCGCCGAGGTCCCACCCTCCGCGCTGATCGCGACGTCGTCGATGCCGACCAGCTCGTCGTTGCTGGGGGCGTTGGTCGTGATGACCCGGACGAAGACACTGGCCTGGTCGTCGACCGCGACGGGGAGCGCGACGTCCCTCGCCGTCACCTGGGTCGCGCTGCCGGCCGTCGTCGCGTCGGCGATGTAGCCGGCCGGGATGTTCGTGAAGGCACCCGCCGCCCCCACCCGGTACTGCACGGCGATCTGCTGGACCGCGTCGTCGGCCGACGCGTCCAGGTCCTTGGCGTTGAACGCGAAGGACACGTTGGTCTGGCCGGTCAGGTCGAGGTGGAACGCCACGTAGGGGGCGTCAGCAGTGCCGCTGCCCTGGATGGCGATGGTGTTGCCCTGGACCTCGATGACTCCGCCGGCGGTGGAGGTCGCGGTCGCGTTGGCGGTGACGTCGGTGTCGCCGGCCGCCGCGCTCTCGCCGGTCACGGTCTGGGGGTCGACGCCCGTCGTGGCGGTGAGCTCCTGGCCCAGGTAGCCCTGGACGCCCGTGACGCCGGACCAGTCGTCGCTGACCGTGATCAGCGAGTCGTTCGACCAGTCCTGTGAGTACGGGAAGGTCGCGATCTTCGTGGCCACGTCTGCGTTCGCAGGAGACGCGGCGATCGGGGTGAGTCCGGCGGCCAAGAGGGCCAGACCCGCTCCAGCCGCGATACGACGCGGCGATGGGAGCGCGGGTGTGCGCATATTTACTCCGGGGTTCGGGTGTGAGGGTGATGTGCCCCCGCATCTTCACCCACGCCAGCGACATTTGGTGGCGTACCGGTGGAACGGATGTCGTCCAAGTGGTGACGAAATGTCAGGGCTCGACTTGTCGAGTCCTCACACTCTTCACCCCTGAGTGTGGCTCCGCTGCCGGCGTACGTCGCGGAAGAACTCCCAGCCCGACCACATCGTCATCGCCACGGCTGCGGCCAGCAGGAGCTGGCTGACGTAGAACAGCACCTCGCCGAGCGGACCGGGCCAGAAGTCGAACGCGCCGCCGTGGGCGTCGCCGTGCGGGAGCGGCCACAGCAGGCCGGCGAGGGCGAGCGCCTGCAGCACGGTCTTGATCTTCCCGCTCTGCGCGGCGGCGATGACGACGTCCTTGAGGATCGACAGGCGCAGGAGGGTCACGCTCCACTCGCGCAGCAGCACGACGATCGTCACCCACCACCAGATGTCGCCGACGATCGAGAGGCCGATGAAGGCCATGCCGGTGATCGCCTTGTCGGCGATCGGGTCGGCGATCTTGCCGAAGTCGGTGATCAGGTTGTGCTTGCGCGCCAGGTCGCCGTCGATCTTGTCGGTGATCATCGCGACGGCGAACAGGCCGAACGCGACCCAGCGCCACAGCGGGTCGTCGCCGCCGTCGTGCAGCAGCGCCCAGCCGAACAACGGCACCATGGCGATGCGCAGCACGGTCAGCACGTTGGCGATGTTGAAGTTCGACACCTGCTGCTGCTCGGTGGTCATGCTCGGTCTCCGTCCACTCGTGCGACCAGGTCGACTCCGTCCGTGCCGGTGACGGTGGCGGCGAGCAGGTCGCCGACGCGCACCCCTTCCGTACCGGTCAGCAGCGTCGTGCCGTCGACCTCCGGGCCCTGGTGGGCCGCGCGGCCCTCGACGACGACCTCGCCGTCCGCGGACTCGATCGACTCGACCAGCACCACGACCCGCTCGCCGATCCGCTCCTCGGCCCGCTGGGCGTTGAGCTCCTCCACGAGCGTGGTCACGTGCTCGGTGCGCGCGCGGATCTCGTCGTCGTCGAGCTTGAGGTCGTCGGCGAAGCCCGCGGCCTCCGTGCCGTCCTCGTCGGAGTAGCCGAAGACGCCGGTGACGTCCATCCGGGCGGCCTCCAGGAAGTCGCACAGCGTCTGCAGGTCGTCCTCGGTCTCGCCGGGGAAGCCGACGATGACGTTGGAGCGTACGCCGGCCAGCGGGGCGAGGATGCGGATCTGCTCGAGCAGCCCGAGGAAGCTCTCGGGGTCGCCGAAGCGGCGCATCCGGCGCAGCACCGGGGCGCTCGCGTGCTGGAAGGACAGGTCGAAGTAGGGCACGACGCCGGGGGTCGAGGCGATGGCCTCGATCAGGCCGGGCCGGGTCTCGGCGGGCTGGAGGTAGGAGACCCGTACGCGCTCGATGCCGTCGATCCCGGACAGCTCGGGCAGCAGCGTCTCGAGGAGGCGCAGGTCGCCGAGGTCCTTGCCGTACGAGGTGGAGTTCTCGCTGACGAGGAACAGCTCCTTGACGCCCTGGGTCGCCAGCCACTGCCCTTCCTGGAGCACGTCGCTGGGGCGGCGGCTGACGAACGAGCCTCGGAAGCTCGGGATCGCGCAGAACGAGCAGCGTCGGTCGCAGCCGCTGGCGAGCTTGAGCGGCGCCATCGGCCCGGCGTCGAGGCGGCGGCGTACGGCGCGGGGGCCGGTGGCGGGCGCACCCGCGCCGATGTCGCTGGCGTCCGCGCGTACGTCGTGGCCCGGGACGGACACGGTCGAGGCGTCGCGCTCGGCCGGGGAGATCGGGAGCAGGCGACGCCGGTCCGAGGGCGTGTGCGGGTGGTGGGTCTCCCCCGCCACGATCGCCCTGAGCCGAGCGGCGATGTCGGGGTAGTCGTCGAAGCCGAGCACCGCGTCGGCCTCCGGCAGCGACTCGGCGAGGTCCTTGCCGTAGCGCTCCGCGAGGCAGCCGACGGCGACGACGGCCTGCGCCCGGCCGCCGTGGCCGGCCGATGCCTTGAGGTCCGCTGCCTCGAGCAGGGTGTCGACCGAGTCCTTCTTGGCCGCCTCGACGAACCCGCACGTGTTGACCACGACGGTGTCGGCGTCCTCCGCGTCGTCGACGAGGACGAATCCGCCCGCCTCGAGCCGTCCGGCGAGCTCCTCGGAGTCGACTTCGTTGCGGGCGCACCCGAGGGTGACGACGGCGACGTTGAGCGGGGTCGCGGTCTCGCCGTGGGTCTCGGGTTCGGTGGTGGTCATCGCACCGTGAGTATGCCGGTTCGGGCGGTCCGGACGCGCACCGGCGGCGCGGTGAGGGCGAGCACAGCGCCGGTCCCGGTCAGGACCTCGGCACGTACGCGCTCCTGACGGCCTCCCACGCCTCTCCGCCGCGGTCGTGGCGGCCCAGGCCACGGCTGACGAACGCGGCGCCGTAGCCGGCTTGCGGCTCGGTCCAGGCCGAGCACCCGCCCGCGCCTCCCATGCCGACCTCGAGGCGCCCGCCCTCCTCCTCGAGCTGGAAGCCGAGGGTCCACACGACCTCCCGGTCGAGGACCAGGTCGTGCCCGCTCGCGGCCGGTGCGAGGAAGGCACGCCACAGCTCCTGACCGAGACGCTGCGCCACCCACCCGTCGGGCCGGCGTACGTCGTCGTAGAAGCGCGCGAGCGCCAGGGCAGACGCGTGCAGGGCGACGGCAGGGAAGGACGTACGCCGGAAGCGGACGGTGTTGAGCACGGCGGGGTCGAGCAGCCCGGGAGGACGGCCCAGTGCGGGCCCCCACCTCGGGTCGCGCTCGTAGTCCTCCCGCCAGCCGGGCGACACCTCCTCCACCGTGGCGACCCGGTCGAGGTCGTCCTCCGGCACCCGGAGGTGGAGGTCCCAGCCGGTGGCCTCGGCCAGGCGGGCGAACCGTCCGGCCAGGTCCTCGCCCGTGGCACGTCGCACCACCTCGTCGAGGAGGTGGCCGTAGGTCAGGGCGTGCTCGGCGACCCCCGCACCGGGCTCGTGCACCGGCGCTGACCGTGCGAGGAGGTCGACCAGCGCGTCGCGGTCGTCGTACGCCACGGTGGCCGCGTCCTCGCCGAACGCCGGGAGACCCGCCTGGTGCGAGAGCAGGTGCCGGACGGTCGTGCCGGCCTTGCCCGCGACGCCGTACTCCGGCCACACCGACATGACCGGGTCGTCCAGCCCGATCGCGCCCTCCGACACGACGTCGAGCACCACCAGTGCCGCGAACGGCTTGGCGACCGAGTAGGTCATCACCAAGGTGTCCGACGTCCACTCCCGACGGCCGTCGGCGGTGCCGGCGGTGTGGTCCACCTCCACGACTCCGTCGCGCACGACCGCCACCGCGCAGCCCGGGTCGCGTCCCGACGCGACGAGCGCGTCGAGCACCGCCGCCGGGTCAGGGTCCACGGGACACGACGATGTCACACCCGGTGCCTCAGTCCGCGACGAACGTGCCTTGCCCCGCGACACCGGGCTCGCCGACCGGACGGGCGTCACCGCCGGCGAGCGAGACCGTCACGGCGCCGTCGGTGGACTGCACGCGCACGGGCGGGGACGCCTTCAGCTCGCGCGTCTGGCCGACGGCGAGGCTGCCCTTGAAGACGACCTCCCCGGCTCCGTCGCGCACGACGACCTTGGCACCGCCGCTCGCGGCACTGACCACGACCGGCACCGCCTCGGCGAGGGGCGCGTTGCCGGCGCCCTGCGGGCCGCCCGACCCGTTGAGCACGGGCGTGGCGCCGCGCAGCTCGGGCGGGGTGTCCATGACCAGGCGGGCGATCGACCACGCCAGCACGAGCGCCATCACCACGGCCACGAGGACCGACCAGTTGGGGCCGCCGCGCGTGCTGCGGATGGAACCGTTGACCCCGGTGGCCAGCTCCGCCTCGAAGACCCGGCGCGGGTTGATCGGGGCATGCGCGTAGCGCTCGTCGTAGGTCGCCAGGAGCGGCGCGACGTCGACGCCGAGGACGCGGGCGAGCGTGCGCAGGTGGCCGCGGGCGTAGAAGTCGCCGCCGCAGGGCTCGAAGTCGTCGACCTCGACGGCCTCGATCACGTGGGGACGGATCCGGGTGCGGTCGGCCAGCTGGTCGACCGTGAGGCCGAGGCGGGTACGGGCGGCGGCGAGCTCCGGACCGATGACGGGGTCCTCGGCGGGCTCCACCTCGAAGTCGTCGAGCACCAGCGGCTCGACCGGCTCGCCGGGGCGGGCGATCGCGCGGACGCGGTCGCCCCACGACTGGGTCTCCTCGACGAGGCTGACCCGGCCGGGGCGGTGCAGCTCGCGACCCGCCGGCTCGTCGTCCGAGGCGTCCTCGACGACGTCGCGACGGACCTCCGAGCGTCGTCCCGTTCCCGTCTCACGGAGTGCGACCGGGGTGGGGCTGGCGACCAGCGGCTCCGCGACGACCTCCTCGACGACGGGCTCCTCGGCGACGGGCTCCTCGACCACGGGCTCCTCGAGCACGCTGTCGGAGGGGTCGCCTGCAGGGTCCGTCTCGGGCTCGAGCACCACGATCTGGCTCGCGTCGCGCGCGACCCGGCCCAGCGCCCCGGTGAGGTCCCCGTCGGCGCCGACGACCCGGGTCGACAGGCCCAGCGGCACTGCCAGGGGGGCGCCGTGCAGCAGCCGCGAGAGGCTGGTGTGGCGCTTGCCCGCGCCGGTGAGCTCGGCCTCGATCAGCTCGAGGTTGTGCGGCACGACGACCAGGCGGCCGTCGCGGAGCAGCCCCTGACGCGGGGTGTGCTCGACGTGGTGCACCGCCGTCCAGGGCAGTCCCCGCCAGGTGCGGCCGAGTCGGATGCGGATGCCCTGCGCGTCCGCCACGAGCAGCGGGGTGCGGGCGTCCACGAGGCCGAAGAGCCAGTACGCCCCGAGCAGCCCCATCACGGCGACGAACGCCCAGTCGAGGGCGGACCCGGACTGCGAGGCGCGGCCCAGGTAGGCGATGGCGACGGCGGAGGCTGTCAGCCCGACCCCCGCGGCGACGCCGGCGTGCCGGCGTACCTCCACGTGGTCCGGGACGACCGCGGGACCGGTGCCCGCGGAGTCCTCGTCGAAGACCTCGTTCTCGTTCAGGACCGTGCTCATCAGGCTCCCCCCTCCAACGTGGCGATCACGGAATCGAGCTCGTCCGGCTTGACCAGGACGTCACGCGCCTTCGAGCCCTCGCTGGGTCCGACGACCCCGCGGCTCTCGAGGATGTCCATCAGCCGGCCCGCCTTGGCGAAGCCGACGCGCAGCTTGCGCTGGAGCATCGACGTCGAGCCGAACTGCGTGGAGACGATGAGCTCGATGGCCTGCACCACCAGCTCCATGTCGTCGCCGATGTCGTCGTCGAGCTCGCGCTTGGACTCCTTCGGCGCCGTCACGTCCTCGACGTAGGTCGGCTCGAGCTGGTCCTTGCAGTGCTTGACGACCTGGTGGATCTCGGCCTCGGTGACCCACGACCCCTGCACGCGTACGGGCTTGGACGCGCCCATCGGCAGGAACAAGCCGTCACCCTGGCCGACGAGCTTCTCGGCGCCCGGCTGGTCGAGGATGACGCGGCTGTCGCCGAGCGAGCTCGTCGCGAACGCGAGCCGCGACGGCACGTTGGCCTTGATGAGGCCGGTGACGACGTCGACCGACGGACGCTGCGTGGCGAGCACCAGGTGGATGCCGGCCGCACGGGCGAGCTGGGTGATGCGGACGACGGAGTCCTCGACGTCGCGCGGGGAGACCATCATCAGGTCGGCGAGCTCGTCGACGATGACGAGGAGGTAGGGGTACGGCGTCAGCGTGCGCTCGCTGCCCGCGGGGACCTCGACCTTCCCGGCGCGTACGGCCTTGTTGAAGTCGTCGATGTGTCGGAAGCCGAAGTTGGCCAGGTCGTCGTAGCGCATGTCCATCTCGCGCACGACCCAGGCCAGCGCCTCGGCGGCCTTCTTGGGGTTGGTGATGATCGGGGTGATCAGGTGCGGGACGCCCTCGTAGGCGTTGAGCTCCACCCGCTTGGGGTCGACCATGATCATCCGGACCTCGTCGGGCGTGGAACGCATCAGGATCGAGGTGATCAGCGAGTTGATGAACGACGACTTGCCCGAGCCGGTGGCGCCGGCGACGAGCAGGTGCGGCATCTTCGCCATGTTGGCCACGACGAAGCCCCCCTCGACGTCCTTGCCCAGCCCCGCGACCATCGGGTGGTGGTCGGCGCGGGCCGTGTTGGACCGGAGCACGTCGCCGAGGGAGACGATCTCCTTGTCGACGTTGGGGATCTCGATGCCGATGGCGGACTTGCCCGGGATCGGGCTGAGGATGCGGACGTCGGCGGACGCGACGGCGTAGGCGATGTTCTTCGACAGCGCGGTGACCTTCTCGACCTTCACCGCGGGGCCCAGCTCGACCTCGTAGCGAGTGACCGTCGGGCCGCGGGTGTAGCCGGTGACCGTGGCGTCGATGCCGAACTCGTCCATCACCTGCATCAGCCGCTCGACCACGGCGTCGCTGGCCTTCGAGCGGGCCTTGTGGACCGAGCCGGGCTTGAGGACCGCGTTGCCCGGCAGGGAGTAGGTGATGTCGCCGGACAGCGCGAGCTGCTCGACGCGCTGCGGCAGCGGCGTGTGCGGCGGGGGCTCGACCGGACCGGTGTCGTCCTTGCCGCCCGGGACCGAGCCGACCACGGCCGGGGTGACCTCGGTCGGCGCGTCGGCCGATCCGTCGATCGGGTCGGCGAACAGGTCGATGCCGTAGTCGTCCTGCGGCTCTGCCCCCTCATCGGGCCCAGCCTTCTTCTTGCGGCGCTTCTTGAGCTCGCGGTCGGTGAGGACCGGGCTGTCGTAGGCCGGGTCGCCCATCTCGGGGTCGACCTCGTCGTCGAGCATCGAGCGTCGGCGCGTGCGCACGGGCTTCGTCGGCTCGTCGTCGCCTGCGGCGCCCTCGGCCGGCGTACGGCCCAGAGCCTTGTCGCGCAGCGCGGTCAGCCTGGCCGGGATCTGGTAGACCGGGGTCGCGGTGATGATCAGGATGCCGAAGATCGCCAGAAGCGCGAGCAGCGGCACCACGACGTACGGGGTCTGCATCAGGTCGAGCAGCAGGCTCGAGGTGACGTAGCCGACCGCTCCCCCGGCCCCTTGGAGGATGGTGGCGTCGCCGAGCACGGGCTGCGGGTTGCCGTTGGCGATGTGGACGATGCCGAGCAGGCCGAGGGTGAAGGCCGTCCAGCCGATCACCTGCCGGCCGGCGGGGCCGTTGCGCTCGGGGTCGCGGAGGGTGCGCCACCCGGCGTAGACCAGGAAGAGCGGCACGAACCAACCGACCTTGCCCACCGCGCCGGCCGTCACCGATCGCGCGAAGTCCATGACGCCACCGGGGAGCTGCCACCACACGGCGGCCGCGACGACCATGGCGAGGCCGAAGAGGAACAGCCCCACGCCGTCACGACGGTGCTCTGGGTCGAGGTCGCGGGCCGACTGCCCGATCGAGCGGGCGACCGCTCCCACCGCGTGGGCGATGCCGAGCCAGACCGCAGCCACCGCTCGACCGAGCGCCCCGAAGGCGCGCGCGACCGGGCCGGGCCCGTTGCGCACCGCCCGGGGCGCCGGACGGCGCGAGGACGCGGTCGAGCGGCTCCTGCCCTTCGCAGAGGAAGAGGAGGGGCGCTTGCTGGTACTCCGTGATCGGGTGCTCGAACCCTTGGTGGTGCGCTTGGTTCCAGACGTGCTCGAGCTCCGCGACCCCGGCGGGGAAGACGTACGGGTCGCCATGGGCCGACCCTACGGCCACGTCACACCAGTCACAGGGATCACAGGGTGCGTGTCGTGCTGCCTCTCATCCGGGGGTGGCGTCACTCCACCCCTGAGGCGGAACTTTGTACCCGTTCGTTGGCGCTCTCTTCCCAAACGTAGGACGTCCTTCTTATGGTGACCGGGATCACTCGGGCAACTTCAGGCTCCGGGTGCATCTCGGAACTGGAGGAAGAAGAGTGAAGCTCCTCAGCAGAGGACTTGCACTCGCGATGGTGGGAGCGGGCCTCGCGGCCGCTCCTGCGATCACGGTGCAGGCAGCGCCGGCCGCACAGGCCGACGACAACGGCGTACGCGCCATGAAGAACGAAGCCGACGGACTGGTCTCCCTCTCCGGCGAGAGCGCCACCAAGCGCGTCGGCTTCATCCGGGTCAAGCAGGGCGGTGACCTGATGCCGTCCCGCGCGGCGAAGACCCGTGACGCTGCGGTCGCCAAGGCGGACGCCTATCTCGACAAGTACGCCGCCAACTTCGGCGCCGCGGCCGGCGAGCTCCGGCGCAGCGGAGTCGAGAAGGACCGTGCGGGATGGACCGTCACCTACGAACAGTCCTACCGCGGCGTGCCGGTCTTCGGCTCGATGCTGCGTGCCCACGTCGACAAGCAGGGAGACCTGACGGCCGTCAACGGCTACGCGGCTCCCGACCTGGACCTCTCGGTGTCTCCCCGCATCAACGCCTCCGGCGCCGGTGAGCGCGCGGTCGGCACAGTGCGGAGCAACCCGCCGGGCGACGACGGCAACGGCGACACCACCGGTGTCCGTGCGGCCAGCACCGACCTCGTCGTCTACCGCCTCGGCGCCACCAAGGGCGAGGCGGGCCGCGCCATCCTCGCGTGGGCCGTGGAGGTCAGCAACGGGGCCAACGTGCGCGACATGGTGTTCCTGGACGCGACGAGCGGCAAGCTGGTCAACCGCTACTCGCTGATCCACGACGCCCTCGACCGCGAGCTCTACGAGGAGACCTACAGCCGCAAGGGCCTGCGCTGGAGCGAGGGGGACCGCTTCCCGGGCCGCCTCGACGTCGACCAGCAGAACGAGGTGCTCGGCACCGGCGAGTCCTACTGGTTCTTCCAGAACGCCTTCGGGCGTGACTCCTACGACGGCAACGGCCACAAGATGATCACGGTCAACAACGACCCGCGCATCTCGTGCCCCAACGCCAACTGGAACGGCGTCACCACCAACTACTGCAGCGGGGTCTCCTCCGACGACGTGGTCGCGCACGAGTGGGGCCACGCCTACACCGAGTACACGCACGGCCTGATCTACCAGTGGCAGTCCGGCGCCCTCAACGAGTCCTACTCCGACATCTGGGGCGAGACGGTCGACCTGATCAACGGCCGGATGGACGAGGGCGAGGACCTCTCCGAGCGCGCCGTGGGCGTCTGCTCGGCGCACAGCCCGGCACTGACCCGGCTGATCATCAACTCACCCGCCGACATCGCCAAGATCTGCCAGACGGGCACGGCGTCGTTCGGCCCCGTCCCCGACGCCACTGGTCTCACCGGTGACGTGGCGATGGCACTCGACGCCGACTCCGACGGCGCCGGCACGGCCGACACCGCCACCAACGGCTGCTCACCGATCCAGAACACCGCGGCGGTCGCGGGCAAGATCGCCCTCGTCGACCGCGGCGCCTGCGCCTTCACGATCAAGACCAAGAACGCGCAGAACGCCGGCGCTGTTGGTGTGGTCATCGGCAACACGGTGGAGGCCGTCAACGGCATGTCCGGCGTCGACGACACGATCAAGATCCCCACGGTCATGATCAAGCTCTCCGACCGCAACCTGGTCGCTGGCAAGCTCGCCTCAGGCGAGACGGTCAACGTCACCATGCGAGACGTCACCGGAGACCAGAAGTCCGACTCCTACCGATGGCTGATGGGTGAGGACTCCACCGCCTTCGGCGGGGCCATCCGCGACATGTGGAACCCCACGTGCCACGGTGACCCGGGCAAGGTCTCGGACGCTGAGTACTACTGCGCCTCCGACGACGGCGGCGGCGTCCACAGCAACTCCGGCGTGCCCAACCACGGCTACGCCCTGCTCGTGGACGGCGGCACCTACAACGGCGTCGAGGTCAAGGGCCTCGGCCTCGACAAGGCGGCGGCGATCTACTTCCGCGCCATGACGGCCTACCAGACCCCCACCTCTGACTTCGCCGACCACGCGGACGCCCTCGCGGCCTCGTGCCAGGACCTGCTCGGCCTGCCGATCAAGAAGCTCAGCACGGCGGCCGACGCGCAGCCCGGCAACGCGGCATCCATCCGCCGTGCCGACTGCGGCCAGGTGACCAACGCGGCCGCGGCCGTGGAGCTGCGACAGGACCCGACGCAGTGCGCCTTCAAGCCGCTGCTCGACCCCAACGCCCCCGCCCTGTGCGGTGACGGTGGCACCGAGACGCAGGTGTGGTCCGAGGACTTCGAGGACGGGCTCACCGGTTGGACCGCGGACCAGCAGGTGGTCTTCGCGGGTGGCTTCGGCGCCCCGTGGGAGGCATCGACCGACGCACCGGGCGACCACGCCGGCGGTGTCGCGTTCGGGCCGGCTCCCGATCAGGGCGAGTGCTCCAACGGCGCGGGCGACTTCTCCAGCCGGGACTCCATCACCAGCCCGGCCGTGACGGTCCCGGATGGCGACCAGGGTGTCCGGTTGGCGTTCGACCACTACGTGTCGACGGAGACCGGCTACGACGGAGGCAACGTCAAGGTCAGCGTCAACGGTGGAGCCTTCACCGTCATCCCGGCAAGCGCGTACCTCTTCAACAAGCCCGCGAAGCTCACCGACGCCTCCACCAACACCAACCCGATGGCGGGCGAGGAGGGCTTCACCGGCACCGACGGCGGTGAGATCGGCGGCTCGTGGGGCACCTCCCAGGTCGACCTGACCAGGGCCGGCGTCACCCCGGGCGACACGGTCGCCTTCCGGTTCGACATCGGCCGCGATGGTTGTGGCGGGCTCGAGGGCTGGGCCGTCGACAACATCGAGGTCGCCACCTGCGCCCTGGCGGCGTCGGGCACGGCGTCGCTCGAAGGACGTCGCGGCTGAACCATCACCACCCGTGACGGGGTCCCGGCTCGCGCCGGGGCCCCGTCCGTCGTCTTCAGCGGAGCCCGGCCAGCCAGGGCAGCACGACCAGCAGCGTGGGCAGGGCGAGGATCGCCGCGGCGAGGACGGCCACGACGGCCGACTGCGCAGGGCGGCGACGGGTGTCGCGCAGCACCTCGACGCGAGCCGCGAGCGACGACCCCGAGGACCCCAGCGAACCTGCCGGCGCCGGGGAGCCGGCAAGGGCCAGCAGCGCCGAGACCAGCGCCCGGCGGTCCCCGGTGCGGCAGGCGGCGCGGTCGGCGAGCACCTCCACCAGCACCTCCACCTCGTGCCGGGCGGCCGCACTGGCCACCCAGCGCGGGAACGCGCGGTGGAGCACGGCGAAGGCCTCCAGCACCAGGTCGTGGCGGGCGCGCAGGTGGGAGCGTTCGTGCTCGAGGACCGCCCCGAGCTCCGCCGGCGCCAGCGTTGTCAGCGTGGAGCGGGACACGACGATGCGTGCGCCCGTCATGCCCGGCACGCAGTAGGCCACCGGCAGCCCGTGCTCGAGCACCGATACTCCCCGGTCGACCTGCGCGACGAGGTCCACGCGCTCACGGTGCACCCGTCGCATCCGCCGCAGGGCGGTGCCGGTGCGGTGCCCACTGACGGCGAGCCGGGCGAGCACGATCAGCGTGACCGCTCCCGCGAGTCCGGCCACGACCACGTCGACAGCCGTCACCGGGGGTTCCCAGAGCCGCTCCGTGGCGAGCGACAACCCGGCGCCGAGCGCCGCGAGGACCGCGGCCAGCGCGGTGCTCTGCCAGAGCAGCATCGCCGCGGCCGGCGTACGCCTCAGGCCGCGCCAGCGCGACAGCCCCCACGGGAACGGGCCCGCGAGCACCACGGCGAGCGCCCCGAGGACGAGCGTGGTGGTCACAGGGTCGGCCGGGTCAGGCGAGCTCGTCGAGGGCCCGGCGCAACGCCGCGAGGTCCTCGGCGCTGGCCTCGCCCACGAACGACACGAGCGCCTGCTCGCGGTCGGTGTCGGTGCTCCCGAGCGCCTCGTGCATCAGCTCGGCCGTCATCGCGGCACGCGTCAGCCGAGGTGCGTAGCGGAACGCCCGGCCCTCACGCTCGCGCACGAGGACGTCCTTGCGCGCCAGGCGGTCGAGCACCGTCATCACGGTCGTGTAGGCGAGGTCCCGGCCGGACAGCCGCTCGTGCACCTCGCGGCCGCTGGCCGGCGCGTCGAGCTCCCACAGCACCTCGAGCACCGCCTGCTCGAGCTCACCCATCCGGGACCTTGGACTCATGGAACTGGAGTCTAGGGGCCCTGACCGAGGAATTACGACACGGCGTAGTATCTACTACAATCCGTAGTAATCCTGCGCCGAAAGGGTGCCCATGGACGTCCTCGACATCGCCCGCTGGCAGTTCGGGATCATCACCGTCTACCACTTCCTGTTCGTGCCGCTGACGATCGGGCTCACCGCGGTCATCGCCGGGCTGGAGACCGCGTGGGTGCGCACCGGCAAGGAGGACTACCTCCGCCTGACGAAGTTCTTCGGCAAGCTCTTCCTCATCAACTTCGCCATCGGCGTGGTGACCGGCATCGTGCAGGAGTTCCAGTTCGGGATGAACTGGTCGGACTACTCCCGCTTCGTCGGTGACGTCTTCGGTGCCCCGCTCGCGGTCGAGGGCCTGCTCGCGTTCTTCCTCGAGTCGACGTTCCTCGGCCTGTGGATCTTCGGCTGGGACAAGCTCCCCCGCGGCCTCCACGCCGGATGCATGTGGCTCGTGCACCTCGGCACGCTGGCGTCGTCGTGGTTCATCCTGGCCGCCAACTCGTGGATGCAGCACCCGGTCGGCTTCCGGTTCAACCCCGAGACCGACCGCGCGGAGCTCGTCGACTTCTGGGCGGTGATGTTCAACAAGGTCCAGCTCGTGACGTTCCCGCACGTGATCTTCGCGGCGTACATGACCGCGGGCACGTTCCTGCTCGGCGTCTCGGCGTACCTCTACATGAAGAGGAAGCACGAGGCCGACCGCCCGATGTACCACCGCGCCATCCGCATCGGCGCCGTCGTCACGCTCCTCGCCGGGATCGGCGTGGGGGTCACCGGCGACCTCCAGGGCAAGGTGATGACCGAGGTGCAGCCGATGAAGATGGCCGCTGCCGAGGGCCTCTACGAGACCAGCGAGAGCTGCGCGCCGTTCTCGGTCTTCACCATCGGCACGCCGGACGGCAAGGAGGAGAAGTTCGCCGTCACGGTCCCCTGCCTGCTGTCCTTCCTCGGAACCGGGTCGTTCGACGGCACCGTGGAGGGCATCAACCCGCTGCGCGAGCAGTACGTCGAGGAGTTCGGCGACGACCCGACCTCGAAGGCCTTCACCGAGGGCGACTACACCCCGGTCATCCCGGTGACCTACTGGTCGTTCCGGTTCATGATGGGCCTCGGCTTCTTCGCCGCCGCCGGCGCCGCACTGATCCTGTGGCTGACCCGCGGGGGCCGTACGCCCGGCGTCCGCTGGCTCGGCACCCTGGGCCTGAGCCTCCCGATCGCCACCACGCTGGCGTCCTCGTGGGGCTGGATCTTCACCGAGATGGGCCGCCAGCCGTGGGTCGTGTTCGGGCTGATGACGACGGAGTCCGGGGTCTCCCCCGGCGTCAGCACCTTCGAGGCGGCCACCTCGCTGATCGTGCTCACCTCCCTGTACGCCGTGCTCGCCGTCGTCGAGATCAAGCTGCTCGTGACCTACATCCGCAAGGGCGCCGACCCGTTCGTGGAGCCGCCTGACGTCCCGGTCGGCGGGGCCGACGACGACCGCCCGCTCACGTTCGCCTACTGACCACCACCGCCGAGATCCGGAAGAGACACGCCATGGAACTGACCACCGTCTGGTTCGCCCTGATCGCCGTGCTGTGGGTCGGCTACTTCTGCCTCGAGGGCTTCGACTTCGGCGTCGGGATGCTGCTGCCGGTCCTCGCCCGCAACGAGACCGAGCGCCGGGTCATGATCAACACGATCGGACCCGTCTGGGACGGCAACGAGGTGTGGGTGCTGGTGGCCGGAGGCGCGACCTTCGCCGCCTTCCCGGAGTGGTACGCCACGCTGTTCAGCGGGTTCTACCTGCCACTGCTGCTGATCCTGGTCGCGCTGATCGTGCGCGGGCTGTCCTTCGAGTACCGCCACAAGCGGGACGAGGTCGAGTGGAAGGCGCGCTGGGACCTCGCGATCATCGTCGGCTCGGTCGTGCCCGCCCTGCTGTGGGGCGTCGCGTTCGCCAACATCGTCGCTGGCGTCCCGATCGACGCCGACAAGGAGTTCACCGGCACCCTGTTCACGCTGCTCAACCCGTTCGGCCTGCTCGGCGGCCTCGTCACCCTGACCCTCTTCGCCGCGCACGGCGCGATGTTCGTCGCGCTGAAGACCGACGGCGACATCCGCCACCGCGCCCGCGACCTCGCCGTGCGGATCGGTGCGGTCGCCGCGGTGCTGGCCGTGATGTTCCTCGTCTGGACGCAGGTGAGGACCGGCACCGCACTCACCGCCGTCGTCTTCACGGTCGCCGCGCTGGCCCTGGTCAGCGGGCTCGTCGCCGCCCGAGCCGGGCGCGAGGGCTGGGCCTTCATCGGCACGTTCGCCACGATCGGGCTCGCGGTCGCCGGCCTCTTCCTGGCGCTGTTCCCCGACGTGATGCCCTCGACGACCGACCCGGCGTACTCCCTCACCACCACCAACGCGGCCGCCACGGCGTACACGCTGAAGGTGATGACCTGGGTCGCGGTGGTCTTCACGCCCATCGTGCTGGGCTACCAGGCCTGGACCTACTGGGTGTTCCGCAAGCGGATCTCCGTGCACCACATCCCCACGCCCGACCTCGCGGACGCGCCGAGGTGAAGCCGCTCGACCCGGCCGTCCTCGCCCACCTCCGGCCCGCCCGCGGCTCGCTCGCCCTCGTCGTGGCGAGCGGCGTCACCGGCGGGCTGGCCACGGTGGCGCAGGCGTTCGCCCTCGGCTCGCTGGTGGTCGCCGCGGTCACCGCGCCCGCCGGCGGGTGGGAGCGGGCTGCCTGGGCGTTCGCGGCCCTCGTGCTGGTGCGGACCGCGGCGGCGTACGTCGGCCAGCGCGCCGCCGCCCGCGCAGCCGGTGAGGTCTCCGACGCCCTCCGGCAGCGGCTCCTCGACGCCGCCCGCAGCTCCGACGGCCCCGACCCGGACCGCCTGACCGTCCTGGCCACGCGTGGCGTGGCCGGTGTCGAGCCGTACGTCACCCGCTACCTCCCGGCGCTCGTCCCCGCCGCGGTGCTCCCGGTCGTCACCCTCGCCGCGATCACCTGGCTCGACCCGCTGTCGGGCCTCGTGGTCGCGCTGACGCTCCCCCTGGTGCCGGTGTTCGCCGTGCTGGTCGGCCTCACCACACGCGACCGCGCCCGCACGCAGTGGCGGGCGCTCGAGGCGCTGTCGGGCCACTTCCTCGACGTGGTGCGCGGCCTGCCGACGCTGGTCGCCCACCGGCGTGCCGAGGCGCAGGTCGACACCATCCGGGCCGTCACGCACCGCTACCGCCGCGCCACCGTCGACACGCTGAAGGTGGCCTTCGCGTCCTCCTCGGTCCTCGAGCTGGTGGCGACCCTCTCGGTGGCCCTGGTCGCCGTCACGGTCGGCCTGCGGCTGGCGTCCGGGTCGGTCGGCTTCGAGGTCGCCCTGACCGTCCTGCTGCTCGCCCCCGAGGCCTACTGGCCGCTGCGGCGCGTCGGCGCGGAGTTCCACGCCGCCGCCGAGGGCACCGCCGCCCTCGCCGACGCCGACGCGGTCCTCGCCCGGGCCTCGTCCGACGTCCCCGGTGCGATGCGGCCGTCCTCCCCCGCGCTGACGCTGCGCGGCCTGGAGATCGGTTACGACCGTCCCCTCACCGCCCCGCTCGACCTCGAGCTCCCGACCCGCGGACTGGTCGCGGTGGCCGGCGCGTCCGGGTGCGGCAAGTCGACCCTGCTGGCCACGCTGCGCGGCGAGCTCGCGTCCCTGGCCGGCGACGTCCTCGTCGGCGGGACTCCCCTGCCCGAGGTCGACCCGACCTGGTGGCGTGCGCGGGTGGCCTGGGCCTCCCAGCGGCCGTGGCTGCTCGCCGACAGCATCGGCGCCAACGTCCGCCTCGGACGCCCCGGAGCCGGCGACGACGAGGTGTGGGCGGCCCTGGAGTCCGTCGACCTCGCCGACGTCGTACGCACCCTCCCGGAGGGCCTGGACACCCCGCTCGGCGAGGACGGGGCCGGGCTCTCGGCCGGCCAGCGGGCCCGCGTCGCACTCGCCCGGGTCGTGCTGGCCGAGCGACCGGTCGTGCTGCTCGACGAGCCGAGCGCACACCTCGACGAGGAGACCGAGCGGGTGCTGCTCGACGCCCTCGCCCTGCTCGCCCGCCGCAGCCTCGTCGTCGTGGTGGCCCACCGGCCCGCCGTGCTGGCGGCCGCGGACCGGGTCGTCGACCTCACACCGGTGCCGGACCCGGCGGTGGCGGCAGATCGCACCGAACCGGCGGCCGGACCTGCGATCCGCCGCCACCTTCCGGCGCCCGCGGCTGTCGTCGCGGCGCAGGCCGGGACGGACGGGTCCGAGGACCGCCCCCGCTGGGGCCTGCGGACGGCCACCCTCCTCGGCGCCCTCTCCACGGCGTCCGGGGTGGCCCTCACCGCCACCGCGGGCTGGCTGATCACGCGCGCCAGCGAGCAGCCCCCTGTGCTCTACCTGATGGTCGCCATCGTCGGCGTACGCCTCTTCGGCCTGGCCCGACCGGTGCTGCGCCACGTGGAGCGGGTGCTGAGCCACGACGTGGTGCTGCGCGAGCTCGCCGAGCGTCGGGCGCAGGTCTTCGCCGACCTCGTGCCGCTCGTACCGGGCCGGCTCGGCCCGCGGCGCGGCGACCTGCTCACCCGGGTCGTGGACGACGTGGACGCGCTCCTCGACGAGCGCCTGCGCGTGCGCCAGCCGCTCGTCGGCGCCGCAGTGGTGGGAGCCGGAGCCGCCCTCCTCACCGGTCTCGTCGCCCCTGTCGCGGGGCTGGTCGTGCTGGTCGTCGCTGCCACCGGTGGGCTCACCTTCGCCCTCGCCCGCCGCGGCACCGCCTCGGCCGAGCCTCTGGTGCTCGCACACCGCGCGGCGCTCGGGACCCGCGTCGAGGAGGTCGCCCACGGCGTCCGCGAGCTCGAGCAGTGGGGCGCGACCGAGCGTGCCCTCGCCGCGGTGCGCGCGGAGTCCGCGGACCTCGCCCGCGCCGTACGCCGCTCGTCGCGGACCGTCGCGGCCGCCACGGCACTCACCAGCGCCGTCGCCGGCCTCGGCGTGGTGGCCGTCGCGGCGCTGGTCGATCCCACGAGCACCTCCCCCGCACGCCTGGCCCTGCTGCTGCTCGTGCCCCTCGCGCTGGCCGACGTCACCGGCCCCCTGGCCGACGCCGGCGCCCTGTCCGTCCGCGCGCGGGCAGCCCGCGAGCGCCTCGCCCGGCTCGCCGCCACCGAGCCCGCGGTGGCCGACCCCGCGGTGGCCGAGCCCGCACCCGCGACGTACGACGTCGCGATGCACCGCGTGGGCCTCGGCTGGGACGGGCACCCGGTGCTCACGCTGGAGCACCTCGGCCTGCGCCCCGGCGAGCACGTGGGCATCACGGGGCCGTCCGGCTCTGGGAAGTCCACCCTGGCCGCGACGCTGGTGAGGTTCATCGACCCGGTCAGCGGTGAGGTGCTCCTCGGGGGCACCGACCTGCGGCGGCTGGCGCTCGACGACGTACGCCGCAGGGTGGGACTGGTCGACGACGACCCGCACGTCTTCGCCTCGAGCGTCGCGGAGAACGTCCGGCTCGCCCGACCCGGCGCCTCCGACGAGGAGGTGCGAGCAGCCCTCGACGATGCCTGCCTCGGCGCCTGGGTCGACGCCCTGCCCGACGGGATCCACACCCACGTGGGCGACGGTCGACGCGAGGTGTCCGGCGGCGAGCGCGCGCGCCTCGCGCTGGCCCGCTCGCTCCTGGCCGACCCGCCGGTGCTCGTGCTCGACGAGCCGACCGCGCACCTCGACGGACCGACGGCGCGCGCCGTGGCCGACCAGATGCTCGGGGCCGCTTCCCGGGCGGGCCGCTCGATCGTGTGGATCACCCACGGAACCGTGGGGCTCGACGCGATGGACCGGGTGGTGCGGTTCGACGCGGCCGGACCGGAAGGCGTCAGCCGGTCTGCTCTCGTGGGGACCGCAGCGGCAGGGTGAACCGGAAGGTGCTCCCCCGACCGAGCTCGGAGGTCACCGACAGCGTCCCGCCGTGCGACTCGGCGATGCGCTGGGCGATCGGCAGGCCGAGCCCGGTGCCGGGCACCGACAGCGCGTTGGGATTGGTCGAGCGGTGGAACGCGGAGAAGACGTGCTGCTGGTCCGTCAGGGAGATGCCGAGCCCGGTGTCGGTGACCTCGACGCTCACCTCGTCGTCCGCGACGATCATCGCCACGGACACGGTCCCGTCCTCGGGGGTGTACTTGACGGCGTTGTCGACCATGTTGTCGATGACGCGGGCCAGCTCCTCGGGATCGCCGAACACGATCACGGGCGCGGGACCGGGGTGGTCGAACTGCAGGGCCACCCCGGCCTGCTTGGCCCGGATGCTGAGCAGGTCGACGCTGGCCTCGCACAGCTCGGCGAGGTCCACGGCGCGGCGTACGGTCTCGCGCCGCCCCTGGATGCGGGAGTAGTGGAGCAGGTTGGCCACCAGGTTGTTGAGCCGGCCGGCGTTGCGGATGATCGCGTCGATCGAGGTCAGGTCGGGGTGCCGGTCGGCGATCAGCTCGGCGTGGCCCAGGATCGCGGTGAGCGGCGTCTTGAGCTCGTGGGAGATCGTCGCGATCAGCTCGCTGCGATAGCGAGCGAGCTCGCGCAGCTCCTGGACGAGCCGCTGCTCGGTCTCCAGCACCCGGGAGGCCCGGACCGTCTGGGCGAGCAGACGACCGACCTCGAGCACGGCGTCGGCCTCGGCGGGCGTGACCGGCCTGGCGTGGCGCGCGAAGCCGAGGACCAGGTAGCCGACGAGGTCGTCCTGCGAGACCAGGGGGCACACGAGGGCACGGTCGACCCGCATCCCCCGCATCAGCTGCTGCATGCGCGCCGCGCTCCGCGGCAGACGCGAGGATCCGGGGTCGTCGACCCCGATCTCGATCAGCACCGGCAGGTCCGGGAGGTGCGTGAGGTCCTCGCGGATCTCGGGCACGTCCTGCTGGGGTGTGAAGGCGTAGGGGGTGCCGACACCGAGCTGGCTGCCCTGGGCGTCGGACGGGAAGGTGCGCACCACGGTCTGGACGGTCTGCATCGAGTCCGCGACGGCCGACACGGCCGTGGCAAGGGCCTGCGACAGGTTCTGCGCGGCGGTCGACGCACCGGCCACGGTGGTGAGCATCCGGTCGAGGCGGACCCGGTCGGTGAGCCGCTCGCGCTCGCGGGCGTTGGACAGGGCCACGCCAGCCTGGACGGCGAACATCTCCAGCAGCTCGCGGTCGGCCTCGTCGGGCACCCGGCCGTCCGCGGGCAGGTCCACCGCCATGTTGCCCAGGAGCTCGCCGGCGGCCGAGTAGAGCGGGGCGTACAGCGCGTGCTCGGGGTGCCAGGCGTCCGGGTCGTCGCTGGCCTCGAACTCCGGGATCCAGGCCGCCTCCAGCCGCTCGGGGGACATCCGCCCGGCCGGGACGAACCGCAGGATGCCCCACTTGTCGGCCTCGCGGAATTCGTCGAGGATCTGCTCGGCGGGCGTCCGGCGGTGGAGGATCTGCGCGACCACGTCGGGCGGGCCGGCGACGTGCGTCATGACGAGGACGTCGCCCTCGAGCCGCGCGATGGCGGCGACGCCGTAGCCGAGGACGTCCACGACGCCGTGCGCGATCTCCTCCAGGATCACCTCGGTGTCGGTGGAGGAGTTGACGCGGCGCATGAGCTCCGCGAGACGGCTCAGTGCGCCCTGGTTGCGCGGCATGCCCACCTCCCCACCGAGGTCCTCGGACCCTCCAGCCCCGTGAGGGACTCTAGGGCCCTCAGGCCTCGATCACCACAGGAATGATCATCGGACGACGGCGGTGCGCGCGGTTGACCCAGCGGCCGACAACACGGCGTACGACCTGCTGGAGCTGGTAGGCGTCGGTCGCGCCGTCGGCGATCGAGGCATCGAGCGCGTCGATGATCGGCTGCTTGATCTCGTCGAAGGTGGTCTCGTCCTCGGCGAACCCGCGGGCGTGGATCTCCGGGCCGGAGACGACCTTGCCGGTCACCGAGTCCACGACGACGATCACCGAGAGGAAGCCCTCCTCGCCGAGGATCCGGCGGTCCTTCATCGAGGCCTCGCTGATGTCGCCGATCGTGGTGCCGTCGACGAAGACGTAGCCGACGTCCACCTTGCCGACGACCTTCGCGACGCCGTCGACGAGGTCGACCACCACGCCGTCCTCGGCGAGCACGACGTTCTCCACCCCGGTGGCACGGGCCAGGTCGGCGTTCGCGCGCATGTGGCGGATCTCGCCGTGCACCGGCATCACGTTGCGCGGCTTGACGATGTTGTAGCAGTAGAGGAGCTCGCCGGCGCTCGCGTGGCCGGAGACGTGCACGAGGGAGTTGCCCTTGTGCACCACGTTGGCGCCGAGGCGCGACAGGCCGTTGATGACGCGGTAGACGGCGTTCTCGTTGCCCGGGATCAGCGAGCTCGCGAGCACGACGGTGTCTCCCGGCTCGAGATGCACGAAGTGGTGGTTGTTCTGCGACATCCGGCTCAGCGCGGCGAGCGGCTCGCCCTGCGAGCCGGTCGAGATCAGCACCTGCTTGTGGGGCGGCAGGTCGGCGAGCTCCTTGGCCTCCACCATGACTCCGGGCGGGACGGTGAGGTAGCCCAGGTCCTGGGCGATGGCCATGTTGCGCACCATCGAGCGGCCCACGTAGGCGACCTTGCGGCCGTGGGCCACGGCAGCATCGAGCACCTGCTGGACGCGGTGCATGTGGGAGGCGAAGCAGGCGACGATGATCCGCTGCTCGCTCTTGGCGAAGACCCGGTCCAGGACCGGGCCGATCTCCTTCTCCGAGGTGGTGAAGCCGGGCACCTCGGCGTTGGTGGAGTCGACGAGGAACAGGTCGACGCCCTCGTCACCGAGGCGGGCGAACTCGTTGAGGTCGGTGATGCGGCCGTCGAGGGGCAGCTGGTCCATCTTGAAGTCGCCGGTGTGCAGCACGACGCCCGCACCCGTGCGGATGACGACCGCGAGGGCGTCGGGGATGGAGTGGTTGACCGCGACGAACTCGAGCACGAAGGGCCCGAAGGTGATGGTCTGGCCCTCGGCGACCTCGTACTGGGCGGTCTCCTTGAGGCGGTGCTCGCGCAGCTTGGAGCCGAGGAGCGCCAGGGTCAGCTTGGACCCGACGAGCGGGATGTCGCCGCGCTCACGGAGGAGGTAGGGGGTCGCGCCGATGTGGTCCTCGTGCCCGTGGGTCAGCACCAGCGCCTCGACGGCGTCGAGGCGGTCCCGGATCGGGTCGAAGTCGGGCAGGATCAGGTCGACGCCGGGGTGGTGGTCCTCGGGGAACAGCACGCCGCAGTCGACGATCAGCAGCCGGCCGTCGTACTCGAAGACCGTCATGTTGCGGCCGACCTCGCCCAGCCCGCCGAGCGGGATGACCCGGAGGCCTCCGGCGGGGAGGGGGGCGGGCACGCTCAGGTCGGGATGGGGGTGGCTCAAGGGATTCCTCGGGTTCGGTGTCGGAAGGTCAGATGAGGCCGGCCGCGGCCAGGCCGGTGCGGAGCGCCGCGACCTCGTCGTCGTCGAGGGCGACGAGCGGGCCGCGGACGCGGCGGTTGTCGAGCACGCCGAGCAGCTCGAGGGCTGCCTTGGCGGTGGTGGCTCCGTAGTTGGGGACGCCCATGACGGCGTCGAACGCCGGGACCAGCGACGTGTGGATCCGCAGTGCCTCGGCGTGGTCGCCGCGCACCCAGGCATCGAGCATCGCCGCCAGCTGGTCACCTGCGGCGTGCCCGACGACGGAGACAAGGCCGACGCCGCCGTAGGCGAGGTAGCCGAGGGTGTTGGCATCGTCGCCGGAGTAGACCGTGTAGCCCATGTCGACCAGCTGGGCCGTGCGGGCCAGGAGACCGGAGGCCTCCTTGACCGACGTCACGTGGTCATAGCGACGCATGGCCTCGTAGGTCTCGAGCTCGATCGTCGTCGCGGTGCGGCCCGGGACGTCGTAGAGCATCACCGGCAGGTCGGTGGCCTCGGCCACGGCGCTGAAGTGGTGGCGCAGGCCCACCTGCCCGGGCTTGTTGTAGTAGGGGCTGACGAGCAGCACGCCGTCGACGCCGGCCTTCTCGGCCTGGCGGGCCAGCTCGACCGAGTGCGCCGTCGCGTTGGTGCCGACGCCGGCGATGACGGTCGCCCGGTCACCGACCGCGTCCTGGACTGCGCGGAGGATCTCGCCGTCCTCGGCGACCGACGTCGTCGGGCTCTCGCCGGTGGTGCCGCTGACGACCACGCCGTCGTTGCCGTGGTCCACGAGGTGCACGGCGATCCGCGCCGTCGCCTCGAGGTCGACGCTGCCATCCTCGTGGAACGCTGTGGCCATCGCGGTGAGCAGCCGGCCGAACGGGACGTCGACACTCACGCGCGTACTCGCTTCGCTCCGCTCACTCATGGGCGAAGGTTATCGCCCCCGCTGCCCGCGGTCGTCGGCGGCGAGCCGTACGCGGTGTCGGTGCCCCGGCCCATACTGGGCGCCATGGCCTACGACGAGGTGCTGGCACTGCGGATCCGCGACCTGCTCGACGGCGAGCCGGGGGTGACGTCGAAGAAGATGTTCGGCGGGCTCGGCTTCATGGTCGAGGGCCACATGGCGGTCGCGGCAGCGAGCAACGGGGCCCTGATGGTGCGCGCCGATCCGACCGACTGCGCGGAGTGGGCCGACGGCGAGGCGGTCAATCCGATGGAGATGCGGGGTCGACCGATGGCAGGGTGGCTGCTGGTGGACTCCGCAGCCGTGGCCGACGACGACCGGCTCGGCATGTGGGTCGACCGCGGGGTGCGCTTCGTCCGCACCCTCCCACCCAAGCCGTCGTCACCCTGACCCAGGAGATCCGTGCCCGCCCTCGACCTCCCCGCCTGGCTCACACCTGCCCAACGAGAGACGATCGAGGCGCTGGCCGTGCGCAACGACGCGACCCACGGCGACGACCTGCTCGGCCTCGTCCTCAGCGGATCGGCGGCCCGCGACTGCGCCACCGGGCTCTCCGACCTCGACGTCATGGTCGTGCTCACCGACCGGGCCGCTGCTGACCGCTCGACCGCGAAGTCCCCCGAGGTCGACGAGATCGTCGAGGCCTGGTCCGACGTCACGACGGTCGCACCGTTCGGCACCGAGTACTGGTGGTACCGCTGGTCCTACGCGTGGGCTCCGGTCCTGCTCGACCGCACGGACGGCGAGCTCGCCGACGCCGTACGCCGTCAGGCCACGCTGTCGCCCGACGAGGCCGACGCCGTGCTGATCGACCACGACCGGCTCGACGGCTGGGTCAACTTCGCCTACCGCGCCCTCAAGAACGACCGCGACAGCCGTGCGGTCGAGGCCCGGCTCGACGCGGCCGAGTCCGTGCCGTGGCTGCTCGACGTGGTCTTCGCGATGGCCGGACGGGTCCGCCCCTACAACAAGTACCTGCCCTGGGAGCTGCGCGAGCACCCGCTCGAGGGCTGGGGGGCAGACGACCTGCTCGGACTGGTGCAGCGCACGCTCGACGGCGACGCGTCCGCCGTGCGGGAGACCTTCGCCCGCGTCCGCGCCGCCTGCACGGCGTACGACGCGGTGCGCGGGCACACGCGCACCACCGACATGGTCGACGGGTGGGGTCGCGACCTGGCGATCTTCGACCGGCCCGGGAGCTAGCGCACCCGCCCGTTCAGCGGTCGGTGGAGGATTCGAGGATCGCCGGGAGCACGTGGTGCTCGAGCATCGGGGCCAGGTCGTCGGGGTGGTCGCGCAGCGGCGTCCAGCGGACCTCGGCGATCTCGCCGGACGCGACCGGCTCCTCGTCCGACTCCACCCGGAACACCGTCGAGTGCAGGGTGTGGCCGGGCTCGTTGGCCGCCTCGGAGTGGAACTCGCCGATCAGGGTCGCGGACTCGATGCGCAGCCCGACCTCCTCGTACGTCTCGCGCAGCGCCGCGTCACGCGCGGACTCCCCCGGCTCCAGCTTGCCGCCGACCAGCATGAAGCGCTGCGTCCCGCGCTTGCGGACCGTCAGCACGTGCCCGTCGCGGACCAGGGCGACCGCCGCGACCACGATGTGCCTGTCGTCGTCCGTGCCCGGTGTCTCCACGGGACGACTGTGGCACGGCGCCCGGGGCTGCCCCACGGTGGGCCGACCGAGGCGCTCAGCCCAGCGCCCGGCGTACGGCCTCGAGCGCGTCGGCGTCGGTGACGCCGAGGGACCGCACCGTGCCGGCGTACGACGCGGCGGCCTCGCGCAGCGAACGGGACACGCCGCGTCCGGAGACGAAGGTGCCCGCCCGTCCGCGCGTCTCGACGACCCCGAGCGCCTCGAGCTCCTTGTAGGCCCGGGCGACGGTGTTGGCGGCGAGGTCGAGCTCCGCGGCCAGCGTGCGCACCGGCGGCAACCGGTGGCCCGGCTCGAGCACGCCGCTGTCGACCTGGGACCGGATCCCGTCGCGTACCTGCTCGAAGGGCGGCACGCCCGAGGCGGGATCGACCGAGAGCCTCACGCCGCCGGGTCCATCCGCTCGAGCCAGACCCGCTCGTAGCCGTCGAAGCTTTCCCGGGCGGTCTCGACCCACTCCCCTGCGGGGAACTGCGGGTAGTGCACGTCGCCCTCCGGCTCGAGGTCGACCTCGGTCAGCACCTGGTGGGTTGCCCAGGGCAGCAGCGCGGCGTAGACCTCGCCGCCGCCCGCCACCATCAGGTCACCCGGCTGGGACGCGGCGAGCGCGAGCGCGTCCTCGACGGTGTGCGCGACCAGTACGCCGTCGTGGGTCCAGCCCGCGTGGCGGGTGAGCACGATGGTCGTACGCCCCGGCAGGGGGCGGCCGATCGACTCGAACGTGGTGCGCCCCATCAGCAGCGTGTGCCCCCAGGTCAGCTCCTTGAACTGGGCCTGCTCGCCCGGGAGCCGCCACGGGATGTCCGGGCCGTTGCCGATGACGCGGTTGCGGGCGTGCGCGGCGACGAGCACCACCCGCTGGTCGGGACGGGTCATGCACCACTCCTAGACGGCGATGGGCGCCTTGATGCCCGGGTGGGGGTCGTAGCCCTCGACGGCGATGTCCTCGAGGTCGAAGCCGTCGATCTCGGTGACGTCGGGGTTGAGCACCAGCCTCGGCAGCGGGCGCGGGTCACGCGAGAGCTGGAGCCGGGCCTGCTCGACGTGGTTGAGGTAGAGGTGGGCGTCGCCCATGGTGTGCACGAACTCCCCCACCTCGAGGCCGGTCACCTGGGCGACCATGTGCGTCAGCAGCGCGTAGGACGCGATGTTGAACGGCACGCCCAGGAAGGTGTCGGCCGAGCGCTGGTAGAGCTGGCAGCTCAAGCGACCGTCTGCGACGTAGAACTGGAAGAGCGTGTGGCACGGCGGCAGCGCCATGTCGTCGACGTCGGCGACGTTCCACGCCGAGACGATGTGGCGCCGCGAGTCGGGGTTGGTCCGGATGCCCTCGACCAGGCGGGCGACCTGGTCGACGTGGCGCCCGTCCGGGGTGGGCCAGGAGCGCCACTGGTAGCCGTAGACGGGGCCGAGGTCGCCGTTGTCGTCGGCCCACTCGTCCCAGATCGTGATGCCGCGGTCCTGGAGCCACTTGACGTTGGTGTCGCCGCGCAGGAACCACAGCAGCTCACCGAAGACCGAGCGCGTGTGCACCTTCTTCGTGGTCACCAGCGGGAAGCCCTCGGACAGGTCGAAGCGCATCTGGTGGCCGAAGACGCTCAGCGTCCCGGTGCCGGTGCGGTCGGTCTTCTCCACGCCCTCGTCGAGGATCCGCTGGAGCAGGTCGAGGTAGGCGCGCACGGGACGACTCTACGACCTCGGCACCCGCGCCTCGGCGACGACGCACTCGACGGCGAAGGCGAACTCGTCCCCGGTCCGGAGGTCGTCGTACGCCGTGCGCAGGCGGGCCTGCACGTCCGTGGACTGGGCACCCCACAGGACGCCGAAGTTGCCGACCGAGGTGAGCCCGGCCCACAGGTCGGCGGGCGTGACCCGCCACGTCCACGACGCGGTGCCGGCGTGCGTCACGGCCAGGCCGGCCTCACGGAGCACCCCCGCGAGGCCGTGGGGCGTGCGCTCGAAGTCGCGATCGGCCGGCAGTCGCGGCGACGGCGGGCGCGCGGCTTCCGCCGCATCGAGGAGGGCGTTCCACATGGTCGCCTGCGGTGGCGGGGTGCTCCCCCAGATCGAGGCGCGCACGAAGCCGCCCGGCGCGCCGACCCGCGCGAGCTCCCGCGCACCGGCCCGTGGGTCGTCGACGTGGTTGAGCACGAAGCTGGCGACCACGGCGTCGAAGCCGTCGTCGGCGAAGGGCAGGTCGGGGAGCCCGGCGACCACCACCTCCTGGCCGAGCCGCGAACCGGCGAGATCGGCCATCTCGGGATCGGGCTCCACGGCGACGACCTCGTGGGCCGCCTCGCGCGCGGCCTCGGCCAGCGCGCCCGGGCCGCACCCCACGTCGAGCAGCCGGCTGCCGCGCGGCAGGCCGGCGACCAGGGTCGGGATCGCGCCCGCGCACAACCCGGCGAAGCTCCGCGCGTACGCCCGAGCCACACCCGTCCACAACGCCTCAGCCACGGCGAGGAGGCTAGTGCCCGGAGGATCGCGCGAACACCGAGGCAGGCACATGGCCGATATCGCCCGGCCGGGCGGACGAGCAGACATACTGACGCCGTGAGAGGCGACGTGCGCCCGGACAACACGGTCACCGTGGTGATCCCGACGTACAACCGCGCCCACTGCGTCGGCCGCGCGATCATGAGCGTGCTCGAGCAGTCGACGCCGCCACACGAGGTGCTGGTGATCGACGACGGGTCGACGGACGACACCGAGTCGGTGGTCGACGCCATCGCCCACTCGGCCGTCCGCTACGTGCGCAAGGACAACGCCGGGGTGAGCTCGGCCCGGAACCTCGGCATCGCTCTCGCCACCGGCCACTGGGTCGCGTTCTTGGACTCCGACGATGCGTGGCGGCCCACGAAACTGGAGCGGCAGCTGCAGTGCTTGGCGATGACCGGGAGTGAGGTGTGCTTCACCGGTGCCGTCTGCCAAGACGACGTTCGGCGCGACGGCATCGCCGACCTGGACCCCGACCTGCCCGTGGACGCATGTCGAAGTTACCCCACGCCGGTGGAGTTCATGACGCGGTCCACGGACCACCCCTTCGTGCAGTCGTTGCTGGTCCGTCGCGAGCTGCTCGAGGAGGTGGGCGGGTTCGACGAACGCTTGGTGGTCGGTGAGGACACGGCATTGTTCTACGACCTCGTGAGCACCTACGACATCGCCCTGGTCAACACCGCGCTGGTCGATCTCACCCGTGAGCGGGTCGGTGCGGGGCTGAGCAACGTGGTCGAGGCGCGGGCGGCAGCCGCGCGCTTCGACTGCTACATCCGCGTTCAGGCCAAGGCGCTCGCACACATCAGCGCGCACACCGCCGCCGGTCCTGCCGAGAGCGCCCAGGCGATGCGCGTGGTCCGGCGCCGGCTCGCCTACTTCTTCAGTCGCCGGTCTGAGATCGCACACGCCTCCGGCGACCATGTCTTGGGGCGGCGCCTCGCGCTGGAGGCGCTGAGCCTCGCCGGGGACACGCGCACCATGGCGCGCAGCCTGGTGCTGGCCCACGGCTATCGCTGGGTGCTTTCTCGACTGACCGCCCGGTGGCCGAGCTCCTGAGGCTTCGCGACCGATCAGCGCAACCGGATGGTGCCCGCACCCCCGACGACCGTCACCGGCGCATCGCACGACGACACCGTGCGACAGACCAGCACGGCGCGCCGACCCGACTCGGACTGCCGGACCGCGTCCAGCGCCCCGTCGCGGCGCGAGGAGTCGATGAGGTGGGCCCAGCCACCGTCGGCGAGGGGCACGCTCTGCACCAGCACGTCGTACCTCCCGAGGCCGGACACCGGGGGTGGGCTCGGCAGGGTGTCGAGGTCGCGGGGCGCCTCGTCGGTCGGCTCGACATCGCCCTCGGCACCGACCCGGACGACCTCGCCCGAGCGGAGCCGGACCACGGCACCCGAACCGTCGACGACGAACGCGTCCACCCCGGGCAGATCGACGACCACGTCCTCGAGGTGCAGCTCCCCCTCGGCGTACCAGACCACCGGCAGCGGGTTGGCCTCCTCACGGACCTCGGGCGGCGACGGCTGTGCGGCCCACCAGGCCCAGCCGGCCGCCAGCACCGCGGCGAGCGCTGCGCCGGCGAGCCCGCGCTTCACTCCCCGGCGGCGTCGGGCCGCGCGCAGCCGTTCGGCCTCCGCCAGCCATGCCTCCGGCCCGTCGCGCGGGTCGCGGGGGCGTACTGCGTGCGGCGCCGGCTCCCCCGGTCGCGCGGGCAGCCCTGCCCGCTCACGCACCTCGGACCAAAGCACGACGTCGACCTGCTCCTCGCGGACGCGGCGGTCCCATCCGCGCCGGCTGGCCAGGAGCACCTCGGCCACCACGAGGCGCGCGTCGTCGGCCGCCAGGCCGTCGTCCTCGAGACCTCCGACGAGGTCGGGCCACCGCGCGTCGACGTAGCGCGCGAAGTCGGACTGGTCGACCACCTGCACCGCCTCCTTCGACCCGTCCTTCGGAGCCGCCGCGGGCGACGGATGGGCTCAGGCGCTGAGCGACATCGGCCCGTAGACCTGACGGTCGTGCTCGAACAGCGTCACCGCGGCGACCCCGTGCTCGGCCAGCTCGGCCCAGATCTCCCCCACCCACGACTCGGCGTCGCCCTGCGAGGAGAAGCGCTGGTCGGAGTGACCGGCCACCTCGACCGGCTCGCCGGCGGCGTCCTCGAGGCGCCACCACCACGGCCGCTCGGCGGCCGAGGGCTGGCGGAAGGTCGGGGGCTGGCCGGGCAGCACGTCAGGACTCCTTGACCGAGGTGTCGACGAAGGGCGGCTTGACCAGCTGGAAGATCTCGCGCCGTCCGCGCACGTCGACGCCCACCTGCGCGTCCTCGGCGACCATGGTCGGGATCAGCGCGAGCCCGATGCCCTTCCTGAGGGTCGGCGAGAAGGTGCCGGAGGTGATGTCGGCGAGGGGTACGTCGTGGGTGAGCGTGACGCCCATGCCGGGGCGTGGGATGCCGCGCCCGACGGCGACGAGCCCGCGCAACCGGCGGCGGGGGCCCTCCTCCTTGACCCGCAGCACCGCGTCGCGGCCCCAGAAGGCGTCCTTCTTCCAGCCGACCGCCCACGAGAGTCCGGCCTCGACCGGGTTGGTGTCGAGGCTGATGTCCTGCCCGTGCAGCGGGTAGCCCATCTCGGTGCGGAGGGTGTCGCGCGCGCCCAGGCCGCACGCGGCGATGCCCCACTCCTCCCCCGCGGCCATCAGCCGGTCCCACAGCTCACCGGCCGCGTCGTTGGCCACGACCAGCTCGTAGCCGCGCTCGCCGGTGTAGCCGGTGCGGCACACCACGACACCCACCGTGTCCGAGCCCACCGCGAGGTCGGCCTCGACGAAGGACATGTACTCGTGGCCGCTCGGCAGGCCCACCTTGTCGAGCACGTCGTCGGAGCGGGTGCCCTGCACCGCCAGCACGGCGTAGTCGTCGTGGTGGTCGACGACCTTCACGCCCTCGGGAGCCTCGGCCTGCAGGCGGCGTACGACCTCCGCGGTGTTGGCGGCGTTGGGGATGAGCAGCACGTGCTCGTCGTCGTGCCAGTAGGCGATGAGGTCGTCGACGATGCCGCCCGACTCGTCGAGGCAGAGGGTGTACTGGGCCTTGCCCGGACGGATCTTGGCGAGGTCGTTGGACAGCGTCGCGTTGACGAAGTCGACGGCACCGGGACCTGACACCATCGCCTTGCCGAGATGGCTGACGTCGAAGACGCCGACCGACTCGCGCACGGCCGTGTGCTCCTTGACGACGCCGGTCGCGTACTCCAGCGGCATCGACCACCCGCCGAACTCGGCGAACTTCGCGCCGAGGGCCTCGTGACGGTCGTGGAGGGGCGACTTCTTCAGCGATCCGGCCATGTCGCGCAACCTACCGCAGCGTGCCTCGCGTCCGGATCCACCTCTCGACTCCCCTAGCATGCCCGGGTGACCTCGTACTCGCTGCGCAGCGCCAGCCCCGCCAAGACCCGAGCCGACGCCGTCGTCGTGGGAGTCGTCGCCGGCCCGAAGGGACCGAGCCTGTGCGACGCGGCCGGGGACGTCAGCGCCGCCTACGGCCGCCGCCTGCGCCCGTTCCTGTCCACCCTGGGCGTCACCGGCAAGGCCGGCGAGGCGGTCAAGGCGCCGACCCGCGACGAGGTCAACGCTCCCCTGCTGGTCTTCGTCGGCCTCGGCGAGGACCCGACGGACCCGATCGCCGTACGCCGCGCCGCGGGCGTCGCGGCCCGCAGCGTGCCCAACGCCGCCTCGGTCGCCCTCGCACTGCCGGGCGAGACGCCCGAGCTGGTCGCCGCCGTCGTCGAGGGCCACCGCCTCGGCGGCTACACCTTCACCGCCTACAAGTCGACGAAGGCCGAGACCACCGAGCCGACCGACGTCGTCGTCCTCAGCACCATCGCGCGCAAGGCGGAGGCGGTCGCCGCTCTCGAGCGCGCGGAGGTCCTCGCCGACGCCGTCGCGCTGACCCGCGACTGGGTCAACACCCCGCCCCGGGACTGCACTCCCCCGCTGCTGGCCGACCTGGTGACAGCCGCGCACAAGGAGGTCACCAAGGGCCGCGGCGCCCCCCAGGTGACGCTGGAGGTCTTCGACCACGAGCAGCTCGCCGAGATGGGCTGTGGCGGCATCCTGAGCGTCGGCGACTCCTCGGCCGCCCCCTCGCGGCTGGTCAAGCTGACCTGGGCGCCCCAGGACGCCGTCACCCACCTCGCCCTGGTCGGCAAGGGCGTCACCTTCGACTCCGGCGGCCTGACCATCAAGCCGTCCTCCAGCATGACCAACATGAAGGGCGACATGGCCGGCGCCGCCAGCGTCGTCGCCGCGACCCTCGCGATCGCACGCCTCGGCCTGCCGGTCCGGGTCACCGCCTTCGCGCCGATGGCCGAGAACATGGTCTCCGCCACCTCGACCCGGCCCGGCGACGTGATCACGATGCACAACGGCACCACCGTCGAGATCGCCAACACCGACGCCGAGGGCCGGATGCTGCTCGGGGACGCGCTCTCGCTGGCCGTGCTCGAGGAGCCGGACGTCGTGGTCGACATCGCCACCCTCACCGGCCACATGCAGCTCGCCCTCGGCGACAAGGTCGGCGCCGTGATGGGCACCGACGACCAGGTGCCCGCGGTCCTCGCGGCCGGCGCGGCCGCCGGCGAGCAGCACTGGCGGATGCCGATCCCCGAGGAGATGAAGGAGCGCATCACCAGCTCCAAGGTCGCCGACCTGCTCCAGCACGACTGGGTCCGCTGGGGCGGCGGCCTCTACGCCGCGGCGTTCCTGCGCGAGTTCACCGGCGGGCTGCCGTGGGCCCACCTCGACATCGCCGGCAAGGAGATGAACCTCGGCGGCCCGTACGGCCACGTCCCCTCCGGCGCGACCGGGTTCGGCGTCACCACGCTCGTGGAGTACGCCCGCGCCCTGTCGGAGGCCTAGATCCCCTCGGCCTTCCTGCGCCGGTTGTAGTCGCGCATCCGCTGCGGCACACCGACGACCGCCGCGTCGTACGACGGCACGCGGTGGCGGTTGGCGAACTCGTGCGCCCACTTCACGCTCGGCACCCGGCGGCGCGTCCACTCGCCGTCGTGCGCGACGAGCAGGATGGTCACGTCGCTGACCGCGGTGCGCGGCTCGACGAACCCCTCGACCCCCTGCCGGGTCCGCACGAAGTTCTCCAGGTGGCGCACGTCCTCACCGTCGGAGGCGCGTACGCGTGTCGAGCCGGTGCGGGTGGCGTCCCGCGCCGGAGCACTGGTGCGCGCCTTGCGGCGGAATCGGTCGAACATGCCCATGACGGACATTCTGCCCAGACGATCCCCATCACGCTCGTCGTCCGAGCAGTTCGGCTCGGGTTCGGCTCGGGTTCGGCCCCACCCGACCCGGTGTGGACAGGCGCGCGTTTGGTGCAAAGATGGACGCGCCCGTGATCGTCGGGCGAGTCGAGCGTGTGGAGGGAATCAGTGGCGGACGGTGAGTTCGACGTCCTCGTACTCGGGGCTGGTTCAGGCGGGTACGCCTGCGCCCTGCGAGCGGCCCAGCTGGGCCTGAGCGTCGGCCTGGTGGAGAAGGGCAACCTCGGCGGCACCTGCCTCCACGTGGGCTGCATCCCGACCAAGGCCCTGCTCCACGCCGCGGAGGTCGCCGACTCGGCTCGCGACGCCGCGCAGTTCGGCGTGACAGCCTCCCTCGACGGCATCGACATGGCCGGCGTCAACGCCTACAAGGACAAGGTCGTCGACCGGCTCTTCAAGGGCCTCACCGGCCTCATCAAGTCCCGCGGCATCACGGTGATCCAGGGCGCCGGCGTCCTCACCGGCCCCCGCGAGGTCACGGTCGACGGCACCGCCTACACCGGCAAGGCCGTGGTGCTCGCCTCGGGCTCCTACAGCAAGTCGCTGCCGGGCCTCGAGGTCGACGGCGACAAGGTCATCACCTCCGAGCACGCGCTGCGCCTCGACCGCGTGCCCGCCTCCGCGATCGTGCTCGGCGGCGGCGTCATCGGCTGCGAGTTCGCCAGCGTGTGGAGGTCCTTCGGCGCCGACGTGACGATCGTCGAGGCCCTCCCGCGGCTCGTCGCCGCCGAGGACGAGGCGTCGTCCAAGGCTTTCGAGCGTGCCTTCCGCAAGCGCAAGATCTCGTTCCGCACCGGCACGCCCTTCCAGAGCGTGAAGACCACCGACTCCGGCGTCGCCGTCACCGTCGAGGGCGGCGACGTGATCGAGGCCGAGGTGCTCCTCGTCGCCGTCGGCCGCGGCCCGGCCACCGACGGCCTCGGCTATGCCGAGCAGGGCGTCGAGATGGACCGCGGCTTCGTCCTCACCGACGACCGGTGCCGCACCAACGTCGAGGGTGTGTACGCCGTGGGCGACATCGTGCCCGGCCTCCAGCTCGCCCACCGCGGCTTCCAGCAGGGCATCTTCGTGGCCGAGGAGATCGCGGGTCTCGACCCGCGCCCGATCGACGAGTCGGGCATCCCGCGGGTGACCTACTCCCACCCCGAGATCGCCTCCGTCGGCCTCGACGAGGCGCAGGCCCGCGAGCTGCACGGCGACGCGGTCACCACGATCACCTACGACCTCGGCGGCAACGGCAAGAGCCAGATCCTCCAAACCCAGGGCTTCGTCAAGCTCGTCGGCCTGGTCGACGGGCCGGTGCTCGGCGTCCACATGGTGGGCGATCGGGTCGGCGAGCTCATCGGCGAGGCGCAGCTGATCTACAACTGGGAGGCACACGCCGACGACGTCGCGCCGCTCGTGCACGCCCACCCCACCCAGAACGAAGCGCTCGGGGAGGCCCACCTGGCCCTCGCCGGGAAGCCTCTCCACGCACACTCCTGACACCCAACCAACGCGAGCGAAGGAACCACATTGGCCTCCGAAGTCACCCTCCCCGCACTCGGCGAGTCCGTCACCGAGGGCACCGTCACCCGCTGGCTGAAGCAGGTCGGTGACACGGTTGCCGTCGACGAGCCGCTGCTGGAGGTCTCCACCGACAAGGTCGACACCGAGATCCCGTCCCCGGTCGCGGGGACGCTGCTCGAGATCAAGGCCAACGAGGACGACACCGTCGAGGTGGGCGCGGTCCTGGCCGTGGTCGGCGAGGAGGGCGAGTCCGCGGGCGACGCCTCCGAGGCCGCCGAGCCCGAGGCCCAGCCCAAGGACGAGCAGGAGTCGGAGAAGAAGGCCGAGCAGGAGGAGCAGGTCGCCGAGGACACCGGCGAGCTCCCCGCCGGCGACGAGACCCCCGAGTCCGAGAAGGAAGACGCCCCCGCGCAGTCCGAGCCCGCCGCCGAGCAGGCCGCGTCCGGCGGCTCGTCGGACAGGTCGTCCGGGTCTGGCGGCTCGGGTGGCTCGGGTGGCGGGTCCGGCACGGCTGTCACGCTGCCCGCGCTGGGCGAGTCGGTCACCGAGGGCACCGTCACGCGCTGGCTCAAGCAGGTCGGCGACGAGGTCGCCGTCGACGAGCCGCTGCTGGAGGTCTCCACCGACAAGGTCGACACCGAGATCCCCTCCCCCGTCGCCGGGACCCTGCTGGAGATCAAGGCCGAGGAGGACGAGACCGTCGAGGTCGGGGCCGAGCTGGCGATCATCGGCTCCGGCGACGCCGCCCCGGCGCAGTCGGAGGAGAAGTCCGAGCCGGAGCCGGAGGCCAAGGCCGAGCCGGAGCCGGAGCCCGAGCCCGAGCCGGAGCCCGAGCCGGAGCCGGAGCCCGAGGCCAAGGAGGCGCCGAAGCAGGAGGCGCCGAAGCAGGACGCGCCGGCTCCGTCGCCCCAGGCTCCCGCGGCCGACGGCGCCTCCGAGGGTGGCCGCGACCAGACGGCGTACGTCACTCCGCTGGTGCGCAAGATGGCCGACCAGCACGGTGTGGACCTCGGCTCGGTGCAGGGCACCGGCGTCGGTGGCCGCATCCGCAAGCAGGACGTCCTCGACGCGGCTGCCGCCGCCCAGGAGGCCGCCTCCGCTCCCGCCGCCGGCCCGGCAGCCGCACCCGCCGCGGCCGGCGCTCCCCCGGCTGCGGCCGCTCCGACGTCGGCCTCGCCGTCGCCGCTGCGGGGCACCACCGAGCCGCTCTCGCGCCTGCGCAAGGTCATCGCCTCGCGCATGGTCGAGTCACTGCAGCAGTCCGCGCAGCTGACGCAGGTCATGGAGGTCGACGTCACGGCGATCGCCCGCCTGCGCGAGGCGTCGAAGGCCGACTTCCTGGCGCGGGAGGGCGTGAAGCTCACCTACCTGCCCTTCTTCGCCAAGGCCGCCATCGACTCGCTCAAGCTGCACCCCAAGCTCAACGCGGCGATCGACACCGACAAGGGCGAGGTGACCTACTTCGACCGCGAGAACATCGCGTTCGCCGTGGACACCGAGAAGGGCTTGCTGACCCCGGTCGTCAAGGAGGCGGGCGACCTCTCGATCGCCGGCCTGGCCAAGAAGATCGCCGACGTGGCCGAGCGCACCCGCACCAACAAGATCACCCCGGACGAGCTGTCCGGCGGCACCTTCACGATCACCAACCTGGGCAGCTTCGGCGCCCTGTTCGACACCCCGATCATCAACAAGCCGCAGGTCGCGATCCTCGGTCCCGGTGCGGTCGTCAAGCGGCCCGTCGTGATCGACGACCCCAACCTGGGCGAGACGATCGCGGTGCGCCACATGGTCCACCTGTCGCTGACCTACGACCACCGCCTGGTCGACGGCGCCGACGCCGGTCGGTTCCTCCAGGAGGTCAAGAAGCGCCTCGAGGCAGGACAGTTCGAGGTCTGACGACTTCTGGTCGACGCCCCGTCCGCACCCGCGGGCGGGGCGTCGTCGTACGTCCGGGCGGTCCCGCGGTCGCGTCCACCCTCTTCTCCTCCACCCTCTTCCACAGGCCCCCCGGACCCCGCCCGATAGTCCGCTGCGAAAAGCCGCTCCCACCTGCCCCGGCACCGGCCGTTCGCAGCGGACTATGCATGGGGCGGGGCGGGTGCTGTGGACGGAAAACCACAGGCGCGATGTCGGTCCCGACACGTAACGTCTGGTGCTTGTGACGGTGACCGAGATCCAGACGCACACGGCACCGGCGACCACGTCCGCGACCGACGGGTTGCCGGCCGGTCGGGTGCCCGTCGACTGGCGCCGCGTACGCCGTCCGCTGACCTATCTCTGCTTCTCGATGTCGCTGCTCGGTGCCGTCGCAGCATCGCTCGGCTCGATGGTCGCCGGCCGCCTCGCCGAGGACCCCACGCAGGGCCTGCTGACCCTGCTGGCGCTGTGCGTGGTGGGCGGCGCGGTCATCGACACCGTCGCCAAGACCGTCTGGGCCACCATCTGCGACCGGGCCGAGGGCCAGCTGCGATCCGACCTGCTCGACGCCGCGATGGCCCAGCCCCTGGCCGAGCTGTCCGAGCAGGCCGTCGGCGAGGTCCTCGACCGCATCGACGACGACACCTGGGAGGTCGGCCAGCTGATGCGGTGGGGCGTGTGGCAGGCCGCGCGCACGCTCCTGGCCTCGGGCCCGCTGTGGGTGGTCGCGTCGCTGACGTGGTGGCCGGCCGCGTTCCTGTTCCCGCTGACCGCGGTGATCACCTACCTCGTCGTACGCCGCCTGCTGCCGCAGGTCGCGCAGAAGAAGGTCGTCGAGGAGGCCGCCTGGACCGACCACGCCGCCTCCACCGAGGAGGGCGTCGCCGCGCGTGACGACCTGCGCACCTCGCTGGGCCAGGCCCACGTGCTGCGGCGCAACGCCCACCTGGCCTCCGTCGTCCACCGCACCCTCGACGCGGTCCTCGCCGTCGAGGTCCGCATCACGCGGCGCAGCGGCGGGCTCCTGCACGGTGCGCTCGCAGCCGTCGGGGTCGTCGGTGTCGCGCTGGTCCTCTCGGGTGACCTGACGACCGCCCGCCTCGTGACCCTCTTCCTCGTCACGACGATGTTCGTCGGCGGCGTGGACATGCTGGCCCGCCACCTGCCCGACCTCCAGGAGGGCTTCGGCGCGGTCCTGCGGCTGCGCGGCATGCTCGCCTCGCCCGCCGAGCCGACCGGCGGCCTGCCGGTGCCCGACGGCCCGCTCGACGTGGAGTTCCGCCACCTGGAGTTCAGCTACGGCACCGGCACCTTCGCGCTGCGCGACGTCGACCTCCTGCTCGCCGCCGGCCACACCTGCGCCCTGGTCGGTCGCACCGGCTCCGGCAAGTCCACCCTGGCCTCGCTGCTGTCCCGCGCGGTCGAGCCGCCGCGCGGCACCGTCTTCCTGGGCGGGGTCGACGTGCTCGACCTCGACCTGCAGGCGCTGCGCTCAGCCGTGGGCGTGGTCACCCAGCGCACCGAGGTCCTCGCCGGCACCCTCGCCGACAACATCACGCTCTTCGACGACGTCCCGCGCAGCATCGTCGAGGCAGCCGTGGCCGAGCTCGGCCTGACCAGCTGGGTGGCCGGCCTGCCCGACGGCCTCGACACCGTCCTGGGCCCCGGCGGCACCAGCCTGTCGGCGGGCGAGGAGCAGCTCGTCGCCTTCGCGCGCCTGCTCGTGCGGGACGTGAGCGTCGTGGTGCTCGACGAGGCCACCGCGCGGATGGACCCGGTGACCGAGGCCCGCGTGGTGCGGGCCGCCGACCGCCTGATCTCCGGGCGCACCGGCATCCTCGTCGCGCACCGTCTCTCCACCACCGAGCGTGCCGAGCAGGTCGCGGTGCTCGAGTCGGGGCGCGTGGTCCAGCAAGGTCCGCGTGGGCGCCTCGCCGCTGAGGCCGGGCGGTTCCGCGAGCTGCTCGAGGCCGCGGCCCACGAGGCGGTCGTCGAGGAGCACCACCACGACGACTCCTCGATCGGGTCCGTGCGTCGCAGCACCACTCCCCCAGCGCCGCCCGAGCTCGCGCCGACGCCGAGCCTGGCGCGCCAGGTGCTCCACACCATCAGCATCCAGCCCCAGTGGGGCCTGCTGGGTGCGGCGCTGTTCCTGCTCGCCTCCCTCACCGGCGCGTTCGGCGCCGTCACCGGCTGGGTGTGGGGACTCATCGTCACCGACCTCCAGGCCGGCGAGCAGCCGGGGCTGCTCCTCGTGGCCCTGGTGGGGTCGCTGGTCATCGGCCCGTTCCTGCTGGCCCAGGCGTTCCGCACCTACCCCCACTGGTGGGTCGAGGTACGCCTGCGCGTGCGCGCCGCGGTGCTGCACGGGCAGACCTCCCAGCGCCGGCTGCTGCGCACCCCGCCGGGCGAGGTGGTCGCGCGCACCATGGACGCCGACCGGCTCGCGCGCTACACCGACCGCTGGGTCGACTTCGTCAACGGCCTCCTCGTCGCGCTGACGACCGCGCTCATCGCCCAGACCTGGGTGGCCGGCGCCGTGCTGCTGACCGTCATGGTGGCCTCGGCGCTCGCCTCGACGCTCGGGCGGCGCGTGGCAGGCCGGTCCGCGGCAGCCGCCTCGACCGCGCGCGCCACGTTCGGGCAGTCGCTGGTCTCGGCCCTGGAGTCGGTGCGCACCGTCAAGCTGGCCGCCGCGACCCCGCAGGTGCACCGGCACCTGCGCGAGGTCGACGGCGGCCGGGTGGACGCCGCGGTGCGCGAGCACCGCGTGCAGGCCCTGCTCGACGGCGTACCCGTCGTGATGGTCCAGTGCGGCGTCGTCGCCGCCTGGGGTGGCCTGCTCACCGGCCAGTGGGAGCTCGCCACCGCGCTGCTCGTCGCCAACGCGGTGAGCGGCTTCGACTGGTTCGGCCGCGTCGCCGGGTCCGTGGTGACCGAGGCGCCCGGCACCCGCGCCTGGATGAACGCCACCAGCGAGCTGGCCGGCGGTGGCGACCTGATGGACCTGCCGACCGGCATGGACCTCGTCCACGGCACCGGTCCCGAGCCGCCCGCGCCGCACCGCGAGCCGCTGCGCACGCTCTCGGTCCGCGGGCTCGACGCCGTCCACGACGACGGCACCCTCGGCGTCCAGGGCGTCGACCTCGACGTGCAGGCCGGCGAGCTTGTCCTGCTGCTGGGTCAGGTCGGCTCCGGCAAGTCCAGCCTGCTCGGCGCGCTGGCGGGCCTCGTGGGCAGCACCGGCGACATCTTCTGGAACGACCGCCGCGTCGACGACCCGCAGACCACGCTCCGCCCCGGCCGGGTGGCCCACGTCGCCCAGGTGCCGCGGGTGCTGTCGGGCACTTTCACCGGCAACGTCGCGCTCGACCACGGGGACCGGGCCGTCATGCCGGCCCTCGAGGCCGCACGCATGGGCCGGGACGTGTCGGAGGCGGGTGGCCCCGACGCGCTCGTCGGTCACCGCGGCGTACGCCTCTCCGGCGGGCAGGTGCAGCGCCTCGCGCTCGCCCGCGCGCTGGCGACGCAGGCCGACGTGCTGCTCGCCGACGACGTCTCCTCCGCGCTCGACGCGGCCACCGAGATCGAGCTCTGGGAAGCCCTGCGGGCGCGCGGCACCGCCGTCGTCGGCGCCACGAGCAAGGCCGCGGCGCTCGCCCGGGCCGACCGCGTCGTGGTGCTCGACTCAGGCCGCGTGGTCGACGAGGGCCCGTGGCACGAGCTGTCGGCCCGCTGGGCCCACCTGGCGGGCTGACCCGGCGCCGAACCGCTGCGGTCGGCTTTGGCCGCATGGTTGGGTGGTGGCATGCGCGTCGTCATCGCCGGTGCCTCGGGCTTCCTCGGCACCCACCTGTCCGACCACCTGCGGGTGCACGGGCACGAGGTGGTGGCGCTGGTCCGGCGCGAAGCCAGCGGCCCTCGGGAGTCACAGTGGGACCCCTACGCGGGGGCGCTCGACCAGGCGGTGGTCGAGCGCGCGGACGTGGTCGTCAACCTCGCCGGGTCACCCCTGTTCGGCAACCCACACTCCGCTCGCTACCGCCGCGAGCTCATGGACAGCCGGGTCGTGACGACCCGCGTGCTGGCCGAGGCAGTGGCCTCGAGCGAGAGGCGACCGGCGTTCCTGGCCAACAACGGCACCTCCTTCTACGGCGATCACGGAGCCGACCTGCTGACCGAGGAGTCGGACAGCCGCGGCGACGCGCTCCTCACCCGGGTCACGCGCGAGTGGCAGGCCGCGGCTCAGCCCGCCCTGGACGCCGGGGCCCGCGTCTGCGTGCTCCGCACGGCCCCGGTGCTGGACCGCGCCTCGCTGACCCTGCGACTGCTGAGGGTCCTGTTCAAGTCAGGCATGGCCGCACGCCTGTCGAACGGCCAGCAGTACTTCCCGATCATCTCCCTGCGCGACTGGGTCGGCGCCGCTACCTACCTGGCCGAGTCGCACGACGTCTCGGGGGTGTTCAACCTGTGCTGCCCGGTGACGCCCACCAACCGTGAGTTCACCGACACCCTCGCCCACGCGCTCCACCGGCCGTCCTTCCTGGCCGCGCCGGCACCGGTGCTGCGGCTCGCGGCAGGGCAGATGGCGGCGGAGCTGCTCAACTCCGTCAACGTGCGCCCAGCCGCGCTGGAGCGCGCCGGCTACGACTTCGAGGACGAGGACGTGCGCGAGGTGCTGGCCGCCGCGCTCTCCTGATCGCGCGCCTCCGCCACCACCCACGTCGCCCGCTGACGCACCAGCACCACGCGCCGGGTCGAGGCGCGGTCGGCCGGCAGCGCGACCGGCGCCGCGCCGCCCACCGCCGATCCGCCGACGACGCGGTCGGTGACGACCAGCACCAGCCGTCGTGGCGACTGCTCGACGACGCGGAGGCCGAGCACCTGCGTGGTCAGGCCCTCGACCCGCAGGCCGCGACCGGCGTACGCCCGCAGCAGTCGCACGTCGGCCGCACCGCTGCGCGACCCCGGGGCGTACAGGTCCGCCAGGGCGACCGCGTCACCCCGCGCCCAGACGTCCGCGCGGCGCTCGTCCCACGCTGCGAGGACGGCGGCCGGTCCGTGGGCAGGGCGAGCGGATGCAGCGACGGGCGCCTCCGGCAGGCGTACCTCGGCTCGCCCCGTGCCGTCCGGCCTGCCGTGGCCGACGACGAGCGTCGCCACGACGAGGGCGCAGGCGACCGCGGTGAGGACGGGGAGCAGGCGTCGCGGGTCCATCACCCCAGCGTGGTCGATCCGCGCGAACGCTGCAGGCGTCATCCACAGGCACCGCCCGCCGGCACCGGCCGAGGCGGCGGCGTACGCTCGGAGCCATGTCTCTCGACCAGGACGTGACGCACCCGCTGGACTTCGAGGTCGCCGGGCTCGGCGCCGAGGCTGTCGACTACCTGGCCGCGTGGGACGTCCAGCGACGGGTGCACGCGGAGGTCGTCGCGGGTGACCGGCCCGACACGGTGCTCCTGCTCGAGCACCCGCCCGTCTTCACCGCCGGCAAGCGCACCGACCCGCACGAGCGGCCGCTCGACCCGGGAGGCGCGGACGTCATCGACGTCGACCGCGGCGGCAAGATCACCTTCCACGGCCCCGGCCAGCTCGTCGGCTACCCGATCGTGCAGCTGCCCGACCACGTCAAGGTCGTCGACTACGTACGCCGGGTCGAGGAGGCACTGATCGCGGTGTGCGCCGACCTCGGCGTGACCACGGCCCGCATCCCCGGCCGCAGCGGCGTGTGGCTGCGCGAGGACGAGCGGGGCCCCGAGCGCAAGGTCGCCGCGATCGGCATCCGCGTGAGCCGGGGCGTGACCATGCACGGCTTCGCCCTCAACTGCGACGTCGACCTCGGCTGGTACGACCGGTTCGTGCCGTGCGGCATCGCCGACGCCGGCGTCACGTCCCTGAGCCAGGAGCTCGGCCGCGACGTCACCGTCGCCGACGTGCTGCCGGGCGTACGGCGCCACCTCGCGGCGTACCTCGCCTGGCAGCCCTACGACGCCACCCCCGACTACGAGCCGCGACCCGAGCCCGGCCGCGGTCCGCGCATCGAGCTCGTCCGCCCCGGAGCCTGACCCGCGACCTTCGGCGCAGCTCGGCGAGTCCGAGCGCACCGCGGGCCGTTGCCTGCCAGTCTTCCCCCACACACGCACACCGGGGGGATGCATGGCCGAGATGGTCATCGAGACACGCGCGCTGCGCAAGGAGTTCACGGGGCGGCGCGGCACCCGCGTCGCGGTGGCCGACCTGGACCTCGCGGTGCCGCGGGGCGGCGTGCACGGGTTCCTCGGACCCAACGGGTCGGGGAAGACGACGACCATCCGGATGCTGCTCGGCCTCGCCACGCCCACCGCGGGGACGATGTCCCTCTTCGGCACCCCGGTGCCGCAGCGGCTCACCGAGGTGATCGGCCGCGTCGGTGCGGTCGTGGAGTCGCCCAAGTTCTCCCCCACGTTCTCCGCCCGGCAGAACCTGCTCCTGCTCGCCGGCTCCGTCGGGGTCGGCAGGGACGTCGTCGGCGAGGCGCTGGTGCGGGTCGGGCTGGGCGAGCGGGCCGAGGACCGCTACAGGTCCTACTCCCTCGGCATGAAGCAGCGCCTGGCGATCGCGGCGACCCTGCTCAAGTCGCCCGACCTGCTGATCCTCGACGAGCCGACCAACGGCCTGGACCCCGCCGGCATCCGGGAGATCCGCGAGCTGATCCGCGACCTCGGCGACGCGGGCGTGACGGTGCTGCTGAGCTCCCACATCCTCGCCGAGGTGCAGCAGGTGTGCACCAGCGCGACCATCATCGGCAACGGTCGGATGCTGACGTCGGGCAGGGTCGAGGACCTGCTCGGACGTACGTCGTACCGGCTGCGCGTCGGCGACCCGGCCGCGGCCCGCACCGCCCTGGAGACCGCCGGGATGACCGTCCGGCAGGACGCACGGTCGCTGGACGTCGTCACCGACGAGCCCGGGGACCGGATCACGCGCGTCCTCGCCGAGGCGGGCCTCTACCTGTCCGAGCTCACGCCGGTCCGCGCCGACCTCGAGACGATCTTCCTCGAGCTCACCGACGGCGACCGGATGGGCGTCACGCCGTCGCCGGAGGAGGTCCGATGAGGCTGCTGAAGGTCGAGCTGACCCGGCTGCGCTGGCGACGCGCGGTCGTCGTGCTGCTGGTCGCCTGCCTCGCCCTGCCCCTGGTCCTGCTCGCCGGCTACGCCTGGGAGACGCGTCCCATCAGCGACGCGGACATCGCGCAGGCGAAGGAGCTGGCCGCCCGGGACGCCGACCAGCCCTGGGTCGCCCAGGAGGTCGCCGCCTGCGAGGCCGACCCGGAGATGTACCTCGGACCGGACGGGGTCGCGACCGACTGCACGGAGGCGATCACCCCCCGCTACGAGAACTACCTCTACCGGAGCGAGCTGGAGCTCACCGCGCTCCGCACCGACGTGGGCGCGGCCGCCATCACCATCCTGACCGGGCTGCTGATGCTGATCGGCACGACGTACGCAGGCCACGACTGGAACACCGGGTCGATGAGCAACCAGCTGCTGTTCGAGCCGAGACGGCTGCGCCTGTGGCTCGCCAAGGGTGCCGCCGTGCTGCTGACCGGCGTCCTGGTCGGCGCGGTCGTGCTGGGGATCTTCTGGGGCGGCGCGGCGCTCATCGCGTCCAGCCGCGACATCACGGCCGCCCCGGGGGTCTGGCGCGAGGTCTGGGAGACCCAGGCGCGGGGGGTCCTCGCCATCGGCGTGGGCGGCCTGCTCGGCTACGCCCTCACGATGCTGTTCCGCAGCACGGTGGCGACGTTGTCCCTGATGTTCGGCGTCGCGATCGCGGGATCCCTGGTGGTCGTCGCCATCCTCGGCGACAGCGCCGCGCGCTGGTTGCTCCCCACCAACTTCCTGGCCTTCGTGCTCGGCGGGTTCTCCTACTACGACCCGACCGCCTGCACCCAGTCACCCGACGGGTCGGTGACCGGGAGCTGTGAGCGGGTGCTGCCCGCCGTCGACGGGGGGATCGTCCTCGGGGTGCTCGTCGTGGTGGCGGTGGGGCTGTCGCTGTGGGCGACCCGGCGTCGCGACGTGCCCTGACCAGCACCGGTGGGCGAGTTGGGGAGCCCGACACGCCGTCGTAGAGTGGCGGGCGTGACGACCGCTCCCGCACCCGAAGGACGCAAGCTCCTCCGCCTCGAGGCCCGCAACGCCGAGACCCCGATCGAGCGCAAGCCGGAGTGGATCAAGACCAAGGCCAAGATGGGCCCTGAGTACACCGCGCTGCAGAACCTCGTGAAGTCCGAGGGCCTCCACACCGTCTGCCAGTCCGCCGGCTGCCCCAACATCTTCGAGTGCTGGGAGGACCGCGAGGCCACGTTCCTCATCGGCGGCGACCAGTGCACCCGTCGCTGCGACTTCTGCCAGATCGACACCGGCAAGCCGCAGCCGCTCGACCGCGACGAGCCGCGTCGCGTCGCGGAGTCGGTGCAGCGCATGGAGCTCAAGTACGCCACGATCACCGGCGTCGCCCGCGACGACCTGCCCGACGGCGGCGCCTGGCTGTACGCCGAGACGGTCCGCGCGATCCACGAGCTCAACCCCGACACGGGCGTCGAGAACCTGATTCCCGACTTCAACGGCAAGCCCGACCTGCTCCAGGAGGTCTTCGAGTCCCGTCCCGAGGTGCTGGCGCACAACGTGGAGACGGTGCCGCGGATCTTCAAGCGGATCCGTCCGGCGTTCCGTTACGACCGCTCCCTCGACGTGATCACCCAGGCCCGCGACTTCGGGCTGGTGACCAAGTCCAACCTCATCCTCGGCATGGGCGAGACCCGCGAGGAGGTCTCCCAGGCGCTGCGTGACCTCCACGCGGCCGGCTGCGAGCTGATCACCATCACCCAGTACCTCCGCCCCTCCCCGCGCCACCACCCCGTCGAGCGGTGGGTCAAGCCCGAGGAGTTCGTCGAGCTCAAGGCCGAGGCCGACGAGATCGGCTTCGCCGGCGCCCTGTCCGGCCCGCTGGTCCGCTCGTCCTACCGCGCCGGACGGCTGTACGGTCAGGCCATGGACGCGCGCGCCGCCGCGACCGCCTGACCTGCACCACTCCCCATCTGTCGAAGCACCCGTTGAACCCCTGACCGGACAAGGCCACCTCATGTCGACCGCCGCCACCACGCCCAGCTCGCGCCGCGGGCAGATCATGCAGACCTACCAGATGGCCAAGCGCAGCGACCCGCGCATCGGCCTCATCGTGATGGGCGTCTTCGTGCTCGGCGCGGCCCTCGGCTTCGCCCTCATGTGGGTGCTGCCCGGTGACGGCCTGATCGGCTGGATCATCTCGGTCGTCGGCGCGCTGATGATCGGCCTGCTGTTCGCGCTGCTGGTCTTCGGTCGCCGCGCCCAGCGCGCGGCGTACACCCAGATGGAAGGCCAGCCCGCGGCCGCCGCCGGTGCGCTGCAGATGCTGCGTCGCGGCTGGAAGGTCGACCCGGTCGTCGGCTTCACCAAGCAGCAGGACGTCGTGCACCGCGTCGTCGGCCCGCCCGGCATCGTCCTGGTCGGCGAGGGCTCGAGCCCCACCCGGGTCAAGCAGCTGCTCACGACCGAGCGCAAGAAGCACGAGCGCGTCGCCCACGAGGTCCCGATCCACGAGGTCGTGTGCGGTCGCGGCGACGGCGAGGTGCCGCTGCCCAAGCTGGTGCGCCACGTGCAGAAGCTCGGCCGCAACGTGAAGCCCGCCGAGATGACCGACATCCTCATGCGGCTCAAGGCGCTCGACGCCCAGCGCGGCAAGCTGCCGCTGCCCAAGGGCCCGATCCCGACCTCGATGAAGGGCATGCGCTCGCAGCAGCGCGGGCGCTGACGACTAGAGCGTCACGGTACGCGTACCCGCGGCGACGTCGTGCAGCCCGCGACCGTCGAAGGTCAGCAGCGGCGGGACGAGCAGGGCGACGAGCACGGAGCGTACGAGCGCCCGCAGCAGCGACACCGGCTGGCCGGCGTCGTCGCGGCGTACGACGCGGAGCCGGGTGGCGAGCTTGCCGAACGAGCCTCCCACCACCGCGGTGAACAGCGCCGACTCGACGACGAAGAGCGCCAGGGTGCCGAGCCCGTTGGGGTTGCCGGCGAGCACACCGGCCGCGACGAGCCCCTCGACGACGGCCAGGCAGGCCACCCAGTCGACGAACAGGGCCAGGATGCGGCGGCCCCAGGCCGCTGGCGTCAGCTCGGCGGGAGCGTACGTCGGGTCGGTGTGCGGCACGCGCCCAGCGTAGGCGCAGGGCGGCAACGCGCCGGGCGACGGTCAGGAGGCCTCGCTGCCGACCGGCTCGGCGCCCGCGGGCTCGACGACCGCGATGGGCGTGCCCCAGCTGGTGTAGTCGATGCGCACCTCGTCGGAGTCGTTCGTGCCGGTGTACTCCATCCGCACGGGCAGTGACTCCTCGTCGATCCAGAGGTCCACGACGAGCGCGTCGTCCACGGCGACCTCGCGGTGCACCGAGTGCTCGGGCAGGGCGTCGAGCCACGTGGCGGAGTCGACGGTGACGACGTAGTGGGTCGAGGCGACGCCGGACATCTCCTCGGCGCCCTCGTTCTCGACCTTGTCGACCGCGTCGACGAGCGCGTCGTACTCCCCCGGCACGTCGAGGGCGAGCAGGACGGGCGAGGCACCGGCGTCGAAGCCCTTCTCGTCACCGAGCGCGCGGGGGTCGTCGTCGGCCATGTAGGTCCAGGTGTCGCCGGTGGCCTCGCCCCCGACGTACACGCGGCCGTCGACGCGCCGGAACTCCAAGAACTCCCCGGCCTCGTCGCCGGTCATCGCGCGGAACTCGTCCTTGTCGCCCCAGGCGAGGTCGATCTGGACCTCGCCGCGACCACGGTGGTCGCCGATGCCGAGGTGGACGTAGTCCTCCGCGTCCACCGCCTTCGCGACGGCGGGCATCAGCGTCGCGAGGCCGTACGAGCTGCTGTCGGGCGAGTCGTCCTCGCCACCGCCGTCACCCCCGCAGGCCGCGAGCAGCACGCCCGCCGAGATCGCCACGCCCCACCGTTGCACCGTCTGCCCCCGAGCCATGCCTGACCGTAGCCCCGCCCTGCGTTTCGCACGAGTAACCCCAGGGGTGAGGCCGGGACCTCGGGGGGCCCTGCTGGCGGCCACCGGGCGGACGACCTGTAACACGCCCGAAACAATCGGGATACGGTCTAGAAACTGCCCCCGCCTAGCGTGAGGGCCACGGTGCAACGAGGCTCCGCTCCCGAACGCTGCAACTCGACGTGCGCGCGCCGCCGTCAAGGAGGAAGAACCGAATGTTCAACAACTCCGATGAGCTCCTGAAGTTCATCAAGGACGAGGGCGTCGAGATGGTCGACGTCCGCTTCTGCGACCTGCCCGGGGTGATGCAGCACTTCACCGTGCCGGTGTCCTCCTTCGACCAGTCGGTCTTCGACGACGGTCTCGCGTTCGACGGCTCGTCCATCCGCGGGTTCCAGGCGATCCACGAGTCCGACATGTCGCTCCTCCCGGACCCGACCACGGCCTACATCGACCCCTTCCGCGTCGCCAAGACGCTGGTCGTCAACTTCTTCATCCACGACCCGATCACGGGCGAGGCCTACTCGCGCGACCCGCGCAACATCGCCAAGAAGGCCATGGCCTACCTCGCCTCGACCGGCATCGGCGACACGGCGTACTTCGCGCCCGAGGCCGAGTTCTACGTGTTCGACAACGTGCGCTTCGAGACCTCCGCGAACGCCGGCTTCTACCACATCGACTCCGAGGCCGGCGCGTGGAACAGCGGCTCCGAGGACAACAACCGCGGCTACAAGGTCAAGTACAAGGGCGGCTACTTCCCCGTCGCCCCCTACGACCACTTCGGCGAGCTGCGCGACGAGATGGTCATCGAGATGGAGCGCGCCGGCCTGCACGTCGAGCGCGCCCACCACGAGGTCGGCACCGCCGGCCAGGCGGAGATCAACTACAAGTTCGACGAGCTGCTCAAGGCCGCCGACGACGTGATGAAGTTCAAGTACCTCGTCAAGAACGTCGCCTGGCGCAACGGCAAGACCGCCACCTTCATGCCCAAGCCGATCTTCGGTGACAACGGTTCCGGCATGCACTGCCACCAGTCCATCTGGAAGGACGGCGACCCGCTGTTCTACGACGAGACCGGGTACGCCGGCCTCTCGGACATGGCCCGCCACTACATCGGCGGCATCCTCAAGCACGCGCCGTCGCTGCTGGCCTTCACCAACCCGACGGTGAACTCCTACCACCGCCTGGTGCCGGGATTCGAGGCCCCGATCTCGCTGGTCTACTCCCAGCGCAACCGCTCCGCCTGCGTGCGCATCCCGATCACGGGCGCCAACCCGAAGGCCAAGCGCATCGAGTTCCGCTGCCCCGACCCGTCGGCCAACCCCTACCTCGCCTTCTCGGCGCTGCTGCTGGCCGGCATCGACGGCATCCAGAACAAGATCGAGCCCCCCGCTCCGATCGACAAGGACATCTACGAGCTGCCGCCGGACGAGATGGCCGAGATCGACCAGGTGCCGACCTCGCTCGGCGCGGTGATGGACAACCTGGAGAGGGACCACGAGTTCCTCACGGTCGGCAACGTCTTCACTCCCGACCTCATCGAGACCTGGATCGACTACAAGCGCCAGAACGAGATCCTGCCCGTGCAGCTGAGGCCGCACCCGCACGAGTTCGAGCTCTACTACGACATCTGACACCTAGCTCGATCTGTCAACGGGCAGAGTGAGGCGCCGCCGGCCGTGATGGGCCGGCGGCGCCTCGCTTCGTCCCGGGGACGGTCTACCGGGACTGCTCCGGCTGGACGAGCACCGACCTCCAAGCATCGCCGACCTTCGACGCGAGGAGGTCGATGTCCGGCGTGCTGGCTCCGTCCGCCGTGATGCCGAACGTCAACGTGTCGCAGTAGCTGAGCACCGCGAACCCGAGCCGCACCCGGTCCGCGATCGGCACCACCGGGAGCAGCTGACGGACCGGGCGGCCGAGGCAGGTCAGCGGGGTCCGAGGGCCGGGCACGTTGGTGGTCACCGTCGACACCTGCTGCTGGGGCAGCCGCAGCCCCCACCGCAGGCCGAGGTCCAGCACCGGGAACGGCAGCAGGCCTGCCAGCGCCTGCAGCACCACTCCCGCCTCGGGCTCGTGCGCCCGACGCAGGCTGGCGACGCGCTCGTGGACCTGCAGCACGCGCTCGACCGGGTCGTCGTGCTCGACCGGCAGCATCGACAGCATGAGCGTGACCTGGTTGCCGGGGAGACCGGCGGTGCCGGGTGCTCGTGCCGACACCGGCAGCAGGGTGCGCAGGGCGTGCGCGTCCGGCTGGCGTCCGCGCTCGAGCAGCAGCTCGCGCAAGCCGCCGCTGATCGCCGAGAGCACGAGGTCGTTCACCGTGACGCCGAGCTCGCGGCGTACGGCCGCGGTCTCGGCGATGCCGACCTCCGTCCACGCGTACCGTCGGGTCCCGTCGAGCGGACCGAGCAGGCCTTCGCCGGTCACCGGCAGCAGTGCCGTGCCGAGCGCGAGGGCGCCTCGAGCCGCGGCCACGAGGCTCCGTCCGGCCACGCCGGGCGCGGTCCCGGGCGGTGTCGGCGGCGGCGCGTCCGCGCCGGCCTCCGAGTCGAACACCACGCGGTAGAGACCTGTCCCGGACACGCCGTCGGCGAGGGTGTGGTGCACGCGCGAGAGCACTCCCCAGCGTCCGTCGGCGAGCCCGTCGCACAGGGTGACGTCCCAGAGCGGTCGATCGCGCTCCATCCGCTCCGCCATGACCTCGGCCACCAGTGACGCGACCTCCTCCCGGCCCCCGGGCGCCGGGACCCGTCGCACCGTGACGTGCTGGTGGATGTCGAAGTCGGGAGCCGCCTGCCACGACGGAGCGCGGAGCCCGAACCGGCCGGGCACGACCCGCTGCGTGTAGCGCGGCACCGTCGGCAACCGTGAGGCGACGACCTCACGGAGCTCGTCTATGCGCGGTGCGGGTCCGTCCAGCACCGCCAGCGAGCCGATCGCGAGGCACGCGGTCGGGTCGACGTCCTCAGCAGCGAGGAACGTGTAGGACAACGGCGTCAGGCGCTCCATGGTGACCTCCTCCTGCAGACCAGTCTGGGGGTCGTAGCGGCTCGGGGCCTCGGCCAACGGTCCCCGATCGGGCGTGACCTCCGGCCCTGACGCTCCGGTGTCGGCGCCGGAAGCATGACGACATGGCCCGTGCACGACATGTCGTACGTCCCGTCGATGACGTCTGGCTGGCGATGGACCAGCCGGACAACCTGATGGTCGTCGAGGGGTTGATGGTCGTCGACGGGGAGCTCGACCGCGACACGTACGTCCGGCTCCTGCACGAGCGCGTGCTCGACCGTTTTCCGCGGTTCCGCCAACGCGCGCAGCACGCCTGGCTGCCGTGGCCGGGCCAGTGGTGGGAGGACGACCCGTCCTTCGACCTCGACCGTCACGTCCGGGAGGTCCGGCTGCCCGCACCGGGCGACGACGCCGCCCTGGCGGACCACGTGTCGTCCTGCCTCTCCCGCGCCCTCGACCGGCAGCACCCGCCGTGGGAGGTGCACCTGATCCAGGGGTACGCGGGCGGCACGGCGATCTACACCCGGCTCCACCACGCGCTGGCCGACGGCACCGCCCTGTTCCGGGTCGTCCTCTCACTGGCGGACGAGGAGCTCACGCCGACGGAACCGGACGGCGACCGTACCGACCTCCTGCACGTCGCGCGGTCCGCGATGCGCGCCCTCTCCGGGACCGGCCGACTGCTGACGACGCCGATGGTCGCCGAGCGCCTCCTCCTCGCGCGCCGGCCCGCGTCGCCGCTCTCGATGCCGCCGCACCACGCCAAGCGCGCCGTGTGGACTGCATCGATCGACGTGGCCAGCCTGCGCGGGCTGCGCCGCGCGACCGGGACGACGGTCACCGACATCGTCATGGCCGCGCTGGCGGGAGCCCTGCGCCGGTGGCTGCTCGCCCACGGCACCGATCCCATGGTGGACGACCTGCCGACGATGGTGCCGGTCGACCTGCGCGGCTCTGCCGCGCTCCGGGCCGAGGACCTGGGCAACCAGTTCGCGCTGGTGCTGCTGGACCTGCCGGTCGGGGCCGACAGTCCGCTCGGCCGGCTCAACGAGACCGCGGCGCGGATGCGCGCCATCAAGGACTCGCCCGAGGCATGGCTGACGTACGGCCTGCTGGAGGGGATGGGCCTGATGCATCCGCGCCTGCGCGTCCACGCCACCAACTTCTTCGCCCGGAAGGCCACCGGGGTCACCACGAGCGTCCGCGGCCCGGACCAGCCGCTGCACCTGGCCTGCCTGCCCATCACGCGGTTGTGGGCGTGGGCACCGATGTCGGCCGACCAGAGCCTGTCGACCTCGATCGTGGGCTACGCCGGCAAGATCCACGTCGGCTTCAAGGTGGACGCCTCCACCGTGCCGGACCCCGAGGCGTTGGTCGCCGGGCTGCAGGCGGAGGTCGCGGAGCTCATCGCGCTCGCGCCCCCTGGATGAGGTGTTCCCGTCTTGGGCGGGACCTTCGTCCCGGCTGGCTGGTGACCGGAGGCCCTGCTGCCGGCGCCGCGGACGCGGGAGTCTGGGAGCAACCCAGAAACCCACCATCCGAGGAGGAGATGACGATGAACGTCATCCACCGCCAGCACCACATCAGCACCGAGGGCGTCACCACCGTCGAGACCCGGGAGGTCCGCAGCACCGGCCTCGCACGCGCCCTCGCCGTTCTGCGGATCGCCTTCGGAATCACCTTCCTGTGGGCCTTCCTCGACAAGACCTTCGCCCTCGGCTTCCACACCGGCTACGACCAGGAAGGCAACCTGGACCGGTTCGGAGACGCGGCGTGGATCAACGGCGGCAGCCCCACCGAGGGCTTCCTCAGCTTCGGTGTCCCCGCCGACAACCCCTTCCACGGCTTCTTCACCGGCCTCGCCGGCCAGGCCTGGGTCGACTGGCTGTTCATGATCGGCCTGCTCGGCATCGGCGTGACCCTCCTGCTCGGGGTCGCGATGCGGATCGGCACCGCGGCAGGCGCACTCATGTACGCCTTCATGTACGCCGCCGTGCTCCCCCTGGAGAACAACCCGGTCGTCGACGACCACCTCGTCGGCATCATCGTGATGGCCGTCCTCGTCCTCGGCGCGGCCGGCACCACGTGGGGGCTGGGTCACTGGTGGAACCGCACGGACGTGGTGCAGAAGTACCCCGCCCTGAGGTGACACCAGTCCCTCACCGGACCCGGCGCCGTCCCCCCGGCGCCGGGTCCTCTGGCGTGCCCGGGGGCTTCTTGCCCAGGAGGCAGGGGGTTCTAGAGTCGGTGACAGCGCCGACGACGAGGAGAGTCAACCCATGAGGATCACCGGTGCCGTTCTCGAGGAGGTCGGCCGACCCGGACCGTGGGCGGGGACCCGTCCGCTGACGGTGGGCGAGCTCGACCTCGACGACCCGGGTGAAGGCGAGGTCCTCGTCCGGATCACGGCTGCCGGGGTGTGCCACTCCGACCTGTCCGTGGTCAACGGCGACCGGGTCCGTCCCGTCCCGATGCTGCTGGGCCACGAGGCCAGCGGCCGGGTCGTCGCCCGCGGCGCCGGGGTGTCCGACCTCGCGGTCGGCCAGCAGGTCGTCATGACCTTCCTCCCCCGCTGCGGGGAGTGCGCGGGCTGTGCGACCGGCGGCCGCCTGCCCTGTGTCCCCGGCTCGGCCAGCAACACCGCCGGCGAGCTGCTCGGAGGCGGACGCCGGCTGAGCCGCGACGGAGCCCCGCTGCACCACCATCTCGGAGTGTCGGCCTTCGCCACCCACGCCGTGGTGGACACCCGCTCGGTCGTCGCCGTCGAAGATGACGTGCCGCCGGACGTCGCTGCCGTCCTCGGGTGCGCGGTGCTCACCGGCGGCGGCGCCCTGCTCAACGCGGCCCCACCCGAGCCGGGGCAGAGCGTCATGGTCGTCGGGCTCGGCGGCGTGGGCATGGCGGCGCTGCTCACCGCCCTCGCGCTCGGCTGCGGGGACGTGGTCGCGGTGGACGGGGTCGCCGCAAAACGCGACCACGCCAGGGAGCTCGGAGCGACCACCGTCCTGGCCCCGGGCGAGCTGGCCTCCAGCGGAGTCAGGTGCGACGTCGTCATCGAGGCGGCCGGCAACGCCCGGGCCTTCGAGTCGGCGGTCGGCGCCACGGCCCCGGGAGGCCGTACGGTCACCGTGGGCCTGCCGCCCCCCGACGCCGTCGCAGGGGTCTCCCCCCTGCTCCTGGTGGCCGAGGCGCGCACGGTGATCGGCAGCTACCTCGGGTCGGCCGTTCCCGCCAGGGACATCCCGGTCTTCGCCCAGTGGTGGCGTGAGGGTCGACTCCCGGTCGAGGCACTGGTCTCCTCCCGCATCGCACTCGACGACATCAACCGGGCGATGGACGAGCTCGCTGCCGGAACCGCCCTGCGCCAGATCATCGAGCTCTGAGGACCGGAGCGGCGGGCGCCTATCGGCTCCCCGACTCCATGTACGTCTTGAGGTCGACCCAGTTGCGGCGCTCCCAGGTCGGCCCGAGCAGGGCCAGCACCGGCGACAGCAGCCGCATGGGTCCGACGAGACCCATGTCCCAGTCCCACCTCAGCCGCGTCCCGCCCTCGACCTCCTGGAAGGTCAGCGTGCCGTCCACCCGCATGTACGACGAGGCCACGCGGTTGTGGAGACGGCGTGGTCGCTCGTACTCCACGATGGTCAGTGTCATCTCGCCCCGCGCGCCCGTCCCCTTGGGCTCGGCCACGAACCGGGCGCCGGGGCCGACCGGTCCCGGGCTCACCTTCTCGGCACGGACGATCCGTGGGTTGTACCTCGGTTCGTTCCGCTCGTCGGCGACCAGGTCGAAGACTTCCTCTACCGGCGCGTCGATGGTGACCTCCCCTGCGATGCGGGTCATCGCCCTACCTCGTGCCGGGATCTGCGGGACCGGTCGCCGTTCGGGACCTGGCTCATGACACGTGCTCCCGTCATCCGCGGGAGTGCCCGTGTGGCCACGACCTCGCCGGGGCCGCCCGCTCCCTCGTCCCAACGGTAGGTCCACGCATTCCGCGCGGGCAGAGTCGAAGGTCCCGACGGGGTCCCAGGCACTCCACCCTCGCCTGTACGGGCCCGGACGTTCGCCGTCGGCCGGTGCCCGGGTGGTCGACCGGATCGACGAAGGAGGCTGGCACGGCGTCGCCAGCTCTGGCACGTTGGTGACGTGACCGCCGAGGCTGCCCCCACCGCCGCCCCACGAGACTGGAGCGCCGAGCCGGCGGACGTGCTGCTCGCCGACGGCACGATCGCCGTGATCCGGTCCTTGCACGAGGACGACCGCGACGCCGTCCTCGAGCTGCACGAGTCGGTCTCGGTGGACACGCTGCGACTGCGCTTCTTCTCCCCCAACCGGGAAGCCGGCCGGCTCTACGTCGACCACCTCTTCGCTCCGGACAACACCCAGTCGGCCGCGCTCGTGGCGCTCGTCCGCGGCCGGGTCGCCGGCCTGGCGACCGCCGAGCTGCTCTCCCCGGACAGCGCCGAGGTCGCCTTCCTGGTCGCCGACCAGGACCGTGGCCGCGGCTTGGGCAGCCTGTTGCTCGAGCACCTCGCCGCCCTCGGGCGGAGCCACGGGGTCAGCCGCTTCGAGGCCGAGGTCCTCAGCGACAACTACGGCATGCTGCGGGTCTTCCGCGCGGCCGGGTTCGCGGCCACCCGCACGAGCGTCGCCGGCGAGGTGGTGGTCGAGCTGCGTACGGACGCCTCCCGCGAGGCCGTGGAGGCCGCGGACCAGCGCGAGTGGCGGTCCGCGTCACGCTCCCTCCGCCCGCTGCTCCACCCCAGCAGCGTGGCGGTCGTCGGCGTACGACGCTCCGCGGGCGGCTTCGGCCACGGCGTGCTCGAGGCGATCCGGAGCTCGCCCTACAGCGGGACGCTCCACGTGATCCACCCGGAGGCGGAGTCGATCGACGGCCTCCCCGCCAGCCGCAGCCTCGGCGAGCTCGACGGCCCCGTCGACCTCGTCGTGGTCGCCGTCCCGGCCGACGGGGTGGCCGACGTGCTCCGCGACGCCGCCGCGAACGGCGCCGGTGCCGCCGTGGTGATCTCGTCCGGCTTCTCCGGCACCGGGAGCGAGGACCGTCGACTGGAGCTGCTGGGCATCGCCCGTGCGCACAGCCTGCGCCTGGTCGGTCCCAACTCCCAGGGCGTCCTAGACAACGGCGACGGCCTCAACGCGACGCTGCTCCACGACGTGCCCGAGGTCGGCGGCCTGGCGGTCGCCTCCCAGTCCGGTGGGATGGGCTTCGCGCTCCTCGACCTCGCCCGCGACGTCGGCCTCGGGGTGCAGTCCTTCGTCTCACTGGGCGACAAGGTCGACGTCTCCAGCAACGACCTGCTCGCCGCGTGGATGGACGACGACGCGGTCGCGGCCGGTGCCCTCTACCTCGAGTCGTTCGGCAACGCCCTCAAGTTCGCTCGCACCGCTCGCCGCTTCGCCGAGCAGAAGCCGCTCCTGGCCGTGGTCGGCGGCCGGTCCCGGGCCCGACAGGACCCGACCGCCTCGTCCACCGTCGGCGTGGGCGTGGACGCGCTGCTCGACCAGTCCGGCGTGATCGCCTGCCGGACCGGCGCCGAGCTGACCGAGACCGCGCTGCTGCTCGTGGAGCAGCCGCTACCCTCCGGGCTGCGGGTGTGCATCGTGTCCAACACGGGTGGCGTGGGCGCGCTGACGACCGACCGGGCCGACCACCAAGGAATGGCTGTCACCACGACCTCCGACGAGCTGGGTGCCGCCCTGCGCGCGGCGGTCCCCGGCGCGGTCGACGTCCGCAACCCGGTCGACCTCGGAGCCGACGTCACGCCCGGGCAGCTGACGGCCGCGCTGCGCGAGGTGCTCGACGCCGGCGAGGCCGACGCCGTGCTGGTCCTGCTGGTCGCCAACCGGCTCACCGACCGCGACGCGCTGTTCGCGGCCGTGTCGCGGGCGCGGCCCTCGGGCCCCGACGTACCGCTGCTCCTGGTCGCGCCCGGGGCGGCGTTCGACGCGGCCCGAGGCCTCCCGGGCGTCACCGCCTATCGCACGACCGACGCGGCGATCGGGGCGTTGGGTCGGGCCATGCGGTACGCCGCATGGCGACGCGTCCCGCCGGACCGACCGGAGGTCGAGCTCGGCACCCGTGGTGTCCACGCCCGCACCTGGGTGAGGTCACGACTGGCCGCCCGCAGCGGCGAGCCGGAGTGGCTCGCACCCTCCGCCCAGGCAGAGCTGCTGGCGCCGTACGGCATCCACCTCGTCGGCCACCTCGCCGCCGGCCCCGACGAGGCGGAAGCGGTCGCGGCAGAGATCGGCTACCCGGTGGCCGTCAAGGTGGCCGACCCGGCTGTGCTGCACAAGTCCGACCGTGGGCTCGTCCGCATCGATGTGCGGACCGGCAGGGAGGTCGCCGACGCCGTACGACGCTTCGGTGAGGAGCTGGGCCACGACCGGGTCGACGTGCTGGTGCAGCCGCTGGTGCTCGGCCACGTCGCCTCGGTGGGCCTGGTGCGCGACCCTCAGCTCGGCCCGCTGGTCCGGGTCGGCGGCGGGGCCGCGGGACCGGTCGGCAGCTGGGCCGAGGAGGTGCTGCTGCTGCCGCCCGTCGAGGCGGCCGACGCCGCCCGCGCCGTACGAGCGCTGCGGATCTGGCCACAGCTGGTGGGTGACCGCGGCCTGGAGGAGGTGGACCTCGCTCCGCTCGAGTCGCTGGTGATGTCCGTGGGACGACTGGCCGTCGACGTGCCCCATGTCGCGGACCTCACGCTCGAGCCCGTCGTCCTCAACGCGCACGGGCTCTTCTGCGTCGACGTGAAGGTCCGCATCGCCGAGCCGCCCGAGCTCGACACCGGCGTGCCGCGGCGGCTGCGCTCCTGACGTCCAGTCCCGGGCGAGGCGGCTGGTGATGACGGCGCCGACGACGAGGAGATCGGCTACTTCACGACCGCGTCGACGGTCTTCTTCAGGGCGCTCGGTGCTGCTGGGGTGCGTGGCGCCTTGGCCTTGGCCTCAGCCATCTCCGCGCCGATCTCCTGGAGCTGCTTGCGGCCCAGGCCTTCGCGGACCTGCGGGAACCACTCCTTCTCCTCCTCCTCGATGTGATGGCGCACGTTCTCGATCAGCACCGTGGTCTTGGCGGTGAAGCGCTCGGCGTCAGGCTTCATCCCGGCCAGCTCCATGACAAGGACGTCGGCGACGTGATGCTCCTCGTAGGACTCGAGCACGTCGTCCTCGAGCTCGGGCAGCAACTCCCGCACGCGGGGGTACATGACCTCGTTCTCGATGTAGGTGTGGACGGTCAGGAGCTCGATCATGCGACTGACCAGCTGGCCTTTGCGAACGTGTGCGTCCGGACCAAGCTTCTCGAAGTCCTTGAACGTCTTGAGGATCTCCTTGTGGTCGTTCTTCAACAGCACGATGGCGTCAGTGGACATGTGAGCCTCTCTGATCGGTCGGCAGGGCGGCTGTTCAGCCGGTTCCAGTGTCTCCGGACTCCGGGTGTGCCGCCCCACCCGCAGGGACCACTGGGGCGCTCGACTTGCGGATGGACGGCGGTGATCGGCGCCCCAAGCGTCCGCAGCTCGTGGGTGGTTCGCTCGCCCTCGTGTTCGCTGGCCGATGGGGTCGGGCCTTCTCGAACGGCAACGAACGGGCCTCGCGCACGCGGGCGGCCCCGCCACCTGGTGGGCGGCGGGGTGTGGGGCGGGGTCATCGTCGGCGTGGTCGCGGGACGTCCGGCGGTGCGGGTAGATCGATCGCGGTGGTGCCGGCGCGGTCGCGTCGGTAGCGGTGGCCGTGGGGTGAGGTCCACTCGAAGATCCCGGGCGAGGTCATCTCGTAGCGCCAGGCGGAGTGGGTCTTGAGCCGATGGTGGAAGCGGCACAGGCAGGCGAGGTTGTCGGTCTGCGTGGGGCCGGGCTGGGGTCTGCCTTCGGCCTCGGCGTCGTGGTCGTACTCGACGACGTGGTCGACGTCGCAGCCACGGGCCGGGCGCGTGCACCGTGGAAACACGCACGTGCGGTCGCGGAGCTGGACTTGCTCGCGGATCGGGGCGGGAATCTCGTAGCCCTGCGCGGTGAGCTGGGCGTTGAGGTCGATGACGGGCTTGACGGTGACCTTGGTGCGCGAGTCGGCGCACCACGAGCGGATCTGCTCGAGCAGCACGAGTCGCTGCCCGTTCTCCATCCGTCCGGTGGGACCGAATACGGTGGTGTCGCCGGAGAAGGTGGCGTCGAAGTGAGCGTGGATCACGACCTCACGAGCGGCAGGCAGGTTCGGCCCCTCGGCGTCGCCGTCCTCACCCCTGTCTTCGGTGGATGAGGTGCGAGCGGAGCGAGCCTCGAAACCACCCTCCCGGGCTGCACCGTCCTGGAAGGCGAGGTCGAGTGCGGTCTGGGTACGCGCGAGCTCCCCCAGCGCTTTGGCGCGTCGTGCGTCGAGGGGCAGCTGGGAGCCGAGCGCCTTCTGAGTGGCAGCGCCGTGGGCGACGGCACGGTCGAGGTCGAGGGCGTCGGCGATGTCGACCTCCGCCTCGATGCGCATCGTCCCGGCGTAGTGCACGTCATCCTTGTTCACGGTGACGTGTCGGGGGTCGACGTGCTGCCACCCGTCCTCGGGGTCCGCGGTGGGGTCGGCGGTGGCGAGGTCGTAGCGCTTGATCGTCTCGGCCATCAGCCGGTCGAGCTGCGCGGACCCGATGCGCCCGGCGACGGCGGCGACCTGGGAGTCGACGAACCCCGCCGCCTCCCGAGTCAGCGCGGGCGACGAGTGGATGGTGGTGTCAGCAACAACCCTCGCCCGCCAGGCCGGCACGCGTCCGGCGTGGACCTGCTCCCACAATCGCGGCAGGCGGTGGCGCAGCTCGAGGGCGTGACCGACGAGCTTCTTCGCCGCCGTCGTCGAGATGCCGAGGGTGGCGCCGAGCTCCGCGACGCAGAACTCCGCCACCAAGGGAGCGCCTTCTCCCGCAATGGGCTCCTCGTGCTCACACCCCGGCACGGTGAACGAGGCCGCATCATGGATCGACTCGGGCGGGTGCAAGTCTGCCCACCGGGCGGCGAGCACGAGCTGGCGGGCGGCCTCGGCGTTCTCGAGCTCGCGGGACGCCTTGATCGAGGCGAGCAGCTCGGAGGCCGAGAGGTCGTCTGCGACCCCTCGTGCCTCGGCTGACAGTGCGTCGATCATGTGTTCGAGTGTACGGAACGCCACCGACAGTGGTCGCGTGCCATGTCTCAGGACATCGGTGACACATCAAGGGTGTGTGGTGGTGACAGTTCTGGCTCTCGTGGGCGGTGCCGCAACCAACGAGCCTGTCGATTTTCGTGTCCGCCTCGCGACCTTCTCTGAGATCAGGACCGGGGTCCGCAACCAGGGCGCGGCCGCGGCTCTCGCGCCGGGACTCCGTCCCCGAACACCGGGACCGACACCAGGAGCAGCAGACGCTGCGAGCCGTCACCCGGATCGCTTCACGACCTCCAGGGCCTGGCGGGCGATCTCCCACTCCTCGTCGGTGGGCACGACGAGCACGGCGACGTCCGACCCGTCGGCCGAGACCGCTCGCGCGTCCGTCGACCGCGCGTCGTTGCGTACGGGATCGAGGACGATGCCGAGCCGCTCCAGGCCGCTGAGGGCCGCCGCCCTGAGCTCCGCGCTGTGCTCTCCGACGCCGCCGGTGAGGACGACCGCGTGGACCTCGCCGAGCGCGGCGTAGTAGGCGCCGACGTACTTGCGCACGCGGTAGGCGTAGACGTCGAACGCGAGCGTGGCTGCCGCGTCGCCCGCGGCACGCCGCCGGGTGACCTCGCGGAAGTCGTTGACGCCGGACAGGCCCAACAGGCCCGACTCCCGGTAGAGCGCCCGGTCGATCTCGTCGAGGGACCACCCGAGCTCACGGTGCAGGTGACCGTGGATCGCCGGGTCGAGGTCACCGGAGCGGGTGCCCATCACCAGCCCCTCGAGGGGGGTGAAGCCCATCGAGGTGTCGACGGACCGTCCACCACGGACCGCGGCGGCGGACGCGCCGTTGCCGAGGTGCAGCACCACGAGGTTGGTTTCCTCCACCGCACGGCCAAGCAGCTCCGCGGCGCGGCGCGACACGAAGGCGTACGACGTGCCGTGGAAGCCGTAGCGCCGGATCCGGTGCTCCTCACGCCAGGCCACCGGCACGGCGTAGGTGTAGGCGTGCTCGGGCATCGTCTGGTGGAAGGCGGTGTCGAAGACCGCGACCTGCGGCACCTCGGGGAACAGCTGCAGCGCGACCCGCAGACCCTCCAGGTTGGCCGGGTTGTGCAGGGGCGCGAGCGGGACGAGGTCCTCGACGGTGCCGAGCAGCCGGTCGTCGACGACGACCGGCTCGGCGAAGAGGTCGCCGCCGTGCACGACGCGGTGGCCCACCGCGGCCAGGCCGTCGCGGTCGATCGCGGGACCGTGGCGGTCGAAGGCACCCAGCGCCGAGCGGAGCGCGTCCTCGAAGTCCGCGACGCGACGCTCCTCGGTGTGACGCTGCCCGTCGACCGAGTGCGTGATCGTCCCGCTGTCCTCGCCGATCCGCTCCACGGAACCGGACGCCTCGGCGACGCCCGAGACGCCGTCGAGGAGTCGGTACTTCAACGAGGACGACCCAGCGTTGAGGACGAGCACCCGGTCCGTCACGACCGCTCCTGGGCCTGGATCGCGGTGATCGCGACCGTGTTGACGATGTCTCGCACCAACGCGCCGCGCGAGAGGTCGTTGACCGGCTTGCGGAGGCCCTGCAGCACCGGGCCGACTGCCAGTGCGCCGGCCGAGCGCTGCACGGCCTTGTAGGTGTTGTTGCCCGTGTTGAGGTCGGGGAAGATGAAGACCGTGGCTCGCCCGGCCACGGCCGAGTCGGGCAGCTTGGTCCGCGCGACCGCGGCGTCGATCGCGGCGTCGTACTGGATCGGCCCCTCGACGAGCAGGTCCGGCGCTCGCTCGCGGACCCGAGCCGTCGCCTCGGTCACCTTCTCGACGTCGGTGCCGCTGCCAGAGGTGCCGGTCGAGTAGGACAGCATGGCGACCCGCGGCTCGACGCCGAAGGCAGCTGCGGTGCGGGCCGACGCGATGGCGATGTCGGCCAGCTGGGTGGCGGTGGGGTCGGGGTTGACCGCGCAGTCGCCGTAGACGAGCACCTGGTCGCGCAGGCACATGAAGAACACCGAGGACACCACCGACACCTCGGGGACCGTGCGGATCACCTCGAGCGCCGGGCGGATGGTGTGCGCCGTGGTGTGCACGGCTCCGGACACCATCCCGTCGGCGAGCCCGAGCTCGACCATCATCGTGCCGAAGTAGGAGACGTCGACGACGATGTCGCGGGCGGCCTCGAGGTCGATGCCCTTGTGCGCGCGCCGCTGGTGGTACTCCTGCGCGAACCGCTCGCGCAGCTCCTCGTCGTAGGGGCTGAGCAGCCGGGCCCCGGAGACGTCGATGCCGAGGTTGGCGGCCTTGGCGCGCACGATCATCGGGTCGCCGAGCAGGGTCAGGTCGGCGACGTTGCGGCGCAGGAGGATGTCGGCTGCGCGGAGGATCCGCTCCTCCTCCCCCTCGGGCAGGACGATGTGACGGCGGTCGGCGATCGCGCGGTCGAGGACCTGGTGCTCGAACATCAGTGGCGTCACGACCGAGGTGCGGGCCAGCTCGAGACCGTCCATCAGCTCGTCGCCGTCGACGTGGTCGGCGAAGAGGGTCAACGCCGTCGCGATCTTGCGCGGCGAGTCCTTGTCCAGCCGGCCACGGCGGTTGGTCAGCGCGGTCGAGGTGGCGTGGGTGCCGAGGTCGGTGGCGATCATCGGCAGGGCCACCTCGAGCCCGTCCAGCAGTCGCCCCACCTGCTCGGGCAGCTCGAGCCCGCCGTTGAGGACGATGCCCGAGAGCTGCGGGAAGCTGGCGGACTGGTGCGCCGTGAGGACGCCGAGGACCACCTCGGGACGGTCTCCGGGGGTGACGACGAGCGCCCCGTCGAAGAGCCGGTCCAGCACGTTGGGCAGGGTCATCGCCGCGACGACGAGGCCGGGCACCTCGCGGGCCAGCTGGCTCTCGTCGCCGCGCACCAGGCGGCCGTCGCAGGCCGCCATCAGGTCGCCCACGGACGGTGAGCTGAGCAGGGGCTGCTCGGGCAGGGCGAAGGCCGGCACGCCCTTGCGCCGCAGCGCCGCAGCGGTCCGGTCGGTGGCCTCGGGGTCGACCCGGTTGGCGATGACGGCGAACAGCGTCGCGTGGTTGGCGGCGAGCTCGGCCTCCGCCATCGCCGCCGCCGTGCACAGCTGGTCGACGTCGCGCCCCTGGCCGTTGAGGACCAGCAGCACCGGGGCGCCGAGGTTGGCGGCGACCCGGGCGTTGAAGGCGAACTCCGCCGGAGCCCCGACGTCGGTGTAGTCGCTGCCGACGACCACCACGGCGTCACTCTGCTCTGCGACCTGGTGGTAGCGCGCGACGATGCGCTCCATCGCGCTGTCGGGGTCGGCGTGCACGTCGTCGTAGCTCACGCCCGCGCACTCGTCGTACGTCAGGGAGACGGCGTCGTGCGAGACCAGCAGGTCGAGGACGTAGTCGTGGACCTCGCCCGTCGACGCCTCGGCCCTGACCACCGGCCGGAAGACCGCCACCCGCGCCACCCGGCGGGACAACTGCTCCAGCACCCCGAGCGCCACCGCGGACTTGCCGGTGAACCCCTCGACGCCGGCGACGTACACGCTGCGTGCCATGGCCCGAGCCTAGCGACCGGCCTCGGGACCCGGGCCCGTGGCTACCGCCGTGAGGCTCGGGTCCCGCACTGGTGGCCACCGCCGTCAGCGAGGTCCGTCCAGCTCCCCCGCGCGGGCGGCGAGCAACCACGCCAGCAGGTGGCTGCGCGTGTTGCCGTCGTCGATCGCGGTGTCGGGCAGTCGCCGCCCGACCTGCTGGGCGCGCTCGGGATCGGCGAGGGCGAGGTACATCGTCAGGTAGTCGCCGAACATCGTGTCGAACCCACGCGCCGACGCCTCGGCGACGTTGGCACGCACGCGCTTCTCGTCGACGCGTCCCTGGGCCATCACCGCGGGCATGGGCAGCAGCTGGATGCCCAGCATCGCGGACGGCTCGTCGCTGAACCAGGTGGCCCACTCGCGCTTGCCGCCCCAGTTGAGGGAGACCATCGAGTGGTCGTACGCGGCCGGGAGGTTGCGCGGCTCCAGCCAGTAGGCGCGCGCCGAGGCGGTCTCGAGGCTCAGCTGCCACGTCGCCTGCCGGGCGAGCGCCCGGTTGCCGTCGGCCTCGGCCCACAGCGCCAACCCGTTCCAGGCGTTGATCGCCTCCGAGCTCGACTCCTGGTTGTTGCCGTCGGCGAAGATCGACGTCCCCGACGCCCACGAGTGTGCGGTGTAGGGGTCGAACGAGCGCAGGGCGGGCAGCGAGCGGTTGGTGGCCGGGGAGGCGATGTCCTCCGCGAGCGCGGTGAGGGTCGGTCGCCAGCGGTCGAGCAGCCGGGGCTCGCCCTCCGCGAGCAGCGCGGCCGCCGCGAGGAAGTAGCCGTAGTGGAAGTGGTGGTCGTTGAACTCCTCGGACCCGAAGGAGGCCGCCCGGCCCACCACGCCCTTCCAGGCAGTGTCGTAGGCGAAGCAGCGGGTGGCGTCGGCCCCGCACTCGGACGTGCCGCCCAGCCAGGCGTCCAGCTCGGCGACCGCCCGCTCGCGGATCGTGCGTGCGGCCGGGCCGGCACCGACGTCCTCGGCGAGGCGGGTGAGCTGCGCCATCCGGTGGACGTCCTTGCCGCCAAAGTAGGTGTCCTGTCGCGGCGCGTCGCCGGAGACCTCCTGCTGCACGTCCGCGACGACCTGGTCGCGCAGCTGGGCACGTGCCGTGCGGCCTAGCCCGGCCACGTCCGGCGTCGCGTCCGGCCGAAGGGCCCGCACGCCGGACACGAGGGACCGGGAACGGACCAGCCGGAGGGGTCCGTAGAGCGAGTCCACGCGACCGCGGACCGTCGCACGGCCGAGGCGCTGGTGCGGCATCGCCGCCAGCACGGTGCTACGGCCACGGGGGGTCCTGTAGTCGATCCTGGTCCGGGCCTGTCCCCCGGCGAGCTGGTAGCTGGTCGACGTGCCGCGCACGGGCACCGCACCACGGACGAGCTCGGCGAGCGTCGCGTCGTCACGACCAGCGAATGCCAGCAGGGTCTCCCCGCGCTCCAGCCGTACGACGTCACCGGCGGGGTCGACCGCCCGACGGCTGCCGTCGGAGCCGGCGACCGCGAGGCCGTACGTCGTGTCACCGGCCACCATCGCCAGCCACCGGCCACCGTCGCGACGCACGAGCCCGGCAGGCACGGTGACGTCCTGGTCCTGCAGCGCCGTGTAACCGACGTAGGGCCAACCCTCGGCCAGGTCCAGCTCGCCGACCGCGGTGCCGGACGAGGTGTAGGTCGAGGTCACCGAGACGGGGTCCGCCCGGGTGGCGCTGAAGGCGTCGGCCGCCAGGCCGAGCCGCAGCTCGGGGGCGAACGGCGCGGTGATGGTCCGCTCGGAGGCCGACACCCGGGGCAGCCCGACGGCCACACCGGTGGCGTCGGCCTGGGCAGCCAGGGGCATCGCGAAGACCGGCTGCGGCTCGGGACCGAAGAACATCCCGGAGTACCACCGGTTGGTGGGCGGCGCGAGGTCGGCGTCGACCCGGTCCGTCCCCGTGGCGCCCTCGACGTGGGGCAGCCGCGCGGCCGCGGGCGTCCAGGACGCCGGCGCCTGGCGCGACACGGACGTCCACCCGGACGCCTTCGCGGGGCGGAACGGGTCGAAGGCGCCCCGGTCGCTCGACGAGACACGCTCGCGGTCGAGCAGCGACCCCATGCCCACTGCGACGCTGGCGAGCACGGCGACTACTGCGACGGCCGTCACGGCGACGGTGAGCCAGCTGCGGCCCCTCATCCCGCGCCTCCAGGGGTCAGCAGGCCGGCGAGGAGCGTACGGAGCCTCTCGGCCAGCCCGTCCCTGCTGAGCGTCACGTCGACGTCGACCGGAGTGCCGGAGGAGAACATGCCGCGGTTGTCGAGGTCCGGGGACACGACGCGCAGGCGGGTCGCCGCGCTCTCACCGTCGGTGCGGACACCGATGCGCTCGATCTCCGCCCGCACGGCGCGCTCGTCGGGCAGGCGTACGGTCACGTCGTCGGCGGCGCGCATCAGGGCGTACTGCTTCGGCGTGAGCCGGAAGTCGGCCTGCACGTAGCTGGTGCCCTGCTCCTGCACCTGGGCAAGGGTCGAGTTGGCGTCCACGTAGGCGCCCTCGATGGGCTGGACGTCGGAGACCTTCCCGGCCGAGGTCGCGCGGATCACGACCTTGGAGCCACCGCGGATGTCGTAGGGCGACTTCTCGGGCTCGATCGCGTCCTTCGCGATCTCCCGGGCCAGCTCGCTGCTCTGGACGACGAACAGGGTGTCGCCCTTGCCGACCTGGTCGCCGACGTCGACCTTGCGCGCGACGACGGTGCCGGCGTACGGCGTGCCGACGGTGTAGTCGTCGGTGCGCACGGTGGCGCTGACGTCGTGGACGGTGCTGATGCGGTGGTTCATGCTCAGCGCCAGCGCGGCGACCGCGCCGACGACGAGCAGCATGCCGACGAGGTACTTGAGACGGGTGAGGAAGTTCATCGGGGGCCTCCAACGAGGTTCGTGGACGGGGTGGACGAGGGGGCGAGGGGCGCGGGCTCGGACGCACGCCGTCGGCGGGCACGCCGTGCCTCCTGCCGTGCCTCCCGGCGCGCCGTACGGCGGGCGGCGCGCGCGGTGCGCGCCTCGCGGTAGGTGACCGTCAGGAAGATCCCGAGGACGATCGTGTTGAGCGCGTTCCAGGCCAGGGCCACGTTGAAGGAGCCGGTGACCTCGGCCTTCCAGGCTCCGACGACCGTGGTGAGGAGCAGGAACACGAAGACCAGCACCTGCGGGAACGTGTAGTTGAACGGCGAGCGGGCGCCGCCGGCACTGCCGGTGACGTGCCACTGGCGCTCACGCCTGGTGACGGCGTTCCACATCGCCTGGATGTAGATCGGGAACGACGAGGACGCGAGCATCAGCGTCTCCCAGCGGAACGAGCCCATCGTGTAGAGCGCGACCACGACCTGCATGAAGTAGAAGCCGGCGTAGTACATCAACCAGGTGCTCGTCGGCACGCCGAGCGCCACCGGGGTGAGGTCGAAGTAGATCTGCAGCGGCGGCACCATGAGCAGCAGCGCCGGGGCGATGCCGTTGAGGTAGAACGTCGCGGTCGTGAGGTACTGGATCCGCTGGTCGGTGGTGAGGTTGCGCTTGCGGCTCAGCGGGTTGTGCCGCAGCAGGATCTCGAAAGCGCCGGTGGCCCAGCGCAGCTGCTGCTTGCTGTAGGCCTCGACCGACTCGGGGGTGTCCCCGACCGCGAGCACCGCGCCGGTGTAGATCGAGCGCCAGCCGCGTTCGTGCAGGTGGATCGAGGTCCAGATGTCCTCGGACTTCGACTCCTGGTAGATGCCGCCGATGTCGGCCACGGCGTTGCGGCGGAAGACGACGTTGGTCCCCACGCAGAACGCGGCGTTGAAGCGGTTCTTGCCCGACTGGATCAGGGAGTAGAACACCGACTGCATGTAGCCGGAGCCCCGGGACAGGACGGTGTGCAGGTTGCCGTAGGTCTGCGGGGTCTGCACGAAGGCGACCTTGTCGGTGGCGAAGTAGGGCAGCGTCTCGTGGAGGAACTCCGGCTTCGGGGCGAAGTCGGCGTCGAACACCGCGAAGAACTCGCCGTCGGTGATCGAGAGGGCGTGGTTGATGTTGCCCGCCTTCGCGCCCTGGTTGTCGGGGCGCCGGACGTACTCCGCGCCCAGCTCGTGGGCCAGGTCACGGACGTCGTCGGAGCGGCCGTCGTCGAGCACCAGCGTGCGGTGGTGTCCGCGGATCGCCAGCGCGGCGGAGACAGTGCGGCGGATCACGTCCAGGTCCTCGCCGTACGTCGTGACGAACACGTCGACGGAGGCCGGCTCGTCGTGGATCTGCATGGGCCACCGGCTCGGGGTCGACTCGAGGCCCTGCGCCACGATCTGGCCGGGGTCGAAGAGGCCGCGCTTGGCCTGGTGGTACGCGTAGTCGCGGGCGTCGTAGCCGCTGGAGAGGATGGTCCACAGGGCCAGCAGCGCCTGCGCGATCAGCCAGGTCTCGGCGGTGACGACGAGCGCGAACGGCAGCAGGTCGCCGTGGTGGGAGGGCCGGAAGATGAAGGTGGCGTACGCCAGCACGCCGATGGTGGCCAGCAGCACCAGCATCATCAGGGACGGCGAGCTGGACCTGGTGGCGTCGCGGGTGTGGTCGGAGCTGAGTCCTTCGGTGCCCGGGGTCGGGCGGAGGAGTCGTTCGAAGTCTGCGGTCGTGATGGTTCTTCTCCTTCGTGGGGGACACTGCCCGAGCGCAGCGAAGGGTCGGCCGTGGGCCGGGATGTCAGGGGTGCCGAGAGGCACGCAGGCGTCCGGCTGCGTGAGCAGACGCGTGCAGGGGCGCTCGTCGATCGCGAACGATCGTCCGGCAAGGCCATTGGATCGATCCAACGGCGAACGGACCACTATGCGCGTCTGGTCCCACAGACACAAATCGGCCCCACCGGACCTCGGAGACCCCGCCGTGCGCCGACCGGCCGATAGGCTCCCCGTCGTGTCTGCCACGCTCGTCGCGAAGGACCTGTCCGGCGGACACGGTCACCGGGTCCTGTTCGAGGGACTGGACCTCACCGTCGCCCCGGGCGACGTGATCGGCGTCGTCGGCGCCAACGGCGCGGGGAAGTCGACGCTGCTGTCACTGCTGGGCGGTGCGACGGCGCCCCTGGCGGGTTCGGTGTCCTGCGCACCCCGCGACGCCTTCGTGGGGCTCCTCCCGCAGGAGCACGAGCGGGTGCCCGGCGAGACCGTCGCCGCGTACGTCGCCCGGCGTACGGGTGCCGCCGAGGCGACGGCAGCGATGGAGTCCGCGGCGGCCGCGCTGGGCTCCGGGGAGCCCGGGGTCGACGACGCGTACGCCGTGGCGTTCGACCGCTGGATGGCAAGCGGGGCCGCAGACCTCGACGACCGGATCGCACCGGTGCTCGACGACCTCGGCCTCGACGTCGGCCCCGACGCACTGATGACCTCGCTGTCCGGCGGGCAGGCCGCCCGCGTGGCGCTCGCGGCCCTGCTGCTGAGCCGTTTCGACGTCGTCCTGCTCGACGAGCCGACCAACGACCTCGACCTCGACGGCCTCGCGCGGCTCGAGGCCTTCGTGCAGGGCCTGCGCGGCGGGGTCGTCCTCGTCTCACACGACCGTGAGTTCCTGGCGCGCTGCGTGACCCGCATCGTCGAGCTCGACCTCGCCCAGCACCAGGTGACCGTCTACGACGGCGGCTACGACGCCTTCCTGGAGGAGCGCGCGATCGCCCGCCGCCACGCGCGCGAGGCCTACGACCAGTACGCCGACACGCGGGCCGACCTGGTCAAGCGGGCACGCACGCAGCGCGAGTGGAGCTCGCAGGGCGTGCGCAACGCGATGAGGAAGAGCCCCGACAACGACAAGATCCGGCGCAAGGCCGCGACCGAGTCGTCGGAGAAGCAGGCCCAGAAGGTCCGCCAGATGGAGTCGCGGATCGCGCGCCTCGAGGAGGTCGAGGAGCCGCGCAAGGAGTGGGTCCTCCAGTTCGACATCGCCGCCGCACCCCGCTCGAGCACCGTGGTCGCCACCCTCAACGAGGCGAGCGTCCGGCTGGGCGACTTTGGGCTCGGACCGGTCTCCGCCCAGGTCGAGGCGGGTGACCGGATCGGCATCACCGGCCCCAACGGCGCCGGCAAGACCACGCTGCTGCGGCTCCTCCTCGGCGATGCCACCCCCGACACGGGCTCCGCGTCGCTCGGGGCCTCCGTCGAGGTGGGGGTCATCGACCAGGCCCGCACGACCCTCGACGACGCCCTGCCGCTCGGCGACGCCTTCGAGGCCGTCGTCCCGCAGCTCACGCAGGCCGAGGTCCGTACGCTCCTGGCCAAGTTCGGCCTGAAGGCCGACCAGGTCGCGAGCGAGGTCGGCCGCCTCTCCCCCGGCGAGCGCACCCGCGCCGCCATGGCGCTGCTCCAGGCCCGCGGCGTGAACCTGCTGGTCCTCGACGAGCCCACCAACCACCTCGACCTGCCCGCCATCGAGCAGCTCGAGCAGGCCCTGGCGTCCTACGACGGCGCGCTGCTGCTGGTCTCCCACGACCGTCGGCTGCTGGAGAACGTACGGCTCGACCAGCGCTGGGAGGTCGACGCGGGACGGGTCGTCGTCCGACACGTCTGACGCCCTCATCCAGCCTCGGCGACCACGTCCTTCTCGAGCGCGAGGCGCACCTGCTCGACGAGGTCAGCCAGCGAGAACGGCTTGGCGAGCACCGCGTCCGCCCCGGCGGCGAGGGAGGTCGCCACGTGCTCGGGGCCGGCACAGCCACTGACGACGATGATCGGGCCCCGATAGCCGTCGGAGCGCAGCAGGCGGACGGCCTCGAGGCCGTCCATGTCGGGGAGGCCGCGATCCATGACCACGGCATCGGGATCGACCTGACGGGCGAGGGTGCGGGCGGCCTGCCCGGCGCCCTCGCTGTGGACCTCGAACCCGGCTCGCGTGAGCACGACCCTCATGACGTGCACGAGGTCGGGTTCGTCCTCGACGATCAGCACAGTGGCGGCCACTCGTTGAAGGTACAACGATCGGCAACGGGCTGCCCACGAAACGGTGACATTCCCCTGCAAGTCCTGGGGCTCGGGGGATGGTGCGCGTCGGATCAGGTCCTCGCCGCCATCCCCCGCTCCAGCTCCGCGATGATCCGCGGCCGCAGCTCGGTCGGGCTGATGACCGCGTCGACCGACCCGACCTCGACCGCCCGGTGGATGTCGTGGACGCCGTCGAACTCGGCCGCCACCTCGCTGATCTTCTCGGCGCGCAGCGTGGTCCTGAGGTCGGCCAGCTCGAGCAGCAGCCTGGCGCGCGACGGACCCTCGGCGGTCGCGACCTGCGACTCGAGAGCCTGGTGGCGGGGATCAGCCGCCGCCCGCTTGTCGACCTCCGCGGAGAACACCACGGCCGCGGCCGGGGCCCCGCCGATCACCGAGGCGAAGGACCCCTCGACCGCGAGCACGGTCATCGCCGGGTTGAGCGCCTTGGAGAACACCACGAACGCGCCGCCGTGGTAGCGCGAGATCACGCAGAAGACGATGGGCCCGTCGAAGTTGACGATCGCGCGACCGATCTCGGCGCCGTACTCGAGCTGGAGGCTGCGCATCGAGTCGGGTGAGCCGTCGAAGCCCGACAGGTTGGCGAGCACCACGAGCGGGCGGTTGCCGCTGGCGGCGTTGATCGCCCGCGCGGCCTTCTTCGACGACCGCGGGAAGAGGGTGCCGGCGGTGTAGGTGTCCGGCCCGTCGGTGGGCGGGAAGCCCCGGCGCGGCACCGGCCGCGACTCGATGCCGAGCAGGCAGACCGGCCAGCCGCCGAGGTGCGCGTCCATCACCACGGCGGTCTCGGCGTCTGCCATGCCCACCCACCGCTCGAGCGTGGCGTGGTCGGCATCGGACACCGCACGCATCACGGTGCGGATGTCGAAGGCCTTCTTGCGCTCGGGGTTGCGGGTGCTGGAGAAGATCTCCCCCACCGTCGTGAAGTCGCTGTCCGGCGTGTCGTGCGGGTACGCCGAGACGTCGCGGTCCGCGGGGTCCGTGGTCCGTGCCCGTCGCGGACCGGTCTCACCGGGCACGACGTAGGTGTGGGCGTAGTGCTGCATGAGAACGTCGACGGCCGCGGGCAGGTGCGGCGCCCAGTACTGCGCCTGGCCGTTGGGGCCCATCACGCGGTCGTAGCCGCCGATCCCGTAGTTGTCCTCGGCGGACACGCCGCCGGAGAAGTCGAGCGACTGCTTGCCGGTCAGCACCATCGCGCTGTCGGGCGTCATCACCAGGATGCCGCGCGTGTGCATGAGCATCGTCGCCTCGGCGTTCCAGTAGGGCTGCGCACCGACGTTGATCCCGGCCACGACGACGTTGATCTCGCCGCCGTCCTGGGTGAACTCCACGATCCGCTTGAGGGCGGCCGCGACCCAGTCCATGTTCTCGGTGCCGGAGTCCATCGAGATCCGGGCACCGGCCGACAGCGCGAACCACTCCACCGGGACCTGCAGCCGCTCGGCGAGGTCGATGGCCGCGATGATGCGCGAGCACTCGGGCTCGGAGACGGCCCCCAGGGCCTTGGTGGGGTCGCCGCACAGCACCACGCGCGTGACGCCCTCGGGGTGCAGCTCGGTCGGCGTCGTGACCACGGCGACGAGCAGCGCCGCCTTGTTGAGCCCGCGGGCGCGCTCGACCGGCACCAGCGCGCCGGTGTCGTCGAGGTCGTGCTCGACCAGGCTGCCCCCGCTGCCGGTCAGCAGGCTCTGCAGCTCGTAGGGGTAGACCAGGCCGCGCCGCTTGGCGCGCAGCACCTTGGAGGCGTAGTCGTCCAGCGGCTGGAGCAGCTCCGTGGGCGGGGCGTCGATCGTGGTGGCGACGCCACCCCCGACCTGCGCGTGGAAGCGTACGACGACGGGTTGCGGAGTGCCGTCCGGACCGGGGACCCGCCCGTGGGCCTGCACCTCCTCGATGCTCGCGCCCTCCGTGAGCGGGGTGATCTTGTCCCGCAGCGCGGCGAGCTGGTCGAGGTCGGCGTCGACGACGGGCCACACGTGGACCCACACCTGGTTGAGGTCGAGCTTCGCGCCGTCCGGCCGCTCGGTGCGGGCCCGGCGGATCGCCTCGAGGCAGTTCTCCACCGCGCGCTCCACGTGCGGGAGCGCCACGACCGCGCCGGACTCGTCACGCACGACGGCCACCTGCCGCACCTGCGCGAGGGCGACGAGGCGCTGGTCGGCCGGGTTGTCGGGGGCGGTGCAGTGGTAGAGAAGCACGTCCTCGGGCGCCTCGAGGCGTACGACGTCGAACTGCCGCAGCCGCCACAGGTTGAGGCGGCGGCCCACCATCGGGTGGATGCCGCGGACCAGGCGGTCCTCCTCCATCGCCGCGGGGGCCTCGTCGACGGCGGGCCGGAACGTCACGTAGTCGACCGGGCGGTCACCGCCGCGGGTCACCGCCACCACGATCCGCCGGATGTCGGACGAGAAGGCGACCTCGCCGAGGAGGTCGCCCAGCCGGTCGCTGGTCTCCTGCGCGGAGAGCTCCTCCCCCGGCCACGACAGGTAGAGGTCGACCACGGCCTGGGAGCCGGCCGGGCGGGCCGCGACCTGCTCGCCGATCGCACGCACCAGCGCACCGTCGGTGTCGCCGAGCTCGTCGATCGTCCCGACGGTCGTCACCAGCCGGGTCGGCCGGTCGACGTCGAGGACGTAGTCGGCCACCGCGAACGGGCGGCCCTCGATGTCGAGGACCCGGAGGTCGTGCAGCTCGTGCTCGCGGTAGTGGCGACGTACGAGCACCTCGAGCATCGGCTCCCGCGGCGGGATCCCCCCGGCCAGGCGCTCGGCGAGGAACCGCACGATCTGCTCGGGGATCGCCGCCAGCGCATCGATCCGCCGGGCCCGGTCGGGGGCGTCGTCGGCGGAGAGCTCGACGAGCTCGCCGCGCACGCCGGCCAGGACGCTGGAACGCTCCTCGTCGACGGCCGGCTGGTCGAACCAGCGGAACCGGAGGCTGCGGGCGAGGTCGCCGACGATCGGGAACCGCAGCTGGGTGGCGCGCACCAGGCGCTCGAGGAGCGAACGGACGACGTCGCCGTCGGCCTCGGACGGCGGCGGCCCGGCGATCCAGGCCTGCAGCAGGCTGGTGACGAGCTGGACGTCGGCGGCCGAGCGTCGCTGCGCCAGGTAGATGCGGAAGACCGCCTCCTCCAGCTCGGGGGTCCGGTCCAGCTCGGTGACGCCGTAGCGGGCGAGCACCGCCTCCAGCCGGCGGCCGAAGTGCTCGCCGAGGGCGTGACGCTCGAGGTCGAGGCTCTGCAGGTAGGTGTGGAAGTGCTCGCGGGAGCTGTGCACCCGCAGCTCCGTGTGCTCCTCCTCGCCACCCGGCCGGTTGCGGCTCAGCTCGGCCAGCTCGGCGAACATCCGCAGCAGCTCGATCTCCCCGGCCAGCACGTCGTGGCCGGCCGTACGGGCCTCCTCGCGGGCGCCCAGGTAGCCGGCGAGGGTACGGCGCTCGGTCGCCGGGTCGGTGTCGTAGCCGAGCATGGCCGCCCGCAGGTCGGCCAGCCCCTCCGCCACCTCCGCGTCCGCGGCCACCTCGGGCTCCGCCTCCGGAAGCTCCAGGTCCGGACCTGCGCTGGCCGACGCCTCGGCCCCCGCCTCGGCGGCATCCTCGACGGGCTCGATGCGCAGCAGCGGCGCGCCGTTCTCCACCTGGCTGCCGGTCTTGACGAGGATCTCGCGCACCCGGCCGGCGAACGGCGCGTGGACCACCGTCTCCATCTTCATGCTCTCCAGGACGAGGACCGAGGTGCCCGCCTCGACCAGGTCGCCCTCGCCCACCGGCGTCGCGACCACGAGCGCCGGTGCCGGCGAGCGGAGCATGCCGCCCTCGTCGCGGGTGACCCGGTGGGTGACGCCGTCGACCTCGACGAGCTGCACCGGTCCGTGGGTGGCCGTGACCAGCCGGAACCGCTGGCCGTTCACGGTGAGCGTGGTGTGGAACTCGTCGATCCTCACGACCTGGGCGTCGACCACCGTCGCGCCCTCGCCCTCGCCCCCGGCGACGGCCACGCGGAAGCGGTGCGGGCCGGTGCGCAGCGCCGTCACGTTGTACGTCGTCCCGCGCAGCTTGAGGTCGACGCCGCGGCCCACCTCGTGCTGGACGTTGGGTCGACCTCCGCGAGACGTCTCGAGCAGGTGCTCGATCTCGAGGCGCTCCTCGTCCTCGTAGGCGTGGATGGCGGCGGCCACCAGCGCCACCCCGGAGTGCCGGTGGGAGTGGAGACGACCCTCCCCACGGACCCGGTCGATCCAGCCCGTGTCCGCCCAGCCGGCGCCCCCGCCGTCGGTCACCTCGGGCTGGGCGAGCAGGTCGAGGATGAAGCTCTTGTTGGTGGCGCCGCCCTCGATCACGACCGTCGTCTCGGACATCGCCCGGCGCAGCCTGGCCAGCGCCTCCTGCCGGGTCGAGCCGACGGCGATGATCTTGGCGATCATCGAGTCGAAGTCGGCGGGGATCGAGTCGCCGGTGCCGACCCCCGTGTCCACCCGCACCCCGGGGCCGGCGGGCAGGTCGAGCAGCGCGATCCGGCCCGGTGACGGGGCGAAGTCGCGGTCGGGGTCCTCCGCGTTGAGCCGCGCCTCGACCGCGTGACCGATCTCGACGGGCTTCTCGCCCTCGAGGACTCCCCCCGACGCGACGAGCAGCTGCGCCCTGACCAGGTCGATGCCCGTGGTGGCCTCGGTGATGGGGTGCTCGACCTGGAGGCGGGTGTTGACCTCGAGGAAGGCGAAGGTCCGCTCGCCGGGGTGATAGAGGAACTCGACGGTGGCGGCGCCGACGTAGCCGACGGCGAGCGCCAGGCGCTCGGCGGAGGCCTTCAGCTCCTCGGTCTGCTCCCGCTCCAGCAGCGGGGACGCCGACTCCTCGATGACCTTCTGGTTGCGGCGCTGGATCGAGCAGTCGCGCACCCCCAGCGCCCAGGCGTGGCCGTGGCTGTCGGCGATCACCTGCACCTCGACGTGCCGGGCCCCGGTCACGAGCTTCTCCAGGAAGACCACCCCGCTGCCGAAGGCACGCTCGGCCTCGTCACGGGTGCGCTGGTAGGCCTCCTCGAGGTCGGCCGCCCCGGCCACCATGCGGATGCCGCGGCCGCCGCCGCCGGCGGTCGCCTTGAGCATCAGCGGGTAGCCGACCCGCTCAGCCGCGGCCAGCGCCTCCTCGAGCGTGTCGACACCTCCGCGGCTCCAGGGCGCGACGGGGACGCCGACCTCCTCGGCGATCAGCTTGGAGCCGATCTTGTCGCCCAGCGTGCGCATGGCCTCCGAGCTCGGGCCGATGAACGTGACCCCGAGCCGCTCGCAGAGGTCGACGAAGGCAGGGTCCTCGGCCACGAAGCCCCACCCCACCCACGCCGCGTCGGCGCCGGTCTCCACGAGGGCCCGCTCGAGCACGGCCAGGTCGAGGTAGGGCCGCGCCGCGGCGGGACCCAGGGAGTACGCCACGTCGGCCTCGCGCACGAACATCGCGGCGTGCTCGGCGTCGGTGTGGAGCGCCACCACCTCGACCGGGGGGCCGGTCTGCTCGGCGTTGTGGTCGCGGACCGCGTGGATGAGACGCATGGCTGCCTCCCCCCGGTTGACGACCGCGATGCGGGAGAACCGGACACGACTGGAGGGGCGCAGCTCAGGGGGCACCTGCCGAGACTGTCAGGCAGACACCCCTACCGTGAAGTCACATCCCCCAGACGCGTGTCACCCGGTGACGTACGTCCGCGACCACCAGTGCCGACCGACGTCCGGGCCGCGCCGCCATCCGCTCGCACGGAGGTCGTCGTCGAGCTCGTCGAGGCGCTCCTGCGCCGTCTCGATCCAGGCGTTCGGCCGACGGGGGTTGTCGAGGTCCTGCCACCTCATGACGGGGAACGTCGCCCCCGTGGCCACATGGTCGCTCGGGCGGTGCTCCTCCCCCGTGGGGCGAGCCACGAAGCGGAACTGGGCGCTTCCGTTCGAGCCGCTCAACGTGTTGGCCAGGGCCTTGACCCAGGAGTGCTGGCCGAGCTCCTCGAGATGGACTTCGACGGTCTGGGTGCTCATGGCTCCACGACATCACGTCCCGTCCGCGACGGGCAGAGGCGAAGGTCCCGGCAGCGCTCCTGGCGGCGACGTCGAGGAAGGTCTCCCCCGTCACCTCGCCGCGTCGCGCGCCTGCCGCAGCCCGGCCGCCTCGTCCCCGACGGCGTCGGTGATCGGCGTGATCCACGACTGGTGCGTGGTGCTGTTCTTGGTGATGGCGAGCAGCTCGTCCATGTGCGGCTCGAGACCGGTGACCTTGTCGAGCGGGACGCCGACGATCAGCTGGAAGCCGAGGCCGCGCCAGGCCTGGACGGCCCGGCCGGCGAACTCGGAGTCGGCCTTGACGAACCCCTCGTCGAGGAAGACCGGGGCGAACCGGGGCCGGGACCGCATCTCGTCGCCGAGCCGGAACCGGAGCGCGGAGCCGACGATGAAGGCCACCAGCTCCTGGCTCTCGCCGCCGCTCTTCTCGCCGAGCGTGCGGTAGGTCGCGCGCAGCTCGCCCGTGGTGTGGTCGTAGCGCTCGGCACTGATCTCGACGTGGCGGCGTACGTCGAGCAGCCGGTCGCGGTCGGTCAGCGTCGCGGCGGCCTCGCCGACCTGGCTGGGCTTGCGCAGCTGCTGCATGAACCTGCTGAGGTCGGCGAACCGCTGCTCGAGGGCCTCCTCCCCCAGGTCGGTCGTGGCGCCCGACGAGAGGGCGCGCAGGTCCTTCATGAACACCTGGACCTGCGCCGGCGCCAGCCTGCGGAGCCGGATCCGGAGCCGGTCCCCCGAGGCCCCGAACTCGAGTCGGCGCAGGATGGCGTTGATCGGCTCGAGCCGGTCCTCGATCTCCTCGATGGACGCCGCCATCGCGCCCACGAGGGGCACCAGGTCCTGGCCGCTCCACTCGGTGAGCCTGCGTCGCCACTCGGCCCGTCGGGCGGCCAGTCCCTCGCCCCGGATGTCGTCCAGGATGCGCGCGTAGTCGGGGTAGGACTCCGCAGTGGTGCCGAGGTTCGGTGAGTCCCACTGGAGCTTGTAGACCCGGAAGACCTGCACCAGCTCCTCGTCGACGCGCCGCACCTCCGCCTCGGCGTCGGTGACCGCGTCCCGGAGCCGCTGGGCGAGCCGGTGGGACGTCTCGGCGAAGCGTTCGAGGTCGTCGGGGTCCGCGGGCGCCGCCGCGGCCGCGAAGTCCGCGGCCAGGGCGGCGTCCTGCCCGGGCTCGAGCACGACCGTGCCGGTCTCCTCGATCGCCTGGAGCCGGTCCTTGACGTCGTCCTCGGCGTCGACGAGCTCGGCGTGCTCCGCGTTGAGCTCGCGCTGCTGCTGCTCCAGGGCGTAGCGGGTGCGTCGTGCCTCCTCCAGCCGCGCCGCGAGGTCGGCGATCTGGGCCTCCAGGGCCTGCAGTCCGTCGTCGGAGCCGAGGATCTCTGCTCGGCGACGCTCCAGGTCGGCGATCCGGCGGTCGCTGCCGTCGACGTCGAAGTCGTCGAACCGCGCGGTGGCGATGGCGTCGTAGGACGCGCGCTGCTGCTCGAGCATCCGCGAGCGCTGGTCGAGCTGCGCGAGCTCGGCCCCGACCCGGTCCAGTCGCTCCTCGAGGTCGGCGAGCTCGGCGTCGACGTCGGCGATCGCGTCCGTGCTGGAGAAGCCGATGATGCTGCGGCCGTCGTTGCGCCCGTGGGTGCCACGACGGCCGTTGCGCGTCTGGCCGGCGAGGGTGACCCGGAAGCCCGGGCCGGCGAGGCCGTCCGCGTCCTCGACGCAGAGGGCGTTGCGGGAGGACTCTCCGACGTGGGACTGGATCCAGCCGGAGAACGGCGAGTCCCGGAAGACCAGCTTGCCGGCGACCCGCTCCGGGTCGGCGGGACCGAGGTCGGGCAGGTCGAGCTCGACGCCCTCGAAGGTGAGGCGCCCGCGGAGCCGCAACCCGTCGATGGCCGAGGAGAAGGAGTCCAGCCGGTCCAGGGGTACGAGCATCATCCGGGCGCTGGCGCCGAGCACGGTCTCGAGCGCCGTGCGCCACCGCGCCTCCTCGGGGGCGACGTCGACGAGCTCGGCGACGAAGGGCAGCTCGTCCTCGCCGATCCCGCTCGCCCGCGCGACCTCGGCGCGCAGCTCGTGCATGCGCGCCGGCATCCGGCCGGCGCGGTTCTCCAGCGACGCGCGCTCGCGCCGCAGCTCGGCCTGCCGCTCGCTGAGCGGGAACTGGCTGCGCAGCACCGCGTCGCGCTCCCGGCGGATCCGCTCCTGCTCGCGCTGCCACCCGGCCAGCCACTGCCGGGCGTGCAGCTGGAGCACGGCGTACGCCTCGCCGGAGAGCAGTGCCGCCTCGACGTCCGGCGCCTGGGCGTCGGTGGCGTCGATGAGCGGGAGCAGGCGCTCCTGCAGGACGGACCGGCGCGCGAGCCGGTCCTCGCGGACGACCTGCTCCTGCTCGAGCGAGAGCGCCAGCGACTGGAGCGTGGACCCTCCGGCCGCGCGGTGCGACTCCCTGGCCGCCTCGAGGTCGGACAGCAGCGTCCGCTCCGCCGAGGTCGTCGCGCCGAGCTCGTCGGCGGCGGCCGCGCGCGCGGCACGGTTGTCGACCACCGCGGCCTCGATCAGCCGGAGGTGGGTGCGCAGCAACCACAGCCGGAGCGGGGTGTCGCCGGCCGCGGTCACGCCGTAGGAGTCGAGCTCCGCGAGCCGCCGGGAGGCCTCGACCTTGCGGGCGTGGAGGTCGACGATCGGGGCGAGCAGCTCGAGCTTCTGCTCCTCGGTGCGCATGGCGGAGTGCGCGGTGTCGAGGTCGTCGAAGTGCTCGATCGCCCGGTCCGCGGCGGCGAAGGTGGAGGGCCGCTCGAGCACCATGTCCTTGTAGAGCTCGTCGACGCTGCGGACCTGGTTGCCCGCCTGGATCCGGGCGAGCAGCCGCAGGGCCTTCGCGCCGTCGCCGTTGGCGCCGATGCCGAGGCGCGCGTGGAGGACGGCGGCGAACTCGGCGTACGTGCGGTGGACGCGGATGCCCGGGAAGAGCTTCTTGAGCGTGTTGGCGTGGAAGCGCTCGGGCACGGCCACCTCGAGCGAGTCGAGCGGCAGCGCGCCGTCCTGGGTGGCCAGCTGCATCTGGACGTCCCCGGACCGGGTCGCGCGCCGCGGGACGTAGTAGGTGCGCAGCGCCGTGAACCGTCCGCCCTGGTCGTTGACGAAGGTCATCGCGATCGCGCCCCAGGTGTCGCCACCCTTGCCGCGGAGCAGCTTCTCGACCGGTCGGCCGGTGCGGGGGTCGTCGACCACGTCGACCGCACCACGCAGGTAGGAGAGCAGGTTGCGCTGGCCGGCACCACGGGCGCGTCCCGCGACGGCGTCGTTGGACGCGCCGTTGAACTTGGTGTCGGACGGCATCATGAGCGCCGTGTAGGCGTCGAGGATGGTGCTCTTGCCGACTCCGGAGGCGCCGGAGATCATCGTGGCGTCGCCGCGCAGCGGCACGACCGTGAGCCCGCCGAAGCCGCCCCAGTTGACCATCTGCAGCAGCGCCGCGCGCCACTGCATCGTGTCGTCGGCGGGCGTGGCGACGTCCTTGCGCTCGAAGAGCCCGTCGACCGCCGTCTGCTCGATCTCGTCGATCGACATGCTCACTGCTCCCCTGCCCCATCGCCGGCGGTCGCGCCATCCGGGTCCGCGTCGTCGTCGAAGAGGTCGGCCGGCTCGTCGGGCTCGGGGACCTCGCTGTCGTTGGCCGCCACCAGCGCCTCGAGGAGCTCCTGGAGGAGCTCCAGCGGGATCAGCGGCTCCACGGCCTCGCTGATCTCGAAGCGCTCGTCGGTCCCGGTGGGGATCAGCAGCCCGGCCTTGACGACGCTCGCGACCGCGTTGCGGGCCCGCTTCTCGTCGCCTGCCACGTCGGTCGCATGGGCGGGGCGGAAGCTGGCGACGTAGCCGACGATGTCCTCGCGGTCGACGAAGACCCGGACGTCGCCGCTCGCGAGCCCGGCGCGGAGCCGGTCACGCAGGTGGACCAGCACGAGCGTCTCCTCGCGCGACCAGGCGGCGTCGTAGAGCATCGTCGGGAAGCGGCCGCCGGTCTCGGACGTCGCCTGCCTCTTCCACGCGACCTCGCGGGCGCGGTCGACCTGGAGGTCGAGGAAGAGGTCGTTGAGCCGTGAGCGGATCAGGCGCTCGTGCTCGACGAGCACCGTCCAGTCCCGCGGGTGGGTGCGCGCGCTGATGAAGCGCTGCTTGAGCAGCGTCACCAGGGCGCGCCGCTGCGCGTACTCCAGGCCGCCCTCGTCTCCCTCGAAGAGGGACACCGAGTCGTCGAGCAGCTCGTCGTCGACGATCTCGCCGTCGATCCCGCCGTCGATCTCCGGGTGGGTGTCGACGCTCATGCGTGCTTCTCCGTCTCGCGCTGGGCGGGGTGCTCGGTCGGGTGCTGGGTCGGTGGGAGGTCGGGGTCGGGCAGTGGCGTGCGCGGCACGGCGAAGGTCCGCCTGCTGCCGTCGGGGCGTACGGCCTCGAACGGCTCCACCGACTCCTCGGCCGCCCACTCGCGGTCGGCAGCGAGGTGCAGGAGGCCGAAGATCTCGACCGGACGGCGCAGGGACGGTTCCAGCTCGTCGAACAGGGCGCCGAGGGACGCGACCGGGAGCAGCGAGGTCGTCGCGGCGTCGAGGCGCTCGCGCAGGGTCGCGAGCCTGGGTCCGCCCTGCGCGACGAGCTCCGCGAGCGAGACCGGCGGTGCGAGGGCCGGGTCGGGGGTGCTGATGCGGTCCGGGAGGACGTCGTCGGCGGGGTCGTGGAACCGCTCGCGGAGGTGCTCGACGCCCGCTCGGGCGGGCAGGAGCGCCACGTCGTGGGTGGCCCGCGGTCCGGTGGTCGCCATCCAGGTCATCAGCTCGGCCTCCACCTGCCGCAGGGTCTGCTCGAGCTCGCGGTCGCGGGCCGCGTCGTGGGAGACGATGTACTCCTTCAAGGTGGCCGTCACGCGGGAGCGCTGGGCGAGGACCCGGTCGAGGCCGTCGCGCACCAGCCGCACCGTGCCGCGCAGCTCGGCGCGGTCGGCGTCGCTGAGGATGCCGTCCGAGAGCGGGTGCTCGAGCAGGTCGGTCAGGTCCTCGCGCAGCTGCGTCACGAGGGCGTCGTCGCGCAGCAGCGCGAACGCGCCCTCGAAGGCGCGACCCTCGTGGGTCGCGGTCATCAGCGCGTCGGCGCGGGCCAGGTAGTCGTCGATCACCTCGCCGGCCGGCCGGTCCTCGGCCCGGAACGCCGACAGGATCTCCGAGCGGATGGTCGCGAACCGCTCCTCGACCCGGGCGAAGTCACTCGGCAGCGCGGAGATCAGCGAGAGCAGCTCGGTGAACCCCTCGAGCATGTAGTCCTCGGTCGCGCCCTCCAGGTCGCCGCCGTCGACCAGGCGGTCGCGCTCCACGCGCAGCCGCGCGATCTCCTCGTTGAGGATCGTGACCCGCGCGGTGCGGTCCGGGTTGGCCTCGGAGTTGAAGCGCCGGACCGTGCCGAGGATGGTCGCGACGCGGTGCTCGCTGAGCGTGGCCCGGTCCCGGGCCAGGTTCTTCACCAGCTCCAGCGCCTGCTGGGCGTGCGAGGTCAGCGCGTAGACCTCGTGCCCCGCCTCGTCGAGCGAGCGCACCAGCCACTGGCCGCGCATCCAACGCTGACAGATCTCGCGCCCGGTGCCGGTCGGGACGTCCTGCTCGCCCGCCAGCCGCATCGCGTCGAGGTGCTCCTCGACCTGCGTGTGCAGGCGGGCCGTCGGGATCGGATTGTTGTTGCGGCCGAAGGCCGTGCGGAAGATGGTGATCACCACGGGCGCCTGGCGCTGGTGGAGGAGCGTCAGCGTGGGCTGCGCGAACGCGCCCTTCACGCGCGCCAGCTCACCAGCGATCTCGCTCAACGCCCGGTCCCCCGCTCCCTGCCTGCCTGTGTTCGGTGCGCAAGCATGACAAAGGGCGCGGGCAGCACGGGGAGCGGGTGGCCCAGCCGATCAGCCTGACGTCTCGTCGAGCAGCCGCCGCAGCTCGGGCTCCGGGAGCGCCGTGAACCGGGCGGCGTCGGCGATCGACACGTCCTCGCCACGCCTGTCCAGCAGTGCACGTACCTCCGTGAGCGCGTCCTGCCGCAGCATGTCCGCGTACACGATGCGCTGACCCGCTGCCGTCAGGTGGTCTCGTACCTCGTCCCTCATGGTCCCCTCCTCTGCTGCCGCGAGAGGCCCCACGCCACTCGCTGCCGACAAGGATGCACGAGCTCCGACCGACCCCAGGGGAAGATGCGTCAAGTTTTGCCTGACGCACCTCTGTCCACTGTTTGTCCAAGGTCTTCGCTTTTCGGCTGTCGGACCGAGATCCGCTCCGGACAGGATCGTCCTGCGCCACCCAGCGGCGCAGCGACCAGCGACCCTCGGCCTGAAGGAGACCTCGTGACCACCCTCGCGATGCCCCCGATCCCCATCCGCAGCAAGGCGCGCGCGACGCGTACGACGAGCGTGGTCGCGGGGTTGCGGGACACGATCTCTGCCACCGACCGGCAAGCCCTGGTCGACGAGCTGATCGAGGCCAACGTCTCCATGGCACGGTCGATGGCGGCCCGCTACCGCAACCGCGGCATCGAGCTCGAGGACCTCCAGCAGGTCGCCCTCGTCGGACTCACCAAGGCTGCGCAGCGCTTCGAGGCCTCGGCCGGGCACGACTTCCTCGCGTACGCCGTCCCGACCATCCGCGGGGAGCTGCGCCGCCACTTCCGCGACGCCGGCTGGATGATCCGCGTCCCCCGCCGGGTGCAGGACCTGCAGGCGCGCATCCGGCGCGCCCAGCCCGACCTCGAGGCACGGCTGGGTCGCTCCCCCCGCCCCACCGAGGTCGCCGCCCACCTCGACGCCGACCTCGAGGACGTCATCGAGGCACTCTCCGCCGCGGGCTGCTTCCGGCCGTGCTCCATCGACAGCCCCACGGGCAACGGCACCGACACGATCGCCGACCTGCTCGGGTGGGACGACTCCGGCCTGGCCTCGGTGGAGGCCAGGCTCGTGCTGGGCACCGCCGTCAGCGAGCTGTCCGATCGCGAACGGCGCATCCTCCAGTGGCGCTTCGTGGACGAGCACACGCAGCAGGAGATCGCCGACCTGGTCGGGCTGACGCAGGCCCAGGTCTCCAGGATCCTGACGCGCGTCCTCGCCCGCCTGCGCGCCGGGCTCACCGAGACCCTCCCTGCTGCCTAGGCGGAAGGATCTGTCCCCGATTTGGGGCTTGCCCACCGACAGCGGGGGTGCCACGGTCCGAGGATGACCGGACCGCGCCGCCACCACGTCCTCATCGGCCTCCTCGCCTCCGCCCTCGCACTCGGCACCGCCCTGGTGCCGAGCGCGAGCGTCCATGCGGGTCCGCCCGGGGCGGAGGCGGCCGGTACACCAGCGCGTACGGCCACGGTGATGACGCGCAACCTCTACCTCGGCGCTGAGCTCGGCCCCGTCCTGGCAGCGCTCGGCAGCGGCAACAACACCGCGATCGTGGGCGCGGCCACGCAGACCTGGGCCGCGGTCCAGGCGACCCGTCCGGCCGAGCGGATGGCCGCGATGGCGGACGAGATCGTCGCCGCCGATCCGGCGGTGGTCGGCCTCCAGGAGGTGACGACCTGGACGACGTTCGCCTACAACCCGGCGACCGGCGTCGCGAGCGACCCGACCGTCGCGTACGACTTCCTCGACCTGCTGCTCGACGCGCTGGCCGACCGCGGTGCCGACTACCGCGAGGTCGCCGGCGCCACCGCGCACAACTTCGCCTCGCCACCCATCCCGGTCCTGGCCAGCCCCACGGCCACGTTCCCGACGCGCGCGGTGCGACTGGCCGACCGTGACGTGATCATCGCCCGCGACGACGTGCGGACGACCAACGCCCGCACGGGGACGTTCCAGTCGATCATCCGCTTCCCCGTCGGCGGGGGGCTGCTACCGGTCGCCCGCGGCTGGGGCTCGGCGGACGTGGGCGTCGGCAAGGCGTCGTTCCGGTTCGTCAACTCCCACCTCGAGGCCTTTGGCCTCCCGGGTCTCGATGCCGAGCAGCTCCGGGTCGCCCAGACGCGCGAGCTCCTCGCCGGGCAGGCGGACCTGGCGTCCCTGATCGGCGCGCTGCCGATGGTCTACGTCGGCGACTACAACTCACGTGCCCCCGACGCCCCGGCGTACTCGCTCCTGCTGGCCGGCGTGGGCGCCGACGCGTGGCCGCGGACCCACCCCGGCGACCCCGGCAACACGTGCTGCTTCGACGCGACGCTCACCGACCCCACCGACCCGCTGACCTCGCGGATCGACCTCGTCCTGCACAGCACGGACGTCAAGGCCGCCCGCGCGCGCATCGTCGGCAGCGACCCCGACGACAGGACCGCATCTGGCCTGTGGCCCTCGGACCACGCCGGAGTGGTGGCCCGACTGGTGTTCCCCGCGCGACGCTGAGTCGACCTGGGTGGACTTCAGTCGTCCTCCCAGTAGGGGCCCTTCAGGTAGGGGTCACGCTCGACGGTGGTGACGGGGCGCCGCACGGTCCGCCAGACCGTGCGGGTCGTCCCGTCCGGGTCGGTCACCGTGCGCCGCACGCGGAAGTTGGCGTACGTCGTGGTGTAGGCGTTGCGGGTGTTGCGGGTGTTGTCCCACTGGTAGTTGAAGTTCGCCAGGTACTTCTTCGCCACGACAGCACCGCGCACGGTGAACCAGACCTCGTCGTTGGCGGTGCTCAGGCTCGACCAGTTGACCGAGCCGGTCAGCACCATCGACGAGTCCGGCACGCCGTTGTAGGTGCCCTGGACTATCAGGTACTTCTGGTGGCTGTAGTAGTCGAGGATGAGGTCGTCGATGCCGTCGTTGTTGAGGTCGAAGTTGTCGTCGAGGTCGTAGTCCATGCCGGTCGAGCGGAGCGGGATGCGACCGCGCTTGGTCGGGGCGGCGATGACGCCCTTCGTGTGGTAGCCGATGAGGCCGTACGTGACCCGCACGTCGCAGCCCTGGACCCACTTCTGCCGGATGGCCTCGGCCAGGTAGTCGCCGCGGGCGCCGCGCATGGTGTGCATCGACAGGGCGAGTCGGGTGCGGGTGACCTTGCCGGTGACCGGGTCGACGGTCCGGCACTGGACCCGGTCGAGCATGGTCAGCACCAGGTCGTTCTTCGGCCCGGACGCCCGCGGGAACGCGACGACCGTGTGCTTGTCGATCGAGTCGTCGCAGACACCGGTGAGCGCGGTGCCGCAGAAGGCGATCGGCTCCTGGCGGGTGTCGTGGTCCTTGCGCATGTCGTTGAACAGCCCGACGAACTGACGGAACAGCTCGTGGTCGCCGTCGGTGAAGTAGAGGTCGTTCCACTGGTGGATCGCGGCGTTGCGAGTCATGTTGGCCGACCCCACGGCCACGACGTCCTCGGACCGACCCGCCTGGCTGAAGAGGTAGAACTTGGAGTGCAGGTTGTTGAAGTCGTTGGCCGCCCCCCGGCAGCTCTTCCGGCACTTGTAGATGAAGCTGTTGCGCCGTGGGTCCTTGCCGACCTCGGCGCGGACCGTCCGCACGGCCGCGTTCTCCCAGTGGTCGTTGAGCAGCATCTGCACCTTGACGCCGCGCCGGTGGGCCGCCACGAGGGCGCGCGCCACATTCATCCGGTCCAGGGAGTAGATCGCGATCCGGATCGTGGCGCCCTTGCGCGTGCGGTCGATGGTGTCGATGACCCTGCGCTCGATCCGGAAGTGGCCCTTCGCGCGGTGCGGGTCGTTGAAGAAGGGCCCGCTGGGCGCCTTCCACTTCTTCGACGCCGCGGGCTTCTCCGCCACCGGCCCGGGCTGCTCGGCGGCCGCCCCGGGGACGGCACCTCCCAGCGAGGTCGCCAGCACCAGGCAGATGCTCCCCACGAGCATCGACAGCTTCTTCACGACCAGTCCCCCATCCACGGTGAGCCGTGTCAGCATAGGCGTGCCGGCGACGCCCCGCCCGACGCCGCGCCCGCGTCCACCCCACCGTGGCACTCCGCTTGACTCGTTCGAACGCATGTTCGATCATGGGGACATGTCCTCCGCCCGCTCCGTCACCGCCCGCGCACCGGGGCTCGACCCCGGGCGATCGGTCGTCGAGCAGCTGCGCGAGCGGGTGGCGGCGATGGAGCGCAAGCCCGCCCTCGAGCCGGTCCCGACCCTGCCCGGCATCGCGGACCTGGTCCCGCTGCACGCCGGGTCGACCTACGCCGTCGACTCGGCCTCGCTGGCGCTCGCCCTGGCCGCCGGGGCGTCGCGGGCCGGCGAGTGGGTCGGCTTCGCCGGCTGCACCGACTTCGGTGCGGAGGCCGCCGCCGAGCTGGGGATCGAGCTCGCGCGCACGGTGCTGGTGCCCGACCCCGGCGAGCACTGGCTGGAGGTGACGGCCGCGCTGGTCGACGTGCTCCGCGTGGTGGTCCTGCGACCCCCTGCCTCCGTCGACGAGCGCACGGCGGGGATCCTCGACTCCCGCCTGCGCACCCGGTCCGCGGCGCTGGTCGTCCACGGCGCCTGGCCGCGGGCCGAGGCCCGGCTGAGCGTCGAGGAGTCGAGCTGGAGCGGTCCGGTGTCCGGCACCGGGCAGCTGCTGGAGCGTCGGGCCCGGGTGGTCGTGCGTCGCGGCGCGCGCCCGCCCGCGCGCGCGGACCTGGCCTGGCCCGAGGTGTGCGCGACCGAGGTGCGCGAGGCACGGCGGGCGTCCGGGTGAGCGACCCGTGAGGGTGATGGTCGTGTGGTGCCCCGACTGGTCGGTGGTCGCCGCCCTCGAGGAGGCCGGGAGGTCGTCGCGCTCCCCCGCCGCGGTGCTCTCCGCCAACGTGGTGGAGGTGTGCAACGGCCCGGCGAGGACCGAGGGCGTACGCCGCGGCCAGCGCCGCCGTGACGCCCAGGCCCGGTGCCCCGAGCTGTTGCTGCTGCGCGCCAACCCCGACCGCGACGCCCGCGCCTTCGAGCCGGTCCTCGCGACGGTCGAGGACCTCCGCCCCGGAGTGGCCGCGCTGCGCCCGGGCCTGCTCGCCGTCCGCGCCCCGGGCAGCTGGTACGGCACCGAGGCCGATGCCGCCGCGACCGTCTGCCAGGCCCTGGTGGAGGCAGAGGTCTGGGACGTCCGGATCGGCATCGCCGACGACCTCTTCACCGCCGAGCAGGCCGCGCGCACCGCCGAGGTGCAGCAGTGGGTCGTGGTGCCCGAGGGCGGGTCCCCGGCCTTCCTGCGGGGCCTGCCGGTCCACGTGCTCGCTGATGACGGCCCGCGCGGTCGCGAGCTGGTCGGGCTGCTGCAGCGCCTCGGCCTCCGCACGCTGGGAGACCTCGCGGGCCTGCCCGCCGAGGCCGTCGAGCAGCGTCTCGGCGTCCACGGCGCTTCCGTGCACCGGCGTGCGCGCGGTGCGGACCGCGACCTCTTCGCCGCGCGTACGCCTCCCCCCGAGCTCGATGCCGACGTGTCCTTCGAGCCTCCCCTCGACTCGGTGGAGGCGATCACCTTCAGCGTGCGCACCACCGCCGAGCGGTTCGTCACCCAGCTGGCCCACCACCAGCTTGTCGCCACCGGTGTGCGCGTCGAGGCCGAGTCGGAGGGCGTGGTGTGCTCGTCGCGCACCTGGCTGCACCCGCGCCACTTCGGTGCCCGCGACCTGGTCGACCGGGTGCACTGGCAGCTGCAGTCGGCGGGCTCCACGAGCGGGGCCGGCGGCTCCCTGCGCGCCCGCAAGGACACCGGCAGGGTGCGCGCCCCGATCGACCGGGTCCGGTTCGTGCCCGAGGTGGTCGAGCCCGCCGCCGCGCACGGCGAGGCGCTGTGGGGGTCGGCGTCCGACGACCTCGTGGAGCGCGGCGTCGCCCGGGTGCAGGGCATGGTCGGTTTCGACGCCGTGCAGCGACCGGTGCTGCAGGGGGGCCGCAGCCCCGCGGCGAGGCAGGCGCTGGTGCCGTGGGGCGAGCGCGCGGTCGACCTGCGCCCGGTCGACCGGCCGTGGCCGGGTCGGGTCCCGGGGCCGGCGCCGGTGCGCGTCTTCGCGGCGCCACCCGTCGCCGAGGTCGTGGACCACGCGGGGCGCGACGTGCGGGTCACCGACCGCGGCGTCGTGTCCGGCGAGCCGCGCCGCTTCCGCGTCGGCGACACCGGCGACGGGCAAGGTCTGCCCTGGCAGCCCGTGAGCGCGTGGGCCGGGCCGTGGCCGGTCGACGAGGGCTGGTGGTCGGGCGGGGCCGGACCCACGGCCCGCTTCCAGGTCGTCGGCGCCGACGGGCGCGCCTGGTTGCTCGTGCGAGCGCCCGGCGGCTGGGCGCTGGAAGCGGGGTACGACTGATGGGCTGGAACAACCCCGCCATGCACTGGAAGGAGCTCGAGCGACGGCTCAGTGGCCTCCCGGGGGCCGACGACGCGCCCGTGTCGCGGCGCAAGCGCGCCGCGGTGACGCCCCAGGCGATCGAGCGGCCCACCGTGGTGACGCCCTACGCCGAGCTGCACTGCCACAGCCACTTCAGCTTCCTCGACGGCGCCAGCTCCCCCACCGAGCTCGTCGAGGAGGCCGTACGCCTCGGACTGCACGCGCTGGCCGTCACCGACCACGACGGGTTCTACGCCGCGCCGATGCTGGCGGAGGCCGCCGCGGTCCACGACCTGCCCACCGTCTTCGGGGCGGAGCTGTCCCTCGGCCTCACCGCGCCGCAAGCCGGTGCGCCCGACCCCGAGGGCAGCCACCTGCTGGTGCTCGCGCGCGGGGTCGAGGGCTACCACCGGCTCGCCGCGGCCATGACCGACGCGCACCTGCGTGGCGACGAGAAGGGCCGGCCCGTCTACGACCTCGACGAGCTCGGCGACCGGGGACGCGGGCACTGGGTCGTGCTCACCGGCTGCCGCAAGGGCACCGTCCCGCAGGCGCTGGCGGCCGGTGGCGAGGCCGCGGCCGCCGAGGCCCTCGACCGGCTGACGTCGCTCTTCGGCCTCGAGCACGTCCTCGTCGAGCTGTCGCCGCGTCCCGGCGCCGACGCGGCCAACGCCTCACTGGCGCGGCTCGCCGGCGTCCACGGCCTCGACGTCGTCGCGGCCGGCAACGTCCACCACGCGACCCCGCAGCGACACCGGCTGGCCTCGGCGATGGCGGCCGTACGCGCCCGCCGCAGCCTCGCCGACCTCGACGGCTGGCTCGACCTGTCGGGCTCGGCCCACCTGCGCAGCGGAGCCGAGACCGCCGCCGCGCTGGCGGCGTACCCGACCGCCGTCGCCCGCAGCGTCTCGCTCGCCGACGAGCTCGCCTTCGACCTGCGCAAGGCCTCCCCGGCGCTGCCCAAGCGTCAGATCCCCGAGGGTCACACCGCCGACTCGTGGCTGCGGGTGCTGGCCGAGCGCGGCTTCGCCGAGAGGTACGCCGGGGTGCCCCACGAGGCCGAGGCCCGCGAGCGGCTCGAGCACGAGCTGCGGGTCATCGGCGAGAAGGACTTCGCCGGCTACTTCGTCATCGTCCACGACATCGTCGCGTTCGCCCGCGAGCGCCGGATCCTGTGCCAGGGCCGCGGGTCGGCCGCGAGCTCCGCGGTCTGCTACGCCCTCGGCATCACCGCCGTCGACGCCGTCTTCTACAAGCTCCCGTTCGAGAGGTTCATCTCCGCGCACCGTGACGAGGAGCCCGACATCGACGTCGACTTCGACTCCGACCGGCGCGAGGAGGTCATCCAGTGGGTCTACGACACCTATGGCCGCCGCAACGCCGCACAGGTCGCCAACGTCATCGCCTACCGCCCCCGCATGGCGGTGCGCGACGCCGCCAAGGCCCTGGGCTTCTCCCCCGGCCAGCAGGACGCCTGGTCCAAGCAGATCGACGGCTGGAAGTCGGTGGTGGCCGGCGACCAGGGCGACCCCGACGCCCACGACGTCCCTGCCCCGGTCGTGGCGCTCGCCGAGGAGCTGCTCGGAGCGCCGCGTCACCTCGGCATCCACTCCGGCGGGATGGTGCTCACCGAGCGCCCGATCGGCGAGGTCTGCCCCATCGAGCGGGCCCGCATGGACAAGCGCACCGTGCTCCAGTGGGACAAGGACGCCTGCGAGTCGATGGGGCTGGTCAAGTTCGACCTGCTCGGACTCGGAATGCTCGGCGCGCTCGACCACATGATGCGGCTGGTCGCCGAGCACCTCGGCGAGCAGTGGGACCTCGCGACGATGCCCAAGGAGGAGCCCGCGGTCTACGACATGCTCTGCCGCGCCGACTCGATCGGCGTCTTCCAGGTCGAGAGCCGCGCCCAGATCGGCACGCTGCCCCGGCTGCGACCGCGCGAGTTCTACGACCTCGCCATCGAGATCGCGCTCATCCGTCCCGGTCCGATCCAGGGTGGGGCCGTGCACCCCTACGTACGCCGCGCCACCGGGCAGGAGCCGGTCACCTACGACCACCCCGAGCTCATCCCCGTGCTCGAGCGCACCAAGGGCGTGCCGCTCTTCCAGGAGCAGCTGATGGCGATGGCGGTGACGCTCGGCGACTGCAGCCGCGACGATGCCGACCTGCTGCGTCGCGCGATGGGCTCCAAGCGCGGCGTCGAGCGCATCGAGTCGGTCAAGGCCAAGCTCTACTCCGGCATGCAGCGACGCGGGATCACCGGCGAGCTGGCCGACTCGATCTACGTCAAGATCCTGTCCTTCGCCAACTTCGGCTTCGCCGAGTCCCACGCGCTGTCCTTCGCCCTGCTGGTCTACGCCTCGTCGTGGTTCAAGCTGCACTACCCCGCGGCCTTCCTGGCCGGGCTGCTGCGCAACCAGCCGATGGGCTTCTACTCACCCCAGTCGCTGGTCGGCGACGCCCGGCGCCACGGCGTCGACGTACGCCGCCCGGACGTCACCCGGTCCGCCGCCCAGGCCGACCTCGAAGGGGTCGTGGTGGGCCCGGTCGCCCCCACGGGGCTCGAGGCGTGCTGCCGGCCCCGCTTCGAGCGGGTCGAGTGGGTGCCGGGGACCCCCGACCCGGTGCCCGCGCACCGCCGCGACGCCGCGCTCGCCGTACGCCTCGGTCTGGACTCGGTGCGCGGCATCGGACTGGACGTGGCGCACCGGATCGTCGCGGCGCGCGAGGAGGCGCGGTTCACCGGCATCACCGACCTCTCCCGTCGTGCCGGCCTCACGTCGGCGCAGCTGGAGGCGCTGGCCACCGCCGGGGCCTTCGACGCGTGGGGTCTCGGCCGGCGCGAGGCGCTGTGGGCCGCCGGCTTCGCCGAGGGCGCCGGGCACCTCGCCGGCTCGACGCCGACGGCCGAGGCGCCGACCCTGCCCGGCATGAGCGAGCCGGAGATCACCCTGGCCGACCTCTGGGCCACCGGCGTCTCGCCCGAGCGGCACCCGCTCGAGCACCTGCGCGAGGACCTGCGCCGCGCGGGCGTCCGGTCGGTCGCCGAGCTCGCCACGGCGGAGGCCGGCCGACGGGTCCGCGTCGGTGGGCTGGTCACCCACCGGCAGCGACCGGGCACCGCGATGGGCGTCACCTTCCTCAACCTCGAGGACGAGACGGGAATGCTCAACGTCGTCTGCTCGATCGGGGTGATGAAGGCGCACCGGCAAGCCGCCCGCAACCGGGTCGCCGTCGTCGTGCGCGGGCGCCTCGAGCGCAACGAGGGCGTCACGAACCTCGTCGCCGACCGGGTGGAGGGCATCGACGTGGTCGTGCCGGGCGCCGGAGCGGTGCTGCAGGCGCGGGCCTCGTCCCGTGACTTCCGCTGAACCGGCCTGCGCCGAGGGGTGGGGCGGGGCGTCAGCGCGGGACCCTATGCTCGACGGGTGGTCGACACCCCGCTGCACGCCTCCGACTACTCCTACTCCGTCGTCATCCCGGTCTACGACAGCCAGGACGTGGTCGGACGCACCATCGATGCCGTCCTCGAGGTCTTCGAGCGCGCGGGGCTGCGCCACCAGGTCGTCCTCGTCAACGACGGCAGCCGCGACGCGAGCTGGGAGGTCATCGCGGAGCGGGCGCGGCAGTCGCCGCACGTCGTCGCGCTCGACCTCCTGCGCAACTACGGCCAGCACCACGCCAACGTGGCCGGCATGCGCGAGGCGACGGGCGACTTCGTCATCACCCTCGACGACGACCTGCAGAACCCGCCCGACCAGGCCCTGCTGCTGATCGAGAAGGCGATGGAGGGCCACGACGTCGTCTTCGGCCGCTTCGAGCGCAAGCAGGCCAGGGGCTACCGACGGCTCGGCAGCCGGGTGATCAGCATGATCAACCGCCGCGTCTTCGACCAGCCGCCCGGTCTCGCGGTGTCCAACTTCCGCATCCTGCGCCGCGACGTCGTGGATCGGATCTGCGGCGCTCGCACCGCCCACCCCTACATCACCGGCCAGGCGCTGATGTTCTCGAGCAATCCGGCGGACGTGCTCGTGCGCCACGACCCGCGCCCAGTCGGCACCAGCAACTACGGCCTGCGGCGCATCGCCTCGCTGGTGCTGACCATCCTGTTCAGCTACTCCGTCTTCCCCCTGCGCGCGGCCGCGGGCGTCGGCTTCGCGGTGGCCGGCGGGAGCTTCCTCCTCGGCCTCTTCTACCTCGTCCGGTCGCTCTTCGTGGACTCGGAGGTGCCGGGGTGGACGACGATCGCGGTGCTGCTGGCCGTCCTCAACGGCTTCGTGATCATGCTGCTCTCGATGCTGGGCGAGTACGTCGTGCGGACCCTCAACGCGGTCAGCACCGTGCACTCCTACCACGTCGCGCGGCGGGTGTCCTCGTGACCGGGTGCGACCACCGGCACGTCCTCGTCGTCGGTGCGCAGCGGTGCGGCACGACGTTCCTGGCCCGGAGCCTGGGCGCCCACCCGGACGTCGCCATGGCCAGCCCGTCGCCGCCCGAGCCCAAGGTCTTCTGCGACGACGCGCTGACCGCGAGGGGCTCGGAGTGGTACCACCGCACCTGGTTCGCGCACGCCCGCGACGAGGACCTGCTCGGCGACAAGAGCACGAGCTACCTCGAGGACCCGGTCGCCCCGGAACGGGCCGCTCGGATGCTGGGCGAGGTGGAGGTGGTGGCGCTGCTGCGCGACCCCGTACGCCGGGCGGTCTCCCACTGGCGGTTCAGCACCGCCAACGGCCTCGAGACCCGGGACCTCGAGGAGGCCCTGCTCGCCGACCTGCACGACGACCAGCCGTGGGACCGCCAGCGGTCGTCGGTGTCCCCGTTCGCCTACGTGCGCCGGGGGCGCTACGCCGAGCAGCTCGCCCCCTGGATGTCCGCGTTCCCCACGACGACCCATGTGCTCTTCCTCGAGGAGCTGCTGGGAGGCCCCGGCGTGCTGCCCTCGCTCGTGGGTGCCCTCGGCCTCGACCCCGGACGTACGCCTGCTCCCCCGGCCGGCGCGGTCAATGCCAGCCCCGGCGACGTGCCGACGCTGGACCCAGGCGTGAAAGAGACGCTGAGGGGGTACTTCAAGGAGAGCAACGCCCGCCTGGCCGACCAGCTGGGGAGGTCGTTGCCGTGGCAGGTCGAGACGTGAGCCGTGACCGGACCAGTGACCAGAGACGTGACGAGAGCGAGGTGCCGGTGATGGCACAGCAGCAGTTCGACGACCAGCCGGGCGAGCTCCGGGACGTCCCGTTCAACGTCGCGTCGGTGGTGGGGCGCGAGCTCGAGCACGTGCAGGAGGCCGTCAGGAGCGGCCACCTCTCCTCGGGCGGCGCCTTCGCGCGGCGCACCGCGGAGATCCTGGCCGCCGACACCGGTTCGGCGGAGGTGCTGATGACGACCTCGTGCACCGCCGCGCTCGAGCTCTCGGCCATGCTGATGGACCTCCAGGAGGGTGACACGGTGATCGTGCCGTCCTTCACGTTCACCAGCACCGGACTGGCCTTCGCGCGGCAGGGCGCGGGGCTGCTGTTCTGCGACATCGAGCCCCTGACGCTCGGCCTGGACCCGGCGCACCTCGCCACGCTGCTCGACGAGCACGTGCGCGCCGTCGTGATCGTCCACTACGCCGGTGTCGCGTGCGACGTCGAGGGGATCCGCGAGGTCCTGGCCGCGTGGCCGGAGGTGCGCCTGGTCGAGGACAACGCGCACGGGCTGTTCGGCGCGTGGCGCGGCGAGCCGCTCGGCAGCCTCGGCCGGTACGCCACGCTGAGCTTCCACGAGACCAAGAACTTCGTCTGTGGCGAGGGCGGCGCGCTGGTCCTCAACGACGAGGAGGACGTCGACCGGGCCCGGGTCCTCTACGACAAGGGCACCAACCGCCACGCGTTCATGCTCGGCCAGGTCGACAAGTACACCTGGAAGGACACCGGCTCCTCGTTCGGCCTCTCCGACGTGCTGGCTGCCTACCTCCTCGGCCAGCTCGAGCAGCGTGAGCTGGTCCAGGGACGGCGCCGACGCCTGCACGAGCGCTACGAGGCAGCGCTCGCGCCCCTCGCCGGGGACCTGGAGTTCGAGGTGATGCGGGTGCCGCAGGACCGGCAGCCGGCCCACCACATGTACTACGTGCTGCTGCCGCACCGCGATCGGCGCAACGACGTCCTCGAGCTGATGCGCAAGGCCGGGGTGCAGGCCACGTTCCACTACCAGCCGCTCCACACCTCCGATGCGGGACGCGCGTTCGCCGTGCGGCCGACCGAGTGCCCGGTCTCCCAGGACGTCAGCGACCGGTTGCTGCGCCTGCCCTTCTACAACGACCTGTCCGATCCCGACCTCGACCGGGTCGTGGCCACCTTCGCCGACGCGTGCAGCGCGACCCTGCCGACCCGGTGAGTGCTGCGCCCGTGGGCGGGGTGGAGGCGCAGCCCGGCTCGTCGTCGCTGCGCTGCGAGGGCTACTGGTGGCACCGCGCCCGGACCGGCCTGCTCGACGCCGTTATGTCTCCCCACCTCGCCGCACCGCGCCGCACCCTCGACGTGGGCAGCGCCGACGCACCGAGCGTCGGCTGGATGCGCGGCGCGCAGCAGCACGTGAGCCTCGACCTGTTCCCCGAGGGCCTGCGTCCCGGCGAGGGGGTGGTCGGCTCGGCGACCGAGCTGCCCTTCGCCGATGCGACGTTCGACGTGGTCTCGGCCTTCGACGTGGTCGAGCACTGTGCGGACGACGCCCGCGCCGTCGCCGAGCTCGTACGCGTGCTGGCGCCGGGCGGCCGGATGCTGCTCTCGGTCCCCGCCTACCAGTGGGCGTGGTCGGACCACGACGTCCGGGCGGGTCACCACCGCCGCTACACGCGACCGGCGTTCGTCGAGCTGGTGGAGGGCGCCGGCGTGCACGTGCTGCGGGCGACGTACGCCTTCGCGGGCGTGTTCCCGCTGTTCGCCGCCGAACGCCTGGGGCGGCGGTTGCGTCCGGCGCGCCCGGGCGAGGCGCGCCTTCCCGAGGTCTCCCCCGGTGTCGACCGGGCGCTCACGGGCGTGTGCCGTGCGGAGGCCCGCGTCCTGCGCCGGCACGACCTGCCCTTCGGCTCGTCCGTGCTCGTCGCGGCCCTCAAGCCGCCGTCGTCCGCCCCGCCCGCTCGGACCTGAGCACAGACGACGCCGCCACCGCGAGGAGCAGGGTCGCGACGACCTCGGCCGCGAGGAACGCGAAGGCGACGCGCTCGACCGCCCCGAACGCGGTCGGAACCAGCACGACCGCACCGGCGACGACGGCGACGCCCCACGCGCCGGCGACCCGGCCCGGGCGGTCCAGCGCGAGGGCGCCCACCATGAGCACGACGTTGACCAGGGCCAGCGCGCAGCCCGCTGCCACCACCCCGGCGACGCCCGGGGCCACCTCGACGGTGCCACCGAAGACCGCGGACACGAGCAGGGGTCCGGCGACCAGACCGAGGACCGCGCCCAGCGCCACGGCCGCGGCGCCGAGCACGGCCAGCTGTCGCGCGAGCGAGCGCAGCGTACGGAGGTCGCCCGCGACGACGAGCCCGGTGACGTGGTGGGTGACCTGGGGCAGGGTGCCGAGCACGACCATGTAGGGCGCGCGGAACAACGCGAGCGTCGCGAACATCGCGGTGATCTGCGCGGGCGAGCCGCCGAGCAGTGCCAGCACCACCGATCCCCCGGTCAGCACGCCCTGGGCGAGCAGCTGGGCGGTGGCGGCGCCACCCAGGAACGCCAGCGAGCCGGACTGTCCCTCTCCCGCCGCGTCGAACCGCCAGGCGCCCGGCCACAGCGCGACCAGCGACCCGGCCACCAGGCACAGCCCGTGGGCGACCGGGTCGTCCACCTGTGCCAGCAGCAGCACGGCGACGAGCACGCAGCGCACCGCGTTCTCCGCGACGAGGCTCCCCGCCACCGCCGCCATCCGGCCCCGTCCGGCCAGACCGCCGCGGAGCACGCCGACGGCGGCCGAGCCGACGATCACCAGCGCGACCAGCACGGGGAACCACGCGTCGTCCCGGTGGAACAGGCGGTCCCGGACCACCCAGGTGAGCCCGCCGGCGGCCACGGCCGTGACCGCCACGACGACACCGACCCGGCCGGCCGAGCTCCGTACGTCCGCCTCGCGATCGGCCGTCAGACACCGGGTGATCCAGTGCTGCAGCGGGAAGGTGAAGGCTGCGCCAGCGAGCGCCCACACCGTCCACAGCACCGAGACGGGCGCCGCGGCGGACGCACCGAGGCCGCGCGTGACGAGCGCGAAGAGCACGTAGGCCAGCACCCCGCTCACCACCGAGCCGGCGGCGAGCAGGAGCGGGGCCCGGCGCCGGGAGGGGCGTGCGCGGCTCATGGCACCAACGGCTCGGCCAAGGGGTCGTCGGCGTCGTAGCCCGCCGCGTTCCGCAGGTCCGCGATCGTGTCGTCACCCAGCGAGGCGCGGGCGTACCAGTCCCAGAACGGGGCGCTGCCGACGTAGACGTACTCGGGCTGCAGCGAGGCGCGCCAGCGGCGCGAGACCGACTCCCCCACCGCGACGAGGTCGGGGCCGTCCGCGACCAGGTCCTCCTGGAACCCGACCAGCCCGCCTGGCCACGTGTCCTCCATGTAGTCCTGGAGCCCGCTGCGGAACATCTGGTAGCGCGTGGGGTTCGTGCGGCCGGTGAGCACCAGCGGCTGGGGCGCCTCGACCGAGGTGATCGTCGCCCCCTCAGGGAGCGTGGCGAGCACCGCTCGCGTCGCCTCGCGCTGGTCGTCGAGCAGGTCGTCGCTGCTCGTCACCGCGTAGACCAGCGCGATGACCACCGCGGCCCCGGCCAGCACCGCCGCCGACACCGCCTGCCACCTCGGTGCCAGCCGGTGGGCCGCCACGGCGTACGCCGCCCCGAGGCCCAGCGCGGCGAACGGCAGCAGCGGGAACAGGTCGGCCCAGGCGTCGTACTCCTGGAGGATCCACCACAGCCCGGCGGCGAGGCCGGCGGTCATCGCGGGCAGCACGGCGAGCCCCGGCTGCGCGGTCCGGGCGCGGCGCGACGCCGCGGCGAGGGAGACCAGCGCGAGGAGGACCGGCCCGGCCAGCAGCAGCCACACCGAGACCCCGTAGGCCGCCTGCAGGTCCTCCCAGACCAGCTCGCGATCGGCGGTCAGCGGGTTGGGGACGGTGTAGCGACGGTTGATCCCGTAGAAGCCGTCGTACGTCGCGCGCAGCGACCCGGCGAGGGCGAACCACACGCCCAGGACGAGGACGGGCACCAGACCGCCGGCCGCGACCTTGACGAGCGACCGCAGCCGCTCACCGTGCGCGAGCAGCAGGACGGCGGCGACCACGGCGGTGAAGGTGCTGAAGAAGGCCGTCTGCAGGCAGAGCGTGGCGAGGCTGGTCAGGACGCCCGCGGTCAACCATCTGCGGTGGGTGACCGCCCACAGCGCACCGAGGACGAACAGCGCCATCGGCGTCTTCTCGCGCGGTCCGTTGGACGCGTAGTTGATGAACCCGTGGAAGGCGAGCATCGCGCTCGCGGTGACCAGGCCGGCGGCCCGGGAGCGGAAGAGGTCCCGGCCGAGCAGGTAGGCGAGGCACACCGCCGCCGCGGCCATCAGCATGAAGACCACGCGCATCGTGACCAGGTCGTCGAGCCCGCCGGCGCGGGCGACGAGCGCCCCGACACCCGGCAGCACGTGGGCCAGAGGGCCGGCGCGGTTGAGGACGCCGACGTAGGGAGGCACGCCGTCGGCGACCTGCTGGCCGGCGTAGCTGTAGATGCCGAGGTCGCGCGTCAGGGCGCCGTGGAAGCCGTGCAGCACGTAGACCACCACCGACACCGCGGCCACCACGAGGACGAGCGGGTCACCGGAGCGCAGCCACGCGAGTCCACTGCGTCGATCGGTGTCGGGCCGGTCGGTGTCGGGCCGGTCGGTGTCGGGCCGGTCGGGACGAGTGGACACGCGGACACCCTACGGACTGGCGCGGGCGCCGAGGTCAGAGGACGGCCGCTGCGAGCGCGAAGCCGCCCGCGCAGGCTCCCAGCCCGACGACGACGCTCGCGATGCCGTTGGCCGCGGCTGCCGAGACCGCCCCCTCCTCGAGCAGGCGGACGGTCTCGTAGCCGAACGTGGAGAACGTCGTCAGGGCGCCGCAGATCCCGGTGCCGACCAGCGCCAGGACCCACGACGGCGAGTCGAGCTCGACGACCGTGGCCGCCGTCACGCCCAGGACGAGGGAGCCGGCGACGTTGACGGTGAAGGTGCCCCACGGGAAGACGCTGTCGTGCCGGGACTGCACGAAGAGGTCGGCGAGGTAGCGCAGGGGCGCGCCGATCGCGCCACCGAGCAGCACCATCAGGACCGTCACCGCACTCCCTCCTGGCGCGACCCGGTCGCCAGCAGGCGTGCCGCGGCGATGCCGAGCCACACCGCGACGAGCCCGGCCACCAGCGACCCGCCCACGTACGCGAACGCCGTGGCCGGCCTGCCCATGGCCAGCAGGTCGCGCGCCTCGAGCACGTAGGTGGAGAACGTCGTCCAGCCGCCGAGCAGACCGACGCCGACGAACGGGCGTACGTAGCGGCGCGGCGGCCACACCTCGACCACGAGCACCATCAGCACCCCGAGGGCGAGGGCGCCGGAGACGTTGACCAGGAAGGTCGCCCACGGGAACGTCGTCCCGGACCACGGCAGCAGCTCGTCGACGCCCCAGCGACCGAGACTGCCCAGAGCACCCCCGGCACTGATCACCGCGAGCACGTCGGCGTGCGACCGGACGAACGCCCACCACCGGTGCCGGCCCTCGGCGACGGTGTCGCCGGCGGTGTCCGAGTCGATCGGCAGTCCGTGCGCCGGTCCGGGAGGGCGGGTCTCGTCTTTCTCCATCGCGGCGTGACTGTAGCCGTTGGCCGCGGGTGCGCGCCGCGATTGCCGGGGGCAGGCGCCTGATTCGTAGAATGGCGGGAGCAGAGGGTTTCACGCGTCTTGGAGGTGGGTTCGGCGCGTCGTACCGACGCACCCTGAAGGACCCCCGTGACCCCTCTCGCCTCCTACCGACGACTCCTCCACCTCGCCGGCCCGACCTACGTGCTGATCGCGTTCGTCGGCCGCCTCCCGCTGGCGATGAGCCAGCTCGGCACCCTCCTCCTCGTCTCGACCGCGTCCGGCAGCTACGGCCTCGGCGGCCTGAGCGCCGGTGCCCTGGCCGTCGCCAACGCCGTCGGCGCACCGGTCGCCGGCTCGCTCGCCGACCGTGTCGGCCAGCGCCCCGTCGTCCTGGTCCAGTCGCTGCTGGGCGCCACCGGACTGGCCCTGCTCGTCGCGATCGTCGGCGGCGACGCCGCGCCGACGACCGTGGTCCTCACCGCCGCGGCCACCGGCCTGTTCCTCCCGCAGGTCGGCCCGCTCGCCCGGGTCAGGTGGCGACCGATGACCCGGACGACCGGCGTGCACCAGCGGCGCCTCGTCGACGCCGCGTTCTCCTACGAGGGCGCGGCCGACGAAGCCTCCTTCGCCATCGGCCCCGCACTCGTCGGCCTCTCCGTCGCGGCCTTCTCGCCCGGCGGGGCGATGCTGCTCGCGGCCGTGCTGCTCGCGGTGTTCGGGTCCGCCTTCGCGCTCGACCCCTCGGCCCGTCTCACCCACGCCGCCGAGCGGCCCGCCGGCTCCGGCCGGCTGCTGGGCGCGGCGTTCGTGGTGCTGGTCGGCGCGCAGGTCTCGATCGGCATGCTCTTCGGCGCGACCCAGACCGGCGCGACCGTCCTCGCCACCGATGCCGGCACGCCGGGCACCGCCGGCCTGGTGCACGCCACCCTCGGCGTCGGCAGCGCGATCGCCGGCCTCGCCACGGCGTACGTGCCCGAGCGGATCGGCCACGAGCGGCGCGCGCTGGTGGCGGCGTGGGCGCTGCTCGCCCTGTCGCTGCCGCTGCTCGTCGTCGACTCGCTCGCGACCACGACCGTGACGGTGCTGGTCCTCGGCGTCGCGGTAGCGCCCTACATGATCGCCGTGTTCTCGCTCGCCGAGCGCGTGGTGCCACCGGCCCGCGTCGGTGCGGCGATGACGACGCTGGCGAGCGCCACGGGCCTGGGCTATGCGCTGGGCTCCAGCCTCGCCGGACGCCTGGCCGACGAGTCCGGTGCCACCGCGGCGTTCGCCGTCACGGTGGGTGCCACGGTGCTCGCCGCCGCGCTGATGACCACCCAGCAGCGGCGCCTGCGTACGGCGGCGCTGCCCGTCGTCCCGACACTGCCTGGGCCCGTTTCCAGCACCTCGGCTGTGCGTACCGGATAGATTGGGAGGGTCCACGACGCTGGTGCACCCCCGCCCCGGCCTGCTGGACGAGGTCGGATGGCCAGGTGTACGCAGGACGACGTTCGGATCCGGGTCGGCACGAGCACCTCACGGTGCTGCTGGACGAGGTGCACTCGGCGCGCGCTCGTCTCGAGACCGCACGGCACGACAAGCGCCTTGCCGAGCAGCTGCCGCTGCGCCAGGCGCTGCTCGACGCGCTCGACGCGTACGCGGGTGCCCTCGCCGCGGCCGGGGTGCCGCTCCCCCACCGACTGCGCAGCGAGATCGACCTCTACCGGGGGTTGCGCGGGCGGGGCTGAGGCTCCGACGCGGACGTCATGAGGAGCGGTCGCCCTGACGGCCGTTCGCCATGACGTCGTAGCGGTGCGTCATGGGGGGCGCCGGCTTCCGGACTCAGCGGACCACACGCAGTCGTGTCGTGCGTGGTGTGCTCGCGCCGGCCTTGTTGGTCGCGGCCGTGACCTTGTAGGTGCCCGGCATGAGCCGCGTGGTCCTGCTCAGCCGCGCGGTGAGCCTGACCCGGGTGGTGCCGGCGTCGAGTCGGAAGGCTGTGCGCTTGGCACGAGTGCCCTTCTTCTTGAAGGTCAGGACGATCTTGGCCGGGTCGGTGAGCGTGATGACAGCGCGGGTGGCACGGGGGCGATGGCTCGTCGAGATCGTGGTCCTGGTCAGCTTGAAGCGGGTGATCTGGGGCACCGGACGCGTGATGGTCACGGTGCCGGCGGTCCTCGTGGTGGCGTTGCCGAGGGCGTCGGTGGCGGTGACGCCGACGGTGTAGGTGCCCACCGACGTGTACGCGTGGGTGACCGAGGTGCCGGCTCGGGTGGTCCCGTCGCCCAAGGTCCAGGTGAGGGTGGTCGGGTTCGACAAGTCGACGGCGATGGCCTCGAACAGCAGCAGCTGGTCGATCCTTCCGGTATCGGGGATCCTGACGATGTCGAGAGCGGGGCTGTCGTGGTCGATCACCCGGCCTTGGATGATCCAATTGGAGCCGTCGAAACGCACCCACACGGCGGTGGTGGTGCCGTCGCTGGCAACAGCAACCTGGGGGAACCACGCGTCCTGGCCCGGGGCGGACAGGTCGGTGAGTCTGGTCCAAGAGTCGCTCGGGCCACGCGTAGCGGCCCTGAGGACGAAGTTGCTTCCATTCCAGCGAGTCCAGACGGCGGTCGCGGTGCCGTGGGCAGCCGCGACCCGCGGGTACCAAGCCTTTCCAGCGGGGTCGGACAGGTCGGTGGGTGCAGTCCAGACGCCCCCTGGCTCGCGGTTGACCGCCTGGACTGTCTCCGCATATAGCCCGTCGGAACGAGTCCAGACGGCGGTCGCCGAGCCGTCGGCGGCGACAGCGAGGTGTGGCGAGTAGTGGGCCAGTCCAACAGCGTGGTGGTCGGTGGGTGTGGTCCAGGCGCCGCCGGGGATGTGGGTGGCCGTCTGTACGACCGTGTTGGACTCGACGTACTGCGCCCAGATTGCGATGGCGGTGCCGTCGGCGGCGACGGCGACCTGAGGCGACTGGGCGTACCTACTCGGTGTGGACAAGTCGGTGGGGGCGGTCCACGCGCCGCCGGGGCTGCGGACGGCCGCTTGGACGATCCATCCGGCTTCGCTGTGCTGATGCCAGACAACGGACGTGGTGCCGGCCGGAGCTGATGCGACCTGAGGTGAACTGGCGTACGCGTCCATCAGGGTGGACACCTCGATGGGTGCGGTCCAAGCTCCGCCGGGGCTGCGGGTGGCCGCCATTGCGCTCGAGTTTGTCCCGTCGTAGTCATGCCAGACGGCTGTGGTCGTTCCGTCTGCGGCGACAGCGACTTGGGGGGAACGGGGGTACGAACTGGGGCTCGACAGGTCAGCTGGGGTGGTCCATGTGCCGCCGGTGCTGCGCATGGTGCCCTGGACTGTGTAGTGGGCGCCGTCGAAGCGCTGCCAGACGACGGCGGCAGTGCCGCCAGCGGCGGCGACGCGCTGCGAATCGGCGTCCTGACCGGGAGTTGAGACATCTACTGGAGTGCTCCACCTGCCCCCGGGAGATCGGCTGGTGGCTTGAACGACGGAGTGGGCTCCGTTGAAACGTTGCCAGACAGCGGTGACGATGCCGTCGGCGTCGACCGCAACCTGCGGGTAGTAGGCATTCTGGCCGGCTGCGGAAAGATCGGTGACGCCCGAGGCTTCCGTCGCCGTCGCCGTCGCCTGCGCGGGCAGGCCCACCGGGATCGCGGCCAAAGCAGCCACCAGCAGCGTGGCGAGGAAGAGAGCCATCAGCGCGCCGAGCCTTCGTGCACCTCCGCCCCGCCTGCTCGAGCGCCTCCGCCCGCCACCGATGGTCACATCGCTCCTGGACACCTCGGTTCACTCCTTCGGGACCGGCCCACGCGCGGGGCCACAGCCCACACTCCGAGTCTCGCCACGGCGACAGCGCGGCACCAGAGTCCTTCGACCTCGCCCTCAGCTGCGGTCGTCCCCCGTCTCCCACACCCGCACCCAGTCGACGTACATGTGCTGGGGCAGGCGGCGCTCGCCGATCTTCGGGATCTCGTAGTCGGCCGCGAGCAGGCTGAGGATCGGGAACTGGCGCACCGCGGAGATCTTGCCGCGCAGCCGGCCGGTCTCCTTGCCGTCGATGCGGAAGACGAGTTGCCGGGGCGTCCACTCCACGGAGAAGACGTGGTAGTTCTTCGACCAGCCGTCGTGGCGGCCGCTGAGGAACGAGCGCGAGTTGGGGATCCAGCCGCCGGAGGGGATGCGGCGCTTGCCCTCGTAGCGGTGCATGAAGGACGCCAGCCCGCCCTGGGGGTGGCGGTCGCCGAAGTACTCGACGACGTCGATCTCGTTGCCGGCCGCACCGGGGTACATCCCGTCGACGGGCTGCATCCAGAAGGCGCCGTGCTGCCCACGCAGCCGGTGGAACTTCACCCGTGCCGCAGCGATGCCGTAGCGGAACGAGAAGGCTCCCTCGGTGCCGATGTGCCCGTTGAGCCGGTACGCGAAGCGGCCGGGACGCGCGTCGCGGCTCCGGATGCGGCAACGCTTGGTGGCGTCGGGGTCCTTGATGACGCTCAACCGCACCGCCCCACCGCTGACGCTGACCGCCCTCGGGTCGCCCTTGGCGCACGAGCGTCGGCTCGTGGGCGCGTAGTCGCGGCCGCGGTGGTTCCACGTCGGTCCGAGGTGGGAGCCGGAGAACTCGTCGGTCCACGTCGGTCGCAGCCAGCGCGCGGTGCTGACCGGGGCGCTCTTCACCGGCCGGGTGCGCCCCGAGGCCATCGCCTTGACGCGGTAGGTCAGTGCCTCGCGGCCCTCGGAGGGGGCGGTCGCGAACTGCGCCCGGCCCCAGCGGTCCTGCCGGGTGACCGCGACCGCGCGCCAGGTCGCGGGCAGGTCGGCGCCGTGGTCCTCACGCACCTGCAGCTGCACCCGCCGACCCGGGATGACCGGCCGCAGGGTGGCCGTCACGGCCGTACGCGCCGCGTCCGGGCTGGCGACCCGACCACCGGGCTGCACGAGCTGCGGCAGCGCCTCCAGGCGGATCCGCTGGCGCCGGGCGGTGCGCACCGAGACGCTCGCCGGCGCCTCCTCGGCGACCTCGGCCGACGCGGTGACCTCACCGGTCGCCGTCCCCGACCATGCGAGCAGGGAGGCCGGAAGGACGAGCGCGGTCGCCGCGCGGAGGAGGAGCGATCGGGGAAGCATGCCACTGTGACGCCACCGTCCTCCGGTTGGTTGTCGGATCAGCCTCCGAGCGCCGCGGCCTCCCGCGCCAGCGTGGTGACGCGGTCCCAGTCACCGGCGGCGAGCGCGTCGGCCGGGGTGAGCCAGGACCCGCCGACGCAGCCGACGTTGGGGAGGGAGAGGTACGCCGGCGCCGAGGCCGCGGTGATGCCACCCGTCGGGCAGAACCGGGCGGCCGGCAGCGGCGAGGAGAGCGACTTCAGGTAGGCCGCGCCGCCCGAGGCCTCGGCGGGGAAGAACTTCATCTCCGAGAAGCCCGCCTCGAGCACGGCCATCGCCTCGGAGACCGTGGCGGTGCCCGGGAGGAACGGGACGCCCGAGCCGGCCAGCTCACGGAGCAGCGCCGGGGTCGTGCCCGGCGAGACCAGGAACTGCGCGCCCGCGTCGACGGCCCGCGCCACCAGCTCGGGTGAGGTGATCGTGCCGGCGCCGACGAGGATCTCGGGGACCTCGGCCGCGATCGCCGCGATCGCGTCGAGGGCGACAGGGGTGCGCAGGGTCAGCTCGATGACCGGCAGGCCGCCGGCGACGAGCGCGCGCGCCACCGGTACGGCGTGGGCGAGGTCGTCGAGCACGACAACCGGGACCACCGGGACGAGAGAGAGCAAGGACGAGGGCACGGTGCGCGAAGGGAGCTCAGACAGGCTGGACAACGGGGGCCTCCTCGGTGGGGGCGGGCAGGGGACGGATGACGCTGGCGCCGGTCTCGGCGGTGCCGACGATGGCGCGGAAGCCGGAGAACAGCTCGCGCCCGGTGCCGGCCCACTCGACGTCGTGCGGCGCCCGGCCGGTGGCCTCGCGACGCTCGAACTCGGCGTCGGCGAGCTCGACCTCGAGGACCCCCGCCTCGACGTTGACGGTGACCAGGTCGCCGTCGCGCACCCGGGCCAGCGGACCGCCGAGCGCGGCCTCCGGCGTCACGTGGATGGCGGCGGGCACCTTGCCGGAGGCACCGGACATGCGTCCGTCGGTGACCACCGCGACCCGCTGGCCGCGGTCCTGCAGCACGCCGAGGGCGGGCATCAGCTTGTGCAGCTCGGGCATGCCGTTGGCGGCGGGGCCCTGGTAGCGGACCACGGCCACGAGGTCCCGACCGTCGAGGCGACCCTCGGCGAAGGCGGCGAGGAAGTCGGCCTGGTCGTCGAAGACCATCGCCGGCGCGGTGACGACGCGGTGCTCGGGCTTGACCGCCGAGGTCTTGACCACGGCGCGGCCGAGGCGACCGGACAGCATGCGGAGGCCGCCGTCGGGCGCGAAGGGGTCGTCGGCCGAGCGGAGGACGTCGGTGTCGAGCGACGACTTCGGCCCCTCCTCCCACACGATCCCGGCCTTGTCGCCGGCGCCGTCGAGCCTGGCCTCGCGGGTGTGCCGCCACAGCCCGCGTCCCGAGACCGTGAGCACGTCGTCGTGGAGGTAGCCGTGCTTGAGCAGCGTGTGGACGAGGAACGGCGTGCCGCCCGCGGCGACGAAGTGGTTGATGTCGGCCGAGCCGTTGGGATAGATCCGGGTCAGCAGCGGGACGGCGGCCGACAGGTCGGAGAGGTCGTCCCACGTCAGCGTGATGCCGGCGGCCGCGGCGATCGCGACCAGGTGCATCGTGTGGTTGGTCGAGCCGCCCGTGGCGAGCAGCGCGACGCACGCGTTGACGACGGCCTTCTCGTCGACGAGGTGGCCGACCGGAGTCGGCTCCCCGCCGGCCGCGGTGATGGCGACCGTACGCTCCCCCGCCGCGCGCGTCAGTGCCGCGCGCAGCGGCGTACCGGGGTTGGCGAAGGTCGCGTCGGGCAGGTGCAGGCCCATGACCTCCATCAGCATCTGGTTGCTGTTGGCCGTGCCGTAGAACGTGCAGGTCCCGGCCGAGTGGTAGGACTGCGACTCGGCCTCGAGGAGCTCCTCGCGCCCGACCTTGCCCTCGGCGTAGAGCTGGCGGACCCGCGCCTTCTCCGCGTTGGGCAGGCCCGAGGGCATCGGGCCGGCCGGCACGAAGACGGTCGGCAGGTGACCGAAGGACAGGGCCCCGATCAGCAGGCCGGGGACGATCTTGTCGCAGACGCCGAGCATCATCGCGGCGTCGAACATGTCGTGCGAGAGCGCGACGGCCGTCGACATGGCGATCAGGTCGCGGCTGAAGAGCGAGAGCTCCATGCCGGCGCGGCCCTGGGTGATGCCGTCGCACATCGCGGGCACGCCGCCGGCGAACTGCGCCAGGCCACCGGCGCGGATGATCGACTTCTTCAGCACCTCGGGCACGTCGCGGAAGGGCTGGTGCGCCGAGAGCATGTCGTTGTAGGCCGACACGATCGCGACGTTGGGCTTGCGACCGGACCGCAGGCCGGACTTCACCGGCTCCTCGGCGGCGGCGAAGCCGTGGGCGAGGTTGGCGCAGGCGAGCCTGCCGCGCGCGGTGCCCTTGTCGATCGCCGCGTCGGTGCGGGCGAGGTAGGCCGTGCGGGTGGCGGCGCTGCGCCGGGTGATGCGCTCGGTCACCTCGGCGACCACCGGGTGGATGCCGGGCTTGCTGGGCTTGTTGCGGGGCGTGGTCATTCTGTCTCCTGCCAGGATCGGCCGTCGCGCTCGAGGAGCGTGACGGCGGCAACGGGACCGTGCGTGCCGGCCGGGTACTTCCGGGGGCGGTGCGAGGGCTGGGACCAGCGCTCGAGGATGGGGGCCACCCACGTCCACGCCGCCTCGACCTCGTCGCGGCGCATGAACAGGGTGGTGTTGCCCCGCACGACGTCCATCAGCAGGCGCTCGTACGCGTCGGGCGAGCGGGTGCCGAAGGCGGCCGCATAGCTGAGGTCGAGCGACACCGGCCGCAGGCGGATGCCACCGGGGCCGGGCTCCTTGGCCGTCATGTGCAGGCGCATGCCCTCGTCGGGCTGGACGCGGATGTGCAGCCGGTTGGCCTCGGTCGGGCCCTCGCTGTGCGGGAACATCGCGTGCGGCGGCTCCTTGAAGACCACCACGATCTCCGAGACCCGCTCGGGCATCCGCTTGCCGGTGCGCAGGTAGAACGGAACGCCCGCCCAGCGCCAGTTCTGCACCTCGGTCTTGAGGGCCACGAACGTCTCGGTGCTGCTGACGTGGCCGACCTCGTCGGCGTACGACGTCGCGGGGCGGCCCTCGCAGAGCCCGGCGGCGTACTGGCCGGCGACGGTGTCGCGGTCGACGAGCTCGGGGGTCATCGGCCGCAGCGCCTGGAGCACCTTGAGCTTCTCGTCGCGCACCGTCTCGCGGTCGACGTACGTCGGGGGCTCCATCGCCACCAGGCACAGCAGCTGCAGGAGGTGGTTCTGCACCATGTCGCGCAGCGCGCCGGACCGGTCGTAGTAGGAGCCGCGCTCGCCGACGCCGATCGACTCCGACACGGTGATCTGCACGTGGTCGACCCAGCGGCTGTTCCACAGCGGCTCGAGGAACGTGTTGGCGAACCGGGTGACCAGGAGGTTCTGCACGCTCTCCTTGCCGAGGTAGTGGTCGATGCGGAAGATGCTCGACTCGTCGAAGACGCGGCCGACCGCGGCGTTGACCTGCTGCGCGGTGGCGAGGTCGCTGCCCATCGGCTTCTCCAGCACGACGCGGGAGCGCTCGGTGACCAGCCCGGCCTCGTCGAGGTGCTCGCAGATGGTGCCGAACAGGCCGGGAGCCACCGCGAGGTAGAACACCCGGGTCACGTCGTCGGAGGCGGCGCCGTCCTTGAGCCGGTCGTGGAGCTGGTGCCAGGCGGCCACGTCCTCGATGTCGAGCGTGACGTGGTGGAGCCGGGCGAGCAGCCGCTCGATCACGGGCGGGTCGAGGTCGGGTGCGGCGACGTGCTCGCGGAGCGCGTCCGCCACGAGGGCGCGGTAGCCGTCGTCGTCCACCTCGGCGCGCGAGACGCCGATGACGCGGAAGCCGTCGGGCAGCTGGCCGTCGCGGTCGCGGAGGTAGAGCGCGGGCAGCAGCTTGCGCAGCGCGAGGTCGCCGGTGCCGCCGAAGACGGTGAAGTCGCAGGGGTCGACCGGGGTGAGCGGGTCCATGGCGCACCACCGTACGGATGCTTCGGTCTCTGTGCAACGGAACTTACGTCTTTTCAAGACATATTTGGGAATGCCACAATCGCCGCACCATGACGACCACTCCCGCGCCGGCTGCTCCCCCCACCAGTCCAGCCGCCACGGCCGGCGAGGTCCTCGCCCTGATCCGCTCCGGCCAGGCCGCGACCCGCGGCGCGCTGGGACGGGCCACCGGCCTGTCCCGGACGGCCGTCAACGCGCGGCTCTCGGCGCTGGCGGACGCCGGCCTGGTGCTCGAGGGCGAGGAGGAGTCCGCCACCGGAGGACGGCCCGCCACCACCCTCGTTCTCAACCGCGACGCCGGTCTCGTCCTGGCCGTCGCGGTGGGCCGCAGTCGCTCGCAGCTGTCGGTGTGCTCGCTCGACGGCGCCGAGCTGGCCTCGGCCAGCCTCGACCGGGAGACCGGGCAGGGACCGGACGTCCTGATGCCACTGGTCGTCGCGCGGCTGGAGCAGATGCTCAGCGACCTCGGACGCGGGGGCGACGACGTCCGCGGCGTCGGGATGTCGCTGGCCGGCACCGTCGACCCGGCCCGGGCGATGAGCGTCGACTCGCCTGCACTGACCGGCTGGGACGGCGTGCCGCTCGCACCCTGGCTGGCCCAGGTGACCGCGGCGCCCCTGACGCTCGACAACGACATGCGCGTGATGGCGCTCTCGCAGATGCCCCTGGCGGGCGCCGACGCGGAGCCGACGGTGCACGAGCACGACGAGGCGCTCGTGCTCAAGGCCTCGACCGGGATCGGGCTCGCCCTCGTCGCCGACGGCCGGCTGGTCCGCGGGCACCGCAACGCGGCCGGCCAGCTCGGGCACGTCAAGGTCCCCGCGGCCGCCCGGCTCCGCTGCCGGTGCGGCGAGACCGGGTGCCTGGAGACCGTGGCGAGCGGGTGGGCCCTGGTGGAGCGGCTCCGCGCCGAGGGCGAGGACGTCCACCACGTGCGCGACCTGGTCGCCGCCGCCGGTCGCGGCAACGGCCGCGCGCGGTCGGTCGTACGCGAGTCGGGCCGCCACATCGGCGAGGCCCTCGCCGCGACGGTCACCGTCCTCAACCCGCGCGCCGTCGTCGTCGGCGGCGACATGGCGGGAGCCTTCGACACGTTCTCCGCCGGGCTGCGCGAGGGCGTCTTCAGCGCCACCACCGCGCTCGCCGGCCGCGACCTGCAGGTCGTGCCTGCGGCGTACGGCGACCGCGCCGGGCTGGTCGGCTGCGTACGCCTGGCCCTCGACTCCGTGCTCTCCCCCCGCGCCGTCGACGCGGCGCTGGCGCGCCAGGGCGGGTAGATTCACGCGGTGCCCGACACCCGCCCCCGCCGTACGTTCGCCGTCATCAGCCACCCCGACGCGGGCAAGTCCACCCTCACCGAGGCCCTCGCGCTGCACGCGCGGGTGATCACCGAGGCCGGGGCCGTCCACGGCAAGGGCGACCGGCGCGCGACGGTGTCCGACTGGATGGCGATGGAGAAGGCCCGCGGCATCTCGATCACGTCCGCGGCGCTGCAGTTCGTCTACCGCGACCACGTGATCAACCTCGTCGACACCCCCGGCCACAGCGACTTCTCCGAGGACACCTACCGCGTGCTGTCCGCGGTCGACTCCGCGGTCATGCTGGTCGACGCCGGCAAGGGGCTCGAGCCGCAGACCCTCAAGCTGTTCAAGGTCTGCGCGCTGCGTGGCATCCCGGTCATGACCGTCATCAACAAGTGGGACCGGCCCGGCCTGTCGGCCCTCGAGCTGATGGACCTCATCCAGGAGAAGATCAGGCTGCGGCCCACTCCCCTGACCTGGCCCGTGGGCGAGGCCGGCGACTTCCGCGGCGTGATCGACCGGCGCACCGGCGAGTTCGTGAAGTACACCCGCACCGCCGGCGGCGCCACCCGGGCACCCGAGCGCCGGATGGCACCCGACGAGGTCGAGGAGGCCGACGCCCTCGCGTGGGCCACCGCGGTCGAGGAGCACGAGCTGCTCGAGCTCGACGAGGCCGACCACGACCAGGACCGCTTCCTGGCCGGCGAGACCACCCCGGTCATGTTCGCCTCCGCGCTGCAGAACTTCGGGGTCGCCCAGCTCCTCGACCTGCTCCTCGACATCGCGCCGGACCCCAGCCCGACCGAGGGCGTCGACGGGTCCGTGCGCAAGGTCGAGGACGACTTCAGCGCGTTCGTCTTCAAGGTCCAGTCGGGCATGAACAACGCCCACCGCGACCGTCTGGCCTATGCCCGTGTCGTGTCGGGGACCTTCGAGCGCGGCATGGTGGTGACCCACGCCGGCAGCGGGCGCCCGTTCGCGACGAAGTTCGCCCAGTCGGTCTTCGGCCGCGACACCGCCGCCGTCGAGAGCGCCGAGCCCGGCGACATCATCGGCTTCGTCAACGCCCAGGCCCTGCGCGTGGGCGACACCGTCTACGTCGGCGACGCGATCGAGTACCCGCCGGTCCCGAGCTTCGCGCCCGAGCACTTCGTCACCGCCAGCGCCGGCGACATCAGTCGTTACAAGCAGTTCCGCCGCGGCATCGAGCAGCTCGACCAGGAGGGCGTGGTGCAGGTGCTGCGCTCGGACCTGCGCGGCGACCAGAACCCCGTGCTCGCGGCCGTCGGCCCGATGCAGTTCGAGGTCGTCGAGGACCGGATGACCAACGAGTTCAACTCCCCCATCCGGTTCTCCCGCCTCGACTACCAGGTCGCCCGCCGCACCGACGCGGCCGGCGCCGCCGCCCTGGCGGGCAAGCGCGGCGTCGAGGTGCTCGAGCGCAGCGACGGCACCCGCCTGGCCCTCTTCGTCGACCAGTGGCGCGCCCAGGTCACCGCGCGCGACAACCCCGACATCATGCTCGAGGCACTCCCCGCCGGCGGCAGCTGAACGGACGCGGCGGGCAGCCGACCGGCAGCCGCCCGCCGCGTATCGTCGACAGGGTGACCCCCGCCCCCACCTCGACCCTCGCACTGGACGGCCGCTTCGCCCGCGAGCTCCCCGAGCTGGCCCTGCCGTGGCAGGCCGTGGACACCCCCGAGCCCCGGCTGCTCGTCCTCAACGAGCCGCTCGCCGACGAGCTCGGCCTCGACGCCGCCTGGCTGCGCGGCGACGGCCTCGGCCTGCTGACCGGCACCCGGCCTCCGGAAGGCGCGACCCCGGTCGCACAGGCGTACGCCGGGCACCAGTTCGGCGGCTACTCGCCGCGGCTCGGCGACGGGCGCGCCCTCCTGGTTGGCGAGCTCGTGGACCCGTCGGGCCGGGTGCGCGACCTGCACCTCAAGGGCTCCGGCCGTACGCCGTTCTCACGCGGCGGTGACGGGCTCGCCGTGGTCGGCCCGATGCTGCGCGAGCACCTCGTCAGCGAGGCGATGCACGCCCTCGGCATCCCGACCACCCGCAGCCTCGCGGTCGTCGCCACCGGCCGTTCCGTGCAGCGCGAGACCCTGCTGCCGGGCGCGGTGCTGGCGCGCGTCGCGAGCAGCCACCTGCGCGTCGGCAGCTTCCAGTACGCCCGCGCCACCGACGACCTCGACCTGCTGCGCCGCCTCGCCGACCACGCGATCGCCCGCCACCACCCTCAGGCGGCCGAGGCGGACAACACCGCCCTCGCCCTCTTCGAGGCCGTCGTCGCCGTCCAGGCCGGGCTGGTGGCGCAGTGGATGCTCGTCGGCTTCGTCCACGGCGTGATGAACACCGACAACATGACGATCTCGGGCGAGACCATCGACTACGGCCCGTGCGCCTTCATGGACGCGTTCGACCCCGCCACCGTCTACAGCTCCATCGACACCGGCGGGCGCTACGCGTACGGCAACCAGCCGGTCGTCGCCGAGTGGAACCTGGCGCGCTTCGCCGAGGCGCTTCTCCCCCTGCTCGCCGACGACCAGGAGGCCGCCGTGGCGCTGGCGGTCGAGTCGCTCGGCGCCTTCCGCGAGCGCTACTCCGCCGCGTGGTCGGCCGGGATGCGCGCCAAGCTCGGGCTCCCCGAGGGGCTCGACGAACCGGTGGCGTCCGCGCTCGTCGCGGACCTCCTCGCCCTGGTGCAGGCCGACCACGTCGACCACACGTCGTTCTTCCGCAGCCTCGGCGCGGCTGCCCGCGGCGACGCCGAGCCGGCGCGCGGGATGTTCCTCGACCTCGCCGGCTTCGACGCGTGGGCGGAGCGCTGGCTGGCCGTGGGTCCCGACCCGGCCGCGATGGACCGGGTCAACCCGGCGTACGTCCCCCGCAACCACCTCGTGGAGGAGGCGCTCGACGCGGCGACCGCCGGCGACCTCGAGCCCTTCGACCGGTTGCTCGCAGTCGTCTCCGCGCCCTACGACGAGCGCCCCGACCTGGAGCGCTACGCCGCGCCGGCGCCCGACTCCTTCGCCGGCTACCAGACCTTCTGCGGCACGTAGGCGGACCGGCGTGGCCACGTGACGGAGGACCAGGAGCGCCGGGCGGCCGACGCGGCGATGCTGCCGATCGTCGCCTCGCTCGGTCCCGCCGGCGTGCTGGGGGCGCACTGGCTGCCCGACCGCGCGGGCACGCCCGTGGTCTGGATCCGGACGGCCACCGAGGCGGGCCGGGTGGCGGTGGAGTCGTACGCCTGGGTGCGGCCGCAGGTGCAGGTCCTCCTCGCCCGGCTCGGGCTCCCTCCCGAGAAGGTGCTGGCCCTGAGGCTGGAGGTCACTTCGGCGGAGGCCGAGGACCGGCTGTTCGAGGAGTGACGGGTCAGGCCCGCCGGATGCGGATCGGACCCTTCGCGGTCGAGGGGTCCACCACGTGGCCGGCCTGGGTGATCTCGACCTCCCCGCGGTCGACGAGGCGGCGGGCCGCCCGCCGGGCCGGCTCCATCAGGTCGCGCCAGGAGTCCTCGTCGCCCACCGCGCGGGCAGCATCGGACGGGCAGATGGTGGCCGTACGGGCGCGCTGGGCGAGCAGGTCGAGGATGGCCGACTCGAGCCGTCGGTCCACGTCGGAGACGCCGCGCTGTGTCATGTCGACCAGTGTGCCCGGCGTGACCTCACCCTCATCTCCTGGCGCACGGGCATAGTGGGCGTCCGCGCCCCGTTGGGCCGGACGTACGTGAATCCCCGTCGGAAGGTCCTGTCATGCGCGCACTCGTCCAGCCCCGGTTCGGCGACCCGGCCGAGGTCCTCTCGGTCCAGGAGGTCCCCGACCCGCAGCCCGGTCCGGGCGAGGTGCTCGTCCGGGTGCTGCTCTCCCCCATCCACAACCACGACCTGTGGACCGTGCGCGGCAGCTACGGCTTCAAGCCCGAGATGCCGGCGCGCGCGGGCACCGAGGCGGTCGGCGTGGTCGAGGCCCTGGGCGAGGGACTGGACGGGCTGACGGTGGGCCAGCGGGTCGCGACCGGCGGCAGCTTCGGCGCGTGGGCCGAGCTCATCGTGGCCCCCGCCGCGGGGCTCGTGCCGGTGCCCGACCAGGTGAGCGACGAGGCGGCGTCCCAGCTGGTGTCGATGCCGTTCAGCGCGATCGCGCTGCTCGACTTCCTCGAGGTGTCGGAGGGTGACTGGATCGTCCAGAACGCCGCCAACGGTGCTGTCGGCCGCCTCGTCGCCCAGCTCGCCGCCGCCCGCGGCGTCCACGTCCTGGGGCTCGTCCGCCGCGCGGACGGCGTCGAGGAGCTGCGCGAGCAGGGCATCGAGCGGGTCGTCGCGACCGACGACGACGGCTGGCGCGACCGCGTGCGCGAGATCGTGGGCGACGCCCCGATCGTCGCGGGCGTCGACTCCGTCGGCGGCAGCGCCGCGGGTGACGTGGTGTCGCTGCTCGCCGACGACGGCGTGCTCGTCGTCTTCGGCGCGATGGCCTCCCCCACGCTGGAGATCTCGTCGGGCGACGTGATCTTCAAGCAGGTCTCGATCAAGGGCTTCTGGGGCAGCAAGGTGTTCGCCGCGATGTCACGCGAGAAGCGCGCCGCACTCATGGGCGAGCTCGTCACGGGCATCGGCTCCGGGGCCCTGACCCTCCCCGTCGAGAGGGTCTACGGCCTCGACGAGATCGCCGACGCGGCGCGTGCCAACGGTGAGCCCGGGCGGCGCGGCAAGGTGCTGCTGCGTCCCTGAGCTGGGCAGGTCACTCCCCGGTGAGCTCGGCGTAGCCCGCTTCGTGGTGCAGGCGGGCCATCAGGGCGATCCCCTTGTCGCTCAGGTGCTCCAGGTCCTCGAACATGCCACGCTCCCTGGGGTCCTGCATGCCGTCCGGGCCGTTGAACGCCCGATTGACCGCGACGAAGGTGCCGCCCGCCTGCCTCGTCACGTCGCGCACGATGTCGGTCACGGTCGCGAAACCCCTGACGCAGGCTTCAGCGGTGCCGGCCGCGACGTAGTTCGACATCACGGGGATGTAGAGGTCGCGGGTGCGCAGCGCGCTGGGCCGGCCGTTCCTGACGTAGCTGATCTCGGACAAGATGTCTCGCCACAGCTGCTCGTAGGCCGCCATGTCCCGTCTGCCGGTCCGTGTCGGTGGCCGCGTCCCGTCGGGGTAGATGTAGCAGTCGTTGATGTCGCTCTCCCACACCAGACCGCTCGGACCTCCCCAGACCGAGATGACCTCCGCCTCCCGCACAGCCTCGCGTTGCGGGTCGCCCTCGGTCCTGAGGTGCTCCAGCAGGATGCTGCCCGACTGCATGCCGACGGCGAAGTCATGGACCTCGACCTCCACACCCTCGTCGCGCCGGATCAGCTCGGCCCAGGCATCCGCGAGTCCCCACCCCGAGGAATCCGCAAGCACGACCAGGTCCCACGTCTCGGTCGGCGTCCCGGGAGCCGACGTCGCGCCGCCCGCTGCCGTTCCTCTGTCCTCGTCCGACGCGCCCTGGCACCCGGCGAGTGCCACGACCATCAATGCTGCCGCTGCGACAGCCACGCCTCGTCGCGTCACCACGACACCACCCCCTGATTCAGCGGACACGGCCAGTCCACGCCGCCGCAGATCTCACGGCCAGAGGCGAAGGACACTTCTTGCACATGGGTATGAGCGGCCACCGACGACCAACGCTTGACCTTGACGCAGCGTCAAGGCTGCACGCTCGAGGCATGACCACCGAACCAAGAGCCACACCCACCTCCCCACCCGCGATCGAGGTCGTCGACCTCGCCAAGTCCTTCGGCGATCACAAGGTCCTGCGCGGTCTCGACCTGACCGTCGCGCCGGGCACCGTCCACGCCCTCCTCGGCTCCAACGGCGCCGGCAAGACGACCGCCATCAGGATCCTGTCCACCCTGCTGCGGGCCGACGGCGGTCGCGCCGCGGTCGACGGGCACGACGTGGCCACCGAGGCGGCCCGCGTACGCGAGGCGATCAGCCTGACCGGGCAGTTCACCGCCGTCGACGACGTGCTCACCGGGCACGAGAACCTCGTGCTGGTCGGCCAGCTCCGCCACGTCGCGGACCCGGCAGCCATCGCCGACACCATGCTCGCCCGCTTCGGGCTGACCGAGGCCGGGGACCGGCGCGCGGCGACCTACAGCGGCGGCATGCGGCGCCGCCTCGACATCGCGATGAGCCTGGTCGGCGACCCGTCGGTGCTCTTCCTCGACGAGCCCACGACGGGCCTCGACCCCGAGGCCCGCCTCGAGGTCTGGCGGACCGTCCGCGAGCTCGCCGACCAGGGGACGACCATCCTCCTCACCACGCAGCACCTCGAGGAGGCCGAGCAGCTCGCCGACCGGATCTCGATCCTCCACGGCGGCCGCATCATCGTCGAGGGCACGCTCGAGGAGCTGAAGGCGCTGCTGCCGCCGGCGAGGGTCGAGTACGTCGAGAAGCAGCCCTCGCTCGAGGAGATCTTCCTCTCCGTGGTCGGGAGGGCGTCGTGAGCACCGTCGTGACCGACACCGTCGTGCTGACCCGGCGCTCGCTGCGCCACGTCCTGCGCAGCCCCGACACGATCGTCACCACGGCGATCACCCCCATCGCCATGCTGCTGCTCTTCGTCTACGTCTTCGGCAGCGCGATCGACACCGGCACCGGTCCCGAGGTGTCGTACGTCGAGTACCTGCTGCCCGGCATCCTGCTCATCACGGTCGCGTCCGGGGTCGCGTACACGTCCTACCGCCTCTTCCTCGACCTCCAGAACGGCTTCCTCGACCGGCTCCGCTCGATGCCGATCGCGCGCTCCGCAGTCCTGTGGGCCCACGTCCTGACCTCGCTGGTGGCCAACCTCGTCTCGCTCGCCCTGGTCGTGCTGGTCGCGGTCGCGATGGGCTTCCGGTCCGGCGCCGGGCCCGTCGCGTGGCTGGCCGTGCTGGGGATCATGGTCCTCTTCACGCTGGCGCTGACCTGGCTCGCCGTGGTCGCCGGCCTCGCCGCCAAGTCACCGGACGGCGCCGGCGGGTTCGCCTACCCACTGCTGTTCCTGCCGTTCCTGAGCTCTGCCTTCGTGCCCACCGACGGCATGCCCGGCCCCGTGCGCTGGTTCGCCGAGCACCAGCCGGTCACCTCGATCGTCGACACCATCCGTCACCTCTACGCCGAGCAGCCCCTCGGCGACGACGTCTGGACCGCGCTTGCGTGGTGCGTCGGCCTGCTCGTCCTGGCCTACGCTCTGGCCATGCGCTCCTACCGTCGCCGTACGAGCGGGTGAGCGGTGCTGACCATCAGCCAGCTCGCGGCGTACGCCGGGGTGACCGTCCGCGCGGTGCGGCACTACCACGCGAAGGGCCTGCTCCCCGAGCCCGACCGCGACCACTCCGGCTACCGCAGCTACGACGCCGCCGCGGTCGTGGCGCTCATCCGGATCCGTACGCTCGCCGAGGCCGGCGTACCGCTCTCCCGGGTGCAGGAGTTGCTGGACGCCGACGACGAGGCCTTCGCGGCGGCGGTCGAGGAGGTCGACCGCCGCCTGCGCGCGGAGATCCGTGAGCGCCAGCGGCACCGCGGGCGGATCGCCCGGCTGGCAGCCGGCGACAGCCTCGCCCTGCCGCCGGAGGCCGTCGCCTACCTGCAGCGACTGCGGGAGGTGGGTGTGGAGGAGCAGGTGGTCGAGGCCGAGCGCGACGCCTGGATCCTTGTCGCGGCCCAGCTGCCGGACCAGATGCCCTCCTACATGGCGTCGAAGAACGCGCAGCTCGACGACCCAGGGGTGCTCGCGATGTACCGCGAGCTGGCCGACGTGGTGACGTGGCCTGCCGAGGACCCACGGCTCGACGCCGTTGCAGACCGGCTCACCACGGAGCTCGAGGCCGTGCCCGACGATGCCTGGGGCCAGGGCGACCTCCCCGACGAGCTGGCAGACCTCCTCGACGCGGTGTTCGTGGACTCGGTGCCGGGCGCGCGCCGCATCCTGCGCCGCCTCGAGCACAACGGCTGGACCGGCTGGACCAACGTGCGCCGGATCGCGCCCGGCGGGTGACCCCGGTCAGCCGACCTGCATCTCGCCGAGCTCGTTCCAGCCGTCCTGGTCGACCTCGGTGCTGACGATGTCGGGAGTGCGGGCCAGGTAGGGCGGCAGCTCGGCCTGTGCGGCCTTGAAGTGGTCCGAGCCGACGTGCGCTCCGCCCGCCTCACCGTCGCGGAACGCCTCGACGAGGACGTACTGCTGCGGGTCGTCGAGGCTGCGCGACCACTCGAACCACAGGCACCCCTCCTCGGCGCGGGTGGCCTCGGTGAAGGCCCGCGAGATCTCGGGCCAGTCGTCCGCGTGCTCGGGCCTGACCTGGAACCTGGCGGTGATGAAGATCAACGTCTCTCTCCTTCGTGGTGTTGCGACCGGACGGGTCCGACCCTACGAAGCAGCCCCTAGGCTGGCGCTGATCGCCATGCCCCAGAACCCTTCCCGCACCCGCCGGCTGCTGCTCGTCGTCGACGCCCCGTCCCTGCTGCACCGCAACCACCACGCCCGCTCCCACACCGGCCTGCGCGACCGGCAGGGCCGGCCCATCTGGGCGCTGCACGGGATGCTGCGCCAGATCCTCGAGTCGATCGACTCCTTCGCCCCCGACGCGGTGCTCTTCGGCCTCGACGACCGCACCGGGTCGGTGCGGCGCGACCTCTACCCCGACTACAAGGCCGGGCGCGCGGAGAAGGACCCGGAGCTCGTCGACCAGCTCGACCGGGCGGCTGCGCTGCTCGACGCGCTCGGCCTCGCCACCATCACCCCGCCCGGGCTCGAGGCCGACGACGTCAACGCGTCGGGAGCGACCTGGGCGACGGCCAACGGCTGGGACTGCGTCATCATCACCTCCGACCGCGACGCCTTCGCCCACATCAGCCACCACACCCGGGTGCTGCGCCTCATCGACGGCGGCATCCACGGTTCTCCGATGCTCAACCCGGCCCGCCTGTTCGACATGTACGGCGTCCGCCCGGCCAACTACCTCGCCTTCGCGGCGCTGCGCGGCGACTCCTCCGACAACCTGCCCGGCGTGCAGGGCATCGGGGAGAAGACCGCGGCGATCCTGCTCGACGTCGCCGGGTCGATGGACGCCGTCTGGGCCGACATCGACCACGAGGAGGGCCGCAACCTCCTCGCCGCCCTCGACGACTGGGCGGCCGAGACCGGCGGACGTCGCGTCGGTGCCACGGTCGTACGCCGCCTGTCCGCGGAGGGCGCGCGCGAGCGCTACGAGTTCAACGTGCAGATGATGTCGGGACGTGACGACCTCGACCTCGGCCTGACCCCCGACGTGCCGGGCTCGCGCGGTCTGCTGCCGCTCGACCTCGACCGGGTCACCCGGGTGGTCGGCTTCCTCGACAACGACTTCACCACCGACTTCGCGGTGCGGGTGCTGACCAGCCCGCCCGCGTCAGGCTGACTGCTCCCCCGCCCCCCGGCCCGCGGCCCGGTCCAGCCGGGCGCGGAGGCGTACGACCTCGTCCTCGAGCTCGAGCACCCGCGCGATGCCGGCGAGGTTGAGCCCGTCGGCCAGCAGGTCACGGATCCGCTCGAGTCGTTCGACGTCGTCGGCGCTGTAGAGCCGCGTCCCACCGGCCGTGCGGTCCGGCCTGAGCAGGCCGCGCCGCTCGTAGACGCGGAGGTTCTGGATCTCCATGGACACCATCGCGGCCGCCACGGAGATGGCGTAGACACCGTGGTCGCGGGCGGCCATGGGTCCTCCTCGGGTCCTCAGGAAAATTCTCGGGTCGGGGCTTGATCCTGCCTCATCGAATGACTATAAAAAACCTGTAACCACAAATACAGGTCGTGGACCGGAGAGGTCCACCCGACAGATCCAGGAGGACACGATGCTGCTGCGAACCACCGACCCGTTCCGTGACCTCGACCGGCTCACCCAGCAGCTGATGGGCACCACCAACCGCCCCGCGGTCATGCCGATGGACGCATGGCGCGAGGGCGACCGCTTCGTCATCGAGTTCGACCTGCCCGGCGTCAGCGCCGACAGCATCGACCTCGACGTCGAGCGCAACGTGCTGACCGTGCGGGCTGAGCGGGTCCCCCGCAACGGCGACTGGGAGCCGCTGGCGTCCGAGCGTCCCCGCGGCGCCTTCAGCCGCCAGCTCGTGCTCGGCGACAACCTCGACCTCGACCGGATCGAGGCGGCGTACGCCGACGGCGTGCTGCGCCTGGTCGTGCCGGTCGCGGAGAAGGCCAAGCCCCGCAAGATCGAGATCTCGCAGTCCGGGTCGAGCCGCTCTGGCGACCGCGCCGAGCTCACGGCCTGATCCCTCACCCCCGGGGTCGCGCGGACCGCAGCCCTTGCGCAGTGTGCTGCGGCCGCGCGACCGCACGCTAGGACGCCCGCTCCCCGACGGGATCCGCCTCCTGGTGGAGGTCCAGCGACATCAGGCGGGCCGCGAGGTCCACCGCGGGACCGAGGAGCAGGATCACCGCGAGCGTCCCCACGCCGACGGTTGCGCCGAGCAGCCAGCCGCCCAGCGCTCCCCCGCCCTGCACCAGGCTGTAGCTCCACCTGAACGGCACCGGAGGGTCCCACGCGAGAGCAGCCGCCTCCGCGGGCCCCGCCCCGGTGTGGCTCCCGAGGTAGAGCGCGATCCCGACCGCCAGCACCGGGAACGCCGCGACGAGCAGCGCCAGTCGCCACCCGAGCGCGTCCGGCGTCGCCAGCAGGTCGAGCACGACGGACACCGTCACGCCGACCAGCACGACCTGGACCACCGTCCCGATGCCCGGGTAGACCTTCCGCAGCGCGGCGAGCGCCACCAGCACGACGCCGACGACCAGGTTCATGATCCAGAAGTCGACCCCGGTCGTGATGGTCAGGCCGTTGACGAACGTCGAGTACCCGTCGGAGCCCAGGTCTGCCGCGAGCAGCAACGCCACCCCCGTGCCGAGCACGAGGCATCCGACGAGGAGCATGACCGTACGCCGGGGACTGGGGATCACGGCGCAAGCATCTCAGGCGCCGGGAACGACAGGACCCCCCACGGCAGTGCCGTGGGGGGTCCCGGTGCGTGTCAGCCGTGTCAGACCGTGGTGGTCGGCGTCGGGGTGGGGGTCGGCGTGGTGGCCGCCTCCTCCGCCTCGCACGTGGCGAGGCGCTCCTCGGCCTTGGCCAGGCGCTGCTGCTGGGCGCGCTTGGTCACCTTGGTCTCGTCGCGGACGTCCTTGGCCTTGGAGAGGGCCTTGCGAGCGAGCGCCTTCTCACGGCCGGCCTCGGCCTGCTCGACGACCTTCTTGGCCTTCTTGACCTTGGCCTGCTGGCGCGCGAAGACAGCGGTCACGCGCTCGAGGGCCTCCTCGGCCTTGTCGACCTTGGCCTGCTGCGAGGCGCAGGGCACCGTCTCGGTGGTGTCGTCGGCGGTGGCCGACGGAGCGACCGCGAAGCCGGCGAAGGCGATCGCAGCGGTGGCCGCGAGACCGCAGAATCGGGTGGAGACAGACATGGAGTTCCTCCTGGTAGCGGCGTGGCCTGACTCGCCACGCCTCTTCACCACTACAGCGCCGGACGGGCCCGGACTGTTACGCACGTGACTCGCCGGCGAACACTCGGCGACCCCTCGCCGAACCCGGCGACGGCTGTCTTCCGCCGACCGCGGCGTCCGTCGTAGGTTGGCGAGACCCCCACCCGGAAGGTGTTCCCATGCGTACTCGGCCCACCCGCCTCGCCCTCGCCGCTGTCGCGGCCCTCGCCCTCACCGGCCTCACGGCTCCCCTCAGTGCACCCGCCGCGGCCGGCCCGCACGGAAAGATCGGACAGCACAGCACGCCCGGCGAGGTCCGCTTCGCGACCTTCAACGCCTCGCTCAACCGCAACGCCGCCGGACAGCTCGTCGCGGACCTCTCCACCCCCGGCAACGCGCAGGCCGCAGCGGTCGCCGAGACCATCCAGCGCACGAACCCCGACGTCGTGCTGGTCAACGAGTTCGACTACGTCGAGGACGGCCGCGCCGCCGAGCTGTTCCGCGACAACTACCTCGAGGTGGGGCACAACGGCGCCGCGCCCGTCGACTACCCCTACTACTTCGTCGCCCCCAGCAACACCGGTGTCCCGAGCGGGTTCGACCTCAACAACAACGGGGCCGTCGGCGGCGGCGACGACGCGTTCGGCTTCGGCCTCTTCCCGGGCCAGTACGGCATGGTCGTCTACTCCAAGTACCCCATTGCCACCGACGACGTCCGCACCTTCCAGCACTTCCTCTGGAAGGACATGCCGGGCGCTGTTCTCCCGGACGACCCGGCCACGCCCGCGCCGGCGGACTGGTACTCCCCCGCGGAGCTCGACGTCTTCCGACTCTCGTCGAAGTCGCACTGGGACGTGCCGATCCGGATCCCCGGCCGCAAGCCGGTCCACTTCCTCGTCTCGCACCCGACGCCGCCCACCTTCGACGGCACGGAGGACCGCAACGGCAGGCGCAACCACGACGAGATCCGCTTCTGGGCCGACTACGTGAGCGGCGGGCGCGCCGCGGCCTACATCTACGACGACGAGGGCGGCACCGGCGGCCTCGGCCGCGGGCAGGACTTCGTCATCGCCGGCGACCAGAACGCCGACCCGTTCGACGGCGACTCCTACGACGACGCGATCCTCCAGCTGCTCGACCACCCACGGGTACAGGACCCGCACCCGACGTCGGCCGGCGCCGTCGAGGCGGCCGCCCGCGACGGTGGCGCCAACCTGACCCACACCGGCCCGGCCGCCGAGGACACCGCCGACTTCGCCGACTCCCTGCCCAACAACCCCGGCAACCTCCGCGCCGACTACGTCCTGCCCAGCGAGCGCCTCGCGGTGCAGGACTCGGGCGTCTACTGGCTCACGTCGTCCGACCCGCTGTTCACGCGACTGGTGGGCACGTTCCCGTTCCCGGCGAGCGACCACCGCCTGGTCTGGGTCGACGTACGCACCGGGAGGGCGCACGGCCGCTGACCCACGCAGCCGTTTCGCCGAGGGGCCGGCGGACGTTCACCTGACGTCCACCCGCCGGTCCCTCGGTGGGCCACCCGGGTGAGAAGAGTCGGACCTGTCCGTCCGACCTCAGATCTCCGGAGTCCCCCCATGCCGCACAGCCCGACCCCGAGCCCCACCCGCACCCTCCTGCCGATGGCCGGCCAGACCCACGGCAACCGCAGCGCCGTGACGTGCCACCTGCGCTGCGGCGACGCCTGCTTCCAGGCCGTGCCCAACACGACCGAGACCTCCTACTTCCGCGACATCGCCGCCTCGGTGCTGAGCCGTCGCTCGGTCGTCGGCACCGGTCTCTCGGTGGCGGCACTGACCGCCCTGCCGGTGGCGCAGGCGGCGGCCGCCCCGGGCGGCGCCAGGCCCGGCGCCGGCGGCCCGGGCTCCGGGGGCCGGCTGCCGTTCAGCCCCATCGCACCGGTCGGCGCGACCGTGGACGACGTGACCGTCCCCGCCGGCTACCGCTGGGACACCATCCTGCGCTGGGGCGACCCGATCCTGGCGGGCGCGCCGACCTTCGATCCCGCCGACCAGTCCCCCGAGGCGCAGGCCGGCCAGTTCGGCTACAACAACGACTACCTCGACATCATCGAGACCAACCGCGCCGGCACCACCGCGCTGCTCGTGTGCAACCACGAGTACACCAACGAGGGCATCATGTTCCCTCCCGGCACCGACCCGGAGACCGTGATCCGTACGGCGTGGGCCGCGCACGGCATGTCCGTCGTCGAGCTGACCCGCCGCAAGCGCGGCGATGTGTGGACGTACGTCCCGGGCGCGCGCCTCAACCGACGCATCACCCTCGACACCACGTTCGCCGTCGACGGCCCTGCCGCCGGCTCCGACCTGCTGAAGACGAAGGCGGACCCGACCGGCCGCGTCGTCCTCGGCACGCTCAACAACTGCGCGGGCGGCACGACGCCGTGGGGCACGGTCCTGTCGGGCGAGGAGAACTTCAACCAGTACTTCCGCGCCACGGGGACGGACCCGAAGGAGAAGCGGTACGGCCTCTCCGCCACCCAGGACTCGCGCAACTGGCGCTCGCTCGACCCGCGGTGGGACGCCACCACGGACGACTACCGCAACGAGCCGAACCGCTTCGGCTGGATCGTCGAGCTCGACCCGAGCGACCCGACCTCCACCCCCGTGAAGCACACCGCGATGGGCCGCTTCAAGCACGAGGGCGCCACCGTCGTGGTGAACCGCGACGGCCACGTCGTGGCCTACATGGGCGACGACGAGCGCTTCGACTACGTCTACCGCTTCGTCTCCCGCGACCGGATGCGCCCCGGCAGCAGCGCGAAGGCGCGCCGGCACAACCTCCGCCTGCTGAGCGAGGGCGACCTGTCGGTGGCCCGCTTCACCGGCGACGGGCTCGACGACGGCGTCAGCGACGGCAGCGGCGAGTGGCTTCCGCTGACCCGCGACGGGCAGTCCGTGGTCCCCGGCTTCACCACCGAGGAGGTGCTCGTCTACACCCGTCTGGCCGCCGACGCCGTCCAGCCGACCAAGATGGACCGCCCCGAGGACGTCGAGCCCAACCTGCGCAACGGCCGCATCTACGTCGCCTGCACCAACAACACCGACCGCGGCAAGGTCGGCAAGGAGGGGCCGACCGAGCCCAACCCGCGCCCGGCCAACAAGGACGGCCACGTCGTCGAGATGATCCCGACGGCCGGTGACCACACCGCCGCCACGTTCGGCTGGAACCTGTTCCTGATCTGCGGCGACGAGGCGTCGGCCGGCCGCTACTTCGGCGGGTGGGAGGGCCCGGTGTCGCCGATCTCGTGCCCCGACAACGTCGCGTTCGACAGCGTCGGCAACCTCTGGGTCTCCACCGACGGCCAGCCCGGCGCCATCAACCTCGACGACGCGCTGTTCAAGGTGCCCGTCGAGGGCCCCGAGCGCGGCCACGTCCAGCAGTTCCTGGCGGTGCCGTCCGGCGCCGAGACGTGCGGTCCGGTCATCCGCGACCGCGAGGACTCGGTGTTCGTCGCAGTCCAGCACCCCGGCGAGGACGGCTCCTGGGCCGCACCCCAGTCGCGCTTCCCCGACTACGTGCCGGCCGGAGCCACCGCCGGCTCCGGTGAGTTCGCCGGCCCGCGACCGTCGGTCGTGCAGGTGACGCGCGCCTGAGTGTCTGAGGATCGTGGAGGTTCCGAGCCAGCAGGTGGCTCGGAACCTCCACGATCTCCGATCAGGCGTTGCCGTCGACGAAGCGGCCGTCGGGCGTGACGGGGTTGTCCTCGTTGATGGCTGCGACGGCCTCGGTGAGCTCGGCCTCGGCGAGCGGACGACGGTGGTCGAGGTGGACGCCAGCGATCATGCAGCGCACGGAGCCGCCCGCCAACTCGATCGTGGGGATGTCGACGGCGACGATCTCGCAGGACTGCTCGATCGTGGCGACCTGGTCGGCGCTCAGTGAGCGCTTCGCCCGCGCCGACATCGCCATGACGTAGCGACGCCTGCCGTCGGCCGTACGCCCGCACAGCTCGACCGCGTTGCCGGCGAACTCGCGGATCTGCTCCTCGGTGAGCTCGATGATCGTGCGGCCGGTGACGGCGAGCCGCTCGCGCACCTGCTGGCGGCGGTGCTCGTCGGGGATCATCTCGAGCGCGATCATCGCGACGTCGGTGCCGATGCAGGCGATGACGTTGGTGTGGTAGACGGGCACGCCGTGGGAGTCGACGGCGTCGAAGGCCATCGGCTCGTAGTTGAAGTCGGTGCAGAAGCGCTCGAGCACGGCGATGTCGGCGCGGTGGCTGCGGGCGGTGTAGGCGACCCGCGACACGTGGTCGAGCACCATCGCGCCCGTGCCCTCGAGGAAGATGCCGTCCGGCTCGAGGCCGGAGTAGTCGACGATCGCCTGCACGCGGTACTCCGACTTGAGCATCTCCAGGACGTCGGCACGACGCTCGTGGCGGCGGTTGGAGGCGTACATCGGGTAGACGGCGACGGTGCCGCCGGCGTGCGTGGACACCCAGTTGTTGGGGAAGACGCTGTCGGGGCGGGTGTGGTCGTCGTCGTCGAAGACGTGGACCCGTACCCCGACCGCGCGCAGCGCCTCGGCGAGCGCGTCCATCTCGGCCAGCGCGTGGGCCGCGGTCGACTCCTGGGACTGCCCGGCGGGGACGTCGGACTGGAAGGCGTTGTCGGCCGCCGTCGCCGGGTTGGGGACGAAGCTGGTCGCGCGGATGAGGATGACTGCGGAAGGGGCCTGGGCACTCACGGGAGGAATGTAGCGGCCCCGACGGCCTCGGCCACCAACGCTGCCACGTCGCCCGGATCGCGTGTGATCGCGGCCTCGTAGCAGGTCAGCTCGGTCTGCACCCAGCCCGGCACGTCGGCCTCGCTCCACAGCCCGCAGGGCACGACGCCGCGCTCCTCGACGAGGGCGACGACACGCTCGTTGACCTCCTGGGGCGTGCCGGGCGCGTAGGCGAGGAAGGTCGCGATGTGCGGGACCTCGGGGAAGGTCCGGATCCCGCGCTCGCGGAGCGCGGCCGCGAGGTCGATCGCCCAGGCGCGGTAGGCGCCGAACCGCTCCACTCCGTCGCGTAGGCCCATCAGTCCGCCGACGGCGGCGGTCGTCATCGAGAAGATCGTGCCGCCCATCCGCTGGCGCCACGACCGCAGCTCACCGGCGAGGTCCTCGGGGCACACGACGAGCGCGCCGCTCGAGGCGCCGAGCCCCTTGTAGAGCGAGACGTACATCGAGTCGAACAGGTCGGCCGCTTCCGCGAGCGTGCGCTCCCAGTGGGGCACCGACTCCCAGATCCGGGCGCCGTCGGCGTGCAGCGGCACCCCGCGCTCGCGCGCCGCTGCGGACAGCTCGACGAGCTCGTCCCACGTCGGGAGCAGGCAGCCGGCGTCGCGCAGCGGCAGTTCGACCAGCGCTGCGCCGAGGCGTCCGCCGATGCGGGCGAGGGCCTCGGCCGTGGGCGTCTCCCGACCGGTGGTCAGCCACTCGAGCTCCAGGCCGAGCACCCGGCGCGGGCCGTCCTGCTCGTGGTGGACCAGGTGGGACAGGTCCGGCAGGGCGACGCGTCGCGAGCCCGAGCGGTCGCACCACGCGCGCAGGGCGGCCTGCTGGGCCATCACGCCGCTGGGGAACATCACGGCGGCCGGCTTGCCGAGCAGCTCGGCGACCTCCGCCTCGAGCTGCGCCACCGCCCCGCCCTCGCCGTAGCGGTCCCACGCGACGTCGTGCTCCTCTGCGTACGCCGCGAGGTCGCGGAACATCGCCGCGGGCGTCGACGGCGCGCGCCAGAAGATCGCCTCGGCGGAGGCCGATGCGGCACGGAAGCGGTCGCGGAGCTCGCTCACGCGGACGTCAGGCGTGGCGCTTGAACCAGTACGTCGTCTCCGGACCGGGGATCACCTGCACCAGCTCCCAGCCGTTGACCCCGAGGGTGGACAGCAGGTCCTCCCACGACTCGGTGCCCTCGACCAGCGCCTCCGGGTCGGCGTTGTAGCCGCCGACCTCCACGTTGCCCTGGTCGTCGACGGTGATCTCGAGGTGCGCCCATGAAGCCATGCGGCGATCCTGCCATGCCGACCCTCGGGCCGGTCAACGACCGAGCTGCCACTCCCCCAGCACCTGGCAGCTCCCCCACTCCCACCACGCGAGCTGGAGCCGGTCGAGGACGACGTCGACGGGCACCACGTCCGCGAGCAGCCGGGCGGTCGAGGTGAGGTCGACGGTGGGATCCACGGCGTCCGAGGCCGCGTCGACGGTGAGGTGCGGGCGTACGTCGTCGAACTCCCCGCCGTACGGCGGCCAGTCGGGAAAGGCGGCCACGAGCCGGGCGGTGAGGTCGCGCAGCGCGTCGTCGGGGTCCGGGACGAGGTGGATGATCCCGTTGGGGAACTGCGCGAGACGCTCGAGGCGTACGGCGACCGGTGCCGTCGCTGCGGCGATCGCGCCGACCCGGTCCAGCGTCTCCCGCGACGGTGCCGGGTCGAAGGGTCCGAGCGCGGTGATGTGCGCGTGCCCGAACCGTGGGTCGCGCGACACGAACCCACCGTCGTAGTGCGCCGTCCGGGCACGCACCCAGACCTCCAGCGCGGGCACCGGGAGCTGGAGGACGGAGTGGCCGGGCACGCGGCAAGACTGGCAGGCCCGCCGTGGACGGACGTCACTAGGCTGGTCCGGCCATGGACCAGTCGTCGCGCATCGCCCCGCCCTCACCCGACATCGCCGCCCTCGCGCGGCAGCGCCTGGCCGCGCTCGCCACGCCCCCGGGAGCCCTCGGCCGGATCGGTGAGATCGGCGCCTGGGTCGCCGCGGCGCAGGGCGAGGTGCCGCCGCGTCCGCTGACCGACGTACGCCTCGTGGTGTTCGCCGGTGACCACGGCGTCGCCGCGCACGGGGTCTCGGCCTACCCCGCCGCCGTCACCGAGGCCATGGTGCGCACGATCGTGGCGGGACAGGCCGGTGTGTCCGCGCTGGCCCGCGAGCACGACGTACGGGTGAGCCTGCTCGACGTCGCGGTCGACGCGGACCTGTCCGACCTGCCGGCCGAGGTCACGGCACGCAAGGTACGTCGTGGCTCGGGCGCGATCCACCTCGAGGACGCGCTCACCCGCGACGAGGTCGAGCGCTCCCTGGCGCTGGGTGCCGTGGTAGCGGGCGAGCACGTCGACGACGGCGCACAGCTGCTGATGACCGGCGACCTAGGCATCGGCAACACCACGCCGGCCGCCGCGCTCGTCGCGGCCCTCCTCGGCCTGCCCGCCGACGAGGTCACCGGCCGCGGCACCGGCATCGACGACGACGGCTGGATCCGCAAGCGCGACGTCGTGGCAGCCGCCCTGACCCGGACCGAGGGCCGCGCCGAGGACCCGGTCGACCTGCTCGCCGCGCTCGGCAGCGCCGACCTCGCCGCGGCCGTGGGCTTCCTGGTCGAGGCGTCCGCCCGGGGCGTGCCGGTGCTCCTCGACGGTCTCATGTCCGTGGCGTGCGCGGTCGTCGCGCAGGCGGTCGCGCCCGGTGCGGCCGCCTGGTGGGTCGCCGGCCATCGCTCGACCGAGCCCGCGCAGGCCCACGCCCTCAAGTCGCTGGGCCTCGAGCCCCTGCTCGACGTCGGCATGCGCCTCGGCGAGGGCTCCGGCGCCGTGGCTGCGTTGCCCGTCCTCCGCTCGGGCGTCGCCGTGCTGCGCGACGTGGCGCTGCTGTCCGACATCCTGCCGGGCTGAGGACGTGCTCCTGCGCGACGCGTGGCTCTTCGGCACGGGCACGCTGACGGCGGTACGCGTCCCGCCGCCCAGCGTGGTGGACCGCAGGGTCGCCGGGCTCGGGATGGCGCTCGCGCCGCTCGCCGCGCTGCCCCTCGGGTTCGCCGCGGCGGCGATCGTCGTGCTGGCCGACCTGGTCGGCATGCCGCCGCTCCCCACGGCGTACGTCGTCGTGCTCGCGCTCGCCCTCGGCACGCGGGCGTTCCACTGGGACGGGCTCGCCGACACCGCCGACGGGCTGACCGCGTCCTACTCCCCCGCCCGCTCGCTCGAGGTGATGCGCACCGGACCGGTTGGTCCGGCTGGCGTGGTCGCCGTCGTGCTGGTGGCAGGCCTGCAGGCGGCGGGCCTGCAGGCGGTCGTGCGCCACGAGCACGCCTGGTGGGTGGTCGGGCTGCTGGTGTGCGCCTCGCGCGCATCGCTGGCCCTCGCATGCGTACGCGGTGTGCCCGCAGCGCGACCCGACGGTCTCGGCGCCACCTGCATCGGCGCAGTGCCCGTCGTCGGGGCGATCGCGACGCTGGTGCTCGCCGCCGTGGCGGTGGCCCTCTCCGGCCGCGGGCTCGACGCCCAGTGGTCGCTGCTGCTGGGGCTGGTGGCGATGGTGGCCGTCGTGGTCGCACTGCTGCTGCGGTGCGTACGCCGTCTCGGCGGGATCACCGGGGACGTGCTCGGCGCGGCGGTGGAGGTCTCCTTCGCCGTGCTGGTGCTGGCAGCGGCGACTGCCTGAGCAGGCTCTGACAGGATGCGCGCCATGCGGATCCTGGTCACCGGCGGCGTGCGGTCCGGCAAGTCGACCCACGCCGAGGAGCTGATCGGCGGTGCCCCCGCCACCTACGTCGCCACCGGTACGCCGCCCGACCGCGAGCAGGACCCCGACTGGGCGGCCCGGATCGACGCCCACCGTGCCCGTCGCCCCGACTCGTGGGGAACCGTGGAGACGCAGGACCTCGCCGGCGTGCTGGCCGGGGCCCGCGACCCGCTGCTCGTCGACTGCCTGGGCACCTGGCTCACCGCGGTCATCGACGCCGCGGACGCGTGGGACCACGACTCCGATGCCGTCCACGACCTCGTGCTCGCCCGTACGGACGAGGTGGTCGACGCGCTCGGCCGGTGCGAGCACGACGTCGTGCTGGTGACCAACGAAGTGGGCCTGGGCGTGGTGCCCGAGCACCGCTCCGGTCGGCTCTTCCGCGACCTGCTCGGACTGGTGAACCAGCGCGTGGCGGCCGCGTGCGACGAGGTCCACCTGGTGGTGGCCGGCCGCGTCCTGCGGCTGTGACCGACCACGACGAGGTCGTCCGCCTCTACGGCCCGTGGCGTCCCCGTACGCCCCGCGACGCCGCCGCCCTGCTCGAGGGCTATCCGCGCCAGTGGTGGATCGCCGGCGGCTGGGCGGTCGAGGTGTTCACTGGCGTTCCTCGGCCGCACGACGACGTCGACCCGAGCATCCTGCGCTCCGACGTCCACGACCTGCGTCGTCACGTCGCCGGGCGTCTCGACGTCTGGCAGGCGGACAGCGGCACCCTGACGCCGGTCGTCGACGACTCGGACTCCTTGACCGAGACGTGCGAGAACCTCTGGCTCCGACGGAGCGGCGGCGACCCGTGGGAGTACGACGTCATCCTGATGAGCGCGACGCCGACGACCTGGACCTACAAGCGCGACGCCAGGATCAGCCGCCCGCTCGACGACATCCTGTGGACCCTCGACGGCATCCGCTACCTCCGGCCCGAGGTGCAGCTGCTGCACAAGGCGCCCGGCCTGAGGCCGAAGGACCAGCTCGACTTCGAGGCGTGCGCGCCGATGCTGGACGTCGAGGCTCGCGGGTGGTTGCGGTCGGCGCTCGAGCTGGCGCACCCCGGGCACGCCTGGCTCGCCGGCCTCTAGCCTGCCGGGTCGCTCGTCGAGCAGCTCGTCCCTCTTCGCTGGTCGAGCAGCTCGTCCCTCTTCGCTGGTCGAGCAGCTCGTCCCTCTTCGCTGGTCGAGTAGCCCGCGAGGAACGAGCGGGCGTATCGAGACCCACCCGCTCGCTGGTCGAGTAGCACGCGAGCGCAGCGAGCGGCGTATCGAGACCCCTCGACGTCCTGTTCGAAATCAGTTCTCCACAACCCCGTCTGCGCAGGTCAGAGTGTCGGTGGCCCCATCTAGAATCAACCCATGACCACCGACCTCACCGACCTCGACGCAGCCGGCCTCCTCGCCGCCGCGACCGAGGCCCAGCGAGCCGCCCGGCTCGCCGAGGTCCACACGCTCGACGTCCTCGCAGCCTGGGCCGCAGCCCACTCCACCGACCCCACCGACGGCCCCGAGGGCCACATCGCCCGCCGCGTCGGCAACGTGCTGCGCCAGCTCGGCGGCGACGGCACCCCCGGCATCCAGGACTTCAGCCTCGCCCGCAGCACCGGGGTCACCGCGACGTCCAACGCCATCGCCGACGTCCTCGACCTCCAGCACCGCCTCCCCCTTACCTGGGCCGTCTGCCGCCGGGGCGAGTGCGAGCCCTGGGTCGCCCGCCGGATCGCGAAGCTCTCCCGCCACCTGCCCCTCGCGGTGGTCGGCGTGGTCGACTCCGCGGTCTCCCGGATGATCGCCCGAGAGGCCCCCGGCCGCGTGCTGCAGGTCGCCGAGGCCAAGATCATCGAGGCCGACCCGGACCTGCACGAGGAGCGCTGCGAGGCCGAACGCTCCCGCCGCTACCTCGGCCTCGGCCGCACCGACGAGCACGGCCTGCGCACCCTCATCGCCCGCCTCGAAGCCGGCGACGCCGCAGCCGTCGACGCCGTCGTGCACCGCGTCGCCGAGATCATCGCCCCAGCCCACCCCGAAGCCGGTCCCGACGAGCTCCGCGCCCTCGCCTTCGGCTGGCTCGCCCGCCCCGCCGAGCTCTTCGCGTTGCTGCTCGAACACGCTGAGGCACCCGCTCCCACGACCGACACCGAGCCCGACGTCGAGCCGGAGCAGGCGGACGAGTCGGAACCCGAGCGGGACCAGGCGGCCCCGTCGAGGGCGTACGCGTTCCCCGCCGACCTCCTGACCGCCCTGCGCGACATCGACCTGACTCCGCTGAAGCCGAGGGCCGTGCTCCACGTCCACCTCCACGAAGCAGCGCTTGCGAGTGACGGGGTGGCCCGCGTCGAGGGGCTCGGGCCCGTCACGATGACCCGGCTCGCGGAGCTCCTGCGCCACCACACCGTGCAGGTCCAGCCCGTCAAGGACCTCTCCAACCGGGTCCGCTACACCGCCTACGAGCACCCCGAGACCCTGCGTGACCAGGTCCACCTCGTCACCGGCGGCGACTACTGGCCCTGGGCGACCTCGACCAACCGAGCAGTCGACCTCGACCACCCCACTCCCTACCAGCACCACGGCACGGGCGACGACAGTCGAGAACCGCCGCCGGGACAGACCGGCCCCCACAACTCCGGCCCACTCGGCCGACGCCACCACCGCTGGAAGACCCACGCGGGCTACCAGTCACGCCAGTGCGGCGAAGGACGCTACGTCTGGCTCACCCCACACGGCCTCGCGTTCCTCGTCGACCACACCGGCACCCGACGCGTCCACCCCGAAAAGGCCCGGATGATCCTCGAAGCACCACCCGGTGTGGACCTCTACATCGGGTAGGCGTCGACTTCGACGAGGACCGGCAAGGGGCATCGCTGGAGATGTCGGCGTCCTCAGTCACACCGAGGCGTCGGCAAGTCAGCTCAGAAGTAGCAGCGGCGGACGCGCCGAAGACTCGACACCGCTCAGCGACCGATCCGCGTGCATCGCGGCGAATACGATCACTGAGCCCCTCATCGTCTGCCTCGGCTCAGCTGTGCGGTGGCCGTGACGCATCAGGCGCATCACAGCGATCGCACTGATCGCGGCAGATCCGGATGTGCAGCGGGGTCTGCGGGACGGGCGAGACAGCCGCTTGACTCTCGCAACCCGACGAACGCCGACAACTAACTATGAGGTCGGCGCGTCTTAGCAAGGACCGTCGCACGCGACGTACCGTCACCGACACGCTGCCCACCATCATCGGGTGGCTCACCCAAGGGGGAACCGTGCTTCGACGTTCGACCACGCTTGTTGTCACCGCGCTTGTTACGGGGGCGCTGAGCGCACCGTCGTCGGCGGCTTCGGACACTGCCCAGACCTGTCAAGGCCGCCCGGCCACGATCGTCGGGACTGGCCCGGACATTCAGGGCACGCCGGGTGATGACGTCATCGTCACCGGCACCTCCCAGGTCGCCTACGCTCTCGCTGGGAACGACCTGGTGTGCGTGAGCCCGACCGCCTTGCGCGTGTACGCGGGCGACGGCGATGACGTGGTGGACGCGTCCGAGGCTGGGACACAGATTGGTGCCTTTCTAGGTGCTGGTCTCGACCGCTACCTCGGGGGACCTGGCAACAACGGTCCCGTCTCAGCCGCGCTCAATCAAAACGTGGTGTACGCGGACGGCACGGATGACACCGTGACAGACGCCGACTGGGCGATCCTGACCGTCACCGCGCCGGTGACCGGGACACCCGGCACCTACACCGGTGGCGGGATCGCCGTCTGGTCGGCCGACCATGACGTAGAGATCGACCTGGAGACCAACATGGTGACGGTCGGCGGGGTCCATGCGGTCAACCTGTCTGGCATCGACGGCGCGAGCGTAGTCGCGCCGCGCGCGGTGTTGCGAGGCAACGCCGAGGACAACCTCCTATTCGGTTTGGGATGCGATGTGCTGTTCGTCGGAAAGGGCGGAAACGACCGCCTCAGCGGTGGAGATGGGAACGAGGACGGCCCCGAGGCCCAGCTCAAATCGGAGTGCGAGGGCATGAAAGCCACGATGCGTGGTGGATCCGGCGACGACAACATCAGGGGGTGGCTGGGCCGCAACCGGCTGGTCGGGAACGCAGGCAACGACGAACTCCAAGGTCGCTCCCGATCAGACGTGCTTCTCGGTGGCAGCGGCCGCGACGACCTCAGGGGCGGCGATGGGTCGGACATGCTCCGCGGAGGCGGCGGTCGCGACACCGCCGACGGGGAGATTGGCCGCCAGGACCGCTGCGTTGCCGAACGCGAGCGTCGCTGCGAACGCTGAAGCCACGAGGGCTGACGATCGCCCTGGGCGCTCATCGGCAGATCCGAGCGGTCGCCCGAGCCAATGGCTTGTCGGAGCGGCCCACTGCGAGATGAGCCCGATCGGGCGCGAGGGGGCGAGAGAAGCCCCCTCCTTCCGGGTGGCGTGGCGACTGGGACGACCAGATCGGGGAACTAGGTGTGGGACCGGCAGGTGATGCCGGCACTCAGCCACAAGCCAGTGACACAAGAAAGGGGTGACCGATCATGATCCTGGATCTCATCGTGCTCATCATCATCGGAGCGATCATCGGTCTGCTCGGGAAGTTCGTCGCTCCGGGCGACAAGGACAACATTCCGATCTGGCTCACGATCCTCTGCGGCATCGGCGGCGTGCTGCTGGGCTACTGGATCTACTCGTTCTTCGGCGGCAACGGCTCGGGCGGCGTCGACTGGGTCCGTTGGATCGTCGCGATCCTGACTGCTGCCGTCCTGGTCGTGATCGCCTCGACCGCCACCGGTCGCAACACCGGGACCCGCTCGCGGCTCTGAGGCGAGCGAGCTGTACCACGAACGAGGCCCCGCACCTGAACAGGGCGGGGCCTCGTTGCGGCTCGCCGCGACGAGGCCCGGTCGACGTCCCTGCATCCTGCGCACGGCCTCGACAGCCGCCCGCTCACGACACCAGGACGAACGCCCCCAACGCCACCAGCCACGACGCGAACGACCCGAGCAGGAAGTACTCGGTCATCTCGTGGACCGTCTGCTGCTCGTCGCGCGAGGACAGCTCGGGGAAGCGCAGCAGGCCCTTCGCCGCCACGACCACGCTGGCCGCGGTGACCTGGCCACCGAGCGCGAGGGCCAGGATGAAGACCCGCTCGAGCGGGCCGAGCAGGCGGCCGCCCTTGAGCTGCGTCGGCGGCATCTGGCCGTCGGCGCGTGGGTTGATGGTCCCGGTGGACTTGAGGACGAGCCGGACCAGCACGTTGCCCGTGGACAGCTGGATCATGAAGGCGCCGAGCAGCAGCAGGAAGCGGTCGGCCTCCAGCCCTTCGAGCGCAGGTAGGGACACCGAGCCGAGCCAGCGCCCCAGCTGCCCACCCGACTCGGGCGCGAGCCCCGAGCACGCCACCGCCGCGAGGAGCGCGACGACGAACAGCGCGAGCGGCACGCGCGCCGGCTTGGGCCCGGGATGGCCGAAGCCCCACGTCACCGTCAGTCCCCACAGGAGGACGACGACCGCGATCACCAGCAGCGCGACCACGTCGCGACCGGAGGTGAGCCCGGCGAGCACGCCCACGACGAGCGCGGCGAGCGCGCCGACGCACTCGGGCAGGTAGCGCGTACGGCGCACCGCGTGGGTGAGGTCGGTGACGGCGAACCCGATCAGCAGGATCCCGAGCCAGCTCATCGGTCTCCTTCCGGGGCGAGCAGGTCGTGGGCCGCGACGATCGCCGCCAGCCCGTCGGCGCGCACCCGCTGTGACACCGCGGACGCGCTGATCCCCAGCGCTTCGGCGAGGTCGCGCTGGGTCTCGTGGGACAGCAGACCACGCAGCACCGACACCGAGCGCTCCGACAGGCCGCTGACCCGTTCGTCGCGCAGGACCAGGCCGGCATTCACCAGCGCGGGGTCGGCACCGCCCTCCGCGCCGTCGGCCACGACGTACGCCGTACGCAGCCACCTCTGCGCCGGCGTCTCGGCAGCCCGCTCGGCCGCGTCGATCGCCGCACGGGCGGCCCACCAGCCCGGGCCGTCCTCGATGCCCGCCTCGTCGAGCACGGTGGTCTCGCCCCAGCCGATGCCGTGGCGCACGTCGTGGGTCGGCCACAGCCGCACCCGGACGAGCAGCGTGGCGCGCACGGCCTCCCCCACGGTCGCGAACGTGCCCTGGTACTCGTCGCCCGCGGTGATCCAGAGGCCGCGTACGGGCGAGACCAGGTCGTTCACCTCGGCGAGCACGCTTCCCAGGCGCTGGTGCAGGTCGCCCCGATCCAGCGATGCTCGCGAGCCCACGAGGTCCCCGATGACGGTGGCGACGGCGGTCATCACCCCATCGTGAAGGTTATCGCTTCATTTGTCCAACATGAAGGTCATTGCTTCATCTCGTCGCGAGTGAAGTCATGTGCTTCACTCCCAGAACACCCGCTCAACCACCGCGTGCGCCCGGCGCGTCGTGCGGAGGTAGTCGTTGACCATCTGGTCCGACGAGCCCTGCGGATAGCCCAGCACCCCCGCGACCGCGGCCCGCTCCTGCGCGTCGCGCGGCAGCTGGTCGTACGGCTTGCCCCGCACGAGCGTCACGGCGTTGCGGACCCGGCTCACCAGCCGCCACGCCTCGGCGAGCGTCTCCGCGTCCTCCGCGGTGATCAGCCCGGCCGCGGCGGCCGCCTCGAGGGCCGGGAGCGTCTGCGGCGTCCGCAGCTCCACGACCCGTCCCGCGTGGCGCATCTGCAGCAGCTGCACCGTCCACTCGACGTCGGCCAACCCGCCACGGCCGAGCTTGAGGTGCGTGTGCCGGTCGGCGCCTCTGGGCAGGCGCTCGTCGTCGACGCGGGCCTTGATGCGCCGCACCTCGACCACGTCGGCGTCCGGCAGTCCGTCGACCGGGAAGCGCAGCGGGTCGATCAGCTCGGTGAACCGGGCGCGCAGGGCCTCGTCGCCGGCGACCGCGTCGGCGCGCAGCAGGGCCTGGAACTCCCACACGCTCGACCACTTCGCGTAGTAGGCGGCGTACGACTCCACCGTGCGCACCATCGGACCGTTCTTGCCCTCCGGCCTCAGGTCAGGGTCGACCTCCAGCGGCGGGTCGCTGGCGGGCAGCGACAGCAGCCGCCGCAGTTCCGAGACCACGGCCGTCGCGAAGGACGACGCGGCCTGGGCCTCGACCCCCTCGATCGGCTCGTGCACGAACATCACGTCGGCATCGCTGCCGTAGGACAGCTCGAACCCGCCGTAGCGCCCCATCGCGATCACCGCGATCCGGCTCGGCGCGGCGTCGAGGCCGCGCTGGCGGCGAACGGACTCGGTGGCGATGTCGAGCGTGGCCTGGAGGGTCGCGTCGGTGAGCCGGCTCAGGCCCTGCCCGACCAGGGCGACGTCGGTGCCGGCCACGAGCTCACCGCACGCGATGCGCAGCAGCTCGCGGCGGCGTACGGCCCGCACCGCGACGGCCGCGGCCTCGGGCGACTCGGCCCGCTCGACCAGCGCCTGCATCTCGGTGAGCACCGTCTCGGCGCTCAGCGGGACGAGCGACTCCCCCAGCATCTTCACGCCCTGCGGCTCCCGCTCCAGCAGGTCGGTGGCGTAGCGCGACGTGCCGAGGATCTGGGCGAGCCGCTGGGCCACCTCCCCCTCGTCGCGCAGCATCGTGAGGTACCACGGCGTACGCCCCAGGCTCTCGCTGATCCGGCGGAACCCGAACAGCCCGGCGTCGGGGTCGGGCGAGTCGGCGAACCACTCCAGCAGCACCGGCAGCAGGGTCCGCTGGATGTCGGAGGTGCGCGAGACCCCGCTGGTCAGTGCCTCGAGGTGGCGCAGCGCCGCCCGCGGGTCGGCGTAGCCGAGCGCGGCCAGACGCTCCTCGGCGGCCTCCAGCGACAGTCGCGCCTCGGTGCCAGCCAGCTTGGCGACGGCGCCGAGCAGCGGCCGGTAGAAGAGCTTCTCGTGGAGGCGGCGCACCTCGCGGCGGTGGTAGCGCCACTGCTTGTCGAGCTGCGCTGCCGGCTCGGCCAGGTGGCCCAGCGAGCGACCCAACCGCCGCAGGGAGGCCTCGTCCTCGGGGACGACGTGCGTACGCCGGAGCTGGTACAGCTGGATGCGGTGCTCCAGCGTGCGCAGGAAGGAGTACGCCTCGTGGAGCCGCTCGCCGTCCTCGCGACCGACGTAGCCGCCCTGGGTCAGCGCCGCGAGCGCGCTGAGGGTCGCCCCCTCCCGGAGGGAGGTGTCGGCGCGCCCGTGGACCAGCTGGAGCAGCTGCACCGCGAACTCGACGTCGCGCAGGCCGCCCGACCCGAGCTTGAGCTGGCGCTCGGCCTCGTGGGCCGGGATGTGGTCGACCACCCGGCGCCGCATCGCCTGGACGTCGGCGACGAAGCCGTCCCGCTCGGCCGCGCTCCACACCAGCGGGGCGACCATCTCGCAGTAGCGCCGGCCGAGGTCGGGATCACCGGCGACGGGTCTGGCCTTGAGCAGCGCCTGGAACTCCCAGGTCTTGGCCCACTTCTCGTAGTAGCCCTGGTGGCTGGCCAGCGTCCTGACCAGCGGCCCCTGGCTGCCCTCGGGGCGCAGGTTGGCGTCGACCGGCCAGATGGTGCCCTCGCGGGTGTGGTCGGAGCAGATCCGCATCAGCTGCGAGGCGAGCTGGGTCGCCGCCCGCAGCGCGGTGCCGTCGTCGACCTCACCGGACTCCGAGGGAGCCGGCTCGTAGACGAAGACCACGTCGACGTCGGAGATGTAGTTGAGCTCGTGCCCGCCGCACTTGCCCATCGCGATGACCGCGAGCCTCGCCGCGCGCGCGGTCTCGCCGACCCGCGCCCGGGCGATCGCCAGGGCGGCGTCGAGCGTCGCGGCGGCGAGGTCGGAGATCTCGGCGGCGGCGTCGTCGATGCCGACGTGGTGGGCGAGGTCGCGGGAGGCGAGCCGCAGCAGGATCCGGCGGTACTCCACCCGCAACGCGTCGACCGCCTCCGCGTCCGGCAGCCCCGCGACCGGCTCGGTGGCGTCGGGGTCGGCGCCGACCGCGGACAGCATCGCCTGGCGCACGGCGTACGCCGCGGGGCGTGTGGTGCCCAGCGTCGGGTCGGTCAGCTCGCGCCACTGCTCGGGGTGGCGGACGAGGTGGTGGGTGAGGGCGGTGCTGGCGCCCAGCACGCTGCACAGCCGCATGGCCGTGCCCTCGTCGTCGGCCACCTCGGCGAGCATCTCGCGGCCCGCGCCCTCGGCGTCCTCGTCGAGCACCTCGGCGAGGCGCAGCAGGCCCTCGAGGGCGGCGTCGGGGTCCGCGGTCGCGGCGAGCTTGTCGGTCAGCGGGCGGCCGGCGTCACCGAGCCGCTCGATGCCGCGCGCGGCGGCGGCGCCGTCGACGAACCCCTTGCGCACGTACGAACCGCTCGAGCTCATCGCGCCTCGTCCTCCGTGTGGGCTGCCACGAGGGCCGCGAAGCGTGCGGCCAGCGGTTGCCAGTGCGCCGCCAGCTCGGGGCCGGCCTCCTCGATGGCCGCGAGCACGGCCTGCTCGTCGAAGCCGCGCGCCACCTCGTCCTCCCGATCGGTCTCGACCCACCGCCGGATGATGCCGGCGTCGGCCTCGGGATGGGCCTGGATGCCCCACGCGCGGGGGCCGAAGCGTGCGACCTGCACCTCGCCGTCGGGCGAGCGTGCGAGCACCACGGCACCTGCGGGGAGCGTCACCACGACATCGTTGTTCCAGTGGATCGCCCGCTCGCCGCCCCGATGCCCACCGACGTGCCCACCGACCCAGTCGTCCGACGCCGCCTCCCCGGTCCAGCCGACCGGCTGGAGCCCGACGGTCTGCCCGCGCGGGTTGCGCTCGACCACGCCTCCCAGCGCGGAGGCGACGAGCTGGTGCCCGAGACAGATCCCCAGCAGCGGCGTCCCGGCCGCGACAGCCTCGCGGATGACCGCCTTGAGGGGCGTCAGCCACGGGTACGCGTCGTCGTCATTCGCCCCCATCTCGCCGCCGAGCACGAGCACCCCGTCGTACGACGTCAGCGCGGGCAGCGCGTCACCGGCGTACGGCCGGCAGACCTCCAGCACGCATCCGGCCCCGACCAGCCAGTCCCCGAACAGGGCGGGCGGGCAGGAGTCCTCGTGCTCGACGACGAGGATGCGGGGTCCCGCCATCTCAGAGGACCGGCAGCATCCGGTCGCGCTCGTAGGCGGAGACCTGGGTGCGGTACTCCTCCCACTCGGCACGCTTGTTGCGCAGGAAGAAGTCGAAGACGTGCTCGCCCAGGGTCTCGGCGAGGAGCTCGGAGTCCTCGGCGATGCCGATCGCGTCCCACAGGCTGCGGGGCAGCGGCGTGATGCCGAGGGCCTTGCGCTCGCGCTCGGTGAGCGACCAGACGTCGTCCTCGGCCTCGCGCGGCAGCTCGTAGCCCTCTTCGATGCCCTTCATGCCGGCACCCAGCACCACGGCGAACGCGAGGTAGGGGTTGCAGGCGGCGTCGATGGTGCGCAGCTCGATGCGCGTCGACTGGCCCTTGTTGGGCTTGTACATCGGGACCCGGACCATGGCGGACCGGTTGTTGTGGCCCCAGCACACGCCCGACGGGGCCTCGCCGCCGCCGAGCAGGCGCTTGTAGGAGTTGACGAACTGGTTGGTGACCACGCTGATCTCGCTGGCGTGGCGCAGGATGCCCGCGATGAACTGACGTCCGGTCTTCGACAGCTGGTACTCGGCGCCGGCCTCGAAGAAGGCGTTGCGGTCGCCCTCGAACAGCGACACGTGCGTGTGCATGCCCGAGCCCGGGTGGGTGGTGTAGGGCTTGGGCATGAAGGAGGCCCAGATGCCCTGGCCGAGGGCGACCTCCCGGATGACGGTGCGGAAGGTCATGATGTTGTCGGCCGTGGTGAGCGCGTCGGCGTAGCGCAGGTCGATCTCCTGCTGACCCGGCCCGCCCTCGTGGTGGCTGAACTCCACCGAGATGCCCATCGCCTCGAGCATCGTGATCGCCTCGCGGCGGAAGTCGGCGCCGCGCGACTGCGCGGTGTGGTCGAAGAAGCCGCTGCGGTCGACCGGCTGCGGCTCGTCGCCCTTCCCGGGCATGTCCTTGAACAGGTAGAACTCGATCTCGGGGTGCGTGTAGAAGGTGAACCCGCGGTCGGCGGCCTTGCTGAGCGTGCGCTTGAGGACGTGGCGCGGGTCGGCGTACGAGGGGCTGCCGTCGGGCATCACGATGTCGCAGAACATCCGGGCCGTCGCCGGTCCGCCGTCGTCGCCGGTGCGCCACGGCAGGATCTGGAACGTCGAGGCGTCGGGGTGGGCGAGCATGTCGGACTCGTAGACGCGGGCGAAGCCCTCGATGGCCGACCCGTCGAAGCCGATGCCCTCCTCGAAGGCGTTCTCCAGCTCGGCCGGGGCCACGCTCACGCTCTTGAGGAAGCCCAGCACGTCGGTGAACCACAGCCGGACGAACCGGACGTCACGCTCCTCGAGCGCGCGGAGTACGAAGTCCTCTTGCTTGCCCATGGCCACAGCCTAGGGGTCGGGCACGGCCGTTCCCGTCGGTGGTTGAGGTGTGAGCCGAGCGAGCCTCGAAACCCCAGGACGCATCAGCGACAGATGTTGACGTCCTGCGAGCCGAGGACGCCGCCCCAGACCTCGCGCATCGGCGCGAGCCAGCCCTGGGTCGTCGGGACGAAGGCGATGCTGCCGTCGACCCTCTTCCTCACGCCGTCCACGCGGACCTTCTCGACCGCGAGGGGGACGGTGACCTCGCTGCTGCGTACGCCCTCCCAGCAGGCGGACGCCTTCTTCTTCGTCACGGCCTCCTCGAGGGTGACGGTGTCGCCGACGCCCTCGCCGTTGTAGCGCCAGGCGACGGTCGTGGCGTAGCCGGTGTGGCCCTCCCACGGCGCGCGGACGGTGACGGACATCCCCCAGGTACGCCTGGTCGCGACGCGGAAGGTGACCCGGCCGTCGCGCACCTCCTTGGTCCGCGACTGCCAGACGTGGACGACGTCGGCGTCGAGCGTGCTGCGGGCGTTGACGAGCTGGACCTCGCAGCCCTCGCAGTCGTCGACGGTGAAGGTGAGGCTCGTACGCGCCGCCGCGCGGTCCACGACCTGCGCGTGGGCGGACGGCGCCGTGGCGGCCAGCGATCCCGCGAGCAGGGCGGCGCCCGCGATCGTCGACGTGAGCTGGGTGGTGCGGATGGTCATGTCTCTCTCCCCCTGTGGTGTCTGTCGCTGACTGGACGCACCTCGGCACGGGGAGGTTGCACCGGATCTCGCAGAGTCCCCGCTCAGGCGGGGAGTCCGTCACTTCGAGGCCTCTACAACCCCCTGCAGGTGTCGGACTTCCCCTCCAGGTGCCGTCAGGAGGCGGGCACGTCCCGCTCGATCTCGGCCAACCAGGCCGTGCCCTTGGCGTCGCTGGGCATCCGCCAGTCGCCGCGCGGGCTCATCGTCCCGCTCGGGCTCACCTTGGGACCGTTGGGCAGCGCCGAGCGCTTGAACTGGTTGGCGAAGAACCGCTTCACGAAGACCTGCAGCCAGGTGCGCACGGCCTCGAGGTCGTACGCCACCCGCGCGTCGGCGGGGAACCCGGGCGGCCACTCCCCCGCGTCGGGGTCCTTCCATGCGTGCCAGGCCAGGAAGGCGATCTTGCGCGGCCGGAAGCCGTGCCGGACCACCATCGCCAGCGTGAAGTCCTGGAGGTTGTAGGGGCCGACCGTGTCCTGCGTCGCCTGCGGCTTCTTGCCCTCCTCGGTCGGGATCAGCTCGGGCGTGATCTCCTGCTGGAGGATCTCGACCAGCACCTCGTTGGCCGCCTCCTCGAACTCCCCGTGGCTGATCACCCAGCGGATCAGGTGCTGCACGAGCGTCTTCGGCACGCCGGCGTTGACGGTGTAGTGCGACATCTGGTCGCCGACCCCGTACGTGCACCACCCGAGCGCCAGCTCGGACAGGTCGCCGGTGCCGACGACGATGCCGCCGCGCTGGTTGGCGAGGCGGAAGAGGTAGTCGTAGCGCAGACCGGCCTGGACGTTCTCGAAGGTGACGTCGTAGACCTTCTCGCCGCGGCCGTAGGGGTGGCCGAGGTCCTTCAGCATCTGCTCGGCCGCCGGCCGGATGTCGAGCTCCTCGAAGGTGACGCCGAGCGCCTCCGACAGCCGGGTGGCGTACGACTTGGTGGTCGCCCCGGTCGCGAAGCCGGGCATCGTGAAGGCGAGCACGTCGCTGCGTGGCCGGCCGAGCCGGTCCATGGCCTTGCACGCCACGATCAGCGCGTGCGTGGAGTCGAGGCCGCCGCTGACGCCGATCACGGCCTTCGGCGCGCCGATGGCGTTGAGGCGCTGCTCGAGGCCGGAGACCTGGATGTTGTAGGCCTCGTAGCAGTCGAGCTCGAGGCGCTCGGGGTCGTCGGGGACGAACGGGTAGCGGTCGACCTTGCGCCGCAGGCCGATGTCACCGCCGGGCGGCTCGAGCTCCCACTCGACCGTCCGGAACCGGTTGGTCCGCTCGTGGTGCGTGCGCCGGTTGTCGTCGAAGGAGCCCTGCCGCAGCCGCTCCTGGCGGATCAGGTCGAGGTCGACGTCGACGACCGTACGGCGCGGCCCGTCGGGGAACCGCTCGCCCTCGCCGAGCAGCGAGCCGCACTCGTAGACCAGCGTCTGGCCGTCCCAGCTGAGGTCGGTGGTCGACTCGCCCTGACCGGCCGCGGCATAGACGTACGCCGCCGCGCACCGCGCGCTCGCGCTGCGGACCAGCAGCCGACGGTCCTCGGCACGCGCGACGGTGATCGGCGAGCCGCTGAGGTTGGCGAGCACCGTCGCCCCGGCCAGCGCGGCCTCGGCGCTGGGCGGCACGGGCACCCACATGTCCTCGCAGACCTCGACGTGGAGGTCGAGGCCGGGGACGTCGAGGCAGCGGAAGACCAGGTCCGGCCCGAAGCGGACGTCCTGCCCGGCCAGCGTCACCCACTCCAACTCGCGGTCGTCACCGGGCGCGAACCAGCGACGCTCGTAGAACTCGCGGTAGTTGGGCAGGTAGGACTTCGGCGCCACCCCGAGTATCGAGCCGCGGTGCACCACGACCGCACAGTTGTAGACCCGGTTGCCCTGCACGACCGGCGCCCCCACGACGAGCACCGTCATCAGGTCGGCGCTCGCCGCGACGATCTCGGCGACGGCCTCCTCGGTCGTCGCCAGCAGGGTGTCCTGGAGGAACAGGTCGTCGACGGAGTAGCCGGTCAGGCACAGCTCGGGGAACACCGCCACCGCGACGTGGTCGTCGTGGCAGGCGCGGGCCTGCTCGATGACCTCGGCAGCGTTGGCGAGCGGATCGGCGAGGTGCACCGGCAGGGTGACGGCCGCGACGCGGGCGAAGCCCTGCGCATAGGCGGAGTAGAAGTCCACGCGCTCACTCTAGGGAACCGTCGGGACGCTCCCCACCGCCAACCGGGCGGCCTTGGGGAACCAACGGCACGCGAATCCGGGCTACGGGGGTGCTGATCGTTCCCCGAGCGGTGACATCAGTCGATCGAAACCCCATGGACCAATCCGCACGTACGGCGACACGATGCCTCCATGGCGCTCGACATCAGCACGTGCACGACCGACGAGGACTACGACGCCTGGCGGCAGGTGCGGATCGCGGTGATTCCCTACGAACGCACCCAGTCCGTCGCCGAGCTCCGCGAGCACGACACCCCCGAACGGCTGCTCGTGCTGGCCCGCGAGGACGGCGTCGTTGTGGGCTCCGGCATGGCCAATCGGGCCGAGAGCACCGGCTCGGGCAGCGTCATCCCGCGGGTCCTTCCCGAGCACCGCCGGCGCGGCGTCGGCACGGCGCTCCTGGACCGGCTGGTCGCGCACGTCGAGGAGCTGGGCTACCCGATGCTGCGCTCCGGCGCCGACGACGACGAGTCCCTCGCCTTCGCCCGGCACCACGGGTTCGAGGAGGTCAACCGCGAGGTCGAGCAGACCTTCCGGATCGACGGCCCCGTGGAGCCGACACCTCGGCCGGCCGGCATCGAGGTCGTCACCGAGCAGGACCGTCCCGGCCTGTGGGAGGCGGCGTACGAGCGCTTCGGGCTGGAGGCGCTGGCCGGCTTCGCGGTCGACACGCCCCTCGACGTCTCCCCCGAGAGCTGGGTCCGCTCCTGGCTCGGCGACCCGATGTTCCTCGCCCTCCACGACGGCGAGGTGGTCGGGTGCGCTGGCCTGGGCCTCGACCCCGACCAGCCGACCCGTGCCGAGAACGGCCTCACCGCCGTACGCGGTGACTGGCGCGGCCGCGGACTGGCCGTGCACCTCAAGCTCGTCACCCTCGCGTGGGCGGCCGACCACGGCATCAGCGAGGTCTACACCTGGACCCAGGACGGCAACGCCGCCATGCGGTCGCTCAACACGCGCCTGGGCTACGCCACGACGCGGGTCGGGATCCAGCTGTCCCGCCCCACCCGCCGCGGCTGAGCGACCCTTTACCGAGCGCCCGCCCGCCCGTAGCGTCACGCTCGTGCGCCCCACACTCCGCACCACCTCGGTGTCCCTGTCCCTCGCCGCCCTCGCCTGTGGCCTGCTCGCCGGCCTGCCGCCGTCGGTCGCCGACACCGGCGGCCGGGTGGCCGACGTGCGTACGGAGGCGCGCTCGGACCCCCGCGTTGCGACCGCCGTCCCGCGGCTGCGCGTACGCACCGTCGCCCGCGGTCTCGAGCACGCGTGGGACGTCCAGCAGGCTCCCGGCGGGCGCCTCGTCGTGTCCGAGCGCGACCGCGCCCGGCTGAGCGTCGTGCGCAAGGGCAAGCGGCGCACCCTGGCCGACCTGTCGCGGCAGATCTGGGTCTCGGGCGAGACCGGCCTGATGTCGATCGCGGTGGACCCCGACCGACGGACCCTGTGGGCGTGCCACGGTGCGTCGCCCCGCGGCAGCAACGAGGTGAGGGTGACCCGCTGGAAGGTCGACCGCAGGTGGCGCTCGCTGTCGAGGCCTCGCCTGGTCCTCGGCGGCCTGCCCGCCACGTCGGGACGCCACGGCGGCTGCCGGTTGATGCTCGACCGCGACAGCGAGGCCCTCTACGTCGGCACCGGTGATGCCGCCGTCGGCACCAACCCGCGCGACCTCGACTCGCTGGGCGGCAAGGTGCTGCGGGTGCACCGGCGCACGGGTGCCGCGATGCCCGGCAACCCGTTCGCCGACGCCGGCGGCGACCGGCGGCTCGTGTGGACGTACGGCCATCGCAACGTGCAGGGCCTGGCCCAGCGGGCGGACGGGTCAGTGTGGTCCGTCGAGCACGGCAGCTTCCGTGACGACGAGGTCAACCGCCTGGTCGCCGGGGGCGACTACGGCTGGAACCCCGTCCCGGGCTACGACGAGTCGGTGCCCATGACGGACCAGTCGCTGCCCGGCGAGCAGCAAGAGGCTGCCTGGTCGTCGGGCGAACCGACCCTCGCCACCTCCGGTGCCGCCTGGGTGAGCGGGCCGCAGTGGGGTCGGCTCGACGGCACGCTCGCGGTGGCGGCGCTGAAGGCCTCCGAGGTGCTCTTCCTACGTTTCGACGCGTCCGGCGAGCTCCGCTCGGTCACCCGCCCGCGCCGGCTGGCCGGCCTGGGCCGACTCCGGTCCGTCACCTCCACCCGCAACGGCGACCTGCTCCTCACGACCGACAACGGCGGCCGCGACCGCGTGCTGCGCGTGTCCCCTCGCTGACCCGGCTGCTGGCCGTCGTCCGACGCGGGAGGTTTGAGCGGGCGCCGGTCACGGAAGAAGACCCCCATGACGCCTCCCGCGACCGGCCCGGGTGCCCCTGATCCGCTCCAGGCCGACCCGATGCTCCGCGTGCTGCGCGAGCGGCACCCCGAGGTCGACATCGTCGTGCTGCCGCAGGGTGCGCCCGCGCGCCGGGCTCCCGAGGTCGATCCGCCGGGTCGTGACGCCCTCGCCGGAGACCTCGAGCGCGACCTCGACGACCTGCTCGAGCGGCTCGAACGGCTCGGGTCCGACGCCCCGCTCGGCTCGGTCCAGCGCGACCACCGCTGGCACACCGACGAGTGGGACCAGACCTGGTACGAGGCCGTGGCGGTGGTCGAGGACCTGGCGCCGGGCGGCAACGTCGCGCTCCTCCGGGCGACCGGCCAGGCCCTCGTCGACCTCGGCTGGCAGGCGCGACCCGTCCCCGGCGACCGGCCCCGCCTCGTCGCCCGCCGGCGCGACGGCGCCGAGGCCGCTGCCGCCGTGCGGCCCACCTCGCTCGTCCTCACGCTCCGGACCGCGAAGGTCCGCGCCGTCGAGGAGGTCACCCGATGACGCTCCAGATGTGGACCGCCACGCTCCAGAGGGCCCGTACGGCGTGGGAGGAGCAGGCCGAGGGCCTCGACGGCCCCCGCAAGAACCTCGCCCAGGCCGACCCGGCCCTCCTCGGCGATGCGGTGCAGGCCGCGGCCGACGCCTTCCTCACCACCTGGGAGCAGCGCACCGTCGCGCTGCGTGACCAGGCGTCCGGCCACGCCGACGCGCTGGCCCAGACGATGTACGACTTCCTCCTCACCGACCAGGACAGCGTGCAGGCCACCCAGCAGCTGCTGCTGTGGGAGGACCGCGGCACCACGCCCGTGCAGGCGGTGGGCCCGTGACCACGATCGCCGTCCCGGCCTGGCTCCCGACCGAGCCCGAGCTGCGGGTGACGGAAGCCTCCGGCGCCGTGCTCACGGACGTACGCGCTGCCGCGACCGCGGTCGACGACGTCGCCGACTGGGCCCGCGCCAACGGGGCGCCCACCGACTTCAGCGGCAGCGCGGCCGACGCCGCCGACCACGCCGTCACCCGCTTCGCCCGCGACACCGACGCAGTGGGCGCCGCCCTCGAGCGCGGCGCGCTCGCGATCGACGAGTTCCTCACCCAGATGCGCCAGCGCCGCACCGAGCGCGAGGAGCTGATGGAGCGTCGTCAGCGGCTCAACAGCGACCGCGAGGCACTGCTGCAGCGCATCGAGACCGCCACCGAGGACCAGGTCCCGGCCCTGCAGGCCGAGGCGGCCCAGCTGCGCGCGGCCTTCGACACCTACCACCAGGACCTCCAGGCCTGGCGCGACCGCGTCGACGCCGACGAGCAGCGCTGCGTACGCGCCCTGGCGGCCGTCGACGAGCTCGCCGAGGGCCGTACTGCCGCCGCCGACCCGTCCCGCGCCGACACCGCAGTGCTCGCCTCGGAGCTGCGCCGCCTCGGCACCGACGCCGACGCGGTCAACGCCTGGTGGAACGGCCTCTCCCAGGCCGAGCGCAACGCCCTGCTCATCAGCGACCCGGGACTCGTCGGCAACACCAACGGCGTGCCGACCGGCGACCGGGACGAGGCCAACTCCGCCGCCGTGCAGCGCGACCTCGAGTACCTCCTCGCCCGGCAGGCGGCCGGCGACACGCTGAGCTCGTCGGAGCAGCGCTGGCTCGAGAACGCCCAGTCCATCCAGGAGGCCGTCGACCAGGCGTCGTCCCCCACGTGGGCAGGCCTCGGTGTCGACGCCTTCATCATGGCCTACCAGCCGCACGCGTTCGGCGGCGACGGCATCGCCGCCGTCGCCTACGGCGACCCCGACACCGCCGACCACACGGCCGTCTACGTGCCGGGCATCATGCAGGACGGCACCCAGATCGACGAGAACGGCAGCCAGGCCCTCAACCTCTACGAGGAGACGGTCAACCAGATGGCCGCCGAGGTGCCTCCCCGCGAGGGCTCGGTGTCGACCATCGCGTGGATCGGCTACGACTCCCCCAACTTCAACCCCGAGTCGTTGGGGCCCCTGGACGTCGGCGACTCGATCGGCGACGTGTCGCACACGGTCACCGAGGCCAACGCGGCGGCGGGCGGCCTGGCGCTCTCGCAGTTCGTCGACGGCCTCAACAGCACCCACAGCAGCGGGGACCAGCCCCACCTGACGGTGATCGGCCACAGCTACGGCTCGACCACCTCGTCGTACGCCGCGGCCGGGGGCATGGACGCCGACAGTCTCGTCCTCATCGGCAGCCCGGGTGCCAGCGAGGGCGTGGACCACGTCTCCGACCTCGACATGCCGACGGGGCAGGTGTTCGTGGGTGCCGCCGACCACGACCCCGTCTCCTGGCTCGGCGGCGAGGACGGCGTGTTCCCGGGGACGTGGGACGACAGCCTCGGCCTCGGTGCCGACCCGGCCCAGCACGACTTCGGCGCGATCAACTTCGCCGTCGACAACGGCCAGGAGTTCCACGGCACCGGGTTGTTCACCACTGGCTTCATGGAGAACCACGTCAACTACTTCGACGACCCCAGCGCCACCCACGACAACGCCGCGCTCGTCAACATGGCCAACATCGTCTCGGGCAACACCGACGCCGTCGAGGACACCGGCGGTCGCACCCAGGAGGCCCACGACTACCTCTACGACTGGGTCGGCGGCGAGGTGCAGCACCACGTGGTCGACCCCGTCGTCGAGACCTACGAGGGGGTCCGCGACGGCGTGGTCGAGACGTACGAGGGGGTCCGCGACGGCGTGGTCGAGACCTACGAGGGTGTCCGCGACGGGGTCGGTGACGCGGTGGACGGCGCTCGCGACGCTTGGGACGACCTCTGGCCGGACCACTGGCCGTGAGGGCTACGGTGACTGCCATGCGCGCCACGCTCACCGTCCTCACGCTGGTCGCCCTGGTCGTCGGCGCCACGTCCTGCAGCCTGGGCTCCGACGAGGTTCCGGCCCGCGACCGGGAGAAGCAGGTGGTCGACGCGGTCTCCGAGGCCGTCCCGCTCGTCGAGCAGGCGCTCGGCGCGACGAAGGTGGAGGTCGGCGGCGGCTGGGGCTCCTGCCCGAGCGGGGTCGGGCACGTCTACTCCGGTGGCGGCACGATCACGGCGCCCGCGGGTGACGCCGCCACGCAGCTCGACGCCGTCCGTACGGCGCTGACCGACGCCGGCTTCGAGGACGGCACGCAGGTCGACGGGCACGTGAGCGTGAGCCGCGGCGAGGTCGACCTGGACTTCCAGCCCTCCGCAGCCCGCGGCCAGGGCGCCTGGGCGGTCAGCTTCAGCGGTCCCTGCAAGCGCTACGGCGGCGACGACGAGGACTACGTCCAGGAGCAGGGTCTCGCGCCCGAGACGACGCTGCTGCCGTGACCGCCGCGCACCGGGGTGACCACCGCCACAGCGCCGTACGCCCTGCGCCGGACTAGCCTGATCGTGGTCCGTGGACTCCATCAGGGAGCTGCGAGATGACGAGGAGCGAGCGATGACGACACCGTCCGAGGAGACCGCCCCCTACGGCTCCGGCCCCGCAGCACCGGTTGCGCCGGCGAAGCGCGTACGCACCCATCACCTGCGGGAGATGAAGGAGCGTGGCGAGAAGATCACCATGCTGACGGCCTACGACATGTACACCGCGGCCACCTTCGACGAGGCCGGCATCGACCTCCTGCTGGTCGGCGACTCGGCCTCCAACAACGTCCTCGGCAACGAGACCTCGCTGCCGGTGACGGTCGACGAGCTGCTGCCGCTGACGCGCGCGGTGGCGCGCTCGGTCAAGCGGGCCATGGTCGTCGGCGACCTGCCCTTCGGCAGCTACCAGGCCTCGCCCGAACAGGGCTACCTCACCGCCGTCCGCTTCATGAAGGAGGCAGGCGCACACTGCGTGAAGCTCGAGGGCGGTGCCGAGATGGTGCCGGTGATCGAGAAGTGCACCCGGGGCGGGATCCCCGTCATGGCGCACATCGGCTTCACCCCGCAGTCCGAGCACACGCTCGGCGGCTACCGCGTGCAGGGCCGCGGAGACGCGAGCGACCGGGTCATCGCCGACGCCCGCGCCGTGCAGGAGGCGGGGGCCTTCGCGGTCGTGATGGAGATGGTCCCCGGCGACGTCGCCGAGCGGATCAGCAAGGAGCTGACCATCCCGACGATCGGCATCGGCGCAGGCGCCGGCTGCGACGGACAGGTGCTGGTGTGGCAGGACGCCTTCGGCCTGCGGACGGGACGGATGGCGCGCTTCGTCAAGCAGTACGCCGACGTGCACGGGGTGCTCCTCGACGCCGCGCGGGCGTACGCCGACGACGTGCGCGGCGGCACCTTCCCGGGCCCCGAGCACACGTTCTGAGCGATCAGCTCCACCCCAGGTAGCGCGCGCCGCCCACCACGGTGCCGAACCACACCAACGCGACCGCGACGGGCAGCACCACGACCGCTCGCGGGCGGCGGGTGAACCAGGCGATCGCGAGCACCAGCGCGACGAGCCACACGAGCGCGAGCCCGAGCATCGCCCACCACGGCGCACCGACCGCGACGCTCGTCGCGCCGATCAGGAAGGCGACGCACGCCAGCCCCACCAGGCCTGCGAAGGGCCAGGGCGAGAGCGGCGTAGGAGGTCGGTGATCGGGCACCGCGCCACGCTAGCGGGTGACAACGACGGGCGAGCACGCAAGGATCGGGTCTCCCAGGAGGCGAGGAGTGAGCTGTGAGCGAGACCCCGGCCAACACGACGACGGCTGCCGAGACGACGACGGCTGCGAAGAAGACGACCCCGGCGAAGAAGACGACGGCCAAGAAGTCGACGGCCAAGAAGTCGGCGCCCGCCAAGAAGTCGGCGCCCGCCAAGAAGGCCGCCGCGAAGAAGGCACCTGCCAAGAAGACCACCGCAGCGAAGAAGACCACCCCGGCGAAGAAGACGACGGCCAAGAAGTCGGCTCCCGCCAAGAAGTCCGCTCCCGCCAAGAAGACAGCCGCCAAGAAGGCGCCGGCCACGAAGTCCGCGCCCGCAGCTCCGAGGCCGGTCGCCAGCGCAGCCCGGAAGTCCCCTGCCGAGCGGGCCGTCGACGTCGGCGCGCAGGCGCTCAGCACGGCAGCGCTCATCCAGAAGGTCGCCCAGGAGACCGCGGAGCGGGTGGCCGCCGAGACGGCTGCGCGGGTGAGCCAGCAGTACGAGACGGCGATCTCCGAGCTCACGAAGACGCTGGACAAGAACACGAAGCGCGCGTTGAAGAGCGTGCGCGCCGCTGCCGACATCGCTCAGTCGGCCTCGCCCATCAAGGGCAAGAAGTCGAAGAAGAAGTAGCGGTCAGCTGTCCGGCGTCCCGTCGGCGAGACCGTCGCCGGACGCCGGGCCGTCGTCGTTCCACTTCGGGTCGTTGTCCCACTCCTCGTTGCGCTCCTCGACCTTCTCGAGTGCGCGGGACGCCTCGGCCGACGAGGCGTACGGGCCGAGCCGGTCGGCGTTCTTGCACCCGTCACGTCCCTCGACGGTGTGGTGCGTCAGGCAGAACCAGTATTCGTTCTCGCTCATGCGCCGAAACTACACTCGCGTGGTGCCTGCCGTATCCCCCGCAGAGGTGTCTGCGCGTCGTGCCGTGCCCGCCCACATCGCCCGCCCGGAGTACGTCGACCGGCCCGCGCCGGCGCGCTTCACCGGCGAGGAGGTCAAGGACGCCGAGACGATCGAGCGGATGCGGGTCGCCGGCCGGCTCGCCGCCGAGGCCCGCGAGCTCGTCGGCTCGCACGTCGTGCCCGGCGTGACCACCGACGAGCTGGACCGCATCGGCCACGAGTTCCTGTGCGACCACGGGGCCTACCCCTCCACGCTCGGCTACCGCGGCTTCCCCAAGTCGCTGTGCTCGAGCGTCAACGAGGTGATCTGCCACGGCATCCCCGACTCCCGCGTGGTCGAGGACGGCGACATCGTCAATATCGACATCACCGCCTTCATCGGCGGCGTGCACGGCGACACCAACGCCACCTTCCTCGCCGGCGACGTCGACGAGGAGTCGCGCCTGCTCGTCGAGCGCACCAAGGAGTCGCTCGACCGCGCGATCAAGGCGGTCAAGCCCGGGCGTCGCGTCAACATCATCGGCCGCGTCATCGAGGCGTACGCCAAGCGCTTCGGCTACGGCGTCGTGCGCGACTTCACCGGCCACGGCATCGGCACGGCGTTCCACTCCGGCCTGGTCATCCCGCACTACGACGACGAGCGCTTCGACGACGAGATCCGCGTCGGGATGACCTTCACCATCGAGCCGATGCTCAACCTCGGGACGCCCGACTACGACATGTGGGACGACGGCTGGACGGTCGTGACCAAGGACCGCCGCCGCTCCGCGCAGTTCGAGCACACCCTCCTCGTGACCGAGGATGGCGCCGAGGTGCTCACGCACCCCTAGACTCAGGCCGGAGTGGGTCGGCCGGGCGGCCGCGGTCCGTCACCTCCGATTCGTCGGGGTGCGGGTCGAGGAAGGTCCGGGCTCCACAGGGCAGGGTGGTGGCCAACAGCCACCCGGGGAAACCCGCGGGATCAGTGCCACAGAGAACAGACCGCCGCCTCCTCCGGGAGGAGGTAAGGGTGAAACGGTGGTGCAAGAGACCACCAGTGCGCCGGGCGACCGGCGCAGCTAGGCAAACCCCACCCGGAGCAAGATCAGACAGGATGCGTCCGAGGGCGGCCCGCCCGAGCATCCGGGTAGATCGCACCAGGCGGCCGGCAACGGTCGTCGCAGATGGATGGTCGCCCCTGCGCAAGCAGGACAGAACCCGGCCTACAGGCCGGCCCACTCCCACCCCGGCGCGTCGGACGACCAGAAGTCGGGTCGTACGACCTTCACGAGCGTGACCCGTAGTGACATCGCCAGGTCGTGGTCGTCCGACGCGCCTGTGGATGAGCGGAGCGGCGACCCGTCGAGTCAGGGCACGCTGGCCCCATGGACCCGGTCGTCGCCCTGGAGCGCCTCGGCGGCCATGCCTCGGCTCGGCAGCTGCTGCGGCTCTCGACGCGCCGACGGCTGCGCAAGGCGTTGAAGCGAGGTCGGCTGCTTCGGCCGTCACGCGGTTGCTATGTGCTTCCGACGGCCGCCGAGGCGCGCGTTGCCGGGGCGCAGCTGACGGCAGTTGTCTGCCTCCGTAGCGCGGCTGCCCACCACGGATGGGAGCTCAAGGTCCAACCCGAACTTCCGGAGCTGATGGTGCGTCGTGGTCGCAAGCTCACCAGTGAGCAGCGCGCTGGGGCCGTTGTTCGCTGGGCCAACCTCGCCGAGGACCAGGTTCGCGACGGGGTGACCACGCCGCTTCGCACGGTGCTCGACTGCGCCCGCGCCCTTCCCTTCGACGAGGCCCTCGCCATCGCGGACTCCGCTCTCCGATCCGGGCTCGTGACACGTGAGGACCTCGACGGGATCGACGTACGCGGCGCGGGTGCAGCAGCCGTACGTCAGGTGCTCGCCCACGCCGACGGGCGCGCCGCCAATCCGTTCGAGTCGGTGCTGCGTGCCCTGTGCATCGAGGCTGGCCTGGCGGTCGAGCCGCAGGCGCTCGTCGACCTCGGCACAGGAGCGGTCCGGCCCGATCTCGTGTGTCACGTGCTACGGCTGGCCGTGGAGGCGGACTCCTGGACGTTCCACGCCTCACGCAAGGCACACCGTCGCGACTGCGCCCGCTACAACCTGCTCGTCATCCGGGGATGGCGCGTGCTCCGCTTCACGTGGGAGCAGGTGATGCACGACCAGGCCTATGTCCGTTGGGTGCTTTCCGAGCTGCTGCGGCCTGTCGGACGACCAGAAGTCGGTCACGACCTCGCACGGCCCGCCTGAGGTCGTCGGACGATCACAGTTCTGGTCGTCCGACGCGCCGGCCGGGCCAGTAGCGACACGCCGTCACTCACGCCAGCCGGAACTCCACCTTGCGGGCCCTCGGGTCGGCGGCCACCAGCTCGACGGCGACCTCCTCGCCGAGGGGCAGCTCAGCGGCCCCGGTGACCGTGGCCTCGATGGCGGGGTCCTCGATGGTGATGTCCCCCCGGCGCCGGTCCTTCTCGTCGAGGTCGACGACGACAGCGGTGAACCGCTCCCCCACCCGGTCGTGGAGCAGCTCGGCCTCGCAGAGGTCGACGATCGCGTTCTCGTACTGGTTGGCGCGGCGCCCGGAGCCCGCCATGGTGTCGGGCAGCTGGTGCATCGCGTCGACGACCCACGCGGGGACCTCGGTGCCGGCGCACAGCGCCACGCAGACCTCCCCGGCGTAGCGGTCGGCCAGCCGGCGCAGCGGCGCGGTGACGTGGGCGTACTCCGAGGCGAGCGCGGAGTGCTGCGCCTGCTCCGGCAGCTCGCCGTTGAAGGTGACGTAGCCCGCGCCGCGCAGCAGCCGGGTGCACGCGACGATCATCGCGGCGTGGTTCGGCCGCGAGGGATCGAGCGTGCGGATGAAGTCGGGGTAGAGCTGCTCGGCCGGCCACTCGATGTCGAGCGCGCGGGCGGTGCGGTGCAGGCGCTGTACGTCGCGGGGGTCCGCCGGCGGCAGCGTGCGGAGGATGCCGACCCGGGCATAGACCATCAGCGACGCGGCCGCCATGCCGGTGAGCAGCGAGATCTGGGCGTTCCACGTCTCGACCGGCGTCAGCCGGCGGAACTCCAGCTCCCAGTGGCCGTCGCCGTTCTCGACGAGCTCCTGCTCGGGCAGCGGCAGCGAGACGCCTCCCCGCGCGGCCTCGCGGGCGAGCCGGAGCTCGCCGACCTCGCGGAGCAGCTCGATCAGCTCAGGGGCCCGTCCGGCGTCGAGGTCGGCCTGGACCGCGTCGTACGCCAGCTTGGCGCGCGAGCGCACCAGGGCACGCTCCACCTGGACCTCGGTCCCCTCCCCCGTGTCGTCGACGTGGATGGTCCACAGCAGCGCTGGACGGACCTCGTCGGGCAGCAGCGAGGCCGCCCCCTCGCTGAGCACGGGCGGGTGCAGCGGGACCTTGGAGTCCGCGCCGTAGAGCGTCTCGCCGCGACGGTTGGCCTCCACGTCGACCGGGTCCCCGGGCGCCACGAAGGCGCCGACGTCCGCGATGGCGTAGTGCACGACGTAGCCGTCGCCCGAGCGCTCGATGTGCATCGCCTGGTCGAGGTCGCGCGCCGACTCCGGGTCGATGGTCACGAGCTCGATGTCGGTGCGGTCCAGCTCGGGCAGTCGCGGCGCGGCCGCTGCTGCTGCCGCCGCTCGCTCGACCGCCTCGGGGAACTGCGCCGAGACCTCCAGCTCCTGCTGGATGGCGGCGATGCCCTCTCGCATCTCCTGGGCGCTGACGCTGTCACCCGTCGACCGGACCTTCACCACACGGTTGCTCGGCATACCCGGACCCTAGCCGGGAGGTGGAGGCAGCCGCTGCCTACGCTTGCGCGCGTGCTGATCCTGCTGCCGCCCAGCGAGGGCAAGACCGCTCCGCGCCGCGGCAAGTCCCTCGACCTCGCCGCACTGTCCTCGCCCGCGCTCACCCCGACGCGCACGTCGCTGCTGGAGGCGCTCACGACCCTCTGCCGTGACGACCCGGACAAGGCGGTCGAGGTGCTCGGTCTCGGACCCGCCCAGCGCGACCTCGTGCAGCGCAACGCGACGCTCGAGGCGGCGCCGACCGCGCGCGCCGACGCGATCTACACCGGCGTCCTCTACGACGCGCTCGACTTCGACACGCTGACCCCCGCAGCCCGTCGGCGCGCCACCTCGCGCGTCGCCGTGACCACCTCGCTCTTCGGGATCGTGCGGCCCGGCGACCGGATCCCGGCCTACCGGCTCTCCGGCGACGCAGCGCTGCCCGGCGTCGGGTCGGTCGCCGGCGCGTGGCGCGAGGTGCTCGGTGACGCGATCACCGAGGCGGTGCGCGGCGGACTGCTCGTCGACCTGCGCTCCAGCACGTACGCCGCCTTCTGGCGGCCGACCAAGGAGCTGTCACGCCGGGTGGCGACCGTCCGCGTGCTCCACGAGGCAGACGGCAGGCGCAGCGTGGTGAGCCACTTCAACAAGGCGACCAAGGGCCGCATCGTGCGCGCGCTGCTCGAGGACGGCGCCGACCCGCGTACGCCCGGCGCGCTCGCCAACACGCTCACCCGCCTCGGCTGGACGGTCGAGGTCGGCGAGCCGACGCCGAAGGGCACCCAGCTCGACGTCGTGGTCACGCAGGTCTGACCCGCCCGTCCGGACCGGTCAGCGCAGCGGGATCACGTCGGTCGCCTCGAGCGGGTCCATCCCGCACAGGGCGAGCAGGTCGGCGATGATCGACCGCACCTGCGCCAGGATCACCTCGGCCGACAGGTCGTCGCTGTGCTCGACCTGCGCGGTGGCGTGGCCCAGCGCGATCAGGTCCTCGATCACCGCCGTGGCCATCCGGTCGGCCACCAGCTCGTCGGCCACCCGTTCGGCCAGCGCGGCGAGGTCGCGCATCAGGGAGGCGTACGACCTCGGCACGGGCTCGCGCCGGTAGCAGGCGACCGCCACCCGGCGTACGACCACGCGCGTGTTGCGGAGAGCCACGTCGAGCGGCTCGACGAGCTCGGCGAGCTGGCGCTGGTGCTCGCCGTGCCGCCGCCGGAACGGCGAGGAGCTGACCACGGAGAGCCCCTCCTCCGACGCCGCCCGCAGCTCACCGATCAGGATGTCGGTCGAGCGGGCGTCGCGCAGGACCGCCAGCGCACGCTCGACGTCTCCGTCACCGAGGCGGTCGGCCGAGGACCGCAGCAGCTCGGCGATCTTGCGCACCACCACGCCCGCCTGGTCGCGCGGCTTGCGGAGCGGAGCGCGCGGCACGACGGTCGCGGCGACCAGCGCCACCGCTCCGCCGATGATCGCGTCGGTCCACCGCAGGAACGCGTCTCCCGGAGCCGGGGCGAGCGCGGCGACGACGATCCCCTGCACGGCGGCCTGGATGATCAGCAGCTGCCCGGCGTCGAGGAGCAGGGCGATCGACATCCCGGCGGCGACGATCAGGGCGATCTGGAGGCCGCCCGACCCGATGAGGTGGGTGGTGACGTCCCCGAGGAACACCCCGAGGGCGACGCCGACGGTCACCTCGGCGACGCGGCGCTGCCGCTGTCCGTAGGACATGCCGAGGGAGACCACCGCGGCGATCGGCGCGAAGAACGGCAGGTGGTGGTCGAAGACGTCGGCGGCGAGCCACCACGCGACCCCGGCCGCGATCGCGCACTGTCCGATGACCCAGCCCTTGGCGCGCAGCCGGGTGACGCGGGCGCGCAGCGACGTACGCCCACGCGCCGCCACCAGCTCCGCGTCGAAGCGCATCGCGGGTCGGCCCCTCAGAGTCCCGACTCGTCGGTGCGCACCAGGATGCGCTGGCACTCCTCGCACCGGATGACCTCGTCGGCAGGGGCGGAGCGGATCCGGGACAGCTCGGAGGCGTCGAGGGTCATGTTGCAGCCGCCGCACTGGCGGGTGCGCAGCAGCGCCGCGCCGATGCCCTTCTGCTCGCGCAGCCGCTCGTAGAGCGCCATCAGGTCGTCGGGCAGGCCGGCGGTCGCGGGCCCGCGGGCGGACGACACCTCGTCGAGCGAGCGGTCGATCGTGGCGCGCTTCTCGTCGCGGGCAGCGACGAGCTCGGCGAGCCTCGCGTCGATGTCGTCCGCGCGGATGGCGAGCCCGTCGAGGACCTGCTGGGCCTCCTCGAGCTTCTCCATCACCTCGAGCTCGGCGTCCTCCAGCGTGGAGATGCGGCGCTCGAGGGACACGAGCTCGTGCTGCATCCGCTCGAGGTCCTTGGGGTTGGTGATCTGCCCGGCGTCCATCCGGGTGCGGTCGCGCTCGCGGCGGGTCTTGACCTGCTCGACCTCACGGTCGGCCTTGGCCTGCTCCACGGTGAGGTCGTCGACGACGATGCGGGCGTCGCGCACCTGGTCGGTGAGCGCGGTGCGCTCGGTCTCCAGCGCGCTGATCTCGGCGAGCTCGGGGAGGTTGGCTCGCTGGTGCCGCAGCTGCGCGACACGCCTGTCGAGCTCGGCGACGTCGAGGAGCGCGAGCTGGTGGGTGGGATCGGCCTTCAACGGCTCTCCTGCTTCGACTTCGGATGCGATCTAGGGGCGGAACGTCCACGGGTCGGTGCACCGCGTGCTGACCCGGGTGCCGACCCTATCGCCCAGCGCCGCGCGGAGCCGAGCCTCCACCACCGGCAGCCAGGTCCACTCAGCCGCCCAGTGCGCCACGTCGACCAGCGCGGGTCCGCCGTGCTCGAGGAACTCCCCCGCCCGGTGGTGCCGCAGGTCGCTCGTGACGTAGGCGTCGACGTCGCTGCGGGCGAGCTCGTCGAGCAGGAAGTCGCCCGCCCCGCCGCACACCGCGACGCGCCGCACCACCCGATCGGGGTCACCTGCGACGCGTACGCCGTGGGCCGTCGCGGGCAGCGCCGCAGCCACGCGGGCGGCGAACTCGTCGAGGGTCGTCTCCTCGACGGTGCCCACGCGCCCGGTGCCCGTGCCCCCCAGACCGGGGTCGGCGAGCGGGAGGACGTCGAAGGCCGGCTCCTCGTAGGGGTGCGCGGCGAGCAGCGCCCGCACCACCGCCGTACGCCGGGAGCGCGGCACGATCGCCTCGACCCGGGCCTCGTCCACGACCTCGAGGTCGCCGACCCGACCGACGACGGGCGAGGCCCCGTCCAGCGGTCGGAACCGACCCTCCCCGGTCGCGGTCCAGGTGCAGGAGTCGTAGTCGCCGAGCCGGCCCGCACCGGCGTCGGTCATCGCGGTCCGTACGGCGTCGACGTCGGCCAGCGGCACGAAGGCGACCACCTTGTCGAGCGGCTCGGCAGGAGCGGGCCTGATGGGCGCGAGGTCGGACAGCCCCAGGGCGAGGGCCAGGGACTCCGAGACGCCCGAGTCGGCCTGGTCGGCGTTGGTGTGCGCGGTGAGGAGCGCGCAGCCGCCCGCGGTCAGGGTGTGCAGGGTCCGGCCCTTGGGCGTGGTCGCGGCGACCGAGCTGACGGCCGACAGGAACAGCGGGTGGTGCACCACCAGCAGGTCGGCGCCCCACTCGACCGCCTCGCGGGCGACCTCGACGGTCGGGTCGACCGCGAACATCACCCGGCCGACGTCGGCGTCCGGATCACCCGCCACGAGCCCGACGGCGTCCCAGGAGTCGGCGGTGCCGGGCGGGTACCAGGTGTGCAGCAGGTCGACGACATCGGCGAGGCTGGGCATGCGCGCAGGCTAGACGACGGGACTAGTTGACCTGTCGCCCCTGACCCTCCCAGTAGGGCTGGCGCAGCTTGAACTTCTGCAGCTTGCCGGTCGCCGTGCGGGCCAGCTCGTCGCGGAACTCTATCGACGTCGGCGCCTTGTAGCCGGCCGCCTTGTCCTTGCACCAGGCGATCAGCTCGGCCTCCGTCTCGGGGCTGCCGCTCGCGCCGTCGGCCAGCACGACCAGCGCCTTGATCGTCTCGCCCCACTTCTCGCTGGGCACGCCGATGACCGCGACCTCGGCCACGGCCGGGTGGGAGAACAGCACGTCCTCGACCTCGATGGAGGAGACGTTCTCGCCGCCGGTGATGATGACGTCCTTCTTGCGGTCGCTGATCGTGAGGTAGCCGTCGTCGCCGACCACTCCCCCGTCGCCGGTGTGGAACCACCCGTCGACCAGCGCCTTCTCCGTCTCGTCGGGCCGCTCCCAGTAGCCCTCGAGGATGACGTTGGAGCGCGCCAGCACCTCGCCGTGCTCGTCCGTGCGCAGGCGTACGCCGATGGCCGGCGCCCCCGCCCGCACCAGCCTCGCCGCCCGTTCCTCCGCGGGCAGGTCGTCCCACTCGGCGCGACCACGGTTGACCGTCAGCAGGGGCGAGGTCTCGGTGAGGCCGTAGATCTGCACGAACTCCCAGCCGAGCTCCTCCTCGACGCGCACGACCGTCTTCGTCGGCGGCGGGGCGCCGGCCATGATGATCCGCACCCGGTCCCGGCCGGGGATCTCGCCCTCCCACTCCTGCGCCGCGTCGAGCACCGCGGCGGCGACTGCTGGCGCCGCACACATGACGGTCACCCCGTGCTGCTCGACCCGCCGCAGGATCTCGGCGCCGTCGACCTTGCGGAGCACCACCTGCGGCACCCCGAGGCCGGTCATCGCGAACGGCATCCCCCAGCCGTTGGCGTGGAACATCGGCAGCGTGTGGAGGTAGACGTCGCGATCGCTGACCCCGGCGTGCAGGCCGAAGGTCACCGCGTTGGTCCACAGGTTGCGGTGGGTCAGCTGCACGCCCTTGGGCCGCGCCGTGGTCCCGGAGGTGTAGTTGATCGTCGCGGTCGCGTTCTCGTCGGGCTCCCACTCACGCGGCTCGACCCCGGGCGCGGCGAACATCGACTCGTCCTCGCCCAGCACGAACCGGTGCTCGACGTCGATGTCGCGGACCGAGTCGACGAGCTCGGGGTCGACGTAGAGCACCCGCGCACCGGAGTGGGCCACGATGTAGGAGATCTCGTCGGGTCGCAGGCGGAAGTTGATCGGCACCAGGACCCGGCCCGACCCGCACACGCCGAAGAACGACGTCAGCAGCCGCGCCGAGTTGTGGCTCAGGACCGCGACGCGGTCGCCGACCTCCAAGCCCAGCTCGTCGAGCCTCGCTGCCTGCCGGCGAGAGAGGGCGTACGCCTCGGCGTAGGTCAGGGTGCCCAGCGACTCGGCCGGCTGGTCGGGCTCGTCGACGAACCCTGGCCGCTCGCCGTAGACGGCCGCAGCACGCTCGATGAAGTCGGTGACGCTGAAGGGGACGATCATGCGCCCACTGTGGCACGCGTCACCCACGACGACGAGAGGGTCGCCGAGCGTGCTGCGACGGACGGCACCTCGGCCGCGACGAACGGATCCTAAGAGCCTTCTCATCCGCGTCTCACGCACCCGCCACGATCGACGGCCACGATCACCGGCATGGGACAGGTGACCAGGGCGCTGCTGCTCCTGGCGGTCGTGGTGCCGGTGACGGCCTACGTCGCCGGGTCGCTGGCCTCACCCGGGACACCCCCGCCCGCCGACCACAGCCCGGTCATCCTGCGCGACGCCCCGGCCGACGAGCCGGAGACACCGGCACCGCCTGTCCCCGAACCCACCTCCAGCGGCGACCGCGAGCGCCGGGGAGAGTGCGACGGGAACGGCGACCGGGACCGCCGGCGCGACGGCTCCGACCGGGACGGGGGCGACGACGCCCGCGTCGTGACACCGAAGCCGACACCGGTCGGGGAGGATGACGACGACGAGTGGGACGACGACGGGCCTGATGATGACGACACCGACGACGAGCGGACCGACGGGGACGACTGAAGGTGCCCGTCGCCGCTCCACGCGTGTCTCCGTCCGGACCCGCATCACCGTCGTCATCGCCGTCCTCACGGCCGCCGCGATGACGGGCGCGGGCCTGCTCGTGTACGCCCTGGAGTCGGCGCGCATCGAGCGACAGGTCACCTCGCAGATCAGCCAGGAGATCGCGGAGTTCCGCAACCTGAAGCGGGACCCCAACACCGGCGAGCCGTTCGACGACGTCGGCCGCGTGCTCAACGTCTTCCTCACCCGCAACGTGCCCGACGACGACGAGATGCTCGTCGGCTACGTGCGTGGCGAGATCCCCGAGCGCACCGTCAACCGCTACGGCCAGGAGGTGCTCGACGAGCCCGCGTACCAGGAGGCCCTCGCCGACCTCGCCGGGGTCGGCGGCACCCGGATCATCGACTCGCCGACCTTCGGCGAGACGTGGGTGACCCTCGTGCCGGTCACCAACGCGCAGGGCGACGGTGCCCTCGTCATCGTCAACTTCCTGCGCGACGAGCACGAGGAGCTCAACGGCACGCTGCAGACCTACACGCTGATCGCGCTGCTCTCCCTCGGCCTGATCACCACCATCGCCGCCTTCCAGTCCGGCCGCCTGCTCGCGCCGCTGCGCACCCTCGAGAGCACCGCCCGCGAGATCACCGCCACGGACCTCTCGCGGCGCATCCCCGAGCGCGGCAACGACGACATCACCGCGCTCACCCGCACCATCAACGGCATGCTGGAGCGCCTCGACGGCGGCTTCGCGGCACAGCGTCAGTTCCTCGACGACGCCGGCCACGAGCTCAAGACCCCGCTCACCGTCGTCCGCGGACACCTCGAGCTGCTCGACGGCGAAGACCCGGACGAGCTCGCCCAGACCCGCGAGCTGCTCCTCGACGAGGTCGACCGGATGTCACGCCTCGTCGGCGACCTGATGCTGCTCGCCAAGAGCCGACGTCCCGACTTCCTGGTCCTCGGCGAGGTCGACCTGACCGCGCTCACCCAGTCCGTGCTGGCCAAGGCGACGGCGCTGGGCGACCGTGACTGGCAGCTCGACGCCATGGCGCGGGGCCGGACGGTGCTCGACGAGCAGCGCATCACCCAGGCGCTGCTGCAGCTCGCCGACAACGCGGTCAAGCACACCGACCCGGGCGCCGTGGTGGCGATCGGCTCGTCCCTCGACGACGGCGACGTGCGGCTCTGGGTCCGCGACACCGGTGACGGCATCCCGCCCGAGGACCGGGAGTCCGTGGTCGAGCGGTTCGGCCGCAGCCACGTGCGGGCGGGCGACGACGGCTTCGGGCTCGGGCTGAGCATCGTCAGCGCCATCACCGAGGCCCACGGGGGCACCGTACGGATCACCGACGCCGAGCCCCACGGGGCGCAGGTCGAGATCGTCCTGCCGACGCGGACGATGACCGGATGAGCAGTGGGACGAGCACGCACACGAGCGAGGAGACGACGTGGCCCAGATCCTGATCGTGGAGGACGAGGAGCGGATCGCCTCGTTCGTGGCCAAGGGCCTGCGCGCCGAGGGCCACCAGCCGACCGTGGCGGCCGACGGTCCGAGCGGACTCGACGAGGCGCTGTCGGGACGCTTCGACCTCATGGTGCTCGACATCGGGCTGCCCGGCATGGACGGCTTCGAGGTGCTCGACCAGCTCCGCTCGCAGGGCAGCCGCATGCCGGTCATCATCCTCACGGCCCGCGACTCCGTCACCGACACTGTCACCGCGCTCGACAGCGGCGCCGACGACTACATGGCCAAGCCCTTCCGGTTCGCCGAGCTGATGGCGCGCATCCGGCTCCGGCTGCGCTCCCTGGCCCCGGCGGACACACCGGCCAGCGGCGACGACCTCGTCGTCGGCACGCTGCGCCTCGACCGGCGTACGCGCCGCATCTCCGGCCCCCAGGGCGAGTCCGAGCTGTCGGCCCGCGAGTTCGCGCTGGCCGAGATCTTCCTGCTAAACCCCGGCCAGGTCCTCACCCGGGAGCAGCTGCTCGACCTGGTGTGGGGCTACGACTTCGACCCCGGCTCGAACGTCGTGGACGTCTACGTCGGCTACCTGCGCAAGAAGCTCGGCACCGGGTCGATCGCCACCGTCCGCGGCGTCGGCTACCGGCTCAACTCCGGATCTTCCTAGCCCCGGATCTTGAAGCCGGCCAGCGAGCCGCGCGGCAGGCCGGCCAGCACGGGCTCGAGCGCCTCGGCCACCTCGTGCGGCAGCGGGCGCGCGTCGGGGTCGACGCGCAGGCACGCCGCGATCACCTCGGCGACGACCGGGGGCACGTCGTCGGGCAGCGCGACGGGCGCGTCGACGAGCTGCGGGAAGCGCCGGCGTACGTCGCGTGCGTCGGCGTCGCCGTGCTCGAAGGGCCTGCGGCCGGCGACGGCGTGGAACAGCGTGGCGCCGAGTCCCCACACGTCGGACGCGAAGGACGGCACGGGACCGCCGTGCTCGTGCGAGGCTCCGGGGTCGCACTGCTCGGGTGCCATGTAGGCGTCGGTGCCGATCGGGTGGCGCAGGCGTCGCGCGTCCTCCTCCGGGCGAGCGACCGACAGGTCGATGAGCCGCGCCGGGGCGCCCATGATGACGTTGCTCGGCTTGATGTCGAGGTGGGTCCAGCCGATGTGGCGGAAGTAGTGCAGGGCCGCGGCGACGTCGATCGCCAGCGGCAGGTACTGCTGCTCCTGGAGCCGCCCGTATCGGCGGATCAGGCTGGACAGGCGTGGGCCGTCGATGTGCTCCAGCACGACGTGCGGGCGGTCACCGTCCTGTCCGTCGCGCAGCCCGCGGACCACCACGGGGTGGTTGACCGTGGCGAGGGCGAGGACCTCCCGGCGCAGCCCGCGCCGGGAGGACTCGTCCTCGACCTGGGAGGGGCGCAGGACCTTGACGACCACGGGCGACCAGGTCACCTCGTCGAAGCACAGCCAGGCCTCGTAGGCGGCTCCTCCGCCGAGCCGGCGCAGCGCGCCCAGCCCGGGCGCGAGCAGCTCACCCTCGTCCAGGTGCCAGCCGTCGTCGTGCGTGCCCATCTCGCCCCTCCCTGACCGCGCCGGTCAGCCGCGGGTGTCGTTGCGGCTGCGGTCGTTGGTCTTGTTGGCCGACCAGTCGCGCGTGCGGTCGCCACCGTCGCGGGTCCAGTCGCGGGTCTTGTCGCCACGGCTCTTGTCGCGGTCGCGGCTCACGTCGGTGACGCGGCTGTTGGTGTTGTCGTTGGTGTCGCGGCTCTGGTCGGTGTACGACGGGCTGTTGGTGTTCGTGTCGTCATCGTCGTCGTTCGTGTCGTCATCGTCGTCGTCGGCGACCAGGACCAGCGACGGCGCGTCGTCCTCGCGCTTGGCGGCCTCGTCGCTGCCTGCGGAGACGACCGGCGACGACATCCCGATCAGGCCGAAGGCGGTCAGACCGGCGACACCCAGCAGGGTGGTGGGAAGGATCTTCCTCATCGTGGTTCCTCTCGTCGGGGGCCGGTGCGGCCCCGGTGTACGAGAAGACTGGCGGCCCGCCGTGAGCCGACCGTGAGGCGCCGATGAGAGGGCTCTCATGCACGGTTGTCGAGGTGGGGGACCGGGTGCGTCGGGACGGTTTCGAACCGCCGACCGCTCGGGTGTAAACCGAGTGCTCTACCGCTGAGCTACCGACGCGCAGTGGCACACCCTACGGGACCCGGCACCTGCGGGAGAAATGAGTTGAGCCGCTGGCGTCTCGGGTCACCAGCGGCTCAACACGATGAAGATTACACCCCGGTCCAAGGGTGGTTCCAAGAATCCGGGAAAACGATCCAGATCTGTCTAGACCAGGTGTGTCTCGAGGGCGGCGTGCAGCTCGCGGAGGTGCTCGTCGAGGTCCCGACCGTCCGGGTTGGCGTTGTGCACCGCCCACCGCAGCCGGCCCTCGCGGTCCACGACGTACGACGAGCGCCGGGGCGCGCCGCGGCCGGTGTCGAAGACCTCGTAGGCCGTCGACACTGCGCCGTGCGGCCACCAGTCCGACAGCAACGGGAAGTTGAGTCCCTCCGACTCGGCGAAGGTGCGCAGCGCGTAGACGGAGTCGCAGGAGATCGCTAGGACCTCGGTGTCGAAGGTGAGGAACTCGTCGAGACGGTCGCGGACCCCCGACAGCTCCCCCGTGCACACGCCGGTGAACGCGAACGGGAAGAACATCAGCACGACCGCCTTGCGACCGCGGAAGTCGCTGAGCCCCACGTCCTGGCCGAACTGGTCGCGGAGCGTGAAGTCGGGTGCCTCGTCGCCGATGCACAGTCCTTCGCAGGTCACGCTGGTTCCTCGCCGTCCTTCTGGTGGTTGTCCCACTCGGCGAGCTCCCGCTTGAGGATCTTGCCGGTGGCGTTGCGGGGCAGCTCGTCGAGGAACACGATCTCGCGGGGCACCTTGAACCTCGCCAGGTTGGCCTTCACGTGGTCGCGCAGCTCGTCCTCCGACACCTCGCCGGTGCGCACCACGAAGGCGCGCAAGCGCTGACCATAGTCCTCGTCTGCGACACCCACTGCGGCGACCTCCCCCACCTGCTCGTGGGTGACCAGGCAGTCCTCGACCTCCTGCGGGAAGACGTTCTCCCCTCCGGAGACGATCATGTCGTCGTCACGGCCCGCCACGTGGAGTCGGCCGGCCTCGTCGTAGTAGCCCACGTCGCCCGAGGACATCAGGCCGTCCACGACCTCCTTGGACCCGCCGTTGGTGTAGCCCTCGAAGAGCAGCCCGTTGCCGACGAAGATCCGCCCGGTCTCGCCCCGGGGGAGCTCGCGACCGGCCTCGTCGAGGATCTTCACGACCGTCCCGTGGGGCGGCTTGCCGGCCGACGTCGGGTCCGCGCGCAGGTCCTCCGGCGTGGCGATCGAGGCGTACGCCACCTCGGTCGAGCCGTAGATGTTGTAGAGGTTGTCGCCGAAGCGGTCCATCCAGGCCCGGGCGAGCGTCGCGGGCAGCGCGGACCCGGACGAGGCGACGACCTCGACGCGGGACAGGTCGATCCCGTCGAGCACCTCCGGGTCGAGCGCGAGCATCCGCTGGAGCATCACCGGGATCACGACCATCGACTGGCACCGCTCGTCCTGTGCGGTCCGCAGGGCCGCCTCCGGGTCGAAGGTGCGCCGGAGCACGACGGTGGAGCCCAGCAGCATCGCGAGGGCGAGGTGCGCGAAGCCCCACGTGTGGAAGAGCGGCGCCGCGATGTGCGTACGCCACCCCGCCCGCAAAGGCATCCGCGAGAGGAGCGACACGGCCGCGTCGATGCCGGCCTCCTTGCGCGGGGCGCCCTTGGGCGTCCCGGTGGTGCCGGAGGTGAGGATCACGATCCGGGCGTGCCGCTGCGGTGGGTGCAGGTCAGCCTCGTCGTGGGCGGACACGAGCCGTTCGAGGGTCTCCGCGGAGCCGGGGTCGCCGTCGGTCCACGCCAGGACGCGCCGCTCGACCCGGGCACCGGCGAGCAGGCCGATGAACTCCTCGTCGTGGATGACCATGCTCGGCGCCTCGCGCTCGAGCACGTCGACCAGCTGCGGACCCGCGAAGGCGGTGTTGAGGTAGAGGATGTCGGCGCCCAGCTTGGCGACGGCGATCGAGGCGTCGATGAAGCCGCGGTGGTTGCGGCACATCACCGCCACGGAGTCCCCCTCGCGCACCCCGCGCTCGGACAGCGCGCGCGCCAGGGAGTTGGACCGGCGGTGCAGCTCCCCCCAGGTCAGCTCACCGAGCTCGTCGACGACGCCGACCTGGTGGGGCGCGCGGGCGGCAAGCGTCGCGAACCCGCCGGCCGGGCCCGTGCCCCAGCGCAGCACGACCCGCCCGATGTCGACGAGGGTGCGCGGGCCATAGGGGCGGATCACGCCGGCGCGCCCCAGCACGCCGAGCGTCGTGGCGACCCCGGAAGCCCGGGCCGCGAGGGACGTCGAGAGGTCAGGGCTCACGCGGGAGTCTTCGGAGCGACCAGCCGGGTGGCCTGCCAGTCCTTGCTGACCGCCGCGGTGGTCGTCTGCGACAGCCCGGCGATGGGCGCGGCCTCGGAGATGTCCGCGGCGTCCACCGTCCCGGGCCGTCCGACCTTCGGGGTCAGCAACCAGATCGAGCCGCCGCCGACGAGGTCGGTCAACGCGTCGACGAGGCCGTCGACGAGGTCGCCGTCGTCGTCGCGCCACCACAGCAGCACGGCGTCGACCACGTTGCCGTAGTCACCGTCGACCATGTCGGCGTCGATGCGGTCCTCGACCGCGACGCGCAGCTCGTCATCGGTGTCGTTGTCCCAGCCGAGTTCCTGGACGACCATGCCGGGCTTGAGCCCGAGCCGGTCCCCCGTGCCTGTCACCGGGGCAGAGTCGCCCACCGTCGAGCTCACGCATTGCCTCCAATGTCCGGGTGCGCCCGATCAGCTGGCTGGACAGCCACTTGGTCGGGCATGGTTGCGCACAGTCCACAGGAACACGGCAGGAGCCGCAACCCCGTCCCGCCCGACGAACGGGCAGCGACCCCGGATGCCCGCCTTTGCGGGACTACCCGCGGGTAGATTTCGTGGGGCGGGCTCGCGTGACACGATGAGCGGGTGAGTGACGCCGAGAAGTCCACCTCCATGTCCGACAAGGGCCAGCCCATCGTGTCGGTGATCCACGAGGGACTCCCCACCCAGCTGCCCGACATCGACCCCGACGAGACCCAGGAGTGGCTCGCGTCCTTCGACGCGATGCTCGACGACCGGGGCCGTGACCGGGCCCGCTACGTGATGCTCCGCCTCCTCGAGCGCGCGCGCGAGAAGCAGGTCGGGGTCCCGGCCCTGCGCTCGACCGACTACATCAACACCATTCCCCCGGAGCGCGAGCCCTGGTTCCCCGGCGACGAGGAGGTCGAGCGCCGGATCCGCGCGTTCATCCGCTGGAACGCCGCGGTCATGGTGTCCTCGGCCAACCGCAAGGGCCTCGAGGTCGGCGGCCACATCGCCACCTACCAGTCCTCCGCCAGCCTCTACGAGGTCGGCTTCAACCACTTCTTCCGCGGCAAGGACCACGAGGGCGGTGGCGACCAGCTCTACATCCAGGGCCACGGCTCGCCGGGCATCTACTCCCGCGCGTTCCTCGAGGGCCGGCTGAGCGAGGAGCAGCTCTACCGCTTCCGCCAGGAGGTCCAGCACGGCAAGGGCGCCGGTCTCCCGTCCTACCCCCACCCGCGCCTGATGCCGGACTTCTGGGAGTTCCCGACGGTCTCGATGGGCCTGACCGCCATCAGCTCGATCTACCAGGCCCGGTTCAACCGCTACCTCGACAACCGCGGCATCAAGGACACCAAGCAGCAGCGCGTGTGGGCGTTCATGGGCGACGGCGAGATGGCCGAGCCCGAGTCGCTCGGTGCGATCCGCGTCGCCGCGCGTGAGGAGCTCGACAACCTCACCTGGATCATCAACTGCAACCTCCAGCAGCTCGACGGCCCGGTCACGGGCAACGGCAAGATCATGCAGGAGCTCGAGGCCAACTTCCGCGGTGCCGGCTGGAACGTCATCAAGGTCGTGTGGGGTCGCGAGTGGGACGCCCTCCTCGCCAAGGACGTCGACGGCGTCCTCGTCAACAAGATGAACTCCACCCCCGACGGGCAGTTCCAGACCTACTCGACCGAGGACGGCGCCTACGTCCGCGAGAACTTCTTCGGTGGTGACCCGCGCCTGCGCAAGATGGTCGAGCACATGTCGGACACGCAGATCGAGAAGCTGCCCCGCGGCGGCCACGACTACCGCAAGGTCTACGCGGCGTTCGACGCCGCGACCAAGCACACCGGTCAGCCGACGGTGATCCTCGCCCACACCATCAAGGGCTGGACCATCGACGCGCTGGAGGGCAAGAACGCCACCCACCAGATGAAGAAGCTCACCCTTCCGGACCTCAAGAAGTTCCGCGACCGGCTGTACCTGCCGATCAGCGACCGCGACCTCGAGGAGTCCTACGAGAAGACCGGCGGCGCGCCGTTCTACCACCCCGGCGCGGAGTCCCCGGAGATCGAGTACATGCTCGAGCGCCGGCAGGCCCTCGGCGGTTCGGTGCCGCGCCGCGTCAACCGCGCCACCGCGCTCAAGCTGCCCGGCGACGAGCTCTACGCCGAGCTCAAGCAGGGCTCCGGCAAGAACAAGTTCGCCACGACGATGGCCGTCGTCCGGCTGCTCCGCGACTGGATGAAGGACCCGGAGATCGGCGAGCGGATCGTGCCGATCGCGCCCGACGAGTACCGCACCTTCGGCATGGACTCGATGTTCCCGAGCGCCAAGGTCTACAACCCCGGCGGCCAGCAGTACGACTCGGTCGACCGCAAGATGCTGCTCTCCTACAAGGAGTCCGCGCAGGGCCAGATGCTGCACGAGGGCATCTCCGAGGCGGGCGCGATGGCCTCGGCCACCGCCGCCGGCTCGGCCTACACCACGCACGGCGAGCACATGATCCCGTTCTACATCTTCTACTCGATGTTCGGGTTCCAGCGCACGGGCGACTCGATCTGGGCGATGGCCGACCAGCTCGCCCGCGGGTTCCTCATCGGTGCCACCGCCGGACGGACCACGCTCACCGGTGAGGGCCTCCAGCACGCCGACGGCCACTCGCCGCTGATCGCGGCGACCAACCCGGCCGTCGTCCACTACGACCCGGCCTTCTCCTACGAGATCAGCCACATCATGCAGGACGGCCTCCAGCGGATGTACGGCACGGGCGGGCCCAACGGTGACGGCGAGAACGTCATCTACTACCTCACCGTCTACAACGAGCCGGTCTCCATGCCGGCCGAGCCGTCCGACGTCGACGTCGAGGGCATCCTCAAGGGCATCCACCGGGTCTCGACCGCCGACGGTGAGGGCCCGCGGGTCCAGCTGATGGCGTCCGGCGTCGGCTACCCGTGGATCGAGGACGCCGCGCGGATGCTCGCCGAGGACTGGGGCGTGCAGGCCGACCTGTGGTCGGTCACCTCCTGGAACGAGCTCGCCCGCGACGGCGCAGCCGCCGAGCAGTGGAACCTGCTCAACCCGGGCGAGGACAAGCGCACCGCCTACGTCAGCGACAAGCTCGCGGGCGTGCAAGGTCCGGTCGTCGCGGTGTCCGACTACATGCGCGCCGTCCCGCTGCAGATCGCGCGCTGGGTGCCGGCCGACTACCGAGTCCTCGGTGCCGACGGGTTCGGCTTCGCCGACACCCGCCCCGCCGCCCGTCGTTTCTTCCACATCGACGCCGTCAGCGTCGTCGTGCAGGCCCTCCAGGCCCTCGCCGACGCCGGCGAGGTGCCGGTGGAGAAGGTCGTCGAGGCCGCCGGGCGCTACCGGATCGACGACCCGACCGCGACCAAGGACATCGAGCAGGAGGGCGGGGACGCCTGAGGCGTCGCTCGTCCGGCCACTGGTGGGTCACCGGGGTCCCTGCGGCGTTGTCGGCCGGAGGAGCGAAGCGGGGGAGGACGAGAACGTCGTGGGGTGGACTCACGCCTCCCGCGCGTAGGACGCGGGAGGGTGGCCCACCAGCTGCGTGAAGGCCCGGATCAGGTGGGACTGGTCGGCGTACCCCAGCCGCACCGCCAGCGCGGCCCAGTCCACGTCCTCCTCGCCGTGGGCGGCGGCCATGACGTCGAGCAGCCGGAAGCGCTGCACCACCCACTTCGGGCCGATCCCGACGTGCCCGCGGAACCAGCGCTGGAGCGTCCGCAGGCTCACCCCCGCCAGGTCGGCCAGCTGGTCGGCTCGCACGAGTGACGTGTCCTCCTCGGCCCGCTCGACGAGGGCAGCCAGCCGGCCCACCAGTGGGTCGTCCTCGCGGGGCAGCCCGGCGAGCCACCGGCCCAGCACTGCTGCGCCGTCCTCCGGGCGGTCGCAGGCGAGCACCTCGTCCGCCACCGCCCGGTCGTCGAGGCCCAGCACCTCGGACGCCGGCACCTCCCTCCCCTCCAGCGCCCCCACGTCACCGCGGAGCAACGGACGGAACCCGGCCGGACGGAATCCCGCCGCCACCGTGTGACCGACCCCCTCGAGACGACGGCGGAACATGCGCGGGTGGACACCGTGGACGAGGAGCCGAGGACCGCCCGCGACGGCCTCGGCCGAGACGTGCACGACCGGCCGCGGCACGACCTCCTGGTCGTACGGGTCGGGCACGTCCCAGCGGACCCACCAGAAGTAGTCCACGAGGTCGGCGAGATCGTTGCCGGGGTCGGCCCGACCCACCTCGATGCGCCGTTCCGCCCGGCTGGGCCGCACGACGGCAGCCTGCACGCGGCCGGATCGGGAGGGCACCCCGCCAGCCTAGGCCCCGCCAGCATTTGTCGCCTTTGTCCAAGCCCCGGCCTCCCGGCGCGGCCGACACTGTCGGGACCACGACGTACGAGCACAGGAGAGACAGTGGGCGAGGAGCAGACCGTACGCATCGCGATGGTGACCCTGGACTGCGCGGAGGTCGCGCCGTCCGCCGAGTTCTGGTCGACGTTCCTCGGCTGGGAGGTGGCCGCGAGCAGCGAGGACTACGCGATGCTCACCGCGCCCGGCGGCGGTCCTGCGCTGGGGCTCGGCCGTGTCGAGGGCCACCGGCCCCCGGCGTGGCCGGACGAGGGTGGCCGCAAGCAGTTCCACCTCGACCTCGCCGTGGACGACCTCGACGCCGCAGCAGGGCGCGCGGTCGGGCTCGGCGCCCGGCTGGCGGACCCGCAGCCCGGTGAGACCTGGCGGGTGCTGATCGACCCGGCCGGCCACCCGTTCTGCCTGACCGACGCCGCGAGCTGGAGCTAGCCCGGGCCGGGGCCCTTCAGGCGCTCGACGCGCGTCGTACGGAGTGCACCGGGGCGAGCGGTGACTCCCCCGCCTCGGCCTGCACCGGCGCCACCCGGGCGCCCTCGTCCAGCAGCTGGCGCCACCGCTCGCGGTCGTAGCGGCTCGGCTCGGTGGACCGCATGAAGTCGCGGACGATCTTCACGAACCGCTCGGGGTGGTCGCGGTGCGGGAAGTGTCCCGCGTTCGGGACGACCTCGATGCGGGCGGACGGCGCGAGGGCGCTCGCGTTGCTGGCGTGGCTGACCGGGATCACCATGTCGTCGGCACCCCAGATGACGCACATGGGCATGGCCTCGGTGAGGTAGGCGCGGTCGGACATCGTGACGATCTGGCCGCGCCAGTCGACGACGGCGCGGACGACGTGCCGGATGGCTGCGCGGGTGCGCGGGTCCTTGAACGAGTCATAGATGTCGGCGACCTCGCCGAGGTCGCGCACCTGGGGCATCCGGCTGCGGGCGAGCAGCCGCATGGTCGCCGTGGTGACGTGCCGCAGGCCGGGTGCGGAGAGCACCCCCATCACCTGGTGGAAGCCGGGCGTGGTGATGGCGCGGATGGCGGGGCTGACGTCCGGCCCCAGCCCGCCCGAGGCCACCAGCACCAGGCGCTCGGTCCGCTCGGGGTACTGGTAGGCGAACTGCATCGCCACCCCTCCGCCGAAGCTGTGGCCCACCACGGTCGCGGAGTCGACGCCCAGCACGGTCAGCAGGTCGCGCATGCCGTTGGCATAGCCGCCCACGCTGTAGTCGGCACGCGGCTTGTCCGAGGACCCGTGGCCGAGCAGGTCTGGCGCGATCACGGTGTGGGTGCGGGCCAGCGACTCCATGACCGGCGCCCACGTGGTGTGGTCGCAGCCCAGGCCGTGCAGCAGGAGCACGACCGGCCCGGAGCCCATGCGGACGTACGCGCGACGGTGACCGTGCACGGTGACGTGCTGCAGGTGCGGGCTGGTGCGACGGGGCACGGGGACTCCAACGGGGCGGGGGCAGGTGCCGGATTCAACCAGATGCCGCCACCCTCGCCACTGCCGGCCCGGCGCCGATGCCAAGTCGTGACCTCGGGCCCGCGTTCGTGGGAATCCCACTACGCGCCGGCCCCCACTAGAGTCGCTCCATGTCTCCGTCCCGACGCCGCGCCGCCGAGGCCCTGCGCAACTCGACGGGGGCACTGAGCACCGCAGCGACCGGCCGGATGTCGACCGACCTGCCCTGGTTCGACGACCTCAGTGCCCAGGACCGTTCGTGGGTCGGGCTCATCGTGCAGGCCGGCATCCGGGGCTTCGTCGACTGGTACGACCAGGAGGTCGAGGCCTCGGCGCACGACCCCCTCGACGTGGTGGTCTTCGGGGCGGCACCGCGCGAGCTCACCGGCGTCATCTCGCTCCAGCAGACCGTGGAGCTGGTGCGGCTCAGCATCCGGGTCGTCGAGACCACCATCGACGCCCTGCTCGACCCCGAGGACGCCCGCGAGGTCCACGACGCCGTGCTGCTCTACGCCCGCGAGGTCGCGTTCGCCACGGCCGCCGTCTACGCCCGGGCCGCGGAGTCCCGCGGCGCCTGGGACGCACGCTTGGAAGCGCTGGTCGTCGACGCCGTGGTCCGGGCCGAGGCCGACGAGACCGTGCTCTCCCGGGCCAGCGCGCTGGGCTGGGGCGCCCACGGCGACGTCGCGGTCGTGCTGGGCGCCGTGCCGCCCCACCGCGCGGAGCTCGACGTCTTCGAGTCCGTACGCCGCTCCGCCCGAGCCGGAGGGATGGACGCCCTGTGCGCCATCCAGGGCGACCGGTTGGTCGTCGTGCTTGGCGGTGTGAGCGACCCGCTCCCGGCCGCGACGAGGCTGCTCGACCACTTCGGCGACGGCCCGGTCGTCGTCGGCCCGGTCACCGCCGACCTGGCCCATGCCAGCGCATCGGCGCGGGCAGCCCTGTCGGCGCACCGCGCGGCCAGCGGCTGGCCGGACGCACCGCGCCCGGTGTCGAGCCGCGACCTCCTCCCCGAGCGCGTCCTCGCCGGCGACGGCCACGCGCGACGCCACCTGGTCGACGAGGTCTACCTGCCGCTCATGGCCATGCGCGGGACGCTGCTGGAGACCCTCGGCGCCTGGTTCGAGCACGGCTCGTCGATCGAGGCGACCGCCCGCGCGCTCTTCGTGCACCCCAACACGGTGCGCTACCGGCTCCGTCAGGTCACCGACGTCACCGGCTGGTCGCCCACCCGGCCGCGCGAGGCGTTCACCCTCCAGCTGGCGCTGATCCTAGGGCGCCAGTCGGGTCGTACGGAACTGTAGGAACCCTACAAAAATCTGGGGGTGAGTTTCGTCGGCGTCTGACCCGCGACCCTCGTCGTGGAAGCGGCAGAGTGGGTCCCGTGCTCGTCATCGTCGCCCCAGGCCAAGGGGCCCAGACCCCAGGTTTCCTCACGCCCTGGCTGGAGGACCCCGTCTTCGCGGCGCGGTTCGACTGGCTGGCCACCGTGGCCGGCATCGACCTGGCCCACTACGGCACCGAGGCCGACGCCGAGACCATCCGTGACACCAAGGTCGCCCAGCCCCTGCTGGTCGCGACCGGCCTGATCGCGGCGCTCGACCTCTTCCCGCACCCGGCCGACGCGTTCTCCCGCATCGGCGCCGTCGCCGGGCACAGCGTCGGCGAGCTCACTGCGGCGGCCGGCGCCCGTGCGATCACCGCCGAGCAGGCGATGGTCCTGGTGCGCGAGCGCGGCAACGCGATGGCGGACGCCGCGGCCATCACCGCCACGGGGATGACCGCCGTCCTCGGCGGCGACCGCGAGGAGGTCCTCGCCTCGGTCGAGCGCCACGGCCTCACCGCGGCCAACGACAACGGCCCCGGCCAGGTCGTGGCCGCCGGCACGATGGAGCAGCTCGCCGCGTTCGCCGAGGATCCCCCGGCCAAGGCCCGCCTGATGCCGCTGAGCGTCGCCGGCGCGTTCCACACCAGTCACATGGGTCCGGCCGTCGACCGGCTGGCCTCGCTCGCCCGGTCGGTCTCGACCCACGACCCACGCACGCCGGTCATCTCCAACCGCGACGGCCAGGTCGTCCACGACGGTCGCGACGTGCTGCGCCGCATCGTCGGCCAGATCGCCAACCCGGTGCGCTGGGACCTGTGCATGGAGACGATGTCCGACCTCGGCGTCACCGGCATCCTCGAGATGCCGCCGGCCGGCACCCTCACCGGCATCGCCAAGCGGGCCCTCAAGGGCGTCGAGACCTTCGCCCTCAAGACTCCCGACCAGCTCGACGCCGCCCGCGAGTTCTGCGACAAGCACGGCGAGGCGTCGATGATCGAGACCACGCCCACGTGGCGCATGATCGTGTCCCCGGCGAAGGGCACGTTCCACCTCTCGTCCGAGGCGGTCGAGCGCGACGTGCTCGAGCCCGGCGTCGTGATCGGTGCCGTCGCCAGCCTGCGCGACCGCACCGAGATCACCGCCCCGCACGGCGGCTCGGTCGTCGAGTGGCTCGTCGAGGACGGCGACCTGGTCTCCCCCGGCCAGCCCCTGCTGCGCCTGCACCCGGAAGGTTCGAGCTGATGGCCACGATCACCACCACGACGGGGGCGCCCCACGCGGCCATCCTCGGCATCGGCGCCTACCGCCCCGTCCGCGTCGTCCCCAACGCCGACGTCGTCGACGCGATCGACTCCAGCGACGAGTGGATCCAGCAGCGTTCCGGCATCAAGACCCGCCGCTGGGCCGGTCCTGAGGAGTCGGTCCAGATGATGTCGGTCGAGGCGTCCCGGATCGCCCTCGAGCGCGCCGGGCTCGATGCCGGCCAGATCGACTGCGTGGTCGTCGCCACGGTCAGCCACCTGCTCCAGACGCCGGCCGTCGCCACCGCCATCGCGCACGAGCTCGGCACCAACCAGGCGGCCGCCTTCGACATCTCGGCGGCCTGCTCGGGCTTCTGCCACGGCATCTCGCTCGCCTCCGACTTCGTCCGCGCCGGCAGCGCCCGCCACGTCCTGGTCATCGGGGTCGAGCGCCTCACCGACATCCTCGACCTCACCGACCGCGGCACCGCCTTCATCTTCGCCGACGGCGCGGGCGCGGCGGTCGTCGGACCCAGCGACACCCCGGGCATCGGTCCGGTCGTGTGGGGCTCCGACGGCGAGCAGTTCGACCTGATCCGGCAGCGGGAGGACTGGCGCGACGTCGTCGGCAGCCCCGAGGTCCCCGGCAGCGGCGTGATGCCGCACCTGGTGATGCAGGGCAACCCGGTGTTCCGCTGGGCGTCCTTCGCCATGGCCAAGATCGGCCAGCAGGCGCTCGACAGCGCAGGCATCGGCCTCGACGAGCTCGACGTCTTCGTCCCGCACCAGGCCAACATGCGGATCATCGACGCGATGGCACGGTCCATGAAGCTGCCCGACACCGTACGGATCGCCCGTGACGTCGCCGACCAGGGCAACACCTCGGCAGCATCGGTCCCGCTCGCCCTCGATCGGATGATCGCCGAGGGCGAGGCCAGGTCCGGTGACACGGCTCTGCTCATCGCGTTCGGCGCCGGGCTCTCGTACGCCGCCCAGGTCGTCACCGTCCCCTAGCCCCGGACCACCCCGGTTCCAGACCACCCCAAGCACCACCCCCAACAAGAAGGGAAGGCCCATGGCCACCACCGAAGAAATCCGCGCTGACCTCGCCGACATCGTCAACGAGGTCGCCGGCGTCGACGCCGACGACGTCCAGCTGGACAAGTCCTTCGTGGACGACCTCGACGTCGACTCGCTCTCCATGGTCGAGGTCGTCGTGGCCGCCGAGGAGAAGTTCGGCGTGACCATCCCCGACGACGAGGTCAAGAACCTCAAGACCGTCGGCGACGCCGTCGCCTACATCGAGCGCGCCCAGGGCTGAGCCCTCTCCCACGTCACGGGGGCCGCCGTCCAGCCCGGCCCCCGTGACCCAGGAACCCCCCGAACCCCGCGAGAAACGGAACCCCATCCAATGCCCTCGACCCGCGTAGTCGTCACCGGCCTCGGCACCACCTCCCCCGTCGGAGGCGACGTCGCCTCCACGTGGCAGGCCCTGCTGGCCGGCACCTCCGGCATCTCGCACCTCACCGACGAGTGGGTCGAGCAGCTGCCGGTGAAGATCGGTGGCCGCGTGGCCGTCGAGCCGTCCGAGGTGCTCGACCGCGTCAAGGCACGGCGCCTCGACCGGTCCAGCCAGTTCGCCATGGTCGCCGCCGAGCAGGCGTGGGCAGACGCCGGCCTCGAGGGCTCCGGCCTCGAGCCCGAGCGCCTTGCCGTGGCCGTCGCGTCCGGCATCGGCGGGGTGACCACCCTGCTCGCCAACTACGACACGCTCCTCGAGAAGGGTGCCCGCCGGGTGTCCCCGCTCGCGGTCCCGATGCTCATGCCCAACGCGCCGGCGGCCAACGTCAGCCTCAAGTACGGCGCCCGGGCAGCAGTCCACGCGCCCACGTCGGCCTGCGCGTCCGGCAACGAGGCCATCGCCATGGCCATCGACATGATCCGCCTCGGCCGCGCCGACGTGGTGCTCGCCGGCGGCACCGAGGCCGCGATCCACCCGCTGCCGATGGCCGCATTCGCCAACATGATGGCGCTGTCCAAGACCGGGAGCGAGGAGGGTGGCGACCCGACGCGGGTCTCGCGCCCCTGGGACACCGCGCGCGACGGCTTCGTGCTCGGCGAGGGCGGAGCCATCCTGGTCCTCGAGTCCGAGGAGCACGCGCGCGCCCGCGGCGCCAAGATCTACGCCGAGGTGCGCGGCGCCGGCATCAGCAACGACGCCCACGACATCGCCCAGCCCGACCCCGAGGGTCGCGGCGGCACCCGTGCCATCAAGATGGCGCTGCGCGAGGGCGACGTGGACCCCGCGACCGTCGTCCACGTCAACGCGCACGCCACCTCCACGCCCAAGGGCGACATCGCCGAGGGCCTCATGCTGCACGCCGTCCTCGGCGAGCACGTCGACCGCTGCGTGGTGACCAGCACGAAGTCGATGACCGGCCACCTGCTCGGCGGCGCCGGCGCCCTCGAGGCCGTCGCCACCGTGATGGCCCTGCACGACCGGGTCAGCCCACCGACGATCAACCTCGACGACAAGGACCCCGAGGTCGACCTCGACATCCCGACGTCGCGACGCGACCTCCCGGAGGGCGACATCGTCGCGCTCAACAACTCCTTCGGCTTCGGCGGCGCCAACGTCGCGGTCGCCTTCAGCAGCGTCTGAGCACTCCGAAGGACCATAGATGACGACCACCGCCGCCAGGCCCGCGAGGCTCTCCCGCGAGGAGGACCCCCGCAACCCGGTCCACCGCCTCACCGCCCTCTTCGACGAGGGCACGCTCGAGCTGCTCACCCCCGACGACGACTCGGGGATGCTGGCAGCGGTGGGACGCGTCGACGGCACCTCCGTGGTCGCGTTCTGCAGCGACGCCACCGTCATGGGCGGCGCCATGGGCGACCTGGGGTGCCGCGTGGTCGTCGACGCCTACCACCGGGCGATCACCGACGGCGTGCCGATCATCGGGCTCTGGCACTCCGGCGGCGCCCGCCTGGCCGAGGGCGTCCTCTCCCTCCACGCCGTGGGCCGCATCTTCCAGGTGATGACCCAGGCGTCGGGCGTGATCCCGCAGATCTCGGTGGTCCTCGGTCCCGCCGCGGGCGGCGCGGCCTACGGCCCCGCACTCACCGACGTGGTCATCCTCGGCCCCGAGGGCCGCATCTTCGTCACCGGTCCCGACGTGGTCCGCTCAGTCACCGGCGAGGACGTCGACATGCTGCGCCTCGGCGGCCCCGAGCCGCACGGCCGCCGCTCCGGTGTCGTCCACATCCTCACCGAGTCCGAGCGCGAGGCCCTCGACCGGGCCCGTACGGTCGCCTCCCTCCTCGGGGCCCAGCACAGCCTCGACGTCGACGCCGTCGAGGACCGCGACCTCGAGGCTCTCCTGCCGGAGTCCAAGAAGCGCGCCTACGACGTGCACCCCCTCGTCGAGGGAGTGCTCGACGAGGGCACGATGCAGGAGCTGCACGCCCGCTGGGCGCCCAACATCGTCACCGCACTCGGACGCTTCGGCGGACGCACGGTCGGCGTGGTGGCCAACAACCCGCTGCGCCTCGGCGGCTGCCTCGACTCGCTGTCGGCCGAGAAGGCCTCCCGCTTCGTCCGGATGTGCGACGCCTTCGGTGTGCCACTGATCGTGCTCGTGGACGTCCCCGGATACCTCCCCGGCGTGGGCCAGGAGTGGGACGGAGTCGTACGCCGTGGCGCCAAGCTGCTGCACGCCTTCGGCGAGTGCGTGGTCCCGCGGGTGACGCTGGTGACCCGCAAGACCTACGGCGGCGCCTACATCGCCATGAACGCCCGCTCGCTCGGCGCCACGCGCGTGCTGGCGTGGCCCGGTGCCGAGGTGGCGGTGATGGGAGCCGTGGCCGCGATCCGCATCCTGCATCGCCGCAAGCTGGCCGAGGTGTCGCCCGAGATCCGCCCGCAGGTCGAGACGGAGCTCGCAGCCGAGCACGAACGCATCGCCGGCGGCGTCGACAAGGCCGTCGAGATCGGCGTCGTGGACGAGGTCGTCGAGCCCAGCCGCACCCGGAGCGCGATCGCCCACGCGATGCGCCACGAGATCGACACGGCCGGCGTACGACGCGGACGGCACGGCAACATCCCGCTCTGAGGCCGGTCCCGACGTAACGCACGTCACAGTGGGTCGTTGGACACCTCGAACCCCTCGGAGGTGTCATGTTGTCGACCCTGCTCGCGACCGTCGCGCTGACCGCGACGAGCCTGCTCCCCCTGCCACTCCCCCTGCCCACCGATCCCGGCGACGAGTCTCCCGTCCAGGCCGACCCGGTCGTCCTGTCAGGCGCCCTCAGCGCCCCCGACGGTCGTCTGAAGCGGGGCTGCAAGGATTATGCGTACGCCTACTCGGTCACCACGGAGTCGGAGGACTGGACCTTCGACATCACCATGCAGGACCGCAACGGCCGGGGCGTCAACGCGCAGTCCCTGATCGGCCCCAACGACCCCGAGTCCGGCGTGCTGACCTATCGGCTGTGCCGCGGGGCGACGGCGCCCGGGCGCTTCACGCTGATGGGCGTGCTCACGTCCTACGAGGGGACCGCCAGCGAGACCTCGGTGCGGGTCACCGAGACGTTCCGGCTGCGCAAGCGCAACCGGTAGGTCGTCACACCACCTGGTGCAGCCACCGCACCGGGGCACCCTCGCCCGCGTGGCGGAAGGTCTCCAGCTCGTCGTCCCACGGCTTGCCGAGGAGGTTGTCGATCTCGAGCAGGAGCGTGGTGTCGCCCAGCGCTGCCTTGACCACGGCGGCCCTGAGCCGGTCCTCGGGGATGAGGATGTCTCCGTGCGGCCCGGTGATGGCGTGGAAGATGCCCAGGTCGGGCGTGCACGAGAACCGGGTGCCCTCTGACGAGCTCGTCGGCTCCTCGGTGATCTCGAAGCGCAGGTGGTTCCAGCCGCGCAGCGCCGACGCGACAGCGGCGGCGGTGCCGGCTGCGCCGGTCCACGACAGCTCCGCGCGGTAGGAACCCGGCTGGGCAGGCTGAGGCGTCCAGTCGAGCGAGACGGCAACCCCGAGGACTCCACCCACGGCCCACTCGATGTGCGGGCAGAGGGCGGAGGGAGCAGAGTGCACGTAAAGAATGCCCCTCGTACCCGGGCCGTCCGGGCGGGAAGCAATGCGTGTGGTCACCGTGACCTCCTTGAGTTCCGACGCTCCAGATGCGCCTTCCCCAGCGGTCTGTCGTCAGTGCTCAACAAGAGTCGAGTGACACGTATGTGATTAGTGACCCCATTGTGGCCCATGTGGCGCCGGAACGCCAGCATGTCGCGCCGGTCGGTCAGGACTGCCGGCGCTCCAGGAGGTCCGCGCGCTCGGCGGCGTCGGTGAGCTCGTCGGAGTCGATCGCGTGCGTGCGGTGGAACCAGGCGAGCGCATCGGCGTCACGGCCGGCTGCCTCGAGCGTGTCGGCGTACGCGTAGCGCAGCCGCACCACCCACGCAGATCGGCTCTTCGACGTCAGCGGTGCGAGCTCGAGCGTACGCAGCGCAGCGTCGAGCTGCCCCATGTCGCGCCGCGCTCCCGCTTCGACCAGCGTCATCTCAGCCTTGGCCTCGGAGCTGAAGTTGGCGACCGACGGGCTCTTGGCCAGCTTGATCGCCTGCTCCGGGTTGCCCAGCGCCCGGTGGCAGTCCGCCATGATGGGCAGGTAGTCCGTCGCACCGTTCATCCGCTTCGCGGCACGCAGCTCCGAGAGCGCCTCGGCGTAGTGCCCGGCAGCGTAGGCGGTCTCCCCCGCAGCCTCACGCACCACCGCGATGCGCGACGCGCGAGCGCGGGCAGCGAGGGCGTGCCGATAGGCCAGCTCCGGGTCATCGTCGATGAACGTGCCCGCCGCTGCGAGGTGGCGCGCCACGCGGGCTGCGAGCTTCTCCGGCAGGCCCTTCAGCTGGGCGCGCACACCGCGGTCGAGCTCGGCACCGGTGATGTCCTCGGGCAGGTCGGGGCCGTCGTACGCGGCCTGGTCCGTGGTGCGCGGCTTCTCCTCCGTACGCCCGCGGAATCCCCGCTGGTCGGAGCTCGAGGGACGCTTGCCCCCGGGCCGGCCGCCGGACGCTCCGCCCGAGGGCTTCCCGCCGGTGGACTTCCCACCCTGGTATCCGCCTCGCGACGAGCCGCCCCTGCCGGGGGGCTGGTCGTCGCGGGCGCCGCGCCCGCGGGGCGAGGAGCCACTGCGGCCGCCACCGGACGAGCTGCCTCGCCCCGCACCGGATCCACCTCGTGCCGGACGCTGTCCTCGACGGTCCTCGGCCACAGCCGCACTCTCCTTCTTCCTGCGTCGGCCCCCGTCCCCGGGGCAACCGTACTCACTCCACGCCATGAAATGGCACAGGGGCCACCAGATTCCTGGTGGCCCCTGCCAAATGTTTGTCCGGCGGCGTCCTACTCTCCCACAACCTCTCGGTTGCAGTACCATCGGCGCTGAAAGGCTTAACTTCCGGGTTCGGTATGGGACCGGGTGTTTCCCGTTTCGCTATGGCCGC
>NZ_JCAQOX010000015.1:0-864123 GCF_059567905.1 Nocardioides sp. BGA-UO-ETr-FS32 | reverse complement strand
CAACCCCGAGACCGGCGACGCCGGTGCCGCGGCGAAGGCCAAGGGACTCCTGAACGGGCCGTGGCGCCCGGGTCGGAAGAAGGTTCGCGCCGACACGCTGGCCAAGCTCGTGTGGCACGCCGAAAAGGGCGGAGCGCCCTCGTGGATGGAGAGGATCAACCCCAAGACCCTCGTCCTGATCGACGAGGCGGGCATGGCCGCCACCACCGATCTGGCGGCGGCGATCGACTACGTCACCTCGCGCGGTGGCCAGGTGCGGCTGGTCGGTGACGACCGGCAGCTCGCCTCGGTCGCCGCCGGCGGCGTACTGCGTGACATCGCCCACCAGATCGGCGCCGTCACCCTCGGCGAAGTGCACCGCTTCCGCAACCCCGACGGCAGCCTCAACCACGCCGAGGCGGCCGCCACCCTGGCGTTGCGCGAGGGCGACCCGTCGGCGATCGCGTTCTACGCCGACCGGGGCCGCATCCACGTCGGCGACCTCGGTGCCTGCGCCGACCAGGCCTACGCGGCATGGGCGGCCGACCGCGCCGCCGACACCGACTCCGTCCTCATCGCACCCACCCGCGACCTCGCCGCAGAGCTCAACACCCGGGCCCGCAACGACCGCATCGCTGGCCGCGACGAGAAGGAGATCGGGCGCGTACTGACGCTGGCCGACGGCACGAAGGTCTCCGACGGTGACCGGATCATCACCCGCGAGAACGACCGGCGCCTGCGCATCAGCCGCACCAACTGGGTCAAGAACGGCAACCGCTGGCACGTCAAGAAGGTCAACGCCGACGGCTCCCTGCGAGTGGTCCACGACCAGCTCGGCAAGACCATCACCCTGCCAGCCGACTACGTCTCCAAGACGGTCCAGCTCGGCTACGCGACAACCGTGCACGGCGCCCAGGGCATCACCACCGGCACCTGTCACGTCGTCCTCACCGGTGACGAGGACCGCAACCTGCTCTATGTCGCGCTCTCCCGCGGCAAGTTCGCCAACCACCTCTATCTCAACGTCGCCAGCGACGGTGACCCGCACAACCTGATCCGGCCCGAGGCGCTCATCCCGCCGACCGCGCTCGACCGGATCGCCGAGATGCTGCGCCGCGACGGCTCGCCGGTCTCCGCAACGACCACGCTGCGCGAGCAGACCAACCCGCACCAGCTGCTCGGGGACATGGCCAGCCGCTACCACGACGCGGTCACGGCCGGAGCCGAGAACCTGATCGGCGCCACCGGCATGGACAAGATTGACGCGCACGCCGAAGCACTTCTGACCGGGCTGACAGAGGCACCCGCGTGGCCGACGCTGCGCTCCCACCTCGCGCTCGTCGCGCTCGACGAGCACAGCCCCTTGAAGCTGCTGACCGCAGCCGTGGGCGTCGGTTCGCTGGCCGACGCCCGCGACCCCGCGGCGGTGCTCGATGCCCGGGTCGACGACCTGGTTGCCGAGCTCACCGCGGCCCGACCGCACGACGCGAGCACGCCTCCGGCTGCGGCCGGGCCGCTTCCCTGGCTGCCCGGCATCCCCGCCAGGCTGGCCGACAACCACGACTGGGGTCCGTTCGCGGCCTCCTATCACCAGCTCGTCCGTGAGCAGATCGACGCCGTCCGCGAGACGGCCGGCGACTGGACCGGCGCCACCGCACCTGCCTGGGCACAGCCCTTCCTCGAGGACGAGGACACCGATCTGCGGGCCGAGCTCGCGGTGTGGCGTGCCGTGGCCGGGACCGACGAGAACGACCTGCGCCCCACCGGCGACCGCACCATCGGCGCCCCTGGCGCCTACCAGGCCAAGCTCAACCGGGCCGTGCGCGAGGCACGCCCGAGCTACCCCTTCTCCCAGCGCACCTGGTACCAGGCGCTGCCCGAGACCGTCCGCCAAGACCGGTGGATCACTCCGCTGTGCCAGCGGCTCGCCCGCCTCGAGCGCGCCGGGCTGCCCGTGACCGACTACATCACGCAAGCGCTGAAGACCGATCCCGCTGCACCGGCCGGCGAACCCGGCACCGATCCGAGCGCCGAGACCGCCGCGCGGCCGCTGCCCGACGAGCAACAGGCCGCGGCCCTGTGGTGGCGCCTCGTTCCGCACCTCGGGCCGGCCGCGCTCGGTGCCGACGAGCACTCCGCGAACCTGCTCCAGCCAGCATGGCGCACCGCGCTGGCCGAGCTCGTCGGCACCACGAAGGCCGACTATCTCCAGAAGTCACCCGCTTGGCCCGCGCTGGTCGCTGCCGTTGACGAAGCCTGCGAGCACTACGGCTGGACCCCGAGCGACATCCTCTCCAGCGCGCTGGCCGGGGTCCCCCAAGACGGCAGCCTCACCGGCGTCGAGGTCGCCGACGCGCTCGTGCTGCGCATCGCCATGCTCACCGACCAGCCCATGGACGAGCCGCCACCAGGTGACGACGCGGCACCGTATGGCGACGCCGACGTGCCCCCGGACCTGCTGCCGCCCGAGGATGCCGACGAGTTCATGGCCGCGTTCTACCGCGACCAGCCCGACGACCCAGACGCCCCTGTCGTCCACTCCCCCACCCCGGACGAGTACGAGGATCTCGCCGCCGAATCGGTCGACTGGGCACCGCCCGGCGATGAGCCCGACCCGCCGTCGTACGACGACGTCGCGGCCGCCGACTACGGGTACGTCGAGGACCCGTACGCGTCGCCCCTGCCGTGGCAGGAAGCCGACGAGATCACGGCCGAGAACGCCTTCCCCGACCCGAACGAGATCCCGGCCGAGCGGATCCACGAGCTCAACCAGCAGGCACTGGCCTACTACGAGTCCTGCTGCCCGCGCTCGTGGGCGCCGGACTACCTGCGCGAGCGCATTGGGACCAACCTCGCCGACCACCCCAACTACTCCGTCGGGTACGCGCCCGGCGGCGGCCGCAGCCTGATGCGCCACCTCACCCACCAGGGCGCCAGCCTGGACGAGCTCGAACAGGCCGGCCTCGTCTCCCTGCGTGAACGCAACGACGGGACGACCTACTACCGCGACTTCTTCCGCGACCGGCTGGTCATGCCCATCCGTGACCCCCACGACCCCGCCGGAAGTGCGATCCTCGGATTCGTCGGCCGCCGCAACCCCACCAAGACCGACGACGACTACGCCGGACCGAAGTACCTCAACACCCGCACCACCCCGGTCTTCACCAAGGGCGAGGCGCTCTTCGGGTACGCCGAAGCCCGCGAACTCCTCGCCAACGGCGCGCTCCCGGTCATCGTCGAAGGCCCGATGGACGCTTTCGCCATCACCCTCGGCAGCGGCGGCGCCGCGGTTGGCATCGCCCCGATGGGGACCGCGCTCACCGTTAACCAGATCAGGCTGCTGCGTGGCACCATCGACATGGTCAAGGGCCGCGACCGCATCGCCGTGGCCACCGACTCCGACCCCGCTGGCTGGAAGTCCGCACAGACCGCCTTCTGGAACCTGACCGCGGCCGACCTCGACCCCACCCACCTCGAACTCCCCGACGGCCTGGACCCGGCCAACTTGTTCGAGACCCAGGGCGCCGCCGCGATCACCGCCGCCATCGCGAACCGTGCCCCGCTCGGCGACGCGATGATCGACCACCTGCTCCGCACCGCCGGTCACTGGTCCGACACCGACGTCCGCCAGAAGCTCATCCACCAGACCGCCCGCATCCTCGGCGTCCGCGGCTCGGAGGTCTGGCTCGACGCCACCAACCGGCTCCGCACCCGGCTACACCTCGCCCCCGGCATCCTCGAGCACCAGACCGTCACCGAGAGCATGGAGCGCGACCGCAACCGCTCGGCCTACGCCCAGGCCCGCATCGACGAGATCAACAACGCAGCCCGCGCGAAGGCAGCCAACCGCGATCCCCTGTCCCGCCGCCGGGCCGTCGAGCAGAGGCTCGCAGCCGCATCCACCACACCCCGGCCCGACCACGTTGGGCCGCCTTTGGGACGACCCGATCCAGCCGGTCCGGAGCGATGATCCCGGTTCACTCAGAATCGCTCTGAGTGAACTGCAGACCTCCCGCAACTCGAATCTGGGGTGATTGGCGTCCCCGTTCGTCGTCAGGACGCGTTCTGAGCGCGCTACGGACCATCATGACCCGGACACCTGGGCCCAACCGCCGAGTGGATAGCCACACCTCCTGTCGAGATGCAGCCAACTTTGACCACGGGCACCTCTTGTCAAGATCTACCCAACGAGTAGACATTCGAGGCGCGTGCGTGGCCCTCGCCGCCGGCACGCGGACCAACAAGCTCGGGTCATTGCGTCGAACGGCAGCCCCGAGTTGCCCAACGCCGCCCAACGCCCGGGGGGCACGCCCACGACGTGCCTGCCGCTAACAGGCGAAGTGCCGGCTTCGACTACCTGCCAGAACTAGCATTCGAGATCCGCGTGCCCTCGAGGGGTTGAGAATGGAACCACAACAACAGGCATCAAAGGCCGAGGCGCCCAGTGTCGGCCCGGACCTCGCAGCGGTGTACCTGGAGCACCGCGAAACCATGTACCGCGTCGCCTTCGGCATGCTGCGCACCGATCGGCACAACCGGGCCGAGGACGTGATCGGCGAAGTGATGATGTCGATGGTCAAGAACCCACCACGCCAGGAGGTGCACAACTGGGAGGCGTTCTTGGTCCGAGCGGTCCAGAACAAGATCCGGGACCTGTGGAAGTCGGCCGCCCACCGTCACGAACAGCTCGTGATCGACGAGGCCACCCCCCTCGAGGACGAGCGGCACGGCGGCGACCAGGTCGAAGACGACCCCGCTTCCGGTGTGGTTGAGCTGATCGGACGTCACCAAAGGGTGCAGACCGTGCAGGATGCGCTGGTCGAACTGGAGGCATGGGACCACCAGGCGGCCCACGTTCTGTGGCAGTGCGCGGGGCTGGAGCGGTCCTCCCAGGAGGTCGCCGACGAGCTCGGGGTGTCCAGCTCCCGGGTCAGGCAGATCTCGGCGAAGGCGAGGAAGGAATTGATCAATATCTTGGGGGCGAAGGAGGTGGACCTATGAACGAAGAGACCGACCGACTGCTGGAGCAACTGCTGGAAGAACCACCTGGCCCGCGGCGCGAGCAGATGCTCACGCGACTCGACGGCGACCAGCGCGAGCAGATCCGGGCGCTGCTCGATGCCGGCGACCTGGTGTGGGAGGCAGCACACACCGCCCCTCCCCTGGAGGAGGATCCCGTCGCCGCGATGCTGGGCGTGGTGCCGGACCCCGGCTTCCAGCTCGACGCCGCCGCTCTCGTGCGCGCCTGCAAGGCAAGCCGCGTCAAGCCCACCGCGTTGGCCGCCCGACTGAGTGCACGCGGGTGGCAGGTGGACACCACCGACGTGTTCCGGTGGCAAACACGTGCCGCGCCGGACGTTCCCCCGGCGCTGATCAAGGCGATCGCCGAAGAGGTGCGCATCGATCCCGATCGTCTGGTTGCAAAGGCTGAGCCGCAGCCAAACACGCTCCGCGCGCTGGCCGAGGATGTCGCAACAACACCACGCTTTCGTGACCTCGCTCAGCGGTTCGCGCAGATCCAACGGCTGTCCCCAACCATGGCGGTATCGGCCCTGCAGTCACGGATGCTGGCCACGGTTCACCGTGGAGACGAGCCCGACAAGGAGCAGATGCTGGCGTCGGTGGAGGAGCTCGTCCGCGCACTGGAGGCGAACCAGGGCCAATGAGAACGATCGAGGAGTGCGTCGAGGCCGCACTCGCGGTTCTCACGCCGCAAGTTCGCGCTGGATTCGCCGCCGACCCGATCACGGCGCTCCGCGACGGACTTGACCTGAAGGTCCAGCAGGCCCCGCACCTCGCGCAGCGACGCGGTGATGGCGGGGCCTGCGACGGCGTCTCCTTCCTCCAGGACCGGGTGATCCTCTTTGCGCCCACTCCCTACAGCCGCCGGGAGAACTTCACCCTGGCCCACGAGCTGGGCCACTGGCTGGTGACCCAGACGCCGCCGGTCTACGACTGGCTCTTCGAGCAGCCTGACCCGAACCAGGAGCTCGAGACGGTCTGCGACGGCATCGCCCAACGGCTGCTGTTGACCCAGTCGTCCATCGACCAGGCCGTCCAGGCCGGGCCAGTGCAGGCCCGGCACGTCCTCGACCTCTATGAGCACAGCAACGCCAGCATCCCAGCGTGTGCGATCGCCCTCGCCGCCCGACTGCCCGGACTCGGCGCAGTGGTGATCGTCGAACACCCCGGCTCCCCGGATCCAGCAGTCGTGGCCTACGCGAGCATCCGCCCAGACCCGGAACGGGGCTGGCCCAAGGTCTACCCATGGCCCGGACAGGACGTCCCGGCTGGCCACCCGCTCCACCACCACCGTGCGGGCGGAGCCATCCGGAGGCGCAGCTTCTGGGCGATGCCGTGGGGCGAGCGGGCCGACCTCTACCTCGACGCCGTCGAGGTCCGCGGACGGTGGATCGCCGTGCTCGCCGACACCGACCTGTGGGGCGCCGAAAGGTTCCACCCCAACACGGCGCGTGAGTTCGATCAGCGGCCAGAACGCGAGATCCACTGCTGCGGGCAGACCCGGAAGGTCCGTGGGTACCCGTGCCCGACCTGCGACGAGGCGCACTGCCCGGAGTGTGGAAAGTGCCGCTGCGAGCGCCAGCAGGACGAGCTGATCATGTGTGCCGGCGGCTGCTTCTTGATGTTCCGCCCGAACCTGCTCGTCAACGGCCTGTGCGAGGAGTGCCGCTAACAGCTCGCGCCTCCGCCTCGACTACCTGCTGAGAGGACGCCGGGACCGCCCCGACGACTCTCGGGCAGGAGACGACACCACAGATGGCGAAGAACACCAGCAAGGGCCACCGCGTCGGCGCCGTCAAGGGACGCAGCGAGTTCAAGGTCAACGGCATCTGGTTCAAGCGCGACACCAAGACCGGCCGGATCCTCAACGGCAGCCCGCAGCAGCACAAGGGCGTCCGCAACGAGAAGTAGACCAGCCTCACCCCCGCACCACCGTGCCCTACGGCATCACCCATGCGTACGAGCAATCAACCACGAGCAAGTCAGCAAGGAGAACAGTCATGACCAACGACAAGAAGCCGCCCCAAACCATCACCATCACCGTCGATAACGTCGAGTTCACGGTGAGCGAGAAGCACCAGACCGCCGGCGCCATCCTCACCCTCGCGGGCCTGGACCCGGCGATGTACGACCTGGCCAAACTGCACGGCGATGGTGACGCGTTCAAGGACGACCAGCAGGTCATCGTCCAGGACGGCGACGACTTCGTCACGGTGCGCGCCAGCGCCCCGGTGGCCTGAGGAGGCCGGGATGGAGCACGGAATCGACGCCATGGTGAGGTGCCTGGAAGCGCTCGGCGCAGCACCCGTGCTCCGTCACGGTTTACTCACCTACACCCTCACCCCCACCCACGGCGCCCGCGCCGGCCAGCCGGTCGAGAGCGGCGTGGCCGAGTCCGAGGCGCAGCTGTGGCCGGCCACCCCGCCCCACTGGGTGCACCTCCCAGCCGACGTCAGCATCCCGGCGTCGAACACCGGGGCCTCGCCCCACCCCGGCTGGGTCGGTCACTCCCGCGACATCAAGGGCTGGGCGCAGGAGATCAACCACGGCATGGCCTGGCTCTCCCACGTGCGCAGCGTGATCGCCGGAGCTACCGCATGACCCCGCGGCGATTCTCGGTCGCGATGACCAAGGCATTCGACGAGACCCTGACGCGGCACCTGATCCGCTCCGACGGCCAGGAGGACCTCTGCCTGACCATGTACGCACCTTCCACAGGTGCCGAGCGCGACACGGCGCTGCTCCGCGACGCGTGCCTTCCTCTCGAGGGAGAGCGGAAGGTCCACGGCAACGCCACCGTCACCGGCCGGTACGTCCTGCGAGTCGCACGCCACGCCCGCGACCTCGGTCTGGGCGTGGCGATCCTCCACTCCCACCCCGGCGGCCGCGGTTGGCAGGAGCTCAGCGACCTCGACGCCGACGCCGAGGCGTCCTATGCCCACCTGGTCGAGCAGGTCACCGGCCAGCCGCTGGTCGGAGTAACCCTCGCCGGCAAGGACCACACGTGGTCTGCCCGCAGCTGGAGTTCCGCCGGAAGCGCCGTGGACCACGTCGACGCCGAGAGTGTCCGGGTCCTGGGCGCACGCCTCGGGGCCACCTGGAACGACCGGTTGGTCCCGGTCCCAGCCCCGATGCCCAGCCAGCTGCGCACCGTCTCGGCATGGGGCGAGCGCCCGCAGGCCGACATGGCGCGTCTGCGTGTCCTGGCGGTCGGTGCCGGCAGCGTGGGTATGGACGTGGCTATCCGGCTGGCCGCGACCGGGATCGAGAAGGTCGCCGTGATGGACTTCGACGTCGTCAAGGAGGTGAACCGCGACCGCCTGGTCGCCGCGACCCGCCGTGACGCCCAGTTCCAGGTCCCCAAGGTCGACGTCGCCGAGCGAGCGTGCCGCAGCGCGGCGACCGCCGCCGCCTTCGAGTTCGGCCGGCACCAGCTCGACGTCACCGGCACCCGGGGCCAGAGCACGGCTCTGGACTACGACGTGATCTTCTCCTGCGTCGACCGGCCATGGCCCAGGGCCGTCCTCAACCAGATCGCGTACACCGACCTGATCCCGGTCATCGACGGCGGGATCGGGATCGACATCTTCGAGACCGGGCAGATGCGCAACGCCACAGTCCGCACCCACATCGTCCGGCCCGGCCGTCCCTGCCTGCAGTGCAACGGCCAGCTTGATCCCGCGCAGGTCGCCCGCGACCGACTCGGGCTGTTCGATGACCCGACCTACATCGAGAGGTCCGGCCAGCCCGTGCCCGGGAGGCAGAACGTGGCGATGTTGTCGGCCGCGGTCATGGCCTCGCAGCTGGCACTGTTCGTCTCCCTCGTGGTGGCACCGTCGAAGTTCGGCGAGCCCGGCCCGCTCCGCTTCAGCCTCACCACCCACCGACTCGAGCACGTCCAGGCCACCACCAGCCCCGCCTGCGTATACGAGAACCTCGTGGCCCAAGGGGACCAGCGGATCCCCTTGGCGCAGACCGTCGCCGACGCCCCCACCAACGGATCGATGGCGGTCAGGGCGGTGGTCGGCCTGGTAGCGCGCTACGTCGTCGCGTTGATCAGGTGGACCAGTCGCCGCTAGAGCCCGACGTCGGGGACGGCGAGCGCTCCGCGTCCCGCCGCCCGGGCCCCCCGCCGCGACAACCTCCACGGGGGCCGGCGGGACGATCTGTGCGCAGATTCGGCCGCAGATCGAAGCACCTACTTTGACGGCCACCTGGATGGCACTTACTTCGTCAACGATCGCACCGGAACGTCGGTCAATCTTCGCTGCCTCTCGACACCTCCGTTACTTCTTCAACCTGTGACCCGGTCGTCGCACCGCGGGGTGAATCCGATCCTCGGCCAGATGGGCGGGCTTGACGACAATGCCCTCTCCCCGCCGGGGGTGAGACTGCATCCACCCCGTGCGTCGTCAGGCACGAATGACTCGTTCTAGGTCGTCGATGTCACCGGTGCTGGTGTAGTGGTGCGGAGAAAACCGGATGGTGTCTCGTCGCAGTCCGCGAGATCCGCGGCTACCCCGAGGTCGAGCACCCCCACTCCACAACCGGCGCCTGGGACCTCGTCATCCAGCTGCGCTGCCGCAGTCTGTCCGAGTTCGACCTCGTGCTCGAACGGATCCGGAGCCTGCCCGGTGTGCGTGAGACCCAGACCAGCCTGCTGTTCAACTCCCTCACCGCCCCGTAGCGACGCGTGTGCCCCGCGCGCGCACGAGCGCACGCACGCGGACGATCTCCCAACATTCGGCGCTTTCGTCGGCTGCTGCTGGCACCGTGCTGGGCAGAGGTCTGCTTCCGCAGTTAGCGACAGCCCAGGGGTGGCAAGTGACCGAGCCCGACGGCGACTGGAAGACGGCCGCGCTCACCTCACCAGCCGGAGGGCGGGACGAGGGTCTTCGTCCTGCCCAAGTAGCTGGCGAACTCTCGCAGGCTTCCATCTGAGCTGCTCCGCAAGCGATGCGACGGTGACCCCTCGCTGCTCTGCGAGTTCATACGCCGCGTTCAGCATGGAGGGGACTTCTCCGTCGTACTGCCGGATTGGCCGGCGCTCTTGCGGTGCCTGTGCCAGGCGGATGTAGGCGCGGCGGGCGGTGCTCTCCGAGATGATGCCCAGCTCCTGGCTGCGGTAGATGAGGCTGCGTACCTCGACGCCCCACCGCTCGCTCAGCCTGAAGAGCTTCGCGAAGTCGAGACGTTCGGGGAGTTCCTTCTCGATCCCTGCCCGCGGGGTTAGGAACTCGGCGGCGAATGCGTCGGCCTCTCTTTCGAGCCAAAGCTCTCCAGACGCAGAACCGCCGTGCAAGACCAGGTGTCCCAGTTCGTGTGCTGCGCTGAAGCGATGACGGAGAACGTCGTCGGCTCGATCCGCGGTGAGCACCACGAGCGGTCTGCGGAACGCCAGGGTCGAGTAGGCGTCGATCCGTGCCGTGACGTCCTTCGCAGTGGGCGGAGCCATCGCGCAGATGATGCCGTGCGCTTCCAGTTGCGACACGAGGTGACCGATGGGCTCGGCACCGAGTCCCCACAGTTTTCGTGTCTCCAAGGCGACGTCGCGTGGAGAGTAGTGGGCGTCGGCGTCGCCGAAGATGTCCGGCAACTCGATCGGCGGGAAGCGGACGTGTGCTTCGAGCGCAAACGACAACTCCCAGATCTGCTCGGCGAATGACGTCGCCCGGGATCGCTGCTTCGCCGTGGTCGCACGGAGGCTTTCGAAGTAGGTCTCGCTCGTTTCCAACCTCTGGAGCGGTCGGCCCGGGGCGAAGAACTCGACCGGGACGTCGAGTGCACGGGCGAGTCGCTGGACTGTGCTGGAACGGGGAACTGAGATGCCTGCCTCGTACTGTCCGACAGCGGCAGGGGAGACGTCGGCTGCCTCGGCGACCTCCTTCTTCGTCATCAGCGCCAACTGGCGTGCCTGGCGAAGGCGGTCGGGCTCGAAAGTGATGCTCGAGGCCATTGGGATCACTCCGGCGCGGACGTGTGAGAACCATCAGCCTGCTCGTCATCGCCCGTCGCGGTCGCCTCCTCCTCTACGACCTCAAGCAACGGCTTCGGCCTCGGCGCTGCATCGAACGTTTCACCGGCGACCACCGTCGGCTTCGCGCCGGTGTCGGAGGGCTCAATGAGCGAAAGCTGCTCGCTATCTGAGAAGTTGATATGGCCGTCGGTGTCGAGGGTGGCGATGCCGACCCGGACGACCTGCAGGCCGCTCTTCGGGTTGCACTGGTACGCCGCCACAACCATTTTCGCTGCCAGGTTCCCAATGGCCGACCTTGCCGCCTCGGCGACCTTGCGAGCCTCCTCCTCGAACTCGTCGAGGGTGAACTCATCGAGGTCGTCGAACAAGGTCGGATGGGGCGCCGCCAAGACGTTCACTTTCGTCAGCCGAGACCGCAGGTCCGAGATCCGGGCCCGCATACGGTTGTCACGCTTGCTGGTCTCCATGACCTTCACCGGCAGGATGGCGATGCCATTCCAGACGAGGAGCTCGTACGGGGCGCCGCGGGGTGGGAACGGAACAGCGCCGTCGAGGATCGGCAGCAGGCGGGCAACCACCTCCTGCGGTAGGGCGAGCCAGAAGGTGCTGCCGTAGGCGTGATTCGACTTCAACCTCGAGCCGATCTTGGCGTCCAAGGATCGCGTGTGGGCTTCGCCGCCTGCGGCGACGAGCGCGGCCGAGACGGCCTGTGAGTCCTCACCAAATTGGCGCTGCATGAAGCTGGTACTCAGCGTCTCGGTCACTCGCCCACGTCCTCCCCTAGGTTGGTCTGTCGAGAGGAGGCTACACGAAACTTCAGTTCGCGGTGCTCATCTGGTCATTTTGGGCGCGTTTGGCGAGTCGTCAGCATCCAGAACGGTGTCAGTCGAGCCTCTCCCCTGTGTCTCAGACCCCCACCTCTGCGCGAACAACCAACTTGAGGTCTCGCTGGGGCCCTTCACGACGTACGACCAGAACCGGTCGATCTCGTCCGCCGTGAGCTGCATGAGGTCAACGTAGATGCCGCCACCGACACTGATTTCGGCCCGCGGTCACTCCGGGCTCTCGGCCCGGGCGGCTGCCCGGTTGCGCCAGTGGTCGAGGACGTCGTCGGCGAGTGGGGCGGTCTTCATGCCCTGGATGACGCGGCCCGCGTTCACGCGGCCGGCGACGTCACGCAGGATGTCGGCGTTGCTGGCGCGCCAGCCGTGGCCGATCGCATGGGTATGGAGGGCGTCCGGGTCGAGGGAGTAACCGGCTCGCAGCAGGATCGTGAGGTCCTTCGCAACGGCGGCCCGGTAGCGCTGGTCGGCGGTCTTGTGCTGTCCGACGAGGATGCCGAGCCCGTCGACGGCTTCGGCAACGACGGGGTCCAGAGGCCGTACAGGGGTGAGGTCCGGCTTCGGGCCGCCGAGCGGTTCCGCGTGCTTCGCCTGAGCCCAGCCGAGCGTTTCGCGAGGGCTCCAGGTGACCGCCACGAGGGCGGCCGTCCGCGAGCTCTCGTCGGCTTCGAGGAGGTGCTTCTCGTCGGGCCACAGCGCGATCACCACTCCCCTGCCGGGGCCGATGTCACGCCAAGTCCGAACCGACACGCCACGCCGCATCAGCGCGTGCACGGCGGGGTGACCGGTCTCGACGTCGCGGAGATTCTGCTTGCCCGGTGCATACAGCGTCACCGGCTCGTCGAGGGCCTTCACCTGCTGGAGTGCCCACTGGACGCCGAGCCTGCTTGCGGCGGCGTGCGGGATGCCGGGCACGGTGTACGCGCGGGGAATGTCACGGTCGTGGTCGAACACGGAATCGCTGCCCTCTCCGCCGCGCACTGCGTCGCTCGGTTCGTCGCGCGGCCCTCGCACGCCACGCTAACGCGGCGGTCCGACAGTTTCGGTGGGTTCTGCCAATGGGGTCAGCGGCCGATGCTCGGATCGGTGCTCGGCAGCGTGAAGAGTCCCTCGTCGGGTGTCGCCGACGTCGTTGACGGGTTGGTGGTCGCGGCCCGCATAGCGCCGGCTTGCAGCGCCGCAGTTGGGGTCGACGCAGGAGATGCTGGTGCCGCTGGTCGCTGGTCGAGGAGTTCGAGGAGGTCCACGGGTTCGTCATCGACGGTGAGTGGGAGAGCGCGGGCGATCGCCGACTTCTGGTAGTCCCACACGTCACGCAGCGCCACCAGGTGCTTGCCGTAGGCGGAGTCCCAGTCGGCCTGCACGACCTGGTGCTCCTCGTCGGAGCCGAAGCGCCGCCGGTGCGGCCAGCCGCCACGCTGATCGCTGAACTCGCTCCAGCTACGGTTCTCGGCGCGCTCCATGCGTCGCAGCGTGTCCAGCTCGTTGCGCAACGCCTGCGGCAGGCTCGCGCCGTGCGCCGCGGCCTCGGCCCAGGTCACCTTCAACACGACCTTCGGCCTGATCCGGCGCCAGGCCTCCGTGTCGGTGCCGGCTGCCGTCATCGCCTCGGAGAACTCGGAGTGGTCTTCGAGCCAGACCGCCTTGCGGTTGTAGTTGATCCAGCAGCCTTCCTGCGGTGCTGAACGGCCGCCTTCCAGCGTCCCCCGTTCGCGGAGGCGATCGAGGAGTGCGTCGGCCGCCATTCCGGCGCCCAGTGCACCCAGCAAGTTCTGCTGGTCCCGGTTCAGCATCGCGCTCGGCCCTGCCCTACCTGGCGGGCGCGGCCGAGACCGCGAGCCGCTGGCCGTCCTTGTCCTGGTGCCGACGGGCGGTCTCGTTGCGGGCCTGGTCGAGGGCGGCCAGCTGCAGCGTTGTGCTGCGCTCGCTCTCGGGGGCGGCGGGGTCCTCGCCGGGGATGCTGGTCGGCTCCGCGTAGTGCTCGTCGAGTTGGTCGACGATGCGGGAGCACACCGCGTTGAGCCGAGGGTTGTTCGCGACCTTGTTCTGGGCGTACATGACGCTGGTGTGGTCCTTGCCGAAGTAGGCCGCGATCGCCGGCAGGGTCAGGCCGCCGCGCCGGGCTGCCGTCATCGCCACGGCGCGGGCGTCGGTCACCGCGCGGTGGCGGTCGGCGCTGAGCACCGCGTCGCGGGTGGTGCCGAAGGACTGCGCGGCGGTGGCGATCGCGATCGCGCAGATGCCGTCGGGTCCGACGTCGGCCACCTCGCCAGTCGCGGTTCCGGCGGCGTTGACCTGAGTGGCCAGCGCGATCGCGAGCGCCCGCAGCTGCTCGGCGTTCATCTGGTCGAGCGTCCGCTCGACGGCGGACTGATTCGCGTTGGCGACCAGCGCGGCGAACGCCGCCGCCTGCTTGGCGGTGAGCTCGCCATCTGGTGCAGCCGCATCGGCGGGCTGGTCCTGCTGGTCGTCGACGAGCCGGAGCCGCCGAGTGCTGTTGTCTGGAGTGGCCATCGCGGCTACCACCTTTCGTGAAGATCGTTGTGGGCGGGCTTGGTGTCGTCGGGCTTGCTGGTGACCGCGGCCAGCTCGCCGGCACGGTCGACGTCGTCGCGGTAGCCCTGCTTGCGGCCGCGGCCAACCCGCGTGGAGGCGTGGCTCTCGTCGCGCTCGCGACGGGGCCGGGGCTGGTGCTTGCCCGGCTGGCAGCCGTCGCCGAGCCGGTCACGCAGCCGCTCGAGGAACCCCGGCAGCCCGTAGCGATGCCAGTCCTCCAACGCGGCCGGGGTGACGGCGAAGCTGGTGTAGTAGCGGCTGCACGCGAGCACCGCGAGGTCGTGCACCAGGTGCGGGTGCGCGGGCCAGCACTCAGGGATCCCGGGACGGGTCACGTTCCACAGGTGCTGCTCGTTGACCCACATCGCGACCAGGTCCAGCCACGCCCACAGCTCGGAGCGCATCAGCCCGGTGCACGTGGCCGGGTCCCACGGCCGCGGCATCTGCGCGAGCTCGCGCAGCGCCTCCTCATCGGCCGGCGGCTCGACGGCGGCCTGCTGCAGCTGCTCCATCGCCGTGCGGATCGTCGGCCCGGGCTCGGGAAACGGGCGCACCATCAGCCCGACCAGCGGCATCATCCCGTTGCCGCTCGGTGCGGCGCTCCCGCCAGCTGCACGGGAGGCGACCTCAGAGGGGTGCATCGTCGTCATCGGCTGCTCCTCGCCTACTTCGGCATCCCGAGCCGCTGCCGGGTCCGGGACACCGGCTCGGTCGGCGTCGGGGGCTCGACGGTCACCGGGTGAATGGGCTGTGCGACGGTCTCGTGACCGCGCGCTGCGAGTCGGGCACGCTTCTGCGCGGCCAGCAGCTCCTTGCCGCGCTTGCCGTCGATGCAGCGGTGCAGGTTCGCGATGATCGGGTCGTACATCTCCGCCAGCACCAGCGCCTTGCGCTGCTCGATGCGGCGCAGCTCGGCCGGCTCCAGGATCGGCACCCGCCGCTGGTCAAAGGACCGGTCCATCACGCCGAACAACTCGTGGCCGCGCGCCGAGTACCGGGTCTCGGTGTGGCTCGTGGATCCGATCAGGTCGGCGAGCTCCTGGTAGAAGAGGATGTCCTTGCCGCCACCGAAGACCACCAGGTTGTTCGACAACCCGTAGATGGTGCGTGCCTCGTCCTCGCCGTAGGAGACCACGAACTGCCGCCAGGTCTGGGCAGCGAGGATGAAGGACAGCCCCAGTGCGCGCTCGTTGGCCATCCGCGTCGACAGTGTGGGGATCGGCGCTGTTGAGGGCAGCTCGTCCAGGCAAGCCAGGAACGGGGGGCACAACCGTCCGTGAGGGGAGGTCTCGCCCAGCCGCTTGGCCGTGTCCAGGATCTGCTCGGTTACAGCCGTCATCAGCGGTGACGCGCTTGCGTACGGGTCGTCGCGACCCAGCAGGTAGATCGTGCCGCCGGCCTTGATCAGTGCTTCGAGGTCGGTTGCGGGCCGCGTCGCGGAGGGGACGCAGCGTTCCCGGATCGAGCGCTGGAAGAACAGCGCCATGGACTGTTGGACGGTGGTGATCGTGTTGCCGGCCGTCCGCTCGTCGCCGTACAGGGCGCCGCGCAGCAGGCCGTCCCATAGGGGCTCCGCCGCCGGGTGGGTGCGCAGGATCTCCTCTGCCTGGGGATGCTCCCGCGGGCTGGAGACCCACATGAGCACCTCATCCAGACCGATGCCGGCGATCGCCGCGGCGTGGAAGTAGGCCTGCAGGACCTTGGCGCACTCGCCGGCGTAGAACCGGGCGGCCTGGTCGGAGGACTGAGAGGTGGCGCCCTTGATGGTTCCGTTCGCGAACGCCTTCGCCCGCCGTTCAGCGAGCATCGCGTCCTCACAGCCCTTGATCGGGTCCCACACCAACTCCGGGGTGCCGGGGGCGGCGTTGAACGGGTCGAGGACCGCGACTGGCCGGCCGTCGTGCTGCCGGGCTTCCAGGGTGAGGAACAGGTCCTCGGGCTTCGTGAGGGTCACCAGTGCGCCGCCGGGCGCATCGAGCAGGGCGGGCACCAGTAGGTCCAGGGTCTTGCCGGATCCCTGGGGGCCGATCACGCACGTGGTCCGGTCGTAGGGCACCCACAGTTCGGGTCCGCTGCGCCCGGTCTGGCCGAGCCGCCAGCCCACCTCGTGGGGGTTCACGTGCTTGAGGGCTGTGGTCACGTTGGCTTCCTTTCTGCTGTGCATTTGGGGTCGGCTACTTGCTGCCGACCGGGGTTCGGCGCCCGGAGCGGGCGTAGAGGTCTGGCCGGATCACCGCTGCGCTCTTGCGCAGTCGCGGCATCCCGAGGGCCTCCGCGGCCTGCGTGGGGGTTGCCAGGCCGTGCCGGGAGCCGGTGCCGGTCAGGTCGCGCATCCACATGCCGACAACGACGGCGGCTCCGAGCACCAGGACCTCGCCGAGGAGCGTGAGCATCCACATCACGGCATCCGACGGCAGCGTGTCGGCGACGCCGCGGTGCAGGCCCGCACCGAAGTGGCCGTGCAGTAGCCCGGCGTAGGCGTCCAGAAGGTGGCCGTTCGGCAGCGCGAAGCCCCCTGAGGTGGCCCACGCGACAGCGCCCTGGACGACCAGCGGCGTGATCAGGATGAAGAAGAGCCCGGCCAGGAGGACGGCCACCGTGAACTCGCCCGCCGTCGGGGCGACGTTGGTGAACCGGGCGCGCCGGGAACGCTCCATGCTCATCGCGCCACCGCCCATGCACCGGCCGGTGCCTGCCAGCGGTGGCACGGGAAGTCCATCGGCCCCCGCTGATCCGGGATGACCGCGACCGTGCCGATCGGCCAGTCCAGGCGCCCCTGTCCGTCCAGGACTGCGGCCTCGGCAGGGTCGGCGTGATCGGGTCGGACCAGGCCCAGGCAGTCGATTTCGTTGTCGAGCAGCGCGCGGCCGGCGGCCAGGTTGTTGCCGCCGTGAGAGGTCAGGATCGTTCGCGCTCTTCCCAGCGGCAGGAAGGAGATGCGGTTGTCGTCGATCAGGTCCATGTCGTCGACCACGACCAGACAGACTTCCGGACGGCAGTCGCGGCCGACCGGGTTCTCCAGCTGGTCGGGGTGCTCGGGCTCGCAGCGCAGGTCTGCCCATTCGCTGGTTGCTTGGGCGTACACGTGGGCATGCCGCTGGGTGTTCGCCAGCCACCACCGGGTGAGGTAGCGCGCGGTGGTGGTCTTGCCTCGGCCGACGTCGCCGACCAGCAGCAGCGGCCGGGCGCTACTGGTGTCGAACCCGGCGGCCTGGCCGTCGACTGTGGTGCCGATCCGTACGTCCATGCTTGGAAAGGCAACCCAGATCGGCGCCGATCGGACACACCAGCGCCACCGATTTTCACAACGCTGTTGCTGGGCCGCTCTCACCTGCTGCGGTTACGCGGCGGCGGCGGGCATCCCGCCCAGGTCGAACGCCTGCTTGGGCACGGCCCAGGTGACCGAGCCACCGGGGGTGTGGACGTCGGCGAACCCGACGCAGCCATGGACGCCGTTCGCGCCACAGCCGTAGTCGTTGCCGAAGATCGTGCCGCCGCCCACGTAGATCGCCACGTGGCCGACGCCGTTGCCGGTGTTGTAGGAGACCACGGCGCCCACGGGCGGGAGCGGGTCGAGGCCGGTCCCGTGTGCCTGGGCCAGTCCGGCGTTGATGATGCCTTGGGCGACGTCCTGCCCGTTTCCGTAGCCCCGGCCGACGCCAGGGCCGCCGTAGAGCGCGTCGACGACCTTGGGGCACTGGTTGTCGTAGGTGCAGGGAGCACCGCTGGTCCACGACAGCCCGCAGAGGCCGTTGGAGGTGTTCATCATGGCGTCGAGGCGGGCCTTGAGTGCGGCTGAGAGCTCACCGGCGACCTGGATCGGCGAGGCGGTGCAACCGGTGTTGCCGATGTTCGTGGTGCCTCCGCCGGTGGCGGCGACCGCCTGGCGGGCGACGTCGAGGAACTGGTGGTAGTCGGTCTTCTCGAAGGGGATCCAGTCGGCGAACTTGGCCTCCCCCGACCCGGGTCGCGCGGAGTAGAGCGCGAAGGCGTAGCGGGCGTTGAGGAGCGGGTCGAAGATGTCGGCTCGTGTGTTCCAGCCGGGCACCTTGCCCTTGTGCTGTGCGGAGATCTGCCACAACCCGAAGTGGCTCCCGGTGGTGGCCTTCGGATCCCAGGTGGACTCCACGCGGGCGATGGCCACCGCGGTGACCAGGTCCTCCCCGCGGAAGCCGGCCTGGTAGGCGGCCGAGGCCGCAACCTTGGCGGCCTCGAGGTTGCCGGCCGCAGCGACCGGCTGGAGCAGTGTACCGAGGTTCCCGGAGGTCGGGCACGGCGGGCAGCCGGCCGGCCTGGTTGCGCCGGGCTGGGTGCCGGGGGGTGCGTTCGTGCCGGGACCGGCGCCGTTCATGGCCATGCGTGTGAACAGAGCGGGGTGATCGGAGTGGACGGCGGCCTTGCTGATCTCCCAGGTCTTGGTGACATTCGCGGGGGAGGCGTAGAAGTTGTAGATGACGCCGGAGTCCTTGGTGTACCGGTAGCCGGCCGCCGCCATTCGTGGCGCGGCCGCGTTGGGGCCGTCCCCGGGGTGGGAGTTCATGTCGCCACCTACCAACACCGGCCCGTATGCCGACAGGACGCCGACCAGGTTGATCAGGTAGTCCATGCCGAGGCCGTACTGCTCGGCGCGGCTCATTGGCGGGTTCCCCCACTGGCGGGGGAACCGATAGACGTTCGTCATGTGGTGGACCGCGATGATCGAGATGACCGCGCCGTCGTCGCGCTGGAAGGTGCCCCAGGCGGCGAACCGGTCCCACAGCTTGTTGTTGCCCTTGAACACGGTGTGGTCGTTGTCGACGATCTTGACGCGGCCACCGTCGAGCATCTTCCAGGTGTCAGTGCGCCACATGATCGCGCTCCCCATGGCCTGCCCCGCATCCGGGCCGGCCGGCGGCTTCTCGCGGTAGGCGTCGTAGCCGGGCGCGGCGGAACGCATCTGCGACAGCGGCACGTCCTCGACCTCGTTGAGCGTGATGAAGTCCGGCGACGGGCCGGCGAGGGCGCGGATGCCCGGTGTCGCCCCAGACCGCAGCTTGATGTTGGCGTTCGCGACCAGGACCTGACCCGTCACCGGGGCGCCCGGTGTGGCGGTGATGCCGGTGGGCATCACACCGAGGTCGGCACTGCCTCCCAGCTGGCGCGGCGTAGAGCCGGTCGGCTGCACGCTGGTGTGAACGAAGGGGTGGTCGGTGTACTTGTGCGCCCTGTCGTTGGTGCTCTGGTCGACGACGGTGCCGGAGAACGTGGCGGCGGGGCTGCCCATGATCCAGTCGATCTGCTTGTCGCTGGGGTTGGCGGTCGACCAGCCCGACGCCAGGGACAAGAACAGCCGCTTGAACCGGGCCTTGTCGTTCATGTCGCCAGTCAGGAACAGCGGCGTGCTCGGCTCGGCGGCTTGCAGCTTCCCCAACGCCTCGGCCTCGGTGCGGACGGCGGCATCGCGCATCGCGTCCGTGCCGCCGACGGCGTTGGCTGGGTTGTGGGTGTTGAGCACCCAGATCGACCCGAGTCCTGAAGTGGAGGTGAACCGCACCAGCGGGACCTGGATCATTGGGCCGCCGTACCTGATCGAGACGTAGCGGACCTCGTCGACCTTCCAGGCCGAGGGCTGATAGGCGATCGCGTCCGCGGTGGATGAGTGCCTCCGGCGCTTGCCGGCCACGATCTCCCACGCCCCGTCGGTGGCCTCGAGGAAGGCCTGGGCCTGTGGCGGCTCGAACTCCTGGAACCCGATGATCGAGGCCCCGGACGCGCTGATCTTGGTGACCATGTTCGGCACCCGCTCGCCGTAGGGCCGCTCGCCGGGATGGGGGTTCTTGGTGTAGTGCGAGGCGCCGCGCCAGTTCAGCGTGCCGATCCCGAACGACCCGCCCGTGCCCCCCGAGGTCGCCGTGGTGGCGCATGCGGCCCGGACGGCCTCAATGCTGGCGTTCCCCATGCCCAGCATGAGCAGCATCAGCGGACAGATCATCACCAGCGGCAGACCGAGCAGGATGCCCTTCTTCACGACTACGACCTCCTCAGGCGGACGCCGAGCGTGTGCAAGCTCGGCGCGAAACCGTCAGAAATCCGACGAACAGTCACGCGCACTTCTAAAGAGCCGGGTCGATGGCGTCGTTGGTGTACGTGAGCCGCCTTTCGAGAGGCGTTAGCAGCGTCTGGACCTTGTACCGCTGGTCGCCGACCATCCACAGGGCGCGGCCCTTCTCCTGCATCGCCCAGTTGGTGATCACGCTCTGCTGCATGTCCGAGAGGCCCATCAGGCGGCCGAGCTCGTCGGCGACCGACTCGTCTTGGCCCATCAGGATGCGGACGTCGGAGAGGTTGAGCAGGTCCTTGGCGATCTGGGCGGCCTGGCTGCCCTGGTCGCCGGCCGAGAGCGGGTCGGACGGCTTGTGGTAGGTGACCAGCTGGATGTCGCCTTCGGTGCGGGAGAGCCGCAGGTTGGCGTCCAGCGCCATGACCGCGTCCAGCGACAGGCGGGTCTGCAGCCAGGCCTCGTCGCGGAGCACGATCCGCCGATCGCCCGCCTGAGCGGTCTCGCGCATGCCCTGGCCCCAGGAGTTGAGGCACATCAGTGCGATGCCGACGGCGACCTTGTTGCCGGTCTCGTGGAGCGAGCGCAGCGACAGCGTCTGGATCGGTGCACGCCAGTCGGGGCGGAAGGTCGACTCGGTGTCGAACATGCCCTGCAGCGAGCCCTCGCACAGGGCACCCAGAGCGTCGCGCAGCGGCCGGGTGCCGTCGTAGAAGGCCTGCTCGGAGGAGTAGCGGCAGCCCGAGACCAGTTCCTTGGTTGGCGAGTCCAGTGCCGCCCACACCTGGGGGATGGTGACCGGCTTGAGCTGGGAGGCACCGACAGACCAGCCGGTCAGGTGCCGCAGCACCTTGTTGATGACCCGCTCCTCGGTCGGGGTGAAGGTCACGCCTTGGGAGCCGATCAGGCCCCGGATCAGGAACAGCCAGCGGTTGAAGATCACGTTCGCGCGGCGGTGCTGCTCTTCGCGGGTCTGCTTATCCCAGTCAACGCCGAGCGGCCCGAGGTCGAGCGGGTTGATCCGGCCCGCGAGGCCGGGTCCGATGCGGAACGGGTCGACGCCGAGGAACCGGGCGAGGTCCTCGTACTCGTCCTTGACGTCGCCGAGCACCAGGGACCGGTAGCCGTAGCGGATCATCCGGAGCATGAACGCCTTGACCGTGGCGGACTTCCCGCGGCCCGGTTTGCCGAAGATGAAGATGTTGGGGTTGGTGACCGGGATCGAGTCGTCGAGCACCCAGCCCATCGGGTCGCAGTAGAACTTGCCGCCCGAGAGCACGTCGTAGCCCATCTCCGCTCCCCAGGGCGGGAGTCCGTCGCCGGAGATCAGCGGCCACAGGACCGGGGTCTCCTCCGAGGTCATCTGATAGCCGGCCAGCGGGGGCAGGGTGGCCGCCCAGCCATACCCCATCCGGCGTACGCCGTTGGGCTTGACCGACCCGGGGAACAGCTTCTCCGCCGGGGGCTCCGCGACCGGAGCCGCCTTGCGGGGCATCGTGGTCCCGAAGTCCGACAGCAGGTCGTCGATCGTCCGCGACGACGGCCGCGAGGTCTTCGGGCCACCACGAGCGCGGGTCTTGGTCGCCCCCACGCTCACCACTCCCCCGTCGTCACGCGCGGCGAGGTCGAGAGCGCGCGCTCGAACGTGAGTGGGTCGATCACGCGGTCGGCGTACGCGGAGAGGTCGAGCCGCTCGCCCCCGGCATTTTCGTCGAGGACGAACGCGTGCGGGTACGGCTCGCTCTGGTCGAGGACGACCACCGGACGCCGCGTGCGTCGCATCGCGTCGACGTAGAGCCATCGCGCCAGGGCAGCCTTGGCGACGGAGCCCGGCCGGCCGTAGGTCTTCCCGCGGCCAAGCTGGCCGAGCACCGTCATCTGCGGGCTTTGGATCAGCGCCTGGCCGGCCAGGTGGGGAGGTTGCCACGGCACCTGCGGCTCCGGGGTGGGGACGGGGCGCGTGGTCACTATCTCGTGCAGGCGACCAACCAGCGGCGGTCGCGCCGCGCTCAGGTCCGAGCGGTTCCTCGATCGCGTCGACATCACAGGTGTCTCCTTCGGCAGGGCGGATTGGTGCTCCATGCCTGGAGAAGCAACAGCCCGGCCGCCAGATCGGACATCTGACGACCGGGCTCTTTCAGGCCGGGCCGGGTCTGCGCGCTTCTCGGGTTAGCGGCGCTTCTTCGGCAGGCCTGCCCCCAGCGGGATCGCGGACACGGCGAAGGCCGCGTCGTGTGCCCCGTCCAGAGGGAGCGGGGTGAAGCCGCTGATGCGGATCGACGCGTCGAGACGGCGGCCGAAGTCCTGGATGTTCCACCCGGCCGGAACCGTGACCGAGACCGCCGAGGACACCTTGACCAGAGAGCGGCCCATCTCGAGCTTCTCGTCGCGCTCGTGCAGCTTGCCGACCGACTGGCGGTCCTTGGCCCGCTCGACCTTGCCGGCCTTCTCGCGCAGCGTGCCGGCCATCACCGCCGACATCTGCGCCCGGCCGGTGGCCCGGTCGGCCGCCTGCTGCGAGACCGGCCGGTAGGACACCGTCAGCGCGCGCCGCTCGCCCGGCTGGGACGGCACCAGCACCCGCGCCAGCGCACCCATCCGGGCACCCTTGCGGGGCAGCAGGATGGTGGAGGAGATCGACTCCCACTCCCCGTGCCGGTAGGACCGCAGCGCGGTCGACGCGTTCGTCGGACCGGCGGCCGCGACCGGGACACCGGCCGGGATCGCCGGGTCCTCGCGGTGGTGGATCGCCGCGTCGGCGAGCGCGGGCGCATCGCCCGGCTCGAAGCCGGTGCGGATCGCCACAGCTAGCTCGGAGCTGTCGAGCCAGTTCACCCGGGTGCAGCCGATCGAACCGGTCAGTCGAGCCTCCACCTCGGCCAGCACCGAATACAGGATCCGCGCGCGACCCATCACGCCTCGCCCGGCGCGCTTGGCGTCCTTGTTGATGACGTCCTCACGAACCACCACGGTCACGAACGCCTCCCGGCGCACCGCCGCGCCGGCGGTCATCGCCTCGAGCTGGGCGTTGACCCGGGCTGAAACCTCGGGCTCGTCGGGGCGCGCGTTATGACGGACCCACTCGTCGCGCTCGGTGCCGTCGTCGGGGATGCTGCGGACCTGAACCACGACCAGGTCGATCTGGTTGCCGGCCGTCGCGGCCTCCATCATCTCGGTGAGGCCGGCGCCCATGCGGAACCGATCTGCGTCGTCGCTCATCCCGATACCGGGGTGGACGATGCGCGCTGTGGCCGCCCACGTGCGGGTTGCGTGGTTCTGGATGACCGCCGGGCGTGCGGTCTGTCCGGTCATCGGCGGGCCGTCGTGGATCTGGATGCTGGACAGGATGCCGGGCAGGTCCGCCTCGCCCGCGTCGCCGTCCTCCTCATCGTCGTCTATGTCGCCGAGGTCGAGGTCGCCGGCGGCGGCCTTGGACTGGAACCGGGACCAGCCGAACGCTGCCCCGGCCAGGTGCCGGAACAGGACGCCGATCCACTGGAAGGCCGAGTGGCCTCGGATCGGTAGGCAGATCAGTAGCGCAACCATGCCCCACATCGGGACGAGGCCGAGCAGCGCGATCCACTGCTCGGTGGCGATCGCCATCCAGGTCGGGAATCCGGCGGCCAGCACCATGAAGAACTGGGGACCGGTGAGCCCGAAGAGCCAGGCCTGCCGGTCACGGGTCGCGGATGCTCCGTAGACACTCATTCGATGAACGCTCCGTCCTCAACTGCGGCCTGGGCCTCGGGGGGAATGTCGTTGGCGACGCCGTCGCCGTTGGTGTCGTTGAACGGCCGGAGTTTCTGCCCCTGCTGTCCCTGCCGCTTCTGCTTGGGGGTGTGGTCGGTCGGGTAGTAGCCCTGGTTGCCGATGCCGGACTGGCCGAGTACGTCGACGCTCATCGAAGCGCCGCCCTGGGCGACCTTCCCGGTCTTCTCCATCGCCCCGCCGACGACCCCGCCGACCTTGCCGCCGAACTTCTTGAACCCCGAGGACTGGAACCGGTTCGCGGTCTCAGCCTCAGCACCGTTCTCCGAGGTGGTGCGCCCATCGGAGGCGGACTCGCTGGCGGCACCAGAGCCGGACGCCTGGGCCCCGGCGCCCTTGCCCTTCACCAAGCCGGCGACGCCGCCGTTCGCGTCCATCGTCGACCGGAACGAGGCCCCCGAAGCGGTGCCGGGGTCGACGAAGGCCAGCATCCGGAACAACACCAGCGGCATGAAACAGGCCACCAGCATGATGATCGACCCGACCACGGACATGCCGATGTTCTCCGACGTCGAGGAGAAGTGCAGCACCTTCTCAGCGGGGCTCTGCTCCTCACCGTCGGGCATGCCGGCCCAGGCGAACTGCGTGCCCATTCCCACCACCAGCGCCAGCAGCGGCTCCATCAGCACGCAGGCCACGAACCAGCGGATCGACTTCCACATCCACGACTTCGTGCCCTCCGACAGCGCTCCCGCGGCAGCCATGGGCATGGTGGCCACCAGGATCAGCAGCGCCGCCGAGCGCACCATCATGATCACCATGTGGCCGAAGGACGCCGGGATCAGGATGAACAGCGCACAGATCCCGAGCGTGGCCGCCTGTGTCGTGCCCGAGACGCGGTCAACGAACCCGTCGCCTGCCGCGTAGCCGGAGAAGCTGTCGACACCGAGCAGCGTGTCCAAGATGCCCTTGGTCAGCCCGGAGGCGGCGGCGATGAACCCAGCGCTCACGGTGACCCAGCAGGACAGGACGACGCCGTACTGCACCACCCCGGCCCCCAGGGTGCCGAACCCACGGCCGTCCTGCCGGATGACCGCGAGGCCGATCTGGCCGAACGCCATCACCAGGGCGATCACCAGCGCGATCCACAAGGTGACCGAGTACAGCTTGGCAAGGTCGGGGTCGGCGACGTTGGGGGTGAAGTTGTCGATCAGTCCGAACGCGGTCTTGAGCAGCCACAATGCGCCCGACCAGATCGACATCATCATCGACGTGAACCCGTCGGCCAAGCCCTCCTTGGCCTTGTCCCCAAGCCAGTTCAAGGGGTTGAGATCGATCATGGGGATGATGCCCGCAACGGTCTGCGTGCTCATGACTGCGGCACCTCCAGCCACTGGTAACCGGCGTCGAAGGAGGCCTGGGAGCCGGGCCACAGCGACGGTGCCGGTGCCGGCTCCTCGCCCGCGCCGATCACCCACCGGCCGTCCTGCCACACCATGCGCTGGCAGTCGGCGGCCGCGACCTGCTGCGGCTGGCCTGACGCGGTGGTGGCGGTGATGATGAAGTCGATGCACGGAATGACGAAGTCGTCACCGACCGTGCCCTTGATGAACCCCATCTTCGGCTCTGCCCCGATCGTGATCGTGTTCTGAGCCTCCGAGGACATGCCGGCCGACTCCAGGAGTGCGGCCAAGCCCTGCACACCCGACCAGCTCTCGGCCGTCGGACCGCCGGGCGCGGCCCACGCAGTGATGACCTCCTGGGCCACCCGAACCGACGCCGAGGTCAACGCGGTCGTGTCGATCGCGGCCAGCTGAGCCAGGGCGCCCTCCGGCGTGTGCGGGAACCCGGTCGCAACACCGACCTCCCCCACCTCCATCGGTGCCGGAATCTCGAGTGTGCCGGTCTCGCCCGAGGACAGGCTTCCGGGCTGTGCGGCCTCCAAGGGCGCGTCGGGCAGCTGCTTGTCGGCGAGCTGGTCCTGGGCGGACTGTGCCGAATCGGACCCGGTTCCGTCGCCGGACGAGGAGCCGGGGAGCATGCTGACCACCGACCACACGCCGCCCGCCGCCATGGCGAGTACGACGACAGCCACGGCCCCCAGCAGGATCTGGAGCCTGCGGCGGGTCCATTCGGTGTCGGGGTCAACCAGCTTTGACCGGTAGACGTGTCGGGTCCGGCCGAGCATGTCAGCAGCCGTTCCCGACGATGCCGTTGAGGATGGCGTAGATGCAGACGAACGCGATCGCGCCGATCACGGTCCAGAACAGCCCCGAGGCGCCGATCTGAGCGGCCCGGCCCATCTGGCCGAACTTCCCCACGATCAGCGCCCCCGACGAGGCGAAGCCGGCGCCGATGATGATGGCGATCACGCCGTACTTGACCCACCCGAGGATGTCGTTGACGTATGGCTTGACTCCGGTCGGGGCCTGAGCGCACACGTCGCCGACGCCTTCGGCCTTGATGTTTCCCGCGGCCGCGATCTGGATGGCGACCTCCGAGATGGTCTCGATCATCATTTCTTCTCCTGCTTTCATTTCAGGTCCGGTTCGCCGTCAGCGGGCCGGTGATGGTGTTGATCCGCTCCAACAGGCGCAGGGAGGGGCTTGTGAGCTGCTTGGGCAGCGGTTCGGGGCCCAGACCCGGCAGGGCCTTGGCGGGCAACAGCGGCGCGAACAGAACGGCCTCCTGCTGTCGAGCTGCGCGCAGCAGCCGTCCGGCGGGGGCGAACTCGCGGTCGCTCCAGCGGGCCGCGCCCACGACGACGACCACGACCCCGTCGCGGGCGAGCTGGTCCTCGAGATCCACCAGCGCCGCCTCGGTCTGGCTCAGCGCCAGTCCATGCGGCCGGGTCACCAGGACCTCCGCGCGTGCCGGCGTCGTGGCGACCCAGGAACCCGCCCCGGAGGCGGCGAGCTCACGCATCGACCAGCCGGCGTCCAGAACCGTCAGGTCGACGCCGTCCACCGACCGCGGGTTGGGCACCTCCCGGGGCATCCGGACCGGTTCCTCGACGCGGTCGATCAGCACGCCGTCGCCGCGGCGCCCGCGGCGCCATCCCTCAGCGGCACCGAGCTCGGTGACCGTCGCGCCCAGCAGTCCGGACCACGCCGGAGCGGCCGCATCAAGCACACGCGTGCGGATACCCGCGGCGTCTGCGACATCGGCCAGCGCGAGGGCGATCGTCGAGGCCCCAGCGCCAGCGTTGGCGGCACGCACCCGCACCAGCGGCCCGGCCCCCGCCGACACCGCCGACGTGGCGCCCCGGCTCGACGTGGAGCCGTCACCGCGGGAGGCACGGTCACGCTCCCCCTCGGTCGCGGCGGTCGCTTCGAGGGTCGCCCGCGGGTCCTGGTCCTCGGCCGTCTCCGGTGCCGAGGGTCGCGTGGCCGGGGTGGCGAACTTGCCGGCCGCCAGTGCGGCTGCGGCAGCCCTCAGCTCGCGGGTGGAGTACCGGGTCGCGGTGCTGGTGCTCATCGGGTCGCCTCGATCCGGGCTGCCCGGAGCCGCAGCGCTTCACGGAGAACGGCGGCGGGGGTGGTGCGCAGCACTTCGCGTGCCTCCGCGGCCTCCTCATCGTCGGCGCGCAGACGCGCAATCATCCGCTCCATGTCGGACAGCGCGTGGTCGACGCTGTGGTCGGCCACCACGCCCAGCAGCTGGGCGACGACCTCGGGGGTCGGCTCGGAGACGGTGACTGCGGTGTGTGCCTGCTCGCTCATGTTTGGAGAAGCAACCGCGCCCTGTCCGGATCGGACAGGGCGCGGCAACGTTCTTCGAGAATGCTGAGCGAGGTGCTCAGGCGATCGCCGCCAGGTACTTCGGGGCGGCGTCCCGCAGCCGCGCGGCGGTGCGGTCGCGGCGACGGCGGATCGTCCGCATCGCGACGCCGCGGCGCTCGCCGATGACCCGCTGGGCCTCCTCGCGAGCGAGGCCGTCGTTCTCCGCGGCGAGGAGCTCGACGAGCAGATCGATCTCCTCGGTGTCGATCACGCCGACCTCGCGCGCCCAGGTGAGCAGGTCGGCCAGATCCTCGACCGGGTCCTCGACCTCGGGGACCGCGAGGATCAGGTCGCGGTCCTGGTCAGAGCCTCCCGCGCCGTCGGTATGGCTGCCGAGCACCAACGAGTTGTGCACCTCGGTCCTCGCCTCCAGGGACGTCGTGTCGACCCGGGAGACCATGCCGGCCGCCGGGCGGCTCAGGCGCTGCCGGGCGCGCCGCAGCAGGTAGGTGGCCGCGTGGCAGTCCACCTGCGGTTCGGCTCCCTTGACCTCCTCCCACACCGTGGCGTTGACGTCGTCGATCTCGCACACGTCGGTCAGGGTCATCGCCACCCGGCTCACGCCGTCCTCGAGCAGCACCGCCACGGCCAGCGCGGCGTCGTCGTCATCGCCTCCGCGGCGGGACCCGAGGGCGGTCAGGCCGGCGACGACCTGGTAGCAGCGCTCGTCGCGTCGACGCCATCCTTCCCGTGCTTCCTCGAGGCTGGCGAACCCGGCCAGCCGGGGCTCGACCTGCAGCCACTCGGTCCACTTCCCGGAGCGCTCCAAGCTGCTGATGACCGAGGTCGCCAGGGCACTCTGGGCCTTGCGCCGCCGGTGCTGGCCCTCGCTCCAGGACAGGCGTGGGTTCGGGATCTGGGATCCGGCGCCGATGGTGACTTCGTGGGCGGGGTGACTGGCCGACATGGCGGTCCTCCGAGAGAGGCGATCAGGACGCGCCTACTGCAGAACCAACCCCTCACCACCTCGCTCACCACAGCGCTCACCACACCCCCGGACCGGCCCGGTGACCGCTCACCAACCCCGCTCACCAAACGCAACACAGCCGGTCAGCGCCGGTGAGGCCGCTCACCAGGCCATCGGCAAAAGGGTTGGAAAAAGATCGGCCGACCGGCTTGCCGTGCCCCCGGGCCACCCCATGTCGAGATGCAGCGAAGGTTGAAATTGCCTACGGATCGTTTGCAACCCGGGTTATGTCAGCTGCGAGGTTGGCGTTCGAGAGTCTGGGAGGCCGTTCACTGTCCGCTCCGGCCCGGCCCCGCCCGGTCCGATTGTCGGCAACGCTCGAAAATGAGGCCGATCCGACGCTCGAAAACGAGGCCACCGGTTCGTGCTGTCTAGTCTGCCGTGTCTTGGGTCTTGATGCTGGGCAGGGTGTCGATCCCGCGGTTGCGTAGCCGGTAGCTGGCGCCCTTCAGGGTGAGGACGTCGGCGTGGTGGACGACGCGGTCGATCATCGCTGCGGCGACGGCCTGGTCGCCGAAGACACCGCCCCAGCCGCTGAAGGGCAGGTTCGATGTGAGGATCAGCGAGGCGTGTTCGTAGCGCGATGAGACGAGCTGGAAGAACAGGTTCGCGGCGTCTTGCTCGAAGGGCAGGTAGCCGACCTCGTCGACGATGATCAGCCCGTAGCGCCGCAGCCTGGCCAGTTCCTGGGGTAGCCGTCCGGCGCGGTGGGCGTCGGTGAGCCGGGTGACCCACTCGGTCGCGGTTGCGAACAGGACCCGGTGGCCGTGGTGCGCAGCCGCGATGCCCAGGCCGGTGGCCAGGTGGGTCTTGCCGGTGCCGGGCGGTCCCAGCAGCACTACGTTGCGTGCTTCGGTGAGGAACCCGCCGGATGCGAGTGCGGCGATCTGCTGGCGCACGGCTGGTTGGGCGTCCCAGTCGAACTCCTCGAGCGTCTTGCGGGAGCCGAACCCGGCGGCACGGATCCGCAACTGGGCACCGGATGCGTTTCGGGCGGCGACCTCACGGTCGAGCACGGCGGCGAGGTACTCCTCATGGGTCCACCCCGCGTCGCGGGCATGGTCAGCCAGCCGACCAGCTGCTTCGGTGATTCGGGGCGCCTTCAACGCCGACGCCAGGTAGGTCAGCTGCTTGAGCGCCTCAGCCGCTTCCTTCTTCGTGGCCATCAGGCGACCTCGCCGTCCGCAGCGCCATCGGTGAGTCCGCCGTCGATCAGGCCGAAGGCACGGTCGTAGTCCGCCAGGTCCCGCCCGAGTTCCTCGTCGGGATCCGCGGCTGGTCGGGGCAGTTGGAACTGCTCACGCAACAACTTCGCAGCGGCGACGTGTGCGGGGTCGGTGACCGTCATCCCGCGTGCCCAGACTCGGTCATGGGACGCGACCAGGCGTCCGTCGTGACGGACGTCGACCCGGGCCAGGTCGGCGTGCACGTCGACGAACCTGCCGATCACGTTCGGGTCGACGGAGTAGTCGCTGCTGTCGACGCGGACGTAGTAGTCGCGCCCCAGACGGACCCGGTTGACCCATCCCACCGTCGGTGCCACCGGTGGCAGCGGCAGCATCGCCGCCCGGTCGGCGTCGAGCAGGTCGACCGGCCTGGCCCTGATCGTGCGCACCACCCGGGCGTTCGCCGTGGCCAGCCACTCGGTGAACTGGGCGTCGAAGTCGGCCGGCGATACGAAGTCCCGGCCGGGCATGAAGGAGGTCTCGAAGAACCCGTTCCTGCGTTCGACCAAACCCTTCGACTCGGGGTCGTAGGGCTTGAGCCTGACCAGCGTGGTGGCCAGGGTCCCGGTGAACGCACCGACGCCGTCGGCGTGCCGCTTGCCGCGGCCGATCCCGGACTCGTTGTCCCAGATCAACCTGCGCGGGACACGTCCGAGCTGCTGCAGCAGCAGCCACATCGCCAGCAGCAGATCTTGGGTATGCCGGGTCGGGATCATCTTCGCGACCATGAACCGAGAGTGCGCCGCGGTGATCACCATGACCGGCAGCAACGCCGTGCTGCCGTCCTCGAGCGGGATCTTCTTCGGCGGGAACCACAGATCGCACTGCGCAGCATCACCCGGCAGCCAGGTCAACCGGTCCGACGGGTCCACCGGCCTGTGTTCAGCCCGCAACTGGCGGACGTGCTCGCGGAACCAGGTAATCGAGCCGGTCCAGCCGACCCGCTCTGCGATCACCGTCGCCGGCATGTCCGGCGTCTTGATCAGCAGCTGCCGCACCGCCGGCTCGAACGGCGTGAACGATGTCGGCACCGCCGGCCGCTCGTACTTCGGTGGCCCGTCTGACGCCACCGCCCGAGCCACCGTCGCCCGCCCGATGCCCAAGTCCCGCGCGACCTGACGCTGCGGAACACCATCCGCCACCAGCCGCCGGATCAGAGCCCAATCCTCCACAGAGATCACCCATCCAATCTGTCTGGGTGGCCTCGTTTTCGACCGTCGCTATGGCCTCGTTTTCAAGCGTCGTCGACACCGATCCGGGCTGGTCCGGGCTGGGCTGGTCCGGGCTGGTCCGGGCTGCGGCAGCAGTGCCCCTAGCCTTCGGGATGTGTCGACGTCTTCCGCTTCTCGCGAAGCAGCCTCGCCCGGTGATCGTCGAGCCTCCGACGCGACCATCGAGTCCGGCGACCTGGGCATCGCACCCCGAACTGAGGTGTGGTCCCGATGACATCCCGTGGCGCGTGGCGAGACGACCGGATCAGCACGCTCGTTGGAGCGTTGTCTGATCTTGGGATGTCGATGTCCCAGAGCGCGGCAGGCGAGTTGATCGATGAGCGGGTTATGTTCGTGGCCGCGCAAGCGCGCGTCAGCGAGGCGACCGCTCGCGGCTATCTGACCGACGACGCGATCAAGGGGCTTGCCGAGAAGCTCGCGTTCAGCTTCGTCGAGGAGACGCCGGGCGCTGACCTCTTCTCCGCTGAGCGCGATTCGCGGATTCCGGTTCGACTTGCTGGTCGGGTCAGTGCGGGCCTCGCTGAGGCGGTCCGGCTCCGGCTCGTTGAGCGCGACGATCTCGAGCACACCCGAGAGTCCGTCGCGCAGCTGGCGCACAGCATCGGCGTCCTCGGCCTGGTCGTTGCGGACCAGGTGGCCGAGGACCTCGAGGGCGAACCATGGGTCCGCGCACCGGCCGGGCTGCTCCACCGGTTGGCCCGTTTCCTGGATGCAGCTGGCGGGCTCGCCGACGACGGGTTGGTCGGTTACCAAACCGATCCGGCCGAGGCGCCTGGGCTCGCACGTGCGCTCCGTGACGACGCGCGGGTTCTTCGGACGCTCGCCGGCGAGCCCTGACCCTTCGCCTGCGTCTCGACACCCAAGTTGAGATGCAGGCGAACGGTGAAGATGCTTACGGATGTTTGCAACTCGCGTCACGTCAGTACCCGGCCCCGCTTTGCGTCCGCCGGCGCACTCCAGGGCCTGACGTCTCGGCGGACGGTGAACCCGTTGACGGGATGCACATGCACACACTCGCCGCGGCCAGGGCCGAGGTGGCACCGGGGGGCGCGCAGCTCGGTGTCCTCCGGCGAGGCCCGACGTCGTACCCGCTGGTCTCACATCACGCCGGGCCGGAGGCCGGGCCTAGCGTGCGGTTGCTGTCGATGCCTGGCTCCATGCGCACAATCCCCAGCCCCAGTCGGCCGAGCGCTCTTCGGCGGCTGGGTGGTGCTGTCATCGCGGTCCGGCGAAGCGGAGTAGCAGGAACAAGACGACGAGGATGACCGACAGGAAGTAGAAGAGCGGCACGATCACGATGAGGAACGCGCAGGCGGGCTGGCGACGGTCCGTGTGCGCGCGCTCGGCGCGTGGCTGGAGCCCTCCCCTTGTACAGAGGTGGTGGAACAAATCGTTTACAGGTATGGTTATCTGTGCACGGATTGATTCAAGGAGGAGCGATGGAGACCCTGCACGCCAAGCATGCCGGAAACCTCGGCATGTCCCGCAGTGCGCTGTACCGCGCCATCCGGGCGGGCGAGTTCGACCGCATCGCCCGCGGGATCTACCGACCGGCCGACGCCCCGCCCGCTGACTTCGACTGGATCGAGGCCGCCACTCGCCGACCGGAGGCCACGATCTGCCTGACTTCCGCGCTTGCCCACTGCAACCTCACCGACGCCATCCCCGCCGCCTTGGACATCGCGATCCCGAGAGGGACACGGGCGCCCGCCACCACCTCGGCCATCGCCTGGCATCATTTCGCAGCCGAGACCTTCGAGCTCGGGCGCACCGAGACCACGATCCCCGGCTCCGAGCTCACCATCGGCATCTACTCGCCGACGCGCTGCATTGCGGATGCCTTCCGGCTGCGCGGGGACCTGGGCTACGAGATCGGCCGCGACGCTCTTCGCGAATGGCTGCGCCAAGGCGGAAAGCCCGCCGAGCTCATGGCGATCGCATCGAAGCTGCCCCGGGCCAAGGGTCCGATCCTGCACGCACTGGAACTGCTGTCGTGAGAGACGGCGACGAGGTCTTCCGCCAGATCCAACGGCAGGCCCACTCCATCGCCGACACCGAAGGGCGGCCCGCCCCCACCTCCGAACTCCTGACGCGGCATGCACTCGAATCCTTCCTGGACCGGCTCACGCGAACAGACCATGCCGACGACTTCGTGCTGAAGGGCGGCATCCTGCTCGGCGCCTACGACGTCCGGCGACCCACCAAGGACGTCGACGCCGAGGCGGTCAGCGCCGAGGTGTCCGCCGAGCACGTCGCCCAGATCGTGCGCGACCTGTCCGAGGTCGACGCCGACGACGGCCTGCTCTTCGACCTCGGCTCGCTGAGCGTGCAGGAGATCCGTGAGCACGACGACTATCCGGGCCTGCGCGTCCGGGTGAAGGCCTGGCTCGGCACCCAGAGCTGTCAGATCTCCTGGGACATCTCCACTGGTGATCCCATTGTCCCGTCGCCGCGACGCGTGCGTGTCCCGCGCGTGATGGGAGCAGACGTCGAGATGTGGGGGTACGCCCCCGAGACGATCATCGCCGAGAAGGGCGTCACGATCCTCGAACGAGGCATCACCAGCACTCGCTGGCGCGACTACGTGGACATCGTGCGACTGGCCGACACCCAGGAGCTGGACCCCGACGAACTACGCCGCTCCGCCGAAGCCGTTGCCCGCCACCGAGGCGTGGATCTACAACCCATCGGGGACGCCGTCGACGGGTACGGGGCCGTCGGTCAGGCGAAGTGGGCGGCCTGGAGACGCAAGGAGCGGGTGGAAGGCATCAGCGAAGCGGACCTCGACGAGCAGATGGCCCACGTCGCGGCCGCGCTCGACCCGATCTTCGACAACGACCCCGCCCAGGCATCCCAGGACCCGGCGGTCGCGCCGATGGTACGGGTACTGCCACCACCGACCGCGACCTGAGACACAGCCGACGAACTTCGGCGGAGGACGCCACAGACTGGCACAGCGAAGCCAACACCCCAGATCTCGTCCTTGAGCACCTGCGTGTCGCCGGCTGAACCATCACCCGCCGTGGGCACATCAGGGTTCCTGCACGTCGAGGACCACAGGTACCTGGGGCAAGAGTTGACCATGCGGCTCTGGCGACCTATCTGCGGGTGTCGCCGCTGAGCGTGAACCTCGCCGGAGGCACGTGGGCGAGCGGCTTGCTGACCGGCCTGCCTACGACTGCACGTTCACGAGTCAACGGCGCTTCGCGTCGCTGCGCGACGGCCTCCGGCCGCCCTGGATTCGCGAGCCTCCGCGCCCCCGTGCTCGCAGGCCGAAGCCATCCCTGAGAGTCCGTCGGTCAGCAGCCAGGGCTCAGTTACCCGGTGGCACCCCACTCGCGCTGTTCCACGACGGCCTCCGAGCGCGGCGGCAGGTCCTCGTCGTACCGGTCGAGGACCTGCTCGCGGATGAGCTCGCCAGCGGCGCCGCGACCGCTCTCGGCTTCGGTGGCCGCGGCCTCGTCGAGCCACGCGATGTCACTATGAGGGCTGGCCTTCCGGGCTGCGTCGCAGGCCACCCGGACCAGGTCGGTCCGGCCAGCGGTGACCGCCCGCGTCGCCAGGATGTGGGCCGCGTCATGGATGGCTCCCACCAGGATCTCGTCCCACCGCTGCTGCCCCGGCTTGAACAGCCACTTGAACCGGTGCTCGGTGGCCGCGTCGAACGGGGCACCAGTCACCAACGACAGCGCGGTCACCAGGTCCTCCTCGCAGCCGTTGTCACCACGGCGCTCGGCCCGGTGCTTGAGCCGCACGAACAAGTCCGCACTGTTGAGGACCCCGCCGGTCCCCCGCACGAGCTCGTAGGTGGGGCTGGTGCCCCGCCGAGCGCCAGCGCTCATGCTTGCGTCCGGCAGCCAGTCGCTCCCGTCGGGCCGGGTGCCCAACAGGAAGCGGGCGTTGGTGGCACGGTTCTGAACCGTCTTCTGCGTCTTCCACCCGCACGCTACGGCGGCACGCCCCCCGGTGACCCCTTGGTCCTGGACGGCCAGGTAGGCGATGAAGGAGACCGTGCCTCCCGCGTTGTCGATCGACGCGGGGTCGCCACCGTTGAGGGCGGTCACCGCGACCGGCCCGAGCAGGTGCACCTTGGGCCGCGGCGAAGACTCGTCGAACCAGTCAGCGACGTCTTGGTCCAGCGTCGGATCGAGTGCCGCGATCTCAGCGCGGATCTCCTCCGGAACACTCGGCGCGGCCGCGGCGAGGTCCTCGGCGGTCGTAGCCGCGGTGGCCAGGTAGACCTCGTCGGCATCGGGCAGCATCGAGGATGGGTCGTTGCCCGCTGTGCGCCGCGGCTCGGTGTACTCCTCCCGCAGCGACCCGTCGGCCCGGGCGTACTTGCCCAACGGCCCTTCATCGGACTGGGTGGCCGGGACCGGCTGGTCCTCGAGGTTGCGGGTCGAGGACATCAGCGCCGCCATGGCCTCCGCCTCGGAGGTCGGCAGCGTGAAGGCCTTGACGCTGATGGCCCACATCGGCAGGAACGCCATCCCATCGCCGGTCAGCTCGACGGCCGGCGACTCCTCATCTCTGTGGACGACCACGACCCGGGAGCGGTCCCGGTCCTCGATGTCGGCGACGAACGCGTCTTCGGGTCGAGACGACACCACGACCACTACCGGGTTGGTGCTGTCGAGCAGCAGTCCATCGCGGCGCCGGGTCAACACGTCCGCGTCGAGGTTCTGCTCTACCTCACCCATCTCACCGGTCAGCACCGCGGCCCGGGCGAGGGCGTCGCTGCGCTGGACCTGGCGCAGCCGGGTGGGGTTGAGGCCGATGGTCTCGGGGCCGAACTGGTCGGCCAGCAGCACCTCGCTGCCCTCCGACCATGCGTTGACCGCCAGCTCGGCGACCATGAACCGTGCCACGTCGGCCACCTGCTCCGGCTCGCCGCCGATCCCGCACGTGCCCAGCGTCTCCAGGTCGAGCAGCCAGGTGCGGCCGCCGTCGTCCTGCCCGATGCTCACCAGCGCCGGGTACGGGGCGGGCTGGGTCTCCAGGTCCTGCTCGAGGTAGGTCCAGCGCGGAAGCATCCAGGCGCGGGCGTCATCGGTCGCCGTCCAGGCCTCCGGCGGGTCGCCGGGGGCGGGGTGGGTGAACAGCAGCGTCAGGTCCTCATCGCCGAGGACGGCGGCGCCCAGCTGGGGAAGCGGGTTGCCGGCTACCTTGCAGGATGCGGCCACGTGCCGAAGCGCCCGGTCGAGGAACGCGACGTCCTCCTGGGCCTCCGAGCCGTTCTCGATGATCGTCTGCTCGACCTCGACGAGATCGTCGGGCGTCGAGGCGATCGTGCGACCGATCCGGCGGCGGCGGAACTGGCGGCGCCTGTTGGCGGCCACCAGTCCTAGTGCTCCGACCGAGAGGCAGGCGGCGGTGGCCAGAAGCGCCCGCAGGCCCGTGATGCCGCTGTCGTCGCTGGCCTCGTCCGCCTCGGCGGTGTGGGCCGGGACCTGTTCCGTGCTCGGGGAGTCCTGGGTCGTTCTCTGCGAGGGTGCGGTCGGGGTGGCCGGATCGGCAGGCGTCTGCTCCTGGTCGTGCCCGGCCTCCTCGTCGCCGCCTGTGGAGCTGTCGGGGCCGGTGTCGTCTCCCTGCCCGGGCTGGCCGTCGGTGGACTTGCCGGGCATGTGGTCGCGCTGCCCGGGTTCTCGCTGGGGCGGCTGGTCCGTGTCCGGGTCGACGGCCCCCGTGCCCGGCAGTACGAGCACCTGGCCGGGGTAGATGAGGTCGGGGTCGCTGCCGATCACGTCCTTGTTGCCCTCGTACAGCGCCTGCCAGTTGCCGGGGTCACCGCTGGTCTCCTTAGCGATTCCGGTCAGGGTGTCACCGGGGGCGACGACCCGCTCGGTCTCGGTCCCGGGGTCGTGGTCGTGGTCGCCGACGAGGTTGCTCGCATCGGCGGGCAGCAGCAGCTCCCAGCCAGGCTCGATGCTGCGCGGGTTGTTGAAGGTGCGTCCGTCGGCCATGCTCCGCCCCTGGTTCAGGTCCGCGATCTCCTGCCAGCGGAACCCGTCGCCGAGGTGCTTCTCGGCCAGGCCCCACAAGGTGTCGCCCTTGTCGGTGACGATCCTCGGATGGTCGGCCCGCTGGTCCTGGGTGGTGTCCGGGGCGGACGTGACCGGCGGGGTGCCGGGACTGGTCTCCGGGTTCGCGACCGGAGCCTGGTGTGCGACATGGGTGACAGGCAGCCGTGCGGCCGGGGCAGCCTCCGAGGTGGCTGCATGGGAACCGAGCAGCGTCGTCGAGGTGACTCCGACCGCGAGCACGGTGTGGACCAGCATCCGGATGAACCTCTGCTGGCCACCGACCGCGATCGGCAGCCTCGAGGCCCCCTCGGTCTCGTGGCGCAGCGCGGGCGGGATCTCCCACAGGGTGCACAGCAGCAGCTGCGCCCAGACGAACCAGCCCACCAGCGAGACGATCCCGAGCACGGCCGAGTTGCTCATGAGCGACAGCTCGTTCAACCCGCCGTCGGGCCACGGGTTGCCCACAGCCGCGAGCAGCAGGGCAGGGAACCCGACGAGGAGGCCCAGCAGCAGTGCGAGGGCTCCGAGTCGCTTGACCAATCCCAGCATGTTGTTTCTTCTCTCTCCCGGGAACCTAGTTCGGGCCCGTGATGGACGTTGCGGTGCCGGTCTCGTCGACCGGGAAGCTTGTGAAGCCGAGGACGTTGAGGAACGCGTTGTCCGATTTACCGGTCACCCTCACCGTGACGTCGAGGCCGTCGATGTTCACGGTGCCGCTCCAGCCGGCCTGCTGCAGGATCTGGTTGGCGCGGGCGGTCGCGGTCGCCTGGTTGATTCCTTCGGTGCCGTCACGGACGCCGCGCATCTCGTCGGCGGCCGCACGAGCGGCCTGCTCTGCGGCGCGGTGCGCCGCGATCCGCTGATTCATGGCGTTGCCGCCGTCATAGACCAGGCCAAGCAGCACCAGGAACACCCCCGAGGCAATGAGGATCGTCCACGTTGAGACCACACCCCGCTCATCGCGCCGACGCCGCAGCCGTCGGATCATCGGGGACGTCAGAAATCGTGAACCCGTCATGGCAGCCGCCGGTATTGCTCGATGGGGACCACGGCCGTGCTGGTGAAGTCCTTGGCGCCGGGCAGGCCGAACCCGACGACGTCGCTCAGGTTCGCGTGGCAGGTGACCTCGACCCTCACGTGGCCCGAGGTGCGGAAGTCGGTTCCCGCGAACGACACGGTCAGGCGGGTGCAGGCCTTGCCCCGATCTGCCAGCGCATCCTCCGCCGCGTCGCGGCCGGCGATCTGTCCGGCCTCGAGGTTCGATTCCAGGGATGCTGCCCGCGCGGCCGCGTAGGCGGCGTCATCAACCTGGCTGTTCGAGTCGACGATCCGGCCCCCGCCGACGACGACGGTGATGAAGCCGACCAGCACGGTGGTCATCGCCAGCAGCTCGACGGCAGCGTAGCCGCGCTCGTCCCTGGGTGCGCGAAGACGCCCTCGCCAGGAACGGCCGCGCCGCGGGTAGCGGTGGCGGGAGGCACCGAGCGACTGGACGACGACCCCCGGCGAGGAAAGGTTCCTGTCACGTCGGACTCGCCAAGACCCATCTGTCTGGCGGGTGACGCAGTCCCCGCCGATCGTCAGCGGCTCGTCGTCGGGCGTCAGCTCGCGGAGGGCGGCCATCAGGTCCGGATGCTGGGCTGCGAGCGCTGCATAGCCGCCGGGGCCGTCGTGGCTGAAGGAGTCGATGGCATCTCCCGGGTCTGCTGTCGTGCTCGTCAGCCGGGTCATTCCGCGAACCTCTCCCGTGGCACGGTGGCTGTGGCCGAGACCCGCTTGGTGAAGCCGGGCAAGAGAGTCATCACCTCGCCGGAGATGGTGACGGTGACCTCGGTCGCTCCCACGTTGATGTTGACGCTGGTGTTGGACAGGTCGTTGCCGGAGTTGGCCAGGTACTCGTTGGCGGTCTGCCTGCCGGCGTCTTCGGTGCCTTCCCAGGAGGCGGCGTCGACCGCTGCCTCACGGGCCGCGGCGTGCACGATCCGGTCGTTGTAGAGCTGCACGGACCACTGCACCAGCATCAGGAAGATCAGCATCACCAGTGGCATGACGAGCACGAACTCCGGGGCCGCGATGCCGCGCTCGTCGCGGTGGGGCGGGCGTAGGCCCCATGGGGACCGGTCGCGGTTGGGGATGGTCATGGTTGGTCTTCTTCGCTCGCGGTGTCCGGTAGCAGGGATGGCTTTGCGGCTCTACTTGCCGTTGAGCTCGTTGCCCTTGTTGGTGACGAAGGTGCGCACGGCGATGATCGCCAGCGCGGCGATCGCGAGAATGCCGAGCAGCAGCACGAGGTACTCCGGTGCCGAGGCTCCGCGCTCGTCTCGCTGGGCGACCTCCCAGCGGGAGCGCCAGTACTCCAGCACCATCTGCAGTTGGGTGAACTCGTTCATGAGGTGGTTCCCTTCTTCAAGGAGTGAACGTTGGGGTTAGGCGGTGAACAGGAACAGGACGCGGGCGAGGATCACGTAGGCGGCGGCCACGAGGGCCATGACCATCAGGTTGTTGCGCATCGCGTCGGTGGACTTGTTCGCGCGGGCGTGGCCATCGGCGAGGCGGGCATCGCGCATCGACTGGGCGCGGGCGATGAGGGTGTTGCGGATGCTGGTGCCCTCGTCCTGCGCGAGATTCAGCGATGCCCGCAGGTCGAGGAGCTCGACGACGCCGAATCGCTCGCCGACTGCGCCCAGTGCCTGCCACGGGGTCATGCCGTTGGGTCGGGCGTTGTCGATCGCGTCGTAGAGGGTGTGGAAGGCCCAGCCGGTGCCGATCTGCGCGACGGTGGGCAGCGCGTCGGCGTGGCTGCGGCCGCCCTCCATCGACATCACGACCAGGTCGAGGAAGTCCGAGAGCGCGTCGCAGAGTTCGGCGCGTCGCTTCGCAGCGTTCTCCCGTAGTTCCCTGACCTCGCCGATCACCGCGACCACGACCCCCACGACACCCAGGGCGGGAGCAGCAAGCATCGGGATCCCTAGACCGGCGGCGTTGCCCAGCAGGACCAGGGCGATAGGGCCGAGCAGTCCGATCAGGAACCACACCAGCACCTTGGCCAGCCACTCCTCCATCAGCTGACCGGTGACGGCGAGGTCACGCTCGTAGGTCTGCATGTCGTCGGGTCGGCGGGTTCGCAGATTGTCGGCGAACCACTCCGCGGCCCGCTTCGACCAGGTCTGGTCCTCGGGGGCGATGTCCAGGCGGGCGCGGCGGCCGGCCCGGGCGCGTGCCCGCTCCCACCGTGCCGCCTGGTCGGCCAGGGGCGGCGCGGCGGGGAACGCCAGCCGGTGCAGCCGAAGTAGTGCGACGCCCGCCACGGCCGAGACGATCAGCATCGCAATCACCGGGCCACCTCCCGGTTCGTGGCCTGTGCCAGGGGCTCCGCCCCGGACAGGAATCTGGGGTGCGGCTCGGGTTCGGCCAGACGCTGGAGCCGGACGAGCAGGCCCACGTAGACCGCGGCCAGCACCGCGAGGACCATCTGCCCGTACATCGTGCTGTAGGGCTCGACCCAGCCGCGCAGGAAGACTGCCTGCAGGCCGGCCAAGGCGAGCAGGCCGAGAGCGACCTGGTTGGACTGACGTCGTACCCCGTTGCGCTCGGTGAGGACCCGGCGGCGCATCTCCAGCTCGGCGCGAGTGTTGGCGGCCAGGGTCGTGAGGACCCGCTTGAGGCTTCCGGCGCGCTGCTGAGCGGTCAGTGAGAGGGCGATCACGACCTTGTCGGCGCCTCGGTCGTCGACCTCGTCGGCGAAGTGCGCCAATGCGACCGGCAGCGGCGTACGCAGGTCCAGGGCGTTGACCAGGTTCCGCAGCGGTCGGCGCAGCAGCGCGGGCGCACCGTCCAGTGTTGCCGGCAGCGCCTGCTCCAGCCCCGACTCGGATGCTGCGGCATCGCGGAGCGACTCGGTCCAGTTGGCGATCGCCTCGATCTTGGCGACGCTGTGCTTCTCGATCGCACCCGAGCGCGCCAGCTTCGGCCACAAGATCACCACGGCGACCGCCATCAGGCCGGCCACCGGCCAGCGGGTCAAGATCCCGACTGCGACCCCGACGATCAGCGCGATCGTGACCTGCCGGGCGGTCTGCTGGGGGTCGGCCACCTTACGTCGGGCGGTGGTCACCCGGGCCGGGAGCAGGTTCTTGCCGTGGGCGGTGCGGATCACCCCGATGATGCCGAGACAGACCGCCAGGATGCAGGCGACGAAGGGGGTCATCAGATTTGCCACCCCTCATCGCCGTTGGTGCCGGTCGGCTCAGCGAACCTGTTCAGTTCCCTCGTGCCGTCGGGGTCCCATCCGACGTCGAGGAGCGCCTCCTCGCGGATGATCGCCTTGCGGGTGAACTCGGTACGGCCGGTGGCCTTGTTGTACTTCCACAGCTCGGTCGTCTTCACGCCGTCCTCATCACGCCCGGCGAGCTCACGGATCGACTCGATGATGCGGCGCTGACTGCCGTCCTCGGTGCGGATCCGGCGAAGGAACACGATGAAGTTCAATGCGTTTGCGATCAGGCCGTTGGTGGCCTCGAACGGCAGCCGCTCTTGTGCCTGCAGCGCGTAGGTCTGGATCTTGGCGATGACGTCGCGCGATGAGTTGGCGTGGATCGTACTGAGCGAACCGTCGTTGCCCTGCTGCATGGCGTTGAGCATCGTGATGACCTCATCACCCAAGACTTCGCCCACGATCACCCGAGAGGCGCTCATACGCAGGGAGTCGCGCACCAGGTCTGCCAGGGCGACTGCGCCCTCCCCCTCGACGTTCGCCAGCCGCTCCTCGAGCGGCACGATGTCAGGGTGGCGTTCGGGGTCCTCGTGCAGGCCGAGCTCGATGGACCGCTCAATGGTGACCAGACGCTCGATCGGGTCGATCTCGGAGGCCAGCGCCCGCAGGAGCGTGGTCTTGCCCGCACCCACCGCCCCGGCGATCATGAGGTTCTGACGCGACTTCACGAGCGCCGACAAGAACGCGGCGAGGTCATGGTCAACGGTCCCCTCACTCAGCAGGTCCTTCGTGCGTAGCGACGCCGGGACGCCGGCGGCTCGCTCCCGCTCGGCCAGCCCGGGAACCGGAAGCAAGGTGGCCCTCAGGTGGCGGTGCTTGCGGATCGAGATCGACAACCCGTTTGCGCTCACCCCCTGGACTGCGTGCAGACGTGACCCGTCGGGCAGCCGGAGGGTGACGTGGTAGTTGATCAGGTCGAAGGGCCGGGTCGACAGGCCGTCGTGAGCCGAGATGGTCTTGACGATCTCCTCGAGCTCCTTGTCCGAGGACGCCACCGGAGGAAGCTGCGCCTTGCTGCCGTCGGCGTAGGTGACGAACACGCTCTGCCAGCTGTTGATCACGATGTCTTCGACCTCCGGATCCTCCAGCAGCTGGTCGAGGTTGCCCGCGCCGAACAGCTGCGCCTTCAGCGCGGCCTCGAGCCGGTCCCGGGCGTCTTCCTCCAGCGGCGGACGGCCGTCCTCGACCAGGTCGGACTCGTACTCGGCCAGCACCGAGGCCAGCAGTGCCTCGGTGTGCTGCCGAGCGTCCTCCCCCTTCGGGATCGGCTGGCCTGTGCGGCGGAACTCCTCCAACGCCTTCCCGCGACGAGCACCCACCCTGGACTGGAGACGCTTGACCAGCACCTGGTCAACCGGCACGAGCTGCTTCAGCTGCATCCCGTTCACGGGCGCACCGCGCCCGTTCGAGCCGAGTCCGTTGCTCTCCATCACGCCTCTCCCCCCTGGCCGGCGAGCGCATCGAGCACTGCGGCCTCGTCCGCTGCGTACGGCCCGACACCAGCGGCCTGGTTGATCTGGTCGTTGAGCACGCCCGCGGACTTCAACAACGGGGTACGTGCGTTCTTGCCGCCGACCCGACCGGCGTGCATCGCCTCGACCCCGGTCGGGTCCAGCGCGATCCAGCCGATCCCAGCGATCACGCCAGCGGCGTTGCTCGGCGCCAGGATCCGCCCGACGTGCTCGACCACCGAGCCGGCGATCCGCTTCGGCGTCACCACCACCGGCACCACCACCGGCGGTGCGTTGCGGATGTTCGCCAGCACCGGAGCAAGCCGCTCCAGCCGGTCCTTGAGGTGCATCACCGCACCCACCTCCGGGCGGGTCACCATCACGACCACATCCGCGGCCGCCGCGACCGGGATGGTCGGCGAGCTGGAATGGATGCGGCCCAGGTCGGCAACCACCCGCGACGCGGAGGCACGCAGCGCCTCCGCCAGCGGAGCCCAGTTCTTCACACCCGCGGCCTGCTCGGCCGAGAAGTGCCCCGGCACCACCCGAGTCGACCCGGTGAACTCATGTGCCCTGCCAGCCGCCAGCCCCGGGGTCACCGACGTACGCGCCTCGGTCGCCAAGGTCAGCACCGTCGGAGTCGGCGGGAACGCCTCGCCGTGGCCACCCGGTGCGACACACCGCAGCGCGAGGTCACCGCCATACGGGTCAGCCTCGACCACGATCGTCGGCTCCGGCGTCGAGACACCCAACACCAACGACGTCGTCGTCGACCCCGGGGCGCCGCGGTCGCAGCACACAGCGATCAGCATCAGCCCTGCCCCCCGGTAGATGCATCGGGCTGCGGGGCAGAGTCAGCCGGGTCGCCCTCGGTGATCGGGGCCTGCAGCAGCGTCAACTGCCCCACCGCCCCGTACGCCGCCACCGTCTTCGCATCGGTCTCCGCGATCAGGATCGTCACCACCACGGTGCCGTCCTGCGACTGCTTCGAGGAGTACACCGTGGCGCCGGCCGAGATCACCACCGGGTCATCGAGCGCCTTCGGGTCGCCCGACTGGCCCTCCTGCGGCACCGCGATCGCGTCAACCACCGAACCTGCCGCCAAGGTGTCCGGCACGCGCCCGGCCGGGAGGTTCACCGCGATCAGTCGCTTGCCCTCCTGCGGCAGCAGGTCGGTGGTCACCGAGTCCACGGTCAGCACCTGACCCGGCAACAGTGCGACCGTCGTGCGCTGCCCGAACACCGAGTCGACATCGGAGACCAGGATCGCCCCCTCGATGCCAGACACGCTGCGCGAGACCAGCAGCGGGTCCTTGGAGGTGCGGACGTCGTCCTCGGTGATCGGGTGCCCGGCCGGGATCGGCTGGGCAACCACCAACACCTCCTCCACGCCGCCCTTGTTGACATAGAGCCAGCCACCCGCGATCACCGCCGCGATCACAACCAGCACGCTGATCAGCATCTGGCCGTACTTGCGCGGAGCCTTCGACACCGCCTTCGACAGCGAGGCAGCACCAGGCAGCCCGCCCGGAAGCGGATTGACACGTCCATTGTTCGCCCGGCGCGAAGTCCGAGAATCCAGGCTGGTCACATCTACCTCACTACTGTCTGTCGCTGATACACCGTGATCGAGGTCGAGTCACCGGCGAGCGCAGTCACGTCGCCGAGGTTGCCGCTGGTCTGGCCGCCACAGTTGCCGGTACAGGTCCATCCAGCCGAGTAGTTGATCCGAGCCGACACCGTCCACTTGTCGCCCTTGGGGTCCTTCATCTCGTCGTAGGCGTACGAGCAGTTCGTCGGCGCGTCCTCAGGCAGCCCCTTGACCCACTCACGGCCGGGACCCACACACGAGACTGTTTCTCCGTTACCCATGTCCCACGAGGTGTAGGACGGCGTCGCCGCTAATGTGACCGTCGCGCCGGCAACAGTCAGGCTCACCGATACGTCGTGCCACTGGTCCTCGGGGATCCACATCCAGTTCGAGTAGTTGATGTACGTGTGGTAGGTCGGCGGCGGCGCGATGTGCGCGTTGGCCAGTTCGAACGGCGCCTGCACCACGAGCTGTTGGGCAACCTGGGCGGGGTCGATCACCGCCGCCCCGTTGGGCACGAACCACACGTTCTCGGGAACCGAGACAGTGGGATCGCAGGACCAGAGCGCGCCCTTCGTCGGATCGTGTCCCTGCCAGAGGGGGGATCCGGCATCGGGCTGCGGGTTGAGCGGAAACGCGTAGCAGTTGTGCGCGCTGTTCCAGACGAACCCGTAGTCGTTCACACACACCCCATTAGGTGCGGCCGGACATGCTGGCCCGGTCGAACCGGCATTACCCGGGTTGCCGGGATCGGCGTCACCCGGATCCGCGGGGATCGTGTCGGAGAGGCAGAGGCCTGAGGCCGGGTCGACAGGGTCAGGCGGGCAGTCCGCCCACGTGGGGCCACTGCCGGCGACCAGGATCACCACGGCGCCCGCGAGGCCGACGGCGGCCGCTGTCGCGGCTGCCCCTACTCGGCTGAGCATGACGACTTGTCCTTTAGCTTCGTCTCGAGGTGCATCCAGCCGTGCTCGGCATCCGGCTTGGTCATCGTGATTAGTAGCGGCGTGATCAGGTGCTTGGGCTTGTTGACCTTCTGCGGCTTGCCATTGCGCGTGTAGCGCAACGGCCGGTAGTCCGTGCACTGGACGATCCTCACGTCGCCTGTGCCGTCCTTGTTCAACCGCACCGACTTCACGTACGACCAGAGCGGCACCACACCCTCAACAAGCCGCAGGCCGCCCTTGTCGTACGTCTCCCCCAGCGTCACCATGTCGCGCTGCCACCAGAAGTCGTACTCCTGGAGAGTTGCCTTCGCGCCCGGGGTCAGCCTCCCCTGCATGTGGATCTGGTCGAGGAGAGGGCGGTACTCGTTCCAGCGGTCCATCGCCTTGTGCGCCGCTGCCAGCTCGACCTTGGTGAACTCCGACTCCCAATCGGCCGGGAGGCCACCCGCGTCAGTGCTCGCGGTCGCCGTTGGCGATGTGCTCGCCGTAGATGACGGCGTGGGGTCCGAGTTCGGCTCTCCTCCCCCGCAGGCGGCGAGAGTGCCCGCTAGGGCGAGAGCGGTTGCAGCGATGAGGGTGCGCTTCATGAGCGTCGTCCTTCCGGAGCCCGAGTTGCCCGATGCACGGGCCTTGTGCACCAGTCTCGGCGACATGGCCGACAGGTTGCCGACCGCGCCGTTCTTGGAGTCGAGTTCAAGGTGACGTCCTTCCCTCCGTGTGGTGCTCTCTAACTAATGAAGGCAACCGGCGGCGGAGCGGATCGGACACTGCGCGCGAAATCTCCGTCGTGCGGGTGACGGCGCGCGTCACTCGAAAGGGACGCTTCAGCCACAGAGTCGTGGCGTGACGTCCGCAGCTGCTCGTCGTGAACTGCCGAGCGACATCGCGACGGGGGCTGAAACCCTGCTTGGGCACGGGCTTCGGGCACCACATCAAGAGCGCCGGGGTCACCTGGTTCCCCGGTCGCGTCGACTGCTGACGCATTCCCAAGACCGCGTCCTTCCCCTCCCGCCCGAACGGGGGAGGCAATCAATTGTCCGTTGTGCCGTCAAGCCCCTGACGGCCTGGCGTGACCCGAGGTTCGAACGGTCGGGCCGTTCCTGCATTACCCTGAGCATGACACATGAACGGCACTAACTGCAGTTCAAGGAAGGAAACTGGCGAGTCTCGGGGTCCGGCACAATGCAGTCCGTGCCACGTCTGTCGAAGCCGCCGAACATGCCCGAGGGGGTGCTGGCGATGCTCGACGCGATCGGCAACAGTGCACGCACCGAGATCCTGCGGCACCTTTCGCTCCGAGCCATGAGCACTCCGGAGTTGGCTGAGGCGATCGGCGTATCCCCCAGCCAGGTGCTCAGGCATCTGGCTGTCCTGGAGAACCTTGACCTGGTCAAAGCGGACCACCCGCGCGGCTCACGTAGGGCGAAGGGCCGGGTCGTGCTCTGGGAGACCAACCACCAGCGGGCAGAGGAACTCGGTCGAAGCTGGATCGACTACGTCACCGGCGGCCAATCTTCCGACTCCGCTCAGGGTCGGTAGAAGCCAACGGATGAGACGCATTTTCTCAGGAGGTGTCCGATCCGACGTGACTGGTGTTGCTCTTGTTGATGTGGCAGCCCCGGTCGGTTCAGGTCGAACAGGACGCGGCGGACGCGTACGCCCGTGAGCTGGTGACGGTCGAAGCCGAGCGGGCCGCCTACCGCTCCGGGATCCCTCGAGCTGGACGGCAGGCCGAGCGCGCGCGATCAAGGCAGCCCGCGAAGGTTCGGGAGAAGGGCTGGTGCGACAACCTCCCTTCCGCCGGCCGGGCCGAGCGACCTACCCGCGCCGGTCTCGACGAGCTCGACCAGTACCAGACCTGGCTACGCGCCGTCCCGCCCGACGAGTACGTCGCCCGCAGCCTGAAACGCAAACAACGGTTCCAGGACCTCTCCCGCCGAACGAGGCGCGTCGGTCGCCGCGTGGGACCGGCACCGGCTCCGCTACGGACTCACCGTGCAGCGACTCGCCACCCCGGCCGACCACGAGCGGCCCTCCACACCTGACGTCGAGCAGGCGGCGCTGCTGCCCGATGGTGCCGCACACGCGACGCCGCGTTCCTCGAACGCCAGGGCAACCTCTTCGATGGAGCCGACACCGGGAGGCCGCAGGCTAAGCCCAGCCGGAGCCGAATGCCCCGCCACCTCGTCCGGGCTCAGCCGTTGTCGCGGATGTAGGCAGCGAAACCGGGGATGGTGAAGCGGAGCTTCCCGTGGCCGACCGATTCAATGAAGCCCCGGTCGATCAGTTGCTGCCGCGGCCGGCTCACCGCAGTGGTTGGCACACCGAGCTCGGTGGCGATCGCGGCTCGTTCCACCGGCCCGTCGCCGGCTGCGGCCATGGCTGCCAAGAACCGCTGCTGCTCGGTCGTGGTGCGGGCCAGACGGGTGCGGAACAGACCCGTCATGCGGTCCTCGATGTCCTCCTCGGCCCGCCGCACGTGACCAATAGCGATCGTGCTTCCCGGGGTGGGGCGTGCCACCTCCCACGCCGCATCGCCAATCAGCTGCACCTTGTGCGGATAGCCTGCGGCGAGCTCGATGGCGGCGAAGATCGCCTCGTCGGCCCAGGTGACGTGATGGTGCTCCGCAGGCACCCGGATCGCCTCGGCGACAGCCACCTCGCTGAGAAGGCCGAGCTCGACGAACCGCGAGCGCTCTCCGAACGTGGCCGCCTCGGTCACCGCCGCGGGCAGCGAGGGCAACCCCGCAGCGATGATCGCGACCGGGGTTGCGTCCGGTGCTCCATCGAAGTGCTGCAACCCGATCAGGAGACTCTTGCGGTCCCCCAGCTGGGCCTCCTGGAACTCGTCGACGAACACGACCAGGCCCTTCGCATCGTGGTTGCGAGCAAACCGGCCCGCATTCTCTAGCAACTCCTCGAGTACCGCAGAGACCGGCGGCACCTTGTCATCGGCGGAAAGGGTTGCGCCGACCTTGACGCCCGGGACTCCGAACTCGACCTGGATCTGGTCAAGGCGGTGTAGCAGCGCCTTCGACCGCTCCCCGAAGGAGCGGTCCTTGACCGCCACGCTCAGCCCTTGCGCGAGGTCCGGCGACATCGGCCGGTCGTCACGGCCGGTGACCCACACCGTGAGAAACCCATCTTCGATCGCGTCGCGCTGGGCCATGCGCAGCAAAGACGTCTTCCCCAAGCCGCGAGGGGCATGGAAGGCGAGCAGCGGTCCGCCCGAGCGACCGAGCATGCTCAGCCGCGAGACCTTGTCGCGGATCAGATCGCGCTCGCGGCCGCGGCCAGCGAGGTACTCCGGAAGAGAACCGGGTGCGTACGGACTCGGCTCCATGGACAGCACCTCCCGCATAGGTCCGTATAACTCACGCCGAAGTATACCCACCTATGCGGGGCCGGATGTGGATCCAGCACCCACGCCGCGCCGCGACCCAGATTGTCGTGACGCTGTCGCGAGAATGAACGGTCCGCTACCCCCCCAGCAGTGTCAACCACCCGTCGCCGCTGCGGAAGACCCCTCGCTCCCCCACAGGCCCCGCCTGCCGCCGTGGGCGATGTTGTTCCGCGGTGGTTGTCCGATCCTGGGCGCGACCGGTTGCTTCTCCGCGGCAGAGCACACATCTCACGAGGAGAACGACCGATGAACCAGTTCCCGAGCAACTCGTCCGGCGCCGCCGGTAACCCACGTCCTCATCCGGTGGTCGCGCTGCGCGACCAGCTAACGCAGACCATGACGGCGGCGAACCAGCTCAGGTCCATCCTCGCCACGGTCGATGACCCCGGGCGCAGGTTCGGTGAGATCCGATGAAGGAGCGCGAAGTGCTCGCGGCCGCCGACGCCGTCTTCGACGCGGAGCGGGCGCTGCGGCGCGCGGCTGAGACCGTCGATGAGCTCAGCGGCGTCGCAGCTTCGTCGCTACGGGTCCTGGACGAGGCCGCGTCCGACGCCTTCTACGCCCACCAGGAGGAGCGGAGGGACTTCTATCTGGAGTCCGCCGGCGAACACCTGGGGCGGCTTCGCAACAGGTCCGGCGTCATGAACGAGCTCGGCGACGACCTCACCCGCCATCTCACCGCGGCTAGCGGCGCGATCGGGCGCGCTGGCCACCAGCTCGGCCGCGGCACCGACGTAGACTACCGTGACGTCGAGATCCGGGCCCTGCGGACTCACATCGCCGTCCTCGCCGAGGTCGTGACGCTCGCGCGCCCCATGGCAGATCAGATCACCCGCCACGCACAGCATGCGGCCGAGTCGGCGACGGCGACCGATGCGCTGGTGCTCTTGGATTCGCGTGTCCACCACGCCGGCCAGGAGGTGACCCGTGCCGACGAGGGCGTGTCGATGATGCGCTCGGTGATCGAGAGCGCGCAGTCGAGGGCGCGGACCTCAGCCGCACTGGCCGGGCCACTGAGCTACGCGCCCGCCCACGCGCCTGCGGTCACGCGGGGGGGCCGGGCACAACTGGTCGGCCGTTGGTCCAGCGGTCCCCCGACGCAGACCCACCAGCCAGACAAGCCGGGCCACTCCGGCACCGACATCTGAACCCCGGAGAGAGGTCCACGCGTCATGGGTGATCGCACACCGATTGAAGCCATCGTCTACTCCTGCCCGCCGGAGCGAGTGAATGTCCTCCTCGAGGTCTTCGAGGAGTTCGGACTGGGACACGAGTTCGTGCTCCCTGGCGACCCAGCGCCGCGGCCCGCCAACGCCAGCCGCCAGCGCATGCTCGAGCTGGGCCGCGGGTACATCCACAGCGAATCTCGGTCGCCTCCAGCGCCGACTTCGCCACGGCGCTGCGCTCCGACACAGCATGGAAAGTCCCGGGCGGACCCGAAGTACGAGCACCTCGGCGAGGTGCACCTCAATCACCCCGACCTGGGCGTGTTCGTCGCGGACTGCGACGCGCAGGGTCGCCCCGTGTTCACCAGCGAGGCGATCGACCGCCTCATCGAGCGCACCGACGCCGACCGCGTACAGCTGGGGCACCTGACAGGCCGCACCTGGGAGATCGCACTTGAGCAACTCGGTTCGGCGAACAAGGGGATCGTGATCCCAGGCGACACGCCGCCGACGTCGGCGCCGCTGCAAGCTGTCGCGCTCAACCAGCTCGCGTCCGGACCATCGCGGTGGATGCCCGCCGACGCGCCCGGACAGGCCCGGTCGACAACGGCCCCAGATCGGTAGCGCTCCGCTGTCCGATCCGGCCCGTGATCGGTTGCTTCTCCGTAAGAACGTGCCCTCCAACCAGAGCAGGTGATCGTAGATGACCAACGTTCTCAAGATCAGCTCGCACGACGAGCTGATCTCCTCCATCCCCCACACATTGGGGTTCATTCCTCGGGGGATGGTTTGCCTCGCCTTCGGCGACGGTCCCACCGCCCGCCTCGACATTCCCGACTCTCCCGAAGAGATGGGGGAGTTCCTCCAGGCGCTCACCGACGTCTACCTCCACCGGCACCACCCTGACCGCGTCGCCCTCGTGGCGTACGGCGAGGACTGCCCCGCCTGCATCCAGGCGCTGGCTGCCTTGGGTGGGGCTCTGGTCAACAGCGAGGGCCGCGGCCCCGCCGTAGGGCCGATGCTGTGGGTCAACGGCGAGGAGTGGACCGACCTTCTCGAAGGCACCCGCGGAACCGTCGACCCCGGCGCCCGCGCCCGGATCGACGCGGAGTTCGCACTGATGGGCCGGGTCATGCCCGTCGGCCGGCGCGAGGACCTCGCCGCAGCGATGCAGGGCGACCCCACCGCGGTTGCCGAGCACCTTCCTGCCGCCGAAGCACGCGTACTGGACATGGATGTGGCTGCCCGACGGGCCGAAGTCGAGTGGCTCGGCGCACGGCTCGACCAGTTCCGCCGTGACCGGGAGTACCTCTCCAACGGCGACGCGGCCCGGGTGCTGGCCGTGCTCCACGACAGCGCCGCCCGGGACGCGGCGGTGTTCAGCATGAGCCGCGAGGACGCGCCCGTCTTCTCGGAGTTCTGGCAGGACCTCGTGCGGCGGGCGCCGAGCGAGGTGCGCGACAGCCCGGCGACGATGCTGGCGCTGAGCTCGTTCCTGGAGGGCAAGGGAGCCCAGGCGTGGACCGCCCTCGACCAGCTCTCGGAGAGCGACCCGTTGGCGGACCTGGTGGCCGCTGCCCTCGAGCAGGCCGTGCACCCGCGTGAGTGGGACCGTGCCGTGCCCGCGGCCGCCGGCGCGCTGATGCAGCAGGCGGCATTGAGCGACACGTTCGCGCAGGAGCGCCGTGCCCACGACCAGGACGCCAGCAACGCCCCCGGCGTCAACGGTGCCGGCCAGGAGTCGTCGGCCCCGGGCCGCTGAGAAGGACGGAGACAGACCCGTGCAGAACACTCGCTCGCGACTGGAGAAGCGCCTCGCGAAGCTCCTCGCCGCCACTCCCCCGCTCGCCGCGCCGCACACGGCGGGACACACGAAGGTCGACTTGCTCTACCTCGACGAGGAGACCCAAGACCGCCTGAACCGCAGCCTGCGTGAGTAGGCACTGCCGCGGTTGTCAAGGTTCCGGCGCGCGGCCTGTGGATAGAGATCCGCTATCCACAGACCGTCGGCGGTGCGGTTGCGCTGTCGGTGGTTCTGTACACACTCAGAGTGGAAGTGTCGGCACGATCGGGTCGTGCCGGCTGGGCGCGGATTCATGAGGCTCCCTGCCCACGAGGGGACGTGAGGAACATGCGGACGTCGACCAAGCTGATTCGCCTCTGCGCCGTCGTGCCGGCCGGTGTCGCCGGCAGCTTCATCGCGGTCATCGGCCTGGGCTTCCTGCCCGGCGCGGGCCTGGTGATCGCGTTCCTGGGCACGCTTGCCTTGTCGATCGGTCTGGCGTGCGGCTGGTTGGAGGCTCCGGCCGCCCGGATCTTCGGGTTCGCCCGCGGCCCTCGCCCCGGGCAGCGCGCCGTGCTCGAGCCGACGCTGGCCCTCCTCGAGACGCTGGACCTCGCCCCCGGGCGGGTGCTGGTGCGGCTGACCGACACCGACGGCCTCCCTGCTACTCCGATCGGCCGGGACACGGTGATCGTGGAGCCGTGGCTGGTGCAGGGCCTCTACGAGCGGCGGCTGGCGACCGAGGATGCCGCGACGGCGATCGGGCACGCGGTCGCGAGCCAGCGGGTCGGCCCGTCCCGGTTCGACCTGGCGGCGCGGCTGTGGGCGCTGCCTTGGACGCTGGTGTTCGTGGTTGTGCGGCAGATCGCGCGCATGTTCTCGTGGGTGTCCGCCGGCGGGTTCGCGTGGCATCTGCGGATCGTGGTCGGTGTCATCGCGGTCTTCCAGGGCTTCCAGCCGGGCGGCGATCCTGCGATCGGGGTCGCGGCCGGCGTGCTGGTGGCGATCAGCTACGTCGCACCGGCTGCCGAGGGGGCCTGGCGCTCGGTGGTACAGCGCGACGCCGACCGCATCGTTGCGCAGCGCGGGCTGGCTGGGTCGTTGATCCAGCTTGCGCAGTGGCAGCACGGCTCCGCCTCGCTGGAGCGGGTGCAGCGGATCCGTGCAGCTGCGGCCGAGCGCGTCCCGTCGACGCGGCCGGAGCCCGCCGAGGGATCGGCGGTCGAGGCGGCGTCCGGCGCTCGGGTGCTGACCCTCCCCACCTCACGACGGTGAACCAGGGAGGAGACGACGACCGTGGATGACTTGCACCTGGAGGCCGACCGGATCTTCGGGCCCTGCAACGACCCGACGTGCCCAGGTTCCAGGCCGGCACCGGGCCGCGAGGCGCGCCTCGACCTTGACTGGGCCGGGCGGGGCCATCTTCGCCTGGTCCGGGGCGGCGAGGATCGCGCCGTGGGAAGCGACGGCGACGAGTAGCAGGCCACCACAGGACCCCTACTGCTGGTCGCGGATGTCCAGTGGCGGCAGGGAGTCGACGATCGTCATGGTCTCCAGCGAGACGGTGACGACGCGGGCCAGTAGGTCGAGGATGTAGCGCGGGTCGCCGACTTCGCGGGACCAGGCGTTCGGGTCGTTGACGATGCCGGAGTTCTTGTCGGTCTTCACGTGGTAGCGGTCGATGATCCAGTCCACTGCGGATCTGCTGCCGAGCCGGTAGCGGTGCGCCTCCTCGGGGATGCCGGCGAGGGTGATTCGGTCGTTGAACCGGATCGAGCTGTGGTCCTTGTCGGCGCCGCTACCGACGTACCGCATCTTCTTCTCGCCGACGGCGTAGAACTCGTAGGGGTTCCCGACGGGGCTGGTGTTGAGGCCGTCGAGCGGGTAGGGCTGCGCGGTCTCGTAGCTCCGGTGCAGCTGGTACAGGTCGCGGCCGGCGGCCGCGAAGCCGGCGAAGTCCGCGACCAGTGGGATCCGGGGCAGTGACTTCTTCAGGTCGGCGGCGTACGCCTCCCGGTAGGTCGGGGAGTGCAGCACTCCGTAGACGTAGTGGAAGACGTCGTCCTTGGTGATGTCCAGGCTCGGATAGGTCGCTTGGAAGCGCTGGCGCGCGGCGTCGGTGATGTTGTCGATGCGGCGGTACCCGTCGACCGTCTCGCCGGTCTCCTCCGTGGTGCCGAAGTCGAGAGTCCCGTCGTCGGGTTCCGCGATTGGCTCGTAGCGCCAGCGAGCGAAGAACTGGCCGGTGTCGAGGAGGTGGAGGTCCGGGATCGCGTCGGTGGCGATCGCGCAGAACTCGTAGTGCGAGGAGACGCCGGTGAGGAGCACCCCGTGGTTGGCGTGTGCGGGGGTGGGGAACGCCTCGGGCAGCCGGCGCCGGTCCTCGTTGAGGTCGGAGGAGAAGTAGACGTGCTGGCGGAGGAAGGGCCGGTAGAGAGCGACCCTGTGGGCGTCGGCGGCGACGCTGAGGGGCTGGCGCTGGGTGTACTTGCTCAGGAGCCGCCGGGACGAGGCCGGCGACGTGCGCAAACCGAACATCGGCCTGGTGACGCGGGTCGAGAACCTCCCCCGGCGCCTGGAGCGGGTGCTCGAGGACGTCGAGATGGACACCACCAAGATCACCCGCGAGGCAGAGAAGGCCCAGGCGGGCCTGGTCGACGCCTTCCCGCGTGCCGGCGAACTCGCCGAGGTCCGCGCGACGCGGGACCGGCTCTCGGCCGAGCTGGCAGCCGGCAGCGCCGAGAAGGCCGCCGGCGAACACGCGACCGAGCACGACCCCTCCTCCCCCGCGGCTAACGGATCCCAGCCCAACACCCCAACCAGCCCGCCCGGTCAGCCGGGCCAGGCGGGCCAGACGGCTCGTCCCGCGCTCGCGCCTCCACCCCCTCCCCCGCCGCCCAGGCCCGGTGAAGGGCCTCGGCCACCGGAAACCCCGGGTTGGTCTCGATGAGCCCGGCCGGGAGTCCAGTTCCTGTCCACAGGCGGCCCGGCACGGCTGCATGTCACCGGTCCTGGCGCGGCGGGTGCACTGCCGTGGCCTGTTCTGTTCCACTGGGTGGCGGGGCCGGGTCCGCTGCCGACCTCTCTCGAAAGGACAACACCTGATGCCTGTTCCCACCACCGATCGCGCCGGCGACGTGTACGACGCGACCCCGGACTTCGTCTACGCGGTCTCGCTGCTCGCCGCGCTCGAGGACGCGACCGGGCAGGACGGACACGCCATGGTGTTGCCGTTCCTGGGCATGGCCCGCGCCGAGCTCACCGACTTCGGGCAGCGGCGCCCGGCCCGCTACGTACCGGTGCAGATCGGCGACCTTCGGTCCGGGCTGGCCGACCTCGAGCGGCGCCTCACCGCGCTCCTGGCGGACTCGCAGGTGCTCCAGCACACCCTCCGCCTCGACTCAGCTCGCCGGCTGCTGCGCCGCGGCGTGGCCGCTGTCGCCTAGGAACCCTGCGATGACCGCGGCCGGGTCCGCGAGGTCACCGGCAACCTGCTCGACCAGCCGGTCGGGGCGCTGGTAAACCCGGTGGAACCGAAACTTCGTTCCCCACGGGTGGTACCACGGCGCAATCGTGAAGCGGGTGGACCGGCGGGGTCGAGGCCGCCGCCGATCGCGACTTTGTCCAGCCTTCACAGGCGCGGCATCCTGACCGCGGCCGCAGAGTTGTGTCGGACCTGTCGGGAACACTCAGGAGCCAACGAAGGAGGCCGACCATAACTACCACGGACACCCGACGGCTGCGCCTCGCCTGGCATCACGGCCGACGACGGCGCGACTATCTCTCGCTGCAAGCCACTATCACGCCTTTGGCGGCCGATGGAGATCACACTGCCCTCGCCAACGTGATCGTCGCGGTAATCGAAGAGTGCCTACCCCGCGACGTCGGCCCCGACGGGGGCTCCGCCCTCCTTCTTGGAGACTGGGAGGAGATCGACGGGCTCCCACTCCAGTACCCGAAGGACGCCACCGACCTCGCCCCTTGGCATCAGGTCGAGCACCAGTTGCTCACCCAGCACGGCCTCAGCCGGGACGACATCACCGGGGTCGTCGGCTACGCCCGACCCCGCTGGTGGAAGCCCGCCACGGCATGGGAGACGCGCGTCGCGAAGAGCGAGCAGTAGGCGGAGGGGCACGGCCACCTCTCCCCCACCGCCTCGCTCACGGCGCCCCGCCGCGGCCTCGACTGTAGTCACGTCAGGGTCAAGGTGTCCGATCCTGCACGTCGGAGGTTGCTTCTCCGGACATGACCAACGCGCTGCCCAACGATGCGACCTGGACCGACTATCTCAACGCGCACGGCGGCCCCGCGGCGTCGGGATGGTGGGTGACCCTGCGCTGGTTCGCCGACTCGGTGCACCCGCGGCCGGAAGTCGTGGGCCCGTACTCGTCGTACGAGCAGGCGGTGGCCGCCATGCAGGACTCGCCCCTCATCGACGGCTTCGCCGAGGACACCAACCGCAACGAGTGGCTCGATGACGTGTACGTGGCCACGGATCCGGCCTCGATCGCCAAGATGTGCGCCGACTACGGGCACTGGGTCACGCTGATCGACCCGGGTGACCCGAGCCATTTCGGGGACCCCGACCCCACCCCGCCGCGCAACGCCGCCTCAGTGACGGCCCGTCGCGGGCTGCTGCAGGCCGGCGCACTGCACCCACCCGGCTCGGATGAGAGCCGGCCGGACGCCGAGGGCGTCGCGGAGCCGGTAGACCGCTCCCCCAGCCCGCCGGGCAGGTAGTCGCCCGTCTCCACAAGCATTTCCCGCCGCGGTGTCCGATCCGACACAGCGGCGGTTGCTTCTCCGGGCATGGCAACGACTTGGCCCGTACGGCGCCCGGCTGGTGGCCCGCGATGACGGTCTCCACCTATGGCGAGCACGCCGAGAACGCGGCGCAGGCGCTGAACAACCTGATCCGCGATGACGTGATCCCGGCCGATGAGGCCGCGGTCGACCAGCTGCTGCATTGCCGCGAGGCCGTGGTCGACGCGCTGCGGCAGCGGCTGTACGACGTCGGCCAGGACAGCTGGTACCCGCCGCCGGACCACCTGCCGGCCCCTAGGCCGAAGCCGACACTGGCTGCGCTGGACGAGAAGCTGGCGACGCTGGTGGACAACATCGCCTTCGCACTCCCCACGCTCCCCCTCGACGAGCGCCGCTCCCCCGCCGACTACCTCGCTCCCGCCTCGACCGATCCGACGGTCGAGGCGTGGCGAGCGGCGGCCATCGAGCTGCTGGCGGCCTCTCATGCGCTCTCGGCGGCCGCCGAGCAGCCTTGGCGCACCGATCCGGGGGCCGGCTGGTGGGTGATGCGCGACGTGTCGGTGGCCCTAGAAGCGGTCCTCGTGCTCGACTCCCGCCTTGAGGAGGTCGGCCTGCTGGCTGAGCATCAGCGACCGGATGACGCGATGAGGCTGGACGAGAAGCGCATGGTGCTCTCCCAGACAGCCCGGGTCGCGACGTGGCATGCCACGAGCGCGAGCCCCGATGAGGCCACCCCTCGCATGCGGCAGGCGGCGCCGTCGACGGTGGTGGAGCCGGTGTCGCTGGTCTCGACGCCTGACGACCTGGCGGCCGCACAGCGACGGCTTGCGCGGTTCCTGCGCCCACTCCATGCCTCCGACGCGTTCTACGCCGCTGAGCCTGAGATCACCGCCGACTCTGCACGGCAGGTTACGGCCAGCCAGCTCTACCTGTGTCGTGCGTTCGCGAAGGCCGCCGGCCAGTCGGTCAAGACCGGCAAGTTCGCGGCGCTCTTCGAGGAACGCGCCGAGGTGCTGGAGTCGTTGCAGCCCCAGATCAGCCACTTGCTCGACGTCTCCGAGGTACGGGACCCGAACATGCGCCGCTTCTGGCAGCAAAGCGAGCTCACGACCGCGGTGGTCCGGATGGAAGACCAAGGCGTGCCGATCCGGCTGCAGCCCACGCAGTTGGTCGAGCTGGCCAAGGCAACCCACGAGGTCACCCACACGCTGGGCAAGGCACTGCGCCGCGAACTGCTGCGTACCAACAGCAACCTGCGTGACGGCAACCCTCGTCACGCGGACGGGCCTGTCCGGGTCGGACGACGCTCGCGGCTGGAGGCCACCCTCACCGATCTGATCAACATGCCAGCACCCAAGTTGCCGGTCGCACAGTTCAACAACCCGCTGCAACGGGCCGCTCTGCGTCGGACCCTCGACATGACGCCGACCGCGTCGCAGCCACCGTCCCCATTCCCCGCCGCGCGCAGCCTCGGCACGAGCGGCTACGGCCAGTGAGAGAGGGGACCTGCCGTGTGTCGTCCGTCCAAGGCCGAACTCCAGGCCCGCCGCCGAACAGTCGGCCAGCAGCCTCCATCGAGCTCGACTGGCAACACCACGACGGCTGCCAAGCCGGGGAAGACCACGACTCAGCGCAGCCATCCCCCTCCGGAACAGCGCCCCGCGCATCCGGTCGCCATGCCGGTCGATTCCGACGGAGTTGCCCAGTTCGACCCGTTGCTGGCAGCGGATCAAGTTGCCCCGTGGCTTGCGCCAGCCGAAGGCCAACTGGGAACACGTAACGACAGCCCGGCTGGCCCTGGGATGAGGGACTGAACCACCATGGCACGACCAACTGCGGCACAGAGGCAGGCACGAGCGGTACTCGATGCGCGAGAGAAGTCAGCCACGGAGAGGGCGGAGCAGGCCCACTCGGCAGAACTCTCGGCACAGACCGGCGCGCCCGGCCGGTCAGCGTCCCCGTCGACGTACGGCCCCGCCTACGACCCGCTCCTGACCGTCGACCAGGTGTCGGACTGGCTAGGCGTCCCCAAGGGCACGCTGTACCAGTGGCGGAGCCGAAGCCGAGGACCGCGCGCGATCAAGGTCGGCAACGGCATCCGGTACCGGCGCAGTGAGATCGAGAACTACCTCGACCTCCACACCGACGCGCGCCCCGCCTGATCTGGGTACGATTTCCGATCCACCACCGCCACGGAGAAGTCACCATGTCTCGTAACTCAAATGCCCTGGGAGTCAGCTCGTTGCGTTCGCGTGAGGCCGGCCGGTGAGCGGTCGGCCGCCGATGCCCCCTGGGACCTGGGGGAAGATCAGCGTCACGCGGACCAAGACCGGGACCTACCAGGCCGAGGCTCGCTATGCCCTCTTCAGTGGCCGTGTAGCCAAGCAGCGCGCTCGCGCTAACAGCGAGTCGGCCGCCCGAACCGCCCTCATCCAGAAACTGCAGGCCCTGAAGGGTTCAGATGTGGGGGACGGCGAACTGACCCAACAGAGGTCGATCGCCGAGTTGGCCGCCTTCTGGCTGAAGGAGAAGGAGGTCGACAACAACGTCAGCGCCAATTCGCTGCGCGCCTATCGGAGCGTGGTGAACAACCAGGTACTTCCGGCAATCGGGCAGCGGAGAATCGCCGACTGCCGCACAAGTGTCATCGACCGAGTCATCAAGGACCGCGCCGCGACTGGAGCGGACGTGACGAAGCTGCGGAACGCGCTGCACCAGATGTTCGGCGTCGCAGTCCGGCATGACGCCATCCCGGCGAACCCGGTCAAGGAGGTCGCTCGGATCTCACGGCCGCGGAAGGAGATCACCTACCTCGACCTCGAGCAGGTCAACCAGGTCCGTGCGCTCATCGACACCGAGATGAAGCGCAAGCGACCCGGGCCGCGGATGTCGGCCGACCTCCGCGACATCGTCGACCTGATGCTCGCCACTGGATGTCGCATCGGCGAAGCAGCCGGCTTCATCTACCCCGAGATTGACCTCTCCTCCGAGACCCCGACCCTGACAGTGTCGGGCACGATCGTCACCGAGACCGGTAAGGGGACGTTCCGCCAGCCGTGGACGAAATCGGACGCCGGCTACCGGACCCTGTTTCTCCCACCATTCGCCGTCGACATCCTGATGCGCCGGATGATCGAGAGTCCCGCGAATAGGAACGGCGCGGTCTTTACGACCCGCAACGGAACGTGGCGTCAGGTCTCCAACTGGGAACGGTTGTGGAACCGGGTAGTCGATGGCACCGCCTACGACTGGGTCACGTTCCATACCTTCCGCAAGTCGGTCGCGACGCTGATCGACCAGACGGTCGACTCGAAGGCGGCGCAAGCCCAACTGGGTCACGCCAACGAGGACATCACGCTGGAGCACTACATCCACAAGGCCAAGGTCGCTCCTGACCTGACCGACTACCTCGAACGGTTCCGGCCGCCCATTACGCCAAAGACGTGACGAGGCCCCACTCGGCGCCCGCCCACTCGAGAGTGCCCTCGCTGTGTTCACGGCGAGGGCACTTGCATGTTCGCGCCCGGGGGACGCGCGCTAAGTGCCCACACAAAGAGCCCAATTTCCGCCCACTTATCGCTTTTGGTCAGAAACCTGAAAGGCCCTCTGACCAGCGTTTCCGCTGGTCAGAGGGCCTTTCTTCGTAGCGGGGGCAGGATTTGAACCTGCGACCTCTGGGTTGGATCGGCGCCCTGCCGACCGCTACCGAACGTTGCGGGATGCCGCCGGATGCTCCGTGTTGATGAGGAGGAGTCCTCGCTGACGGTTCCGACCTTACCCGACGGGCTCCTGAAACTTCCGGCTGTTCTTGGAGGGTTGATGGAGGGCGATCGAATCTGCCACCGGGCCAAACTCGGGCTCGCTCAGGGCGCCTGTCGGACTCTTCGCCGATCGTTGCGTCCGCCGCGCCGAACAGCGCTTCCAGCGATTGCTTCCATTCGGGCAGGTCGCGCGAGAGCCACGTGAGCTCGCGGTTGATCTCGTCGTACTGGTGGATCAGGAAGTTGCGGTTCGCCACCGCCAGCGCACAGTCGACGCCGTCCGGGGCGAGTACGTCGAGCCTCGAAAGCCGATTGGCCGCCTCCCCCAGCTTCATCATCAGGGAATCACCGGCTCTTGCAGGAGGTGGTCGTGGAGGTAGACGTTCTTGCCCCCGTGACCCATCATCACGTCGCCGCGAGTGAAGGTTTCCCGAGCACTCGCGATCAGGGCTACACCGAATCTACGATGAGCGAGCGTCCGTCCTCGTGCCTAAGTACGTTGCCACGCGACGTCCTCACCGAGATTGGGACCTTTTCAGAACGCATCCCGCCGGACCAGCCACAAGATCCAAGCGACGTCGGCTCTCCCGAGCGTCTTGCTGCGTTCGCCGCCCATCGCCTTTAAGATTCGAGACCGACCAAACGGGGGTCTCGCGTGGCGACTCAAAGACTCACAATCTTCCTTCTTCGCGACGTCAGCGCATTTGACGATGCGTTAGCTGGCGACATCGCGTCCGGTCTCGTGGCCAGTGACCTGACCAAGGCATCGGGGTTGAATGGGCGCTTCTACACCAAGAAGTCTTTTACTCGGACGCCTGGTTGGGTCAAGTACGTGAACCCAGTGGTTGAGGGCGGTGTTCAAGGAGTGCAGTCAGCTTCGGCATCGGCCCTGCTCCTCCTAAGGGTTGACGGTCAAGTCTATGCTTTGACGTTTGGATACGGCCGCAGCTTTCTCAATCAAGGAAAGATCGAGCGAAGGTTCGGGCTCAAGGTCGTGCTCAATCTGATTGACGAACGTCAGATCAGGAGCCTGGACACGAAGAAGTTCGACGAGATGGTCGTGTCCACGAACACGCAGACCAGTCGGACGACGGAGCTTCCGACCTTCGGCGTGGATGTGCTCCGCGACATCGTCCGTGCTGTGACGGGAATCGCGCCAGCCGGCAGCGGATACAAATCACTCAGCGGAGCCGACGCTCTGGTTCTAGGCGTGGACAAGCCTGTCACAGATCTCGCTGCACTGCTCCAAGACCTCTACAAGCAGTACAAGGCCACGAAGTATCAGTCGACCTTCGGATGGGTAGACCAACTGGCCGAGGTGAGAGACCCCGTGCTAGCCGCGAAACTTGACCAGCAACTCGTCTCGCACCTAAGGGGGTCCGACACCAGTGCGACTCACATGGCAATGCCGGAGAATCTAGACTGGGAAGATATTGAGTACTTCCGAATGACCCCGACGCGGAAGCACGCGTATGACGAGCTTGACCTTGACGAGTACCTGGCGCAGCCGCTGACCGATGCTGCCAACCTGACGATCGACCTTCTCAAGTCACGCAAGGTATCGGTCAAGTTCATCAGCAGCGCAGACCCAGTTGCGCGCTGGAGCCTCTACCAGTGCCTCGTCTCCGAACAGACGGTCGATAGCAGGCTGTATGCCCTCATCGAGGGCCGCTGGTTCGAGATTGCAGCCACCCTCGTCGCGCAAGTCGACTCTGCCGTATCGGCGATCCCCTTAGCCACGGTTTCCTTACCGTCAGGGCATCCAGGAGAGGCCGAGGGCGACTACAACAAGCGAGCGGCCGCTGCTTCAGCCGACATGACGCTGCTTGACAAAGAGCTCGTCGCCCCCGATGGGGCAAAGACGAGAGTCGAGTTCTGTGACCTGTTGAGCACCGATGGGTCGATAATCCACGTCAAGAGGAAGTCTCGGTCATCGACGCTGAGCCACCTCTTTGCGCAAGGGCACGTATCTGCCGAGGCGCTCGTAGATGGCACCCTCCGCGATCAGGTCCGCGCGGCGATTCAAAAGTCAGCTGGCGGGGCGGACGCATCGGCGTGGCTTAGCCTGATTCCCCCGGGCAGCTCAACTCTCGATCGCGATAAGGTGACAATCACCTATGCAGTGATCGCTAACTCAACCGCGACTGGCGTCGAGTGGTTGCCCTTCTTTAGCCGCCTTACCCTCATGCAGACGGTGCGCGACCTGAACCGACTCGGCTTCACCAAGGTGGCAGTTACCCGGGTGCCGGTCGAACCACCAACTGCGTCCGGCAGTTGAGCTTGCCGCGTCGGACGACTCCTCGTCACAAGCCCCGAGCGCTTGCCGAGCATCGACGACGTGCGTCTATCCGCCGCGATGCGTCTGGTGGAATCACCGCAACCGACGACCTCTTCGGGCAGCGACGAACACATATGCGGCTTGTCGGCGAGAGTTCATTCGGTCTCCCAGGGCCGGTGCGAGCGTCGCGAGCGCCCCCATTGCTCCGACCCCGACGCCTGCAAGCCCTCCGGTGATACCACCGACGACCATGGTGGCTGTACTGAGGCCGCCCGGTATGGCGGCCTTCCAAGCGCGATCTGAAGCGGAGACCCTCTGCAGATTGTGGGAGGCGGCCTCGAGCTGGTGGCTCAGGTCAGTTATCGCATCGATCCTGTCACCGTCACTTCGAGCCGTCTCCAAGCTCGCCCGTACTTGGCGGCGCAGGTCTTCAATGGCGGCCTCGTTCTTCATGAGCCTGACCAAGTCGGCGCCGCTAAGAGTGGTCAGTTCAGGGATGTCGGCCCACAGAGCGGCTTGAGCCGGGCCCATGCTCTGGGTGCGCTCGCGCATACGGAGCAGCCTCGCCTCGAAAAGGGATGCTGAGACGTACTCCGAACCGAAGACATCCGCAGCGACCACGCGTTCGTGCGTACGCTGCACGAGCGCGCTGATCGCCGAATTCTTCACTTGGGCAATCCATGGTTCGTAGTCAAACTCGGTATCGAACGGCTGCAGTAACAGAGTGCGAAATTGCCCAGTCTCTTCATCGAGTGATTCTCGGTCGATGTGTCCGTGTAGCCAGAAATTGGCGGGCTCACGTGCGAGATCGTCGGCCGCTCGGACGAACAGTGCCTCGCGAGCTGTTGGCCCCTCGACGATCAATTGGCTCCGCACCCACGAAACAAGTTCAAGCTGCTGAAGATCCCCAGCGGTGAGCTCTTGAGCGACCGGTCCTTGTGCTGCCATTGCCACTCCCGGTGGGACCGGGATCGCGAGGCCTCCCGAGAGCAGGTGAGCGTGTTGCAGCTCTGCCTTGGCGTCATCTACCAATTGCGCCATGGTCGGACTTCGGCGCATCGCGTCGAAGACACGGTCTGGGTAAAGGACATGGTCGGCAAGCAACAGGGTTCGACCGAGAAATTGAGCGACATCGAGTTCCTGGTTCCACAGCATGGCTGGCCTCTGCCGCTGTCTCGCCAGTTGGGCGACGGTGCGCACGGTTTCTGCGGCGAGCTCGTAGACAGCCTGGATCACGTCGCTTGACGGAGGTTGGTCGCTAGGGTGCATCCCGGCGACGCGTCTGAGCACCTCAACCCGCAAATTTCCCAGATCCTCGACCGCCATGACTTCGGGAGCGGGGGTCAATGCAGCGCCCAGATCGGCTTCCCAGTTGGTGTAGGTAATCGTTGTTGGCGCGGGGCCGCCTGGTGGCAGAGTAATCCCGGTGCCACCGGGCATCATGGTTCGCAATGCGTCCCTAGCCAATGAAGTGGACGGGCTCAGGAACATACTCCCGTCGCGGTCCGGCGGAAGCGCCGCACCCGGCTGCGACATTGGCCGCTGCATGCCATGGCAGACCTTGTACTTCCGATCTGCACCGCACCAGCACGGCTCGTTGCGTCCGTATGGGGCCAACAGGTCATTTCCCGTCACCCTGGCACCCTCTCGCAGTGAGATTCACGCGTCGAGGACGAGGACCCTTGCCGCCCTAAGTGGGATACGTAGGTCGACTGTTGCCCAAAGTGGAGTTCAGACCTGGACGAGAACAAGGGGTCTCTCGCTTCACCGCGACCCACGCGCTGGAGGGTGCGGTCCTTCCGCCGCGACGCGCTCAGGTGGACGGCCATCAGACGTAGTCCCACATCGCCGGGGCCGCCACATGCAGTCCTTGGTCACACAGGGCAACGTCCGGACCTGCCGAGAACCCGTCGGCCTGCTCGACGCAGCAACCCGGCGGTTCGACGTATCGGCCACGCGGAGTCCACTGTGAGCATCGCATCCGCATCTGCGTCCGGCGCCCGAACTTCTTCGACTTCGGCAACCGGTCCTTCTGCTCTGGCGAGGCAAATATCCAGCGCTCCCTGCCGTTCTCAGTCGCGTCCCGGACAAGACCACGCTCCTTCGGAGTGACCCGCCGGATGACAGCCTTCTCCCCCGACGGCTCATTCGTCAGCGCAACGACTCGGTGCGGGTTCACCGGCCACAGGATGTGCGGCGCCGCTACCAGGTTCGGGCCCTTGTTCTTCCGAAACGGCACCAGCACCGGTGCGTCGCACGTCCAGAATCTGCCCTCGGGGTCGTCCCACACCTCGATGGACCTGGTCGTCATCACGTCGGCCGCCTCCCACATGCTCGTGAACAGCAACTCGGTGTGGATGCCGGCGACGCGGAACGGGTTCAGCGGGTCCTTCATGGACTTGAACTGCTCAGGGTTCTGCGCGACCAGCCACGCGTCGTGCTGGAGACGCAAACGCCGCTGCTGCGCTGTCCGCATCCGCTGGACCGCGATCGTCACCCCGAGCCCGATGAGGTCATCGAAATCCAGCTCCTCGGGGTCCTCGAGCCGCTCGAATAGCGACTGAATACGGCCCAGTTCCGCATCGACCACACCAAACATGGCCTCGACTCGGTTGTGCGCCTTCCCGTCCGGGCCGATGACCCGGTAGAAGTTCTCCTCCACACACACGTCGTTCACCGAGAAGGCCCGCACCTCTCCAGTAACGGTGTCCAAGTTCCAGATGCGTCGGTTCTGCTTGCCGAATCCCCAGCGCTTCAGGTACGTCCGAGGCACGTAGTGGTGCCGACGACTATCCCGGTCGGGTTGCCGCTGCGTCGCGAGTAGACGGTCCATGTACTCCCGCGACCCCCCATCGAGTGACCTCCCGCTACCGGTCACCGGAATCCGGCCCCAAGGGTTGCGGTGCTGCGCAACGATCTCCCAACCCGTCGGGTCGAACCCGTCCAGCCGACCCTCGAACTGCCGCAGAAGCGCGTCTAGGTCAGGGCTGTCCGGCACAACGGCACTGTAGGTCAGACCGCGGACAGTCCCGCGAGGATGCGTCACAGTCCGAGGTCGTGACTGGTCGTATTGGAGAGCGCGTCGGCGGGTCGGATGTAGTGGTTGAACAGGGTGGCGAGATCACGATGTCATCCCCCGTACTTCTTCCTGAGCGCAGAGAGCCGCACCCGGAGCGGCGTCTTCGGGACCTTGGCCAGGTTGAGGGGAGGATCGAGCTGGCCGAGGATCTCCGACTCCAAATGATCGAGGGTGTCGACGTCAGCGACCGGAATCGGGATGACCCGGAGGTGCCCATGCATCCACCGAGTCAGCTGCTCCTCATCGATCGTCGGCTGCCCGTGGGCCTGGGCGAGGATGGACCCGAGGCTGCGTCGGAGGGTGGAGAATTCATGCTTCTTGCCCAGGTGCATGGTGGCGATCCGACCCCAGAGGGTGTTCGAGGACGCCGTGCCGCCACTTCGAGTTGCGCCGGCCAGACCGGCGTAAATGAGGCCGGGCTGGATGGGGTGGCCCAGGCCCAAGGTGAGGTCGCTCGCGCCAGCTTCGTCGACCCACCAGCTGTACATGCCGGGAACGCGAAGGTCGGCGCCGCCGCTCGCGATGATGTCGCTGAGCGGCCTAGCCGTCTGGCCGGCCCGGAGCTGGGAGATCACGATCGAGCTGTCAGGTCCGCCGGTGCCGTCGTGGTGGAGGTACCAGGACAGGCGCCGGCCGAAGGAAAGTCCGCTGAGTTGATCGAGCACCTGGGCACCCCGCGGCATGAGGGCTTCTTCCACCGACTCAACGTAGGCCGCTCCTGCGTGGATATCGACAACGAGGCTCGACAGTGCGCCCACTGCCTGCTCGAGCTGCTGGGCGACCTTCTCTCCCCAGGCCCTCCGGTATTCGCGCGATGTGTCGGGGAGGTAGCGCTCGTAGGGTTCGAGCCACTCGTCGGGACTGACCAGGCCGTGCTCGGCCGAGAGAATGAACCACGGCCGGCCACTGGCTTCGGCATGCGTCCGCATCTTCGCGAAGTAGTCCGAGACGTAGAGTTCCTTGGCCGGTGCTCCGTGGCTGAGTTTCGTCTTGACGCACCCCACGAGGACGACGCCCGCCGGTCGCGCTGAGGTGAGGGTGTCCGGGACGATGTCCCTCATCGCCGCTACGGGTCCTAGTTGCGGAGTCTGAGTGGCGGTTGTTCCCTTGCGGCCTCCGCCGATCGTGAAGCCGAGGTTCTGGAGCCATCGACGTGAAGACTGCGACTGGAAGCGCTGCCTATCGGACACGCCGGTCGCGAGCGAAATGACCTGCTTGACGGGCCAGCGCGTGCCGTCGATCTCGACCCAGTACTCGCGAATGCCCTCGGGCAGGTGGCCAGCGAGCCGCGCACGGACCAACTCCGGCGTCAGTTCGAACGACTCGCCGTCCAGTGTGAAGCGCATGCCTATTGATATCGCGTCGATCCGACAGAAGTTCGGCGATAGCCGACCACGCGGAGGCCTTGGCCAGCCCAACGACGGCCGTTCTCCACAAAGTTGTCGCACCCCCGTGGCAAGGTGGGTTGGCTGACTGTCAGAAGCATCGAGCGGAAGACGGCTCATCGTCTTACCGCTTCTACGCCCTGTCAGGAGGTCCGTCGCAGATGTCGTTCGAGGTTGTCGACCACGGCACATTCGCCCGGCAATGGGCCGTACAGAGCTCCAAGGTCGGCTGGCTGCTCGGCGCGGGAGCCAGCGCCGCCGCCAGAGTGCCAACCGCAGACCACGTCATGATGGATCTCCTCCTCAGGATGTACGCCGACGCACACCAGCTGGTCCGACAGAGCCTGTCCCTCTCCGAGGCGAGGGACCGGGACCGCATCCGCGAGTACTACGACAACCGCAACGGCATGCCCGCCCTGTCAGATCCCTCGGCCTACAGCGTCGCCTTCCAGATGGCCCTCCCCGATGCGGGCGCGAGGCGCCAGCACCTCCGCTCCCTGTTCGAGGGCCGGTCACCGTCGTACGGGCAGCGGATCTTGGGTGCCTTCGTGGCCGCCGGACTCTCCGACCTCGTCATCACTACCAACTTCGACGACCTCATCGAAAGGGCCGTCGAGCAAGCCCAGGTCAGGCTCGGCGACCCGACGCGCAGCCGGTTGGGCGTCGCCGACCTAGGCAATTCCGGCCAGGCGAACCTCGCGCTCAGCGACAGCGACTTCCCGTTCCTCTTCAAGCTGCACGGCGACTTCCGCGACCGCGAATTGAAGAACCTCGAGTCCGAGCTGCAGACGCAGGACGCCAACATGCGCCAAGCCGTCCTGGACGCCAGCCGTCGTTTCGGCTTGGCGGTGATGGGATACAGCGGCCGGGACGCCAGCGTCATGGACATGCTGAAGGAAGCGGTCGCCACCGACGGCGCGTTCCCCGCTGGCCTGTGGTGGATGGGTCGTCAGCCGGACACGGTGCTCGCCCCGGTCAAGGAGCTCTTCGACGCGTGCGCATCCAGCGACGTCTCGGCCTACTTCGTCACGATCGAGACCTTCGACGAGACGCTAGGGGCGCTCGGCCGGCAGGCAGAACTTCCTGACGGTTTGCGCGGCTACGTCGACGGCCTACAGGCCAAACCCCGGGCGATCGACAGCGGACTCCCCCAGCACGATCGGGGTTCGCTGCCAGCCCTTCGGATGAACGCACTGCCGATCCTGGAGACCCCGACAAAGGCGCTCTGCGCAACGCTGACAGCGGCTCCGGGTCGCAAGGAGATGAATCAGGCCCTTCACGACGTCTTCTGGCGTGGCGCGGCGGTGTCCTCGGGACGTCAGGTGCTCGCATTGGGCAGCGCCGAAGTGCTCGGCAAGGCGCTCGACGTCGAGGGCGCAATCGACCAGCGCGACATCAACCCAGCGGTCGAGGGCGCCCCGACTGTTGAGCGGGCCCTGATCTATGAAGCGCTCGCTCGCGGACTCGCCCGCGACCTCCCCGTCCAGGCACGAATCCGAGACTCGGGCCACCGACTGATCGTGACGACTGAGCGGAAGGATCGACCCGACAACGAGCGTCAAGCGCAGGTGCGAAGGCTTCTGCGGGTGGCGTACGGAGAGGACCTCACCGGCCAGTGCCCAACAAGACTTGGGCGCGGAGCGGACGGGAAGGTCCGCCGATTCGCCGAGTCCGTTGAGCTGTCACTCGAGTGGCGGCTCGGGGTCCTGTGGCTGCTCTTCGTGCCGCGCACGTGGGTGTCTGCGCTGCCGCCCGCCGATCGGCGAAAGGGACAAGGAGATCCGGCATCGGCCTGGCGAAAGGAACGCTGGGTCAACCGCCGCAACGAGAAGTGGGCGGCGATCATCGACGCTTGGGCGAAGGCGATCGCCCCGCATGACCACGCGGAGGTATCCGTGCTGCCCGCCGGGCTCAGCGAGCGGGACCTGGTCGGCGGACGCTTCGTGCTGAGCCGGACCACCGCGTACAGCCGGGAGGCCAAATGACCACCCACGTGATCGACAGCCGGCTACCCCCGCACCGGCTACTGGACGAGCCACTGCTTGCCTTCGGCAACGGCGGCAGCGACAAGCACCCGCTGCGCGGCCTGCAGACGCATGGTCCCTACAGCCGGGACTCCTTCGGCACGGCCGACGTCCGATTCGCCCTGATCACGACCACGACCCTCTACCCCCGGACGCGCCAGTTCCTCGGCACGCTCGTCAACCAGCATCGACCGACGGATCGGCCGAAGTACGTCCCGCCCTATCCCGGCTTCAAGAACGTGTACGGAGTCGACCTCACCCCCGCTGACGACTCGGTCGTCCAGCTCGACCCGGGCACCGCCAACGCGCCAGATCCCCACTTCGCGATCGCCGCTGCCCTCGCCCAGGCAATTCGGCAGCTCACCACAACGCGATCGAGCTGGAACGTCCTGATCGTGGCGCTTCCCGCAGCGTGGCGACGGTGGAAGGTCTCCAGCGACGGCGCCCTCGATCTCCACGACCAGCTGAAGGCCTTCGCCGCCCCACTCGGTATCCCGACCCAGATCGTGTGGGAAGACAAAGCCATCAGCTTCAAACACCCCTGCAGCCTTTGCTGGCGCCTGTCGATGGCCCTGTACGCCAAGGCGGGAGGCACACCGTGGCGCCTCCACCGCACGACTGACGCGGACGTGGCGTACGTCGGCTTGTCGTACGCTATCCGGGGCGGCACCTCGGACGCCTTCGTCACCTGCTGCTCACAGGTGTTCGACGCCGATGGCGGCGGGATGGACTTCGTGGCTTACGACGTCGGCCAAGGTGTCGACCTCGACAACCCACACCTCACGCGCGACCAGATGCGCGCCGTCATGAGCCGCAGCGCTCGGCTCTACCAGGATCGCCACGCCGGCAACCTGCCGACCAGAATCGTCGTCCACAAGACCACCCGCTTCCGCGACGACGAGGTCGACGGGGTGTTCGACGCTTGGGATGCCTGCGAAGAGGTGGAGTGCGTCCGAGTGCAGGCGAGCACGCCCTGGCGAGGAGTCCGCCTGGTCCCGGCCAAACCTGGTCAGGGTCCGAGCCAACCGGCCAACTGGCCCGTCCAGCGCGGCACGCTGCAGTTCCTGTCCGGACGCGACGGCCTGCTCTACGTCAACGGCACGGCACCCGGTCTCGCAGCCGGGAACAACAATTTCTACCAAGGCGCCAAGAGCATCCCCAGCCCGCTGCTCGTCACCCGTGACGCTGGCTCGGGGCCGCTGGAGCGCACCGCCGATGACGTGCTGGCGCTCACCAAGATGGACTGGAACAACGACGCGCTCTACGACCCGCTGCCGGTGACGATCAAGTACTCCCAGACCTTGGCGCGGGTCATTGGGCACACGCGGGGGCTTCCCGACGCTGCCTACCCGTATCGGCTGTTCATGTAGGTGCCACCGGAAGCGAATCCTCACCACACCGCCTGCGCTCGCCGTCTGGGCGATTCCAAGGGCTGATGAACCACGCGACGGCCATAAGTGTCGGAGGTCCCATCTAGCGTTGCCTGGGTCAGGTCGACCAAGGAGGATCGCGTGTCAGACCGATTGGATGAGGTGCTCAAGCACAAGCACGTCTACGTGCCGCGCGGCGAGAGGAAGGACACCCTCCAGCCCGGCAAGCTCCTCGGCTTGGCCGTTGCGCACGCCCGGCGGGTGCCCCTGACGGTCCTGGCGCCGCAGAAGAACTCGGCGACCTTCCACGCCGAGCTCGCGAAGCTCGAGATCGTGACCGAACGCAGCGGACGAGTAGGCGACGGCGGTGTCGTGCTCGCATGGTGCCCCAGGTACAAGACCATGGAGAAGGCCCAGCACCTGGAGAAGAGCGTGGTCGTCCTGGTGGAGTGGATTCCAGGTGAGTTCGAGGGCTGGGCCAAGCTGAACCAGGCCTACAACGTCGTCACCGGCGAGGTCATGGACGCCGCGCTCAGCCCGGCAGCCGTCGAGGCGCTCGATCGCCTCGTCTTCGAGGGGTACAAGGGCTGGACCGACAGCATCTCGGCGCGGATGGTCACGAGCTACCTCACGGATCTCGCCGACGCCGGCGCGTACGACCGCGACATCGTGCTGGCGTATGCCCGGCAGACGAAACACGAGGGAGCCGTCGAGCGGCTCCAGAAACTCATAGGCGCCTTCGAGGCGTCCAGGACGTCGCCAAGCGGGGCCACATCGCGGGAGTTTCGGAGCAGTCGTCGCTGGTGAACTCTGCCGACCGGCAACGACGCGACGTGGTCCCTTGGGGGCGGCGAGCGGCAGCGGTGGACGTTAGCCCCGGCTGGCGAGCACCGTGCTCAGCATGACGAACCAAACTCAGTACCTGTCGCCAGCCGTCCCGATGCTCCTCCCGCACATGGACGGTTCCGTTGAACAGGTCGACGTCGACGAGTTGCGCCCATGCGGCGGCCGGTGGGTGGTCGCCCAGGACAAGTGCCTCGGCGTTCGCTGGCTTCACCCGCAGCCCGCAGTGCGCAATTACGAGACGGGCTACCTCGTCGCCGAGCTCGAGGCGCTCCACGCGTAGGTCGCCATCCCGATTTCGATTCGCCGAGGCCCGCATGCCCTCCGTATCGTCGGAGCGTGTCCGATCGCTTCGCTGGGATGACCTGCGTCCTGTGCCCGAACCCGTCCAAGGGCGTGGGCGAGCACGTCTGGCCGCGCTGGCTGATCCAAGAGTTTCGCGGCGAGGGACCATTCACGACCGAAAAGGGCGGCGTCGCCTACACCAAGCGTGACGGCGTCACGCCCGTCACCGCAGTCGCACTGCCTGGCGTGCACGTGCCAATGTGCGAGCCGTGCAACACCGAGCTCAACCGCTCCATCGAGGAGCCCGCCAAGCCGGTCATCCGCCGACTCCTCCCCTGGTCGTCGACGCATGCCTGGCCGGCGATCAGCACGAATGAAGCTGCCGCGCTCGCCCGATGGTTCCTCAAGATCGGGCTGCTGGCAGGTCACCCCGAGGCGGTGCATGACAATCCCCACGTCCAGCGCGACGAGGACTTCCCGCGATTCGAGCGGGTAGAACCCACCTGGCTGGACTGGATGCGCACCGGCTCGGCCCCGCCCGCCGACTTCTCGGTCTACGTTGCCAAGCGCAGCGTCATGGGCGAACTGCCGTGGGAGGGCGAGACCCAGCGGATCTTCCTCCCGACCCGGGTCGTGGTCGGGGACAGGGAGCTTCGCTTCGCGACCCGCTCGTTCGGGGTTCGCGGGCTAGACGTCACGATGGTGTGGCACCCCGGGTGGCCGATTCTCCATCCGTTGGAGGTGGCCGGACGAGTGGCAGCGCTGTGGCCGAACCCTGCCCCCATCGACTTCGACAAACTGCCCGAGGTGCATCCCAGGGAGTTCAGCTTCACCGTCGGACTCGGCACCCGCAGGATGTCCGAGGCCGGATTCGAGACGCTCACGCAGGAGCCCCTCAGCGTCGCCACCGACCAGTTCGCCCAGTTCTTCGGCGATCCGACCCAATGGCCACGGGTGTGAGGGTGACCATTGCTACCTTCAACTTGTGCGACTCCGTAGGGCCGATACGACTGACGATATCGATGCCGACTTCGAGATCAGCGTGATCCATGGGTCCCACACCTTCAGCCTGACGATCGACAGCTCAGGTGGAGCGACCGGCTCCGGCAACGTTCGAAACCCCGAATACCCACTGCTCCTGGAGGAGGCATTGCGCCGCCTCAGCTCCCTGGATGTCGAACTGATCGACGCGTTCGTCGACAGTCGACGCGTGGCGCAGCTCTCCACAGCAGAACGCAGGATCCATGTCGACGGGCAGCCCTTTCCAATCAGGCTCACGGGGGTGGAGGACTTCGGATTACTCCGCCGGGGTCTCACGCGACCCCAGGGCGACATCGGCAGTGCTCGGTCGGTCGGTGGCGGAAACCAGCGCAAACGAGCAACGCTCGCCTTCCGGTCCCCGACTCCCACGACGCGATCGGAGCTCGTGAAGGCTCTCGGCGCCACTGAGCCGAGTGCCCGGGAGCGAAGGAGTGGGATCGCGGCCGGGCTGTCGGTAACTCACCTCGAAGCAGCGATAGCCGACTGGAGGCGACTGGGAAGGGATCCCTTCCTCGCGCACTACCAGGCCCCATCGGCACGAAAGTACGTAGTGGTCGACGGCGACGATGAGATGGATGCGATGGCCCTGATCCTCGGGGCCCGCGTCATTGCCGGTCTCGACCTGGAAGGGCCTTGGCGCGGCGACCGTGAGAACGTCGCTGACCCGTTGCGTCGGCTCGGATTCGGAGTCGAGGACCTCGGTCGCCCGACAGAAGGCCCACTCGGACCAGACCCGGAGAACTACGTCGGGATGGCGGAGAGACTTGGTGGCACCGATGTGGCCGTCCGACGCATGGGCAGACGGGAGCAACGATTCCTGCGAGGGGCGCTCGGCATCGCTACCAGTGATCCGAACGCCGTCGCCTCGTGCGGAATGTGTACACGGACATTCCCCCAGGGCTTCTTGGTCGCGGCGCACATAAAGCCTCGGCACATGTGCTCGGACGCGGAGCGCCTGGACCTGCCGCACGTCGGCTGGGCCCTCTGCGTCGCTGGCTGCGACGCACTGTTCGAGCAGGGCTACCTGGGGGTGGACGATGAGGGCCGGATCATCGGACTGCGTCCTCGGGCAACGGTCCCCGCAGCGCTACAGGATCTCATGGATCCACTGCTTGGGTCTCGGGCGCCGGGTTGGTCCTCGAATCGCGCTGTCTACTTCGAGGCCCATCGACTTCGGCACCACGGCTGACGGGCGGGCATCGCCACGCCCAGCCGCGCCCCCTCCGGCGGATGTACGGTCGCAGCATTGACCGGGAGCGAACGGCCGTCGCAATCTCTTGGGCAGCGGCGAGCGCATCCTGATGCTCCGGAAAACGAAGGACTACCCAACCGGCGTCCCGCACGCGTTCGTCTATCGCATGCCGGGCCTGATTGAGGCTCTCAGTCCACGGAAGGATGAGATTCGGCTCCCGGATGGCGATCGATCGCGGCGGGACCCAGCCACCAGGTCTGGCGCCCTGCGTCGGGTCGGTGAGCAGCCCCGCGACAAGGCCGAGACGTTGCAGAGATCGCCGGTCCAGTGACTCACCGTCGAGCTGCGAATGCCTCGGTGGCGCGCCGACGCTCCCCACCTGTCAGCGACTCCAGGCGGCGAACGAAACCGTGCTCGTCCACGGCAACCTCCATTTCAATCTCTTCGGAAGAAGAGATGGTGATGAACTCGTCGCCCGTCTCAATCGACGCGCCTGGGGGCATCTGAACGCGGTGCTCGACAGGCCAACCCATCGCCCGCGAGACCTTGATGCGGGTTGCTTCCTTCTTTGCATCGGCGGTCTTCTGATACTTGGACAGCAGGTCCGGCAGCAGGGCGCTCTGCGTGGCCACCTCGACGCCATCGATCTTCAACCACGTCCCGCGGCTGTTGGCGACGAACTGGGCCTTTCCGAGTAACGCGGATCCTCCGCGAGCGACGCGTACGGCCCAGGCTGCGGTCAGGTCGTCCAGCTCCAGCGAGCGGAGCTCGGTCGACTCTCGCGCCAGACCGCGAAGCCGGCCAGCCAGCACAGCTGCCACGACTTGGGTGGCATCGTCGGCGCCGGTCTCCTCGTCCGACCACGCGAGCAGTTGATCGAGTTCCTGACGGAGCAGTACGAGGAGTAGCGCCTTGGCACTGACAAGCGCACGAGCCGATGGGCGGAACGGCTCGAAGTCGACCTCGACATTGACGATCGAACGGACTCGGCCGAGATTCCGGATCATTGCGTCGGCTGCGTCGTCGGTCAAGCCAGCCTTGCGGACTCGCGCCTCTAATGCGTCGAGCACCGCATTGGGGCTCCATGCCTCGGTTACGTCTCGTTCGCCCAGTACCTCATAGGCAGCTCGGAAAACAACATGGTCCGGCACCGCGCTGTCGGGCTGGGGGCGAGTATCACGAGCGGCGTGATCATCGACATCGGACCACGCGAGCCACGGCGGCACAGTCATTGCGGCCGGCAACTTGGGGGCGCCGACCAGCGCCGCCACCAGGGCCAACTGCTCGCCGGAACTGGCTGACCTAACCGCAGCGCTAACGGCTCCACGGATTCGATCAATGCGGCGCCAATCCACGTCGGGAGCAGCCCCGGGCGGAATCAAAGCGTGCGGGTCTGCTGCCTCCGAGTCAAACAGCTCAGGAGTCACCCGCAGCAGCTCGTCGTGCGCGTGAACGTTGCTATAGCCCCGGGCTCGGTGTTCGCGTAGGTCGCGCTCGGACGGGAGGTGAATCGCAACAGCCATTGAGAGGGCGACCGCGGGCACGAAGACGACCGGGGCGTCCGGCTTCAACTTTCCGGCCACGTCGAGCGGGAACTCGACTATGACCGGGGCTCCCGCGCCGCGTTCGGTGGTTACCACTTCAATCTGCGCGGAGGTCGGCGCCTCACGAAGTAGCGGAACCCAGCCGGGGGTCTGCTGCAGCAGGTCGGTGTAGTACTTCTGGAACGACTCACGGGGCGCGACGAGCCGAGAACTCAAGATGCCGTTGAGGTTCATGCGGTTGGTCAGGAAGTACAGCGTCGGAGCAGGGGCGACAGGTTCGCTTGCGGGGGCGGCCCCAGCAGGCGATGACTCGCTCGTTTCAACCAGGCCAGCCGCGAGCGCTGATGGCTCCGCTGCGACTTCGCGCTCCTCGACCGTGAGCGGTTCATCGCGTTGCTCAGCGACCGGCTCTGCGAGCACCCGGGCCGTTGGGTCCGACGAGTCATCGACGGAGTCGTCACCATCGCTGGCGCTCGACGTAGCCTCCGCGGCGTCGGGCGTCTTCGCGGCGTCGAGCGTGGCCTGGCTCTGCTGGTCGTCGCTCGGACCGTCGAATGGAAGCTGATCGTCCTCGGTCACAGTTCGCGCACCAGGCCTTTCACGTCGCTCAGGATCGGCGGGAGTCCCCCACTCCCGCTGTAAGAGAGATGCAGTTCGTCCCGGGCGCGGGACATCACCACGTAGAACATCATCCTCGTTGCCGCCGACGTCGGATCAGCGGAGTGCTGCTGCAGCTCCGGCACGAAGAGCGTGTCGAACTCCAGACCCTTGAGCGAACGGAAGTTCACGATGGTGACGGCGGGGACATCGAAATCGAGCGTCTTGTGCTGCTTGTTGCCCGAGGCGTACATCTGCACCGGCACCGGAAGCTTGCGCTCCTCGAGGAGGCGCAGGAGTCGGTACTGCATCCGCTTGTTCTCGCAGGCGATGCCGATGGTCAGGTTGCTGCGCGCCTTGGCGTAGCGGGCGACGAAGTCGGCCAGGTCGGCATCCGACTCGTAGCGACGCAGGGTCGGCTTCTCGCCGTGCCGGGTCGGCATCTCCGGGATGCCCGTGGGTGTGCCCGAGTAGAACTTGGCCGCCACGGCGGCAATCTCAGCAGTGTTGCGGTAGTTCCGCTTCAACTCGAGCTGCTCGTCCGCACTGATGGCCTTCGCGATCTCGTCGAGAGTCGTGTTCTGGTCGGACAACTGCTGGTTCTCGTCGGCGAAGACGGTGATGTTCTTGGTGAAGAATCGCGTCAGCCTGAAGAACCCGAGCGACAGATCCTGTCCCTCGTCGACCAGTAGGTCGGCAAGAGCGCCGGGGTCTGGTGGCGCCGCGAAGAACTGGCTGGTCACCTCCGCCCAGTCGAGGGCGTAGGAGTTGCCCTCCAACGTCGGTGGCTGCTGCTTGAAGTGCTCGCGCCAAAACCTCCAGATCCAGCTGTGGAAGGTCCGGACGAAGCCAGCGACTTCGAGCGTGTCGGCTGCCTGCGCGGTGTACTGCTGCAGGACGTTGTTGTACATGAGCAGGGCCGGCTCACGGTCGTCGAACGTCAACACCTGCGCTCGGTAGAGCGCCATGACCGACTTGCCCGTGCCAGGCGGACCGGAGACGAGATAGTTGCCATCCAGGTCGAGGTTGTAGATGAGGTCTTGCTCTTTGGAGAGATCCTCGAAGGCCGGCAGTCTCACGAGATTCCTCGGATCCCTTCGCCGGCTGCTTCGACAGCTGCGTCGAGCACGTCCTGGAAGAAGCCGGGCACCTTGTCACTCCCGACGACGAGGACCCGGTCGAGTAGGTAGTTGCCGCTTTCGCAACTCGTCTCTGCGACCAGGGTGCAGGCGTGACACGCCGCGAAGTTGAGGCTGGCGAAGGTCGAGGCAAGGTTCTCGCTGCAGAGAGGATCGGACGAACACCACATGGCGTCCTGGAGGGCCTCCAGCACAGTGCCCTGCAACTGCGGCGGCTCGCCTTGGCGCACCAAACCGCCCAGCGTTCCTTCCGAGTCTCCCGCGGCGGTGTAGATCAAGATGCCCGCCTGCTTGGAGGCGCCGCCGGGATCCGATGCACTTCGGGCGTAGACACGCTCACGGAGGCTCGTGGCGGCATAGCCGGACTCGAATGCGAGCCGACGAATCAGAAGGTGCGCGAACGTGTGGAGGAGGACGTACCGAGGCGCCAGGACCGGACCGGTGCGCTCACGCAGTCGCGGCTCCATGAACGACGCGTTCAGCCGCTTCTCCAGCTCCAGGACGCGATCACGAACCGCGCCCTGCTCCTCCCAGACAGCCAGGCGCCCCTCGTCCAGCGAGAGGAAGATGCCCTCGCCGCGCACGTCGATGGCGGGCAGCCAGTCGACCGTGGCCTTGTGGTTGAGCGCTACGGGCACCAGCTTGTCGCTACCCGCCGGGGTGACCCGGTGGAACCCTTCGAGGGCTCGCACTTCGCGGAGGCGGTCGGCCAGCACCACCTTGTCGACTCGGTCAGCCAGGAGCGAGGTGACCTTGGTCTTGGTCGTCTGCACCAGGTCGACGTGCCGGGTACGGAAGTTCGGGTCGTCGGAGTTGTCGAGCTCCGTCAGGAAGGCCGCCCATTCCTCTCCCAGGAGATCACCCGGCGTCGCCTCGACCGTGGTGGCCTTGCCGGCCTCACGCTGTTTCTCGTCACGGACCAGGCCCTTGACGTACTCAGGCGTGACGTCGTGCGCCTTGACCAGGGTCTCGACCATCATGTCGAACATCGGGGCGTCCTCGTTGACGCCCAGCAGCGGCCGGAAGAAGTCGTCCGCCTTGATCGCGAGGGCCTTCTCGCTCTGGGAGTCTGCCCGTGAGGCGTTGGGGATCTCGATCGACGAGTGCACCAGTGGGAAGTAGACGTTGGAGGCGCCTCGCTGAACTGCCAGCGGCACCTCGTCGCAGTCCGCGCGCTCGTCCCAGCGCTGCCAGGGCTGCCGGCCAATACAGGTCACGCCGATCGACTTGAGCGATCCCTTGCTCGTGATGCCCATCAGGTTCCGTCGGCTGTGGCAGCTGTGGCAGTGGACCTGGAGCGTGTCGAGACCACCGGCTCCCTTGCCCGAGACGGACTCGAAGAAGAGGTTGTCCTTCTGACACTGCCGCGCTTCGGGGTTGGTGTTGCGTGAGTGAGCCCATCGCTTCCAGTCCAGATCGTCCATGTGCCCGTTCGGACAGATCTGGATCCAGCGCATGGGCACCAGCTGCTTCTTGCCGGGACAGCTTCCGCAAGTCGGCGCCTTGTCCGATTGCTCGAGCGCCCGCGTCCAGCGAGTCATGCGTCGGCACTTCTGGCAGAACAGCCACGCTGGGAAGCGGGCGTAAGGCACACCTGCGGATGGAGCAGCCCAGGCATTACTAGCGACGGCCGGGGCAGCGCGGAACTCCGAGACACCGAGGACAGCGGCCAGCCGATCACTCTGAATCCGTTCACCGCGCGGACCCCAGCGGAAGGTGTCACACGCGACGAGCGACTCACCCTGGAGATCGAAGATGGCGCCGACACCGAACGGGACGATGGTCTGCGACTGCCGAATCTTGCGTTGCATCAAGCCCCCTTGGCGGCCGCGCCGCCGCCGCTGCGCGCGACCTCGATGAGCGACTCCATGTCCACGTTGCGCATCGATCCGAGCGTCTGCCAGCCGACCGCCTTGGTGTTGAACTGACGGATCAGGTTGATCTGACCCTTGCCGTTGGGCTTGTAGTACAGGAGCTTGCTCTCCTCGTCAGCCCGTTCAGCGCGCTCGACCCAGTCCTCGATGAAGTGGTCGAGGTACTGCTTGGCGCCCTGCTTCTCACGCGGCTCGACGCGTTCGACGACGTCGACCAGCTTGGCGGCCATGTCCTCGACCTCGGGCCGTCGGTCCAGGATCTTGCCCGCGCTCCCGTCCGACTGCATGCCCAGGCGATGGCGGACCAGGATGACCAGTGCGGCGTGGAGAGCGCGGTCACGCGACGGCGGCGAGTACGGCGTCACGCTCGTGGGCTCCACGTGGCGATACAGCGCCGAGTGGAAGGCACGGAAGTTCTCGTAGTGCGAGCGATCGCGCGGCTTGGTTGAGCGGAACAGCCCGAAGACCAGACCCGGGGCCGTCGAGCGACCGACTCGGCTGGTGGCCTGGATGTACTCGGCTGTCGCCTTGGGTTGCCCGTTCACGAGCATCAGACCGAGACGCGGCACGTCGACACCGACCGACAACATGTTGGTGCTGGCAAGGAAGTCGATCACCGAGCCGCTCGAAACCGGCAGATTGAGGCGCTCCAACAGGCGGGGCTGCAAGGCACGCGGTACAGACGACGACAACTCTTCGACGTCGTACTCGCGGCGGGGCCGGCCGACGACCAGGCTGCCCAGCCGGGCATTGATGTCGTCGCGCGCGATGGTGACGGTACGGCCGAGCTCGCGGAGCGAGCTGTGGTAGGCCACCACCGTCCAGTAGGCGTCTTGGGCGTCCCCTGTCAGACCGAGATCCACCGGCGCCTGCAGCAGCGCCGTGCCGGTGTGCACGACGGCAGTGTCAGATGTGTGACCCTGCGCCATCATGCCGACGTAGAGCCGCCCCGGTGTCTTCTCGTCGGCACGGGCGAAGTAGGAGTCGTCGGCGTCGATGCCCGACGGCGGGAACAGGTCGACCCGCCGCCCGAAGAGGCCCAAGATCTGCGCGGAGGCGCGGCGGATCGTCGCCGTACTGGAGATGACCTTCGGCGGACGGTCATCGACCTCGCACAGCAGATTGATCGCCGCCTCGTACAGACCGACGGTGGTGCCGAGCGGTCCGGTCAACAGGTGCAACTCGTCCTGGATGATCAGGGTCGGTGGGCGGTTGCCTGCGCTGCGACCGAACAGCACCCCGGACTCGGGCACCCACGCGAGCTGCGCGAACTTGTCGACCGTCCCCAGCAGGAACGTCGGGGGCGCGTCGTAGAGCCCGTCGTCGATGACCTGCACTGGGATCTGCTCGTGGAACTCGCACTTGGTCGACGGGCAGTTGAACGCGAACGAGCGGTCGGTCGACGTGACTCCGTAGAGGGCGTCGTTCTCATGGTGCTCGCGCGGGATGATCTCAGTGCCGCACCAGGGACAGCGGTCGAGCAGGAACCGCTCGTCCGTCTCGCCGGCATCCCGTAATTCCTCGAAGCGCTCACGTGCCTTGGCGTACCGGTTGGGCGATGTCGCTTCGCCGACCCAGAGTCCGACCGAGATCGGCTCGTCGCCCAGATCGGAGCGCTGGCGGCGCAGGTACTCGCACGCAGCCGTGGTGGAAGCGGTGCGCTTGAACTGGTCGGCGGTCAACAGCGACAGCGTGTACCGACTGACGACAGCAGTGCCACCGCCCGTGTCACCGAGCACCAAGCGGCGGCGGAAGATCTCGAACGCCGCGACGAGCAGATACGCCTCGGTCTTGCCTCCACCAGTCGGGAACCAGATCAGGTCGACGACCTCGCGATCGTCGTGTTGGTCGTCGACCAGCCCACGCAGCGTCGTCAGGAAGAAGCCGAGCTGGAAAGGTCGCCAGCTCGCGCCCGGCCCGTAGGTCGTGGGCATGTCGGGAGCCGCGCCAAGCGGTCGGCGGGAGCCCGCCATGTCCTTCTGGCTGTGGCGCATCTGGATCAGCATGGCGCGGTTGGCCAACCGGAAGGCCTGCAGAACCTTGACCCGATCCGGATGGTCCGTGAAGACGCGAGCCCCGTCGCGCATGCGCTCCAGCGCACGCTCCAAGCGCTTGATGATCGGGGCGGTGGCTCCCTGGTAGCGATCGTCGAGTCCGGCCGCTTTCTTCTTGACCTTGCCGATCCAGTCTTCGTACGGATCGATGAACGCATTCAGCTCGGCGTGCAAGACATCCGCCGAGATCGCCTCGTCGGCCAGCCAGGCGACGTCTAACGCCTGCGCGGCGTCACCGTCGGCACTGACCCGCGGCACGACGTGCGACGGCATCACCTCGGAGCGCACCGAGGACACGACGCCGTCAGTGGTCGACCACTCCGGGGAGCAACCATGCCCAATCGCGTAGACCTTGGCGTCGCGGTGGATGAGGCGGAGCTCGTCCTCCTCCGGGTCATGAGACGCCAGTGCAACGCTCGGGTATTCCAGCACCTGGAACCCAGCTGGCACCGTCACGTCGAACTCGACCTGCATGAGCATCTCGTTCCAGTGACGCTCCGGCCGCTCGTCATCCGCCTTGCGCGCGTTGACCAGCGTGATCGTGACCAGCGAGCCATGCGGGTAGCTGCGCCAGCGGACGTGCACCTCTGCCTTGTCGCCCCAGACCTTGGTGGGCTCCTTGTCGGTGGCGCTCACCTTGACGGTGGCCTCATCCAACTGGTGACGACGCCAGATCTTCGAGGAGCCCTTGACCTTCTGGCGTGGATCCTCTTCCTCGAGCTCCTCCGTCGCCCGACCCTGAACCGACAGCTCCTTGAGCGCTTCCTCGGCGACGGCGCCACTGAGCGTCTCGTACTCGGCGGCGCGGGCCCGCACGCTGAGCTCAGGCGCCGTCGTGAAGAACGACAGCCCCTGAGAGGCAGGCAGGAAGTCGTTTGCCGCCGAGACCGGGTCGTCGCTGAACTGACTCTCTTCGCCGGTGTCGGTGGCTGAGGTCTCGTCGCGCTCCTCTCCCTCTGCCTCGACGTAGCCCTCGAAGGCGACCTGACGCGGGAACAGGATGCCCATGAGGTAGCGACGGTTCGGGGGATCGAAAATGATCTCCGCCGGGCCATCAAAGGGGCCGACCAGTTGGCGCCTGACGTAGGCCACGAAGTCGTCTCTGGTCTGAGTCAGGTCGGTCATACGGCTGCCTTCTTGTATGCATCCATCGCACCATCGAGGTGCTGCTTGAACAGCTCGCCGAGCTGTTCCTTTACGTGTGGCGAGGTCGCCACCCAGAGTCCGGCCCGCGGTCGGCTGAGGGCGACGTAGAGCAGGTCCAGCTCGGTCTCGGTGGTGACTGATTCGATGTCGATCACGCAGACGAAGCGGTTCTCCATCCCCTTGATGTCCATCGCCGACGACCAAGTCATGCCGCCCCCTGGCCACACCGACGCGAGTGCGGGCGACATCTGTGTGAGTCGTCCCTTCCGAGCAGCGCGCAGACCCTTGGCGACCGAGGTCCCCCACTCACCACGCAGCGACACGATCGTGATGTGCTCGGGGGCTACCTCTTGCTCCGCGAGGGAGCGCAGGTGCTTCTCAAGGGCCGCCAGCTCGGCTTGCTGGTCATCGACCGCGACAAAGGCGACCTCAGGACCGGTGCCAGCGGTTGCCACTCCGGTGTCGGCGCCGGTGTACGCCCGGGTCTGGAAGGCAATCTCACGAGTGTTCCGGCAGTTGAACTTGAGCGACGGCTTCACCGGTCCGAACGACTGGACGTAGGCCAGCGCGTCCGGGTCGAAGTCGCCGTACAGGTGCGCCTGGCTGTTCTGATCGAGGAACATCGTCCAGCGGCCGTCGGCCCAGCCGCCGACAACCGCCTGCTCCAGATCCTCCAAGATGTCGAAGGTCATGAGGTCTTGCGCCTCGTCGACCACTAGCACCTCATACGGCGTCACGTTGCCCAACTGCGAGGCCGCCCTGACCTCGACCGCTGTGCCCTCAAGCGTCCGCGTGGCATAGGCCGCCAGCACCTCGCTGCGGCAGGTAAAGAGCACTCGCTGACCGAGGAGCGCCTGCCGGCGAGCCACCTCGGCCGCGAGGAAGGTCTTGCCGGTACCGGCACCGCCGCTGCAGATGACCCTAGGCTCATCGCTGATCAGGTCGAGCCGGGCGTACTGCTCATCGGTCAGGCGAACCATCGCCGCGTCGAGCAGGTTCGCCCGAGCGTCGAGAAGCGGTGAGCGGTCGAACGACGGCCGCAGATCCTGCATGAGCCGAGCGTGCAGTTCCTTGCCGATCGGGAACTTGTTCGCCTGCTTGCCGAGCCAGTACTTGCGCGCTCGGTCGATCGCCTTCCCGATGCCACGGTTGAACGGACCTCTGCCGCAGTAGGTCTCGTCGTCCCACTCGAAGCTGCTCGCAAGATCCACGTCGGGCGTGACGACGAGATAGCCGAACGCCACGTCGTCGATCTCGACGCCAAGACGCTCCTTCAGGCGCTCCCGCAGGGCATACATCGCGGTCTGAACCTGCTTGAACGGGCCCTCGCGCGACGTCCGCCGGTGACCGGCTCGATCGCTGTACGTCCACAAACCATCACGGCAGGAGACCTGCCCGCCCTTGACCTCGACCGCGAGGATCAGGTCGTCGAGGATCAGCACGAAGTCGAGCTCGGCCGTCAGCTTGTATTCGTGGTCCGGCAGGTTCAGCGAGTGCAATGCAGCACCACTGAGCGGGCTGCCCGCCAAGGCCTCAAATACCCGGCGCTCGGAGGTGGTGATCTCCTCCGTCCCGAGTTCTGTCGGCACCATCCGCAATGATCTGCTCCGTAACGTTCGTGTGACGCCAATAATGCCGGTGTGAGTCCGCTGCTGGGGCGTTTCGGAAGGAGGTGGGGCCAATATGGACATCGAGTACCTGTCCCGTGTCCTCATGCGCCTCCGCCCCTTCGTGCGCGACGGAGTCATCCGCCGCACGCGCCTTGAGCGAGTGCTCGGAACCCTAGAGACACCCTCCGACGTAATCCGGCCAGAGGTGGAGCGCCTGCTTGCCAAGGCGAAGATCCGGATCGACGAGGAGCAGGTCCAGGCGCCGGCCCCGGTCGCGCCACCAGCTCCTGAGCAGCCCCGCCAGGCGGAGCCCGAAGAGGACTCAGTCGACGGTCCTCCCGTCCCTGAGGCGGGGCGGAGCGAGCCCCTCGACTGGAGCGAGCGCCAGTTGGCGGTGAAGGCTGCCTGGAACCGCATCACGGCGGATCGCCATGTCGCCAACCACGCGTCGATCCTGCTGACGGCCCAGCAGGAGGTGGGCCTCGCCATCCTCATCCGGGGCCGTGAGGGTCGACCGCTGGAGCAGGGTGAGTTCGCCTCCCTGACAGGCGAGTCGCGCGAAGCGGCTGAGTGCCTGTTCCTGCACAACCAGCGCCTGGTGCACTCGGTGGCGAAGAAGTACCCGCAGACCGGCATGAGCTACGACGACCTCGTCCAGCACGGCATGACCGGCCTCATCCGCGCCGTCGAGCTGTTCGACCCCGCGCAGGGCAACAAGTTCTCGACCTACGCCATGTGGTGGATCCGGCAGTCGATCACGCGAGGCATCGCCAACGAGGCGAGGCTGATCCGACTGCCGGTCCATATGGTCGAGAAGCTCAATAAGGTGTGGGGCGTTCGGGCGCGCCTGATGGTCGGCGGCGAACCGCCGACCCTGTACCAGCTGGCGCGAGCCTGCGAACTCGACGAGAAGCAGGTGCTCGAGTGCCTCCGGCTCGGCCCACCGGATCTGCCGTCGCTCGACATGAAGATCGGCGATGGCGAGGCGACGCTGGCGGACGTGCTCGACATGGCCGACCCGGAGCTCGACCCCTCACACCAGGTCGAGTACCTGCTGCTGCAGGAGCAGCTGAGCGCTGTCCTCGACACGCTCAGTGAGCGCGAAGCCGGCGTCATCTCGATGCGCTTCGGGCTGACCACAGGCGAACAGATGACCCTGGACGAGATCGGCAAGGTCTATGGCGTCACGCGGGAGCGCATACGCCAGATCGAGTCCAAGACCCTCGATAAGCTCAAGCACCGCTCTCGCAGCCAGGTGTTGGAGCCCTACTTCTACGGCGGGGGTAAGCGACCGCGTCCGAAGCCAAAGCCGGCGGATGGCGAGGCCGCTGACGCGGAGGGTGAACTCGTCTCCGCTACGGCGTGAGCGTCTTCGGCAGGGGACGGCGACGACAGCCCACCCCACAGCCAGGAGATGTCCGACCAGCGTCGGTGTTGAGGCGATACTTGTCGTCACGGTTGTAGGCGCGCACTAATTTCGTCCGAATCTTTGTCGCCCCGGCGCAGTCGCTCGTCCGTTACTGTGACCAGCGCTGACGCTGGCACGTCAGCAGCTATTCGCAGTTCACCGAACCGATAGTCCCGGCGACAAGGTCGTTCTCCCGCACAAGCATCCACACCCCGTCCGCGAACTGGATCTCGTAAAGGGGACGATCGTCGGGACGGCCGTGTAGCTCCTCCAGGCGGTTCATGGCGAAGTACTGATCACCGTCCCGTTCGAGCGCGGCTGCGTCACGGGTGACACGCGCTCTGAACGTGCCGATGGGTTCTGACCGCTCCATGGAGCAAGTGTCCCCGCGCGCGCGTGTACGGCCAACCACTGGTGCGTCCGCTGTGGAGATCACGTCCCGACAGGCCTCAGACGGCTCGTTCCGGCATTCGCCGTCACCCCAGGGTCTCGATCGATAGGTTTCGGTCGTGCCCCGAGTTCCGCAGCCACCACTCGCCCAGCCAGGGGACGAGTGTGTCTCTGATCGATCGGGCGAGCCCCACAAGATCGCCCATCCCGACGACGACGTCGAGATCCAGCAGGTTCTCGCGTGGCTCCAGAGCACACCCGTCGACCAGTTGATGACCGGTGCAGTCGTCGAGGCGATCGAGTACGTGTTGGACGGTGCCAGGACATTTCGGTTCGACCTTGATTCGCCGGAGGTGGATTCCGACGAAAGACGCACGGTCGGAGTCAAGCTCCAGTACCGGATACTCGAGGCTTTCGGACTTCCGAAGGAGCGGCCGCTCGACACCACCATTGTCGGCATTCCCGTCGAGTTGAAAGCCACAATCGGCGGGAACTGGGCCATTCCACGGGAAGGCCAATGCGAGATCTGCCTGTTAACGCAGGTCGACCCCAAGAACGACCGCTTCCGGGTGTTCCTCATGCGCACCCACCGGCGGTGGCTGAACGAGGGCAAGAACCAGGACGCCAAGCGCACGATCCGCGCAGACGCTCGCGACACCTTCGCAACCGTCGTACTCGACTGGACGCCCCTCCCACGCAATCCGCTGAAGGATCTGACGCCGGAACAACTCGCCGTCGTCTTCGAACCACGAGTCGGCATCAAACGACGCGTGACCGCGCTCTTCGGCTTTCTTCCCGAAGTGGTCATCCCTCGCTTCGCGATCGAGACCGTCGCCGCCATGGCGAAGGACCCCCTTCGGCGCGCGCGACAAGCCAAACCGGACGTCTTCTTCAGCCACGAGCTCGTGGTCCTGATGGGGACCTGGACACCTCAGCGCGAACTCGCTGCGCGCCGCGGCTTCGACTTGTCAGGAGACGCGTGGGTTGCGATTCGCCCGGAGACGCTTGGGGCCGACTACGAAGCAGCCAAAGCGATGATGGAGCGGACAGGCAACTGATCGAGCGGTAGGCACCGCGGATTGTTCCGCCTTGTCATTCAGGAGATGTAGGGCTTGACGTGACGTGCGATCGCGCGGGCAAGGCCCGACGGGACGGCGTTGCCGATCTGTTTCGCGATGGCGATCTTCGATCCGACCCACAGATAGTCCCGCGGGAAGTCCTGGATCAGTGATGCCTCGTAGTGCGTCACGACCCGATTGACCGACAACTTCGGGTCTCCCTTAATGAACCTCAAGTCGTCACCGCGACGTTGTTTGCCCGGCACCCACTGCGGGTGCAGATAGGCACCCTTCTCAGGCTTGAAGAACTCGGTACGGATCGTGTGCGACGGGAAGTCCCAGCGCATGCGGCCCATGACGTCTGTGGTGCCGGTCGGCTTCTCTCGCCAGCAGCGAGGAAGGAGCTCCGTCGGCACGTCGAACCTGCCGCCGCCCGGCGGAACGTACGAGTATCGCTCAAGCGACAGCGGATTCGGGTTCCGCCGGAAGTGGACGTCGAGCCCTTTGAACACTCCGGGCATCGCCTCACCGAAGAACTCTGTGAGCGAGTCAGGCAGTTCGGTTGAGTCCGGTCGGGTCGGAAGTCCCTCGATGACATCCCGCACCGTCTGCCAAGGCTTCAACCCATTGGCACCGTCTCGAGCGTGGGTGGGTGCCGGCAGCTCGATCTTGCCGACTCTCGAGCCGATGACGATCGTGCGACGCCTGCGCTGGGACACGCCGTAGTCGGCCGCATTCAACACGCCGTACGAGATCTCGTAGTCCTTCAGTAGGCCGTGCTCGACCTCCCCGACAAGCATCTGGAACTCGGGCGACTTTGCGAAGCGATCGACATTCTCGACCACGAATACCTGCGGGCGGGCAGTTCGGATGAATCGCATGTACTCACGCCAGAGCTGATTTCTCGGGTCGTCGAGCGCCTTGAGACCCAGGTTTGAGAATCCTTGACACGGAGGGCCGCCGATCATCAGATCCGCGGTCGGGATCTGACTCTCCTTCACCTCTGCAATGTCACCAGGGATGACGTGGTCCTCACCCCAGTTGGCCGCGTAGGTGGCGGCAGCGAAGCGGTCCCACTCGACGGCGAGCACGGGCTCGAAGCCCTCGCTCGCGAAGCCGACCGTCATGCCACCGCAGCCGGCGAAGAGATCGATCACGGTGGGCTTGGTCATGGCATCAGATGGTAGGTCTCGGCACCGACATTTCTCGCAGCCTCGCCGCCGCGTTGCCCGTGTGGCTGGTGTGGCGTACCTGACCGACAGCCCATGCTGTCCGCGCGAGGTAGGTTCATGCCCGACTGACACGAAGGGATCCGTCCGTGCCTGCCACATTCGCCAAGGACCTGTGCGTCTTCCGTTCGTCGAACGGTAAGCCGAACACGTCTGACGCAAGCGAGGCCTTCTCCGTCGAACTTGGTGAGGCGCTCTTTCGAGCCCTTGGCGTCGACCCAGGCGCACGAGGAGGTGAGCCCACCGGCGATCCCTTCTCGCGGGAAGTTGCTGCCGCACTGAAGTCGGAGCTGCAGACACGCGACAGCCAATTGACTGTCGAACCAGAGCGGGCGCTCAACGCGTTCGAGCAGTTTCGACACGTCGGCGCGCTGCGTGACATGCGGCCCGAGCCGTCGCGCGAGTATGAGAAGGCTTGGCGCGCCGTCAGTCGCTTCGTACGTGGGAAGCTCACCAACCCGAAGGACATCGCACGCTTCGACTATCTGGCCGAGGCAGTTGAAGCGGCCACGACCAGCGAGACCGAGACGCGGCGCCTGCTTCTTGAAGAGGTTGGCCAGGAGTCCCTCCTGAAACTCGATGTGACAGCCGCCCAGCAGAGGCCAGGCCCAAAAACGCCGACGTTGGAGATCGGCCTCTCGCTCAAGTGGTCGCTCCGCACCGACCGGGCACAGGACTGCCGGTCGCAAGGAGCGAAGATGGCCGCGCTCAGGCGCGGCCGGATGCCCCACTTCGCCGTTGTCACGATGGAACCGCGCCCGTACATGCTCAATCTCCTCGGTGGCGGCTCCGGTGAGGTCGACTGCGTCTATCACCTTGACCTCCCTGCTCTGGCCAAAGCCATCGAGGAGACGTGCGTCGGGAACCCGCGCCGCCGCGCGACGCTCGAGACCTTCAACCGGCTCGTCGCGCAGCGGCGGCTGCGCGACTGGGACGAACTGGTGGAGTACGCCGCGACACTGTAAGTATGAACGAGTCATGGGCGTCCTCTCCGGCGGTGCGACGTGGCATGCAGGCGAACCGCGGACGAGACACGAAGCCCGAGATTGCCGTAAGGCGCGCTGCGCATGCAGCCGGACTGCGTTTCCGCGTCGATTACCGTCCGATCCCAGAGCTCAATCGCAGGGCTGACCTGGTGTTCACGCGCGCGAAGGTCGCTGTGTTCGTGGACGGGTGCTTCTGGCACGGGTGTCCCACCCACCACACCGTCGCGAAGTCGAATGCCGATTTCTGGGCGCAGAAGGTGACTCGTAACCGAGAGCGCGACGCCGAGACGGAGCGATTGCTCCGCGATGCCGGCTGGACCGTCATTCGAGCGTGGGAACACGAGCCTGCCGACGATGTCGTAGCCCGCATCGTCGCCTCTGTTCGACGCGCATGACTGCCAGCCTTCGGGGGGTCCGTGGGCAGACACGGTCAACTGGCCAAGGTCGTGGATCGCAGACCCGGCCGAGCGGACCATAGGCCCCGAACCACGAACTCCAGCGCGGCCAGTCCGAGCTTGATCGCGTCCCAGGCGAGGACCAGAACCAGAAGGTTGAGCCACCCGGTGGCGCCGTTCGCGACGGCGCTGGCGGCGGCGTGCATTGCCATCAACAGGCTCGCACTGACCACGACGAGCACAGCAGCGGTGCGCCATCGTGGCTCCTTAGCGCTCAGGCGGCGGACCAACAGGTTGGTGGGCGCATAGACCTGGAGGTAGCGATGTGCGGCCGCAACTGCGGCCATGACGGGGAGTGCGAGCAGTAGCAACATGGCGTTCCTCCTGGGTGGGGACCTCCTCCATAAGGCCATTCGAGGCTGGCCCCCGTTGTGCCGGGCATGCCTGTGGAAGACGACGCCTTACGGCTACCTATGGAGCTGAAACGGCCCGAGCTGCGATCGGCTGGAAGGTCGCGGAACGCTCGGGCGCGCCCGCTGCCCCGAGGCAGCGAACGGCGGCGAGAGCACGCTGTCGATCGGCGCGCTGAGCGTCATGCTTCGCTCCCCCACCAACCGGGAGTTCGGAGGTGATCTTGTAACGGTCGCGGTACGCGGCGACAGTCGCTGCCGCGAGGAGCCAGAGTTCGTTGGCCTTCGCCTCGGTAGGCGCGGTCCCCAGTCGGCGAGTCCAGGGGGCGCCGGCGTCGACGGCTGCGGTAGCCAGCGCGAGGGCGCGGGTCTCGATGAGCTCGGCTCGCTCATCGATCGACCGGCGGTCCTCGGCGGACATCTCCCCCAACGGCTCCGGAATGAGACCTGCGATCAGACGCGGGCGGAGCCTGCAGCCGTGCGGCTGGGACGCCGCTGCCTGCTCGACCCGGTACCGGAGCACCGCGGCAATATCTTCAGCGTCGTCGAGCTCGTGCTGCTTCACGATCCGAGGGAGGAGGCGATCGAGATCGTGGTGGTAGGCCTCCGCTCGGCGGAGGGACGCGGTGAGCGGGCCGAAGCCGTGTGACTCGACGACCGCTTCGTGCTGCTCAGCCGTAAGGCCGGATCGCCGCAGAAGTTCGACGAAGCGCTCGCGTTGGGCGTCTGCCGCAAGCGTCTCGAGTTCGGACGCGAGGCGGTCGATACCGCCGTGGATTGCGTACTCGGCTTCCATCGTCTGGTGAGCGGACATGCTCGTGCCGCTGTGCTGGAGGACCCCGAACAGCACCGTGCGCGCGGTGACGTCATCCTGTCCAGGAATCGAGTGACTTTCATCCGGCTGGTCGAGCGCGACATATGCGATGTTCGACTCGCGACCACGGCTCATGGAGACGTAGAGGTTCTCCCGGGTTGTGGACGCTGTGACGACGACGTGGGAGGTGTCAACAGTGATGCCCTGGGCCCGATGTGCGGTGATGGCGTAGCCGAGGTCGACGTCCTCCCGGACGTACTCGGCGGGCAGCACAGTCCTGCCCCGACGACGCGGATCGAGCCGGTCGACGAGTACGGAGCCGTCCCTCCGGATATCGACGATGCGCCAGCGGTCACCGTTCTTGACCCAGCCGCCGCAAGAGGTCCGGAGGGTGCGCTCGTTGCGCCGGGTGATGACCACATCTCCGACCGAGGCGCTGATGCCGGCTGCCAGCCGGATCTCTCGACCATCGACAGCGCCGTCGAACAGGAGACGCTCGGCGCGGGCCCGCTCGTTCAGAGCTCGCACGGCGTGGGATGACTCGGTCACGAGGATGCTGGCCTTGCCGGCGCTGCAGTCCGCGCGCCACGCCTCGTAGGCCCGGTCGAGCATCTCGTCGGTCTGTCCTTCGCGGATTCGCTTCTGGCGGCCGTACGTCGAGATGACCTCGACCTCACCGCGGCGAAGGGCGAGGGAGGCGTGCTTCTCCCACTCGTTGACGAAGCGATGGATGTCGGTCAGTTCAGGGGCGTCGGTGCGGCGGTCGACCAGGAGCGCGAAGGCGCCCCCGGCTTCGACGGACTGAAGCTGACAGGGGTCACCGACGAGCAGGACCTTGGCTCCGGCCGCCTCTGCGATGTCACTGATCCGGTCAAGCGTGGTCGTTCCCGCGAGCGTGGCCTCGTCGATGATCACCAGTTGCCCGGCGCGGAGATCCGTGCGTCCGTGGTTGTACTCATACAGCCACTTCGCCGTGTTGTCACAGGCGACCCCCAGGTCGTCGGCCAGTGCCTGCGCAGCTGTCGCGGAGGGCGCCAGACCGATGACGCTGCCCTGCCCGTGCTCGACGATCCACGCGGAACGAAGGGCGCGCATCGTTGTGGTCTTGCCAGCACCCGCGGGACCGACGAGCAGCTCCACCTGACGACCTGCCGCGGTGATGCTCTCGAGGGCAGCGCGCTGCTGAGAACTGAGTCGAGCCCTCGAGTGCGACAGAACCCGTCCCAGCGCGCTGGGGCGCACGGTCGGTGCGGTTGTGGCTTCCGACCGGTTCAGGAGTCGTGCTTCTGCCTCGATGATCGCCGTCGAGGAGTACTTGGCCGAGTGCCGCGGTCGAAAGAGGCTTGTGCCATCCTCGCGCTGAAAGCGAACTGGCGTGATCGCCAACTCCGGCGGAGTCAGCGACACCGACTGACACTGAGCTGCATCGACCACCATGGACACGACCGCCTCGCGGTCCGAGGTGGTTGCGAACCGGAGGTCCATCGTCTGCTTCGACGCCTCGGCCATGAGGTTCCAGTGGTTCCACACTGCCCTCTTCACCTCGACCGCGGCCACGACGTCAGCGCCGATCGCCCCGATCGCTGCCAGAGGAACGTCGTCGACGGTGAGCGGAGCGCTACCCACACCAAGGAGCGCCGCCGCCCACGCGGTCGCCTCGGTGCCAAGCTGGTCGGATGCCCGGTGTCGCCACCCGGCGGTGAGGTCCGCGAGCGAGCGCGTCGCCTTCGGAGGCCGGGTTGCTAGCGTTGCCTGGGCGCGAAGCTCCACGATGGTCTTGGGCGACGGCATCCGCCCGTGCCTCGCGACGTACTCCCGGACGAGTTCCTCCTTCTTGAGCTCGATCTCGCGAGTGCGGCTCGAGAACTCGGCGATGAGTTCATCGCTGACGCTGACGATCTCCCACTGCGGATTGCGGTCGGCGCCCCGTTCGCGGATTTCCCACTCGATCCCGAGGTCGCGGCTGAGACGATCGGCCAGCAGTGCGTTGTAGTGCGCTGACAGGCCCGTGATGGAGGAGAACACCGGGCGGCCGTCGAGGCTGCGCCACCGCTCGTCCATCACGGTCAGAACCTTGTTGGACACAACCACGTGGGTGTGGAGCTGTGGATCTCCGGCCCGCGAGTCGAAGTGGTCGTAGGCGACGGCGGCGACCCCGGCGACGCTGACCTGAGCCACGGCGCCGTCGCTGTCTGAGATACCTGCACGGGTGGCCGCCACCTCGCGCTCGAAGAAGTCGATGATGTCGGCGACGGCTTTGTGGTGCGCGTCTGCGATCCGCTCCTGGGTGGCGGCGTCGGCAACTCCCCACAGTATCGACACCGACTTTGGAACGCTGAAGGTGAGGTCGAAGCCCGCCACTGCGTGGCGCATGCCGGCAGCCGTCTCCTCGGCTTCGATCCTGCTCGTCTCAGCCGCGCAGTCTTCCTGCGTCATCTCCGGATCCAGGGCCGCCACTCGCTCGTCGATACGGTCCGTCAGGCGCTTGTATGTCGGATAGGCCCGGCCCAACTGCTCCCCCGTGATCGGGTCCCGCCCCATACCGATCAGCAGCGCGAGCTGCTCCTCGGTCACCTGCATCCCCGCTTCGAGCTGACCGCTCCCCAAAGCCCGGACTCCGGAGCCGAGCCAGCGGCCTGGCGGCGTACCGACCTCCGAGTAGTACCGAGTGAGCGGCGTAGACAGTGCCCTGCTGCTGTCACCGGCGGCGACGCTGCGCAGCAGGTACTGGTAGCCGCTGCCAGCGGACATCCTGCGCAGCGAGACCGTCACGGCCGATTCCCTTCCACAGCCCTCAGGTGCGCTTCTCCATCCACAGACCCCTCGATCTGCAATCCGTGTGAAGCCGAGGAGGGCTGAGGTGCAGGACACAGGGCGGGCAGGGCGAAGGTGAGGAAGAGCAGGTGGCGAGGTAGAGGGCGTGGAGGCAGGAGGACGAGGAGCGGGAAGGCGAAAAGGGGATGAGTTGGATCGGGATTGTTGGACGACGGAGAGCACCTGAGCAGTGGCCCGGAAAGGCGAAAACGACCGGGTGCGAAATCCAAATTCGGCGCTTACGATGAGGCGCAGACGATGCACGCACCGCCACGCGGGGTCGTCTGCGCCTCACGCCGAAAGGCGAGAGGAAATAGGACACACCAATGAAGATTCGACTCGGGCTGATCTCCTGGGCGACCGGCACAGTGATGTTGGCCGCGGTCGCTGCCTGTGGCGGCAGCGACACCGATCCCCCAGCAACCGCCGAGCCTTCGTCGATGTCGCCGAGCTCACCGACGACGAGCTCCTCGCCGAGTTCCCCGTCCGACGCGGCGACCGCCGATGCGACGGAGGCGGTCCGGAGCTACTTCACGGTGGTCGACCAGCTCCGCAGCAATCCTGCGGCCGACCTCAAGAAGCTGAAGTCAGTCGCGACGAGCGCGCAACTCAACGCCGTCACTACCCTCATCGACCGACAGCGCGACCAGGGCCAGCGGCAGACCGGCACGACAGCCATCAACGAACTGAAGGTTCAGTCGGTCAATCTCGACAACTCCGACCCGAAGGCAGGCAAGGCTCCGACAGTCGTCATCGACGTCTGCTGGGACGTCAGCAAGGTCGACGTGCTCGACAAGAGCGGCAAGTCGATCGTCTCCCCCGACCGCCCGGACACCGGGTGGACGCGTTACACCGTCGCGAACTACCACTACGCCGCCGACCCGACCGGCGACTGGCGCGTGGCGACCGGCCAGGACCTCAAGCAGACGCCATGCGCGGCATCCTGACTCGCCTCCTCCTGACTGCGCTGACGGCCGCCAGCCTCTCCGTCCTCGCCCACGTCCCGTCGTACGCCGACACCGTGTGCTCGCAGACCGACCCGGCGACCGGCGAGTGCCTCATCTGGATCGAGGTGCCGGGCACCCCGGGTACACCCGGTGAGCCTGGTGACGACGGCCCACAGGACACCGGCAGCGGGGCCGCCTGCTACTGGGACGGCACCAGCCAAGGGATTACCAAGCCTCCGCCCGGGCCAGTGCCCTGCTCATCTCCCGCGGGCTACTGGTCGAACAGCTACCACTGCTACATCAGTCCGGTGCAGCCGCAGCCGCCGGCGGGTGACCCGAGCTGGCAGGGTCACGAGCCGGGGGACGGCGCGGTCTACAACTGCTACCAGCCACAGACGGGGCTGCTCATCACCATCTGGTCGCAGGATCCACCGCCGAACTCCGGCACGGGACCGACACCACGCGAGGTGGCGCAGATCGCCATCGAGCGGATGCGCCTGTCGGCCATCACCATCGGCATCGCACCCGAGCCGGGTCCGGACAGCGTCGGCCTGGTCGGGATGCCGGTCTGGATGTGGGCCAAGGACCCGAACGCCCACACCGTCGGCCCCATCACCGAGAGCGCCTCCGCCGGGGGCATCACCGTCGCGGCGACCGCGAAGGTCCTCCACATCACCTGGGGCATGGGCGACGGCACCGAAGTCGTCTGCGACACGGCGGGCACGCCGTACAAGCCGTCGTACGGGAGGAAGGACTCCCCCGACTGCGGCCACACCTACACGAAGTCGAGCGCGCACGAAGCCGATGACGCCTACACCGTCACGGCCACGTCGAGCTGGGTCATCACGTGGTCGGGCGCCGGCCAGACGGGGACGATTCGGCTCGACGGCCTCAACCGCTCGACACAGATCCGGATCGGCGAGGCGCAGGTGCTCGTGAACTGACGAGCTGCGCGGGAGGTACGACGAAAGTGTCCACAACTGCCCGAGAGGACCGGCGGACCGGCCCGCGCCCCGCCGCGCCGGAGACCGCCGCCAGCATCACTCCCCCGCCCAAGCTCCGGAGACGCCCTGCGCTGGTAGTGGCCGCGGTCATCGTGACCGCGCTCGGCTGCCTGCTCGGCGCGTGGGCCTGGAGCGCGACGACGAACACGCAGGAGGTGCTCGCTGCCCGCGACACGATCCACCGCGGCGAGGTGATCGAGGCCGAGAACATCCAGCGGATCCGGATCAGCGTCGACCCGGCGCTGTCGCCGCTGCCCGCTTCGGCGTTCGACGACATCGTCGGGCAGCGAGCAGCGCTCGACATCGCGGCTGGCGGCCTACTCACCAGCGAGTCGACGGCCGACGAGCCGCTACCGCCTCAGGGCCAGTCGATCGTCGGGATCTCCCTGACACCCGCGCAGGTTCCCGGGATGCCTCTGTACGGCGGCGACAAAGTCCGCATCATCGTCACGCCGGGCGACAACGGAGAGGCACCCGCCAACTCTCCGCAGTTCACGGTCGCCGAGGTCGTCGACACCTACCTGGACGAGACGACAGGCAACACGGTCGTCAACGTCCTGGTGCCTCATGCCGATGCAGGCGTCCTTGCCGCGCGAGCCGCCACCGGGAACGTCGCCCTGGTGCTGGACTCCGGAGCCGAATGATGGCCGTCATCTGCCTGACCTCTGCCTCCGGCTCGCCCGGCGTCACCACGACGGCCGTTGGGCTCGCGTTCTGCTGGCCGCGCCCAGTGCTTCTCGTCGAGGCCGACCCCACCGGAGGCTCCGGCATCCTCGCCGGGTTCATGAAGGGCACGACGCCGTACGACGCCGGACTCGTCGAACTGGCGCTCTCGCCGCTGAGCACGGCGGATGCGCTGCGGGACGTCGTCCGGCCACTGAGTCCGAACGTCTCCCTCGTCGCGGGAACGCGGGCACACGCTCAGGCGGCAGCACTACGCGACGTGTGGGAACCACTCGGCTCGGCCCTGCGCGAACTCGAAGCGAGCGGGCAGGACGTCATCGTCGATGCGGGCAGGCTCGGGCTGACGGGGTCGCCGCAGCCACTCCTGGACTCGGCTGAGGCGACCCTGCTGGTCACTCGCGCCAACCTGCCGGCGATCTCTGCGGCACGCTCATGGGCCGAGACCGTCCGCGAGCCCGGGACCGGATGGAGACACCCGGGCCTGCTCCTCATCGGCGAAGGTCAGCCGTACCGCGACACAGAGGTCTCCAAGGTGCTCGGCCTGCCCGTGGTCGCCGACCTCCCCGATGATCCGGCGGCGGCCTCCGTCTATCACCGTGGCTCGCCCCCGCCCCGCCATTTCGAGACAGGCGCCTACGTCCGGGGGCTACAAGCAGCAGCCCAGTCGGTCCAGGCGCACGTCGCACGTGGTCGGTTCGCGATCGTCGAGGAGGCCCGGCGATGACTGAGGCTTCCCGCTACCTGAGCGAGTACGGCGACCTGTCGCGCCTGCCGCTGTTCAGCCAGCCGACCAACGGGGCGACGCCAGCAGCCGCCAAGCTGGGCGCTCCGGTCACCGCTCCTCCGCCGTCGGGCCCTGATGTCGATTGGCCGATCGTGGCGGAGTTGCGCGCTCGAGCGTCCGAGCAGCTGAGTCAGGCCGTCGCCTCAGACCGAAGCCGACTCGACAAGGCAGCTCAGCAGGAGCTCGGGCGTTCGATCGTGCTGGACCTCATCGAGTCCGCGATGGCGGACGATGTCGACGCCGGCCGCGGCGCATGGAGCCCCGCGCGACAGCAGGGCACGGCGCAGGCTGTTTTCGACTCGCTCTTCCGCCTGGGCCGTCTGCAGCCCCTGGTCGACAACGACGACATCGAGAACATCGTGATCGTCGGCCACGACAACGTCCTTCTCGAACTGGTCGACGGCACCCTGATCGATGGCCCGCCGGTCGCTGACTCAGACCAGGAGCTCATCGACTTCCTGGTCTTCCTTGCCTCGCGCAGCGAGGTCAACGCTCGCTCCTTCTCCGAGGCCCAACCACGGCTGCATCTGCGGTTGGACGGCGGATCCCGCCTGGCCGCCGCGGCCTGGGTCACGCCCCGCCCATCGGTCGTGATCCGACGGCACCGGCTGATGCAGGTAACCCTCGACGACCTCGTCGCCAGAGAGATGATGACGCCGACCGCGGCATCGTTCCTGCGCGCCGCGGTCCGGGCACGACGCTCGATCGTGGTAGCCGGCGCCCAGGGAGCGGGCAAGACAACCCTGGTCCGCGCGCTCTGTGCCGAGATCGACGCTATGGAGGCGATCGGCACCTTCGAGACGGAGTACGAGCTCCACCTCCACGAGCTCGGCCGCCACAAGGTCGTCCACGCGTGGGAGGCACGGCCGGGGTCCGGTGAGCGCGGGCCTGATGGCCGCCAGGCGGGCGAGTTCACCCTCGACGAGGCGCTCGTCGACTCCTTCCGGTTCAACCTCTCCCGCCAGATCGTCGGCGAGGTACGAGGCAAGGAGATCTGGGCCATGATCAAGGCGATGGAGTCCGGCACCGGCTCCATCTCGACGACCCACGCGGCTGACGCCGTGTCAGCCGTCCGCAAGCTCGTCACGTGCGCGATGGAGGCCGGTCCTCACGTCACCCAGGGACTCGCGACAAGCAAGCTCGCGGCCACGGTGGACCTGATCGTCCAGCTGAGCATGGAGACCAGAGCCGTTCCCAGTGGCTCGCAGCGGACGAGAAGGGTCGCCGAGATCATCGCCCTCGCGCCCGGCGAGAAGGAGGTCGGGTACGCCACCACGCACGTCTTCCGTGCCGATGCATCAGGTATCGGCGTACCGGACGTGCTCCCCGACGAGTACCGCGCGCTGGCCCACTACGGCTTCGACCTCGCGGCGTACCTCTCGACCCAGCCGTACGGAGCCCAGCCGTGAGCCCCCTGATTCCCGCCTTGGCAGGTGGGCTGGTCGCCATCGGCGTCCTCGGGATGGTCCTCGGCCTACGACCGACAGCCGAACCACCGCGCGACAAGCGCACAGCGCGAGGCCGCCACGTCGCCCTGACGTCACGCGCCCGGATGCTTCTCCTGATCGGTGTCGGGCTGGGCATTCTCGGCTGGGTCATCACCGGATGGGTACTCGCTCTGGTCATTGCACCGGTCGGCGTCATCGGACTGCCGTCTCTGCTGGGCGCTCCGCCCGCCGCCACCCAGATCAACCGGCTCGAGGCGATGGAGGAGTGGACGCGCTCCCTCTCCGGCGTCCTCACCGTCGGGATCGGCCTCGAGCAGGCGCTGGTCGCGACACTGCGCTCCACGCCGGCGCCGATCAGCCCTGAAGTCAGCCGGCTCGTGGCTCGCCTTCGTGCCAGGTGGAACACCGAGACCGCACTCCGGGCCTTCGCGGACGAGCTTGACGATGCGACCGGCGACCTGATCGCCGCGAACCTCATCCTCGGAGCGCGGCGCCGCGGCGCCGGGCTCGCGAGCGTTCTCGAAGGCCTCGCGGAGTCGGTCGCGGCCGACGTACGGGCTCGCCGCCAGGTGGAGGCCGACCGAGCCAAGCCCCGCGCGACCGCTCGATGGGTGACACTCATCAGCGCCAGCGTCCTGGTCGTCCTGGCCCTGTCCGGCAAGTACGTCGAGCCGTACGCGACCGCCATCGGCCAGGTGATCCTCGTCGTGCTTCTCTCGGCGTACGTCGGCACCCTGATCTGGATGCGGCGCATGGCCACCGGCAAACCGCTGCCGCGCTTCCTCGAGACCCGACGCGATGCGGTGGCGACGCCATGATCACGGGTCTCCAGATGGCGGTCCTGTCCGGCGGCCTCATCGGCCTCGGACTCGCTCTGGTCGTCGCGCGGCTCCTGCCCGCCGAGCCGGACCTCGCGGACGCGCTGGAAAGGGTCTCCACCACGCGCAATCGCGCGAACACGAGTGCTACGACGGTGCGGACTGGCAAGGAACGACTCGGGCTCTGGGGCATGCGCGTGCTACCGCCGGGCGTGTGGGTGCGGACGCCGACCCGCGAGCTTGCCCTGCTGCGGATCTCGGGCGCGCAGTTCTACGGCGAGAAGCTCACCTTCGCCACCCTCGGCCTCCTCATCCCGCCTGGCCTGACGCTGCTCTTCAACTCCCTCGGGCTCGGCCTTCCGCTCCAGATCCCGGCCCTCGCCTCGATCGGCCTCGCAGCCCTCATGTTCTTCATCCCGAACTACAACGCGCTCGACGAGGCGCGGAAAGCACGCGTCGAATTCGCCCGCGCCCTCGGCGCCTATATCGACCTGGTCGCCCTCGAGCGCCACAACGGCATCGGTGTCCGACAGGCCATGGAAGCAGCGGCTGAAGTCGGCGACTCCTGGGTCTTCACCCGGCTCTCCGAGGAGCTGACGCGGTCGCGCTGGTCGGGACTCCCGCCTTGGGACGCATTGCACACCTTGGCAGAGGAGCTCGGACTCCCCGAGCTCGACGACTTCGCCGACATCATGCGGCTCTCCGGCGAGGAGGGAGCGAGCGTGTACGCCACCCTGCGTGCCCGGTCCGCCGCCATGCGCACGGCGATGCTCAACGAAGAGATCGCCCAGGCGAACGCCGTCGGCGAGCGGATGACCATCCCCGGCTCGCTGCTCGGCGTCATCTTCATGGCCCTGCTCGTAGCCCCTTCATTGCTTCGCATGTTCACGACCTCGTGACACGGAAGGACGGATCCAAGGAGGAACTCATGTTGAAAGTCCTGATCCAGCTTCAGCTGGCGGTCCTGACCGCGTACGACGACCTGCGAGCCGCCCGGCGAGACGAGCGGGGCTCGGTGACCACGGAGCACGTCCTCTGGGCTGTCGCCGTGATCGCCATCGTCGGGATTGTGGTCGCGGCTGTGACGACCTATGTCAAAAGTCAGGCCGGCAACATCAAGTAGCCGCCGCCGGCGGCGCGACGACCGGGGCTCGGTCTCGATCGAGCTCGTCATCCTGCTGCCCGCGCTCTTCGCGGTCATGTTCCTTGGGATGCAGGCGGCACTCTTCTACCACGCGCGGACGGTGGCCATCGCCGCGGCGCAGGAGGGCGCACGAGCGGCCGGCGCAGAACACGGTCGGGAGGCCGACGGCGTCGGCGCGGCCAACGACTTCCTCGCTGAAGCCGGCGGTGACGACGTGCTCACCCGGAGCTCGACCACGGCCAATCGCACGACCACGACCGCGACTGTCACGGTCACGGGCTTCAGCCTGAGCGTCATTCCCGGATGGAACGTCCGGATCACGCAGAGCGCGTCGGTCCCCGTTGAGCGGCTGACTGCTCCGAACGCGGCGGGAACACCATGAAGCGGCGAGACGAGCGCGGATCAGCGGCGATCGAGGCGGCGATCGGCGTACCTGCGTTCGCGCTGTTTGTCGGCCTGATCATCTTCGGCGGCCGTACGGCGACCACCCACGAGGCGCTCCAGTCGGCTGCCGCGGACGGCGCGAGGTCGGCCTCGCTCGCGCGGGACTCGCAGACTGCACGCGCCGACGCTCACGCGGCTGCCGTAGCGAGCATCGCGAACCAGAAGATCGGCTGCTCCGACGTCGACGTCAGCGTCGACACCGACGACTTCAACAAGCAGCCCGGTGTACCCGGCTCGGTCGACGTCACAGTCTCCTGCCGCCTGAACCTCTCCGACCTGGCGGTCCCGGGCGTCCCCGGCTCGCGGGTCATGCGCGCGACCATGTCCAGCCCGATCGACACCTGGCGGGAACGATGACCCGGCGGCGGGACGAGCGCGGCTCGATCACCGTCTGGCTGGCTCTGGCCAGCTTCGTGATGATGTTCCTTGTCGGATTGGCCGTCGATCTCGGCGGCCAGGTGCACGCCCACGAACGAGCCCATGATGTGGCAGCCCAAGCGGCTCGCGCCGGCGGCGAGGAGGTCGAGGGCAGTGCGGCCATCCAAGGGCACGAGCTCACCATCAGCCCAGCTGCGGCTCGTGCTGCGGCTCAGCGCTACCTCGATGCCGCGGGCGTCACCGGGACGGTCGAGATCACCAATGGCGACACGATCACGGTCACCGTCCACGACTCGTACGACCCGCAGTTCCTGGGCTTGATCGGCATCCATCGTCTTGACGTGTCGGGGACCGCGACCGCTCGTCTGATTCGCACCCTCGGAGGTAGCCAGCGATGAGCACCCTCAACTCCCGCCTGCGTGGACTTGCAGCCACGCTGGCCCTTGTCGCTTTCATGCTCGGCGTACCGGCCGTCCTGGTCGCGATCGGCGCAGTCCCGGATCTGGCGGCGTTCTCGTGGTCGAGACTCACGGCACCGGACGACGGCACGCTCGTGGTCGACCTGATCGCCGCGGTCTGCTGGATCGCCTGGGCAGTGTTCACCTGCCAGGTCGTCGCATCGATCGTCTCCCAGGTCCGGGGCATCCGCACCCCGCGGTTGCCTGGATTGGCCATGCCGCAACTCGCCGCAGATCGACTCGTCGCAGCAGCTGCCCTGCTGTTCGTCGCCCTGCCGTCGGCGACCGCGCTTCTGCCCCAGCCGAGGGCCGAGGCCGCCGCAACAGCTGCACCCTTGCCCGACGACTCCCGACTCGTGATGGAGCCCGCCTCCGCCGCTGCACCTGCGCCGACGGTCGAGCATGAGAAGGAGAAGGAGCCAGAGGTCGAGCGGTACACCGTCAAGCGTGGCGACAGCCTCTGGAAGATCGCCCAAGACCGCCTCGGCGACGGCACGCGGTACATCGAACTCGTCGCGCTCAACGAGGCCGTCCTCGACGGGCGTCCCGACTTCCTACTTCCCGGAACCGTGCTCAAGGTCCCCAGCACAGACGGCTCTTCCGACGGCTCGTACGTCGTCCAGCCGGGTGACACCCTCTCCGAGATCTCCGAGGACCAGTTGGGCGACGCCGATGCCTACCCGTCGATCTTCCGAGCGTCGCGCGACACCGTTCAGCCAAACGGTGCCCACCTCTCCGACCCGGATCTCATCCTCCCCGGCTGGAAGCTCACCATCCCTGGACAGTCACATCCAGCCGAGCCGCAGGAGCCGAAGCACGTTCAGGACCCACCTCTCCACGAGACGACTCCTCCCACCGATGGCGCGACTCCCCACACCCCCGAACTAGCCGATCCGGCACCCGCGCAGGATGCCCCCGAATCTGCCGAGGACGAGACCACCCCGAGCTGGCTGCTCCCGGGACTGGCCGGCGCCGGAGCGCTCCTGGCCGGGTCGCTTTGGCTGGTGCTCCGACAGCACCAGCGAACCCAGCTGCGCTATCGCCGGCCCGGCAGGATCATCGCGCCACCGCCAGACGAGTTGCTCGCGGCCGAGAAGTCGGTGCAGGTGTCGGGATCCGTCATCGCCCACCCGATCGAAGAGCTCGATGCGGCCGTCCGCGGCCTGGATCCCGCACCGCGCCTGGTATCCGCCCGACTCTCAACGAGCCGGATCGTGCTGACGCTCGCGGAGCCGGCTGAACTCCCCACGCCATGGACTGGGGAAGGCGATACATGGCAGCTCTCCGTCGACGCGGTCACGATTCCACCCCCGGACGCGCTGTCGCCGTACCCGATGCTGGTCAGCGTCGGGCAGGCAGACGACGGAGCGCTCGTCCTGCTCAACCTCGAGGAGCTCCGTGCGCTGGCGCTGACCGGGGACGGCGATTGCAGCGCCGCACTGGCTCGCCATCTCATGGCTGAACTGGTCGTCAACCCTTGGGCCTCGCCCGTGCACATCGAGGCGCTGGGCATCGGCGGAGAGCTCACCGCGATCAACCGCGACTTCGTCCACGTCCACGACCCCGAGGACGACGCGTTCCTTGAGGCTCTGGCCGACGACCTCGGGGCCGCCAGTCCGACCGGCGAGCCAGACGAGTTCCACGCGGCGATCATCGCGGGCGGCAACAGCGGTCCTGATCTGACGCGCTTGGCCGGAGCCATCGTCGGCTTCCCGGGACGCTCCGGCCTGGCTCTCGTGTCCATTGGAAGAGAACCGTCCCCGCCGTTCGTCGACGTCAACCTGAGTGCCGAAGGCCGTCTGCGGATCCCCTCGCTCAACCTGGATGTCGCTTCCTCGGGGCTCACTGCCACGGAGGCAGAGGCGTGTGCGGCGCTGATCGACCTCACCACGGAGGCCCAGGTGGTGCCTATCCCCCGTTCCGCCGACGAAGGAACCGTGACGGATTGCGCTGGTGCGCTCGTCGACGAACTGACCGAACCGCGCCCAGAGGAACAACCGGCGGGCGCCTCGTCGCTGCTACCGCTCGACACCCACGTGTACGCCGACCGGGCGGCCACAACCGTCGATGACGTCGAGGCTCTTGCTCCCAACGCAACCGATGAAGCCGCGCCAGCCGTGCAAGCCGCCGACCCGGACCTCGACGAAGACCTTGCCCGCTGGGATTCGCCGGTGCCTGTCGTGCCGAAGGTCGCACTGCTGGGTCCGGTCACGGTCAGGACTCTGGGCGACGCGACAGCTACTGCCCACCGGCGGCCCTACTACGTCGAGTTCCTCGCCTACCTCGCGCTCCACCCGAACGGAGTCACCGCCGAGAAGCTCGCCGAGGACCTCTGCATCCGCCCCCAGAAGGCGCGCTCCGACTTGAGCATCATCCGGAAGTGGCTCGGGCAGAGCCGGGCAGGCAAGCCTTACCTCCCGAGGGCCCAGCAGACCCACCAGGACGGCATCCCCGCGACGTACGCCCTCGACGGGGTTCTCTGCGATCTCGACCTGTTCAGACGTCTCCGTGCTCGCGGCCAGAGCCGCGGCGCCGAGGGGATGGCTGACCTCGTCTCCGCACTGCACCTCGTCAGCGGCGAGCCGTTCACCGACCTGCGCAAGGACGGGTGGGGCTGGCTCCTCGAGGGCGACCGGCTCGACCACATCATGACCGCCGCGATCGTCGACGTGGGGCACATCGTCACTACCCATGCTCTGGCTGTCGGCGACCTCGACCTCGCCGACTTCGCGTCGAACGTCGCCCTCGCCGCGTCGCCGTACGACGAGATCGCCACCCTGGACCGCGTCGCGGTCGACCGGGCCATGGGGGACGTCGAGGGAGCCGAAGCGCGGCTGCGGAGCGCGGTCTCCAACCGGAGCGATGACGACTACGGGCCCATCCAGATTCCGCCCCGAACCGCGGAAGTCGTCGATGCCAAGCGTTCAACCACCACTGGCCGACGGCGCACCGGTTGACCTGCGTCACTCCCGCCAGCCTTGGCCGTGACCCAAGCCGTCACCACAGGTAGCGCCCGATGAACCGTTCCTTTGACTGCCCGCCATGGGCGAACGCGGCATCTACGACGTCCTCGATTGTGTGGGCGCCGAACGAGGCGTCCCCATCTGCAAGGACGCCCTCGTAACGTCGGGCGGCGTCAGCGAAACTCACGTTGCGGCGGGGGTAGATCAGTGCGTAGCTGGTCTGGACCGTCCACTCGTCGGCTTGCGTGCGCATTGATAGCGCGAGCAGATGGTCGCGCCAGATTTGACGGAGGTCGGTAGTGAGTACTGTGTCTTGCCACCCGGCCAGGAAGGCTCCCGAGGCCTCCGCGATAGCTACCAGGAACGCCGTCTGTTCCTGGTAGCGCGAGTACGACGTCGCGTTGGCTGCGCTCGGGATTGACTCCTTTGCGGAGTGCTCGTGGTACTTCGTCTCGATCCCGACGACCGTGCGAGGACGCCCGGCTTGCCCGAGGCGAAGCGCGACATCGAATGCGGTGCGGTCGCGCGTGTACTTGTCGGAGCGCCTCGCTGGGGACCATTCGAAGGCGATGTCCGACGGTCCGTCGGCCGGAACCCCGAACAGTTCGGCGAGCCGGGCGCGGGAGACCTCGTTCTCCTCCAGTGCGGCCTCTCCGAAAAGGTTGAACGCCATCGGCATCGAGGAGAGCAGGTCGCGCCTCAGTCGCTGCGCATCGAGCGTCTCGTGGTCCTCCTTCTCCCGCAGCCGAGCCTCGGCGACCTCCCGGATGGCCGGCGAAAGGAAGTTGGCTCCAGTATCCGCGTCGACGCCGGTGAGCTTGGTCCCGTTGGAGATGTCCTCGGGCGGAATGTCGGGGTGGGTTCCGCGGCCCTTGTGCGTGCCGAAGGACTGGATGGACAACTCGTCGGCGGCCCACCGGTGCTGGCGCCAGCGTGCCTCGCGTTTGAAGGCAGTCATCGCGAGGCCGCCGACCTTGTCGGTGTTGAACCAGCATCCTGCGTCGCGGAGGTCCTGCTCGGCGGGATAGTTCACGGCTGGGCTCCTAGTTCGAGGACGACTGCGAGCAGCGGCGGCAGCCGTCGTCCAACCTTCTCGTAGGTGGTCGCCATGTTGATTCGGTCGCCGCTGATCGACCAGACGTCGCCCGTGTTCGTGTCGAACGCGGCCTGCAGGCCGCGGGTCGCTGCACGCCAGTACGCGAACCGCGGCTCACCGTGCGAACTGTCGGCTCTGGCGGTGCGCTCCCGGATCTCGGGATAGGCCTCGAGCCAGTCGGCGGGACCCGCCCCGTAGCCAGAGGTATCCAGCGCTCCCATGGTGATCTCCATCGGATCCGCGAACATGTAGAGGCCTGCGAGTGCAGAAAGGATCCGGTACACGAGTAAACGCGGGGTGGATTCCGCTGCCCGGTCGACCGGCGGGAGACCAGCGGCTTCCTCGATGGCTTCGACGAGGCTCCGAATGTCGCGCCGGATGACCTCATCCCACGGCAGTGACTCCCAGCGAATATCCGCTCCATCGTCGCGGCCGTGCACCTGGATGGTGCCCTCGCGGTTGAGCATGATGACGCAGCCGCGTCCGCTGCGGAGGGCGAGTACGTCGTACTGGCCGCCGCCAGGATGCTCACGTCGGACGACGAGTTCGGGATGCCGGCGTGCCAGCGAGACAGCCAACCTCCACGATGCTGCCTCGACCACAGTCCGTTCGATCACCGGAGCAACGCTAGGGCACAGGCGCGACACATTCCGTTGAACCAGGTTCTGACGCGGAGGCTGGATGACTCACTCGCGCTCGGCTGCCTCGATCTCGCGTTGAAGTGCGAGCACGTCTTCCGGGGTGGAGCAGTCAGCGAACAAGTCCGCGTATGGGTCGTCTTCCACGGGTTCGAGGCCGTCGTCGTCGAACTTCCCCATGGTCGACTACTTGAGGATCCAGACCTTCGTGCTGCGAGGGTGATCCCGGCGAACCCTGCCTTGCGACTCAAGTTCCTTCACGGCGCGAGTCCGCACCGACTTCGCCTGGGCGGCCGTCATCCCGAACCGATCCATCAGCCACGGATGCAGAGGTGCGTGCGTCACGAGCGTGCCAGTCTCCGCGTCCCTGCCCGCGTTGCTGCGCAGGTGGTCGTAGACCGACTCCACGTAGTCGCTGATCCCATGGGGCACGGGTCCGATGGTAGTCCGTTCACGCCCTCGGCGCGGCCGAGCGCAACGACTTAGGGATACCTGTTGACCTGCACAAACGCAGGTATCCCCCTCTCGAATCCGGGCAGGTATCCCGAAATCGTGGATACCTGACGGCGCATCGTCGTGGCATGTTCGACCCCAACAACCCGATCCCGCGGTGGTCGGTCTCGACGATGCAGCGCGTCGCTGCGGAATCGACGCTCGCCGCCGCCGCGCTGAGCTACGCCAACCTCGGCATCCCGGTGTTCCCATGCGTGCCCGGCGGGAAGCAGCCGCTCACAGCGAACGGCTTCCACGACGCGACGTCCTCGGCCCGTGTCGTGCACAGTTGGTGGCAGCGAACACCCGACGCGAACATCGGTCTGCCTACCGGCGCCCGCACCCGCATTCTCGTCGTCGACATCGACGTTCACGCGGGCGGCAGTGGATTCGCGGCGTTCGAGCGTGCTCGCTCCGAAGGGCTTGCCACGCACTGGGGCTGGCTTGTTCGCACGCCGTCGGGCGGGGTCCACGCCTACTACCCGAGCGTGCCCGACCAGGAGCAGCGGCCGTGGCAGGTCCCGTCCGCGCACGTCGACTTTCGGGGCGATGGCGGTTACGTCATCGCTCCCCCGTCGCGGCTCGAGGTTGACGGCGCGATCAGGGCGTACGACGTCATCGCGGTCGCGACCCAGCCAGCGAAGCCGCTGGACGCGGTCGAACTTCGCCAGTTCCTGGAACCGCCCCGGCCGCGACCGATAGCACCACCCTCAGCGCTGCCTCCGAAGGGCTGCCGCCCTGAGGCGCTGGCCAGAGTGGTGGCGCTGACTCCGGAAGGCGGTCGTAACCGCGCCCTCTTCTGGGCGTCATGCCGCATGGCCGAGGACGGCCAGAGCCGCGCGAACGCTGTCAGGTACTTGATGCCCGCCGCCCAGTACGCCGGCCTTCCCGATCGCGAGATCGAGTCGACCATCGACTCCGCCTTCCGGATCGCGTCCCGGCTCGGCCCCGGGAGCCGCCTGGGCCCTACCCATAAGAATGAGGCGATCCAGCTGTGAACACCCACGCCGAATACCGCCGTCACCGCTACCGTCTGCCGGAGCCGCCGGTCCCGAACACCGAAGCGGCCGCGAGCGCCCTCGCTCGCCAGCGTGATCCGTCGCTGACCCTGACTGAAGCGCAGGCACCGGCGAAGGCACACAAGGGCATCGCCTGGATTCGGCCGACCGAACTCGCGTCGTACGTCACTCCGATGCTCGGGCGCGGCATCGACCTCCATGCCGAGTTGCTCCGCCGTGCAGGGCGTACTCCTGTCACGACGCGGCGGGCCCTCCAGCGAGGCGTCCACTCCCCCGCGCCGACACCGGCGGCGAACCGGACGGAGGGACTGTCGCTGTGAAGCATTCATTCGAAACCGCGACTGGCCTGCGCCGGCTTCTCGTCCGTCTGCGGGTGTCCGGACCGAACGCCTGGGAGCACGACGCCGAGGCCCACGACCTCATGCTTTACGCCGCACGGAAGTACGAGGCGCTCGCGATCAAGCACCGCTGCGACCCGACCGCCGGAGCCGCGGCAGCCTTTGAGGCCATGCGGACCTACGCCGTCCGCACAGCTGACGACCCGTGGGCCGTCGTCACCATGGCGGTCAAGGTCACCCTCATTGCTGAGGAGCGCGCCGACGGACTCCTATGCTCCGTCGACCAGGCCAGGCGGCCGGAGATCTCCAGGCACCACGACGTACGCCGGTTCTGCGACACGGAAGCCGACCTGCCCAACTTCCTTCCCGCGCTCGCCTTCGAACCGTTCAACCCAGACGAGACCCCGCCGACTGGCGCGTACGAAGCGGTCGACGCGACGATCGACCTCTTCACCGCGCTGGGCTGGCCGCGGGACACAGCCACCTGCACGCTCGACTACATCTCCGCCCGCCTCGTCGAATCCGGATCACGTCCCAAGGCCCACGCGGCCTTGCGGCGCGACCACACCGCGCGGGCACTCCTCGACATCGAGCAAGAGGCATGGTCGACGGTGCTGCGGATCATGCTTGGCAATCCGAACCCCGACGAGGCATGTACGTCGGACGGGCACGGCGTACTCCTGCGGCTGCTCATCGGCCACCCGGTCACCGAACTCCTGGACGATGACCTGCTGGTCTTCGAGATCAGCGAGACCGCTCCCCGACCTAAGGCTCGGATCCATGCGTGACACCCGCGGCCACATCGAACTCGACCGAGCGCTCGACTCGATCACCGTCGGCGTCCGTCACCGCAAGGACCCCGGCGACCTCAAGCCACTCATGGAGTCGATCGAACGGCTCGGCCTGCTCCAGCCCGTCACCATCACCCCTGAGGGTCTCCTCGTGTGCGGGTCGCGGCGCCTGGAGGCCGTACGCCGGCTCGGCTGGCGCACCATGAAGGTCTGGGTGCGCTCCGGGATCTCCGACAAACTCTCGCTGCTGCTCGCCGAGCAGGATGAGAATCAGCTGCACAAGCCGCTCAACGAGCTCGAGAAGGCGTCGCTCTACCGAGAACTGAAGGCGCTTCGAGCCGAGGACGCGGAGCGGCGGATGCAGGCGACCCAGTTCGGGGGCTCCGGGTCCGCACCCGGTGCGGAGCCGGGCGAGACCGGTGACGCCCGGTCACACGCGGCCATGGCGATCACCGGCAAGGCGTCGTACAACACTCACGAGCGGGTCTGCGCGCTCATGGACTGGGCCTCCCGAAAGGCCACGCCACCGGAGATCCGCGCCATGGCGAACGACGCGCTGAAGAGGATCGAGCAGGGCGAGCCGGTGAAGCCGCTCTACCTCCAGGTCAAGGAAGCCTTCGACCAGGCGCAACAGCCTCAGCCTGAGGAGGAGACGGATCTCGCTCGGCTGGCTCGTGAGGCGCGCGAGCGTGCCGAGCGGGAGGTGCGCGACAAGGGCCGGAAGAACCTCAAGCGCAGCCACGGGCCGGGCAGCCACTTCCGCAGCGTTCGTTCGTTCAACCTCACCTGGACAGAGCTCGATGGCTGGACCGAGCTGTACGACGTCGCCGCCCTTGCTGCCCAGCTCACACTCAGCGATTGGGAGCGGTTCGACCGCGTCGTGACAGCGACGATCGCGTTCCGCGACCAGCTCGTTGCCGCCCGACGTCACGCCGCGACATCGGCATAGTCGGCGCACCTAACGGACGTCCCTGAACACGACGCTCGGAGTTCCGATGTCGAACCTGACCGGCCGCCAGATCATGCTTCTCCTGGGCTGCGCACTTGCCGTGATGACTGCGGTCATCGGGATCTACGGGCTCGTGCGAGGACCGGGCGGAAGTACCGGCGGGGCACCTGATGCCCGACCGACAAAGGTCCAGGCTGTTGCTGATCCGACCGACGATGCCCTCACCCTGGAGAACCGGACGCTCCCGCACACGACCGACCCCGTTGCTTACGCGCGTGCCGTCGCGGTCTCTCTGTTCGACTGGGACACAACGGCAGGGTTCCTTCCGACCGACTACACCTCGGCAGTCCTGGCCGACGCCGATCCCTCCGGTGAGGAGACCCCCGGCCTGCTCGCCGATGTCGCGACGTACCTCCCGACCGTGGAGCAATGGCTCGACCTCGGTGCGATGGAGGTGGAGCAGACCATCGAGATCGACGAGGCGTACGTTCCCGACTCCTGGTCCGACGCCGTCGAGCAAGCACACGGGCATCTGCGCCCTGGGTCGACAGCCGTGACGATCACGGGCACCCGTCACCGCACCGGAGTTTGGAACGGCGAGGTGGCCGAGTCGTCGTACCCGGTCTCCTTCACGATCTTCGTCGCCTGCCAGCCGTCCTTCGAGCGCTGCCACGTCCTGCGCCTCTCCGAGCTCGACAATCCGCTGAGGTGAGCCCGGATGGGTCTGAAGGTTCTCGCCGTCGGCGCCGCAGCCGCAGTCCTACTTGCGCCTGGAGCCGCGGTCCTCGGCGTGGCGACGCTCGTGAGCCCGGCGGCCGCAGGATCAGGCAGCTGCATGTGGGACGGTCAGGCGACCTCGAGCCTCGGCGTTGCTGGCCCCGTCCCAGAGGCGCTTTCCGCCGCCAACACGCACGGCGAGACAGTCACCCTCAACAAGCAGCAGCTCACGCGGGCCGCGACGATCATCGCCGTCGGCAACCAGCAGCGGATCCCGGCCCGCGGTCAGCTGATCGCGATCATGACGGCCCTGACCGAGTCGTCCCTTCGAGTTCTGTCGAACACGAGCGCCTACCCCGAGTCCGCGAACATCCCGAACGACGGTAACGGCAGCGACCACGACTCCGTTGGTCTTTTCCAACAGCGACCCGCAGCAGGATGGGGCACGGTCGACAACCTGATGGATCCGGTCTGGTCGTCCCGCGCCTTCTACGGCGGGCCCGACGGACCGAACCACGGATCTCCCCGTGGGCTGCTCGACATCGACGCCTGGCAGTCAATGGACCCGGGCGCGGCGGCGCAGGCGGTGCAGGTCTCCGCGTATCCGGATCGGTACGCCGTCAACCAGCCGATCGCCGAGAAGGTACTGAGCGCTCTCAGCGGCGTCTCGCTCGCCAGCGACCTGGACTGCGCCCAGCCCGCCGAAGACCTACCGGCGAACCTCCCACCCGGTTTCCCTGGAGCCTTCGTTACGGCGGCAGCTACACAACTCGGCAAGCCGTACGTCTGGGGCGGAGGCAACTTCGATGGGCCCACCGGCGGAGGGTTCGACTGCTCCGGCCTCGTGCTCTATGCCGCCTACCAAGCCTCTGGGGGACGGATCCGACTGCCTCACTACAGCGGCTCGCAGATCCACGCAGGTCAGGGCATCGCGTGGAACGACAAACGGCCCGGAGACCTGATCTTCTTCAGCTATCCCGGAGCCGGTGGGCCGCACCACGTGGCGATCTACGTCGGCAACGAAAGGATCCTGCACGCCCCTCGCACGGGCGACGTCGTCCGCTACGGGACGATCGGCGAATTCGCCGGTGAGGTCATGACCGTTCGTCGACTTGGTTAACAGCCGGCGTCAAGGCCACCCTGTTTGAGCAGTTGACCCGCCAGTTCCGCCCGGTCGCCGCGACGCACCTGATCACCATGGCCCCAACCCACTTGATCCGCGCCGATGTCGGGCCGGACTTCGGAGCCGTCGGCGGCGCCGGTGACCTCCGTGCCATCGTCGGCGCTCTGCTGACATACGGCCTGATCATCGCCGTACTCATGCTCGTCATCTCGGCAACGACCTGGGCCATCGCGTCCAACTCCGGTAGCTGGCACACCGCGCAGAAGGCGAAGGTCGGCTGTTTCGTCGCCATCGGCGGCGCAGCCCTGACCGGTGCCGCGCTCGCCTGGGCGAACTGGTTGCTGGACATCGGCGCACACCTGTAAGACGTCCGCCCATTCGACGTCAGGAGCCCTCCCGATGGACCTTCTCACCGCAGTCCTCTCGCTGCCGCTCGACATCGAGATCGACCCGAACTCAAACGGCCTACCCGGGATCGGCCAGCTCAAGAAGATCGTCGGAGCGTCGATGACCGTCGGGCTGGTCCTTGCCGTGCTCGCGCTGATCATCTCCGCAATCGTGTGGGCGCTGGGGGCCAACTCGTCCAACCCGCATCTCGCGGGTCGCGGCAAGCTCGGGGTACTCGTCGCGCTCGGGGCCGCGATCGTCTGCGGCGCCTCGGTGACGCTGGTGAACTTCTTCTGGAACGTCGGCCAGCAGGTCTGAGGAATCCGTCATGGGTGTCTGCGATGTGCCGGTAATCCACGAGGTCTGCAACGCCGCCGGCGACGCGGCCGGCGCGGTTGTGACCGCGCCATTCGACTGGCTTGCTCAGGGCATGGGCGGCGCGGCCGAGTGGATGTTCATTTCAGTCTGGAAGGTCATCGACACCACGACCTTCGTCGACGTGACCAGCGGTGAGTACACGAAGGTCTACAACATCATGTTCGGCGTCGGCGTCTTCGTGATGCTCGGCTTCTTCATGCTCCAAGTCATCGGCGCCATGATCCGCCGCGAACCAGCAGCCCTCTCCAGAGCCGCGCTCGGACTCGCGAAGTCGATCCTCGGGTCCTTCGTCGCTCTCGCCCTGCTCGCGACCGCGCTCGAGATCACCGACCAGCTCTGCATCGGCATCGTGAACGCCGCCGGCACGAACATGAACGAGATGGGCGACAAGGTCGCCGTTCTCGCCGCCGGACTCGGAGCGATCAACCTCAGCGCACCCGGCGCGGGCGCGATCCTGACGATCTTCCTCTCGAGCCTCGCCATCGTCGGTGCGATGGTGGTCTGGATCAGCCTCCTCATTCGCAAGGCCCTCCTGCTAATCGCGATCGTCTTCGCGCCCATCGCGCTCGCCGGATCCAGCTGGGACCACACCCGCACTTGGCTGAGCCGCTGGGCGACGTTCGTGATCGCGATGATCCTGTCGAAGGTCGTCCTGGTGGTGATCTTCCTGCTCGCCACCGCCCAGGTCTCAGCTCCGATCGACGCTGACCTGGAGTCCGTCAGCCAGCCGATGGCCGGCGTCGTACTCATGCTGATGGCAGGGTTTGCGCCGTACCTGACCTACAAGGCCATCGCATTCATGGGCTTCGACATGTACCACGCGATGTCAGCCGAACAGGAGGCCAAGGCGTCGCTCAACCGACCGATGCCGATCCCGCTCTCGCGCCGCACCAGCAGCGAGCCCACCAAGATCCTCGGCGACAACGGCGGAGGTACGGCGACGGGTGGCTCGCCCGCGGTCACACCCACTGTCGGCGGTGATGGCGGGGCGTCCGCAGCCCCCGCAGGCGGCGGCACCGCTGGTGGCGGTTCCGGTGGCGGGGCCGCTGCGGGCGGCTCGAGTGGCGCGGCAGCCGCAGGCGGTGCGGTCGCTGCTGGCGCGGTCGTGGCGAAGGAAGCGGCGGCGGCCGGGCCGCGTCTCGGAGGCTTCGTTGCCGCCCAGGCGACCGACCAAGCCCAGGCCCACGATTCGGCGGCGGCGTCCACGGTCCCGCCGCCGGTCGCGGACTCGACGCTTGCCGAGTCCGCAGGACGGAAGTGATCGGCAGTGAGTACGTCGAGCAGTGCCGAACCGTCGCTGACACCCATCAAGTTCTCCCGGCTCACCAAGCGCGGGATCCTCCTCGGATTGTCAGGTCCGCAGCTGGTGATGGCGAGCCTTGCCGCCGGCACCCTGATCCTGGGCCTCTATCTGGGCGAGGTCGTGATGACCTTCCCGATCATCCTCGTCTTCGTCGTACTCGGATTCGTCGGCGTCGGTGGCCGAAAGATCATCGAATGGGGACCCATCGGAGCACGCTGGCTCTGGCGCTCCGCCGGAGGTCAACTGTTGTATCGCCGCCGGGTGGTCAAGCCGCGCCCGGCGGGAACGCTAGCGCTCCCGGGCGACGCCGCACGGCTCAGGCAGTGGGTCGATCCGGAGACCGGGGCAGTCATGGTCCACGACCCCCACGCGGCCACCGTGACCGCAATCGTGGGTGTCTCCCACCCCGCCTTCGTGCTGCTCGACCCTGCTGAGCAGGAACGTCGGGTGGTCAGCTGGGGACGCGTGCTCGCGACCGCCTGCCGATCCGGACGCCTGGCCTCGGTCCAGGTCATGGAGCGCACGCTCCCCGACTCCGGCAAGGGACTGGCGGACTGGTGGGAGCAGCATGGAAACCGCGCCGAGACGTGGGCATCGACGACGTACGGGGAGCTCGTCGACCGCGCCGGCCCGGCCGGCGAGCGCCACGCCAGCACCATCTCGATCTCGCTCGACATCAAGACCGCTGGCCGCGCAATCCGGGCCGCAGGTGGCGGGAACCGCGGCGCTGCCGCCGTACTCCGCCAGGAGATGGCAACGATGCTCGCTGCCCTTCGGTCCGCTGACCTCTCCCCCTGTGACTGGCTCACCCCTGGCGACGTCGCCCTGATCCTTCGATCGGCGTACGACCCAGCTGTGGCGGGCGCCCTGGAGCGGCACGGCGCCGTCGGCCGCGACCTGGCAACCGCCGGCCCGGTCGCCGTCACCGAGTCCTGGGGCAGCCTGCGCAGTGACTCAGCGCACCACTGCGTCCTCTGGATCAGCGAATGGCCTCGCTCGCTGGTCTTCCCGGGATTCCTCGCACCGCTGCTGTTGTCGTCCGGGATTCGCAGGACGTTCACGCTGCTCTACACCCCGATGCGAACCGACCGCGCCGCGCGGGACATTCGGAAGAAGAAAACCGAGTACATCTCAGACGCCGCCCAGCGCCAGAAGGTCGGCCAGATCGAGGACGCCCAGCAGACGGCTGAGTATCAGGACGTTCTTCAACAGGAGGCGGACCTGACAGCTGGTCATGGCCTGCTGCGGGCAACTGGCTTCGTCACCGTGAGCGCGAGCGATCCCGACGACCTCGAGCGTGCTGTCGCTTCGATCGAGCAGGCCGCGATCCAGGCGTCATGCGAAACCCGGCGATTGTGGGGTCAGCAGGCGCAGGCGTTTGCGGCTGCAGCACTCCCGCTGTCCCGGCCGCTGTAGGGCAAGGCCGTCAGCCAGGTAGTTCTCTAGAGCGAGGCGAACCAGTCGGCCTTGAACTCGGCCAGTGCCGCCACGTCGACGTCGCTGCAGGTGAGCTGCTTCTTCGCGGTGATGGCGATGATCTTTTCGCCGGCCTGGGGTGCGGAGCCGGCGAGCACTCCCTCGCCGTCGGGTCCGGTGACGAAGGTGCGGAGTTCCTCGAGGGCAGGGTCCTGCAGAGTCGTGGGGTAGATCAGGGCGATGTAGCCGTCGCCGATGGAGTGGCCGAAGTCGCCGAGCGGGGTCTCCTCGTCGGGCTCGTAGAAGTCCTTCGAGGTGTGCCCACCGGCTCCAGGGAGTGGTTCGTTGCGGTCGTCGACGGTGCAGGATCCTGTGGTGCCGGCGTACTCGGCCGCCAGCTTGGTCTCGTCAACATCGACGTCGGTGAAGGCGTTGAGTGCGATGAGGCTGGCGGCGACCGAACCGCCGATGAAGATCGGGGCGCAGGCGAGCTGAGCCGCGCGCGGCTGCTTGTCCGCTTCGATGAACTTGGTGGCGAGGAAAAGCACGCCGGCCAGGACGGCGATGGCAGCGAGCTGGCCGATCTCGATGCCTACGTTGAACGCGATGACGCGCCAGAGTTCGCCGTCCTCGGGGATGCCGAGGTCCTGGAACCGTGTCGACAGGCCGAGTCCGTGGATCAGTCCGAAGCCGAGTACGGCGGCGCCGAACCAGCGGAAGTTCTTCGGTCGACCGAAGATGCCGACCCCGGCCACGAAGACAACGCTGAGCGCGATGACCACGTCGACGGCTTCGGGGCTGACGCGCCATCCGGCGAGCGTGGCCACGATGAGCGTCGTCGAGTGGCCAAGGACGAAGAGGGTGATCAGCTTGGCGGCCAGCCTGGCTTCGGCGGCAATGAGAACCACGCCGGCGACGAACAGCAGGTGGTCCCAGCCGAGAAGCATGTGCTCGATGCCGATCGGCACGAACTCGAGGATGGACTTGTCAGAAGCGTCATCCCCGATGCCGTGGGCGTACGCCGGCGAGGCGGACGCGAGGATCGCGGGAAGGGCGAGGAGCGGGACGGCGCGGGTCAGCAGGGCGCGTCGGGCAGGCACAGGTGTCTCCGGCGGGGTAGGTGGGTGCGCGGGAAGGGTAACCGCGAGTTCACCGCCTTGCGTCGTCGGGCTGGTGAACGGCGCCGCCCGATCCGTCGTCTGCCTCGTGCGATTGGCTCGAGTCCCTGCGCCGTCGTAGCAGGACAACGACCCCGATGATCAGGAACGGGCCGACGGCCAGCAGCAGGACGAGGACGGTCTCGATCGGGTGGAGGCCGCCCATGTGCCAGGCGATGAGGTGGGCTGCGTTCACTGGGTCACCGCTTCAGGTCGTGGGTGATGGTCGACCAGCTCGTGGTGGTCTCGCCCGTGGGCGGGTGCGGGGCTCACGTGCACTGTGGCGTCAACGAGCTTGGGCACACGGTGGATCAGTCGGTGCTGCGCCTCGTGGGCGATCTGGTGCGCGGTGAGCAGGTCGAGCTGGTGATCGACGACGATGCCGGCCTCGGCTCGGATCTGGTGGCCGACCCAGCGGAGCCGGACGGACTCGATGGCGGCAACCCCCGGGGTCTCCTGCAGTGTGGACAGGGCGGTCTCGGTGAGTGCCGGGTCCACGGCGTCCATGAGCCGGCGGTAAATGTCGCGCGCTGCGGTGCGCAGCACCATCAGGATCGCGATTGTGATCAGCAGCGCGATGATCGGGTCCGCGAGCGGGAAACCGGCGATCACGCCGAGCGCGCCGATCAGTACGGCGAGTGAGGTGAATCCGTCGGTGCGGGCGTGATGGCCATCCGCTACCAGCGCGGCGGAGCCGATGCGGTGACCGACCCGGATCCGGTAGGCGGCCACGGTCTCGTTGCCGAGGAAGCCGACCAGCCCCGCTGCGGCGACGACCCAGGGATAGTCGACGTCCGCGGGGTCGATCAGCCGGTGGATCGCCTCGTAGCCGGCAACCACGGCGGAGATGGCGATCATCACGACGATGAAGATGCCGGCGAGGTCTTCGGCACGGCCGTAACCGTAGGTGTAGGTGCGGGTCGGCTTGCGACGACCGATCACGAAGGCGATCCACAGCGGCACCGCGGTGAGCGCGTCAGCGAAGTTGTGGATGGTGTCGGCCAGCAGCGCCACCGACCCGGTCACCGTCACCAGCAAGGCCTGCGCCAGCGCGGTCACGGCGAGGACGACCAGGCTGATCTTGACCGCTCGAATCCCCTCGGCGCTCGCCTCGAGCGCGGAGTCGACCGAGTCCGCAGCGTCGTGGCTATGGGGGCTGAACACCTCCCGCACCCATCCGCGGACCCCGGAGGCATGCCCGTGATCGTGCCCCGCGGGGGCATGCCCGCGCCCATGTCCGTGCTCGTGCCCGTGACCATCGCTGTACGGTCGGCGCTCGCTCATGAGACGTGCTCCGTTGCAGCGGCCTGCGCGGCGGCGTGGTGGGCCGGCGTTCCGGGACCCGCGTGCTCGGCGTGGTGGATGCCATCAACGACGAGGTGGCGGACGTGATCGTTGGCCAGTTGGTAGAAGACCTGCGATCCCTGCCGTCGTGTGGTGACCAGCCGCGCCATCCGCAACTTGCCCAGGTGCTGAGAGACCGCCGCCTGCGGCTTGCCGACCTGCTCGGCCAACCGCAGCACCGGAGCCTCACCGTCGAGCAGTGCCCAGAGCAGGCGCAGCCGGGTGGCGTCGGCCAGCATCCGGAACACCTCGACCGCCAGATCGACCTGCTCCTGGGCGGGCAGCTCACCCAGATATGCGCGCATACGCATATCTTGACATATGCGCGAAGGACGACCGCGCAACAATCGGAGGATGGTCCGTTCAGCTCTCCTCCTGCTGGCCGTGAGCGCGGCGCTCGCCGGCTGCGCCGCCGATGAGAGCGAGAGCCCGACGGCGCCCCCCGCCAGCGCGGGCACCAGCGCCGTCACACCCTCCGCCCCGAACGACGCGACGCCAACCACCTCGGAACCCATCACCGTCAGCCCGCTGTTGACGGTGACCATCAGTGGTCACGAGCTTCTTCCCGAAGCGGAGGCCATCGACCTCGATGTCGGCGAGCCCCTGCTCATCGAGATCACATCCGACCGGCCCGGACAGTTGCGCGTGCACTCTTCCCCCGCGCAGCGAATCGACTTCTCGACCGGGACCGCCCATACGCAGTTGGTCATCGACAGACCAGGTCGCGTGGAGATCAAGGAACGCGATTCGGGCGCCGTCCTGGCCGTGCTGACGGTTCGCTAGCCCAGATCAGGCTGCCCACTGGACAACCAGCCGAGCGCGCATGATTCCATTGCAACCATGGTTGCATCGAAGGAGTCGCCCGGGCGCTGGGTGCTCCTGACCTACCGGCTCCCCCGCGAACCCTCCACTCCGAGGGCGTCCGTCTGGCGCAAGCTCCGGCGCCTGGGAGTTGCCCAGCTTTCGGACGGGCTGGTCGCGCTTCCCGAGGACGCCCGCACCCGCGAGCAGCTGGAGTGGATCACCGAGGAGGTACTCGGCGCCGGCGGCACGGCGATGCTCTGGCACGCCCAGCCCACCGCGCCCGGTGACGAGCGACAGATCGCTCGGGCGATGTCCGAGGAACGCAACCGCGAGTACGCCGAACTCGCGGCCCGCGCCGCGACCGCGATCTCCGGCTCCCCCGTCGAGCAGCGCCGAGCACTCAAGAGCCTCCGGGCAGAACTGCGCGGCGTTCGGCGCCGGGACTACTTCCGGGCTCCCGGGCGCGAGGCCGCGGTGGCTGCGATCGACGCCCTCGCTCTCAGCGTTGCCGCGAACGCCGAAGCCGAGGCGGGGGTGAGCCGATGAGGTGGGCAACCCGGGCCAGCATTCACATCGACCGGTCGGCTTCCGCCTGGCTGATCCGCCGGTTCATCGACCCCGAGGCCGAGTTCGCCTTCGTCGCCGGCCCCGACGACGTACCGGCCGATGCGATTCCTTTCGACATGCGCGGGGTCGAGTTCGGCCACCACGGCAACGACTGCACCTTCGAGACCCTGCTGCGACGCCACGACCTCGCCGACCCGGTGCTGTGGCGGATCGCCGAGATCGTGCACGAGGCCGACATCGACGACTCCCGCTTCGACGCCCCCGAGGCACCCGGCCTGGACACCGTCCTGCGCGGACTGTCCATGGTCGCCGACGACCCTCGGGTCCTCGAGATCACCGGGCCGCTGTTCGACGGCCTCTACGAGTTCTTCCGCCGCGAGCTCCTCCTGGGAAAGGAACCCTCATGACCAGACCCGACCCCACCGCCGAGCCGGTGCCGTCGACCCCCGCCCCCCACCCCACCGGCGGCGACGTCATCCCGCTCGGCGACGCCACGAAGGCGTGGTTCTCGATCTCGCTGCAGACCTTCGGCGGCCCTGCCGGCCAGATCGCGGTGATGCAACACAAGCTCGTCGACGAGAAGCGCTGGATCGGCCAGCAGCGATTCCTCCACGCGTTGAACTACTGCATGCTGCTGCCCGGCCCCGAGGCCCAACAACTGGCCATCTACACCGGCTGGCTGCTCAACGGCACCCGCGGCGGCCTCATCGCCGGCAGCCTGTTCGTGCTGCCCGGCGTGCTCGCCCTGGGCATCCTGTCGGCGATCTATGTGAAGTTCGGCGAGACAGACCTGGTCTCCGCGCTGTTCGCCGGCGTCGCGCCCGCGGTCATCGCGATCGTCGTACAAGCTGTGCACCGTGTCGCGAAACGCGCCCTCAACCATGCCGCGCTCCTGACCCTGGCGGTCAGTGCCTTCGTCGCGCTGACGTTCTTCGCGGTGCCCTTCCCGATCGTGGTCTTCGCCGCCGGCTTCCTCGGCTGGCTGTTGAGTCGGCGCATCCCCGAGCTCGCCGCCACCCAGGGCCACGGCAGCGCGGACGACGGTCCGGCGCCACTGATCAGCGACGAGATGCTGCACCACGAGCTGCCCACCAAGCGCCGCTCGTTCGGCATCATCGCCCTCGGCCTGGTGCTCTGGTTCGCCCCCGTCGCGGCCGTCGCGGTGTTCGTCAGCTCGACGAGCGTGTTCGTCGACCAGGGCCTGTTCTTCTCCGGCGCCGCAGTGGTCACCTTCGGTGGCGCGTACGCCGTCCTCGCCTACGTCGCCCAGCAGGCGGTCAACGTCTACGGCTGGCTGGCCCCGGGCGAGATGGTCCGCGGCCTCGCGCTCGCCGAGACCACCCCCGGGCCACTGATCATGGTGGTGCAGTTCGTCGCATTCGTCGGCGCCTACCGCAACCCCGGCAGCTTCGACCCCTGGGTTGCCGCCATCCTCGCCTCCCTCCTGGTCACCTGGGTCACGTTCGTACCCTGCTTTCTGTTCGTGCTCCTCGGCGCGCCGTACGTCGAGCGACTCCGCGGCAACCGCGCGCTGTCGGCAGCATTGACGGGCATCACCGCCGCGGTCGTCGGGGTGATCGCGAACCTGGCGGTCTTCTTCGCCCTCCACAACCTCTTCGACCGCACCCAGGACATCAACGCAGGACCGCTGCACCTGGACGTGCCGGTGCTGAGTTCCTGGGACCCGCTGGCATTCGCGATCACCGCGGTTGCACTCATCGTGATGTTCCGGCTCAAGTGGAGCCCGCTACGCACTCTCGGACTCTGCGCTGCCCTGGGTCTGGTCGTCTTCGGGGCCCAGGCAGCGTTCTGACCCGGCGAGGGTTGAGATTTCGGAGCAACGATTTCCGAATTCGGCTGACAGCGACGCGGGCGCGTTGGCACGATCTGCTCCAGATCCCGCAGGTGACCCGAGACGCCTGCGGGATCTGCTCATTTCCCCAGCACGACTACGGCACACACGACAGCAGGATCCGTCGCCCGATCAGCCAATGGCTCAGTTGGAGGGAGCGCCCTCACAACAGGGCCGGATGTAGCCGCAGCCGTCACAGCGCTCGTGCGAGGTCTCCCAGCGCATCAGGGTGTCGCAGTTCGGGCAGGGCACAGTCAGGTCGGCCACTACGACAGGGTAGGTCGGCTGGCGACAGCAGCCGCGGCGACACGGCGGACCACCACGCGCACCTCATCGATGACAAACCATCGACGAGGAGCCACCGATGCCGACCTTCAACGACCCGGCCGCCGACGCTGACGAGCTCCGGGAAGCAGTCCGTGGCCTCGCCCACGCGACGCGCTCAATCAAGGACCCGGCGTCGATCTATCCCGTACTCGGCGCCGTCAGCTCCGCGCTCGCATCGCTGAGCCAGTCGCTACACCAGCTCGGTCAGTTCCACGACGGGCCAACTCGCAAGCAGGCGTGGATGAACGGCGATGCCAACGCCGGGCGCGCAGCGTCGTACCGAGAGTCCTGGGAGCTTCACCGCGCCGCCGAGATGATCCATCAGGTTGCTGAATGCGTGGACCGGGCGCACGAGATCGAGGCGACAATCGCGTACGACATCCACGACTACCCGTCGCTCGCGCCGGTCCAGCGCTCATCGAGTCAGCCAGGGATGTCGCTGTGACCGCGTGGCAGGACGGGCGCCTGCATTCCGCTGTCCTCGTCTCGCCAGGCCGGGAACGGCGTCACGATCGCAAGCTTCGCAAGGCGGCCGCGCGAGAGCTCCTGTCCGCCGATCGCGAAGCTCGGCGTACCGAAGCGAAGCGCAAGGCTGAGCAGCTCTCCGCCGAGAAGCGGGCAACGGTGACACTCCCCCGCGCCGGCGAAGCGGGACCCGCCGCCCTCCGGACGCCGGGCCGATTCCGCGTACCACGCCATCAGGACACGTCAGCAACCCTGGCGGGCGCCTACCCGTTCCTCGCCGAAGGCGGTCTGGGCAGCGAGGGCGTCTTCGTCGGCCAGGACCTGTACTCGGGCAGCTCCTTCGTCTACGACCCCTGGATCCTCTACGCCCGCGGTCTCATCACCGCACCGAACCTCGTCCTCGCCGGCATCGTCGGCTCCGGGAAATCCTGCCTCGCCAAGAGTCTTTACACGCGATCCATCCCGTTCGGCCGCCGCGTATACGTGCCCGGTGACCCCAAGGGCGAGCACACGGCGGTAGCGGAAGCCGTGGGTGGCCGTGCCATCGCGCTCGGCCACGGGATGCCCAACCGGCTCAACCCGCTCGACGAGGGTCACCGCCCCTCCGGTCTCGACGACGCGCAATGGGCCAGCCAGATCGCCTCGCGCCGTCGAGACCTCGTCGGTGCGCTCACCGAAACCGTGCTCGACCGACGCCTCACCCCGCTGGAACACACCGCAGTCGACATCGCGATCGACCGCACGGTTAAGAACGCCGAGGTACCCGTCCTCCCGATGGTCGTCGAGAGACTGCTCACACCCGACCGCGCCGATGACCCGGATGGCCGCCTCACCGAGGACGGGCGACTCGTCGGGCACGCCCTCCGTCGGCTCGTCGCCGGCGACCTCGCTGGGCTCTTCGACGGGCCGTCCACGGTCACCTTCGACCCGACGCTCCCGATGATCTCCCTCGACCTCTCCCGCGTCACCGAGAACGCGACCCTGATCTCGGTCCTGATGACCTGCGCGTCGGCGTGGATGGAGTCAGCGCTCCTGGACCCCGCCGGCGGCCAGCGCTGGGTCGTGTACGACGAGGCCTGGCGGCTCATGTCGCACCCCGCCCTGCTCCGACGGATGGACGCACACTGGCGGCTGGCACGCCACTACGGCATCGCGAACATGCTGATCTTCCACAAGCTCACCGACCTGGACACCGTCGGCGACCAAGGCTCAGCAATGCGTGCCCTCGCGTCCTCCCTGCTGGCTAACGCCGAGACCCGGATCGTCTACCGCCAAGAGTCGGACCAACTCGGCGCCACCGCCGCCGCACTCGGGCTCACTGGCACCGAACAGTCCCTCATCCCCACGCTCGGCACCGGCCAAGGCTTGTGGCGGATCAAGCACCGCTCGTTCGTTGTGCAGCACCAGATGCATCCCGCCGAGCTCGAGCTCTTCGACACGACCGGACGGATGACAGGAGGGCCGTCGTCATGACCACTCAGGTCCGCGCCCGAGCAGCCCGCGAGGCCAAGCTCGAAGCGCTACAACAGCAGCTGACAGAGTCCGTCGCCGCGCTGGTCACTGGCGAAGACTGGAAGCGAGCGCTGACCTTCGCCGCGCAGTTCCGCTCCCGCAGCTTCAACAACACGATGCTGATCTACGCCCAGCACTACTCCGCGTTCCAAGAGGGACGCGTGCCCGAACCGACGCCGACGTACGTGGCCGGTTTCCACCAGTGGCTCTCGCTCGGACGCCACGTCGAGAAGGGCCAGCACGGGTACGGGATCCTCGCGCCGGTCACCGCCAGGTTCGCCTCCGCGAACCCGTCGGATGCGGCGTCGTGGCGTCGTCTGTCGCGCGGAGAAGAGCCAGGTTCCGGGGAGACGGTGAGATCGAAACTCGTCGGCCTCAAGCACACCCACGTCTGGGACGTCTCGCAGACGGTTGGCGATCCCGTGCCCGAGCTACCCCGCCCGAACCTGTTGCACGGCCAGGCGCCAGTGGGCCTCTGGGACGGTCTCGCCGATCAGATCACCGCGCTCGGGTTCGAGCTTCGGCTCGTCTCGTCCGCGGCTGCGATCGGTGGCGCCAATGGCCTGACCGACTTCCTCGCCCGCGAAGTCTCGATTCGCATGGACATGGACGACGCCGCCCAGGTGAAGACCCTCGCCCACGAGCTCGGACACGTCCTCCTGCACGCTCCTCGGGAGAACGTGATCTCCACGGACCTCGCCGCTGACGCAACCATGCACCGCGGAACTGCTGAGGTCGAAGCGGAGTCGATCGCCCTGATGGTCGGTGCAGCGCACGGGCTCGACACCTCGTCGTACACCGTCCCCTACGTCTCGACATGGGCGGCGAGCGTCCCCGGCAAGACGCCGATCGAGGTCGTCCAGTCGACGGCCGAACGGGTGAGGACCACCGCACTCGGGATCCTCGACAAGCTCGACACCCAGAAGGTGGGCGACGGCAACCCTCCCGGTCTCTATCGAGAGGCACTCAGTCACCGAGGTAGGACGGCGCCTATCATCACCGGCGCGCGCCGCGACGGATCGGTCCTCGGACTATGAACGTCCCAGTCGTCCTCACCACCGTCCGCTTCGACATCGACACGGAGGGTCGGCTCGACGTCACAGTCGACGGCCAGCCGCATGCCGAAGATCGAAAGTTGTCTCGCGTCGACCTCCGCTCGGTCCTCGATGAGATCACTGCGAGCCTCGGCTCTGCGGTGCGTGTCGAAGTCCACGAGGCTGACGGCACGACGTACTCGGACATCGAGACTCCCAGAGATGACGCGGCGCCGGATGCTTTGGAGGCCGAACCGGAGCCAGCATCACCGGCACTTGCCGGCGCCGGTTTCCGCCCAGGTGAACAGGTCGCTCTCGCCTACGTCGTGGCACACCAGGAAGCCGACGCCAACGGCAATGCAGCCATCAACCTCCCACCGGCGCTGGTGTCCGCAACACGCCACGGGCTGGTTCTCCTGGGTCTTACCTCGCTGACAATCGCGCCAGTCGAGGCGGAGGCATGAACCCGAGTGCTCGCGGCGCGAACGACGAACTCGTCAACCTTGCACTGATGGGTCTGATCGCGCTCTTCGGCTTTGGGCTCGCCCTCGGAGTCGCCGGAGAGGTCGCCACGATCCTGGCCGGAGAGCCGGGTCCCCGCGGAGGTATGGCCAGCGGGCTTCGGGTCCTCACTGACCCTGGACACCCCGGTTCCGCGCTGGGTACGCCCGACCTGTCGGCCTCGGCCTACTGGCTCGTCGTCGCAGCCCTGCTCACGCTGGTCGGTAGCGCTGCGTGGCTTGCCTGGACCGTCGTCGCGCGACTACGCCACCGCGCCAAGAACGATCCTCACAAGACCGAGGGCATCGCCACCCGCCACGACATCGACCTTGTCGCGTCGAAGCGAGCGCTCGTACGCCGAGGCGAGACCCTCCGTCCCTCGATCAACCGGCCGCGGCCGGAGGATGTGGGCTACCTGCTCGGGCGCAGCTGCGGCCGAGAGATCTGGGCGTCGGTCGAGGACTCGATCCTGGTCATCGGACCGCCCCGCTCCGGCAAGGGCTTGCACCTCGTCATCAACGCGATCCTCGACGCACCGGGTGCCGTCGTCACGACGTCCACCCGTCCCGACAACATCATCGCCACCATCAGCGCCCGCAAGGAACGTGGACCCGTAGCGGTCTTCGACCCGCAGCACCTGACCGCAGGACTCCCGATCGTCGACGGGAGCGGGGTCCGCTGGTCCCCCATCCGCGGCTGCGAGCAGCCACTCACGGCGATGATCCGAGCAGCCGGTCTCGCATCGACGACCGGACTCTCTGCCGGCGGCGTCGAGTCCGGTGGCTTCTGGGAAGGCAAGGCCCGGTCAGCACTCCAGTCATTGCTCCACGCGGCTGCCATCGAGCACCTACCTACCCGCGCTCTCTTCGATTGGTCACTGTCCCCCTCGGCCGCGACCGATGCGGTCGGCGTCCTCGCCAGCCGACCCCAAGCTGCGCCCGGTTGGGCGGATGCACTCGACGGGATGATCAACGCTGACCCGCGTACCCGAGACTCGATCTGGATGGCGGTGAGCCAAGCTCTCGCGTGCCTGGCCGATCCGGCCGTGCTCAAAGCCGTCAGTCCCGGCCCAGACGACGCCTTCGATCCGCGCGACTTCCTCCTGCAGAACGGGACCCTGTACTTGCTGGCGACCGGCGCAGGTGCTGGAGCTTCGTGGCCCCTTGTGGCGGCCTTCTTGGAGGATCTCACTGAAGTCGCTCGGCACCTCGCGGCCGGCTCCACCGGCGCCCGGGTTGATCCCCCGCTTCTTCTGGCGCTCGACGAGATCGGCAACCTCGCCCCGCTCCCCTCCCTGCCAGTTCTGATGGCGGAGGGCGGCGGCACCGGCATCACGACGATGCCCGTCCTCCAGTCGCTCTCACAGGCGCGCAGCAAATGGGGTGACCACGCCGCCAGCACGATCTGGGACGCCTCGATCGTGAAGGTCATCCTCGGCGGGGCGTCCGCGTCGAAGGATCTCCAAGAGCTCTCCGTACTCATCGGCGAACGCGACGAGCGCTCAGACACCGTCACGATCAGCGACTACGGCAGTCGCTCGCTCCAACGCTCAGCGCGTCGGGTGGCGGTCCTGCCGCCGGAACGGATCAGGACGTTGCCCTTCGGAACCGGTTTGATTCTCCTCCGCAGCGCGCCTCCCATCGTGACGCGCCTGCGCGCCTGGACCGACCGCACGTGAGCTCGTGGTGAGCCGCGCCCTACCAGTCGTCGTCCGGCTCTTCGTGGCTCGCGAAGTAGGCCTCGAGCTCCTCCAACGTCGCTTGCTCGTCCTCGATCTGGGCGACCGAATACTGGAAGAAGGATTCCGGGGACGTACGCAGGTCCTGCACCGCCTCGCCAAGTAGCGGCAGCTCCTGACGCGTGTAATAGGTAACAGCGTCAAGCGTCATCGCGACCCAACTCGCCTTCTCAAGCAGCTTGAGCGCCACAGCCGTCGACCGTTCGGAGATGAATGAATCGATCGGATCGAGGATCGCGAACCCTGATGCTTCAAGGTTGGCGCGCGTACATTCCGCGCGAACGGCCGTCATGACAGCCTGCCGAAGCGACAAGACGTGCCGCACGCGCTCTGACGGTGCCGCCGCAACGCACAGGTCTTTCCACGCGTCCAGCGTTGCCACGTCCGCTTCGCTGTTCCAGAGCGAGTCCAGATGCTCATATCGCCCGGCGCCATTGGCGAACCGCTCAAGCGTCTCGGTCAAGGCAGGATCAAGATCATCGAGCGGACTGCGGGGCGGTGCCTTGTGGTCGCCAGGGACGGCGCTGAAGTCCAAGCCTTCTACCGCGTCCAGCAGCTCGCCGATGCGGTGACCGAAGCCCCTCAGCGGCGGGAATACGCCCGTAGCGGCGAACCCGTGACACGCAATAGTCAACTTGCACAGGCGTTCCAGTCCGCTGGCGTATGAGTGCATGCCAACGTGAAGCGGGTACATCTGGTCGTGGCCGACAGGCCATTCGTCGTCACGAACGGGCACAGTGCAGAGCCGGCGAACACCCGTGGTCACCAATTCGGACGCGAATAGCGTCTCGGAAACCAGGTAGTTCCAGCGACCTGGCATCACGCCGCCAGCCCCAAATCCAGATCTCTGTGCACGCCGCGAGTCTAGGCAGCCAGCTGGCGTCCGGCCTCTCCCCCGCTCGCGACCAGGCAGGGCATCGGCGCCCGCCGAGCACCTAGTCGTCGAAGGCGGTCCGCCCGCGCCCGTAACGACGGAAGGAGAGGAAATGTCCATTCCCACCCAGATGAGCCTGGTCGGCTTCATCGCCTCAGCACCCGAACTGCACTTCACCAAGGCCGGAGCCGAGTGCTGTCGCATGCGCGTCGGCATCGAACAGTGGCGCAAGGAGGTCGACGGGAGCTTCACGAAGCTCGACCCGACCTTCCACGACATGGTCGCCTTCGAGAGCACCGCCCGCGAGACCTACGCCCGCTTCCGCAAGGGCGACTCGTTCGTGGCCAGCGGCTACGTCCACGAGTACGAGGTGGACGGCCGGGAGGGCAGCGTCATCAAGGAGGAGTTCGTCGCCCGCAAGATCGGCCACAACGTCAACAAGACCGACTACCTCGTCCAGCGCGGCCGGCACGCTGCCGACCGGTCCCTGACAGCCGTGCCGCAGCCGCCCGCCGTCGGCCTCTGACCGGACTCGGCCATGAGTCCGTACCTGGACGAGCCCGACGACCCTGACGGCTACCGCAGTGTGAACGATCTCCTGGAGCGACCGCCGGTTCCGATCAACTGGAACCTGCTGGACGCGGAGCAGGCCGAGATCGAGTGGCACGACCTGGATCAGTGGGTCCAGTGGCTCAAGAGCACGTTCGGGCTCCCGCCGAACATCGTGCCGCCGTCCTGGCACCGCCACGACGAGCTCGTCTGGGAACTCTCGGCACTGCACTGCCACTGGCTCAGCTGCTACCACGAGTCGGCGTCGCCGTCGGCACCCATCAGCTGGATGCGGGAGTTCGCTGAAGCTCGCAGCCGACTGCGGGACTGGGTCTCGATCTGCGGCACTCGGCTCGACCGCGACCGCCCGACTAGGCAGACCACGTGGCCCGGCGAGCTCCCGGCTGACGCCGGAGGAGAGATCGAGATCCGCGACCGCGACAAGGACTTCGCCGACTTCGTCCGCGAAGACGTTCTGCGCCGTCGCCGGATCGAGGCCATCACGAATCAGCAGCTCGTTGGGTGAGCCGGAACCCTCCCATGGCCAAGTCGCGCCCCCGTCCGTCCACAGCATTCGCGCCGCAAGGCGCCTAAGAGCGCTCACCGGCACACGGTCGATTCCCGACCCCTGAAGGAGGGAACATGCTTCTCCCCCACGCACAGACCCTCGCCCAAGCCAGGTCGTACGTCGCCGCACTCGCCGACCAGGCTCTGACTATCGCTGCGTCGTCTGCGTACGAGCGCGTGCTCCTGGAACTCGACCGCGTCCACGGCGACGACTGCCCGGCACTTGACACCGAGGACCTCACCGACGACCGCGACATCCTGCTCGCCGTCGCGAGCAACGCCGTCGAGGAGCTCGAGAACTACGGAGTCGACCCCCTGTCGGTCGAGCTCATCCTGGCGATGCTCGTCGACGCGCACGACCTGGACATCGGCTGATGTACGGCGAGAACGGTGCCCAGATGCGTACGGAGTTGGCAGCGCTCCTGCGCCAGCACCGGGTGATGCACCGGCTCGCCGCAGACTCATCCGCCGAGCGGGCTGAGGTCGGGCAACAGATCCTGCGCTTCCGGCGTGCGCTCGTCGTCTGGTGCGCGCAAGCCATCCGTGTGGCACAGCCGCTCACGTTCCTGAACATCCCGCAGAAGCCGGCGGACCCCTTCCGGGCGACGAGCGAGCACGGCGCAGCGGTGAGCGAGCTGGCACGCGCCCTCGAACTCGCTCGCGATCAGGCAACGATTTCGGCCGCTTCCAGTACCGAACTGGCGACGCCGAGCTCGAACGACGTGGTCGAGCACTGGCGCTTGGCGGCACGGGCCGCGGCACTCGCCGAGCACGACACGGCGCCCGACGTTGCGGTTCGCCTCACGGCAGCCCAGGCCCGAACCATCGCGGGCGACGTCGCGGCGATCAGCCAGGCACTGGTCGTGCTCGATCGTCGCTACCGGAACACGCCCGACTGGGAGTCGCTCGCTGGCTGCGATCGGCTGGGGTGGGCAGCACTCGCTACGGCGCTCGACGTCAGCCTGGGGCAGCCCGACTACAGCGTCGACCAGATCGGCTGGCGCCCGCGGACCAAGCCGATCCGTGGACCGGCCAAGCCGGGAGTCCTCGGAGTGCTCCAGGCCGAGCACAACCTCCTGGTCCGGATGAAGTCGTTCCCGAACGCCATGAACCTGCGCCTGATCGTCGACTCTCAGCGCCTGCTCACCTCACAACTCATCCCGTACGCAGAGCGGGTCGATCCCGAACTCGCCGAGCGATGGCGAGCCCGCACTGCGACGTACTCGCGAATCCAGCGCGAGCTCCGCAACCTCGGTGGAAGACTCGGCAATGGCGCAGGGGCCACGGCGGAGGGCGCGAACGCGGTCAGCCGCATGAAGGCGTTACCGGCCGACACCGTGATCGAGCCGAGGATGCTCGGTGGCTTCCAGACACTGTTCCGTCGCATCGACGAACGCATCAGCGACGTCCTCGAAGCCGGTGTCGAGCGCGGCGCTTTCGTCGAACGGGTGACGGTGCCTCGCCTGGTGAGCGGCGAGGGGCGGCTGGTCCACCCGGTTCGCGAGCGCTTCGTGCCCGTCGCCCGCGCCACCGACCTCGAGGTCATCAGAACCGCACGTGAACATCTGCGGCCTCGGGCAGAGCCTGCGGTGGCGTCGCCGGGCTCGAGCCGAGTAAATCTCCATGCCGCGCTCATCCACCGGCCGACCAAAGGGAACGCGCCAGACGTTCCCCGGATGTGAGCCGACCGTTCCGGCGTCAGCCGCGACGACGGAAGGCCCTACTCCAGCTCGTCAACGCGTCGCCGGGGCGCCAGCGATTCGAGAATCTCCGCGGTCAGCGGATTCACGGTCCGGTCAGGCTCGATGTAGTGCTTCTTCGTGATCTCCGACGAGCTGTGACCGAGCATCTCCGCAGCCAGTTCGGCTCCCCCAGCGCGATCGACCACCGTGGCGACGGTTCGGCGGAACGCGTGCGGCGTGACGCCCGTGATGCCGACCTCGCTCAGGACGCTGCGCAGCCGCCTACGGACGTTGTTCGTCGTCAAAGGCGTGCGGTTGCGGCTGAAGAAGAGAAGGTGGTCGGGCGGTTCGTCAGCAACGACGACGAGCCGCTCCCGCAGAACAGCCGCCGTGAAGCTCGGGACGGAAACGAGTCTGGTCGAGGTAGTCGTCTTCGGGTGCGGCTGGCGCACGGTCGGCCGTCCCTTCGGAGAGACGATGGTGCCGCAGATGAGGACCGTCGCCGGTGTGCGGGTGACGTCGATGTCGCACTTCCGGATGGCGAGCACTTCACCGATGCGGGCGGACGTCCCCAGCATGACTTCGATGATCTGCTCGAGCTGACCGTCAGGCGGTGGGCCGGGAACACCGGGGCCGCGACGCCAGGTCCGGGCCGCCGCCCGTATCGCCTCGACCTGGTCGTGCGTGAGCGAGACCGCCTCAGACGGCGGCTTCTTCATTCGCTTCGCCTCTCGGACGGGGTTCTTCGGAATCGCCTCGTAACGGGCGGCCAGCCCGAGCGCGAGGTTCAGGACGGTCTTCGCTTGCTTCGCATAGCTGTAACTCTTGTTCGCGGCCAACGACTTGAGGAACGGCTCGATCCGGCCGATGGTGACCTCGCGGAGGGTGTAGTGCTCGAACGCCGGCATCACCAGTTGGCGCATGTTCCGTTCGTAGAGGGCCCTGGTGCTCGGCGCCAACCCACCTTCGAGGTCCAAGTCGGCGAGCCAGACCTCCACGAGCTCCTTGAACGAGCTGTCTGGGGTCAGTTGGCGGCTGCCGCCGCCATGGGTTGCCCTCTGCGCGAGCTTCTCCTTGAGCCGATGCTCAGCGAGCTTCCTGCTCGACGCCGTCGCCTCGACGCGACGGACCTGGCCGTCGAAGTCGCGTACCCGGGTCCGCGCTCGCACCCGCCCGGGCCCGAGCGTCGTGAAGTCGATGTCGCCGAAGGTTCCGATCGGCGTGCGGGGCCTAGCCATTGGTCACTCCCCGGACGCAGCCCGTCCTGGCGCGCTCTCGCGCTGGGTTGCCAGCCACTCGCGAACGTCCGGGATCGCGTACTTCAGGTGCCGACCGACCCGGATCGCGCAGGGGCCGTGACCCGTCAGCCGCCAGTCGTAGATCGTCTTGACCGGCACGCCGAGGTAGTCGGACAGCTCGTCGATGCTGATGAGCTGGTCGAGACCTTCGAGGTGATGGGTGCTCATGCACTTCAGGTGCGCATCCGGCACCGCAGGCATCGGCAAGGACCGGCAGCAGTCGGGACCGGCTCAGACGGACGCGGCGCGGAGCCACATCCCCGCACCGAAAGTGGAGGGTTCCTGGAGGGTGGATCAAATCGAAATGCTTTCAGGCGTGGGATCCGACTGGATCCCACGCCTGAACTTTGTAGCGGGGGCAGGATTTGAACCTGCGACCTCTGGGTTATGAGCCCAGCGAGCTACCGAGCTGCTCCACCCCGCGTCGGTGAACAGAACATTACAGGGGTGGGTCGGCAGAGCCCAAATCGGGGTGCCCCGGCAGCCCCGTCGCAGAAGAACTGCGGCCGTACGACGGCTCCGGACTGTCCCGGTGCGTCGTACGGCCGCAGTTCGTTGAGCTGTGGTCAGCCGAGCTGGCGCACCGCCTGCTCGACGAGCTCGCGCCCCTCCTCCATCAGGCGGGCCCACCGCACCGTGTCGCCGGCCTGCTGGGCCTCGTCGGCCTCGGCGAACTTGGCCTCGGCCTGGCGGAGCAGCTCGCTGACGTCGGCGTCACCGCCGGGCGTCGGGTTCTCGCCCGGGGTGTTCGTCGGCTCCTCGGTCGGCTCCTCCGTCGGCGTCTCCGTGGGCGTCTCGGTGGGCGTCTCGGTGGGCGTCTCGGTGGGCGTCTCGCCCGTGCCGTCCGTCGACCCGTCGGCCGTCAGCGCGTCCTCGATGGCGCCCACCAGCGTGGTGCCGATGCCGACGCGGTTCTCGTAGGACACGAGCACGAAGCGCAGGATCGGGAAGTTCGACTCGCCCGCGCGTCGCGTGTAGACCGGCTGGACGTACATGAACGAGTCGCCGATCGGCACCGTCAGCAGGTTGCCCGGCACCCGGTCCGCGTCGCCCGTGGTGTAGGGCAGCAGCGCCTGGCTGACGTCCTCGTTGGTGGCGAACGTGTTGGCGATCTGCAGCGGTCCACCCGTGGGCTCGTTGGGCAGCTCCAGCACCGAGACCTTGCCGTAGTCGGGACTCGTCGCGTCGCTGTTGACCGCCATGTAGGCCGCCAGGTTGTTCTCCTTGTCGCGCGGCACGTAGACCGAGGTCAGCGACCACGTGTCACCGTCACCGGTGTCGGTGAAGAGTCGGTACGGCGGCTGGAGCCGGGTCGTGCGCTGCGGGTCGCTGGGCACCTCCCAGCGGCTCGACCCCTCGAACCAGGCCGACGCCGAGGTCTCGTGGTAGCGCTGGAACTGGAAGCGCTGCGCCTTGAACAGGTCCTCCGGATAACGGAGGTGCTCCGCGAGCGCCTCGGGGATGTCGCCCTTGGGCTGCACGACGCCGGGGAAGACCTGCCTCCACGCCTTGAGGATCGGGTCCTCCTCGTCCCACTCGTACAGCGAGACGGTGCCGTCGTAGGCGTCGACCGTCGCCTTGACCGAGTTGCGGAGGTAGTTGACCTCGTCGGTCGGCAGCGTCTGGAAGCCGGTGTTCTCCTGAAGGGAGTCGTCGGTCATCTCCTCCAGCGACTCGCGCTGCGACAGGGGGTACTTGTCGGTGACGGTGTAGCCGTCGAGGATCCACTGGATCCGGCCGTCGACCACGGCGGGGTAGGGGTCGGAGTCGACGGTCAGCCACGGGGCGACCTTCTCCACCATCTGGCGCGGGTTGCGGTCGTAGAGGATCTTGGAGTTCTCGTGCACGCGGCTCGACAGGAGCAGGTTGGGCTCGCCGAAGCGCACGGCGTAGAGCAGCTGCGTGAACACGTTGCCGATCTCCACGCCCGCGTCGCCGTTGTACGTCGTGGCGACGTCCTCCTCGCTGCGGTCGCCCTGCGGCAGGTCGAACTCCACGGGCCCGCCGTCGGGGTCGAGTCCGACGATGCTGTAGGACGGGCTCTGCTCGCCGAAGTAGACCCTCGTCTCGTAGCCGTCCTCGCCGGCGAGACGGGACAGGGTGTCCTCGTCGGCCTCCGCGCCCTCGGCCCACTGGATGCCGGTCTGCTGGGTGGAGTCGTCCTCGGGACGCTGGTTGGCGAAGGCCGCGATGACGCCGTTGCCGTGCGTGTAGGCGGTGTGGAGGTTGGACCAGTTCTGGTCGTTCTCCGCGAGTCCGCTCTGGTCGAGCTCGCGCACGCCGAGCACGACGGCGCGGTCGGTGCCGTCGATCTCGTAGCGGTCGACGTCGAGCACGTTGGGCACCGAGTAGTAGGCGCGGACCTGCTGCTGCTGCTCGAAGATCTCGCTGACGATCTGCGGGTCGACGAGCGGGATGCCGTCGGTCAACCCGTCGAGCGCCTCGAGGCGGCCGTCGTTGGCCACGGCCGTGCCGCCGACGTTGCGGACGTCGATCTGGTCGAGCTGGTAGGCCGCACGCGTGGCGTCGATGTTGGCCTTGATGTAGTCGCCCTCGCGGTCCGGGACGTTGGGGTTGACGCGGATCGCCTGGACGACGGTCGGCACGATCAGCCCGAGGATGATCGCCGAGAGCGCGAAGAGCGCGACGCCCACCGACGGCAGCAGCCAGGTGCGTCGCCAGATGTTGGCGAGGAAGAGCAGGGCGCACACGATGGCGATGCCGGCGAGGATCTCCTTGGCCGGGAGCACCGCCTTCTCGTCGGTGTAGCCCATGCCGGTGAAGATCGAGCCGGAGTTGGTGACCAGGTCGAAGCGGTCGAGCCAGTAGTCGACGGCCTTGGCGAGCACGAAGACCGCCAGCAGCGCCGAGACCTGGACCTGGGCGGCGCTGGTGAGGCGCTCACCGGGGCGCGCCGAGAGCCGGATCCCGCCGAAGAGGTAGTGCATCAGGATCGAGGCGATGAGACCGACCACGGCGAGCGCCATGACGTAGTCGACGATGTAGTGCCAGAACGGCAGCTCGAAGACGTAGAACCCGGCATCCATCTCGAAGTAGGGGTCGGTGGTGCCGAAGGACTGCGAGTGGCGCCACAGGGAGTAGCTGCGCCACTGGCCAGACGCCGACGCACCCGCGAACAGGCCCATCAGCAGCGACGCGCCCGCGATGACCCACCCCATGCGGGGCGCGAGGAGCTCGCGGTAGCGGTCCATCCCGTCGTCGGGCATCCCGGGCATGCCGGGCCACAGCACCGGCCGGAAGCGGTAGGCCAGCGACATCGACGTCGCGACCGTGGCGATCATCAGGCCGGCGAAGACGAGGAACAGGCCGATGCGCGTGAGGAGGAGGGTGGTGAAGACATCCTGGAAGCCGACCGAGTCGAACCACAGGCGCTCGGTCCAGAAGGACGCGAACCCGCTGAGCAGCATGAAGGCGACCACCAGGATGATCGCGGTGATGACCAGCGCGCCCGGTCGGCGCGAGGCGACGACGGGTCGGGCACCGCCGCCACCGGGGCCACCGGGACCGCGGGGACCGCCGGGGCGCTGGGGACCGCTCGGTCCGTCGGGTCCGCTGGGTCGATCGAAGGGATTGCTCATCGCCTGCTCAAGGGGTTCTCGTCGGGGCTGGTCTGGGTGTCGTGCAACGTCGCATGGAGGAGCTCGAGCAGGCCGGGCACCAGCTCGGTGCCGTTGACCACCGACTGCTCGTCGTCGTGGGCGCGCAGCCGGAGGGCGCAGTAGGACGCCCCGGCGCGGGTCACGCCGGCGACCATGCGTACCTCCTGGCGGTCGGGGTGCTCGCGGGCATAGAGCTCGGCGGCGGTCGGGTCGTCCGGGATGTCGTCGTCGGTGCCGGGCGGCAGCACCAGGCGCTCGATGACGGCCGCGCACCCGGAGACGCTGTCGGGCCAGGCGATCGTGTGGAGCGCCTCCTCGAGGGCCTGCCCGGGCGGCAGCCCGTCCTGCTCGATCGGCGTGAACGACCCCTCGTCGCCGGGGCCGTCGATCGACATCACCGCCGCGAGCGCCGGCTCCTGCGCGACGAGGGTCGCGGTGTCGACGAGGGCATAGAGGCGGGCCGGCTGGTCCCAGCCGTCCCGGGCCACGTGCGCCTCGATCTCGAGGACGGCCGCGGCCAGGGCCGGGTCCTCGGGCAGCGGCTGGTCGGGCAGCTCGGTCATGACGCGGCGTCCTCACAGGTCGGGATCTCGGTGTCGGGGTCGGCGACCCAGTCGGCCAGGGTCTCGACCGCACGGTGCATCGTGGTGGCCTTCGCCAGTCGCATGTCTCCGGGGTCCACTCCCCCGATGCCGTCGCAGTTGTCGGCGGGCACGAAGAACAGCCCGGCGCCGGCGTCGCGCGCGGCCGCGATCTTCTGCTGGATGCCGCCGATCGGGCCGACCTCCCCCGCCGGGGTGATCGTGCCGGTGCCGGCGATGTCGGCGCCGCCCGTGATCGATCCGGGGGTCAGCGTGTCGTAGATGGCCAGCGACATCATCAGACCGGCGCTCGGGCCGCCGATGTTGTCGGAGATGTCGACGCTGACCCGGAAGGGGAAGTCGAAGCCGATCCCCGGGGAGATGCCGATGCGGAGGTCCCCGTCGACCTCCTCGGGCGTGATGTCGACGCTCAGGTCCTTCTTGCCACGGCGTACGAGGAAGGTGAGCGCCTCGCCCTCGTCGGTCGCGTCCACGGCGTCGACGACGTCCTGGGCGTCGGTGATCTCGGTGTCGCCGACCCGGAGCAGCCGGTCGCGCACCTCGAGCCGGCCGTCGGCCGGGAGCCCGGGCGTGACGCTGACGACCTCCACGACGGGGTCGACCTCCTCGCCGAGCTCCGTCAGGGCGGCCGCCACCGCGGTGTCCTGGGAGGAGACCATCGCGGCCTCGGACTCGCGGTCGCTCGACTCGTCGGTCTCGTCGGGCGCATAGATCGAGGACCGTGGCCACACGGCCGCGTCGGGGTCGAAGTAGGCGCGCAGCAGCTCGGGAAGGGTGACGTCCTCCTGCGGGGTGCTGACGTAGACCGTCGTCATCCGCAGCTCGCCGTCGTCGTAGAAGGCCTCGCGTCCGCTGACCTGGACGATCTCGCCACCGTCGGACTCGGCGAGGATGTCGACGGTCGGTCCGGGGTAGTAGGTCACGTAGGGCAGCGGCACGAACACGGCGGTCGCCCACAGCACTGCCAGCAGGCACAGTGCGAGCAACCCCGCCCTGGTCCGCTGACTCATGGGCGCAACTCTCTCAAACGACGGCAACTCGCCGGCACCCAGCCGACCCCCGACCTGTCGTCCCGGTCCTCAGCCGGCGCGTCGGGACGCACCGCGGTCGGCGCCGCCGCCGTGGCTGGGGCGTACGGCGATGCCCGTGCTGCGGTCGCGGACCGGAGCGGACGTACGCCGCGTGCCGGCCGGCAGGTCCTTGCCGAGGGCCTTGCCGAGACGTTGGACGGCGACGTCGCGGTCGACCTCGCCGCGGCCGTCGCGCCCGGCCCACGACACCCACACCATCGCCGCCGCCGTCACGACGGCGGAGGGGACGAGCCAGAGCAGGATCTCCACCCGGCGAGCGTAGGCGCCCCCGTGCGCCGGAGCGGGGAGGCCCTACGGCGTGCCGACCCACTCCTCGGTCCGGTCGTCGAAGACCTGGTGCTTCCAGATGGGCACCTCGGCCTTGAGCGTGTCGATCAGCGCGCGGGAGGCGGTGAACGCGTCACCGCGGTGCGCGGCCGTCGTGGCGACGATGACCGCGAGGTCACCGATCCGCAGCTCGCCGACGCGGTGCACCGCCGCCACCCCGCGTACGTCGTGCTCCTGCGCCACGCGCCGGCAGACCTCCTCGAGGCGCGCGAGCGCGGTCGGGTGGGCGGAGTAGTCCAGCGCGGTCACGCCCTTGCCGCCGTCGTGGTCGCGGACCTGGCCGATGAACAGGGTCAGGCCGCCGGCCCCGTCGTCGCCGAGCGCCTCGACGACCTCGGTGACGTCGAGCGGGGTGTCCCGGATGGCGACGAGGCGTACGGGATCCGGGGCGGGCTCGGAGGAGGAGTCGGGGACGGGATCGGTCACACCGACGAGTCTAGGAGAGCAGGGGTGCCGGTGCTGGGCGGACTGAGTACGGTTGGTGGCATGAGTGACACCCCCGGAAGCCCCGGACAGTCCGGTCAGGGTCCGGATGACAACAACCCCTTCAAGGGCACGCCCTTCGAGCAGATCTTCTCCCAGATGGGCGGGTTCGGTGCCGGCGGCGGCATGCCCGACCTCAACGCGCTGATGGCGCAGATGCAGTCGCTGTTCGCGCCCCACGACGGGCCCGTCAACTGGGACTCCGTGACCGACCTGGCCCGCCGCTCCGCCGCGCAGGAGCCGGACCCGGCCGTCAGCCCGGCGCAGTCGAGCGCCGTCGCCGACGCCGTACGCCTCGCCGACCACTGGCTCGACACCACCACCGAGTTCCCCTCCGGCGTGACGACCACGGCCGCGTGGTCGCGTGCCGAGTGGATCGTGGAGACCATCCCGGTCTGGAAGGTGCTCGTCGAGCCGATCGCCGGGTCCGCCACCGACGCCCTCGGCCAGGCGATGCCCGAGGAGATGCGGCAGCTCGCCGGCCCGCTGATGGCGATGCTCGGCAAGGCCAGCGGCGCGATGGTCGCCTCCCAGGTGGGCAGCGGCCTCGGCGCGCTCGCCGGTGACGTGCTCAGCGCCTCCGACATCGGCCTGCCGCTCGGCCCGATCGGCAAGGCGGCGCTGCTGCCCACCAACGTCACCGCCTTCGCCGACGAGCTCCCCGACGTCTCCACCGACGACGTGCTCCTCTACCTCGCGCTGCGCGAGGCCGCCCACCAGCGCCTCTTCGCGGGCGTGCCGTGGCTGCGCGACCACCTCATCGGGGCGGTCGCCGAGTACGGCGCGGGCATGGACTTCGACACCTCCGGCATGGAGGCCAAGCTGCGCGAGGTCGACATGACCAACCCGGCTGCGATGCAGGACGCCCTCGCCGGCGGCCTCTTCGACCCCGAGCCCTCCGCCGCGCAGAAGGCCGCGCTGGAGAAGCTCGAGGTCACGCTGGCGCTGGTCGAGGGCTGGGTCGACGAGGTGGTCAGCCAGGCCACTGCCGAGCGGATGCCGGCCGCGGCCAAGCTGCAGGAGACCGTACGCCGCCGGCGCGCGGCGGGCGGCCCGGCCGAGCAGACCTTCGCCACGCTGGTCGGTCTCGAGCTGCGGCCGCGGCGACTGCGCGACGCCGCCACCCTGTGGGGCTCGCTGCGCACCCGCCAGGGCACGGAGGCCCGCGACGGCGTGTGGATGTCGCCGCAGCTGCTCCCGACCGCCGCCGACCTCGACGACCCGCTGGGCTTCCGCGAGGACTCGGTGGCCCCCGGGGAGCTGTCGGACGAGGAGTTCGACGCCGGTCTGCGCGACCTGCTCGACGGTGGCTCCGACCCCGGCCCCGACTCACCTCCGACGGAGTGAGCGCCCTCCACGCGAGCGCGGTCGCCGCGTTGTCCAGCTGGGTCGCACCGACGCCCCAGCAGGCCGCGCTACGCGACCGCTACGTCGCCCACCTCGCCGCGCACGCGGACGGCCTGGCCAAGGCGTGCTTCCCCGACCACCTCACGGCCGGTGCGATCGTCGTCTCCCCCGACGCACGCGCGGTGCTCCTCAACCACCACCGCAAGGCCGACGCCTGGCTGGCCTTCGGCGGCCACCTCGAGCCCGGCGACCGGTCGCTGGCCGCGGGGGCACGGCGCGAGCTCGTCGAGGAGTCGGGCCTGACGTCGTTCGACTTCGACGAGGAGCCCCTGTCGCTCGACGAGCACGCCGTGGAGTTCTGCTCCGACCGCGGCACGGTCCACCACCTCGACGTACGCTTCCTGGCCACGGCCGAGCCCGACACGGCTCACACCACGAGCGAGGAGTCGCTCGACGTGCGCTGGTGGCCCGTCGACGCGCTGCCGGCGACCTTCGACGACATGTACGTCCTCATCGACGCCGCGGTGGCGCGGGTGCGGAGCCGTCAGTCGGGCTCCACCCCGGGTGGCGGCTCGAGGCGGGCGCCGGCGGAGTATCCCTCGAGGTAGCCCTTGGCCTTCTCGGCCCGGGGATAGCGGTCGACCCACGCCCAGAAGGCCGGGGTGTGCCCGGCCTCCAGCAGGTGGGCGAGCTCGTGGACGAGGACGTAGTCGACGACCCAGGCCGGCACCTGCTGCAGCCGGTCGCTCAGGCGGATCGTGCGGTCGCCAGGCGTGCAGGACCCCCAGCGGGCGTTCTGGTTGGTCACCCAGCGCACCGACGCCGGCACGGCCAGCCCGCCGAAGTAGAGGTCGTTGAGCTTGGCGGCGCGGGCCACCAGGTCGTCGTCCGAGCGCAGCTTGCGCTTCTCCTGCCGCTGGACGCGCGCGACCATGTCGGCGACCCAGGTCGCCTCGTCGCGCTTGCTCATGGTCGCGGGGATGAGCACCACGATCCGGTCTCCGTCGCGATAGGCCGAGACCGTACGCCGGCGACGGCGCGAGCGGCGCACCTCCACCTCGGGCGGGGCGGCCGGCGTGCTCATGTGCTCGAACCTAGCCGCCCCCACCGACGGCGGCAGCGGGACGCGCGGGTCAGAGCCGGGCCGAGGCCCACTCCAGCAGGCGGTCCCGCTCCCACGTGTTGACGATCCGGTCGGGGTCGATGCCGGCCTCGGTGGCGCGCGCGGCGCCGTGGTCGAGCATGTCGAGCTGCCCCGGAGCGTGGGCGTCGGAGTCGATGGAGAACAGGCAGCCGAGGTCGCGGGCGAGCTCGAGCAGCCGGGTGGGTGGGTCGCGACGCTCCGGACGCGAGTTGATCTCCACCGCGACGCCCTCCTCGGCGCACGCCGTGAAGACCGCCCTCGCGTCGAAGCGGCTCTGCGGGCGGGTGCCCCGGTTGCCGGTGACGAGGCGGCCCGTGCAGTGGCCGAGCACGTTGGTGTGCGGGTTGCGCACCGCGCCGACCATCCGCCTCGTCATCGGACCCTCGTCCATCTTGAGCTTGGAGTGCACCGAGGCCACGCGGACGTCGAGCCTGCCGAGCATCTCCGGGGTCTGGTCGAGCGAGCCGTCGTCGAGGATGTCGACCTCGATCCCCTTGAGCAGGGTGAAGGACCCGCCCAGGTGCTCGTTGACCGCGTCCACGACCCCGAGCTGGCGGGCCAGCCGCTCGGCGCTCAGGCCGTTGGCCACCCGCAGTCGCGGGCTGTGGTCGGTCAGCACGAGGTAGTCGTGGCCGAGCTCCACGGCGGTCATCGCCATCTCCTCCAGCGGCGAGCCGCCGTCGGACCAGTCTGAGTGCGAGTGGAGGTCGCCGCGCAGCAGCGACCGCAGCTGCTCGCCGCCGCGGGCGAGGGGTCCGGACGTCGCCTCGAGCCTGACCAGGCGGTCCGGGACGACGCCGTTGCAGGCGTCGGTGATCACGGCGGCGGTGCTGGGCCCGATGCCGGGCAGCTCGGTCAGCGTGCCGGCCTCCGCACGGCGGCGTACCTCGTCCTCGGGCAGCGGCAGGATGGTGCGCGCAGCGTTGCGGAACGCCTCGATCCGGCGAGTCTCCTCGCGCTGGCGCTCCATCAGGAACGCGATGCGCCGCAGCGTGGCGACCGGTCCGCGCGCCGCGGATGCCGACTCCTCACCCAACTTCTTCTCCTCCACACCCTGAGGGTCGTCGAACCCGCTGGTCACCCGCACAGTACGTCGCTGCGGCCGGGCGTGTCGCCCACAGGACCCTCCCCACACCGGGCGTCGTCCTCCACGACCACCGCGGCGGCGTGCACATGCTGTCCACAGCCCTGTCCACAGGGGTGGACGCCGATTCGTTGACCGCTCCCCGCGTCGGCCCTAGCGTTGCGCAGCAGAAGGGCCCCACGGCTCCTCGACGTCAGCAGGGGAAGGCAGGCGTCGAAGGCTGCGGGGCCCCTTCTCATTCCTCGTCTCACTCCCCGCGGAACCGCGGCGCCCGCTTGTCGCGGGCGGCGGCGATGCCCTCCTGGAGGTCGGCGGTCGCGAGCGTCATCGGCTGTGCCAGCGCCTCCCACTGCAGGGCCGACTCGAAGTCGGCGTGACCGCCGTCCGCGAGCGCGACCTTGGTGAGGCGGGCCGCGATGGGTGCGGTCGCCGCGATGCCGGCCGCGGTGTCGAGCACCTCGTCGAGGAACGCGTCGGGGTCGATGACACGCGAGACGAGGCCCAGGCGCAGGGCCTCGTCGGCCTCCACCACGCGCCCGGTGAGCAGCAGGTCGCGCGCGTGCGCGGGGCCGACCACGTCGGGCAGCAGCCACGTCCCGGCCATGCCGGCGTGCATGCCGAGCTTGTTGAACGGCAGGCCGAGCTTCGCCCCGGCCTCGGCGTACCGGATGTCGCACGCGAGCGCCAGGCACAGGCCCGCTCCGATGGCGTGCCCGTTGACCGCCGCGATCGTCGGCACCTCGAGGCGACGGATCGAGAGCCAGGCGCGGTAGAACGGCAGCATCCGCGAGCGCAGGTGGTCGACGCTCGCGTCGGGCTCGCTGGCGATCCACGAGGTGTTGCCCCCGGAGCAGAAGGCGCTCCCCTCGCCGGTCACGACGACGGCGCGCACCGTTCGGTCGGCGGCCAGCTCGTCGATGGCCGCGACCCACGACGCGGTCATCTCGTCGCTCATCGCGTTGCGCATCCCGGGGTTGTCGAGCGTGAGCAGGACGACCCCCTCGGACGGGCGCTCGAGACGGAGGTGACGGAGCTCCGGGGTGGGCGCCGGGGTGGGCGCCGGGGTGGGCTCTGCAGTGTGGTCTGAGGTGTGGTCGGGCATGGCCCGAGGGTACTGAGGCGGCTGAGCGTGGCGTCAGGCGGTTTCACGCTCAGCGCGTGTGGTGCGTGAGCGTGGGCCGAGCGTGGCGTAGGGTCGCGGATGGAGCGCTGGCAGGCCAGGGTTCCCCGGCGGGCTTCCCCTTCGACTACCCCGTCGCGACGACCACGAAGAAACAAGCAAGGAGGCCGTCATGGCGGAGACCTGGAGCGGCGAGTTCTACTGCGTCAAGTGCAAGGAGAAGCGCGAGGCGGAGGGCGAGATCAAGGTCAACGACAAGGGCACCAAGATGGCCAAGGGCGTCTGCCCGGTCTGTGGTACCAACCTGAACCGCATCCTCGGCAAGGCGTGAGCCTCACCCCGTGAGCACCGAGCGGCGGCGTCACCCACCCGGGTGGCGCCGCCGCTCGCATTTGTCCTGTGGACGACGCTCGACCGCGGCACCGCCCGTGGCACCGTCGGAGGCGTGAGACCTCCCGCGTACGCCACCTCCGACCGCGCCCCGGTCCGGGCGCAGCTCGACTGCCCCGCCGCCTGGCACGACGTCGTCGTCGCGTCGCTCGCGGCGGCAGGTGTCGTCGTCGACGACGCGGCTCCCGTGGGCGTCGCCGTCAGCCCCGGCCGACTGGTGTCCCCGGTCGTGGACGACTGGAGCGTCGCCTCGCTCCCCCACCTGCTGGTGGCGGTGCAGCCGTACGCCGTCGAGGTGGGCCCGTGGTCCCTGCCGGGCGTCGGGCCGTGCGCGCGATGTGTCGCCGCGGCGGTCCTGGACGCGGGTCCGCCGGCCTGCCCGGGCGAGCCGCCGCGACCACTGCTCGCCCTGGCGGCGGGCGCCGCGGCCCGCGACCTGGGCGCCTGGGCGCGCAGTGAGCCGCCGCACTCCTGGCTCATGTCGTGGCGCTACGACCACGATCCCCTGCCGACCGCCCGCCGGTGGGAGCGGCACCCCTACTGCGGGTGCGCGTGGTTCGAGACCGCCTGAGCGCGGGTCACCACCACTCGCTGTCGAGCTTGCCCTCCATCGCTCGCAGGTTGTCGCGCGAGCAGGTGTCGCAGAACACCTGCTTGCGCCCACGCTCGACCGCGGTGCTCCAGGTCAGCGTCCGGTCCTCCGGCGCCTCGGTGCCGCAGAAGTCGCAGGTCACGAGCTCGCTCACCCCTCGAGGCTACTCCGCCCGCAGGCAGCCGGCAGTGGTCCCGGAACAACAGTGAGCCGGTACGTCGTCATCGTGACGTCGTACCGGCTCACTGTTGTGTGCTCACCCGCGATCAGGGTGAGAGCCTCCCCCGAGGGGTGGATCAGATCGCGCGAGCGAGGGCGAGACGCGCCTGCTGCGCGGCCTGCTCGGCCTTGCGGCTCATCCGGCGGGCCATGGCCAAGTGGTGGCCGCGCCGTAGTTCGTGCGCCTCTCCCAGGCGCGCGGACATTTGCGCGCGAGCGAGTTCTTCATGCATGAGATTCATGTCGTTGCGTCCATTTCGGTAGGTCTTCATCGGTGTATTTCCTGTGTTTCCTCGGAGTTGACTGAGCGGTGGCGCCTGCGCGGGCCCCGTTCGACTGGGTGCTGTCCGGTCTAGGCGACCTGGACGGTCTGGTCGGACTTGCGGGGCCGGCCTCGCGGCCGCTTGCGCGGGATCACCACGCCCTGGAGGAAGAGCTCGCCTCCCCAGACGCCCCACGGCTCACGCCGTTCGAGGGCTCCGTCGAGGCACATCGCCTGCACGGGGCAGTCGATGCAGAGGGCCTTGGCGGCCTCCACGTCCGCGGGGGACTCGGCAAACCACAGCTCTGCGTCGTTGACGCGGCAGGGCAGCAACTCCTCATCCACTCCGGCAGCTGCGTCGTGCAGTGCTCCGAGCGGGGCCCGGGGCTCCACCTCGGTCTTGTCGGCAGCTCGGGTGCGGTCGAGAACGCTGATGGTCATGTGTTTCACCTCCTTCTCGTTGACCTGATCGCGGGTGTGATGACGCTTGGGACAAACAGAAAGGCCGCGGATCCCGGGGTTCGGGTTCCGCGGCCTGGAGGCTGCCGGTGTAGGTGCGTGACCTATGTCGACGGACTCCAGGCGGGAGGACCCGGGAAATCGCCCTTGATGCGAACGATGGCGGCGGCGTCGCCCTGGACAGCCACCACACCGGCACCGAAGGCGCGCGTGTGCGCGCAGGGGCGGCCGAGCGTGGACATGCCGAAGGACGGCGTCCAAGCCGTCATCGTCTTCGTGTAGTTCTCCATGGGGGCCACCTCCTTCGGGGCATCGGGCGCGGATCGTTGTCAGCGATCCCATGCGCATGGGTTGTTGTGAAGGGAACGTTAGACCCCTCACATCGTCAGGGGCAAACCATTTTATGGGTATTACGGAGAATTCTTCTCGGAGACGGCTCCGACGGCCTCCCCGGCGACCAGCGCGAGCACGTCGTCGCCGTACTTCGCGATCTTCCCGGGACCCACGCCGCTGATCGCGCGCAGGCCCTTCTCGTCGCTGGGGACGTGCTCGGCGATGAGCTGGAGGGTGGCGTCGGTGAACACCACGAAGGCGGGGACGCTGTCCTCGGTGGCGCGGGCGAGCCGCCACGCGCGCAGGCGCTCGAAGAGTGCCTCGTCGTAGGAGGCCGGGCAGTCGGCGCACCGGCCGGTCTTCTTCTCGACGGCCGTGGACAGCGCCGTGCCGCACTCGCGGCAGTGCATGGCGGCGCGGTTGCGGCGGCTGCGCTCGCGACGCTGGCCGGACACCCCCGGCACCCCGTCGAGCAGGGGCGCGACGAAGGGCGAGCTGCCGCGGTTGGACCGACCACCGGGCTCGCGGGCCGTCGCCCACGACACGGCGAGCTCGTCGCGGGCCCGGGTCATCGCGACGTAGAGCAGACGACGCTCCTCCTCGATCTCGGCCGGCGTCTGCGCCTGCGAGATCGGCATCATCTTCTCGTGCATGCCAGCGACGAACACGGCGTCCCACTCCAGGCCCTTGGCGGAGTGGATGGTGGCGAGGGTGACCGCGTCGGCCACCGGTGCGTGCTGCTCGCTCGCCCGACGGTCGAGGTCGTCGACGAAGTCGCCGACACCCGCCTCGGGTCGCTCGCGGCCGAACTCGGTCGCAAGGTCGACGAGCGCCTGCAGCGACTCCCATCGGTTGCGGACCTCTCCCCTGCCCTCCGGGGGCTCGGTCGAGTGGCCCATCTGTGACAGCACCGCCACGACCGCGTCCGCGACGGCGCCCGACGCCTCGCCGCTGCGCGCGGCGCCGCGGACGAGGGTGATCGCCTGCCGCACCTCGGCGCGGTCGAAGAAGCGCTTGGCGCCGCGTACGACGTAGGGCAGGCCGCGGGCCGCCAGCGCCTCCTCGAAGCGCTCGGACTGGGCGTTGATGCGCAGCAGCACCGCCATCCGGCTCGCGGGGGTGCCGGAGGCGCGCAGTGCGGCCACCCGCTCGGCGACGGCGTCGGCCTCCGCGACCTCGTCGGGAGCCTCGCGCCAGGTGATCCGGGCGCCGGAGGGACGCTGGGCGACGAGGTCGACGCCCTTGCTGGGGGTGCCGGCGAGCAGCTGGTTGGCCGCGGCGACGACCTCGGGGGTCGAGCGGTAGTTGCGGACGAGCTCGACGCTGGTCGCGGCCGGGAAGCGTTGGGTGAACTCACGCAGGTAGCGGGCGTCGGCGCCGGCGAAGGAGTAGATCGTCTGGGCGGGGTCGCCGACGACGCACAGCTCGTCGCGACCGCCGAGCCAGAGGTCGAGCAGCGCCTGCTGGAGCGGGGAGACGTCCTGGAACTCGTCGACGACGAACCACTTGTACTGTCGGCGGACCTGGGCGGCGACGGCCTCGTTGTCGGCGAGGAGGCCGGCACCGAAGAGCAGCACGTCCTCCATGTCCATGCGGCCCTGTCCGCGCTTGACCTCCTCGTAGGCGTCGAAGGCGCGGGCGACGACCTCCGGATCCATCCCGGAGACGGCCCGACCGCGGGTGCGCGCGATCGCGGCGTAGGAGTCGGGGCTGACGTTGGAGACCTTGGCCCACTCGATCTCGCTCGCGAGGTCGCGCAGCGTGGCCTGGTCGACGCCGAGGCGCTGGCGCCGGGCGGCGAGGGCGAGCATGCCGAGCTTGGACTCGGTGAGCTCGGGCAGCTCGCGCTGGTGCACCCGGGGCCAGAAGAACCGCAGCTGGCGCAGGGCGGCGGAGTGGAACGTACGGGCCTGCACGCCGGGGGCGCCGAGGGAGCGCAGCCGCTCGCGCATCTCGCCCGCTGCCCGGGTCGTGAAGGAGAGCGCGAGGACCTCGGTCGGCGCGTAGACGCCCTGCGCCACCCCGTGGGCGATGCGGTGGGTGATGGCACGGGTCTTGCCGGTGCCCGCCCCGGCCAGGACGCGCACCGGTCCGCGCAGCGCCTCGGCGACCTGTCGCTGCTCGGGGTCCAGCGCTTCGAGCAACGGAACAACTCCTGGGGGATCGTGGTTGAGAGGGCTGTCTGACCCTTGTTCTTCACCCTAGACGCCGGAGGGGACACTCCATCCCATGACCTTCACGATGTTCACCACGCCCTGGTGCGGTTACTGCCACCGCCTCAAGAGCCAGCTCGACCGCGAGGGCATCGCGTTCTCGATGGTCGACATCGAGCAGGAGCCGGAGGCGGCGTTCACCGTCGAGCAGGCCAACGGCGGCAACCAGACCGTGCCGACGCTGCTGTTCGCCGACGGGAGCACGCTCACCAACCCGTCCGTGGCGCAGGTCAAGGACAAGCTGGCCGCCCTCGCGTGAGCGGCTGGATGCTCCGGGGTTAGCCTGACGTCGTGTCACTGCTGAACTCGATCGACCGCGACCACGTCCTCACCGCCATCGAGACCTGGGACGCGGCAGGCGGGGCCAACTACATGCTGGTGCGCGGCGGCGTCTCCACGCACGTCCTGCTCCACCGCGGCAGGGAGTACGACGCCGCGGCGATCGCCGGCATCGCCCACGGCCTCGCGACCGGTCGTACGCTCACGCCGGCCGACATCCCCGGCGGCTCCGCGGGCGCGAGCAAGGCGCTGACGCGGCTGGGCTTCGACATCCGCGACGACTCGCCCCCGAGCGAGCGGGTGCCCGGCACGCGGGCCAGCACCCCGCGTACGCGCTCGACCTCGACGCGCAGCACGACGGCCCGCAGCACGGGTACCCCGCGGCCGACGCGCGTCGCCGCCAGCGACAAGCCGGACACGCTGTGCCCGCGCTGCTTCATCGCGGTGCCCGCCACGGGCATCTGCGACAGCTGCGACTGACCTGCTGCCGCGTGCCCCGGGCCAGCGTCAAGCTCCTGCTGCTCGACGAGCACGACCGCGTGCTCCTGGTCCACGCGGCGGACCCGCGCACGGGTCTGCGCAGCTGGTACCCCGTCGGCGGGGGCGTCGACCCCGGCGAGTCGCCGGACGAGGCGGCGCGACGCGAGGCGTACGAGGAGACGGGCCTGGCCGTGCTGCCGCCCGGGGACCACGTGTGGACGCGCGAGCACACCTACCGCTTCGACGGCCGGACCGTGGAGGTCCACGAGGACTGGCTCCTGCACCGGGTGGCGCACTTCGACGCCGAGCCGGCGCAGCTGACCGACTACGAGGTCCGTAGCTTGCTGGGGTTCCGGTGGTGGAGCGTGGACGACCTGCGCTCCACGACGGAGACCGTCTTCCCCCCGACGCTGGGCGACCTGCTCGCGGCGCTCCTGCGCGACGGGCTCCCGTCCGCGCCGGTCGACATCAGCGACCCGACCGCACCCTGACTCTGAGCTGGCTCGGAGTGGCCCCGCTCAGTCCCAGCCGGGACCGTCGAGGGGCCGGCCGTACCAGGTCTCGATGAGCGAGGACGAGATCGAGATGCCGCGCGGCACGACGAGCTCACCGGCGCGGGCGGCCGCCTCGAGGTCGGAGCGCGTCCACCAGCGGGCCTCCTCGATCTCGGCGCCGTCGACGTCGATCTCCGTCGTCAGGGCCCGGCCGGTGAAGCCGAGCATCAGGCTCGCCGGGAGCGGCCACGGCTGGCTGCCGAAATAACGGACCTCGCCCACCCGTACGCCGACCTCCTCCTGGACCTCGCGGCGCACGGCGTCCTCGAGGGTCTCCCCCGGCTCGCAGAACCCGGCGAGCGTGGACCAGCGGCCGGCTGGCCACGCCGTGTTGCGACCCAGCAGGATGGCCTCGTCGTCGCCCTCGCCGTGGGTGATCGCCATGATCACCGCCGGATCCGTGCGCGGGAACTGGGCGCGGTCGCACTGCGTGCAGCGCAGCTCGTGGCCGGCGGCGCGGCTGACGAGGGTGCCGCCGCAGCGCGGGCAGAAGCGGGTGGCGTGGTGCCACTCCGCCAGCCCGATGGCGTGCATCAGCAGCGGCGCCTGGTGCGGAGCGTGCTCCGCCAGCACCGCCAGCACCGAGCGCAGCGGGACCCACTCCTCGGGAGCACCCGCTGCCTTCCCGGGAGCCACGATGACGGCGAGGTGCACGACGTCGTCCGCCTCCCCGAGCAGGACGAGCGTCCCGTCAGGGGCCTGGTCCGGGGCGACCCACTCGACGGCGCCGTCGACCGGGCGCAGCCGGTTGCCAGCCACCACCAGCACCCGGGTCGCCGGGTCGGCCATGCAGGCCGCCAGCCAGGCCTCGTCGGTGCGCCGCAGGCCCATCCGGTTGTGGGCGTGGGCGGAGAGGGCGACGTGCGGGAGGGGGCGCTCGGTGCTCACGACGCGCAACGCTAGCCGGTAGCGTCGCGCCCCGTGAGCACGCACATCGGCGCCCAGCCCGGCGACATCGCCCCCACCGTCCTGCTGCCCGGCGACCCGCTCCGGGCGAGGTGGATCGCGGAGACCTTCCTCACCGACGCCCGCTGCTACAGCGAGGTCCGGGGGATGTACGGCTTCACCGGCACCTGGAACGGGCATCCCGTCTCCGTGCAGGGCTCCGGCATGGGCCAGCCGTCGATGGCGATCTACGTCAACGAGCTGTTCACCGACTACGACGTGCGGTCGGTCGTACGGGTCGGGTCGTGCGGGACGGTCACCGATTCGGTCGGCGTGCGAGACGTCATCATCGCCTCCGGTGCGTGCACCGACTCCTCGATGAACCGGATCACCTTCCACGGCATCGATTACGCGCCCGTCGCCGACTTCGGCCTCCTGCGCGGTGCCGTCGAGGCCGCCGAGGCGCGGGAGGGCGGCTCGCCGTTCCACGTCGGGCTGATCTTCTCGAGCGACTCGTTCTACCCCTCCCGCCCCGAGCTGCTGGGCGAGATGGTGAAGTACGGCGTGCTGGCCGTGGAGATGGAGGCGAGCGCGCTCTACACCCTCGCCGCCAAGCACGGCCGGCGCGCACTGGCGATCTGCACGGTCTCCGACCACATCGTCGCCGGCGCGGAGACGACCTCGCAGGAGCGCGAGCAGACCTTCGGCGAGATGGTCGAGATCGCGCTCGCCGCCGCGCTGGGCTGATCGACCGAGAGGCGCTGCGCCTGCGGGCGGTGCGGGAGCCACGTTCGCGCGTACGGAACGTGGCTGGGCACCGCTGGCCCGCGCGCCGGCGTACGACACGCTCCCGGCGGTGAGTGGCGCAGGTTCTGCGGGCTCGGAACATGTCTCACCCACCGCTGGCGCGCGAGCCGGCGTACGACACGCCCCCGGGCGGTGCGGGAGCCACCTTCGCGGCGTACGGAACGTGGCTGGGGCACCGCCCGGCGAACCAGGACCGGGGGCTCAGACCTCGGAGAGCAACCGCTCGAGCTCGGCGCGGTCGGGAAGGTCGGCCGGCTCGACGGTGCGGCCGGTGCGGACGTAGTGGAACGCGGCGCGTACGTGCTCCAGGGGCGTGCCGGTGAGCTCGGACCAGGCGAGGCGGTAGAGGGCGAGCTGGAGCGGGTCGGCGGTCTCGTGGCGGCTGGTCTTCCAGTCGACCACGAGGAAGCCCCCGCCCGCGGACTCCGGCTCGGCGTAGACCGCGTCGATGCGGCCGCGGACGACCTGGCCGGCGAGCACGAGCGCGAACGGTGCCTCGACCGCGTGGGGGGCACGGTCGCCGAAGGGGCCGTCCTCGAACCGCTTGACCACCTCGCCGAGGTCGGCCTCGTCGTCGATGCCCGCGTCGGCGCGACCGGGGAGCTCGTCGGGCTCGATCAGGGCCTGCTGGCCGAACCGGTGCTCGACCCAGGCGTGGAACGCGGTGCCGAAGCGGGCGGCCGGCGCGGGCGGTCGCGGCATCGGCCGGGCGAGCTCGGCGGCGAACCCGTCAGGGTCGTCACGCAGCCGGGCCAGCGACGTGACGGACAGGCTGCCGGGCAGCGGGAGGTCGAGGGTGGTGGCTCGCTCGGCACGGGCCTCGGCGAGCAGCTGGGCCAGGTCGTCGTCCCACTCGGCCACCCGGGCGGCCTCGACCACGTCGAGCTCGTCGTCGGGAGCGGTGGGATCGACGGAGCGTACGAGGTCGGCGGCGGCCAGGCGTCGGCGCGCCTCCTCGCCGGTGCCGGGCACGGGCCACGGGCGTGAGGTGTCGACGTCGTCGTTGGGGTTGGGCGACTTGGGCGGCGGCTTCTCCAGCCACCTTTCCACCGGCCGGCCCCAGTCCTCGAGCTGGTCGCGCACCACTCCCTGGTAGTCGGAGGCGCCGAAGGGCGTGGAGCGCTGGCCCCAGACGTAGGACGTCACGCTGAGGTGGTGTGCCGCCCGGGTGAAGGCGACGTAGCCGAGCCGGAGCTCCTCCTCGGCGTCGTGCGCCTTGGTCGCGGCGCGGTAGGCGTCGAGGGCTGACTTGTCGTGACCGGCGAGCTGCGGCTGGTCGGCCCGGTCGCCGCGCAGCGGAGCCGGCAGCACCGCCGGGGAGGACGTCCAAAGGGTGCGGGAGCGGTTGCTCGGGAACCGGGTCTCCCCCACTCCCACGCAGAAGACCGACGACCACTCGAGGCCCTTCGCGCGGTGGACGGTGAGCAGCTTGACCGAGTCGGCGGCAGTGGGGGTGGCCACGTCGAGGCCGTTGCCCTGGTCGTCCTCGGCGGTGAGGTAGGCCAGCAGCGCGGGCAGGGTGACGTCGCCATCGACCGACTGGAACTCCGCGACCGCCTTGACGAAGCGGTCGAGGTTGTCGCGGCGCGCGGCGGCGGCAGGCGAGGTCGCCGAGGCGAGCTCGACGTCGACGCCGGTGGTGTCGATGATGCGGCGTACGACGTCGAGGAGCGGGTCGCCCACGTGGGCGCGCAGCCGGCGCAGCTCGGCGCCGAGCAGGCCGAACCGGTCGAGCGCCTCGGGCGAGTAGGCCGCCTCGCCCGGCGACTCGACGGCGTCGCTGAGCGCCGGCAGCTCGGAGGCGTCGATGCCGTCGGCGATCTGGAGCAGCTGGTCGGCGATCGAGGCGGTCTCCTTGCGGCCGCGCACGCCGGCGATCTCGGCGGCGCGCTCGGCCAGCAGGCGCAGGTCGCGCGGACCGATCGCCCAGCGCGGACCGGTCAGCAGGGTGAGCATCGAGGAGTTGGCCGTCACGTCGTGCATCAGTGTCAGGGTCGCCACGACCTCGGCGACCTCGGGCAGCCTGATGAGTCCTGAGAGGCCCACGATCTCGACGGGGACCCCCGCGGCGGTGAGCGCGTCGTAGACCTCCTCGGCCTGCGCGTTGTCGCGGCTCAGCACCCCGATCTCGGACCACGCGGTCCCAGCCTCGTGGACCCGCTGCACCTCGGTCGCCAGCCACGCCAGCTCGTCGGCCGAGCGCTCGAAGACGTGGGCCTCGACGTGCCCGTCGGCGGCACCGTCGGCGGCGCGCAGCCGGGCCACCTTGTCGCCGTAGGCAGCGAGCAGCGGCTCGGCGAGCCGGTTGGCGACGTCGAGGATGTGGCGGTCGGAGCGGCGGTTGACCGTGAGCGGCAGCCGCCCCGGCTCGCCGTCGGCGGCCGGGAACGTGTCGGCGAAGTTGAGGATGTTGGAGACCGACGCTCCGCGCCAGCCGTAGATCGCCTGGTTGGGGTCGCCGACGGCCATCACCGGGTGGCCGAGCCCGTGGTCGGGGTCGGGACCGGAGAAGAGTCGCGCCAGCATCGTGGCCTGCGCGACGGAGGTGTCCTGGTATTCATCCAGGAGGACCACCTTGAAGCGCGCCCGCTCGAGCTCGCCGACCTCGGGCTGGTCCTCCACGAGCCGGGCCGCGAGCGCGATCTGGTCGCCGAAGTCCATCAGCCCCAGGTCGGCCTTGAGGCGCCGGTAGCCGGTGACGAGCTGCAGCAGCTCGGCGCGCCGGTCGATCGCGTTGATCGCCTTGGCCGGCGGCTCGAGGTAGGTCTTGCGGGCCTTGCCGGCCTGCTCCTCGGCGACGGCCCGCTCGAAGCCACGACGAGCCTCCTCGTCCACGCGCCGCACGTCGTCGGCGTCGACGAGGTGCTCGCTCATCGCGCCGTCGAGGGCCAGGAGGTTCTGGATCGCGGTCGCCGGGTGGTCGGTCAGCAGCTCGATGTGGCCGGTGAACCGCTCGATGACCCGGGCGCCGAGCTGGTAGCGCGAGGCGTCGGAGACGACGCGGGTGTCGGGCTCGTGGCCGATCCGGAGGCCGTGGTCGGTGAGGAGGTTGGCGGCGTAGGCGTGGTAGGTGGCGACGGTGGGCTCGAGCACGTCCTCGCCCTCGGCGACGACCGACCGGTCGAGCAGCCCGGCCGCGCCCAGCGCCGCGGTGACGCGCTGGCGGAGCTCGGCCGCGGCCTTGGTCGTGAAGGTCAGGCCGAGGACCTCCTCGGGCCGCACCTTGCCGGTGGCGACGAGCCACACGACGCGCTGCGCCATCAGGGTGGTCTTGCCGCTGCCGGCGCCGGCCACCACCACCGTGGGTCGCAGCGGGGAGGTGATCGCGGCCCACTGCTCGTCGCTGGCGGCGTGCGTGGCGCCCATGAGGGCGCGGAGGTCCTCGGGGGTGTCGAGCCGGACCGGCCGGAACCGCGGGGCCGACTGCGTGGGCTGGGCTGGCTGGGTCACTGGACGGTCACGCTCCCTGCGCCCTTGGCCGGGCAGATCGCCGTGAACGGGCAGTCCCGGCAGTGGGCCCCCGTCGTGGCGGGGAAGGTCTCGGCGCGGACGAGGTCGGCGGCCCGCGCCAGTCCGGCGCGGAGTGCGAGCCGCTCGGCACCGTCGTCGGCGTGGGGCGGTTGGGCCTGGACCTTGGCCGTCGCGGAGTCGTCGTCGATGCCGAGCTGGACCAGCTCGGCACCCCCGGAGGTGAACGACCGGTCGGCCGGGTCGTCGAGAGCACCAGAGTCGACGGCGTACTGGTAGAGGGCGAGCTGGAGGTTGCCGGCGACGGCGGGGCCGGTGGGGGCGGTGCGTGCGCTCTTGAAGTCGACGACGACCACGCGACCGGCGTCGTCGATCTCGAGGCGGTCGGCGAACCCGGTGAGCCGCACCGGTCGCCCGTCGACGTCGACGACGCTCTGGAAGCGCTGCTCGGCTCCGAGGAACTCCCGCGGGTTGTCGAGGTGCCACTGCACGAAGCGGGCCACGGCCTTGCGGATGCGGGCGAGCTCACGCTGGCGGGACCACGGCGTACGGAAGGCGAGCCGGTCCCACACGGCCTCGACCTCGGCCATGAGGGGCTCGACCTCGGCCGGCAGCTCGCCGATCGCGACGCGCTCGGCGAGGGCGTGGAGGACCTGGCCGAGGTTGGCGGACTGGTGGACCGCCGAGACCCCGCCGGCCTCGCGCTCGAAGAACCACTGCGCGGGGCACACGAGGATCGACTCGAGCATGCTGGCCGAGATCGGCACGGGGCCGTCAGGGTCGCGGATCGGCTCCACGGAGCGGGTGGTGCTGCGGGTGCCCCACCAGCTGGAGGGGTCGGCCGCCGGGACGAGCGGGCGGCCGTCGACCTCCTCGGCGGCCAGCGCGGCGAGCCGACGGGCGGCCGCCTCGCGCAGGGCCGGCGAGGTCGCGGGGTCGGCCGCCGTGCGGCGCATCTCGGCGACCAGTCCACCCAGCGACAGCGGGCGCGGCGGCCGGCCGTCCTGGTGGTCGATGGTGACGCCGAGCTCCTCGAGGAAGCGCGAGGGTTGCTCGCCGTCGTCGTCGGGCGAGCGCACCGCGCTGACGACGAGGCGCCGTCGGGCGCGGGTGCACGCGACGTAGAAGAGCCGGCGCTCCTCCATCAGCAGCGCCCGCGTGGTCACGGGCGGGACGAGGTCGGGGTGCCCGGAGGCGTCCACCCCGATGCGGTCGGCGCCGAGCAGGGTGGTCCGGCGGCGCAGGTCGGGCCAGCCCTCCTGCTGCGCGTGGGCGACCACCACGAGGTCCCACTCGAGCCCCTTGGAGCGGTGTGCGGTCAGGAGGCGTACGGCGGCGCCCCGCACCCCTTGCTCGGCGAGGGTGTCGGCGGGCAGCTGCTGGGCGACGACGCTGGCGAAGAAGGCGGCGACGCCGACGTGGTCGCGCTGGTCGACCGCGCGGGACGCGAGGTCGAACAGCGCCACGATCGCGTCGAGGTCGCGGTGGGCGCGCCGGGCACCCGCTCCCCCGCCGTCGACCTGGCGTCGCAGTCGCTGGGGCCACGTCGTGCCGGACCACAGGTGCCAGAGGACGTCCTCGACACCGGCCCGCTCGGCCAGCATCCGCGCACCCTCGCCCAGCAGGGTGGCGAGGGCGGCCGCGCGCTCGACATCGGGCCCGTCGAGGCCCTCGAGGAAGCCCGGCTCGACGACGGCGAGGCGGAGCAGCTCGCGCGAGGTCCGGCGGTCGGAGGCGTCGGCGGCGCCCTTCTCGCGCGTGCGGAGGCGGCGTACGAGGGCGCGCAGGTCGGACGCGTCGAGCCCGCCGAGCGGCGACAGCAGCAGCGACTCGACGCGCCCGGGGTCGAGGAAGTCGGGCGAGTCGGGGTCGTCGTTGTCGAGGTTGACCACCGCGCGCAGGCCGTCGAGGAGCGGCACCACGGCGGGGTCGCGGACCAGCGGCAGGTCGTCGGAGGCCACCTCGACCGGGACGCCCGCGGCGGCCAGCGCGCGGCGCAACGGCGGGATGCTGGCGCGGCCGGAGCGCACCAGGACCGCCATCCGGTCCCACGCGATGCCGTCCTCGAGGTGGGCACGGCGCAGCAGGTCGGCCAGCCGCTCGGCCTCGGCGCGCTCGGTGTCGTAGGTGACGACCTCGACGCGACCCTCGCCCTGCGGACCGGGCACCGCCTCGGGCGCGAGGAACGCCTCGCGGGCGTCGGGGGTGATGCTGCCGGTGAGGGTGAGGCGGCTCGCCACCCGGCCCGCGGCCAGCAGGATCCGCGGACCGAAGCGACGGGTGCGCTGCAGGACCACGACCGGAGCGGGCGAGCCGGCGGCCGTGGGGAAGCTCGCGGGGAAGTCGAGGATGCCGCGCACGTCGGCGCCACGGAAGCCGTAGATCGACTGGTGGGGGTCGCCCACGACGGTGAGGTTGCGCCCGTCGCCCGCGAGCGCGCGGAGCAGGGCCACCTGACCGGGGTCGGTGTCCTGGTATTCGTCCACGAAGACATGGCTCCAGCGGGCACGCAGCTCGTCGCGGTGGGTCTCCGCCTCGATGACGGCGCGACGGATCAGGTCGGAGTAGTCGGTGGCGCCGAGGTTGTCGAGGACGGTGAGGTACTGCTCGAGGAAGAGGCCGGCGGCGACCAGCTCGGGGAGGTCGTGCTCGATGCCGAGGGCACGGAGGCCGGCCGGGTCGAGGCCCTTCTCCCGGGCCCGCGCCAGCACGGCCTGCACCTCGCGGACGAAGCCGCGGGTGCCGGCGGCGCGGCGCAGCTGCTCGGGCCAGACCACCGACTCGGGGTTGTCGCGCAGCAGCTCGCGCAGGACGACGTCGGCCTCGGGCGCCGACAGCAGCCGGATCGCCCCCTCGTAGAGCTCGGCGGGGGCGTACTTCCTCACCAGGGCGTAGGCGAAGGAGTGGAAGGTGGAGCACGACGCCGCCGACGTCGTGCGCGCGACCCGGGCCGTGACCCGGTCGCGCAGCTGCTCGGCGGCCTTGCGGGAGAAGGTGAGCGCGAGCACCGCGTCGGGCGAGGCGCCGCGCCGCTCGATGCGGTCGACGATCGCCTCGACGAGGGTCGTGGTCTTGCCGGTCCCGGGACCGGCGAGCACGAGCAGTGGACCGCCCTCGTGGTCGACGACGCGCTGCTGGTGCTCGTCGAGCTCGGGCACCACGACCTCACGGTCGGGCTGCACCAGGCGGTAGCGGGTGGTCGGCGTGCTCACGGGGCCAACCCCATCACGCGGGACCGACAGTCGTCTGCCGGCCTCGCGCGGGAGCGTACGGGCGTGTCGTCAGCCGAGGTCGACGATCGCGGCGACCGGGCCGCCGCCCTCGGGGCCCTGGTGGGCCGCGGAGACCGACACGAAGACCGCCGGGTCGCCGGTGACGGCCGCGGTCACGCCGCCGACGCAGGCCTTGATCTGGCGGTGCCAGTGCACGTCGGAGTCGTCGAGCATCGCGTTGCGCCGGCCGCGGACCATGCCGTCCTGGCTGGCCTCGCACTTGAGGAAGACGTTGACCAGCTTGCCGTCGAGGTCGCTGGTGCGCGGGCGCTCGGGCAGGTCGAGGCCGGCGGAGCGGATGGCCTCCCAGATGCCGTCGGCGTCGAGGGCGTCCTTCATCACCGAGTGGCCGATGCGGTAGCGGCCACCGACACCCTTGGCGTTGCCGACCACGACGATCTGGGCCTGGTCGAGCTCGACGCCGGACGAGCACGAGGCCACCGAGGAGAAGAGCTCGCGGTTGTGCATGACGTCGGCGTCGGTCGGCATCTCGATCTCACCGAGCGCGACGGCGATGCCAAGGCCCGTGACGCCGTTGGAGAGGTCCATCGACTCGTGGGTGTGCTCGGTCCACACCTTCTTGCCACGCGACTTGGCGTCGCGGATGGTGTGGATGGTCAGCAGCGGGGTCTTGGTCTGCACGTAGTGCACGTCGGCGGGGTCGGTGATGCCGGCGCGCTCCATCGCGACCTTCACTCCGGCGGCGACCTTCTCGATCATCGCGGTGTAGCCGATCTCCTCGGGCAGGATCGCCTCGCTCATCGCGAAGCCGGCGGTGAGCCGCATCTCCTCGCGCGACGGGTCGTCCTCGGGGACGTCGGTGGTGGCGAAGATCGTGGCGTGCGGGCTGATCACGCCGTCGGTGCCGCCCGACCAGACGATCGGCACACCCTTGACCTGCTCGGGGTCGGCGCCCTTGGCCACCAGCGCCTCGCGGAAGGCGCGGTCGGCGATGATGCGGGTGTAGTCGTTGACACCGCCGTTGCCCTCGGTCTTGCCGATGATCGCGAAGACCCGGTCGGCGGCGATGACGCCCTCGTCGATGAGCTTCGTCAGCTCCGAGGCGTCGGCCACGGAGTGGATGGGGACCTTGCGGACCTCAATGGCGCTGGGCATCTGGGTTCCTTTCGGGGTGGGTGTCAGGCGGGTACGACGACGGTGCCGGCGTCACCGGCGACGGCGGCGGTGATCTGGTCGAGGCTGGTGATGACGCCGCGCTTGCCGGTGGCCTCGACGAAGCGGCACACCGCGTCGACCTTGGGGCCCATCGAGCCGGAGGCGAAGTGGCCCTCGGCGGCGTACGCGCGGAGCTGGTCGACGGTGACGGTGCCGAGGGGCTCGGCGTCGGGCTCGCCCCAGCGGATCACCGCGTTGGGCACGTCGGTGGCGATCACCAGGACGTCGGCCTCGGTGGTCTGCGCGAGCAGGGCAGCGCCGAGGTCCTTGTCGATGACGGCCTCCACCCCGGCCAGGGAGCCGTCTGGGCGGCGTACGTGCGGGATGCCTCCGCCACCGTTGGCGACGACCACGAAGCCGGCCTCGATCAGGGCGAGCACGGCCGGGGCGTCGATGATCTCGCGCGGCTCGGGCGAGGCGACGACCCGACGCCAGCCCTTCTCGCCGCGGTCCTCCCAGGTCTCGCCGTGGTCCATCAGCACGCGGGCCTCGGCCTCGGGCAGGTGGCGGCCGATCGGCTTGGTGGGGGTGGTGAACCCCTCGTCGTCGGCGTCGACGAGCGTCCGGGTCACGAGGGCGGCGCAGCGTCGGTCGACCGATCGCGCCGCCAGCTCCCGGTCGAGGGCGTCGAGCAGGACGAAGCCGAGCGTGGCCTGCGTCTGCGCACCGCACCAGTCGAGCGGGACGGGGGGCACGACCGCTGCCGCGAGCTCGTTCTTGACGAGCAGGTTGCCGACCTGGGGACCGTTGCCGTGGGTGATGACGACGTCGTGGTCGTGCTCGAGCAGGCCCGCGACCGCCGCCATCGCCACGCCGGCCGCCTCGATCTGGTCCTCGGGGCGCGCACGACCGTCGGCATTCGTCATGGCGTTGCCGCCGAGTGCGAGCAGGACCCTCATGGCGCAAACCTAGTGTCGGCACTCACACGCCCCCACGGCAGATTCGGCCAACGACGGCCGGTATCGATGGCAATAGTTGATACTGGCTCCGTGGGCGTGCGCAACTACCTCGTCGAGGGGGTCTCCTGCACCGGCAAGACCACCGTGGCCACCGAGCTCGAGCGCCGCGGCCACCACGTCGTCCACGGGGACCGCGAGCTGGCCTACCAGGGTGATCCGGTCACCGGGGTGCCGCTCCCCGGGGTGCGGCACGAGCACCACGTGTGGGACGTCGACCGCGTCCGCGAGCTCGTCGCCGACCGGACGGCACCCGTGACGTTCTTCTGCGGCGGGTCGCGGAACTTCCCGCTGTTCGTGGACCTCTTCGACGAGGTCCTGGTGCTCGAGGTGGACCGCGCGACCCTCCTCTCCCGCCTGGACGCTCGACCGGCGGACGAGTGGGGCGCGCGGCCGGACGAGCGGGACCTGGTCCTGCGCGTGCACCGCACCGGGGAGGACGTACCGGCGGGCACGCCGGTCGACGCGACCCGCCCGCTCGCCGAGGTGGTCGACGAGATCGAGCGCAGGGCGGGGTTGGTCGAGCCGTAGGCGCATCCGCCGCACGTGCGGTGGTCTACGCGGTGGTGACCGTGACGGTCGTCGAGCAGCTCGACGCGTAGCTGTTGAGCACGCTCTTCTCCGCCGAGTCGGCCGAGAGACCCCAGCGGATCTTCACCGCGACCCACTCCGCGACGTAGCGGCACTTGTCGTAGGTCGGCAGCCAGGTGGCCGGGTCCTGGTCGCTCTTGGACTGGTTGACGTTGTCGGTGACGCCGACGAGCGTCCGGTAGTCGCCGAGGTCGTTGGCGTACGCCTCGCGCCGGGCAGCGGTCCAGCCGCTCGCGCCGGAGCCCCAGGCCTCGGCCAGGGGCACCATGTGGTCGATGTCGACGTCGGACGCCAGGGTCCACGACACGCGGTCGTAGTAGGAGAACCACCGGCCGGTCGACACCGTGCACTTGCTCGAGGTCGTGTAGGTGAGCGGGGTGTCGGACTCGGCCTCGCTGACCAGGACCTCGGCTCGCGCGTTCTGGCAGTCGCCGTTGGCGTCGACCCAGTGGCGGAAGAGGGTGCGGTCGTAGCCGGTGTTGGCCTCCGCCGCGGTCGGGACGGCCGCGACGGCCTGGACGAGCGTGCCGCTGAAGGTGGCCGCCTGGGCGGGCGCCGGGACGAGCAGCACCAGGGTGCCCACGACCGTGGCCGCGAGCATGGCGGACCACCGACGTACGGCGGCGGGCAGGGTGGGGTGCATCCGAGAACGAGACATGGTGATCTCCTGCGAGTGGCAGGCCCGATGCCTGCGCTGCGCACTTCCTACTGCCACCACCTGTCCGGCAGGGGTACGACGCGCTGCGGCATGTCGAACAGGAGGAAGTCGCGACGGGTCGCAGTCGTACGCCGGGTGCGGCGGGTCGACGCGAGGTTCGTCCTGTCCGACAGGCCGGGTCAGCCGACGGGGGTGAGCGCCGAGGTCACCTCGACCACACCGTCGCCGTACTCCTCGTCGACCCACGCCTGGATCGATCCGTCGTCGTGGAGCACAGGGAGATCGACACGGTTGCTGATCGAGCCGAACTGCGCGCCGAGGCTGCCCGGAAGGTCCTGCAGCTCCAGCGCGACCTCCCGCAGCCGCTCGAACGTGTTGGCCACGCGAGAGACGCAGAGCGGTCCGCCCCAGACCTCGCGGATCGCAGCCTCGGCGCCGGCCAGGTCGTCGGTGACGCCGACGTTGAGGATCGTGAGAGCCGGGTCGTTCATGGCCTGCTGCGCCTCCAGCGACGGCGTCCCGCCGGAGTCCTGCAGGTCCTCCAGCTCCTGCCAGTACGGGTTGATCGACTGGTCGCCCCAGACCAGCCCGTAGTCGGGGAGCGCCTCCGCCACCCGGTTGGCAGCTCCCTTGGCGGCATTGTTCGTGATCGCAGGATCCACCACCACCCAGCCACCCTCGGGCTCCTCGCACGAGGTGAGGAACGGGTGGTCCTCGATGCCCGGTCCGTCTTGCGGGCCGGCGACCCGCACCTCGGTCGGCGTGAGCGTCGTCCCGTCCCAGTCGCCCACCAGCACGAACTCGCCCCAGCGGGCACCACCCGCTGACTCGTGCTCCGGGTGGTCGGCCCAGTCCCAGCCACCGACGGCGGGACCGTCGCACTGCGGAGGGGTCGACCACAGCATGCCGGCCAGGCACATCACCGGGCCGTCGCCGTCGTCCAGCACGGTCGTGACGGTGCGGACCGGCCCGTACGCCGGGAGCGCCGCCGTCGGCGAGGCGGCCGGCGGTGCCGGTCCGTCCGCGACGCCGTCACCAGTCGCGGCGTCACCGCACCCCGACAGCGCACCCGCGAGCAGCAGCCCCAGCACGATCCCCCGTCCCATCCCGGAAGCATCGGACGACCCGCCGTGCCGCGCAACGGCTGTTGCCGGATCGTGACGCTCACGCTCCGGGCAGGTTCCACCAGGTGTCGAGCCGCGCGACTGCGGGCGTCGTACGTCCCTCGCGGAGCACGCGTCCGAGCCGCAGGAGGTACGCGGCGATGCCGGCGGCGCCCTGCATCCAGCCGACGCCGGGCGGGAGCAGCGGGTCCTCGTTGCGGTGCTCGGTGAAGCGCCAGCGGGCGCCGTCGTCGTCCACGACCGCGCGCCCGACCAGGGCGTCACCGAGCACCTGTGCGAAGGCGAGGTCGTCGTCGACGCCGAGCCGCTGCCACGCGTCGAGGAACACGTCGCCGACACCGGCGGTGCCGCAGCACCGGCCGTCGTTGTCCCAGAAGCCCGGCCGTAGTCGCTCCGGGATCCCGGACGTGCGGATGCTGTGGAGGCACCTGCGATGCCACCGCTCCGGCGTCTCCCCCGCGACCTCGGCGACCCCGGCGTGCTCGAGCGCGGTGAACAGCAGCGACGTGCCGGTCGGGCCGTGGCACCACGTGAACGTGACCTCGTCCATGTCGGGCTGGCGCGGGATCACGTGCGGCACGACGAAGCCGCCCGCACGGGTGTCGCCCAGGGTGACCAGGTGCTCGGCCCCGCTGCGGGCGGCCTCGACGAGGTCGGGGCGGTCGAGCTCGGTGCCGGCGACCGCGAGGGCGGCGGCGATGCCAGCGAGTCCGTGCGACCAGTTCGGCATCTGGCGATCGCGTCGCGCGGGAGGGACGTCGGTGGCGAAGCGTCGCGGGAAGAACCGCCAGTTGGTGCCCGCCTCCGTGGGCTCGGCCTCGGCCAGCAGGATGTGTGCTGCCCTGGTGGCTAGGGCGTCAGCGCCCGCGACGCCGTGCCGGTGCGCCCAGACCGCGCCGAGCAGGTTGCCGGCAGTGCCGAGCGTGGCGTCGTTGATCCGGCTGTGGGGAGCGAACGGCGGCGACTCCAGCCACGGCTGCTCCCAGCCGTCGTCGGTCGCGAGCTCGTCAAGCCGTCCGATCGCCTCCTCCGCCCCGTCGACACCGAGTGCGGACAGGACACCGAGGTCGCTGACCAGCCCGTCGAAGTAGGAGTACTCCGTCGTGGTGGTCAGGTGGCGGCTGATCCGCACGGCGATGCCGTCGGCGAGGCGTTGCTCCTCGTCCGTCCACGCGCGGGTCTCGCGGACCTCCGCCAGCACGTGCGCGAGGCCGCCGATTCCGCTGTGCATGCCGTCGCGGTCCTCGGGCGGGCCACCCTCGTGGGGCACGGACTCCGGGATCCACGGGCCGGCGTCGTCCCACCGGACCTGGTCGAGGACCCAGCGCCAGGCGGCCTCGCCGAGGTCGGCGTACGTCCCGGGAGTCGTCATGGGGCGATCATGGCAGCGCGGCGGCGCAGGTTCCTGTCCTTTTCATCGGGTTCCAGCCCGTTGCAACGGCCGGTAACCCACGCGACCACCGGTTGACCGGTGGTCGCAACAACGGAGGGTCAGGTCCGCCTGAGCAGGTCCTGGAGGACCCGTGTGCCCACCGGCAGCCCGTGCTCGTCGTAGTAGGCGAACATCGCCGACATCCAGGGATGCGTGCCCGGGTCGGCCACCCGACGCACCGGCACGCCCGCCTCGTCGGCCAGCTCGCGGACCGTCGCGACGCGGGTCGCGACCTCGTACGTCGCTCCCTCGTGCCCGTCCTCGGTGAGCACGACCGCGGCGGCCCGGCCGAGGTCGGCGAGGTCGAGGAAGCCGAAGCGCACGTCGGGCGAGTAGGGCAGGTCGAGCGGACCGGTGAGGTCGAGGTTCTGGAGGTACGCCCCGGGCTGCAGGATCGTCCACGCCGGTCCGCTGCGGCGGACCAGGTCCTCGGAGACGGCCTTGCCGACGTGGTGCGGCATCGCGGGCGCGTAGGGCGAGGCGACGGAGTGGTAGACCACGCGACCGACGCCCGCAGCCGCGAGGGCCGTCAGCGCGGAGGCGACGTACGCCGGCTCGTCGGGGTGCAGGTTGGGCGCGATGACGTACGCCGCGTCGCAGCCCGCGACCGCCGATGCGAGGTCCGACCAGTCGGCCCGCCCGAGCGGCAGGGCGTCGACGCCCCGGTCGGTGAGCGCGCCGCAGACCGCCCGGCCGGTCTTGCCGTGGCCGCCGAGGACTGCGATGCGCTGCACCGTCATCCGGCTCAGATCCTGTCGACCTCGGCGAACGCGGCACCGTCGGCGAGGGCGGCGTAGCCCGGTCCCCGGTCGAAGAACGCGTCGTCCTCACGGCTCCACGCCGCCCGGCCCGTGCGCTCCGACTCGGTCGCCGCCGCGTCGAAGCCGAGGTCTCCCCCGTCGCCCCCCGAACTGGAGAGCCCGGTCAGCACCACGCCGTAGTCGCGCAGCGCTGCCTCGGCCGAGACCTTGCCCCACACCACGTCGCGCACGACGAGCTCGGGGTCGCGGGCCAGCGGGTCGCCCCAGCCGCCACCACCGGTCGTACGGATCCGGATGAGCTGGCCGGCCTTGACGACCTCGGCGTCGGCGAGGGCGTCGACCTCGCGCTCGTCGGGACCGCCCGGGTCGATGACGACCTGGAAGGGGGCACCCGCCTTGCCACCGCGTACGCCCCAGCAGGCCAGGATCGAGCGGTCGGCGATGGACATGAAGTGCCCGTCCTTGAGCATCCGGATCTGCTTCTCATAGCCGAGTCCGCCGCGGAACTGCCCCGCGCCGCCGGAGTCGACCGCGAGGCCGAGGCGCTCGACGATGAACGGGAAGCGCGACTCGGTGAACTCGGTCGGGAGGTTGCGGGAGTCGGGCACCACGTGGATGGTGTCCTCGCCGTCGGCGTAGTAGCGACCGCCGGAGCCACCGCCGAGCACCTCGCGCATGAGGTAGTCGTTGCCCTCGAGGTCCTTGCCGTAGACGCCGGTGTAGCGGATCGTCTCCTGGTCGGCCGGCATCTTGCCGTCGACGGCCTTGGCCACGACGCCGGCGAGCACGCCGAGCAGCCGCAGGATCACGAACGTGCGGGCGTTGGTCGGGCCCGGGTGGATCGGGGTGAGCAGCGTGCCTTTCTCGGGGAACCGCATCTCGATCAGCGGCACGATGCCCTCGTTGACGTCGAGCTCGGCCATCCGCTCGGGGGTGTCGGCGAGGTTGCGCAGGATCGGGGCGAGCCACTTCTTGAGGAAGTTGCCGCCGACGTAGTCGCCGCAGTGGTTGATCGGGCCCTTGGCCTGCGCGCTGGTGCCGGTGAAGTCGATGATCAGCCGCGGGCCGGCAGGGCGACCGTTGTCGGGGTCGGCCGGGGCGTCGCTGACCTTGGTGAGGGTGATCCGCTGCGTGTGCAGCTGCGGCTCGTCGACGCCGTCGTGCTCGGCGTAGTCCTCCCAGACGTAGGTGCCGTCGGGGATCTTCGAGAGGATCTCGCGGCGGTAGGTCTCGGTGGTCGCGTCGAGGATCGCGTCGAACGACGTCTCGATCGCCTCGCGGCCGTAGCGCTCGAACAGCTCGCTGAGCCGGCGCGCGCCCATCAGGCAGGCCGAGCACTCGGCGTCGAGGTCGGCGGCGAGGCTGTCGGGCATCCGCGAGTTGCGGGTCATGATGCGCAGCGCCGCCTTGTTGGGCACGCCCGCGTCCCACAGCTTGATCGGCGGGACCGCGAGGCCCTCCTCGTAGACGCTGGTCGCACCGCTCGGCATCGAGCCGGGGCACGCGCCGCCGATGTCGTCGTGGTGGCCGAAGGCCTGCACGAACGCGACGACCTCGCCCTCGTGGAAGACCGGCACGGTGACGCAGAGGTCGGGCAGGTGGCCGATGCCGCCCTCGGACTCGTAGACGTCGTTGTGGAAGAAGACGTCGCCCTCACGCATCTCCTCCAGCGGGAAGTCGCGCACGATCGGGTGCACGAGCGCGCTGTAGGAGCGGCCGGTGAGCTTGCGCAGCTGGCGGTCGTGGATGCCGGCGCGGAAGTCGTGGGCGTCGCGGATCATCGGCGAGCGGCTCGTCCGGCCGATGGCGGTCTCGACCTCCATCTCGACGCTGGCCAGGGTTCCCTGGACGATCTCGACGAGGATCGGGTCGACGCTCGAGCCCTCGGGCGTGAGGCGCCCGCCGTGCTCGTACGCCGTGGGCAGGCCGGCCGGGTTGACCGGCTTCGCGGTGACGTACGCCGGGTCCACGGGTCGGGTGCTGACGTCGGTGCTCATCGAGCCCCCTCCTGGGTGGTGGTGCCGGTCTTGCGGATGACGAGGTTGGCCCAGTCGTCGACCACGACCTCGAATCCGGGGTGGACGGGGATGGTGGAGCCGAACTCCTCCACGATGGCGGGGCCGCTGAAGGTGTCGCCGGCGCCGAGGTCGCCGCGCCAGATGATCGGGGTGTCGACGTAGCCCTGGTCGGCGTCGAAGCAGACCTTCCTCTCCGTGGTCGAGCAGGACCGAGGAACGAGGTCCGTGTCGAGACCCGACTTCTCGAGCGTCGGGATCTCCGGGCGGGTGATGGGGCCGATGCCGGTGACGCGCAGGTTGACCCACTCGACCTGCTGGGTCGCGTCGCCGCGGAAGTCGTAGCCGTAGAGCTGGCGGTGCTCGGCGTGGAAGGTGTCGGCCACACGGGCGACGTACGCCTCGTCGACGACGCCCTCGGGTGCGGCGACGCGCACCTCGTAGGCCTGGCCGACGTAGCGCACGTCGATCGTGCGGTGGAACTCGTGCTGGTCCGCGGTGAAGCCCTCCTTGCCGAGCGCCTCGCGGGCCCGGTCGGTGAGGGTGTCGAGGATCGACTGGACGGCCGCGTGGTCGAGCGCGGACTCCTTGGCGACGTGGGTCTGGACGTAGTCGTTCTTGACGTCGACGGTCAGCAGCCCGAAGGCGCTCACGTTGCCGGGGTTGGGGGGCACGACCACGCCGGCGAGGTCGAGGATGTCGACGAGCCGGCAGGCGAGCAGCGAGCCCGAGCCGCCGAAGGTCGTCAGCATGAAGTCGCGCACGTCGAGGCCGCGCTTGACGCTGACCTGGCGCAGCGCGTTGGCCTGGTTCCAGGCGGAGATCTCGAGGATGCCGGTGGCGCAGCGCTCGAAGTCGACACCGAGCTGGTCGGCGAGGTCGGCGATGCCCGCGCGTGCAGCCTCCACGTCGAGCGGGATCTCGCCGCCGAGCAGGTGGGGTGGGATCCGGCCGAGGGTGACGTGGGCGTCGGTGATCGTCGGCTGGGTGCCGCCCTTGGCGTAGCAGAGCGGGCCGGGGTCGGCGCCCGCCGAGTGGGGACCGACCTTGAGGGTGCCCTCGGGTGAGAGCCAGGCGATGGAGCCGCCGCCCGCGCCGACGGTGACGACGTCGATCATCGGGATCTTGCTGGGGTAGGCGCCGACGGTGCCCTCGGTGGTGAGGGTCGGCTCGCCGTCGAGCACGACGGAGACGTCGGTCGAGGTGCCGCCGCCGTCGCAGGTGAGGATCCGTGGGAAGCCGGCGACCTTGGCGATCAGCGCCGCACCGAGGGCGCCGGCGGCCGGGCCGGAGAGCACCGTGGTGATCGGCTGGTGGACGACCTCGTCGGCCGAGAGCACGCCGCCGTTGGACTTCATGACGTAGAACGGGACGGAGCGGGGGGCTCCGCCCCCCGTCGACCCCCCGAGAGCATCAGCGCTGCCGGTGAAGTTCAGCAACCGCTCGGAGATGTTGGTGACGTAGCGGCTGACGTTGGGCTTCACGGCCGCGTCGACCAGCGTCGTCATCGCCCGCTCGTACTCGCGGTACTCGCGCAGCACCTCGCTGGAGATGGAGACGACCGCCTCGGGGTGCTCGCGGCGCAGGATGTCGCGCATGCGGAGCTCGTGCTCGTCGTTGGCGTAGGCGTGCAGCAGGCACACGCCGAGGGTGGTGATCCCCTGGTCGCGGAACCACCGCGCGGCGGCGACCGCGGACTCCTCGTCGAAGGGCCTGATCTCGGCTCCCGTGAAGTCGAGGCGGCCCCCGACCGTACGGACCCGGTCGGCCGGGACGATGCGGTCCGGCTTGACCCAGAAGTAGGAGTTGCCGTAGCCGTCGGGCACCGACTGCCGGGCGATCTCGAGCATGAACTCGTAGCCCTCGGTCGTGATGAAGCCGAGCGCCTCGACCTTGCCCTCGAGGAGCTTGTTGGTCGCCACGGTGGTGCCGTGGGACACGGCGGTGATGTCGGCTCCCCCGGCCCCGACGATGCCGAGGATCTTCTCGATGCCGGCGATGAAGCCGTCGGCGGGGTTGCCCGGGGTGCTGGGGGTCTTGGTCGTGACCAGCTCGCCCGAGTCCTCGTCGAAGGCCACGACGTCGGTGAAGGTGCCGCCGGTGTCGATCCCGATCCTGATCCGCCGATTGCTCATGGAGGAGATTCAACCGAGTGGCCGCACGAGCGACCACGGCAGAGATTGCCGACGAATCAGCGATTCATCGGCAAGACATGTCTCACTCGAATCCGAGGTCGCCGGCCGGACCGGTGAACGGGTCGGTGAACGGGTCGGAGAACGGGTCCTGGTACATCTCCTGGGTCGGCGCCATGCTCTCCTCCGCGCCCAGGACGCCGCCGAGGGCCCCGACCAGTGCGGCGACGAGGAGGATCGGAGTGAGGGACGGCCCACCGGGCACGCGCGCACGCTGCTGCTCGAACCACGTGCTGCGGGTGTAGCGGTGCAGCAGGACCGCCTGGACGACCGACAGCGCGAGGGCGGCGGCCGTCCAGCCGCTCGGGGTGTCGACGAACGCGACGAGCTCCGCGACGAGCGCCACGGCGACGAGCACGACGACCAGCCAGAACCGCACCCATCTGGCCCGCAGCACACCGTGGGAGAAGAAGGTCACCAGGGCCACGCCCAGGAGCATCGACAGCGGCCAGTCGTCCGGGGACTGGGCACCTCGCCGCGCGAGCTCGAGGACCTGCACGGCGACGCACGACCAGGCGAACATCCACGCGCTGGCGGGCAACGCGGTCGCGTGGTCCACGCCCCGCTCCGAGATCTCGGTCATGCGCGCATGCTGGCAGGCGCCGCCGCGCCCTCGCCGTGCGGACACGCCCGGAGGGCCCCCGGGAAAGGCGAAGGGCCCTCGGCGGTATGAGCGCCAAGGGCCCTTCTGGTTGAGGTAGGTCGCCGTAGCGACCAGATCCTCGGGGTGACCGATCAGGTGATGTCCCGGTCGATCGCTCCGCCCTTCGGGGTCCCGGTCACCGCATCACCCGGTGCCCGCAACGGTCCCCGGCGGACCGGTTCGCGTCGTGTGGACCCTCCTTGTCGGAGCCATCCCGCCTCCCCTTGCGGGGCTGCGTAGTACCAGTTCTATGCCCTCGGCCACACCGTCCGCAAGGGACCTTCGGCACTGGTTTCCGCGGGTTCTGCGCACTCGGCGTGTCGTGCACAGGAGAGCGCCCGTCGTCCCCAGCAGAACGGCTTCCTGCACAGGTCTGTCCACAGGTGTGTGCACAGGCGTCAGCCGGCGAGCAGCTGCTCCACGGCCGCGGCGACCTCGAGCAGCCGGCGGTCGGCGCCGTGTCGGGCGACGAGCTGGACCCCGACCGGCAGGCCGTCGGCCGTGCGCCCGGCCGGGACCGAGATCGCCGGACACCCGGTGACGGTGATGAAGTAGGCCGAGCGCATCCACGCGAGGTAGTCGGGCATCTCCTGGCCGTTGATCGTCTCGGGGAACTCCTGCTCCACCGGGAACGGCGGCACCTGCGAGGTCGGCAGCAGCAGCACGTCGTGGTCGCCGAAGAACAGCCGCATCGTCTCCGACAGCGACGTGCGCTGGGCGTACGCCCGGGCGACGTCGGCGCCCGTCAGCGGCTCGCCGGCGCGGATGTTGGCCTCGAGGGACGGCTTGAAGGAGGTCGGGTGTTCGGCGAGGAGGCGGCCGAGCTTGGCCTGGAAGTGCCACGCCCGGAGCGTGCGGAAGGTGTCGTCGGCCAGCGCGAGGTCGGGGTGGGCCTCCGTGACGGCCGCACCGGCGTCGGACAGGCGCGCGGCGGTGGCGCGTACGACGCCTGCGACCTCGTGGTCGACGACGAGGGCGCCGCCGAGGTCCACCGACGTCGCGACCCGCAGCCCGGCGAGCGGAGCAGGGACCAGCGGGGGCGCGAACGAGGCGCCCGGGTCGCCGAGCGCCTGGGGGGTGCGGGGGTCGGGACCGGCGATGACAGACAGCAGCAGCGCGAGGTCGCCCACGTTGCGGGCCATCGGGCCGCCGACGGACGTCGACTCCCACTGGTTGTAGAGCGGCCACTCCGGCACCCGGCCCAGCGACGGCCGCATCCCGACCACACCGCAGAACGACGCGGGGTTGCGCAGCGACCCGCCCATGTCGGACCCGTCTGCCAGGGGCACCATCCCGGAGGCCAGCGCGCACGCCGCTCCCCCGCTGGACCCGCCCGCGGATCGCGTCGGGTCGACCGGGTTGCGGGTGACGCCGAAGACGGTGTTGAACGTGTGCGAGCCGGCCGCGAACTCCGGCACGTTGGTCTTGCCGACGAACACCGCCCCGGCCGCGCGGACCCGCTCCACGAGGAGGTCGTCGTGGTCGGCCACCGCGTCGGCGAAGATCGGGGAGCCGTACGTCGTGCGCCACCCCTTGAGCGCGTGGGTGTCCTTCACCGCGAACGGCAGGCCGTGCAGCGGGCCCACCTCCTCGCCCGAGGCGTACGCCTGGTCGGCGACGGCCGCCCACGCCCGCGCGCGCTCGGCGTCGAGGGAGACGATCGCGTTGAGCTCGGGGTTGCGCTCCTCGATCCGGTCGAGGTGCAGCTCGAGGAGCTCGGTCGCCGAGATCTCCCGGGCGCGCACGGCGGCGGCCTGGTCCCGGGCGGTGGAGTCGACCGTCAGCTCGCTCATCGCCGACGACCGAAGACGCCTCCGACGATGACGCCGAGCACCACGAGGCCCGCACCGACGGCCACGCCGGTGAGGAAGTCCTGGCGCGAGCCCGCGGCGGACACCTTCGCTGGGGCGGTGAAGACCGTGCCTTCGCTGGTCGAGGGGGGCGCAGCAGCGCCCGTCACGTGACCCGGCTCGGCGGCAGCGGCCCCACCGCCGGCCAGCACGCCGTCGACGTTGCCGAAGAACTCGCCCGCCATCCGCCGCGAGACGCTGGTCAGCATCCGCTGGCCGACGCCGCCGATCATCCCGCCGACGACCGCGTCGGCGTCGTAGGAGATGCGCGTCGAGGACCCCTCGGGGGCGAACCGCACGTTGACCGTGGCGCCGATGGTGCCCGGTGCGCCGGCACCGTCGAGCTTCATCACCAGCGACTCGTGCTCGACGAGGTCGGTGAGCAGGCACGAGCCGGCGTACGTCCCCTTGATCGACGCGACGCCCGCGGTGACCGTCATGGCGTACGCGTTGTCCCCCGTCGCCTCCAGGCGCTCGCAGCCCGGGATCGTGCGGACCAGGACGGCCGGGTCGAGCAGCGCGTCCCACGCCTGCTCGACGGGCGCGGCCAGCGTGTTCTCTCCGGTGAACTTCATGTCAGGGTCTCCAGTTCGGTGTGGTCGTCGGCGTGCGCGAGGCGCAGCTCGAAGAGCTCGGACGGCGAGATCGGCATCGCCGTGATCGGGAAGCCCTCGGCGTCCTCGATCGCGGCCGCGAAGACCGCCGCCGACGGGATGACGCCCGCCTCGCCCGCGCCCTTGATGCCGAGCGGGTTGAGCGGCGACGGCGTCTCGAGGTGGTCGATGTCGATCGAGGTCGGGACCTCGGTGACGTAGGGCATGAGGAAGTCCATGAACGAGGCGTTGAGCAGCTGCCCGGACTCGTCGTAGACCATCCGCTCGTAGAGCGCACCGCCCACGCCCTGCGCGACGCCGCCGTGGATCTGGCCCTCGACGATCATCGGGTTGATCAGGTGGCCGCAGTCGTGCACCACGGCGTACTTGAGGATCGTGATCTCGGCGGTGTCGGGGTCGGTCTCGACGATCACGGCGTGCATGCCGTTGGCGAAGGTCGAGCGCGGCGGGGAGTAGAAGTCCTTGCCCTCGAGGCCGGGCTCGTCGTCCTCGGCGACCGGCGGCTTGCCGGGGTCGCCGACGGAGAACTGGGTGGCGGCCTTGGAGGCCTCGTCGAAGGCGTAGCGCAGCGGGTTGGACAGCACGGCGACCGTGCCGAGGTCGATGCTCGCGTCGGTGCCCTTCACCGACACCACGCCGTCGCTGATCTCGAGGTCGTCCTCGGAGGCCTCGAGCGCCTCGGCCGCGATGCGCAACGCCTTCTCCCTGGCGCGCAGCGACGCGAGGTGGATGGCGGAGCCGCTCATGACGGCCGCACGCGAGGCGAAGGTGCCCACGGCGTAGGGCATCCTGCGGGTGTCGCCGGTGGTCACCTCGACGTCCTCGAAGCGCACGCCGAGGGTGTCGGCGACGATCTGCGCGAAGGCCGTCTGGTGGCCCTGGCCCTGGGTGGTGAGGCCGGTGGCCACCTTGACCTTGCCGGAGGTCTCGATGTGCACGTGCGCGCCCTCGTAGGGGCCGACGCCGGTGCCCTCGACGTAGCAGGCCAGGCCGATGCCGACACGGCGTCCCTGGGCGGCCATCTCGGCGCGGAGCTCCTCGAACTCGTCCCAGCCGACCAGCTCCTTGAGCTTGGCCAGCGACGCCGGGTAGTCGCCGGAGTCGTAGGTCAGCTCGCGACCGTCCTGGAAGATCAGGCCGTGCTCGTAGGGGAACTCGTCGGGCTGGATGAAGTTGGCCGAGCGGACCTCGGTGCGGTCCTTGCCGAGGTAGGCCGCGATCGCGTCCATCGTCCGCTCCATCACGAAGCAGCCCTGGGGTCGGCCGGCGCCGCGGTAGGGGGTGACGATGACGGTGTTGGTGTAGAGCGACTCGAAGACGACGCGGTAGTTCTGCGGCTTGTAGGGGCCGAGCAGCTGCGTCGAGGTGATGATCGGGACGATGAGCCCGTACGGCGTGTAGGCGCCGTGGTCGTGCCAGAACTCGACGTTGAGGCCGAGCACCCGGCCCTCGTCGTCGAAGCCGACCTCGACGTGGTGCTGCTGGGCGCGTTCGTGGGCGGACGAGATGAAGTGCTCGCGCCGGTCCTCGGTGTACTTCACCGGTCGCCCGAGCGTCTTCGCCGCCAGCGGGACCAGCAGCTCCTCGGGCCACGGGTGCACCACCTTGACGCCGAACCCGCCGCCGACGTCGGGGGTGATCACGTCGACCTTGGCGAGGTCGAGGCCGAGCTTGGCGGCCACGCAGCCGCGCACGCCGGTCGACGTCTGCGTCGAGGACCACACCGTCAGGCGTGAGGTGTCGGGGTCCCACCGCGCCACGGTGCCGCGCCCCTCCATGGGTGTGCAGGCCGAGCGCTCGATGTCGAGCTCGAGGGTGAGCGTGTGCGGCGCCGTCGCGATGGCTGCGCGGGCGTCGCCGTTCTCCTGCTCCATCCGGGCGCCGACGTTGTCGGGCACGTCGTCGTGGACCGTACGCTCCGCCGCGCGCGCCGCGTCGATCCCGACGACCGGCTCGAGGTACTCGTAGTCGACGCGGATGCGCGCCACCGCGTCCTCGGCGACGTAGCGGTCGACGGCCACCACGAAGGCGATCGCCTCGCCGACGTAGTTGACCTCCTCGCGCGCCAGGGCGTACTGGGTGCGGCCGTGGGTGAGCGTCGGGTGCGGGATGAGCAGCGGCAGCGGCTCGGCCATCGGACCGGTCAGGTCCTCCCAGGTCCACACCGCGACCACGCCGTCGAGGTCGAGCACGTCGGCGACGTCGATGTCGACGATGCGGGCGTGGGCGTGCGGCGAGCGCAGCACCGCAGCGTGCAGCAGCCGCGGGTCGTCGGTGAGGAGGTCGTCGACGTAGCGGCCCTGACCGCGCAGGAAGCGCTGGTCCTCCACGCGCGACACCTTGGTGCCGAAGAGCTTGGTGGTCATGCGCGCTCCCGCTCGATCTCGGCCGCCCGCAGCACCGACTTCACGATGTTCTGGTAGCCCGTGCAGCGGCAGAGGTTGCCGCCGATCATCTCGCGGGCCTCCTCCTCGGTGGGCTCGGGGTTCTCGGCGAGGCCGGCGGTGATGGTGGTCAGGAAGCCCGGGGTGCAGAAGCCGCACTGGAGGCCGTGGCAGTCGGAGAACGCCTGCTGCACCGGGCTGAGCCGGCCCTGCGGCGTCCCGTCGTCCTCGGTGAGACCCTCGACGGTGGTGATCTCCGCGTCGACGGCCGACACGGCGAGCATCAGGCACGAGCGCATCGGCTTGCCGTCGACGAGGATCGTGCAGGCACCGCACACGCCGTGCTCGCAGCCGACGTGGGTGCCGGTGAGGCCGCAGTCGTGGCGCAGCGCGTCGGACAGCAGCCGGCGCGCGGGCACCCGGACCTCGTGGACGGACCCGTTGACGTGCAGACGTACGTCGTGGAGCTCCTCGGCGTTGGTGCTCATGCGGGCTTCCTCTCCCGGGCGTGGTGGACCGCGTCCGCCAGGACCCGCGGCGTCAGCACCGTGACCAGGTGGGCGCGGTAGGCGGCGGTGGCGTGGATGTCTCCGGCCGGCTCGAGCTCGGCGAGCGCAGCACCGGCCGGGTCGCCTCCTGGGTCCTGGGCGGCATCGGTGACGTCGACGACGACGGGGACGTCGCTCACCGACACGAAGCCGACCCGGGCGCGGGTGACCTCTCCCCCGTCGGTCTCGACGTGCGCCGCGACCCCGACCAGGGCGTAGTCGCCGTGGCGGCGGGCGATCTCCTGGAACGCGACGCCCGCGCCCGGCGCGAGGGCCGGGAAGAACGCCTCGACGGCGATCTCGTCGTGGGCCAGCGTGGACTCCAGCGGCCCCGCGAAGAGCTCGGCGGCGGGGATCGTACGGCGCCCGCGCACCGACGCGACGTCGACCGATCCCTCCAGCAGGCGCAGCACCATCGGCATCTCGGCCGCCGCGTCGGCGTGCACCAGGGAGCCGACGGTGGTCCCCCGGTTGCGGATCGTCGGGTGCGCGACGTGGCCGAGCGCCATCGCGAGGAGCGGCTGGCTCGCGGCCGCCTCGGCCGAGGCGAGCACCTCGGCGTGCCGGGCGAGGGCGCCGATCCGTACGCCGTCCCCTGCCACGCGGACGTGGCCGAGGTCCGGCAGGGCGTTGATGTCGACGAGCATCGAGGGTGCGGCCAGTCGCATCGAGAGCAGCGGGACGAGCGACTGGCCGCCGGCCAGCACCTTCGCCCCCTGCTGCCCCGCGAGCGCCGCGAGGGCGTCCTCCAGGGTGGCCGGGCGCAGGTAGGCGAAGGGTGCGGGCTTCATCGGTTGTGCGTGCCTCCGGAGGCCGCGTCGTCGACGCCGCCGTCGTAGTCGGGGTGGCTGAGGTTGCGGGTGACGGTGCCGGCGCCGTCGCCGCCACGGCCCTTGACCATGTGGAAGAAGACGATGACCAGGATCGTGCCGAGGGCGATGCCGCCGAGCTCGAAGTCGTCGCCGAAGGTGAGCGTCACGCCGCCGATGCCGGCGATGATGCCGGCGGCGAGGCCGACCATGTTGACGGGGTTGCCGAAGTCGATGTTGTTCTCGACCCAGATCTTCGCGCCCACCAGTCCGATCATTCCGTAGAGCACAACCGTGATGCCGCCCAGGACGCCTCCCGGGGTCGCGTTCACGACCGCACCGAACTTCGGGCAGAGGCCGAGCAGGATGGCCACGAACGCGGCGACGTAGTAGGCCGCCGAGGAGTAGACCCGCGTGGCACCCATGACGCCGATGTTCTCGGCGTACGTCGTGGTCGGCGAGCCGCCGAACGCGCTGGCGAAGGCGGTCGCGATGCCGTCGGCGCCGATCGCGCGACCCATGTAGGGGTCGAGGTCCTCGCCGGTCATCTCGGCCACGGCCTTGACGTGCCCGGTGTTCTCCGCGACGAGCGCGATGACGCCGGGCAGGACGAGCAGGATCGCGGTCAGCGAGAACGACGGGCCGTGGACGACGGAGACGCCGTCGGCCAGCGTGCCGCTCGGCAGGCCGATCCAGTCGGCGGCCTGGACGCCGGCCCACGAGACGCGGTCGTGCTCGGTGGCCTCGGTGGCACCGCCGAGGACGGACGTGATGGGACCGAAGACCACGTCGAGGACCCACGACAGCAGGTAGCCGAAGACCAGCGCGAGGAAGACCGCGATGCGCGACCAGAAGCCCGGCAGGGCGACCGCGGCGAACACCATGAACGCCGCGGTGGCCAGCGCCACCCACTGGTCCTGGGGCCAGTAGATGCCGGCCACGACCGGGGCCAGGTTGAAGCCGATGAGCATGACGACCGCGCCGGTCACCGCGGGCGGCAGGATCCGGTGGATGAGCTCGGCGCCGGCGAAGTGGATGAGCACACCCACGGCCGCGAGCACGAGGCCGCCGACGAGGATGGCGCCGGTGACGTACGACGAGTCGTTGCCCTCGTCGAGCGCGCGGATCGCCGCGACGGAGGCCACGAACGAGGCGCTCGTGCCGAGGTAGCTCGGCACGCGGTTCTGGACGATCAGCAGGAACAGGATCGTGCAGAAGCCCGAGAACATGATGGCGAGGTTGGCGTCGAGCCCCATCACCAGGGGGAAGACGAAGGTGGCGCCGAACATGGCGACCACGTGCTGGGCACCGAGCCCGATCGTCTTGCCCCACGGCAGGCGCTGCATCGGCAGTACCGCCTGCCCCGGTGCGGGATCGACCACGTCCCACTTGAACATCGACATGTGCAGGCCTCCAGATTCGCAAGGGGGGTGTGTACCCGAGAAGCCACAAACTAGTGCGGCCCATCTCACACCCTCACTGGCGACATCTGCCGAAGGAACGCCGCAGTCGATGACAAGTTCTTCAGCGGGTCGGGCAGAGCCCTGTCGCCGTCGGGGCAGCGCTCGTACGCTCCCCGCCGTGGATCTCCGCCGCGCGACCCGTGCCGACGCCCCGGTCATGGCCGACCTCGCCGCAGCGGCGTACGCCCCCTACCTCGAGCGCATGGGCGGCCTCCGGCCCGGCCCGATGGACACCGACTACGCCGCTGCGGTGGAGGAGACCGAGGCGTGGGTCGCCCTGCTCGACGGCGACGTCGTCGGTTTCGTGCTCCTGGCCGAGGAGGACGACTGTCTGCTCCTCGAGAACGTCGCCGTCCTTCCCGCGCACCACGGACATGGCATCGGGCGCCTGCTCCTGGAGCTGGCCGAACGGCGGGCGGTGGAGCTCGGGCGCGACCGCATCAGGCTCTACACCCACGTGACGATGATGGAGAACCAGGCGCTCTACGAGCGGATCGGCTACGTCGAGACCGCCCGGACCAGCGAGCACGGCTTCACGCGGGTGTTCTACGAGAAGCGCCTCTGAATCTGCAGCCGGCCAGCCGCGTACGCCGTCCGAGGTGGCGGCACATCGCAGCCCCGAACCCCTCCGCCACGCAACCCGCCGCCACCCCGGCGGGCCGGCAGCCGTACGCCGTCCGGCTGAGCGCTCAGCCCCTGCGCAGGATGTCGCGCAGCACCTGCGGGTAGTTGGTGATGATGCCGTCGACGTCCCAGCTGATCGCGCGGCGCATGTCCCGGCCGGCGTTCACGGTCCAGACGTGCGCCTCCATGCCCTGGGCGTGGATCTGGTCGACGGTGGCTTCGTCGATCGCGCCGAGCGCGGGGTTCACCTGCTCCGCCCAGGTCGCCGCGTCGGCGATGGCGGCCTCGGTCGGCCGGCTGCCGTACAGCAGCCCGACGGTGACGTCGGGCGCCCGGTCCTTGTAGGTCCGCAGCCACGGGTGGTTGAAGGACTGGACGACGACCTGGTCGCGCTGCAGCGCGCGGTTGAACGCCGGGAGGGAGCGCAGCTCCTTGTCGAGGTCGATCTCGATGCCGGGGTAGAGCTCGGGCGCCTTGGGCTCGAGCAGCATGCCGGCCCGGTCCCCGACCGCGCCGACCCACTCGGCCAGCGTCGGCACCCGCTCCCCCGCGAACTCCGGCGCGAACCACGAGCCGGCGTCCAGCTGCTTGATATCGGCGAGCGTGAAGTCGCGGACGTTCCACGGCGCGCGGTCCGGGAAGACCTGCTCGACGTCGGTCGTCCGGGTGAGGGTGACGTCGTGCATGATCACCAGCTCGCCGTCGAGGGTGCGCTGGATGTCGTTCTCGACCACGTCGGACTTCTGCGCGAGGGCGAGCCGGATCGCGGCGAGCGTGTTCTCGGGCGCCGCGCCCGAGGAGCCGCGGTGGGCGGTCACGTCGATCGACGGCGCCGGGGCGGCCGAGGCGCCGGGCGCCGCGAGGGCGGCCGCGGAGCCAAGCAGGGCGAGAGCGAGGGCGGGTGCTGCGAGGAGTCGCGTCGTACGGCGCATCTGGTGTTCTCCCGAGGGGTGACGGGCCCGGCCGGGGCGGCCGGGCGCTCCCGCCCACCGTGCGCGGCCGATGCCAACACTCGGTGACGGGAGGCCCAACCGACCGTGTCGGACGGATGCCCGCTCAGGACAGGTCGACCACCACGACGGTGTGGTTGTCCGGCTCACCGGCCGCGACGACGGCCGCTGCCACGGCGTCGGCGACGTCCTGCGGCCCGTCGTCCGTGAGGAGCAGCGGGGCGAGGTCGTCGACGTACGAGTGCACGCCGTCGGTGGTGAGCACCAGCCGGTCGCCGGGCCGCAGGTCGACGATGACCTCGTCGGCCACGACCCCCGGCGTCAGGGCCCGGTTGAGCAGGCTGCGGTGCTCGTGCGACCAGGCCTCGTCGGCGCTGAGCTGGCCCGCCTCGATCAGCGCCGCGACCACCGTGTGGTCGTGCGTGACCTGCCGCAGCGTGTCGTCGCGCACCAGCCACACCCGCCCGTCGCCGACGTGCGTGACCCGTGCGGTGTCGCCGTCGAGGACGACCGCGGTCAGGGTGGTGCCGGAGGACGGCGCGTCGGGCAGGCCGGCCGTGACGTCGGCGGCGACCTCTCCGACGGCGCCCTCGAGCCCGCCCGCCCCGAACGCCGTCAGCGCAAGGGCGGCCAGGTCGTCGCGGTCGCCGAAGCCGTCGGCGACGGCCACCAGCTCGGGTGTCGCGACGTACGCGTCCTGCTGGCGGTCGCGGCCGCCCCGCTGGTGGCTGGTGCCGAAGGTCGCGTGCAGGGTGTGGGTGGATGTGGTCATGGCGGGTGCCTCGTTCCTCAGGTGGTGGACGAGGGCGGTGACGATGTCGCGGCGGGTCGCGGTGTCGGCCTCGACCTGGACCCAGTACGCCGAGACGGCCTGCGCCGCCTCGGCCCGGGAGCCGTCCAGCACCTGCTCGATCCGGGCCAGCGGCATGCCCACCAGTCGCAGCGTCGCCACCAGGCGGGCACGCTCGAGCTGGGAAGGGGCGTACCGGCGGTAGCCCGAGTGCTCGTCGACCTCGACCGGGCGCAACAGCCCGAGCTCGTCGTAGAGCCGCAACGCCTTCGGCGTCAGGCCCGCGGCGCGGGCGAAGTCGCCGATCGTCATCAGGTCACGGGTGCTGGTCATCGTCGCCATCCTCTCCGGTGACTCTCACCGGTCCGACGACCGTGGGCCCTCCCGTGGGGACAAGGTCAAGCGGGTCAGCCGACGATCTCGAGCGCCCGCAGCGCGACCGCGACGTCGAGGCGCAGGTGCGGGTCGGTCGCGACCGGCCCGAGGATCCTCTGCAGCTTGCCGACGCGGTAGCGCATCGTGTTGTAGTGGAAGAACTGGGCGCGCGCCGCCTCGGCCACGTTGAAGTTGGTGTCGAGCAGCACCTGGAGCGTCTCGCGCAGGTCGGCCGCCTCGGGCGTGCGCTCCGCGAGCGGACCGAGCACGTCGGCGGCGAACGAGGTCAGCTCGGCGCCGTCCGGCACGAGGGCGAGCAGCCGGTGCAGGCCGAGCTGGTCGAAGCGGGTCACCGAGCCGCCGCCGTGGACCCGCCGGCCGATCTCGACGGCCCGCTGGGCCTGCCGGAACGCCTCCGGCAGGTCACCGAGACCGTGGGACACGCGGCTCACGCCGGCCGAGAACGCGATCCGGCCGCCGCCGCGGTCGCCCCGCACGGCCGCGATGATCCGGTCGACCGCGACGTGCGGATCGGCGGCACCCGCCTCGAGGTCGACGGGCACGAGCGTCACCACCTCGCGGCTGAACGCCACCGAGGCGATGCTCGGGTCCACCGTCGCCGAGACCTGCCGCCACGCGTTGGCGAAGCGGTCCTGCCAGGCGCGCCTGTCCTCCGGGTCGGGACCGAGGGCTGCCATCGCGTCCGGGTCGAGCACCGCGACCACCACCATCACCGGCCGGTCGAGGTGCCAGCCGAAGGCCTGCGCGTGCTCGGCGACGTACTCCTCCTCGCCCGCGCGGCCGAGGAAGACGTCGCGGAGGAAGTCGCCGCGGTACTTGTTCTCCACGGCGGTGATCGCCTCGACGCGCGTGACGAGCAGCGCCGCGACGATGGCCGCGCGCTCCAGCGCGTGCGCGTCGGACGAGTGGATCTTCCCGTCCGGGCGCAGCGCCACGAGCCGCGCCAGGTCGACGCCCGCGGCCACCACCCGGCGTACGAGCGCCTCGCCCTCGCCCACCGCGGTGCCGTCTGCGTCGATCCGCTCGACGCGCACCCGGCCGCTCGGGTCGAGCAGGTCGGCGGCGGCCAGCGACTCGCGCTGGGCCTCGTCGAGGTGGGCCGCGCGCTCGCGCCCGTCGGTCGAGGTGAAGACGACGCCGCAGCCCATGGACGCACCCACCGCCTCCGCGATCGCCGCCAGGTCCCCGCCCTCGAGGACGATGTGTGTCAGCGCGGTGTGCAGCGCGTCGGCCCGCTCGAGAGCGGCGACCGCCTCAGGGTCGCTTATCAAGTCTTGGCGCACATCAGCCCCTTGCTCCGACAAGTTCTCACATTCGCGAGTCTCCCACGGCCCGCTAGCGTCTGGGGAGTGATGTCCGGACCACTTCCCGTTGCGGCACCACAGCGGGTCCGCGAGCGGCTGCTCGCCGCCGCCGACGGTCCCCGGTCCGTCCTCCACGCCAGCGGCACGGCGATCTACGTCGACCTCGACGGCTGGTGCCTCGGTCTGGTCTCCGCCACCGCCACCCGGGTGCCCTGCGCGCTCTGGTCGAGGCTGCCCGACCTCACGGAGGTCGCCGGGCGCGACCCGCGCGTCGAGGTGCGCAACGGCACCCTCGTCGTCGGCGGCCGCGAGACGCGCATCGGACGGCTCGTCGACGTCACCGCCCCCACGCCCCGTCCCGGCAGCCGGGCGACCGCACCCCACCCGGCGACGTCCGGGCTCGACCTGCCCGCCGACGGCCGCCTGACCACGGCCCACCTCGACGGCCTGCTCGGCCGCGGCCCCGGCCTGACCCCGCTCGGTGACGACGTGCTGGCGGGCTGGCTCGCCACCCGCGCGGCCGCCGGTCGGCCGGAGCCCGTGCTGGCCTCGGCCGTACGCCGCCGGCTGGGCGTCACCACCCTGCTGTCCGCGACCCTGCTGGACTGCGCCCTGCGCGGCGAGGTGCTGCCCCAGCTCGCGGACTGGCTCGCCGGTCCGACGACAGCGGCCACCGACGCGCTGCTGGCCGTCGGCGCCACCTCGGGAGCGGGCCTGCTCACCGGCGCGCAGCTCGCGCTGGCCTCGCTGACCGACCAGGACAACCCCCACGACCACTCCACCGACCGCCCCGGGAGGGCAGCATGAAGGACCACGTCGAGCTCCGCAGCGGCGCGTACGCCGACTCGGTGACCCTGCTCCAGGTGAGCCGGGCCGTGCAGGCCACGCCGGGCGTCGTCGCCGCGCAGGTCGCGATGGCCACCGGGCTCAACCTCGAGGTGCTCGAGTCGATGGGCTTCGACGTGCCCGCCTCCTCCCCCAACGACATGGTCGTGGCGCTGCGCCTCGACGACGACGCCGACGTCGCTCAGGCGCTGCAGGCCGTCGACGCGGCGCTCGCCCCCACCCGGCCTTCCTCCGGCGACACCACCGAGGCGCCGCCCCGGACCACCGGGAGCGCGCTGCGGCGGACGAGCCCCGACGCCCTCGCACTGGTGTCGGTGCCCGGGGCCAGCGCCACCGTCGAGGCGATGGACGCGCTCGAGTCCGGCCACGACGTGATGGTCTTCAGCGACAACGTGCCGCTCACCGAGGAGGTGGCGCTCAAGACGTACGCCGCCTCCCGCGGTGCGCTCGTGATGGGTCCCGACTGCGGCACCGCGGTCATCGACGGCATCGGGCTGGGCTTCGCCAACACGGTTCGCCCCGGCCGGATCGGCATCGTCGCCGCGTCCGGCACCGGCTGCCAGCAGCTGCTCGCGCTGCTGCACCACGCGGGCGAGCACCTGGCCGCGCAGGGCACGGAGGGGGTCGGCGTACGCCAGGCGCTCGGCGTCGGCGGACGCGACCTGTCCGCGTCGGTCGGGGGCCTCGCGACCCGCGAGGCACTGCGCCGCCTCGACGCCGACCCGGACGTGGACCTCGTCGTCGTGGTCTCCAAGCCGCCCGCACCCGAGGTGGCCGAGGCCCTCGCGCGCGACACCGCCGCACTCGCGACGCCGGTCGAGCTCGGCCTGCTCGGCCGCGGCCAGCGCGACCTCACCGCCGTCGCCGAGGCCGTGCTCGCGCGGCTCGGGCACGACGCACCCGCCTGGCCGGTGCACGGAGCCGACGACACGGCCGTTGCCACCGGACCGCTGCTGCGCGGCCTCTTCGTCGGCGGGACGCTCTGCGACGAGTCGATGCTGCTGGCGACCGAGGCGCTCGGCCCGGTGCGCAGCAACATCCCGCTGTCCGACGACCTCGCCCTCGACCCCGGGGACCTGCTCGCCGACACCCACACGTTCGTCGACTTCGGCGACGACGCGCTCACCCAGGGCCGCGCCCACCCGATGATCGACCCGACCCTGCGCAACGAGCAGGTCGCCCGTGCCGCCGCCGACCCGTCGACCGGGGTGATCCTCCTCGACCTCGTGCTCGGCCACGGCGCCGAGCCCGACCCGGCCTCCCTCCTGGCCCCCGCCATCGAGGCGGCCCGCGCGGACCGGCCGATCCCGGTCGTCGTCAGCCTCGTCGGCACCGACCTCGACCCGCAGGGCCTCGTCGCCCAGCGCGACGCCCTCGTCGCCGCGGGCGCCGAGGTGCACCTGTCCAACGCGAGCGCCACCCGCCGCGCCCTCGACCTGCTGAACCGATCCGCTGGGAGCACCCGATGAGCCAGACCACCGCCCCCACCGTCGTCACCTGCGGCGCCGACATGTTCGCCGATGCCGTGGCCGGTCAGGCCGTCGACGTCGAGCGCGTCGACTGGCGCCCCCCGATGCCGGGCACCGAGGCCGACCTCGCCGCGGTCGCCACCGACCCGCGCCGCGTCGAGGCCAACCGCACGGCCGTCGAGGCGATGCTCGGCGTCACCGCCCACCTCGTCGACGTCGCACCGGCGAGCGAGGTCCTCGGCCTCGAGAAGGGCCAGTTCCTCCACGCCGGTCCGCCGATCGGGTGGGAGCGGGCCTCCGGTCCCCTGCGCGGCGCACTGATGGGTGGTGCCGCCCTGGAGGGCCTCGTCGACGACCCCGAGGACGCCGTCGCGCTGTTCGAGTCCGGCCGCAACGTCAGCCTCGAGCCGTGCCACCACCGCAGCGCCGTCGGTCCGATGGCGGGCGTGGTCACGCCGTCGATGTGGATGTGGGTCCTCGAGGACCGCACGACCGGCCGCCGGACGTACTGCTCCCTCAACGAGGGCCTCGGCAAGGTGCTGCGCTACGGCGCCTACAACGACGAGGTGCTGACCCGGCTGCGCTGGATGGGCGACGTGCTCGGCCCGCTCCTGCAGGCGGCCGTGCGCGGCACCCCGGAGGCCACCGACGTCACCGGCATCCTCACCCAGATGCTCCAGATGGGCGACGAGGCGCACAACCGCAACCGTGCCGGCACGCTGATGCTGCTGCGCGACCTCTCCCCCGCGATGGTCACCAGTGCCGAGGACGGCGGCTTCGCCGCCAAGGACGTCGCGGACGTGCTGCGCTTCGTCGGCGGCAACGACCACTTCTTCCTCAACCTCGCGATGCCCGCCTGCAAGCTCGCCCTCGACGCCGGGCGCGACGTCCCGGGCTCGACCATGGTCGTGGCGATGGCGCGCAACGGCACCGACTTCGGCATCCAGGTCTCCGGCACCGGCGACGAGTGGTTCACCGGCCCGGCGCAGGTCGCCGAGGGCCTCTTCCTCGGCGACTTCGGCCCCGACGACGCCAACCCCGACATCGGCGACTCCGCAATCACCGAGACGGCGGGCATCGGCGGGTTCGCGATGGCGACCGCGCCGGCGATCGTCCGCCTCGTCGGCGGCTCGGTGCCCGACGCGCTCGCCACCACGCGCCGGATGCACGAGATCACCCTCGCGGAGAACCCGCGCTGGTCGGTGCCCGTGCTGGAGTTCCAGGGCACGCCCACCGGCATCGACGTGACCAAGGTGTGCCGTACGGGGATCCTGCCGCAGATCAACACCGGCATGGCCGGCGCGGTCGCCGGTGTGGGTCAGGTGGGCGCCGGCCTGGTGACCCCGCCGGCGGAGATCTTCCCGAAGGCGCTGGCCGCGCTCGCGGCTCGGGTCCCTCGCTGAGCGGTGCCCGCGCTTCAGGTCGAGGAGGCGGCGCGCTCGTTGTAGGTGCCGGCCTGCTCCTGGCCGGTCAGGCCGGCGATCGCCGTCATGATCCGGTCGGTGAGGTCGCGCCGGGCGCGGCCGGTCGGGACGCCGTCGTACTCGCCGGCGACGGTGATCGGCTCGCCGAAGCGCACGGTCACGTCGACGCCGCGCAGCCGAGGCCGGTTCGAGCCGACGGGCTGGATGTCCTCGGTGCCCTGCAGCCCCACCGGCAGGACCGGGCAGCCGGCGGTCATCGCGAGGTGCGCGACGCCGGTGCGACCGCGGTAGAGCCGGCCGTCGCGCGAGCGGGTGCCCTCGGGATAGATGCCGAACGCCTCCCCGCGCCGCAGCACCTCCAGCGCCGTGTCGAGGCTCGCGATCGCGGCCTTGGTGTCGTCGCGGTCGACGGGGAGCATGCCGAGCCCCTCGAACCACGCCCGCTGTGCGGCCCCTCTCACGCCCGTGCCCGTGAAGTAGTCGGACTTGGCGAGGAAGACGACCTTGCGCGGCACGACCACCGGGATGACCACGCTGTCGAAGAACGACAGGTGGTTGCTGGCCACGATGACCGGCCCGGTCCTCGGCACGTGGTGCAGGCCCTCGACCGTCGGGCGCCACACGGCACGGACGAGCGGAGGGATGACGCCGTGCGCGACCGTGTAGAGCATGGGCATCATTGTGCCCCGAGGCGCGGCGCCGAGAACGCGCGTGTCAGATCCACGGACCCGTTCGGCCGCAGCGGCGTGCCCTCCTCCAGGTAGGCCTGCCGCGCCTCCTCGTCGTGCGAGGGCGGCAGCGAGCCGTCCGCACGGACCACCCGCCACCACGGCACGGCCGCGCCGTGGGTGGCCATCACGTTGCCGACCAGGCGCGGTCCGCCGCGGCCGAGCCGCTCCCCGACCACGTCGGCGATGGCGCCGTACGTCGTCACCCGGCCCCGCGGGACCGACTCGGCACACCGCAGCACCAGCTCGGCGTACAGCTCGCGCTCCTTCTCGGTGGTCACCGCGCCTCCGACCGGGTCAGGCGCGCGGTCACCAGCAGCAGCGCGACGAGCAGGGCCCCGGTGGCGAGCCAGGTCCCCGGTGGCGCCCACGCGGGGTCGAGGCCGCGCAGCGCCAGCCACGTGAGGGGGACGGGTACGAGCGCCAGGAGCCAGCGCGCCAGCCACAGGCGGGCCAGGCGCGGGTCGACGGCGAGCGTCGTGGGTCCGTACGCCGCGAGGATCGCGGCCAGGTGGGCCGCGACCAGCAGCACCGCCACGACCGGCACCCGCCAGTCCAGCACGTCGTGGGCCGCCCACCACCCGCCGACGAGCACGAGCGGCACGACGCCGACCGCGTGGTCGGGCGTACGCGCCCACGCCGCCGCGCTCACCGGCACGCCGAGGAGCACGAACCAGTGCGGCACCTCCGGCAGCGCGAGCGCCAGGGCGAGGCACGGCAGCGCGAGGACCAGTGCCCGCAGCGCCAGGGCCGAGGGGGCCACACCGGACGGGAGGAGGCGCATCAGGCACGCACCTTGGGCACCTGGGCGCGACGCGCGAGCAGGTGGAGCACCGTGTCGAGCGTGCCGGGACCGCGCCACGGCACGACCGGGGTGCCGAGACCGGCCAGCCGCTGCAGGCGGTCGTCGCGCTCGATGCGCTGCATCCGCGCGGCCAGGGAGGGCAGCGCGAGGCGGTCGGCACCCGCGGACATGGCCTCGCCGAGGGTGTCGACCACGATCACCGAGGCCCCCCTGCGCTGGAGACTGGCGGTCGCGGTGACCAGCGGCGTGAAGAGCATCGGCGACAGCACGTAGACGACGCTGCCGGCGCCCGCGCCGAGGTCGAGCCGCTCGGGCGGCACGCTGCGGGCCTCGGTGCGCACCCGCGCGAGGGTGCCGTGCAGCCGGTGCAGGTGGCGCGGTCCCGCCCCCAGCGGGACGCGCGTGCCGTCGGCGGCGACGACGAGCAGGCCCACCCGGTCGCCCGTGCGGACGTGGTGCTCGGCCAGCGCGGCGGCGGCGCGCACGGTGAGGTCGAGGGTGCTGGCCGCGCCGTCGACCCCGCCCGAGACGCCGATGTCGCGCAGCCCGTCGACCACGAGCCACACGCCGGCGTCCTGCTCGGCGCGGGTGGTGATGACGTGCAGCTCGCCGGTGCGCAGCGACACCGGCCAGGTGATCCGCTTGAGCCGGTCGCCGGTGGCGAAGGGCCGGATGCCCTCGAACTCGGTGCCGCCGCCCAGCCGCCGCGAGCGGTGCCGGCCGACCAGGCCGTCGGGTTGCGGCACCTCGGCACGGCTGTCGTACGGCGCGGTCTGCGGCAGCACGCTGAGGCCGTGCCGCGGCAGGTCGAGCGGTCCCCAGCGCCACCCCGCCCAGGCGCTGGTCAGCGCCACGCGTTCGGAACCGAGGTCGCGGCGACCCCAGCGCCGTGGGCTGAAGCGGAGCGTCGGCAGGCCCTCGTCGACCAGTGCGCCCACGGCGCCGTTGGGTGGCGAGGTGGCGACGTGGGGAGCGACGCCCGCGACCCGGGTGACGTGCTCCACGCCGGCGAGGTCGTCGACGTCGAGCCGGGAGGTCGACCCCTGGCCCTCGTGCAGCCGGTGGTGGTCGAGGCGCGCCGAGACCAGGGGCGTGGTGCGCGGTCGGGCGGCCAGGCCCATCGCCGCCCCGACGACGAACGGGGCGGCGAGCACCACCAGCACCTCCTGGCCGAGCACGACCCCGCCGGTGACACCTCCGAGCGCGAGCAGGCACGCCCGCACGAGCGCGGGTGTCGGCCGCCAGGAGGTCACCGCGTCTCCAGCGTCCGCGGGGTCTCGACCGAGGCCAGCACGGCGTCGACGACCCGGACGCCCGACGCCTGCGTCATCCAGAGGTCGGGCTTGATCGTGATCCGGTGCGCGAGCACGGCGCGGGCCACGACCTTGACGTCCTCGGGGACCACGAAGTCACGCCCTCGGATGGCCGCCCAGGCGCGCGCGGTGAGCACCAGCCCGAGGCTGCCGCGCGGCGAGGCGCCGACCAGCACGTCGGAGTGCGCGCGGGTCGCCGCGACCAGGCTCACGCAGTAGCGGGCCACCGACTCGTCCACGACGACCCGCTCGACGGCGGCCTGCACGGCGGCGAGCCCGGAGGCATCGGTGACCTGGACGATCTCTACCTCCTCGCGCTGCCGGTCGAGGCGCCGCCGGAGCACGTCGTACTCCTCGCCCGCGGACGGGTAGCCGAAGCCGACGCGCATCAGGAAGCGGTCGAGCTGCGCCTCCGGCAGCGGGTAGGTGCCCTCGTACTCGACGGGGTTGGCGGTGGCCAGGACGTGGAACGGGCTGGGCAGCCGGTGGGTCTGGCCCTCGACGGTGACCTGGCCCTCCTGCATCGCCTCGAGCAGCGCCGCCTGCGTCTTCGGCGGGGTGCGGTTGATCTCGTCGGCGAGCAGGAGCCCGGCGAAGATCGGCCCCGGCCGGAAGTCGAACTCGGCGCGCCGCTGGTCGTAGACGTAGGACCCGGTGAGGTCGGCCGGCAGCAGGTCGGGGGTGAACTGCGCCCGGGCGAACTCCAGGCCGAGCGCACCGGCGAAGGACCGGGCGGCGAGGGTCTTCCCGAGCCCCGGGAAGTCCTCGAGGAGCACGTGCCCCTTGGCGAGGATCCCGGCGAGCACCAGCGCCAGCACCTCGCGCTTGCCGACGACGGCACGGCCCACCTCGTCCAGGACGCGCTCGGCGAACTCCGCCACCGCGACAGGGGCGGACGGGGCGCCGGCGGAGGGGCGGGGGTCAGCGTCGGTCACGGGCTTCCTCGATTCGGGTCAGGATGCGGTCGATGTCGGCAGGGGTGATGCGGTGGACGCCGGAGAGCTCGTGCTGGACCTGCGCGGCGAGGTCGGGGTCGCGGCCGCGCGCGAGCTCCACGAGCCGGTGCCCCAGCGCCTCGGACGGGTGGTCGGCCTGCTGGTGGCTGGACAGCACGCGGAGGTCGGAGGTGGCCTCGTCGACGCGGTCCGACCTCGGCGGCAGGCTCTGCTGCCAGTGCGCGACAGGGACGTCGACGGTGTCGATGACGAGGTAGGTCATCGCGAGCACGACGACCGCCCAGACGGCGTACGGGAGGGGTTGGGGGTCGAAGTCGAGCCACACGGCCATCGCGTAGCCGATGCCGGCCAGGACGACCCCGCCCCCGACGCGGCCGCGCCAGCGCGCGAGGAAGGCCTTCACGACCGCACCCCGAGGCTGCGCCTGACGGCCGCCAGCGCGGCGAACGCCTCCGACCGGTGCTGCTCGGTGATCTCGTGGTCGGAGAACCGGGCCTCGCGGTAGAGCTCGGCGAGCCGGCTCACCGGGCCGCTGTCGGCGTCGGCGAGGTCGAGGATGCGCAGGGCGTACTCGGACGACGTCTCCGCCCCGCGCCGCGGCACGCCCGCACGCTCGCCCTGGACCTCGAAGCGGTGCCAGGTCTCGACGATCGCGTTGCGGGGGTCGCCGTCACGCAGCAGCGCGTCCTGCTCGACGGCGTCCCGGACGACCTGCTCGGCGACACGGCCCGGCTCGTCGAGGACGGTGAACTCCACGTCGGGGCGCTCCTCATGCGCGCCACGGCGTGCCCTGAGGTGGCGGACGACCTCGATCAGCAGCCACAGCACCAGCGCCACGCCGCCGGCGAGCAGCAGCCCGAGGAACGTCCACACGAGCAGCTTGAGCCAGAACGGGGGCGGGTTCTGCAGGACGATGTCCTCGGCCTCGTCGCGCACGTCGGCCCCGGGCGGGTCGCAGTAGCCGCTGTCCAGCGCGTAGTCGTCGGGGTACACCACCTCGGTGGTGCCGTCGGCGTTCGTCCGCACCGGCAGGGGGATGCAGGACTCGGTCGTGCTGATCGTGGCGGGTGACGGCCCCGGCCCGGTGAAGACCTGGTCGGGCCCGAGCAGCGTGGCCCAGGCGACCAGCACCATGAACAGGCAGGTCGCGGCCACGGCGGTGACGGCACGCGCAGCCGGCGGCCAGTCCCCCAGAGCACGCATGGCGCGACCCTAGGTGAACGGGTCGCGCCATGCGAGGGGGGCGCGCCTGGTGGGGTCAGGCGCCTGTGGGGGTCGGGTGGGGTCGGGTGGTCAGAGGAGCGGGCTGAACGGCTCCGTGCCGGGCACCAGGCGCAGGCCGGCGATGCCGCTGGCGGCCTGGGCATAGGCGAGCTCGTGGGCCAGGTCGCCGACACCGTTGGACCCGGCGAGCGGGGCGAGGGCGAGCGTGGACAGCGTGCCGAGCGCGTTGCCCTCGGCGTCGAGGAAGGCCGAGCCCGAGTCACCCGGGACGCCGGGCGTCACGGTGTAGACCGGGTGCGACCAGCCCTCGCCCTCGGTGCCGACGCTGGTGCCCTGCTTGGGCGAGAGCTCCTCGATGCCGGCGCGCAGGCTGGAGTTGCCGTAGGAGTAGACGGTGTCGCCCGCGGCGGTGCCGGTCGTGTTGAGCGCGACGGGACCGCCCCAGAACGGGATGGACGGGTTGACCTCGGCGGCGTCGGCCGCGTCGACCTTGACGAGCGCGAAGTCGTTGTAGGCGCAGGCGTTCTCGTCGGTCTCGCCTCGCTGCTGCATCGCGAGCCAGGAGGAGTAGACGAGCGTGCCGCCGCCGACGCGGGCGCCCTCGGTGACGAGGGAGCCGCCCTCGACGAAGTCGACCTTCGTGCCGAGCGGGAGCGAGCCGGCGTCGCAGCCGTTGGTGTCGGTCGCCTCACCGGTGCCGGCGCAGTGCGCGGCGTAGCCGACGTACGTCGCACCCGCTCCGTCGGTGAAGACGAAGTTGGCGGTGCACTGGGCACCGTCGGTGTACATCTGGACGCCCGGGTGGATCGTGGCCGTGTCGGCGGGGGCCCAGGCGGTCCGCACCTGCTTCTTCGGCGCGGCGGTCGCGGGGGCGCTGGTGGCGGCCGCGGCCACGAGGCCCGCAGCAGCGAGGGTCAGGAGCTTCGTGGGAGTACGCATGCCACCCTCAACGAGGCATGGCTCACACGGGTTACGCGCGGGTAGTCCTCTCTGACCACCCGCGCGTCCCGGCTGCTTACGGAGCCTCAGTACGCCGGCTGGCTCGGGTCGATCTGGCTGACCCAGGCCACCACGCCGCCGCCGACGTGGACGGCGTCGGCGTAGCCGGCTCCCTTGACGATCGCGAGCACCTCGGCCGAGCGGACGCCCGACTTGCAGTGGAGCACGATCGGCTTGTCGCTGGGCAGGTCGCCGAGCGCGTTGCCGTTGAGGAACTCGCCCTTGGGGACGAGCCGGGCGCCCGGGATCTGGTTGATCTCGAACTCGTTGGGCTCACGCACGTCGATGAGCTCGAAGTCGCGGGTGCCCTCCTCGCGCTCCTTGAGCATCGCCTCGAGCTGGGTGACCGAGATGGTCGAGCCGGCGGCCGCCTCGGCGGCCTCGTCGGAGACGGCGCCGCAGAAGGCGTCGTAGTCGATGAGGCCGGTGACGGTGGCGTTCTCGCCGCACAGCGCGCAGCTGGGGTCCTTGCGGACCTTGAGCTTGCGCCACTCGAGCTCGAGCGCGTCGTAGATGACGAGCTTGCCGATCGCGGGGTCGCCGATGCCGGTCAGCAGCTTGATCGCCTCGTTGACCTGGATCGAGCCGATGCTGGCGCAGAGCACGCCGAGCACGCCGCCCTCGGCGCAGCTCGGGACCATGCCCGGTGGCGGGGGCTCGGGGTAGAGGCAGCGGTAGCACGGCGCGTCGTCGGCCATCGTCGGCGCGAAGACCGAGGCCTGGCCGTCGAAGCGGTAGATCGAGCCCCACACGTAGGGGATGCCCAGGAAGTAGGCCGCGTCGTTGACCATGTAGCGGGTGGCGAAGTTGTCGGTGCCGTCGACGATGAGGTCGTAGCCCTCGAAGACCTGCATCACGTTGTCGTTGTCGAGGCGCTCGTCGTGCACCACGACCTCGACGTAGGGGTTGACCTCGGCGATCGACTCCTTGGCCGACACGGCCTTGGAGCGGCCGATGTCGGACATCCCGTGGATGATCTGGCGCTGGAGGTTGGACTCGTCGACCTCGTCGAACTCCGCGATGCCGATGGTGCCCACACCGGCAGCGGCGAGGTAGAGCAGGGCGGGCGAGCCCAGGCCGCCGGCACCGATGACCAGCACCTTGGCGTTCTTCAGCCTCTTCTGCCCGCTCATGCCGACGTCGGGGATGATCAGGTGCCGGCTGTAGCGGCGCACCTCGTCGACGGTGAGCTCGGCTGCGGGCTCGACGAGCGCGGGGAACGACACGGTGACTCCTTCGTGGCTTCGTCCGGAAGTGGGACTCGGTCCCGGCACAACCGCCGGGACTGCCTCCATGTTCCCGCCGATCCGGGGGCCGTCCGCACCACGTCCCGCCATGCGGACCCCGCTCTGCGGCAGCACCGCAATACCTCCGGCAGGGTGGAAGATCGTCAGGAGATCCTTGTCATATCGCCGCGGATGAAGTGAAGTAGCCCGCTGGTGGCCCGAAATGACCAGACATCGTCACGTCGACGGGTCACCGCACCCTTCGAGAACAAAGGATCCCCTGTGAAGAAGTCCCTGACCGGCCTGCTGGCCGGATCGGCGGTACTGGCGCTCGGTCTCACAGCGCTGTCACCCGCCACCGCGGCACCGTCCGACGGTTCGCCGTCCGCGACCGGAGCGTCTCCGTCCCGCGCGGACAACCTGCCCAACCCCTTCGCCGCCAGGCAGACCGAGCTGCGCAAGCAGGCGGTGGAGCTCATCGTCAACGGCAAGGCGAAGGCCGAGCCGCGACGCGGCGGCGGCTCCGTCGTCACGCTGGCCGACGGCGAGGCCGTGGAGTTCGTGGACAACAAGAAGGAAGCACGCGTGTGGACCGTGCTCTCGGAGTTCGGCGAGGAGTCCTCGGGCCGCTACGGCCGCGGCGCCGGTCCGCTCCACAACCAGATCGCCGCGCCCGACCGGGCCACCGACAACTCCACCCAGTGGACCGCTGACTTCGACGTCGCCCACTACGAGGAGATGTTCAACGGCGAGGGCGAGTCCTTCCGCAACTACTACCTCGACCAGTCCAACGGCCAGTACTCCCCCACCGTCACCACCGAGGACTGGGTGCAGGTGCCCAGGAACGGCGCCTGGTACGGCGACAACGCCAACGAGACCCAGGGCTACTGGACCTACATCGCCGACACCGTCAACGCCTGGTACGACAAGCAGATCGCCGCCGGCAAGACGCCCGCCGAGATCGACGCCTACCTCACGCAGTTCGACGTGTGGGACCGCTACGACCACGACGCGGACTCGGACTTCAACGAGCCCGACGGCTACATCGACCACTTCCAGGCGATCCACGCCGGGGAGGGCGAGGAGGCCGGTGGCGGCACGCTGGGCGACGACGCGATCTGGTCGCACCGCTGGTACGCCGACTACACCACCCAGGGCTCCGCGGGGCCGGAGGGCAACCTCCTCGGCGGCAAGCGGATCGGCGGCTCGAAGTTCTGGATCGGTGACTACACCATCGAGCCGGAGAACGGCGGCCTCGGCGTCTTCGCGCACGAGTACGCCCACGACCTGGGCCTGCCCGACTTCTACGACACCGCCGGGGGCGAGAACGGGTCCGCCTTCTGGACCCTGATGTCCAGCGGTTCGTGGCTGGGCCACGGTGACGAGGCGCAGGGCTTCGAGGTGGGCATCGGCGGCACTCCGAACGACATGGGCCCGGAGGAGAAGCTCTTCCTCGGCTGGCTCGACGCACAGGTCGTCGAGGCCGGGACCGAGGGTGAGCACACCCTGCGCCCGACAGGCGACCCGGCCTCCAACGACGCGGTGCTGGTCAAGCTCCCCGACTCCACCGACACCAAGGACCTGACCACGCCCTTCGCGGGCGCCAGGTCCTGGTACTCCGGCAGCGGGTCGGACCTGACCGCGACGCTCGCGCGACAGGTCCCCGCGGCCGGCAGCGTGACCGTGACCGCCCAGGCGTGGTACGACACCGAGGCCGGCTACGACTACTGGTGGGCCGAGTACCGCCCGGTCGGCGCCACCCAGTGGACCAGGATCGGCCAGCCCCTCGACGGTGCGTCACGCGGCTGGACGTCCAAGCGGTTCTCCTACCGCCCCGGCGGCGTGGAGACCGAGTTCCGGTTCGTCTACAAGAGCGACGGCGGCGTCAACGAGGCCGGCGTCTTCCTCGACGAGATCGTCACCAAGGCCGGCCAGGAGGTCCTCGACACCGAGGGCGCCGAGGGCGGCGAGTCCGCCTGGGCGGCCGACGGGTTCACCACCTCGGACGGCACCGCGACCACCACCGGCGCGCGCTACTACCTGATGGAGAACCGGTCCTACGTCAACTACGACGACACGCTGCGCACGGGGCCGTACAACTTCTCCGAGGGCGTGACCCGACCCAACTGGGTGGAGCACTTCTCCTACCAGGACGGGCTGCTCGTCTGGCTGGTCGACCACAGCGTGGCCGACAACAACACGAGCCAGCACCCCGGCACGGCCTACGCCCTGCCGATCGACGCGAACCCCGAGGCGCTGACGTGGAGTGACGGGTCGTTGGGCCGCAGCCGGATCCAGGTCTTCGACGCGACCTTCGGCCTGCAGGCCACTGACGTGCTGAAGCTCAGCCGCCAGGTGTCCGAGACGTCCAGCCACACCCTCGAGGCGGCCGCGCGACCCGGCGTGGCCACCTTCGACGACACGGCGGACTACTACAACGAGGCGCTCCCCCAGGCCTCGGTGAGGACGGTGGAGGCCGGCGTGGTCGCCACGGTCGTCGGCCAGGACGCGACCGGCATGACGGTGCGGGTGGCCAACCAGCTGCCCTGACGGCGCAGGCGGCATCACCGCACGACACGCAGGGAGGGGCCCCGGGGACAGCCGGGGTCCCTCCTCGTACGTCCGGCTGCCGATAGGCTCGGCGTGACTACCCGGCAGTACCCTCCGGCAGCAGCACCGCCCGCACGACCCCCAGCACAGGAGCACGACGTGACCGCAGGCAGCACCGACACCGCGTCCGACAGCGGCCACCCGCGACCGCGCGGCGGCCGGATGCCGCGCCGCGAGCGCCGCGCGCAGCTGCTCGAGTCGGCCCTCGAGGTCTTCGTCGCCCAGGGCTACCACGCAGCCGCGATGGACGACATCGCCGACCGCGCCGGCGTGTCCAAGCCGGTGCTCTACCAGCACTTCCCCGGCAAGCTCGACCTCTACCTCGCGCTGCTCGACACCTCCTGCGACCTGATCATCGACAACTGTCGCGAGGCGCTCGCCTCGACCAACGACAACAAGGACCGCGTGGCGGCGACGATGCAGGTCTTCTACAGCTACGTCGCGTCCGAGGAGGGTGCGTTCCGGCTGGTCTTCGAGTCCGACCTCACCAGCGAGCCCGACGTGCGCGAGCGGGTGGACCGGGTGACGACCGAGTGCGCCTCGATGATCGCCGACGTGATCCGCACCGACACCGGCCTGCCCGACGAGGCCTCGGAGCTCCTGGCCGTCTCGCTCGTGGGAATGGCGCAGGTGTCCGCGAGGTTCTGGCTGGCGGGCGGTGGCGGGATCAAGCAGGACGACGCCGCGGCCCTGATCGCGGGCCTGGCGTGGCGCGGCATCCGGGGCTACCCGATGACCGACGACCACTGACCCGGCATCATTCATCACGACGTACACCCCCTGAGCTGAGGAGCAACACCGTGGAGGTCAAGATCGGCGTGCAGCACGCCCAGCGCGAGCTCGTGCTCGACACCGACAGCACGCCCGAGGACGTCGAGAAGATGCTCGGCGAGGCGCTCGCCGACAACGGCGTGCTGCACCTCAAGGACACCAAGGGTCGCGCGGTCGTCGTGCCGGCCTCCAAGATCGCGTACGTCGAGCTGGGCTCCCCGAGCGCCAGCACCGTCGGCTTCCGCTGACCCGCGCGGAAGGACAGCCATGGGTCTGCTCTGGACCATCCTCGTCACCATCGCGGTCGGTCTGGTCATCGGATTCCTCGGCAAGGCGATCGCCCCCGGCGACCGCGACAACATCCCGCTGTGGCTGACCGTCGTGTGCGGCATAGTCGGCGCGTTCGTCGGCAGCTACGTCTACTACGCGGTGTTCGGCGTCGCCGACAACTACCCCAACGGCGACATGTACGACACGAGCCGCGGCCTCGACCTCTGGCGCCACGTCTGGCAGGTCGGCGTCGCCGCGGTCCTGGTCGTGGTCGCGGCGACCTTCACCGGTCGCCACACCCCGAGGACCTGACGGACCTCAGGAGTCGAGGCCGAGCTCGGCCATCCGGGCGGCGTGCAGCTCGGTGAGCCGGGCGAACATCCGCCCGAGCGCGGCCAGGTCCAGCCCGGGCCGGTCGACGCCGCCGGCCAGCAGCGCCGTCAGCGAGTCGCGGTCGCCCGCGACGCGCTGGGCCTGCGTGAGGGCCTCCCCCATCAGGCGGCGGCCCCACAGTGCGAGCCGCCCGCCCAGTCGGTGGTCCTCGGCGATCCCGGCGCGGACCCGCTCGACGATGAACGCCGTCTGCCCGGTGTCCTCCAGCGAGCTGATGATCACCTCGCGGGTCTCGGGGTCGAGGTAGGCCGCGATCTCCCGGTAGAAGTCCGCGGCGAGGCCGTCGCCGACGTAGGCCTTGATCAGCCCCTCGTAGTAGTCCGAGGGGGCCGTGTGCGCGTGGAAGCCGTCGAAGCTCTCCTGGAAGGCCTGCATCGCCTCGGCGGGGTCGGCGCCCAGCTGCTCGAGCCGCTCGACGAGCTTCTCGAGGTGGGCGAACTCCGCGGTGGCCATCGCGCCGATGGCGATCTTGTCGCCGATGCCGGGCGCCATCTTGGCGTCCTCGACGAGCCGCTCGAAGGCCGAGAGCTCCCCGTAGGCGATCGCCCCGAGGAGGTCGACTGCGGCTCGGCGGTAGTCCTCATCGGGCGATTCCGTCATGGTCGCAGCGTAGCGATACCATGATGGTGACCGAGCCGCCGACTCATCAGGCGGCCGCCTGTATGTGCGCGGTCGGCACTGGCCCCCTCTGAGGGCGTGCGAGTGGGCTGACCGCATACGCGTGGGACAACCCGACTCATCAGAGAGCGACACCACTTCGTGACCACCTTCCGTGAACTGGGCGTGCTGCCCGAGATCTGCGACGCGCTCGACCGCGCCGGCATCACCACCCCCTTCGCCATCCAGGAGATGACCCTCTCGGTCGCCCTGCTCGGCACCGACCTCATCGGCCAGGCCCGTACGGGCACCGGCAAGACGCTGGCGTTCGGCATCCCCGTGATGCAGCGCTCGATCGCGCCGAGCAACCCGGCGTACGCCGACCTCCCGCAGGGCAAGCCGCAGGCGCTCATCGTCGCCCCCACCCGCGAGCTCGCGCTCCAGGTCTCCAGCGACCTGAGCCTGGCCAGCAAGGACATGGGCCTGCGCGTCCTCACCGTCTACGGCGGCGTGGGCTACGAGCCGCAGCTCGAGGCCCTCGACGCGGGCGTCGACATCGTCGTCGGCACCCCCGGCCGCCTCATCGACCTGGCCAACCGCCGGGCCCTCGACCTCTCCCACGTGCACGCCCTCGTGCTCGACGAGGCCGACGAGATGCTCGACCTCGGCTTCCTGCCCGACGTCATCACCCTGCTCTCGAAGACGCCCGAGACCCGCCAGACGATGCTCTTCTCGGCCACCATGCCGTCCGCGATCGTCGCGCTGGCCCGCACCCACATGCGCCACCCGATGAACATCCGCGCCGAGTCGTCGTACGACACCACGATGGTGCCGGCGACCGCGCAGTTCATCTACCAGGCCCACGACCTCGACAAGCCCGAGATCATCGGCCGGATCCTCCAGGCCGAGGACGCCGAGAAGATCATCGTGTTCACGCGCACCAAGCGCCAGGCGCAGCGGGTCGCCGACGACCTCGCCGAGCGCGGGTTCAGCGCCTCGCCGCTGCACGGCGACATGGCCCAGGTCGCCCGCGAGAAGGCGCTGGCGAAGTTCCGCGAGGACAAGATCCGCGTCCTCGTCGCCACCGACGTCGCCGCCCGCGGCATCGACGTGCGCGGCGTCTCCCACGTCATCAACTACACGTGCCCCGAGGACGACAAGACCTACGTCCACCGCATCGGCCGCACCGGCCGCGCGGGCGCCTCGGGCATCGCGATCACCTTCGTCGACTGGGCCGACCTGCACCGCTGGAAGATGATCAACAAGACCCTCGACCTGCCCTTCCCGGACCCGCAGGAGACCTACTCGACCTCCGAGCACCTCTTCCACGACCAGGGCATCCCGGCCGGCACCAAGGGCCGCATCGTCGACCCCGCCCCGGTCGAGAAGAAGGAGCGTGCGCCGCGCGAGGGCTCGCGCGAGCGTCGCTCCTCGGACCGCTCGGGCTCGGACCGCTCAGGCTCGGGTCGCTCCGAGTCCGCGTCCTCGTCCGCCGAGAAGGCCGGTGACGCCCCGCGTCGCCGCAACCGCAGCCGTCGTCGTACGCGCGGCGGTGCTTCGGTCGAGACGCCGAAGGGCTGACCCTCCCTCACTTCCGCGAGCGAGCGGGCTTCTTCGCCACCTTCTTCTTGGGGCGGGAGGCCCGCTCGACGAGGTTCGCGGCGACCTCGCGGTAGGCCGTGGCGCCCTTGCTGCTGCGGCTGGTCGCGAGGATCGAGCGCCCGGCGGCCGGGGCCTCGGCGAACTTGATGGTCTTGGGGATCGGCGGCTCGACGACCTCGAGGTCGTAGGTCTCGCTGATCGTCTCCAGCACCGTGCGGGCGTGGTTGGTGCGGCCGTCGTAGAGCGTCGGCAGCACGCCCCACACCTCGAGGCCGCGGTTGGTGAAGCGACGTACGTCGTGGACGGTGTCGAGCAGCTGCCCGACGCCGCGGTGCGACAGCGTCTCGCACTGCAGGGGCACCAGCACGCCGTCCGCGGCGGTCAGCGCGGCGACGGTGAGCACGCCCAGCGAGGGCGGGCAGTCGAGCAGCACCCAGTCGTACGGGCCCTCCTCTGTGTCACCGAGGTCCTCGGCGAGCTGCTCGAGCGCGCCCTTGATGACGTGCTCGCGGCCGGTGCGGGTCAGCAGGTCGGCCTCGGCGCGGGCCAGCTCGATCGTGGCCGGCAGCACGTCGACGCCGTCCTCGGTCTCGATGATGACCTCTGCGGCGTCGATGCCCTTGGTGAGGACGTGGTGCACGGAGATCTCGAGGTCCTCGGGGTCGATGCCGAGCGAGAACGTCAGACAGGCCTGGGGGTCGAGGTCGACCAGCAGGACGCGGTGCCCGAGCTCGGCCAGCGCGGCACCGATCGAGGCGACGGACGTGGTCTTGGCGACCCCGCCCTTCTGGTTGGCGACGGCCAGCGTGACGGGGGCCGCTCCCCGGCTCTTGGTGCTCATTGCGCCCCATTGTGCAGGACCGGGTCGCATCGTCCGCGGGTGTCCTGAAATGCTGGGCGCATGCCCACCTCGAAGACCACCTCGCTGATCACCGGCGCGACCGCCGGCATCGGCCACGAGTACGCCGTCCAGCTCGCCGCCCGTGGCGACGACCTCGTCCTCGTCGCCCGCGACGCCGCCCGCCTCGAGCAGGTCGCCGAGGAGCTGCGGCGCGCCCACCAGGTCGAGGTCGAGGTGCTGGTCGCCGACCTGACCGACCGGGCGCAGCTCGCCACGGTCGAGGCGCGCCTGGCCGACCGCGAGCGGCCGGTGGACCTGCTGGTCAACAACGCGGGCTTCGGGCTCAAGCAGCGCTTCCTCGACAACTCCGCCGACGACGAGACCGCGATGCTGGAGGTCCTGGTGACCTCGGTGCTGCGGCTGAGCCACGCCGCCCTCGGCCCGATGGCCGAGCGCGGGCACGGCGGCATCATCAACGTCTCCAGCGTCGCCGCCTTCCTCCCCCGCGGCACCTACTCCGCCGCCAAGGCGTGGGTCAACAGCTTCAGCGAGTGGGCCCACATGGAGTACGGGTCGCGCGGCGTGCAGGTGATGGCGCTCTGCCCGGGCTTCACCAAGACCGAGTTCCACGAGCGCATGCAGGTCAAGCGCGGCGACGGCTTCATGTGGCTCGACGTCGACTTCCTCGTCCGTACGTCCCTCGAGGACTTCGCGAAGGGCCGGGCGTACTCGATCCCGGGGATGCAGTACAAGGCGATCCGTGTGCTGACGACCGCGATCCCCAACCGGGTGCTGCGGCTGACCCAGTCGATGGGTCGCCGCTGAGCATGCGCATCACCGCGCCGCAGGTGTCCGACGCGGACGCCCTGACCGACCTCCACCTCGACGTGTGGGAGGAGGCGTACGCCGGCCTCATGCCGCAGACGGTCTTCGTCGAGCGCCGAGCGCGACGCGCCGAGCGGGTGGAGAGCTGGCGCGGCATCATCGCGGCGGGCTCGAGCGACAACCTGCTCGCGTGGGCCGACGACGGTCGGCTGCTGGGCTTCTCGAGCACCGGCCCCGGTCGCGACGACGCCGCCGCGGGACTGCCGCCGCTGGAGCTGATGGCGCTCTACGTCCGCGCGTCGGCATACGGCTCCGGGGTCGGGCACGCGTTGTGCGAGGCCGCTCTCGGCCCGGCTCCGGCGTACCTCTGGGTCCTCGACGGCAACGAGCGGGCGATCTCCTTCTACGAGCGGCAGGGCTTCCGCTTCGACGGCGCGACCAAGCCCGAGGACGTCGGGCTGGAGCGGCGGATGGTGCGGCGCTGAGGTCGGTGCAGCAGCTCTGGGCGCCGCCGCCAACTCACCAGGTGGCGCACCAACTCACCGGTTGGCGCATGAGGCCGCCCAGGACGACCAGCCGTCCGGGCCTACTCCCCCAGCCTCGCGATCCACGCCTCCAGCTCCCGCGGCCGACGGAAGAGCAGCACCTCCGGCCCGTCGGGCGATGCGGCCCAGGCGCGCATCCGGGCCCGCTTGCGGGCGAACGACTGGAAGTGCCAGCGGATGATCGATCGCCGGCTGACCATGGCCCGCCAGGTCTCGACGTTGCCGTTGCACCGCGGCTCCTTCGTGATCGCCCCCGACACCGTCCGCCGCACCAGCCGGGACAGCGACAGCCAGCGCGGGTAGTCGAGGCCGACGACCAGCTGCGTGCGCGGGAGCACGAAGTCCAGCCAGTCGCCGTAGGAGGAGTCGAGCAGCCAGCGCTCCTCCGCCACGACCTCGCCGATCATCTCTCGCTGGACCGAGGCCTCGACGGGCACCCAGTCCAGCAGCCACGTGAGCTCGTCGACCAGGGTGACGGGCAGACCCGTACGGGCGCCGATCGCGAGGGCCGCCGTGCTCTTGCCGCTGCCGGTCACGCCGTAGACGAGGATGCGGTCCGCTCGCACCTCAACCACCGAGACGACGCGACGCCAGCGACATCAGCCGCTCGTACTGCTCGGGATCGGTCGTGTTCACGCCGAGGTCGTGGTCGACCTTGCCGAGGCCGTGGTGATCGCTGCTGCCGGTGACGACGAGGTCGAGGTCGCGGGCGATCGCGCGCAGCTCGGCGCGGGCGGCGGGCGCGTGGTCCTGGTGGTCCACCTCGATCCCGGCGAGCCCGAGGTCCTTGAGCCCGGCGAGGGCCTCGGCGTCGAGGACCGACCGGCTGCCGCGGCCCCACGGATGGGCCACGACGGTGACGCCCCCGGCGGCTGCCACGAGCGGGATCATGTCCTCGAGCGCGGACGCGTACCGGTTGACGTAGCCCGCCTGGCCCGGGCTCAGCAGGGTCGCGAAGGCCTCCGTCCGGTCGGCGACGACACCGCGGCGCACGAGGGCGTCCGCCACGTGGGGGCGCCCGGCGGCGACCGACCCGCCCGACTCCCGGCGTACGTCCTCCTCGCTGATGTCGACGCCGTGCTCGCGCAGGGCGGCGACGATCGCGGGGGTCCGGGCGGTGCGCCCCTCGAGGATGCGGTCGAGCTCCTCGACCAGCGCCGGGTGCGTCGGGTCGGGCAGGTAGCCGAGCAGGTGCACGCCCCGGTGGTGGAACCGCGTGCTGATCTCGAGCCCCGGGACCAGCGTGATCCCGACCTCGTCCGCGACCTGCTGTGCCTCGTGCCAGCCCGACATCGCGTCGTGGTCGGTCAGCGCGACGACGTCGAGCCCGGCCGCGGCGGCCTCGCGCACCAGGTCGCCGGGGGTGTCGGTGCCGTCGCTCGCCGAGGAGTGGGTGTGGAGATCGATGCGCACGTCAGCTGTTCCACCGGAGCATGGCCGGGTGCTCGCGCTCGAAGCCGAGCACCGAGACGGTCGAGGTGTCGAGCCGGAAGAACCGGCCCTCGGCGGCGGACTGCTCCAGCCAGCGCGCGGTGAGGACGCGCAGCGAGTGGCCGTGCGCGAAGACCAGCGCCCGGTCGTGCTCGCGGGTGCGGGCGACGACGCGGTCGAGACGGGCGGAGACCTCGTCGGCGCTCTCGCCGCCCGGGGTCGGGTGGGTCCACACCGTCCAGCCCGGGACGGTCTCGCGGATCTCGGCGGTGGTCACGCCCTCGTAGTCGCCGTAGCCCCACTCGACGAGGTCCTCGTCGACCTCCGCGTCGGAGAAGCCGGCCAGCTCGGCCGTACGCCGCGCGCGCCGTCGCGGGCTGGTCAGGACGAGGTCGAACTCGACCTCGGCCAGCCTCGGGGCGAGCTCGCGCGCCGCGGCCTCCCCGACCTCGGTGAGGGCCAGGTCGGTGGTCGAGGTGTGCCTGCCGTCGCGACTCCACTCGGTCTCACCGTGGCGGACCAGCCAGAGCTCAGGACCCGAGGTGGAGGACATGCCGCGAGTCTGCCACGTGCCGGCGGGCGGGCCGGCCGCCGGCACGTGGGGGCTCAGACGCCGCCGCCGCCCGCCTTGCGGCGGTGCATCGGCTTGGCGACGTTCTTGTCGTTGACCTCCGAGCCGTGGGCCTTCTCGCGCGAGTCGGCCCGGTCGTCCGGGTGGTCGTGGCCCTTCTTGCGATCGAGGGCCTCCCGCATCTTGGCCTTGATGTCTGCGTTGGGGTCCTGATCAGCCATGAGGTCCTCCTGGATCGATGACGGTCGGAGGACCACCCTGCCAAACGGGACGGGCCGGGTCGAGGGGGTATCAGGGCCGGCGCAGCACGTCGACGCGGCCGCGCAGGCCCCCCGTCATGAGGTGGACCTGCCACCGGCAGTCGCCGAGCATCACGTCGTACGCCGCGTCCCCGAACTCGGCGCGGTAGCGCTCCGGCTCGCGGAGCAGCCGCGCCAGGCGGAGCAGCGCGCGACCGACGGCACCCTCCTGCTCCTGCGACCACTCGCCCCACTCCGAGGCGAGGTCGAGGGTGTCGACCACCTCGAGCCCGGAGGCGGCGATCGCGTCGTCCAGCACGCGACCGTCTGCCGAGGACGGCACCACGCCCATCACGTCGAAGAGCCGGTCCGCCTCCTCAACGGCGAGCAGGTCGGTCGCCACCGCCTGGTAGGCCACGACGTGGCCGCCGCGGCGCAGCACCCGGGCGAACTCGGCGTACGCGTCGTCGGGGTGGTCGACGTGGACCATCACGTCACGGCACCAGACCAGGTCGAGCGAGGCGTCGGCCACTGGCACGCGGGTCGCGGTGCCGCGCTCGAAGGCGAGTCGTTCGGCGATGGCCGGGGCGAGGTCGCGCCGCGCCGTGCGGGCCCGGTCGAGGTGGCGCTGGACCGGATCGATGCCGAGCACGCGGAGCCCGAAGTGCGTGGCGAGCCGGACGGCGTACGCCCCCTCCCCGCACCCGACGTCGACGACCCGGCTGTCGGGGCGCAGGCCCAGCTCGCGCACCACCTGGAGCAGCACCGACGGGTCGCGCGGAGCGAGGCTCTCGTCGAGGCGCGCCGCGAAGGCGGCCTCCAGCCGCGGGTAGGTGTCGTAGAAGAAGTCGGGGTCCCAGGCCACGGAACGAGTCTGCCGCCACCCAGTAGGGTCACCGGCATGGCTCGCCGCGTGTTCCTCCACGTCGGCACGGCGAAGTCCGGCACCTCCTTCCTCCAGGACCTCTGGTGGCAGCACCGCGACGAGCTGCGCGAGCGGGGCCTGCTCCTGCCGGGCGCGAGGCGACGTGACCACTTCGCGGCCGCGGCCGTCGTCAAGGGCATGACCGCCGTCGTCGAGACCCTCGGTGACCGCGAGCGCGACGCCTGGCGGCGGCTGGTCGAGGAGACCCGCGCGTGGTCCGGGGACGCGCTCGTCACCAACGAGCACTTCTCCGACTCCCCGCCCGACGCCGCGGCCGCCGCGCTGGCCGACCTGGCCGGCGCGGCCGACGAGGTGCACGTCGTCGTGACCGCCCGCGACCTCGGCCGCGTGCTGCCCTCGGCGTGGCAGCAGCGGGTCAAGATGGGCGCCCGCCAGCCCTACCGCCGTTTTCTCGCCACCGTCCGGCGCGGGGAGGACGACCAGAAGTTCTGGCGCTACCAGGACGTGCCGGCGATCCTGGGCCTGTGGTCCGCCGGGCTCCCGGACGGGCGCGCCCACCTCGTCGTCGTACCCCCCGCCGGGGCTCCGCGCGACGAGCTCTGGCTGCGAACCGCCTCGGTGCTCGGCCTCGACGTGACCGGCCTCGACACCGACGCGCGACGGCCCAACGACTCCCTCGGCCTGGTCGAGGCCGAGCTGCTGCGGCGGATCAACGAGCGGGTGCCGCGCCCGCGGCGTACGCCGGCCCTGACCCGTCACGTGAAGGGCACCTTCGTGCCAGAGGCACTGGCCGACTCCGCCGGGCGGGAGCCCTTCGTGCTCCCCGCGCGGCACCACGCCTGGGTCCGCGAGCGCTCCGAGGCGATCGTCGCCCACCTGCGCGCCAGCGCGTACGACGTGGTGGGCGACCTCGACGAGCTGCTGCCGGCCGGCCCCCGCGCGGGGCGCACGCCCGACGACGCCACCGACGACGAGCTGCTCGCGGCCTCCCGGGTGGTGCTGTCGAGGCTGGGCCTGGCGGACACCACCTCCCTCGACGGGGCGCTCACCGCGATCGCGCACGACCTGCGGGCGCGCACCTCCCCTCCCCCGGCGGTGCCCCAGCCACCTTCGGACGCGGCGGACGGTGGCTCACGCACCGCGTTCGGGCGTGTCGTACGGCGACTCGCCGGCGGGCGGTGAGCAGGCCACATCCCGACAGTCGGGAGGGTGGCCCACGCACCGCTCGTGCGGTGCTCAGCGCGGGACGAGCGCCCAGTAGTCGAGGTCGAGCAGCACTCCGTCGGCGTACTTCTGGTCCTCGCCGCGCAACGTCATCGACTCGTCGCGGCCCTTCGTCGCGACCAGCCTGAGGCGCAGCGCTCCGACGCCCGGGGCGTCGAGCTCGGCCGTGTCGAGGACCTCGGACCAGGCGTGGACGGTGTCGTCGGCGAAGGCGGGGGCGACGTGGGCTCCGGCGTTGATCGCGGCGACGAGCTGGGCGTTGGCGAGGCCGTTGAAGGACAGCGCCCGGGCGAGCGAGATGACGTGCCCGCCGTAGACCAGGCGCCGGCCGTCGGGCCGGGCGTCGGTGTTGAAGTGCACCTTCGCGGTGTTCTGCCACAGCCGCGTGGCCATCATGTGCTCGGCGTCGGTGAGGGTCACGCCGTCGACGTGGTCGATCCGCTCCCCCACCTCGTAGTCGCCCAGCAGGTGCGGCGAGCCGGCCGCCACGACGTCGTACGCCGAGAAGTCCAGGCCGGCGGGCACGACCAGGTCGGCCGGCTCGACGGCCTTGGCGAGGTCGGGGACCACGGTCTCCGGAGCGGGCGAGTCGGCCGAGCGCTTGTGGACCATCACCCAGCGCGCCCAGTCGATCGCGACCTCGCCGCGCTGGTTGGTCGCGGTGGAGCGCACCCAGACCACGCCGGTCCGGCCGTTGGAGTTCTCCTTGAGGCCGATCACCCCCGACCGGGTGCGCAGCGTGTCGCCCGGGACGACCGGCACGTGGAAGCGGCACTCGGCGTAGCCGAGGTTGGCCACGGCGTTGAGGGAGACGTCGGGGACGGTCTTGCCGAAGGCGATGTGGAAGCCGATCAGCTCCTCCACCGGGTGCGGCGCGAGGCCGACCGATGCGGCGAACTCCGCCGACGACGGGAGCGCGAACCGCGTCGGGTAGATCGCCCCGTAGATCGCCCGGTCCCCCTCGGTGACCGTGCGCGGGGTGGCGTGCTCGATGACCTGCCCGAGCGTGAAGTCCTCGAAGAAGTTGCCGGCGTTCGTCTTCATGCCGCACATCGTGCCGCAGCGACGGCCGCCGGGGCGGCCGCGGTCACGTGGGATGCATCACCCGTCGTAGGGGTACGCCCGCACCACGTCCCCCGAGGGCGTGGTCTTCAGGTAGCCGCTCTCGCCGAACGAGTTGCCGATGTGGATGTTCACGCTCGGTGCCTCGCCCTGCCACTGGTGGAACAGGACATGCGTGAGCCTGCCGCGCTGGACGCGCAGCGACTTCTTCGCCGAGGCGATGTTGGCGAAGAGCCGGCGCACGTCGAGCGAGCCCAGGTCGACCACCTCGCTGAACCCGCTGACCCCGGCGGCCTCGGTGTCCTGGGTCCACTCCCCGTCCCAGGTCCACCGCTCGAAGCGGGGCCGGGAGCCGCGGACCGGGACCTGGACGCCGATGCGGGTCGGGTAGAACCCCACGTCGTACGCCTCGAGCGTGCCGAACTCGCGCTCGTACGCCCGGAGGAAACGGCGCACCTCGGGTGCCGTCATCTCGAACGAGGGTGCGGTCTCATCGACCTGTGGGACGGCGACGTCCTCGCCCCAGGTCTCGACCGCCGTCGTCGCCGATTCGTTCGGGCCCGCGGACATGAACGCCAGCCCGACCATTCCGAAGATGAGCAGCGCGACGATCGTGATCGCGACGAACATGCCGCCGACCGCGATCCTCGCGGCCCGCGGCACGGCGTCGGGGGTGGCCTCGTCGTGCGGCAGGACGGGAGCCATGGGCGCGGGACGGTTCTGCAGGTCGCGGGTCAGGCCCTCGAGCTCGCCGAGCGTCTCCGCCGTCAGCGCCCGTGAGACCCGCAGCTCGCGATCCTGCTCCCCCAGCTGCCCGTCGACGTAGGCCGCCTCGATGATGTCGACGTAGCGCTCACGATCGGCGTCCTTGGCCCGGAATCCCCCCATGTGCGGGAGTCTAGGACTCGCTCAGCCCTCCGACTGCTTGCTGAAGGCCGCGTCGAACGACTGGGCCGGCGGGTCGAAGTCCAGGACCCGCAGGCGGGCGAGAGCCTCGGGCGCTCCGCGCAGCCGGTCCATCCCGGCGTCCTCCCACTCGACCGAGATCGGGCCGTCGTAGCCGATCGCGGTGAGGGTGCGGAAGCAGTCCTCCCACGGGATGTCGCCGTGGCCGGTGGACACGAAGGTCCAGCCGCGCCGCGGGTCGTCCCAGGGCAGGTGCGAGGAGAGGATGCCGTTGCGGCCCCCTCCCATCCGCATCCGGGTGTCCTTGCAGTCGACGTGGTAGATCCGGTCGGCGAAGTCGGTGATGAACGCGACCGGGTCGATGCCCTGCCACAGCATGTGGCTGGGGTCCCAGTTGATGCCGAAGGCGGGCCGGTTGTCGACGGCGTCGAGCGCACGTCGGGTGGTCCAGTAGTCGTAGGCGATCTCGGAGGGGTGGACCTCGTGGGCGAAGCGCACGCCGCACTCGTCGAAGACGTCGAGGATCGGGTTCCAGCGGTCGGCGAAGTCCTGGTAGCCGGCCTCGATGCGCTCCGCCGGCACCGGCGGGAACATCGCGACGTACTGCCAGATCGATGACCCGGTGAACCCGACCACCGTCTTGACGCCGAGCTTCTGCGCGAGCCGGGCGGTCAGCTTCATCTCCTCGGCCGCGCGCTGACGCACGCCCTCGGGGGCGCCGTCACCCCACACGCGCTCGCGCACGATGGCCTGGTGGCGGAAGTCGATCGGGTCGTCGCAGATCGCCTGGCCGGTGAGGTGGTTGGAGATGGCGTGCAGCTGGAGACCGTGCTTCTCGAGGATGCCGAGGCGCTCGGCGACGTAGTCGTCGTCCTCCCAGCGCCAGGCGTCGAGGTGCTCGCCGGAGACGGCGACCTCGAGGCCGTCGTAGCCCCACCCTGCGGCGAGGCGCGCCACCTCCTCGAGCGGCAGGTCGGCCCACTGGCCGGTGAACAGGGTGAAGGGACGACCCATCAGAGGTGCTCCGTTCCTGGTCCGAGTCCGGTGTCGACGCGCGTACATGTCCCACCCTGCGCGGAGCTGGCCTCGATCGCGGCCAGCACCCGCTGCACGGCGAGCCCGTCCTCGAAGGACGGCGTCGGCTCCTCGCCCGCGGCCAGCGCGGTGAGGAAGTCGGCGGCCTGGTTGGTGAACGTCGCGTCCCAGCCCAGCACGTGCCCCGGCGGCCACCAGCCGTCGATGTAGGGGTCGCCGGGCTCGGTCACGAGCCGGCGGGAGAAGCTGTCGCCACCGTCGAGGCAGACGTCGAGGTGGTTGAGCGACTCGAGGTCGAAGCGCAGGGCCCCCGTGCTGCCGTAGACCTCGATGCCGAGGGCGTTCTTGCGGGCCGTCGCCATGCGGGTCACCTCGAGGCTGACCACCGCGCCACCGTCCGTACGCATCGTGCTCCACGCGGCGTCGTCGACGGTCACGTCCTCCGGGCCCGCGGCGCCGGTGCGCTGGGGCACGAAGGTGTGGGTGAGTGCGTTGACCTCGGTGACCTCCTGGCCGAGCAGGAAGCGGACCTGGTCGACGGCGTGGGAGGCCAGGTCGCCGAGCGCGCCCGACCCGGCGAGCTCGCGCCGCAGGCGCCAGGTCATCGGCGCGTCCTCGTCGGCGAGCCAGTCCTGGAGGTAGGAGATGCGCACCTGGCGCACGTCGCCGATGCGACCCTCGGCCACGTGCCGGCGCGCGAGCGCCAGCGCGGGCACGCGCCGGTAGTTGAAGCCGACCATCGAGTGCACGCCGCGCTCGCGGGCGGCGCGGGCGGTGGCGACCATCTTCTCGGCCTCGGCCATGGTGTTGGCGAGCGGCTTCTCGGCGATCACGTGCTTGCCCGCCTCCAGTGCCGCGATCGCCACCTCGGCGTGCAGGTGTCCCGGGACGCAGACGTCGACGATGTCGATGTCGTCGCGCTCGAGCACCTCGTGCCAGTCGGTCGCGGTCTCCGCCCAGCCGTACTGCTCGGCCGCGGCACCGACAGCGGCCGCGTCACGACCGACCAGGACCTGCTGGCGTACGCCGGGCGCGCCGGGACGGAGCGCGGCGACGTTGCGCCAAGCGTGCGAGTGCGCCTTGCCCATGAAGGCGTAGCCGATGACGGCGACTCCCGGGGACCCGGCGGCGCCCGAGGCGCTGGGTGTGCTGGTCACGTGCTTCTCCTGACTTGCGGTGGCAGTCGCTCAGGCGAGCGACCGGAGGAAGGACAAGCCGTCTCGGGCGAGCTCGTCCTGGGTGGGTGCCAGCGGCCGCCAGATGGAGGCGGCCGTGGCGATGGAGGCGTTGTCTGCGGTGAAGCTCTCGATGACCAGGGGACCGTCGTAGCCGACCTCGTCGAGCGCGGCCACGAAGGCCGGCCAGTCGCTCTGGTCGCCGCCCGGCGCGCCACGGTCGCTGCCGCAGACCTGGACGTGCGCCAGGTGCGGCCCGGCCGCGCGGATCGCGTCGGCGCTGGAGCGCTCCTCGATGTTGAGGTGATAGCTGTCCAGCGCCAGGCCGAGGCCGTCGCCGAGCAGCGGCTCGAGCGCGGTGAGGGCCTGGTCGACGGTGTTGATGAGGGACGTCTCGTAGCGGTTCAGCGGCTCGACACCCAGGCGTACGCCCTGGGCGAGCGCGTGGTCGACGACCGGTGCGAGGTGGGTGCGGAGGTCGTCGTACGCCGCCTGCCGCTGCTCGGCGTCCATCCGCCACACGCGACCGGTGGCGGCGTAGAACGGTCCGCACACCGAGCGTGCCCCGATGCCGGCGGCGAAGTCGACGCAGGCGCGGAGGTAGTCCTGGGTGGCGGCCACGCAGGACGCGTCGACGAGGTCGCGGCCCGGCGCCATCGCCCCGACGACGCAGGGCGTCAGCCCGGTCTCGGCGAGCACCTCGGCCACGACGGCGACGTCGAGGTCGCCGGCGTTCTCGAGGGGGAGCTCGACGGCGTCGAAGCCCATGCCCGCGATCCGGCGCAGCAGGTCGGCCACGCCCGCGTCGGTGAGCGGAGAGGTCCAGACCCACGTGTTGACGCCGATCTCTCGCATGCCGTCGGTGTCCTTCTCGGTAGGGGGCTTCTCACAAGGGTGACTGAGCGGCGGTGGGGGGGGCGCGGAGCCCGGCCCACCGACCGGTGGATCAGTGCCGGATCAGGGGATCTGGCGCTCCTGCCACACCTCGGGGTAGCCGGGCAGGTCCTCTCCGCCGAACTTGGCGTAGTGGCCGTCGGGCATGCCCTCGTTGGCCTCGAGGAAGTCGCCGCGCTCGTCCTCGGTGATCGGCGTCTGCGGCAGGACCCACTCCTTCGGGACCTCCTCGCCGGCCCAGATCTTCTCGAGCGCGAGGAGCGGCGTGCGCCACTGGAAGTTGGAGTAGACGGGCGCCAGGCCGTTCAGGCCGGTCTCCTCCCACTTGCGCAGGAAGCTCATCTCGTCCTCACCGGTCATGACCGGCAGGTCCGCACCGAAGTCCTCGAAGGCCTCGATCGCGGCGACGGCACCGTCGCCGGCGTCCATCCAGACGCCCTGGACCTCACCCTTGTTGAGCTCGTCGGTGATGAAGGTCTTGATCTCGGTCGGGTCGGCACCGGTGAAGAAGTCGACCGCCTCGATGCCGTTCTCCTCGAAGAGCTTCTCGGCCGCGGCCCAGCGCTGCTCGAGGACGTCGACACCGGGCAGGATGCGCAGCGCGACGACCTTGTCGCCCTCCTCGAGGTTGTCGATGAGGAACTCGGCGGTGTCGATGCCCCACGCGAAGCCACCGATCGGGTGGATGAAGGTGGTGGCGCAGTCGGTCTCCACGCCACGGTCGAAGACCACGACGGGCTTGCCGGTCTCGCACGCACGCTCGACCGCGTCGGTCATGGCGGCGGTGGAGTTGGGCGAGATGATGAAGGCGTCGCAGTTGCCCTCGGAGATGAAGTAGTCGATGTCGGCGATCTGGGTGTTGTCGTCGTCGCCGGCGTCACGGGTCTCCATCTCGGAGATGACACCCTTCTCCTGCAGGGCCTCGAGCTGCTGGTTCATGGTGATCCAGCCGGTCTGGCGCCACGGGTTGGAGATCGAGGCGTTGGCGAAGCACGCCTTGCCCGCCTTGTTGGACTTGTACTCGGCGGTGTCGGTCATCTCACCGTCGATGTACTGCAGCCACGGGGTCTCGGGGTCACCCTCGAAGGTCGCCGAGCGCTGCTCGAACTGCTCGTCGTAGACGGCCTGGTCGAACCATTCCTGCTCGTCGGCCGGGCTCTCCTCCGAGGCGTCCGGGGACTCCGAGGTCTCCGAGCTCTCGTCGGTCCCCGAGGTGGAGTCCGTCGGGTCCTCGGTGCTGCAGGACGTGGCGAACACCCCGAGCAGCAGGGCCGAGGCCACGGCCATCGGCGCGCGGTGGATCTTTCGGCGCATCAGATATCTCCTGTTTCAGTGCCCGGGCGGGCAGTGGTGGGTGATGGTGCGGGTGCAGCAGGTGGTGCGGGTGGTGAGGTCCGAGAGGGTCGCCGGCCGAGGGACCAGGCGCGGCCGGCAGCGGCGACGGCGAGGATGATGATCACGCCCTGCACCGTCGGCCTCCAGGTGGATTCGATCTCCTGGAAGTTGAGGAACGAGAAGAGCAGCTCGAGCGCGAAGGCACCGGCCGCCGCGGAGAGGAGCCAGCCGCGTCCGCCGCCGAGGACCACGCCGCCGAGCACGACGGCGGTGATCGCCTGGAACTCGTAGCCGGCCCCGACCGAGGGGTGCACGCCGGCGTAGCCGACCAGCAGGATGCCGGCGACGGTGGCCGAGAGCGAGGAGAGCATGAAGGCGCGGGTCTTGACCCACCACACGTGCGCGCCGGCCAGGGCCGCGGCGTCCGGGTTGTCACCGGTGGCGATGATCGTCCGGCCGAACGGCGAGCGCATGAGCCACACACCGGCGACCATGATCAGCACGAGGATGATCACGGGGTAGGGCAGCACCTCGACGACGGGCACGTCCTGGATGCCACCCCGTCCGATCTCGCGGAACGTGTCGACGGGGTTGCCGGTGGCCGCGCCGCCGGTCAGGAACCGGACGAGTCCGCCCAGGGCCAGCATGGTGCCGAGGGTGACGATGAAGCTCGGCACCCGCAGCAGCGTCGTGCCGAGGCCGTTGACCAGGCCGACCAGGGCGCCGATGACGAGCATCAGCACGATCGCGGGCAGCACGCGTCCCTCGTCGTCGCCGATGTAGTTGCCGGCGATGACCACCTGGGTGGCGATCACCGCACCCATGGAGAGGTCGAACTCGCCCGAGACGATCACGTAGTACTGGCCCATGGCCGCGATCGCGATCGGCGCGGTGCGACCGATGAAGCGGATCAGCTGCGGCGGCTCGCCGAAGGACGGGTTGGCCGAGACGACGGCGACGAAGAGGATCGCGGCGAGGATGAAGACCGCCCCGCCGGGAGTCACTGCGGCGCGCAGTACCCGCTGGACCGTCGAGCCCTCGGTGAGCGGGAGGGTGCGGCCCGCACTGCTGGCGGAGCTGCTGACGGAGGTGGTGGCGCTCATGCCGGCTCCCCCTTCGTGGACGGGCCCGCCGAGGACGGGACGGGGAGGACGGGTCTGGAGGCACCGAAGCGCGGTGGGCGGCGTACGACGCTGCGGCGGGCGTAGACGGCGACGGCCAGCACGATCACCAGGCCGCGGACGAAGTCCTTGAGGAACGGGTTGACCTGCATCACGCCCATGACGTTGTCGAGGACGGCGAAGATCGCGACGCCGCCGATCGTGCCCACGACGCTGCCCTTGCCGCCGGCGAGCAGGGTGCCGCCGAGGACGACGGCGGCGATGGAGAGGAGGTCGTAGCGCCCCTGCGACCCGATCGTCGGGGAGCCCACACCGGTGCGGGAGAGCAGGAGCAGCGCGGCGAGGCCGGCCAGCACCGAGCAGAGCACGTGGGCAGCGACCACCGGGACGGCGGTCCGCACGCCGGACATCCGGGCGACGTCCCGATTGCCACCGATGGCGTAGACGTGGTGGCCCAGCCGGGTGTAGCGGAGCAGGAGCGTCACCAGGACCGCACAGACCAGCAGGATGATGAACGCGGTGGGGATCCACCCCGCGATGCCGCTGCGGCCCAGCAGCCTCAGGTCCGGGGCGGCAGCGCCGTGGCTGCCCTGGTAGTTGGTGCCGAGGTAGCCGCTCACGACCAGGCCGATGCCGAGACTGGCGATGAAGCCGTGCACGTGCAGCAGGCTGACCAGCAGCCCCATCACGAGGCCGATCACGGCGCACAGCGCCAGGGTGTTGACGACCGCGGCCGGGATGTTGCTGTCGAGGCCCTTCATGCCGCCGGCCGCGATCACGGTCGCGAGGCTGACGACGTAGGGCACCGACAGGTCGAGGCTGCCGACCAGGATCACCAGGGTCTGGCCGATGGCGATCAGGCCGAGCACGCTCATCGCCGTCAGGACGGCCCAGACGTTGCCCTGGCTGAAGAAGTTGCGGCCCTCGACCCCGGTCAGCACCGCCGAGGTGGCGACGACGCCGACCAGCACGAGGTAGATCAGGGCGGTCGAGTCGAGGCGCCGGCGCTCGGCCTTCGGGCGCGCGGCGCGCCGTCGGCGTACGGACTCCTGCGGCTCCGCGGCCGACTCGGGGGTCCCGGCGGTCCGGTCCGTGGTGGCGCTGCTCCGGGTGTCGTTCATGCCGCTTCCCCTTCCGTGGCAGCTCCGGTCGCCATGGCCAGCACGGCCTCCTCGCTCGATCCCGCAGGCAGCTCGCCGGCGAGGGTGCCGTCACGCATCACCAGGATCCGGTCGGACATGCCGATGACCTCCGGCAGCTCGCTGGACACCATCAGCACCGCGACGCCGTGCCGGGTCAGCTCGCGCATCAGCTCGTAGACGCGGTGCTTCGCGCCGACGTCGATGCCGCGGGTGGGCTCGTCCATCAGCACGACCAGCGGGTCGATGCTCAGCCACCGGGCGAGCACGACCTTCTGCTGGTTGCCGCCGGAGAGGAACTGCACCTCCTGGGCCAGGCTGGCGGCCGCGACGTCGAGGCCGGACAGCACGCCCGGCATCTCCCGGCGCGCCGCGCCGGTGCGCCGCGGGAAGACCGACCGGACGACGCCGAGGGCGTTGTCGAGGATCGACTGGTTGAGGGCCAGGCCCTTGGCCTTGCGGTCCTCGGTGATGAAGGCGAGGCGGGCGCGTACGCCCTGGCGCGGGCTGCTGACCTTCAGCGGGGAGCCGTCGAGGGTGATGCTGCCGCGCGCGACGGGGTGGACACCGAAGACCGTCTCCAGCAGCTCGGTGCGGCCGGAGCCCTGGAGCCCGGCGATGCCGACGATCTCGCCGGCGCGCACGTCGAGCGAGATGTCGTCGACGTAGCCGTTGCCGACGCCGGCCAGCGCGAGCCGCACGTCGCCGACCGCGACGTCCACCGGCTTCTCGGGGAAGTACGTGGTGAGCGGGCGCCCCACCATGAGGCGCACGAGCTCGGCCTCGGAGAGCTCGCCGGCTGGCCGGGTCGCGACGTGCTGGCCGTCCTTGAGGATCGTGATCGTCTGGCAGAGGTCGAAGATCTCCTTGAGCCGGTGCGAGACGTAGACGATCGCGACTCCGCGGTCGGTGAGCCGCTGGATGATCGAGTAGAGGAGCTCGACCTCGTGGTCGGCGAGGGCTGCGGTCGGCTCGTCCATCTGGATCACCTTGGCGTCGAAGCTGACGGCCTTGGCGATCTCGACGATCTGCTGCTCGGCGACCGAGAGGCTGCGCACGAGCATGCCGGCCTTCAGGCCGGCGACGCCGAGCCCGGAGAGCAGCTCGTCGGTGTCGCGGCGCATCTTCGCGGTGTCGACCGGGCCGACCCGGCCGAGGCGGCGCGGCTCGCGGCCGAGCCAGATGTTCTCGGCGATCGTGCGCTCGAGGAGCAGGTTGAACTCCTGGAAGACGGTGGACACGCCGGCGCGCTGCGCCTGGACCGGGTGGCTGAACGAGACCTGCTCGCCGCCGACGACGATCGTGCCGCTGTCGGGGGTGTAGACACCCGCCAGCATCTTCATCAGCGTCGACTTGCCGGCGCCGTTCTCGCCGACGAGTCCGTGGACCTCGCCCGCGCGCAGCGTCAGGTCGAGTCCGTCCAGCACGGTGTTGCCGAAGAAGCTCTTGGTCATCGCGGTCGCGACGAGTGCGTTCTCGGGAGAGTTCTCGGGCGAGCGCTCGGTGGAGTGGTTCGGGGGCACGGCGCAACTGTGGCATGTGTCACTGGCTTTTGTCGAGCACCTCTCAAAAGTCTTAGGCCTAGCGTGCAAAGTCGTGCATGTGCTTGACTCCGCCCGTGCGAACCGGCGAGCTTTTCGATCTCCTCCGTGACGGAAGGCCCTGGACCCGTGCCCAGCTGGCCGAGGCGACGGGCCTGGCCCGCTCCACGATCACGGCCAGGATCGACACCCTGATGCGACTGGGACTGGTCGCACCGTTCGGCGGCGCCCGCTCCACCGGCGGCCGTCCGCCGGCCCTCTTCGCGCTCAACCCGACCGCCAAGCTCGTCGTCGGCGTCGACATCGGGGCCACCCACGCCAGTGCCGCGCTGACCGACCTCAACGGATCGATCCTCGGCGAGACCGACGCGCGCATCGCGGTGGCCGACGGCCCCGAGGCCGTCCTGTCGTGGGTGGTCGACTCGGTGAGGGACCTGGTGGCCGCGAGCGAGCGGCCGATCGAGGACCTCGCCGCGATCGGCATCGGCCTCCCCGGCCCCGTGGAGCACTCCACCGGACGACCCATCAACCCGCCGATCATGCCCGGCTGGGACCGCTTCGACGTCCCGGCCTACCTGCAGGAGCAGTACCCGGTCCCGGTGCTGGTCGACAACGACGTCAACATCATGGCCCTCGGCGAGCGTCGCCGGCACCTGCGCGACGTCGACGACCTCGTCCTGATCAAGGTCGCCACCGGCATCGGCGCCGGCATCGTGTCCGGCGGCGTCCTGCAGCGCGGCGCCCAGGGCACCGCGGGCGACCTCGGGCACGTACGGGTCCCGGGGGCCGACGACATCCTCTGCCGCTGCGGCAACACCGGCTGCCTCGAGGCCGTCGCCGCCGGGCCCGCGCTGGCGGCCGCCGTACGCGCACAGGGCGAGAGCGCCGAGACCGGTGGCGACGTGGTCGAGCTCGTGCGCGCGGGCAGCCAGCCGGCGATGGCGGTCGTACGCCAGGCCGGACGCGACATCGGCGAGGTCGTCGCCACGATGGTCAACCTCATCAACCCGTCGGTCGTGGTGATCGGCGGTCAGGTGGCCGGCGCCGGCGAGCACCTGCTCGCGGGGATCCGCGAGTCGGTCTACCAGCGCTCCCTGCCGCTGGCCACCGAGCACCTGCGCATCGTCACCTCACGCGCCGGCGGCGAGGCAGCGGTGCTCGGCGCCTCGGCCCTCGCGATCGAGCACGTCCTGTCCCCCGAGGTCGTGGAGGCCGCCAGCGAGGCGCTGGCAGCCGCCGACGCCGCCGCGGAGGCACAGTGACGACTACCGCAGCTTGTAGTCCTTGAGCAGGCTGCGGCCGATGATCATCTTCTGGATGTCAGAGGTGCCCTCGCCGATGAGCATGAACTTGACCTCACGCATCAGCCGCTCGACCTCGTACTCCTTGGAGTAGCCGTAGCCGCCGTGGATGCGGAACGAGTCCTCGACGACCTCGTTGGCGTACTCGCTCGCGACCATCTTGGCCATCCCGGCCTCGACGTCCATCCGCTGCCCGGTGTCCTTGAGGCGCGCGGCCTTGACCATCATCGTGTGCGCGACCTCGACCTTGGTGGCCATCTCGGCGAGCCGGAACAGCACCGCCTGGTGCTCCGCGATGGCCTTGCCGAAGGTCTTGCGCTGCTGGGCGTAGGCGATGCCGAGCTCGAACCCACGCCACGCCAGGCCGCACGCACGCGCGGCGACGTTGACGCGGCCGACCTCGACGCCGTCCATCATCTGGAAGAACCCCTTGCCGGGCTCGCCACCGAGGACCTGGTCGGCGGAGATCTGGTGGCCCTCGAGGATGAGCTCGGTCGTCTCGACGCCCTTGTAGCCCATCTTGTCGATCTTGCCCGGCACCGTGATGCCCTGGGCGGTCTCGCCGAACCCGGCCTCCTTCTCCACCAGGAACGTCGTCATGTTCTTGTAGACCGAGTCAGCGCCCTCGTCGGTCTTGGTCAGCACCGCGACGAGGGTGGAGGTGGCGCCGTTGGTCAGCCACATCTTCTGCCCGGTGATGCTGTAGGACCCGTCCTCGTTCCTGGTCGCCTTGGTGCTCACGGCGGAGACGTCGGAGCCCAGCCCGGGCTCGGACATCGAGAACGCGCCACGGACCTCGCCGGTCGCCATCCGCGGGAGGTACTTCTGCTTCTGCTCCTCCGTGCCGTGCTGGAGGAGCATGTAGGCGACGATGAAGTGGGTGTTGATCACGCCGGAGACGCTCATCCACCCGCGCGCGATCTCCTCGACCACCAGCGCGTACGTCAGCAGCGACTCCCCCAGCCCGCCGAACTCCTCGGGGATCGTCAGGCCGAACACGCCGAGCTCCTTGAGCCCCTCGATGATCTCGGTCGGGTACTCGTCGGCGTGCTCGAGCTCCTGCGCCACGGGGATGATCTGCTCGTCCACGAACTGGCGCACGGCCTTGAGGATCTCGGTCTGGTCCTCGGAGAGGCCGTCGGTCTGGCAGAGGCGGGGCATGTGGTGGCTCCTGGGCGCTCGCGGCTGGATCGCTCGGAGTCTAGTTATCGGACGTTCACCTGGGCAGGGGCGCCGTCCGAGACTGTTGTCACACGCGCGCCTCTGGCACCCGCGGTCGGCGTCGGCTGCGTGAGAGAGTGGAGTGCATGCGACTCACCCGTGCGATCGGACCAGCCCTCGGAGCCTCCCTCGTCCTGCTCGCCGCAGCGTGCGGGAATGACGCCGACACCCCCGACACGGGCGTCGACCCGTCCGCGGAGACGAGCTCGGAGACGCCCTCGGAGACCCCGGCTGCGCCGCCTGTGGCGCCGATCGACTTCGGCGACGAGCCCGCCGTCAAGAAGTCGTACGAGCGCGCCGCGCTGCGCGCCACCAGCGACAACCTGATCACGATGGTGCCGAGCGTCCTGCCGGACGGCTGGACGACCGTCGGCGGCGGCTACCAGGCCGACCCCCAGTGGTGGCACATGGAGTTCACCGCACCGAGCGGCGACGTCGTCCTCGACCAGCTGCCCGGCACCGCCGACGAGGCCCTCGGGAAGATGTCCGGACTCACCCCCGTCGACGACGTCGACCTCTCCGACTGGGGCACCGGTCCGTGGTCCGCGTGGGACCACGACGGCGCGACCGTGCTGGCCTACGACCTCAAGGGGAGCACCGTCGTGCTCCAGGGACCCGACCTCGAGACCGTGCGCGGTCTCGCCGAGTCCCTCCTGCCGGCCGACGACGCCGGCGAGCAGGAGGGCTGAGCGCGACGCTCAGTCGTTCTCCCAGGTGGGGCCGGCCCCGCGGAGCCCGTCGGGCTCGATCGTCACGACCGGGTCGGTGCCGACGCGACGGCCGTTGACCATCTTCCACTCCGAGTAGGTCGTGGTGTAGGCGTCGCGGCTGTAGGGCTTGCGCCACATGAGGTTGAAGTTCTTCATGTAGTCGCCGACCACCCCGCGGCCGTGCATCGCGAAGAGGATCTCGTCCTGCGGCGTGCCGAGGCTGGACCAGTTGGTCGAGCCGGTCCACACCATGCGGCTGTCGACGCCCTTGTACATGCCGCGCAGCACGAAGTACTTGTGGTGCGTGTAGCGCTCGATGTTCTCGGGCATGTTGTCGATCTCCGGGTCACCGGTCGGGACGTCGTCCTTGAGGTTGAACCCGGTCGAGCGCAGCGGCACGCGGCCGCGCGCCGTGGGCGCGCCGATGCGCTGCTTGGTGTGGAAGCCCATCAGCCCGTAGTTGACGCGCAGGTTGCAGCCCGCGGCATAGAGCTCGCGCAGCTTGTCGGCGATGTAGTCGCCGCGCCGGCCGCGCATGGTGTGCATCGACAGGGCGAGCTGGGTGCGCCGCTGCACACCTGTCGCGTCGGTGTAGGCGCACGAGATGTTGTTGAGGATGTCGAGCACGGCGTCGTCGGTCGGCGTCGTGTACTTGGGGAAGACGATGGTGTGGTACTTCTGCATGTCGCCGTTGGGGCAGTCGCGCCCGTTCTCGCAGAAGTTGTAGGTGGCACGGCGCTTGTCCCAGTCGGGCTTCATGTCGCGGAAGAGCGTCTGGAACTCGTTGTAGAGCGTCTTCTTGCCGACCGTGGTCCAGAGGTCGTTCCACTGCCAGCGCACGGCGTTGAGGGTCATGTTGTAGGAGCCCAGCATGACCACGTTGCGGTTCCGGCCGGTGCGGCTGAACAGGTAGAACTTGCTGTGCAGGTTGTTGTACTCGTTCTCGTCGGCCCGGCAGCCCGACACGCAGCGACGCAGGAAGCTGGACTTCTTGACCTTCCTGCCGAGCACGCGCTGGATGCGGACCTGGGCGTTGGGAACCAGGTGGTCGTTGAGCAGGACCTGCACCTTGACGCCGCGACGCTTGGCGCGGATCAGCTCGTCGGCGAAGACCTGCCGGTCGAGGGAGTAGGCGGAGATGGTGATCTTCTCGCCCTTGGGCGTGTTGCGGATCGCCCGCAGGACGTGGCGCTCGATGACGAAGCGGTCCTTGGGGACCATCGGGTTGTTGAACTTCGGCCCGACGGGGACCTTCCACTTCTTGTTGGGCTTGCCCGGCTTGCGCACGGACAGCGCGGCCGCGGGCTCCACCAAGGTGGTGCCGGCCGTGCCGGTGGCGGGCGCTGCGCCCGACACGGTGGCGGCCGAGGCCGGCGCGGCCAGCGAGGCGGCCAGCCCGAGGGCAGCGAGAAGGGCAATGGACTTGGAACGCACAACAACTCCTACGTGGCACCCGGCGGCGCCCGGATCAGAGATTCCCCCGACGGCGTGGCGGCACATCACCTGTGCTCGCGCGGACGTCCGCCACGATATCAGCGACGAGTCGGGCAGCCGATTCGAGAAGCTCCTCGTGGGTGACCGTGTCGGGCACGCGCCCCGCGCCCCGTACGGCCTCCTCCCCCGCCAGGCCGGACAGGTCCCCGAGCACGTGGAACCCGCGCTCGGCGATCAGGTCGGCGGCCGCCCGGTCCAGCTCGGCGAAGCGGGCGCGGTGCTGCTCGGGCATCCCGCCGCGCTCACGGGGCTGGCGGGCCAGCAGGTCCTCGGCGAGGTAGCCGCGGATCCACACCCCCCGCTCCTGCGCCGAGTAGCGCGGCAGGTACTGGTTGACCAGCCGCAGGGTCTCGATCTGGACGATCCCCAACGCCGGGTTGACCGCGTCGTCGGGAGCGGCGTACGCGTCGGGGTCGAGGCCGAGCACCTCGGCGAAGTGGCGCCAGTGCAGGTCCCTCGCCTCGCCGGCGCCCGGCATCACGAGCACGTGCACCCGCTCGCTGGGCAGGTCGGGGGTCCAGCGCTCGAGCACGCCCGCGAGGTCCCAGGTGCGCATGCTGAACTCCGGTCCACCGGCGGACGCGCCGGCCATGACCGCGTCGAGGTCCACCGTGCCGCCGTTCTTGACCGACTCCTGCCAGCCGGCGGACACCACGCTGGCGGCGTCGCGAGCGGTGACGACGAGGTGCACCTCGGCGTCGGGAAAGCTCGAGATCGCCCGTGCAGCCTGCTCTGAGGACGCCCCGCAGAGGAACTCGTGGGTGATCAGCACGTCCCCGGACTGCGCCGACCCCTCGTCGACCAGCCGCTGCCACGCCCCCGGCGCGTCCGCGTGCCGCTTGGCGAGACGGGGGCGCTCCTGGAGGTCCAGCGCGGCCCAGAGGTGCTCACGGTGGCCGAAGCCCGGCAGGAACACCCCGGCCTTGCGCAGCCGGTCGCGGTTGCTCCACACGACCTGCTGGAGGTAGGTCGTCCCGGTCTTGGGCAGACCGATGTGGAGGAACACCCGCCGCGGTCCGCCGGTGTGCCGTGAGCCTGGGCTCAAGAGAAGTCCCCGCGGTACTTCCCGAGCAGCTCCTCCAGCCTCTCCTCGTCCCGCGCGGCGACCGGCAGCAGCAGCTCGGTCACCACGTCGGTGAGCTCGGCCAGGCGGACGTTGAGGGCGCGGTTCTCCTGGACGGCCGCCTCGAGCGCGGCGACCCGCTTCTCGAGGTCGCCGCCTGCGGCGCCGTTCCGGTTCGCCCACCGGTTGCCGAGTCCGAACATGTCTGCTCCCACCTCACGCGTTCCAGTCGATGATCATGCGGCACACCTGCGAGCTCCCCGGGTCGGAGGAGACCCGGGTGCGGACGTCCTCGAGCACCCGGCCGCCGGACTCCGCCACCTCGGCGAGGACGACCGCGGGGTCGAGGGGCTTGCGGGCGCCCGTGCGGCGAGCGTAGCCGTCGCGGCCCTTCTCGCTGAGGAACTGCAGGTGCAGGGTGCCGGTCGTCCCGGCGAGCACCATCCGCGAGGCACGGAGCAGGTTCATCCGGCCGCGGTGGCCGAGTCTCTCGACGACGTGGACGCAACCCACGGCGCGCGGGCCGGGCATCCGGGCGATCCACGCCGGGACGGCGAGGACGTGTCGCAGCTCGAGGAGGTTGAAGAGCTGGAAGGTCACGTGCGGGTCGTCGGCCCTGCGCTGCGCCTCGTCCTCGTAGGCGTAGGGCTGGAAGTCCAGCCCGACCGCGGAGACGCCACGGTCGGCGAACCAGGCGACGTCGGCGCCGCGACCGCACCCGATGTCGACGTAGGTCGCGAGGTCCGGGTGCCGCTCCGCGACCTGCCGCGCCACGGTGGACACGGTGGGCTGCTGGTGCGCGGTGCGCTTGTGGTAGCCGTGCCAGCCCGCGCGACCCGTACGCATCCCGCGGAACCAGCCGTTGAACAGCTCGATGGTGCTGGCGGGGGTGGTGAACTTGTAGGCCGGGTCGGGCACGCGCCAGTGGGGGCCGTAGGTCGCGGTGAGGAACTTGTCGGCGTTGGCCGGCACCGGGAACTCGCGACCCTCGAGCGACGCAGTGCCGAGGGGGTAGATCCAGTCGCGCTGGAAGGGGACGGCGATCTCGCCCATGAGGTAGAGGTTGCCGTCGCGCATGAAGCCGCCGAACACGTCGAGGCCACGGTCGAGGCCGTCGCTCTCCTCGACGTGCACCTTCAGCGCGATGGCGGAGTAGCGGGTGACGCGGTAGCCCATGTCGGTGAGCGCACGCTGGATGCGGAAGGACTCGCGGATGACGTCGACCGGGTGGTCGTAGGTGCTGACGTAGCCGAGGTCGGCGTCGCTGTCGTGGCCGATGAGGCCGCCGTCGCGGATCGCGCCGAGCGCGGTGCCGTAGGCGAGGAAGGCGTCGAGGCCGACCTGGCGCAGCGCACGCAGGACCTCGTCGATGGCGTCGAGGAGCGGCTCGACCTGGGCCGCGTCGCGGGTGTCGAAGGTCTCCACGAGCTTGAGCGACTTGTCGAGCGCCAGGGGACGTCCGGCGGCGTTGACGACGTCGATCCGGTCGGGTCGCTGGCCGAACTGCACGGTCCGCGAGAACAGCACGGTGTCGGTGCCCGGGTCGGTCAGCGTCACCTCGGCGACCCCGTCGAGGAACGGGCGCAGCGGCTTGGGCCAGCGCAGGCGTACGCCGTCGTCACCCTGCTCGCCGTCGCGCAGCAGCCAGAACGACCAGATGCGCCGGCCGTCGAAGGCGACGTCGACCAGACGCTCGCGGCTGGCCCCGACCAGGAGGCCGGTGGCGTCGATCTCGAGGACGTCCAGCGCGCCGGGACGCCGCAACTGGCTCAGGGACCTCACGCGGCGGAGTATAACGAGCAGCCCGGGCCCGGCCGCGGCGGCTACTCGTCCCCGGTCAGGGTGGCGGTGGAATGCACCATCGCGTGGTCGGAGGCCACGCCGGTGTCCGTGACGGCGTAGCCGGCGAAGGCGACACCGGTCGAGCCGAAGATCCAGTCGACCTGCATCTGCGGCGGCGGTGCGCAGCCGCCCGCGGAGCTCCCGCCGGCGGCGGCGGTGAAGACCCCGCCCGCGGTGAACCGGCAGAAGATCTCCTCGCGCTCGTTGTAGTCGCCGGTGGCGATGACCGGGTACCCGGTCGACTGGTGGAGCTCGGTCAGGTAGGAGATCTCGATGCTGGCCGCCTCGGCGCGCCAGCGGGCGTTGTTGCCGAGGCTCGGGGTGTCGGCGGGGTTGTGGAAGTTGGCGAACCACGCCTTGCGTCCGGTGCTGATCGACTCCAGCAGCACCACCGGCATCGCGATGCGGTTGCCGCCGGCGTAGGGGATCGAGAGGGACCGTCCCTCGACGAGGCGCCACACGCTGGAGCGGTAGGCGATGTTGAACCGGACCGACTTGTTGCCCAGCGACATCCCCGGGTAGAGCGAGTACTCACCGGCACGGGAGGAGAACATGGCGAACTGGCTCTGCTCGAACTCCTGGAAGCCGACCACGTCGATGCCGTTGGCACGCAGGTCCGCGATCGTCATGTCCATGCGCGGGCCGCCGTCCGGGAACCCGGGCTTGTTGCCGCCGGGGCCGGTGTGGGAGTCGCCGAGAACGTTGTAGGTGGCCACCCGGAACTCGAAGGGCTGGGTGCGGCGGGCGAGCTGCTGGGAGACGCGGGCGGCGAGCTTGCGTTGCGCGGCGCGGAAGCGGCGTACGGACTCCTCGAGCTCCTCGGGCTCCGCGTGCTGGGGCTCCGCGCCCTCGCCGGACGAGCCCCGGGAGCCTCCCCTGGAGCCTCCGCCCTCCCCTGCGTCCGGATCGCCCTCGGTGTCCGTCGCCGCTGCCTCCGCCTGTCGGGCCTCGCCCGCCCGGTCGCTCGCGGTGTCCTGGACGGCGGCGTCGGAGAAGAACGACGCCCACACGACGGCCGCGATCACGACCAGCACCAGCGCAGGCGCCCACAGCTCCACGCGCGGCCGACGCGGGCCGCTCGTGGTCGAGGGGTGCTTGTGCTTCACGGCCACCTTCTGCGGGAGGTGAGCCGACGGCCGCGGGCGGACGGCTTCACGGGCCCGTGTCTGGGCATGGGCGGCTCGGGAGGGGGCCAGCCTAACCGGGCGCCCGCTCCCCGCACCAACCGATCGGTCAGGTCGTGCCGATCAGGAGGTGGCGATCAGGAGCCGGGCACCAGGAGCGGGTCGAAGACCTGGAAGCGCTGCTCGGGGTCCATCGACGACCCGGGCACCGGCGGCAGGCCCAGGGTGCGGGTCACCAGGTTGGTGAGGTCACCCACGCGGATCGGCTGGGCACCGGAGTAGCCCACCTGCTGCTTGCCGGGCGAGGAGAACGCCGGGTTCAGCGTGTAGAGGTCGCTGTCGGCCGGGACGCCGGGACCCGTCACCCACATCGGCACGCGGTAGCTCTGCGCCCAGGTGCGCGAGGACCCCTTGGCCTTCTGCGCACCGCCGGTGCCGGTGACCACGAGGAGCGTACGGCCCGCCATCTCCGGCTGCTTGGAGATGCTGCGCCGGATCGCCGCGACGCGCTGGAAGGCCTTGCGGACGGCCTTCTGGTAGGCCGGGCCGCGGAAGCCGCCGTCGAGGCCCTCGTCGAGGACGCCGGACAGCTCGATCACGCTCAGGCGGGCGGGCCGCTTGGCGATCTTGTCGCGCCACTGGCCGACCGCGGTGGAGTCGTCCTTCTTGATCTTGAACGTGTCGATCTTCGCGGTCCCGTCGTCGACGCCGTAGGGGTCCTTGCCGCCGGTCTTGCGGTTGTAGCTGCGCAGGACGAGCTGGGTCGCCTGGCGGCTGGACACGAACATCGTGCGGTTCGACAGGTTGTGGGCGAGGTCGAAGAAGCTGGAGACGTACTGGCCCGCCGAGCTGTGCACGGTGCCGGGCAGCGACTTCTCGGAGCCCACGCCGTGGCCGCCCCGCTTGGGGAAGACCCGCCGGCCGCTGAGCAGCGAGAACAGGTTGGCGTCGGCCTCGGTGCTCTCGGTGACCGTGCGGGCGTTGGTCGTCGACGCACCGTTGGCGCGCATCCGCGCCGCCTCACCGGGCGCGCTGGAGCCGCGCACCACCGTCGAGGTCAGGCCGGGGACCGCGACGACCACCACGTGGTCGACGCCGACCGGCCTCGAGGCCGGGACGACGGCGTTGGCGTAGTAGAGCGGGTGGTCGCTGGTCTTGGAGACGAAGTCGTTCCACACGCGGGTGTAGCTGTTGAAGTAGACGTCCTTGGTGCCCATGATCCAGTCGATCGCACCGTCGGTCGGCGGCTGGCAGGTCGCACCGTCGACGTAGCCGCCGCTCGCGGACCACATGTCGGCCCCGGGAGCCACCGCGCAGTAGTAGTCGCTGCCGCGCTCGTTCTTGTCGCCGAGCGAGATGAACGGCACGCCGGGGTAGGCCGCGCGCAGCTCGTTGGCGAGCGCGACCTCCATCGCGAAGCCGGTGTTGCGCCACTGCTGGGCCGGGCCGCGGGTGTCGGCCGGGTTGTGGGTGTTGAAGAACCACACGCGACGGCCCGTGCCGTTGTTCTCCAGCAGCACGGCCGGCATCCGGCTGGGCACGCCGTCGAAGTAGGGGATCGGGATGGTGCGGGCCTCGACGAGCGTCCACACCGCGGTGCTCCAGCCGATCGAGTTGACCGACGGCCCGGCCGGGTTGTTGAGGCCCGGGTAGGTCTGCCACGAGGTGCCCATCAGCTCCTGGAAGCGGGTGGCCTGCGGCGGCTGGAACTCCTGGAAGCCGACCACGTCGGGTCCCTTGTCCTTCAGCAGCGTCACGACCCGGTCCATGCGTACGGTGCCCGAGTCCCAGCCCTTGCGGTTGCCGCCGGGCGCGGTGTGGTCGTGTCCGAGGATGTTGAAGTTCGCCACCCGGAACGACGTGGCCGGGGTGGTCTGGGCCGTCTCGGCGGCCCGGGCCGCGACCGGAGCGGCTGCCGGGGCGGCCTCGGCGGCGCCGACGGTCGCGTCGGGCGCGGCCGGGGCGAGGACGAGGGCGGCGGCGAGCGTCACGCCGACGGCGCACACCCGGCGCAGCCCGCTCGGGGAGGGGCGGGACGGGCGCGAAGGGGCGGTGGTGCCGGACATGCGGGCCTCACAGTCGTCGGGGAAGTGGCGGCGTCGAGGTGACTCGACCGCGCCCCCCAACGCGTCGTGGACGCGTCGGCACGACCCGGTCGATGTGACAGAAGTGACTCGTGCGACGACAGAGTACACCAGACGTCCGGGCGCCGACGCGGTTCGGACGTGCTCCCCGAGGCTACCGGCACGCTAACGTTGCGGCGTGAGCACCACCCCGACCCGCGTCTTCGTGGCCCGGCTCGTCGGGCTGCCGATCTTCGACCCCCAGGGCGACCAGGTGGCCAAGGTCCGCGACCTGGTCGTCGCGATCCGCACCGAGACGAGCCAGCCGCGCGTCCTCGGCATGGTCGCGGAGGTCTTCGGGCGCCGCCGGATCTTCGTGCCGATGACCCGGATCACCAACATCGACAGCGGCCAGGTCCACACCACCGGCCTGCTCAACATGCGCCGGTTCGTGCAGCGCTCGACCGAGACGCTGGTGATGGGCCAGATGCTCGACCGCACGGTGACCATCAAGGACTCCGCCAAGGAGGGTGGCGTCACCGGCGTGGTCTACGACGTGGCGATGGAGCAGGCGCGCAACCGCGACTGGGTGCTGTCCCGGGTGGCGATCCAGGAGCCGAGCAAGGGTTTCCGGCGACGCGGCCAGACCCACGTCGTGGAGTGGCGCGACGTCACCGGCCTGACCCGGCACGAGCCGATGCAGGGAGCCACGCACCTCATCGCCGCGCTCAACGACATGCGCCCCGCCGACGCGGCCAACATGATCCACGACCTCCCGCCGGAGCGGCGTACGGCCGTCGTCGCCGCGCTCGACGACGAGCGCCTGGCCGACGTGCTGGAGGAGCTGCCCGACGAGGACCAGGTCGAGATCCTCGAGCACCTCGACTCCGAGCGCGCGGCCGACGTCCTGGAGGAGATGTCGGCCGACGACGCGGCCGACCTCATCGCCGACCTCAACCCGGAGACGGCCGCCACCCTGCTGGGCCTCATGGAGCCCGACGAGGCCGAGGACGTCCGGCGGCTGATGTCCTACGAGGACAACACCGCGGGCGCCATGATGACCCCCGAGCCGGTCATCCTCTCCCCCGACGCCACGATCGCCGATGCGCTGGCCCACGTGCGGAACCCCGAGCTCACCCCGTCCCTCGCCGCGCTGGTCTACGTGTGCCGCCAGCCGCTGGAGACCCCCACCGGCCGGCTGCTGGGCGCCGCCCACATCCAGCGGCTGCTGCGCGAGCCCCCGTCGACCCTCGTCGCGGCCGCGCTCGACGAGTCGATGGACCCGCTGCGCCCCGACGCCTCCATGGACGAGGTCGCCGCCCACCTCGCGACCTACAACCTGGTGGCGGCCCCGGTCGTCGACGACGACGGCCGGCTGCTCGGCGCCGTCACGGTCGACGACCTGCTCGACCACATGCTCCCCGAGGGCTGGCGCGACCGTGCTCCGCGGCCAGGCCGGATCAATGGCGGACCGAGCGCCGGGAGGGCCGGATGAGCGAGAGCCGCCGGCCGCGCCTGGACACCCCGCGCGACACCCGCCGCTCGCTCGTACGGCGACCGGCCTACGACTCCGACGCGTTCGGCTCCTTCGCCGAGCAGTTCGCCCGGTTCATGGGCACGGCCCGGTTCCTGATGTGGATGACGCTCTTCGTCATCGCCTGGATGGTGTGGAACACGCTGGCGCCGGCCGACCTGCGCTTCGACGAGTTCCCCTTCATCTTCCTCACGCTGATGCTCAGCCTCCAGGCGTCGTACGCCGCGCCGCTGATCCTGCTCGCCCAGAACCGCCAGGAACAGCGCGACAAGGTCATCGCCGAGCAGGACCGGCAGGCCAACGCGCGCGCCCACGCCGACATGGAGTTCCTGGCCCGCGAGGTCGCGTCGCTGCGGATGGCGGTCGGCGAGGTCGCCACCCGCGACTTCCTCCGTTCCGAGCTGCGCGGCCTGATGGGCGACATCGAGGACCTGTCCCGCCGCGGCCCGGAGGACGAGCCGGGACCATGACGTCGCGGGGCGGCTCGTAGACTTCTCCATCATGAGCACCCCCACGCAGCAGCAGGTCATGGACGCCCTGGCGACCGTCGACGACCCGGAGATCAAGCGCCCGATCACGGAGCTGGGGATGGTCGACTCGGTCGAGGTGGCCGAGGACGGCTCCGTCGCGGTCCACGTGCTGCTCACGGTGGCCGGCTGCCCGCTCAAGGACACCATCAACCGCGACGTCACCGCGGCCGTCACGAAGGTCCCGGGCGTCGCCTCGGTCGACCTCACCCTCGGCGTGATGACCGCCGAGCAGCGCGCCGGACTCAAGGAGATCCTCAACAACGGCCGCGCCCAGCGCGAGATCCCCTTCGCCCAGCCCGGCTCGCTGACCAAGGTCTACGCGATCGCCAGCGGCAAGGGTGGCGTGGGCAAGTCGTCGGTGACGGTCAACCTCGCCCTCGCGCTCGCCGGGCAGGGCCTCAAGGTCGGCGTCGTCGACGCCGACATCTACGGCCACTCGGTGCCCGCGATGCTCGGCGTCGCCGACACCCGTCCCACCCAGGTCGACGACCTGATCATGCCCGTGCCGACCCCGAGCGGCGTCTCGGTGATCTCGATCGGAATGCTCAAGCCGCGGCGCGACCAGGTCGTCGCCTGGCGCGGCCCGATGCTCGACCGGGCGCTCGTCCAGATGCTCGCCGACGTCTACTGGGGCGACCTCGACGCCCTCCTGCTCGACCTCCCGCCCGGCACCGGCGACGTGGCGATCTCGCTCGGCCAGCACCTGCCCAGCGCCGAGGTCATCGTCGTCACCACGCCGCAGGAGGCGGCCGCGGAGGTCGCCGAGCGCGCCGGCACGATGGCCTCGATGATGCACCAGCGCGTCGTCGGCGTCGTGGAGAACATGAGCTACCTCCCCTGCCCCCACTGCCCCGCCGAGGACGACCACCGGCTCGAGATCTTCGGCACCGGCGGCGGCGAGCGCGTCGCGCGCACGCTGTCCGAGCGGTTCGGCTACGACGTGCCGGTCCTGGCCAAGGTCCCGCTGGACATCTCGCTGCGCGAGGGCGGCGACGTCGGCAAGCCGATCGTCGAGGCCGACCCGGCCGCCCCGGCGGCCCGGGAGCTCACCCGGATCGCGGAGGCCCTGTCGGGCCGGGGCCGCGGGCTGGCCGGCATGCAGCTCGGCCTCACCCCCTCCAGCAAGTTCTGATCGCGGAATCGCCACGAGGCAGTAGGTTCTGAGGCATGTTCGACGTCGGGCTCCTCGAGCTGGCCGTGATCGCCCTGGTGGCCGTCGTCGTGCTCGGCCCCGACAGGCTGCCCGACCTCGCCCGCCAGGCCGCCCAGCTGCTCCACCGGGCCCGCGGCCTGGCCCACAACGCGCGGGACGAGCTGCGCAACGAGCTCGGCCCGGAGTACTCCGACCTCCAGCTCCGCGACCTCGACCCACGCTCGATCGTGCGCAAGCACATCACCGAGGCGATGGCCGAGGTCGACCGCGAGCAGGCCAAGGCCGCACGGAAGGCCTCCCTCCCCGAGGGTCAGGTCCCGCCCTACGACGTCGAGGCGACCTGACCGCTCAGTCGTCGCGGCTCTGGACCGCGACCAGTCCGTCGTAGGGCACGAGGAGGCTGTCCCCTCCCCCGCCCGCGCGACACTCCACGAAGTCAGCGCCGACCCGCACGACGTACGCCTCGTGGCGGGTGCCGTCGACGAGGTGCAGCAGGCAGCGCGCCTCCGCGTCCGCCAGCCGCCGCAGCGCTGCTCCGAGCCCGAGCCGGTCGATCGGCGACCAGGCCACCTCAGGCACGGCACGGTCGCTCGCACCGCGTACGCAGGTGACCGCGCGCAGCGGCACGATCCAGTCCTGGCCTCGACCGCTGAGCAGGCACCAGCCGGGCCCGACGCGGTCGAGCCGGCCCTCCACACGGCCCACGTGCGGGAGGTCGAGCACCACGTCCTGCCCTCGCGTGGCCATGAACCGCCCGGCGAGGGTGACGGCGGCGTACTCGGTGCGCGCCCGGTCGGCCAGCTCGGCCTCCCGTTCGGCCTCCCAGGCAGCGGCCGCCTGCCCCTCGAGGTCGTCGAACAGCGCGAACAGCTCGTGCTCCCAGGACATGCCCGCGAGCCTAGTCAGGCACGTCGACCCGCACGCACGTCGTCCGGCCGGGTCGGCAACGTGCCAGCGCCTCGTCACCGTCCTGCGCCACCAGCACCACGAGCAGCTCGTCGGCGGTCTCCCACCGCATGTCCACAGGATGGAAGCGCCAGCCGTCCGGCGCGGCGACCACCCCTGCGTCCGAGCCGTCCAGCCGCTGCACCTGCAGCTCGTCAGGACCCAAGGCCTCCCCGCCGAGGGTGCCGGGGAGCGCGTAGGCCAGCCACTGCTCGCCGGCCTCCAGCGCGTCGTGGGTCGGCACCGGGCCCAGCCGCCGCAGCGTGCCGTCCTCGGTGACCCGGGCGAGGTGCGGGGCGCCCTGCGCCCCGTCCGTCCGGTCGTACTCCCCCTCGTTGACGACCAGCCCCGCGTCGGTGCTGCCGACGACGGTCTGCCCCGGCGCGGTCCGGGCGAGGTCGACGGTCGTGCCGTCGCCCAGCGGGCGCCAGACCCACTGGAACCTGGGCCCTCCCACGACGACGAGCCCGTCGTCGGTCACCGCCACCGCGCGGGGTGCCGGGCTCATCCTCTGCTGCGGCAGCCCGACCGTCGCCATCGCGTGGCCTCCCGCCTCGGTGTCCACGCCGACCAGGGTCCACTCGCGCCCCCCGCCCACGACGTACGCCAGGTAGCGGCCGTTCGCGGAGATGGCCGGACCCTGGTCGACCTCGCCCTCCATCCGCCGCGGCCGGGCGTCGGTGCCCCACCACCAGGTGCGGTCGCGCTGGACGCCGATCCACCGCGTGCCGCGGCCCTCCACGCCCCACCACTCGCCGGGGACCTGCTCGCCGCCCACCCAGAGGGCGCCGTCGACCTCGACGGCCAGGTCTGGCTGGGCCTCCCACGGCGGCGGCACGACCTCGGACGTGGTCGGTGCGGACGTGGTGGGTGCGGACGTGGTGGGTGCGGACGTGGTGGGTGCGGACGTGGTCGGTGCCGTGGTGGGCGCGGACGTGGCGGCGACCACCCCGGCGACCGCGGCAACAACCGCGGCCGCGAGAGCGGCTGCGGCCCACGTGGCCTGGCGCGACGTGCTGGGCATCGGCGGCCCCCTTTCGCCAGTGGAGACGTGGGTGGCGGGCCATGGGTTGCGTCGGTCTGTGGAGAAAACTTTGACATCTCCATCAAACCTTCGTTGAATGACGCAAACACACGCAAACGAAAGGATGCGGATGTCTCGGGGGATGAAGACGCGGTGCGTTCGACCGTTGGCGGTCTGGCTGGCCGTGACGGTCGCCGCGCTGACGGCCGGGCGTACGGTGCCCGCCGCGTGGCGAGCCGCCGCCGGCGCACCGTCGGGTGACGCGGTCGCCGACGCGCTCGTCGCCGGATGCGCGACGGTCCTGGCCGTGGCGCTGGGGTGGCTCTGGCTGGTCACCTCGGCCACGGTGGCGCAGGTGCTGGCGGGGGCGACCCCGACCGGTGCCGGAGCGACCCGCCGGCTGGTGGTGCTGGCCTGCGGTGCGGCTGTCGTCGTGGGGGCGACGGTCCCCGCGCATGCCGACGGCGGCCGCGGCGACGCCGACCACCTGGTCGGGCTGTCCCTCCCGGAGCGCGCCGTCGCCCCCGTCACCCGGTCCCCCGAGCCGCGCGCCCGGGCTGCGACGGTGTCGCACCGCGACGCCGGGGGCGGCGAGCGCTACGTCGTGCGCCCCGGCGACTCGCTCTGGTCGATCGCACAGGCCCATCCCGCCGACGGCGACGACGTCGATCTCCGCTGGCGAGCGATCTGGGCCGCCAACCGTGACGTGGTCGGCGCCGATCCCGACCTGATCCACCCCGGGCAGGCGCTGCGCCTGCCGGGCACGCACACCGACGAGGACGGAGCACGATGATGAGCACACCCGACACCGCCGAGGCCGACGTCGTCCTCCTGCGACCGCGGGCCCCCATGGCCAGCGTCCAGGGGTCGCTCGCACTCGACCTGACGCCTCGTACGGCTCCCCCGCGACCACGCCTGCGCAGCGCGCGCACCAGCGACCTGGTCGCCCTGGAGCTCTCCGCCCGCGAGCACGTCGACGCCTTCGTCGGCCGGTTCCTGCAGGCGGTCGTCGAGATCGCCGCCGGGGACCGCCCGGTCAGCCAGGTGCTCCGTCACGCCGTCCCCGTGGTCTACGAGGAGCTCACCGCGCGGGCACGCACGGTGGCCGCCGCCGTCGGCTCGGCGTCGGGCCAGGTGCGCGGTCCCAACCCGGCGCGCCCGGTCGTGGTCGGCGTACGCACCGCCCTCATCCGCAGCGACGCGGTCGAGGCCAGCGCGCACGTGCGCTACGGCAGGCGCTCCCGCGCGGTCGCCGCACGCTTCGAGATCGTGCGCGACCGCTGGCAGTGCGTCGCCCTGAAGATCGGCTGAGCCGGCTGCGGCTCAGCCACCCAGGGTGGCTCGACCGGTGGCACCGCCGGGGGCACCGTGGCACCGCTTGAACTTCTGACCGGAGCCGCAGGGGCACAGCGAGTTGCGACCGACACCCGCGAACGGGTCGTCCTCGGACTCCGGAGCGGCGGTCACCTCGGCCTCGCCGTCCTCGGAGGGAGCGCTGTAGGACAGGTTCTGCGGCCGGTTCGGACGGTCGAGGCCCTTGGCCCGGATGGTCGGTGCGTGCGCCTGCGCCTGGGCGAAGTCGATCTGCGGGGTCGCGGCGGACACCTGCGGCGCGGCGACGGCCATGACCTCCTCGGCCTGCTCGCCCTCCGCGTCGTCCTCCTCGACCTCCACCTGGAGGTTGAACAGGAAGCCGACCGACTCCTCCTTGATGCCGTCCATCATCGCGGCGAACATGTCGAAGCCCTCGCGCTGGTACTCCACGAGCGGGTCGCGCTGGGAGTAGGCGCGGAGGTAGATGCCCTCGCGGAGGTAGTCCATCTCGTAGAGGTGCTCGCGCCACTTGCGGTCGAGCACCGAGAGGACGACGCGGCGCTCGAGCTCGCGCTGGACCTCCTCGCCCATCTCGTCCTCGCGGCGGTCGTACGCCTCCTGGACGTCCTTCTGCAGGTCCTCGATGAGCTGCTCGCGGGTCAGGCCCTCGAGGCCGCCGGCGGCCTTGATGACGCCCTCCTTGGTGAGCCCGACCGGGTAGAGCTGGCCGAGCGCGGTGAAGAGCGCGTCGAGGTCCCAGTCCTCGGCGTAGCCCTCGGTGGCCCCGCGGACGTAGCCGGTGATGACGTCGTCGATGAAGCCGCGGATCTGCTCGCCGAGGTCGGCGCCCTCGAGCACGCGGCGGCGCTCGGCGTAGATGACCTCGCGCTGCCGGCTCATCACGTCGTCGTACTTGAGGACGTTCTTGCGCGACTCGAAGTTCTGCGACTCGATGTTGGCCTGGGCGCCGGCGATGGCGTTGCTGACCCGCTTGGCGTCGATCGGCACGTCGTCCGGGACCTTGAGGACCGTGAGGATGCGGTCGACCCACTCCGACTTGAACAGGCGCATCATCTCGTCCTGCAGCGACAGGTAGAACCGGGACTCACCCGGGTCGCCCTGACGGCCGGAGCGACCGCGCAGCTGGTTGTCGATGCGGCGCGACTCGTGGCGCTCGGTTCCGACGACGTAGAGGCCGCCGAGCTCGCGGACCTCGTCGTGCTCGGCCGCGACCTGCGCCTTGATGCGCTCGACCATCGCCGGCCAGGCGGCGTCGTACTCCTCCGGCGCCTCGACCGGGTCGAGGCCCTGCTTGCGCAGCTCCTGGTCGGCGAGGAAGTCGACCGAGCCGCCGAGCATGATGTCGGTGCCTCGACCGGCCATGTTGGTGGCGACGGTGACCGCGCCCTTGTGGCCGGCGAGCGCGACGACCTTGGCCTCGTCGGCGTGCTGCTTGGCATTGAGGACGGTGTGCGGGATGCCGCGCTTCTTGAGCAGGTTGGAGAGGTACTCGGACTTCTCGACCGACACGGTGCCGATGAGGATCGGCTGGCCCTTCTCGTGGCGCTCGGCGATGTCGTCGGCGACCGCGTCGTACTTGGCCTCCTCGGTCCGGTAGACGAGGTCGACGTTGTCGACGCGCTGCATCGGCCGGTTGGTCGGGATCGGGACCACGCCGAGGCTGTAGATCTTGTCGAACTCCGAGGCCTCGGTCATGGCCGTACCGGTCATGCCGGACAGCTTGTCGTAGAGGCGGAAGTAGTTCTGGAGGGTGATCGTGGCGAGGGTCTGGTACTCCTCGCGGACGGTCACGCCCTCCTTGGCCTCGATCGCCTGGTGCAGGCCGTCGTTGTAGCGACGACCGGCGAGGATGCGGCCGGTGTGCTCGTCGACGATGAGCACCTCGCCGTCCATGACGACGTACTCCTTGTCCTTGCGGAACAGCTCCTTGGCCTTGATGGAGTTGTTGAGGAAGGAGATCAGCGGGGTGTTGACCGAGTCGTAGAGGTTCTCGATGCCGAGGTGGTCCTCGACCCTGGTGATGCCCGGCTCGAGCACCGAGATCGTGCGCTTCTTCTCATCGACCTCGTAGTCGGTGTCCCTGACCAGGGTCCGCGTGATCGTGGCGAACTCGGCGTACCACTTGACCTCGTCCTGGGTCGGACCGCTGATGATGAGCGGGGTTCGGGCCTCGTCGATGAGGATCGAGTCGACCTCGTCGACGATGGCGAAGTTGTGGCCGCGCTGCACGCACTCCGCGACCGAGTCGGCCATGTTGTCGCGCAGGTAGTCGAAGCCGAGCTCGTTGTTGGTGCCGTAGGTGATGTCGCAGGCGTACGCCTCGCGCCGCTCCGCCGGGCGCATCGACGGCAGGATCACGCCGGTGGTCAGGCCGAGGAAGTGGTGGACGCGGCCCATCTGCTCGGACTGGAACTTCGCGAGGTAGTCGTTGACGGTGACGACGTGCACGCCCTTGCCCTCGAGGGCGTTGAGGTAGGACGGCAGCACCGCGACGAGGGTCTTGCCCTCACCGGTCTTCATCTCGGCGATGTTGCCGAGGTGGAGCGCGGCGGCGCCCATCACCTGCACGTCGAAGGGGCGCATGCCGAGCACGCGCTTGCTCGCCTCGCGCACCGTGGCGAACGCCTCGGGCATGACGTCGTCGAGGGTCTCCCCGTTGGCGAGCCGCTCGCGGAACTCGGCGGTCATCCCGCGGAGCTCGTCGTCGGTCATCTTGACGAAGTCGTCCTCGATGGCGTTGACGGCCTTGGAGACGGCTTCGAGCTCACGGATGATCTTGCCCTCGCCGATGCGGAGGAGCTTGTCGATGATGGCAGGCACGAGTGGTAACTGTACCTACCGCGCCAACGCAGCACCCAATGCCGTCGACAGGTCGCCCTTGACGCCGACGGAGACGTCGTCCAGGCCGAGCCAACCGGCCAGCCGGCGCAGCTCGACGGCCAGCTCGTCGGCCGTCTCCGGCGGAGCGCCCGTCTCCGCGAAGGCTCCCGGGACCAGCAGCCGACTCGTGGCGCGGTCGGCCTTGAGGTCGACCCGCGCCACGAGACGGTCGCCCAGCAGGAAGGGCAGCACGTAGTAGCCGTGGAGCCGCTTCTCCTGGGGGACGTAGATCTCGATGCGGTAGAAGAAGTCGAACAGCGCCTCGGCGCGGGCGCGCTCCCACACCACGGGGTCGAAGGGGCTGAGCAGCGTGCGTGCCGCCACCCGTCGCGGCAGCCGGGCGTCGCGGTGGAGGTAGGCCTGGCGCTTCCAGCCCTGCACGGTGACCGGGACGATCTCGCCGGCCTCGACGAGCTCCTCGACGGCGAGCTTCGCGCTCGCCACTCCCGGAGCGGGCTGGAGGCGCAACCGGTAGTAGTCGGCCAGGCAGGCCAGGCTCGCCACGCCGTGCGAGCGCGCTGCACGGCGTACGAGCTCGGTCACCGCCTCCTGGGGCGTGGGCGTCGGCGCGGCCAGGACCGCCGCCGGCAGCACCCGCTCGGGGAGGTCGTAGACGACCTCGAACTGGTTGTTGCGCCCGGCGATGGCGACGTCGCCGACGAGGTAGAGGTAGTCGAGCACCTTGCGGGCCTCCGACCAGTTCCAGCCCCAGTTCTCCCGGGAGCGGGGTCCGGCGCTGAGGTCCTGCTCGAGGTCGCGGGCCGTGACCGGCCCGCGGTCGCGGACGGCGTCGCGCACCCGTGGCTCGAGCGTCGGGTCGGCGGTGAAGCCCCACTTGCCGCGCTCGGCGCGGTAGTGCTCCATCCGGTGCCGCATCAGGGGCCACAGGTCGACGGGCATGAGCGCCTGCACGTGGGCCCAGTACTCGACGAGGGTGCGCTCGCGTCGTCCGGTCGACGCGGTCGCTCGCCGCAGGAGGTCGACGTCGTAGGGGCCCATGCGCGAGTAGAGCGGCATGTAGTGGGCACGCTGGAGGACGTTGACGGAGTCGACCTGGAGCACGCCGGTGCGCGCGACCGTGCGGTCGAGGGTCTTCAGCGAGGGCGTCGCGTGCGCACGGTCGGTGAAGCCCTGGGCGGCCAACGCGATGCGGCGGGCCTGGAGCCTGGTGAGCTGCTCGGTCACGAGCAGCACTCAAGCAGAGCGGACCGACACCGTGGCTGAGGTGGCCGGTCGGCTGACTGGGTCTCGATACAGCCCGTCACGTCCTCGCGAGCTCGGACGTGGGGCCACTCGACCTTGTTGGCCCTGCGCAGGACCTCGTGCCTCGGTCCTACGGGAGGTCCAACAACTTCTCGCGCATGGCGTACATGACGGCCTCCATGCGGGAGTGCAGCTGGAGCTTCTCCAGGATGTTGCGGACGTGGTTCTTGACCGTGTTCTCGGAGATGAAGAGCTCCTTGGCGACCTCACGGTTGTTGAGCCCCTTGGCCACCATCCGCAGCACCTCGAGCTCGCGCTCGGTCAGCCGCAGGGCCGGGCCCTGCTCACGCTCAGGCTTGGACATCTGCTTGAACTCGTCGATCAGCTTGACCGCCATCGACGGGCTGATCAGGGACTGGCCCTCGTTGACCACCCGGATCGCCTGGGCGACCTCCTCGATCGAGGAGTCCTTGAGGAGGTAGCCGGCCGCGCCGTTCTTGACCGACTCGTAGAGGTCCGCCTCCTCGTCGGAGACGGTGAGCATGATGATCTTGGTGGCCGGGACGGCCTCCTTGATGGCGCGGCAGGCCTCGACTCCCGTGCGGCGCGGCATCCGGACGTCGAGGAGGATGACGTCGGGCGCGGTCGTGGTGGCGAGCTCCGTGGCGGTGATCCCGTCGGCCGCCTCGCCGACCACCTCGATGTCGGTGTCGCCGCTGAGCAGCATGATCAGCCCTCGACGGAACAGCTCCTGGTCGTCGACAACCAGGACGCGGACGGGTTCGCTGCTGTGTGCCTCGGTCACGCGCGCATCATTACATGCGCGCGCGACCGGGGCGTAGAGGGCACTCAGCCGACGTCGAGCGAGATCACGCCGTAGTCGTAGCCGCGGCGGCGGTAGACCACCGCCGGTCGCTCGCTCTCCTTGTCGACGAAGAGGTAGAAGTCGTGCCCGACCAGCTCCATCTCGTAGAGCGCCTGGTCGAGCGTCATGGGGGTGGCGTGGTGGGACTTCTCGCGCACGACCAGCGGTCCGTCACCCGTGACGGTGATCGGGCCGACCTTGTGCTCGATGACGTCGGTCTCCTCCTCGTCCTGCGCGGAGTCGTCCACGGTGGGCATGCCGGCGAGGGCCTCCCCCACGGACACCGCCGCGCGGCCCTTGTGCACCCGACGCCGGTCGGCGGCGCGACGCATCTGGGCCTGCATCTTGTCGAGGGCGAGGTCGAGCGCGCCCATCTTGTCCTCGGCCGCCGCCTCGGCACGGATCACCGGGCCCTTGGAGAACGCGGTCAGCTCCACCTTGGTGGACCGGTCGTGCTGGCGAGGATTCTTCTCGAGCTCCACCTCCACCTGGACGCGCATGATGCGGTGATCGTGCTTCTCCAGACGGGTGAGCTTCTCGGACACGTGCTCGCGGAACCGGTCGGACACCTCGCAGTGCCGTCCCGTGACCACAACCTCCATGTGAACCTCCTCAACTAGCGAACGGTCCGCACCCCTCCATTTCGCCGCGGCGGCACACCCGCCGGGGCAGGGTGGGATGGAGCCCGCCCGGCCGACCTGGTCTTCGACCCCACAACCGCCTGCTGAAGCGTTCGCAACTTCTCCGTCACTACTGGCCTTCTCCCGGCATCCGACACATCTGGTGTCGGCGACGGGGCAGGACTTACTTCTAAGCCGCACCGTGATCTCACACGGGGGGCTCCGCCCCCCGTGGACCCCCCGAAGGGGCTCCGCGGGCTGGGGGCTCCCGTGTGATTACGTGGACCGTTTCGCCTGCGACTGGCATCGGCTTGCCGCGGGTCGGACTTGACGAGGCACCTGACGGTGCTGCGCGCAGTCCTCTCCGAGACGCAACCACGGACCCGGGCGGACTCCATGACAAGACGCTAGCCCCTCCCGGCCCCCGGGCCAACTGTGGGGTCACCCCTCGGTCCCCGTCCCTGTGCGGCACGCCTGCGGGTGGCCGCGACGGCCGCGATCGCGACGGGTGGCAGGCCCACTGCCTCGAGCGCGCGCTGGGCCTCGCGGGCCGTGGAACCGGTGGTGACCACGTCGTCGCACACCACGACGTACGCCGCGCGTCGACGTCGGCCCGCACGCGCCAGGGCGGCGGAGGGACAGTGCATCGAGCCGGCCATGTTGGCCGCCCGATCCCCCGCGTCGAGCCCCGCCTGGTCGGCCGCGCCACGCGAGGCCAGGATCGGCGCGAGCACGACGGGGCGCTCCCGGCGCAGGGCGCGAGCGGCCGTGCGCACGAGCGCGGCGGTGGCCTCGTAGCCGCGGCGGCGCCCGGCACCCGGTCGCGACGGCACGGGCACCAGCAGCAGCGGCACGTCCGGCGCGAGGTCCGCCACCGCGCCGCGCACGGCGTCGGCCAGGAGGGCGCCCAGCACCCGGCGGTGCCCCCACTGCCCGCGGTCCTTGTGGCCGACCACGAGCGCCCGCACCGCGCCGTCGTACGACTCCGCCACCCACGGCGTCACCAGCCCCGCGGGCACGGGCGAGGGCCACGCGACCCGCGGGGTGCGCGAGAGCCCGCCCCGGCACGCCGGGCACAGCATCCGGCCGGGCAGGTCGCAGCCCACGCACCGGCTGCCGAGGAACAGGTCCAGGGCCTCGTCGAGCACGCACCCATGCCAGCAGGCGGTGACGTACGGGCGCAACGGCCGGAACCCGGCCTGTGGATCAGCCCACGTAGGTGAGGGACGTGAGGCCCGCCGGCAGGTCGGGCACCAGGCGCTCGGGCCGGGTCAGGCTGACGGCCGTGCGGCCGGCGAGTGCGTAGACCTCACCGTCGGCGGGCGTCGAGACGAGCGTACGGACGCGGCCGCGCAGGCTCGTCGTGCCACTGGTGGAGATCCCTCCGGGCGCCCCGTCGACCGAGATCGTGCGCACCTGGGAGAAGTCCTCGTTGATGTCGCTGAGCACCGACACGGTCGTCGGCGACCGCCAGGCGACGTCGCGGATGCGGACGGTGTCCTCGGTGGGGAGCGGGAGCGTGCGGGGCGGGGTGAATCCCAGGACGGTCCCGGCCGCGTCGTGGCGCACCCGGACCGACACCACCCGGTCGGCCTTCGCCCCCCGGACCACGGCCACCAGCCGGCTGCCGTCGCGCGAGACGATCAGCTCGGTCACGCGGCGACCGGTGAGGCCCGGGACCACGACCTCGGCGGCCACGCCGTCGGCGACCTGGACCACCCGCGCCCGTCCGGCGCCCCGGTCGAGCACCCAGATCCGGTCGCGGTGGTCCCAGTGCGGGGCGGCGAGGTCGACGGCCCCGACCACGGGCGTGGTCACCTCGCCCGTCGGGGCCTCGGTGGCAGCCAGGAGGAGGTCCGTGCCAGTGGCGGAGACTGCCGCGACCCTCGTTCCCGGGAGGTTCACGCCGATCGAGCGCAGGCCGTAGCCGGGCTCGCCGAACGGCCCGCTGGTGGGACCGAGGTCCCCGACGCGTCCGGTGACGAGGCGGTCCTCCTCGAGGGCGAAGAGGTCGGTGCTCGCGCGGTCGCCGTTGGGGTCGTAGGCCGCCCCGAAGCTGAGGTTGACCGGTGCCAGTCCGCCGGGGCCGGTGAACGTACGGTCGCCGACGCTGAGCTCGACGGCGCTGATCCGCGGCTCCTGGCCGAGGGTCCACACCAGCTGCGTGAGCATCCGCTCGGCCGTCTCGTCGTCGACCGCGTCCGGGTCGCCGGACAGGGCCACCCGGGCGATGCCCGACTCGATGGGCACCGAGAGGCCGGGGGTGGTCCCGGGCGGGAAGTAGCTGCGGACGACGTCGAGCGAGTCCTCGCCCGGGGGCGCCAGCAGGCCGCGCACCAGCGACGAGGCGTACTGCTCACCGCGCGGGACGAAGACCGGCTCGGGGACGAGCACCTGCGAGGTCGGGTCGAAGTAGTAGAGCGCGGCCCGCTCGTACCAGTCGTCGAACCACGAGTCGGGGACGATCAGGGCGTCGGGGAGCTCGTCGATGCGCCACTCGCCGTCCTCCTGCACCAGCCGGAGCGACAGCTGGGCGCCGGCGTCCGTGCGCTGCCACGCGCCCCGGGCGTCGTAGGTGTTGACGTCGGTCAGCGGCACCCGCACGAAGATGCCGGTCGAGGCGTCGCCCAGCTCGGCGTAGGTGAGGATCTGCTGCTCGGGCGTCCACGACTCGGCCGCCTCGCGGGACAGGAACTGGCGGGCGACGGTCGTGCGGACGGGCGTGGCCTTCATCGCCTCGAAGAAGCCGGCCACGATGTCGGCGGCCGGCTCGCCCTCCTGCGGGGGACGCGGGTCGAAGGAGATGCCGGGGACGTCCTCGGCACCGGTCGTGACCTCGGACTCGACGACCGGGCCGGACGTCGGCATGCGGACGCAGCCGGCGAGCAGCGCCGCGGCGACCAGCACGCCGGCGGTGCGCGCAGCCCCCCGCCTCATGCCGTCTCCCGGGCGTCGGTGGGCACCAGCGGCAGCGGCGAGTGCCGCAGCTGGGTGCCGAGGTGGCGCGGCAGCGTCAGGCGGAACTGCGCGCCCTCCCCGGGACGGCCCCACGCCTGGAGCCAGCCGCCGTGCAGGTGGGTGTCCTCCAGAGAGATGGAGAGGCCGAGGCCGGTGCCGCCGCTGGTGCGCGCGCGGGCCGGGTCGGCCCGCCAGAACCGGTTGAACACCATGGCCGACTCCCCCGGCCCGAGCCCCACGCCGTGGTCGCGCACCGCGATGGCGGCCGACTGCCGGTCGGCGCCGACGAAGACCTCGACGTCGTGGCTCTCGGCGTGGTCGATGGCGTTGGTGACCAGGTTGCGCACGATGCGCTCGACGCGGCGTACGTCGGCCTCCGCCACGCACGCGTACCCGGGATCGTGCAGGACGACGCGAGTGTCGCGCTGGGCCGCGAGCACCGACGTCATGTCGACCACCCGGCGGGCGACGTCGACGAGGTCGACGTCCTCGGTCTCGAGCACCGCGGCACCCGCGTCGAAGCGGCTGATCTCCAGGAGGTCGGCCAGCAGCGTCTCGAAGCGGTCGAGCTCCTTCTGGAGCAGCTCGGCCGCCCGGCCGGTCACCGGGTCGAGGAACGGCTTGGCGTCGTGGATGACGTCGCTGGCCATCCGGACGGTCGTGATGGGCGTGCGCAGCTCGTGGGACACGTCGGAGACGAAGCGGCGCTGCAGCCGGCTGAGCTCCTCGAGCTGCCGGATCTGCTTCTGCAGGTTGGAGGCCATCTGGTTGAACGACGTGGCGAGCCGGGCCAGGTCGTCCTCGCCGGTGACGCGCAGGCGTTCTTGCAGCTGCCCGGCGGCGAGGCGCTCGGCGACGCGGCGGGCCATCCGGATCGGCGTCACGACCTGGCGGGTGACCAGCCAGGTGAGGCCCGCGATGAGCAGCAGCAGCGGCACCCCGGCGATGAGCATCGCGCGCGAGACGAGCGCGAGGGTCTCCTGCTGCTCCGCCAGCGGGTAGAGGTAGTAGAGCGTGTAGGTCTTGTCGTCGGCGGGGAGCCGGACCTGGCTGCCCACCACGATGCCGGGCCCCTCGGGCAGGCCCTCGATGTCGCGCGTCGTACGGATGTCGGTGTAGGTCCACGCCGTCGCGGACAGCGAGTCGAAGCGGTCCTCGAGCGTCTCCGGCACGCTGGAGAGGTCGAGACCCTCGGTGAACTTGGCGCCGCCGTCGGCGAGGCGGAGTCCCTCGCCGACCGGCGGGGACAGCACGACGGCGAAGCCGCGGGTGGCGCCGCGGGCCTGGATGGGCTCCACGAGGGCCTGCTGCTGCGCGGACTCGTCGACGTCGAGGCCCGAGGCCGCCGCGAGGTCCGTGCGCGCGGCCTCGGTCTCCCCCTCGGCCTCCTGCACGACGGCGGCGACCCGGTTGTCGAGGAGGCCGTCGCGGGTCTGCTGGATGAGGAACCAGCCGACGATGCCCACGACCGCGGCGGAGAGCAGCACGGTGCTGACGACGACGCGCGCCTGCACAGAGCGCCGCCAGAAGGCGGGCCCGCGCCGCAGCGCCGGTGGGAGCCGGTCGCGGATGCTCACCCGGGGACTCCTAGGACTTGCCGGCCCTGTAGCCCACGCCGCGCACGGTCACCACGACCTCGGGGTTCTCCGGGTCGTGCTCGACCTTGGAGCGCAGGCGCTGGACGTGCACGTTGACCAGGCGGGTGTCGGCGCTGTGGCGGTAGCCCCAGACCTGCTCGAGCAGCACCTCGCGGGTGAAGACCTGCCACGGCTTGCGGGCCAGGCAGACGAGCAGGTCGAACTCGAGCGGGGTCAGGTTGATCGGCTCGCCGTCGCGGGTCACCGAGTGGCCGGCGACGTCGATGGAGACGTCGCCGATGGTGAGGCCCTCGTCCTGCGTGACGTCGTTGCGACGTACGCGGGCGCGGACCCGGGCGATGAGCTCCTTGGGCTTGAAGGGCTTGACGATGTAGTCGTCGGCCCCGGACTCGAGGCCGACGACGACGTCGACGGTGTCGCCCTTGGCGGTCAGCATCACGATCGGGACGCCGGACTCCGCGCGGATCTCCTTGCAGACGTCGATGCCGTCCTTGCCCGGAAGCATCAGGTCGAGGAGGACGAGGTCGGGCCGGTAGTCGCGGAACGCGTCGAGCGCCACGTCACCGCGACCGACGATGCGGCTGTCGAACCCCTCCTGGCGCAGGACGATGGAGAGCATCTCCGCGAGGGAGGCGTCGTCGTCGACGACGAGCACGCTGCCGCGAGCGGGCTCGGCAAGGTCGGTCATGGCGCCAGTCTAGGGCTGGCGCCATGACCGGGTGGCGCTACGTGGGAACCGCGTCGCGCGCTCAGTAGCGGTAGTGGTCGGACTTGTACGGGCCCTCGACCGGCACGCCGAGGTAGGCGGCCTGCTGCTTGGTCAGCTCGGTCAGCTCGACACCGAGGGCGTCGAGGTGCAGCCGCGCGACCTCCTCGTCGAGGTGCTTGGGCAGCACGTGCACGCCGAGCTCGTAGTCGTCGGCCTTGGAGAAGAGCTCGATCTGCGCCAGCACCTGGTTGGTGAAGGAGTTGGACATCACGAACGACGGGTGGCCGGTGGCGTTGCCCAGGTTGAGCAGGCGGCCCTCGGACAGCACGATGATCTTCTTGCCGGGCTTGCCGTCCTCGCCGGGGAAGATCCACTGGTGGACCTGCGGCTTGATCTCGTCCTTGACGATGCCGGGGATCCTCGCGAGACCGGCCATGTTGATCTCGTTGTCGAAGTGGCCGATGTTCCCGACGATCGCCTGGTGCTTCATCTTGTGGAAGTGCTCGACCGTGATGATGTCGAAGTTGCCGGTCGTGGTGATGAAGATGTCGGCGGTCTCGACGACCGACTCGAGGCGCTTGACCTCGAAGCCGTCCATCGCTGCCTGCAGCGCGCAGATGGGGTCGATCTCGGTGACGATGACGCGCGCGCCCTGGCCGCGCAGCGACTCAGCGGAGCCCTTGCCGACGTCGCCGTAGCCGCACACGACCGCGACCTTGCCGCCGATCATGACGTCGGTGGCGCGGTTGATGCCGTCGATCAGCGAGTGGCGGCAGCCGTACTTGTTGTCGAACTTGGACTTGGTGACCGAGTCGTTGACGTTGATCGCCGGGAAGAGGAGGGTGCCCTCCTTGAAGCGCTCATAGAGGCGCAGCACGCCGGTCGTGGTCTCCTCGGAGACGCCCTTGACGAGGGGGGCGCGCTTCGTCCAGCGCTGCGGGTCGGCCTCGAGCGAGCGGGCCAGGACGCGCAGCACCTCCTTGAACTCCTCGTTGTCGGTGGAGTCCTGCGACGGGACGGCGCCCGCCTTCTCGTACTCGACACCGAGGTGCAGCAGCATCGTGATGTCGCCGCCGTCGTCGAGCAGCATGTTGGGGCCGCCCACCTCGCCGTCCTCGGCGGGGAAGTCGAAGACCTTCTCGGCCTCGTCCCAGTACTCGGCGAGGGTCTCGCCCTTCCAGGCGAAGACGGGGATGCCGCGCGGGTCCTCGGGCGTGCCGCCCTTCGACGGGGGGCCGACGACGACCGCGGCCGCGGCGTGGTCCTGGGTGGAGAAGATGTTGCAGGTGGCCCAGCGGATGTCCGCACCGAGGGCCGCGAGGGTCTCGATCAGCACGGCGGTCTGGATCGTCATGTGCAGCGAGCCGGCGATCCGCGCCCCCTTGAGGGGCTGGTCCTTGCCGTAGCGCTCGCGCATGGCCATCAGGCCGGGCATCTCGTGCTCGGCGAGCTCGATCTCCTTGCGGCCGTACGCGGCAAGGGTGAGGTCAGCGACCTTGTGGTCCATCAGTTGTCTCCTGGCATCGAGGAGGGCGTCTGCGCCGCACATCTGTGCATCGTCGGGATCTCCCGCGCGGACCAGAAAAGGGTAGGACCGCCCTCAGCGATTCGGAGAATCCTCGGCAGCGTCGCCGGAGGCCGTCTCGTCGTGGCCCTCGTGGGGCCCCTCGTCGTGGCCCGGGTCGTGGGCCTCGTCGTGGCCGGAGCCGTGCCCCCCGCCGTGGCCGCCGCCGATCCCGAAGGCGTGCAGCACGGCCAGCACGAGCCCGCCGACCACGAGGCCGACGAGGCCGGAGAGCATGGTGTTCAGCACCCAGCCGAGCAGGGCGCCGAGCGTCCCGCCGACGGCGTCGTGGACGGCCACCTCCCAGTGGTGGACCAGGTCGTACGGCGCGTACAGGACGTCGCCGAAGGCGGTGCCCTCGAGCAGGCCGTCGTGCCCGCCGATCTCGTAGAGGCTGACCAGGAAGATGTGGCCGCCGACCCAGAGCATGGCCAGCGTGCCGATGAGGGAGATCGCGGTGAGCAGGCGCGGCATCGCGGAGACGAGGGCGAGTCCGATGCGTTGCGAGCCCTTGGAGGGCTTCTCCGCGAGGTGGAGGCCGACGTCGTCCATCTTCACGATGAGGGCGACGACGCCGTAGACGAGGACCGTGATCAGCACGGCGACCGCGGCCAGGACGATCGCGCGCATCCAGATGCTGGCGTCGGGGTCGGAGCTGACGACCTCCTTGAGCGCGATGACCATGATCTCGGCGCTCAGGATGAAGTCGGTGCGGATGGCGCCCGCGACCGTCTTCGCCTCGTGCTCGGGGCTCAGCTCCCCCGTGCTGGTGAGCTCTTCCTCGGCCTCCTCGGCCACCGGCTCGTGACCCCGGACCTTCTCCCACACCTTGTGCGCGCCCTCGTAGGCGAGGAAGCCGCCACCGAAGATCAGGATCACCGGCAGCAGCTCCGGGAGGAACTGTCCCAGGAGCACCGCGGCGGGCAGGATGAAGAGCAGCTTGTTGCGCAGGGAGCCGATGGCGATCTTCTTGATGATCGGCAGCTCGCGCGCGGCGGGGGACCCGTGGAGGTACTGCGGGGTGACGGCCGTGTCGTCGACCACCACGCCCGCCGCCTTCATGCTGGCGCGCCCGGCGGCGGCGCCGACGTCGTCCACACTGGCTGCGGCGATGCGCGCGAGTGCGGCGACGTCGTCGAGGAGGGCGAACAGTCCGCCGGCCATGATCGGTCCTTCGGGTCGTGGGGTCGGGTCGGGCTGAAGCCTATCGGCGCGCCGTACGCGCTTCGATCCCGAGCACGACACTGCGCTGGCAGACTGCCCACCGTGTCGGACGACCTCGCGGAGCCCACCGCCGACCACGACTGGTTCATCGAGGACCGGGAGTACGAGCGGCACGAGGCACGGCGTGGGCGGCGGCACGCCTTCGAACGACTCGACCCGGGACGCACGGCCCTCGTCGTCGTCGACGTGGTGCCCTTCTTCGTGCGTGAGTCGGCCTACGTCCGCGGGATCGTCCCGCGGGTCAATGAGCTCGCGGCGGCGCTCCGCAGCGCCGGGGGCACAGTCGCGTGGGTGGTTCCGACGTACTCGCCGCCGACCCCGAAGGACCGGGAGTTCTTCGGCGACGAGGTGGCTGAGCGGTACGCGCGATCGGGAGGCGAGGGTCCTCCGAGGTCTCGACTGGACGGCGGGCTCGCGGTGCACCCCCATGACCTGGTCGCCGAGAAGACCGCTCGTAGCGCCTGGTTCCCGGGTTCCTCGGAGCTGCCTGCGCTGCTCGCCGCTCGCGAGATCGACACCCTGCTCGTGACCGGCACCGTCACCAACGTCTGCGTGGAGCACACCGTCCGGGACGCGAGCACCTGCGGCATGCGAGTGATCCTGGTGGCGGATGCGTGCGCGGCGATGCGGGATCGCGACCACAACGCCACGCTTCACGTCGTGTACCGCTCCTACGGCGACGTACGCCCCACGAGCGAGGTGCTGGACCTGGTGGCGACCGGAGGGCGTCAGGTCGGCAGCTCGTAGACCAGCATCTCGGCGTACGGCGGGTACGAGCCGCGGAGCACCTCTCCGGTCGGACGCCACCCGCGCTTCTCCCAGAAGCGTCGCCCTCGCGCGTTCCCGGTGTAGACGGAGAGCTCGGGCCGTACGACGCCGCGTGCACGCAGGCGCTCGACGAGCTCGTCGTGGGCTGCCGTGGCCAGCCCGCTCCCCCACGTGTCCAGCGCGGTGCCGAAGTGCAGCACCTCCCCGCCCTGAAGTGCCGCGAACCCCGCGACCCTCCCCGCCTCGTCGATGACGAAGCACTCGACCTCGGGGTCGGCCACCTCGTCCCGCCAGCGGGTCGCGATCGCCTCGCGAGGGAACGGGTAACGGTCCTGGGGGAAGACCTCCGGCAGGCCCGCGACCGCCGCGGGCTCCTGGATGGCGACCACGGCGGGCACGTCCTGCTCGCGCATGGGGCGGAGGACGCTGCGGCGACCGGGCATGACGGGAGGTTAGGCCGGGTCCGACTGCTCGGCGGTCAGGGGCGAACGCAGCAAGCCTCGCACCCGCTCCCGATGTCGCTGGCCAGCAGCATCTCAGCCACGGCCACTGTCGGACCCGACGACTAAACTCGAGCACATGATCGACGGACGGACAGCCGAGGCACGAGAGGTCGCAGACGACCTCTCGGCCTCCGAGCTGCTCGCCTCGATCAAGGCTTCCCGCGAGCTCGAGAACGCCGAGGCCGCCCGCCAGCTGAGGCTGGCCACTCGATGGGCTGACCTGCACCCGCCGGAGTCGATCCACGACGCCGCCTCGTTCACCGTGCCGGGGTGTGAGCACGAGGAGCCCATCGCCGGCGAAGGCGCACCCTTGGTGGCGGAGTTCTGCGTCGCCGAGCTCGGCACCACCCTCGGGATCTCGACCACGGCGGCGAAGAAGCTCATCGGCCACGCCCTCGAGCTGCGTCACCGCCTCCCCCGACTGTGGGACCAGGTCCACACCGGCCTGGTTCCGGCGTGGCGTGCCCGTGTCGTCGCGGACACCACCATCCACTCCTCACCCGCCCTGACTCGTGAGGCGGTGGGGTTCGTCGACTCCCAGGTCGCCGCCGTCGCCGGACGCATCGGGTCCGCGCAGCTCGACCGGCTCGTCGCCGAGACCATCAAGCGGTACGACCTCGCCACCGCCGACCCCACCGCGGACCCCGAGGACGGGTGGCAGCACGTCGACCCCCGTCACGTCACCGTCAACAAGGACGACGTCCACTACGCCGGCACCCTGCACCTGGAAGCCGACCTCGACATCGCCGACGCCCTCGACCTCGACCGCGCCGTCGCCCACCACGCAGCGGTCCAGAAGGCCCTCGGGTCCGAGCTGCCGCTCAACGCACGTCGGGCCAAGGCCCTCGGTGAGCTCGCGCGTACGCAGACTGCGCTCGACCTCGCCTTCCAGGACGAAGCAGCCCAGGACGGTGCAGCCCCGGACGGTGGTGTCGAGGCTCGCCCCTCAACCCCCGACACCAACGCCGAAGCCGACGCCCCCGCCGACGCCGAGCAGCCGGACCTCCCCGCCGCCCGTGAGGTCATCATCCACGCCCACTTCGACGCATCGGTGGTCGGCGAGCAGACGGTGTTCGGGCCCACCGGACGGATGGAGAACGGTCAGCGCCTCGTGCTGCTCGACCAGATCAAGTCGTGGTGCTCTGACTCCCGGACGAAGGTGACGATCAAGCCCGTCATCGACCTCAACGCCCAGCTGACAGCGCAGGGCTACAAGGTCCCCGCCGACATCCGTGAGCAAGTCCAGCTCCGCGATCGCACATGTGTCTTCCCCTTGTGCACCAGACCGGCCCGACGCTGCGACGTCGACCATGTCATCCCATACGACCCCGACGCCGAGGCCGAGGGCAGAACCCAACCCGGCCCGACACGGACCGACAACCTCGCCTGCCTGTGCCGGTTCCACCACCGTCTCAAGACCCACTCCGCCTGGCGCTACGCGATGGTCGAGAACGGGGTGTTCGAGTGGACCTCACCCCACGGCCACCGCTACCGACGCGACCACACCGGCACCACCGACCTCGAACCACCCGATTCGCCCGGCATCCCGCAACCCCGCCGACGATGACCCCGCCCCACACCCCGCCGTCACCCTGACAGCGGGGCCGAAGGCGCGTCCGCGCCGGCCCGCAGTGCAATCTCCGCTACCGGAGGACGGTGAGCGGCCCTCGTCACGCGGCTCACGGCCGGACACTTCGTCCTGCCGTACGGTCGTCCCGTGCCCTCCTTCGTGAAGTCGGTGACGTTCGACTGCCGGGACCCGCTGACGGTCGCCGCGTTCTGGGCGGGTGCCCTCGGCTCGAACGTCGACGAGGACAGCACTCCGGACCGCGCCTGGGTCGAGCCTGCGGGGTGGGGTGGACCGAGCCTCTGGTTCCAGCGGGTGCCCGAGCCGAAGGTCGCCAAGAACCGGCAGCACTTCGACCTCCGGGCCCCGGGAGACCTCGATGCCGAGTGCGACCGGCTGCTGCGCCTGGGCGCAACCGTCGTCGCGCGCGGCGACGAGCTCGTGGTGATGGCCGACCCCGAGGGCAACGAGTTCTGCCTCGAGACCTGACTGTCGGTCCCCCGCAGCACACTGACCCCATGGACGCCGCCACCCTGCTCGCCCGCCTCGCCACGGTCATCGACGCCCACGACTGGGATCGACTGTCGGACCTCCTCCACGACGACTTCACGTGCAGGCTCGTGCACACCGGCGAGGTGTTCGACCGTGACGCCTGGGTCCGGCTCAACGCCGACTACCCGGGCTTCCAGCGCATGCACGTCGAGGACCTCGTCGCCGACGGCGACCGCGGGGTCCTCCGGGCCAGGGTGATCGGCACCGGCGGCGATGGCGAGGCTCTCGAGTTCGTCGTCGCGAGCTTCGCCACCGTCAGGGACGACCTGCTCGCCGAGCTCGTCGAGGTGTGGGCCGACGTCGACCAGGAGCCACCCGCGGGCACGCGCCCCGTAGCCTGACCCGGTGCTGCCCGAGCCCACCGAGCGACTGCGGTTCCGGCCGATGGTCGCCGACGACCTCGACGCGATCACGGACCTCCTCATCGCGTTCGACCCCATGCGGGGCGACCGCCCACCCAGCACCCGCGACGACGCGATCCGCTGGATCGAGTGGCAGGAGCGCAACTACGCCGAGCACGACTTCGGCCTCTGGGTCGTGGAGACCCGCGACGGCGAGCTCGTCGGCGACTGCGGCCTCACGGTGCAGGACATCGAGGGCACGCCGCACGTGGAGGTCGGCTACCACCTGCTGCCGCATGCACGCCGCCGCGGCCACGCGACCGAGGCGGCCCGGGCGGTGCGCGACTGCGCTGCCGCTCACGGGATCGAGCACCTGGTGGCGATCATCCGGCCCGACAACCTGCCGTCGCAGGGGGTAGCCCGCAACCTCGGGATGCAGCTCGAGCGGACGGCACACGTCCACGGCACGGACGCCCTGGTGTTCGGGATGCGGCTGGCCCGCCCCTGATCGCACCAGCCCGTGCCGGCGCCGCTCAGTCCTCGACGAGCCCGATCCGGAGGTACTCCGCGGCGTACGTGCCGGTGAGCAGCAGGGACGCGTAGCGCGCGACCTCGTCGTCGGCGTCAGTCTCGAGCGTCTCCACCCGTACGCCGTGGCGCGCGGCCGCGGCCTTCAGCTCCCCGGCCTGCTCGCGCACGACGGGGTCGTCGGAGCGGTCGTCGAGGACGAGCAGGAGGGGGCGGAGGTCGCCGGCCTCGTCGGCGAACGGGTCCGCGAAGACGTCGTGCGGCTTGGTCGCCTCGATCACGGGCAGCAGGTGCTCGGCGTCGCCGGCGATGGCGGAGCGCCCGCTCGTGCGACGCAGTGACTCGGCCAGGCGGCGGGCGGCGCGGGCGGCCAGGACCGAGCCGCCCCACACGAGCGGGTTGGTGTCGGCCATCGCGATGGCGAGCATCTTGGCCGGGTTGACCGCGAGGTCGCGGTGCGGCGAGCAGCTGGTGGCCACCTCGTCGAGCGACAGGGCCACAGACTCGGCGTCCGCGCGCGGGCCGAGGTGCACGTGGGCGAGGTAGTCGAGCATCACCACGGCCGTGGCGAGCTGGTCGCCGGTGACGGTCGGCAAGACAGTCACGTGTCGCCCGGCGGCGTGCTCGCCGACCAGCGACCGCTCGGGGCACGCGACGACGACCTGCGCGCCGCGGCGTACGGCCTCCGCGACCGCGGACGCGGACCCGTGGTCGTTGCCCTCGGGCGCGAGCATCACGACCAGGTCCAGCGAGCCCGCCCAGCCCGGCAGCCCCGGGTTGGGCCAGGCGACGAACGGCACCGGGCACCACGGCTCGAGCACCGCACGCAGCAGCCGCGAGTCCGGCCCGGCGGCGATCACGGCACGCGGGCGCTCACCGTCACGTGCCTCGGCGATCAGCTCGGCGGTCGCGGTGGCCGCCTCGTGGGCCTCGCGCCGCACCCGCGCGCCGCTCTCGGCCAGCGTGCGCAGCCGGAGGTCGACCGTCTCCAGCACGCCGGGGTCGTCCAGTCGGGCCTCGTCGAACCACGTCGCCACGCCAGTGCCTCAGTTCTGTCCTCGGTCTGTCCCGGCCGTGCTCAGTCGGGCTTGCGGGCCTCGTCGACGAGCAGCACGGGGATGTCGTCGCGGACGGGATAGGCGTTGCCGCACCCCTGGCACACGAGCTCCTCGGCGCCGCCGGTCGTGGCCGGCGACAGCTCGCCGTGGCAGGCCGGGCAGACGATGATGCTCAGCAGCTGCTGGTCGATGTTCACGCCGATGATCCTAGGGGGTGGACGCGGGCTTCAGTCAGTGGGCGTGAGCACCCGCAGGTGGCCGCGCTTGGCGCCGCGGGTGGAGTCGTCGGCGGAGTGCAGGGGCACCGGGGTCGGCGCCGGGCGGCCCGCCTCGCGCACCGCGTCGGCGAGCGCGAGCAGGTCGTCGCTGCTCGGGCCCTGCGCCTTCGGGTCCGGGGCCAGCCGGAGCACCTCCCAGCCGCGCGGCGCGGACAGCCGCTCGCTGTGCGTCTCGCACAGGTCGTAGGCGTGCGGCTCCGCGTACGTCGCCAGCGGGCCGAGGACGGCGGTCTGGTCGGCGTAGACGTAGGTCAGCGTGTTGACCGCAGGACGGCCACACGCCGTCCGCGAACAACGACGGGCAAGGCTCACGACGCCGACGCTACCGGGCGCACGCACGCGGGGCGTTTAGGCTCGCGGCGTGGACGACGTGAGGCCGAGGACGCGTGACCGGCGCGGCCGGGGAATGCGCGGTCCGGGCGTGTTGCCGGTGGATCCCGGCACCCCCGCCCTGCGGACCGCACGGCAGCGGTTCGACCAGCTCGTGCTCGACGTCGTGACGCCCCTCGACGAGAAGTGGCAGCGCCACCTCGGCCTGGTCGAGTACGCCGTCGAGGACACGCCGATGCTGCCCGACGACTGGGGCGACGAGACCGTGCCCCTGTCGTCGCTCGTGCGCGGCAAGGGGCAGGAGCCGACCCGGCTGGTGATCTTCCGCCGCCCGATCGAGCACCGCTCCACCACCCGCGACGAGCTCGAGGCGCTGGTGCACACCGTGGTCGTGGAGCAGCTCGCCGAGCTGCTCAACCTCACGCCCGGGCAGGTCGACGAGAGGTACGGCGACGAGCCGTGACCGGCCCGACGTGGGGTGCTAACGCTCCGCCGGACGTACGTCGGGCACCTGGCTGGTCGTCTCCAGCTGCGCGAGCGGGAGGACGGACAGTCCGCGGTCGGTGACCTCGAGGGCGGTGACCACCCCCGTCCGCTCGACGCCGACCACGGCGAGCACCGCGTCGTCGGGCAACCGCAGCCGGGACGCGGTCGCGGGGTCGATCTCGACGCGCCGCTCGCGCACCACCGGGCTTCCGTCGGCGTCCCACGCCCGCAGCGTCACCACACCAGGAGCGTCGGCACCGACGAGGACGAGCCGCTTGGAGCCGTCGGGGAGGGCGACGGCCGCCTCCTCCGTGACGGAGGATCCGGCTGCCGACAGCGCGAGGTCGGTGGCGGTGCGCGTGCGCAACGAGGCGGTCACCGGACCGGTCGACTCCAGCCGCAGCGCCTGCACGCCCTGCAGCGCCGGTCCGCGCAGCACGCCGCTGAGGTCGACCTCGCGGACCGACCCGGGCGCGACGGTGACCTCCTCGACCCCGGCCGGGGCGAACTCGCTCTCCTCGCTCGCCAGCTTGAGCGCCACCCGGACCTCGCTGTCGCCGGGGTTGGCGACGGTGAGCACGCGGTCGGCAGCAGACGTGCCGACTCCGGCGACGTAGGACGTGGTGGCGGGCGCCGCCTGGGCCGGCAACCACTCGCGCACCGGGGAGTCGCGGCCCACGGGATCGACCACGTCGACAACGGTGGAGGCCAGCCGGCCACGGGTGACGGTGACGCGTACGGCGAGGGCGTCCCGGTTGGGGACGACGGTCGCCAGGTCGTAGGACGTGGAGCGACCGCCGGGCACCCGCACCCCTCGCAGGGCCGGCACGTCGACGACCCCCCTGCCGTCCCACACGGTGACGTCGGCGACGGCAGGACCCTTGTCGGGGTTGACGAGGGTGAGGGTCGACGCGTGCTCGGCCGAGGCACCGACCCCGGTGAACCACCGCTCGGGCGCCGGGCTGTCGCACCCGAGCGCGGACCCGGCACCGGAGCGGGACACGACCAGGCCGGGGGCGGTCTCCCCGCTGGCGCCCACCACGACGTACTGGCGCTCGGTGCGCGTGGCGACGCCGTCCACCAGCGCCTCGGTCTCCTCCTCGCGACCCACGCGCAGCGCAAGCTCGCCGGAGGAGAGGGAGCTGCTGCCGAAGCGGACCTCGTCCGCGCCCGGCAGGCGGGCCGGGCAGACCGCGGTCGCCCGGTCCAGCGGCGCGTCGGACGCAGCGCGGGTGGTCGGCGACTCGTCGGCCGGACGGACCACGGCGAGGGCGGCCACCGTGAGCAGCGGGATCACGACGGCGAGGATCGTGAGGGGCGAGGGACGGCCGCGGGTCGTCTCGGCGACCCGCCGGCGGCCACCCCCTGTGGTGGGATCAGGCTCAGTCATCGCGTCCTCCCTCCCGACGCTGTCGCACCGTCGGCGCGGCGAGCACGAGGGCGACCGCGACGGCCAGGCCCTGCACGACCAGGAGCGCCGAGCGCCACCACGAGCCGGGGCCGTCCACGGCCGACGGGTCGAGCGGCCGGTCGACCCGCCACGCGCGCGTGCTGCGGTCCTCGGCACTGGCCTGCTCGAGGCCGGAGGTCGCGTCGAGGAGCGACGAGATCCGGCCGTCGGCAGGCGAGCCGAGCACGACGTACTCGACGCCGCGCGCGCCCAGCGCCGCCACGACGGCGGGCGTGGGCGAGGACACCAGGGCGCGCACCTCGTCGGTGAGCTCGGCGTCCTCGTCGGCGAGGGTCAGGATCTCGTCCTCCCCCACGGTCGTGCCGTCGTCGCGGCGGATCCGGTAGGTGATGCCGTCGTCGACGGACCCGCCGAGCACCAGCACGCCGTGCTCCTGACCGAGCAGCGAGCTCTGCTGCATGTAGACCGGGACCGTCTGGTCGACGTCGCGCGTCATCGCGTTGTCCGGGGTGGTGAGCCACCAGCCGAGGCCGCCGACCGGCACCGCCGCGGCGACCACGGCGAGCGTGGTGGCCACCCCACGCTGCCACCACGGGTGGTGGTCGGCCAGGCGGCGGAGGTAGGTGTCGGCCCCCAGCACGACCGCCACCACCGCAGTGCCCTGCAGGATCACCACGAACAACCCCAGGCTGGGACGGGTGGTGACCGCGGGCAGGTCGATGGTCAGGTGCGACAGCGCGCCCGAGACGACCGCGGCGGCCAGCGCGACCAGCCAGCAGATCACGACGGGGACGCGCGTACGTCGCGGGAGCAGCGCGGCGAGGGCGAGCAGGCCGAGCACCAGCCCGAGCCACCACGGCGCGCCGAGGTCGTTGAGCCGGCCGGTCACCAGGCCCTCGAAGGTGACCTCGTCGACGGTGAGCCGACCCGCCTCCAGCAGCAGCCCGGCCGCCGAGCCGGTGGTGAGCAGCGGCAGCAGCCAGGGGGCGAGGAGCAACGGGGTCGCGGCGACCGCGACCACCGGCGGTCCCCAGCTGTCGCGCTCGCGCAGCAACCGGGGCGCGATGACGGCGGCCGCGCCGAGCACGACGGCGGTGGCCAGCAGGGCGAAGAGCCAGAGGCCCGGCACGAAGGCCGCGCCGAGGGCGAGCAGCAGGGCCGTACGCCAGGCCGCGCGCCAGCGCCGGTCACGGTCGGGGTCGACGAAGCCCAGCGCGGCGTGGGCGGCCCACGGCAGGAGCGCGGCCACCGCGACCGTGCCGAAGCGTCCCTCCGCCCACGCGCCGGACGTCACCGGGACGAGGGCGTAGGTGAGGGCACCCCACACGAGGAGCCAGCGCGGCAGGCCGAGCGGGTCCACGAGTCGGCCGACGACCTTGAGCAACCGCCAGGCTCCCCACGCGGCGACGGGCACCGCGAGCAGCATGAGCCCGGACACCACGGCACCGGTGTTGCCGAGCAGGAACGTCGCGGCGAGCGCGAAGGGCAGGACGTAGGCGGGCGCCGGCACGTCGGTGCCGCTGCCCAGCGGGTGCCACGTGGCGAGGTGCAGCCGCCACCAGTCGCCCGCAGCGGCGGGCACCGGCGACAGCGCGCCGCCCGTGATCGACCCGAACGCCTCGCGCCCGGCGAGCAGCGCCAGCACGCCGAAGAGCGCGATCACGACGGCGACGGGGTTGGTGAAGAAGCGGGCCACGATGCCGGTGTCGGTGAGGTAGGCCTCCTCGTCGTCGTCCTCCGACGAGGCGCCCGGGCCGCGGCGCTGCTCACGCACCGCCGCCGGACCCGCGTCGGCCTCCTGTGCGAGCCGGCGCCGCTCCGCGACGTCGGCGGCCTGGCTGGTCGCCGCGGAGGCGAGGTCGGTGACGAAGTCGAGGCCGTGGCGGTAGGGCAGCCACGCGGGCGCCAGCAGCCGGCGTACGGAGTCGTGCCGTGGCGGCTCGTCCCCGCGGCGCCGGGCTCGCTCGCGCCGGGCGGCGAGCAGCTGGCGCGGCCGGCCGTGCACCGAGAGCGCGGCGGCGAGCTCGTCGAGCGCCTCGCCCACCGAGCGCACGGCCAGGAAGCCGACGACGCGCAGCAGCGAGCCGAGGAAGAGCCGGACGTACTGCCACACGAAGCCGCGCGCGGACACGTTGGCCAGTGACGTGAACAGGGCCGCGCGCCGCTCCTGGTAGTGCGTGTGCCGCCCGGTCAGGGGCGTACGCCGGGTGCCGCGGTGGGCCGCCTCGGCGTGGAAGACGACGGCCTGTGGCACCACCAGCGTGCGGTGCCCGGCCAGCGCGGCGCGCCAGCCGAAGTCGATGTCGTTGCCGAAGATCGGCAGCTCCTCGTCGAGGCCGCCGAGCGACTCCAGCACCCGGCGGCGCACGAGCATGCCGGCGGTGTTGACGGCCAGGACCTCGCGCACGACGTCGTGCTGGCCCTGGTCGTACTCGCCGCGCTCCAGACCGGTCTCGCGGTGCCCGGTGCCGGTGATCGTCAGGCCGACCTCCAGCAGCCGGCGCAGCGAGGGCCACTCGCGCAGCTTGGGTCCGAGGATGGCGACGCCGGGGTCGTCCTCGGCCGCGGCGAGCAGCTCGGCGAGGGCCGTGGGATCGGGGTTGCTGTCGTCGTGCAGCAGCCAGATCCACTCGTCGTCGCCGGCCTCACCCGCCGGGGTGGGCGCGAGCCCGAGGCCGTGGCGGACGGCCGCCGGATAATTGGTCGAGCCCGACACCACGGCCAGCTCGAGCCGGTCGCCCAGAGGGCCGGCGAGCGCGTCGCGGATCAGCTCGACACTGTCGTCGCGGCTCGTGGTGTCGACGGCCACGACGCGGTCCACCGGGAGGGTCTGCCCGATCAGACCGGTCAGGACGGCTGGGAGCCATCGCGCCCCGTCATGACTGACGAGAAGCGCTGTGACGGTCACCGGAGCACCCTAGCGAGGGGCTCCGCGCTCCGTGAAACCGCCGAATCGGAGCTGGAGGACTGCGGGAAACCTCAGACCGCGCGCTTCTTGAGCTTGCGGCGCTCCCGCTCGGAGAGACCGCCCCAGATGCCGAAGCGCTCGTCGTTCATCAGTGCGTACTCGAGGCAGTCGTCGCGGACCTCGCACGTCAGGCAGACCTTCTTGGCCTCCCTGGTGGAGCCGCCCTTCTCGGGGAAGAACGCCTCCGGGTCCGTCTGCGCGCACAGGGCGCGGTCCTGCCAACCGAATTCCTCGCCCTCAGGCTCGAGGAGAAACAGTTCTGCTCTCATGGCTGACGCCCTTTCGACCCTGGTTTTTCAGAACTGAACGACACGCGTTCAACCTAACGACACTGTGGGAATTACATGCCTGTCGTACCCACGAAGTCAAGCCCGGATCTGATATGGCCGTTCCGCTTCCGGCAGGCTGTTCCTATGCCATCATCGACGCTCACGCTCCGCCGTATCACCGTCCTCTCCGGAGGGGTGGGCGGGGCCCGCTTCATCCAGGGCCTTCTCCACGGCCTGCGCACAGGCGCGGTGCCGGGCGCCTCCGCCGACACCGAGGTCACCGTGGTGGCCAACACCGCCGACGACTGGTGGATCCACGGGTTGAAGGTCTGCCCCGACCTCGACACCGTGATGTACACCCTCGGCGACGGCATCGACGTCGAGCGGGGGTGGGGGCGCCGCGACGAGACGTGGAGCGCCAAGACCGAGCTCGAGGCGTACGGCGTGGAGCCGACGTGGTTCGGGCTCGGCGACCGCGACATCGCCACCCACCTCGTGCGCACCCAGATGCTCGAGGCCGGCTTCACCCTCTCCCAGGTCACCGAGGCGCTGTGCCGCCGGTGGCAGCCCGGCGTACGGCTGCTCCCGATGACCGACGACCGGGTCGAGACTCACGTCGCCATCGCGGACCCCGACAGCCCGAGCGGGCGCCGGGTCGTGCACTTCCAGGAGTACTGGGTGCGGCTGCGGGCCGCGGTGCCCGCGGAGGCCGTGGTCGTCGTCGGGCAGGACGCCGCCGTGCCTGCGCCGGGGGTGCTGGAGGCGATCACCGACGCGGACCTCGTGGTCGTGCCGCCGTCGAACCCTGTCGTCTCCGTCGGCACCATCCTCGGCGTGCCCGGCGTCCGTGACGCCGTGCGGTCCACGCCGGCACCCGTCGTCGGCCTCTCCCCCATCGTCGGCGGCTCGCACGTCCACGGCATGGCGGCCCAGGTGCTGGCCAGCATCGGCGTCGAGGTCGGCGCCGGCGCGGTCGGGACCCACTACGGCGCGCGTTCGTCCGGCGGGGTGCTCGACGCCTGGCTCGTCGACGAGCGCGACGCCGACCAGGTGCCGGCGCTGGAGGCGGCCGGCCTGCGCGCCGCTGCCGTCCCGCTGATGATGGACGGGCCCGACGCCACCGCGGCGATGGCCGCTGCGGCGGTCTCCCTCGCAGCGGGCGCCTCCGCGTGACGCGGCTCGAGGCGTGGGCGCCCGACGGGATCCCCGAGGTGGCGGCGGGCGACGACCTCGCCGCCCTGGTGATCACCGCGCTCGGCCGCGGGGCCGACCTCGCCGACGGCGACGTGGTGTGCGTGACCAGCAAGGTGGTCAGCAAGGCCGAGGGCCGCACCCGGGTCGGCGACCGCGAGGCCGCGATCGACGAGGAGACCGAGCGCGTCGTCGCGCGCCGCGGCGCGACCCGCATCGTGCGCAACCGCCTCGGCCTCACCATGGCCGCCGCCGGGGTCGATGCCTCCAACGTCGCGGCCGGGTCGGTCGTGCTGCTCCCCCTCGACCCGGACGCCTCGGCCCGGGGTCTGCGCCGCGCGGTCCACGACCGCACCGGCACCAACGTGGCCGTGGTCGTCACCGACACCTCCGGACGTGCCTGGCGCGAGGGCCAGACCGACATCGCGATCGGCGCGGCCGGCCTGATGGTGGCCGAGGACTTCGCCGGTCGCTCCGACCCGCACGGCAACCCCCTCGTCGTGACCCTCCCCGCGGTCGCCGACGAGATCGCCGGGGCCGCCGAGCTCGTCCAGGGCAAGCTCGGCGGACGCCCGGTCGCGGTCGTGCGCGGGCGCGCCGACCTGGTGCTGCCGCCGGGCGACGACGGGCCCGGCGCAGCGTCCCTCGTACGCGCCGAGGGTGGCGACCTGTTCGGCTGGGGCGCCCGGGAGGCCGTCGTACGCGCCCTGGTCGGGGACGAGGCGGACCGGGCGCCGTTCGGCGAGAAGGCGGACGCCGAGGAGCTGTCCGCGGCGCTGCGCCGACTGCCCGACGCCGCGGACCGGACCGCGGCGGCGGCCGTCTGCTTCGCGCACGGCTGGCGGCTCGAGGACTGGGAGCGGGACCGGCCGCAGGCGTGAAGGACGACGTCGTGTGGGTCGTGTCACCCGCGACTACGTAGACTCTGCCAGCGCAGACCTCCCAGCACTCGACCGAGAGACACCGAGCACCGTGGCCAAGCAGGCAAAGACCGACCGTCAGGCGGTCATCGACTCCATCCGCTCCCAGCAGTCCAAGCGCGAGAACCGGCGCGGCATGGCGATCGTGGGCGCGAGCGTCCTCGTCGCCGTGCTCATCGTGGGAGCGGCTGCGTTCCAGCCGATCAAGGACTGGTGGGACCTGCGGGCCTACGCCTCCGACTCGCTCAGCGACATCGGCGCGAAGGCATCGGCCTGCCAGGACGTCACCACCAAGTCCGCCGAGGGCAGCCAGGACCACGTCGAGGTCGGCACCCCGCTGAGCTATCCCGAAGCCCCGCCGGCCTTCGGCCAGCACTGGAATATGTGGGACAGCATGGACCGCAAGCTCTACAGCGAGTCCGACCGTCCCGAGCTCGGCGAGCTCGTGCACAACCTCGAGCACGGCTTCACGATCCTCTGGTACGACGAGACCATCGCCGACGACGCCGACAAGATGGACGTGCTGCGCGGCATCGCCTCCAAGCTCCAGGGCACCGACAACCTGCGCGACAAGTTCAAGGCCGTGCCGTGGACCTCCGAGGACGGCAAGGCCTTCCCCGACGGCCAGCACGTCGCCTTGACCCACTGGTCGCTCGGCGGCGTGGGCGAGACCGACCCGTCCAAGCAGGTCGGCGTCTGGCAGTACTGCTCCGACATCAGCGGCGCGGCCCTGGAGCAGTTCATGGAGGACTACCCCTACATGGACTCCCCCGAGCCCAACGCCGTCTGATCCGGCAGCCCGAGTCCTTGGGAGCCCGCCGATGAGCACCTTCTCCCAGGTGCTCGCCGCCCAGCTGCGGCGGGACCCCGGTCGGCCGCTGCTCACGTTCTACGACCACGCCACCGACGAGCGGGTCGAGCTGTCGGTGACGACCTACGCCAACTGGGTGGCCAAGGCGTCCGGGCTGCTCACCGACGTCGTCGACCTCGAACGCGGCATGTCGCTGCGCGTCGACCTGCCCCCGCACTGGCTCTCGCCCGTGTTCCTCGGCGCCGCCTGGACCGTCGGCCTGCGCGTCACCACGTCGGACGAGCCGGACGCCGTGGTGTGCGGCCCCGACGGCCTGGACCGGTGGGCGCCGCGCGCCGCGACGGTCCCCGTGCTCGCCTGCAGCCTGCGCCCGCTGGGCGTGCGGTTCGCCGAGCCGCTGCCGGCCGGCGTGCTCGACGTCGGCGTCGAGATCTGGTCCCAGCCCGACGGCTTCACGGCCTGGGACCCGCCCACCGACGACGACCTCGCCACCGATGACCTGACCCAGGCCCGGTTGTGGAGCAACGACCTGACGGCCGCCGTCGGGAGCTCTCTCACCGACGGCGGCCGTCTTCTGTCGGTGGCCGACCCGGCTTCCCCACCAGGAATGGCCACCTTCACCGAACCCCTCGGACGAGGCGGCTCGCTGGTCCTTGTCCGCAATCCCGACCCGGCTCGCCTCGACGGCGTCTACGACGCCGAGCGGGCGACTGCCCGGGCCTGATCGCGAGCTTGTCCTCGCCGGTCACCCGGCCAGGTCGAACGCCCCCAGTCCCTCGCCGAGCACCCGCGGGCTCGACACGCCCTTCTTGCGGCCGGTGTAGACGTACGCCACCCCGCTGGCGCGGTCGCGCACGATGTAGTCGCCCTTGCCCTTGAGCGTCATGTCCTGCACCCCGAGGACCCAGTCGAAGCCCGACAGGTCCGAGGGGAGCCCGGCCGGCGAGGACACCCCGCCCTTGACCGGGACCGGGTCGGCGAAGCCGGTGCCGTTGCCCGTCCAGACGGTCAGCCGGCCCGCGGTCGTGCCGATCAGGTCCGGCAGGCCGTCAGCGGTCACGTCCCCCACCGCGGTGAGGCCCGAGACGGCGCTCCAGCCGCTGCCGATCACCCGGCCGGGCGCGAGGGCGCCGGTGCCGTTGCCGGAGAAGAGCCACAGCTTGCCAGCGGTGTCGCGGGTCAGGACGTCCCCGAAGCCGTCGCGGTCGACGTCACCGGCGTTGAGGATGCGGTCCATGCCGCCGAAGGAGACGCCGGTGTCGATCGGCGAGCCGAGCTCGAAGGTGTCACGGTTCGCGACGACGACGAGCTGCTTGCCCGCGACGCCGATGAGGTCCGCACCCGCGCCACCGACCAGGTTGGCGCCGGTGATCCACCGCATCGACTTGAGGTTCGTGGCCGGCCCGAGCGCCGCGCCGTACGTCCCGTCGCCGCGACCGGGCAGCAGCATCATCTTGCCGGCGGAGTTGCGGACCACGATGTCGGAGCGGGCGTCGCCGTTGAAGTCGCCCGCGACCATCCGGTTGAACGTGCTCCACCTGCCCGCCAGGCGCTGGGGCGGGGCGAAGCGGCCCGTGCCGTAGCCGGTCTGGAGGAACGCGCGGTTCTTGGTGCGCAGCAGCAGGTCGGCCCGGCCGTCGCCGTTGACGTCCCCGGCCCCGACGATCTGGCGGTAGCCGCTGTAGCCCTTGCGGGTGACCTTGCGGGAGAACCCACCCTTGCCGGTCGCGAGCAGGACGGTGAGCCGGCCCTTGAAGCGGGCGACGAGGTCGTTGCGCCCGTCGCCGTCGACGTCGCCGGCCGCGGTGATGAGCGAGTAGCCGCGCAGCGACATCTTGCGGGCCGTGGCCCCGAACTTGCCGTTGCCCTTGCCGGCCCGGACCCTGACCACACCGGACTTGTCGGCGGTCACCAGGTCCGCCAGGCCGTCGCCGGTGAGGTCGGGCGAGACCAGCACGTCCGCACGCTTGTCCCAGCCGCTCTTGCCGACGACGAGGCGCTTCTGGAACGAGGTGAGGCCGCCGGTCGGCAGGACCAGGCCTCGCCCGTCGGCGGCCCGCCGGACGACGAGGTCCGGGTAGGGCGAGGCGTCGAGGTTGTTCTGCGGGTTGGGCGCGGACACCGCGATCGGCGTCGGCCCGGTAGGGACGGTCGGGGCAGCCGTCGAGGCGTACGTCCGGATCGTCGGCAGCTGGGCGTAGAGGTACTTGCCCGGGCAGGCCGTGGAACCGGCGTCACGGTGGCCGTTGATGGCCGCGAAGGTGCGGCTGCCGATCTTCTGCGAGGTGGAGGCCGGGTTGACCCCATGCAGCGAGAGCTTCCACGCGAACAGCGAGCCGTAGGCGCGCAGCATCACGTCCGTCGGCTGCACCACGTCGAAGTTGCCGATGGCCGACATCGCGAACGAGTAGTCGTTGTAGTTGAGCGTGTGCGCGCCGACGACGGGGCGGTCGATGCCGCCGTAGCGGCCCTCCCAGATCCGGCCGAACCGGTCGACGAGGAAGTTGTAGCCGATGTCGCTCCAGCCGCGGGACTTCACGTGGTAGGCGTAGATGCTGCGCAGGATCGCCGGCACCTGGGCCTCGGAGTAGTCGTTGGCGTTGACCGTGTGGTGGACGAAGCCGCCGCTGATCGAGCCGTAGCGCAGGGCGCCCTTGTTGCGGATGCTCTCGTCGGCGCCCCACTGGGCCCGGGAGAAGATCGTGGGCTGGGCGGCGGTTTTCTGGCTCGTGGCGACCGTGGCGGACTGGAGCGTGATGCCCTCCTCCGCGGCGTCCGTGCCGTCCTGCTGGGCGAAGTCGTCGTCGTACGACGCGCTGGGGTCGCCGGTGGACTGGCCGGTGGACTGGCCCGAGGACTGGTCGGCCGGGGCCTCGGTCTCGCTCTGCTTCGCCGAGCCGGGGTCGACGAGGGCGAGGGAGAGGTCGTCGGGCAGCACGACGCCGTCGGTGCTGGCCTCGACCTGGACCTCGTCGACCTCACCGACGAAGGTCGGCTCGGTGCCGGGTCGGGCGTTCGCGCCCTCGACGCTGTCGGGGTCCGGGGCGTGCTCGTCGTGGTACTCGAGGTCCTCCCACGCGCTCCACTCCTCGCCCGTGCGGGTGCGGACGCGCAGCGAGATCTGGTCCTCCTCTAGCTCCTCGCCGCCCTGCCAGGTGACACCCACGGCGGAGAAGTCGGTGACCTCCTGCGGCTTGCTCACCACACGCGCGGAGGTGGCGCCGTCGGCGACCGTACGGCCCCGGAGCCCGGCGAAGCCGCCGGCGGCACCGGTCAGGGGCACCTCGGTCACGGTGGGCGTCACGGGGGCGGTGGGCACGGTGGCCGACATCAGCTCGGCGGGGGCAGCGCCGGTCCCGGAGCCCTGACCGGGCGTCTCGCGGACGATGTCGAGGGACACCACGCCGGAGGCCGGGGTGAGGACGACGAGGACGACACCCAGGGCCAGCACCTGCTGGCAGAGGGTGACGAGACGGGCCTGGAGAGGTCGCATGAGAAATCTCTGTTCCTGTGTGGGGGAAGGTCACACAAGGCAGAAGTTCACACCAGTCACACCAGTCACGGAAGAGGTTCTGAGTAACTACAACGTTGTAATTTCCACTCGACACGCCGTTACATCGGTGTAATTTTGACTGATTCTGGCACGAAATGCGGTCGAGCGGTGCGTGAGACACGTTCTGAGCAGCCAGAACATGTCTCACGCACCGCTCGGGGGCAGGTGCGGTGGGGCGCTAGATGTCGTTGGCGAGCGCGTCGTCGCGCTCGTCCTCCTCGAGCTCCTCGCCGTCCGGCTCCTCGTCGTCGCCGTCGTAGTGGAGGAACTTGATGGCCTCGTCGACGTCGCCGTCGAAGCCGACGCGACCCTTCTCGAGGACGATCGCCCGGTCGCACATGCGCTTGACCGAGCCGGCCGAGTGGCTGACGTAGAACATCGTGATCCCGGACTCGCGGATCTGCTTCATGCGCTTGAGGCACTTGCGCTTGAAGGGCCGGTCTCCCACCGCCAGGACCTCGTCGGCGATGAAGATGTCGCAGTCGACGTGCACGGCCACGGAGAAGCCGAGGCGCGCGAACATGCCCGAGGAGTAGTTGCCGACCGGGGTGTCGAGGAAGCGCCCGACGTCGGCGAAGGCGGCGATGTCGTCGAACTTGGCGTCCGTCTCCTCCTTGGACATCCCGAGCATCGCGGCGTTCATGTAGATGTTGTCGCGGCCGGTGAGCTCGTTGTGGAACCCGGCACCCGTCGCGATCAGGCCGGAGATCCGCCCGCGGGTGAGCACCTGGCCCTGGTCGGGCCGCATCACGCCGCTCACGAGCTTGAGGAGGGTGGACTTGCCCGAGCCGTTGAGGCCCATCAGGCCGATGGACTCGCCCTGCTCGACCTGGAAGGAGACGCCGTCGAGCGCCTTGAAGGTCTCACTAGTGCTCTGGCCGCGCAGGCGGTTCTGCAGCACCTTCTTGAGCGTCGGGTGCGCCTGGTAGCGGAACGTCTTGGAGACGTTGTCGACGACGATCGAGGTCGTGGCCGAGGCGGTGGTGGTCGAGGCGGCCATCAGAGGCGCTCCGGGACGGTCTTCTCGAGGCGGGCGAAGACCCACTGGCCCAGGACCAGCAGCACCAGCCCGATGCCGAGCATGACGAAGCCGCGCGGGTAGAGGTCGCTGGCGAACTCGGGCAGCGCTGCACCGGTCGCCGGGTCCACCGCGCAGTCGGGCGCACACGTGGGGTACCAGAAGCCGCGCTGGATGAGCATCACCGCCTCGGCGACGGGGTTGGCGAGGTAGACGCTGAGCCACGAGCTCGGGATGCGCGTCCCGTCGGCGACGATGTGGAAGGGGTACATCATCGGCGCCGTGAACGGCACCATGTTGATGAACGTCTGAACGATGCGCTGGAAGTCGCGGAAGATCACGTTGACGCACGAGAACATCAGGCCGAACGCCGTGCCGTAGACCATCATCAGCATCAGGCCGAGCAGCGCCGCCCCCATGCCGACGGCGTCGGGCACCCACAGGGGGCCGTCGCCCCACCAGCCGGTGACCAGGCAGGCGATGACCAGGATGATGAACTGCGGCACCGCGTGCCACAGCGAGACGAGCATGGACGCCACGGGGAACATCTCCCGAGGCAGGGCCATCTTGCCGATGACTCCCTTGTTGGAGAGCAGGGAGCGGGTCCCGGAGGTGACCGTCTCGGTGAAGTAGTTGACCAGCACCATCCCGGCGAACAGGTGGATCGCGAAGTTCTCCAGGCCCAGGCCTCGCCCCAGCAGCAGGCCGAAGACGAAGTAGAAGGTCAGGAACCGCGTCAACGGGTTGATGTAGGACCAGAGCAGGCCGAACGCCGTGCCGGCGTAGCGGGCCTGGATCTCGCGCCGCACCATGAGCCGCAGCAGGTAGCGGCGCCGGAACACCTCGAGCACGCCGGACGTGCGCGAGGGGGGCGCCAGCGGGACGTGCGCCAGGTCGTGGCGCACCTCGACCGGGCGGGCGTCGCCGGTCTGGCTCACCCGTCCTCCCGCTCGTCGGCGGCACTGTCCGGCGCGTCCATCCACGGCGCGAAGGTCTTTTCCCACGCCTCGGGCGAGGTGATCTCCCCCAGCGCGTCGCGGTACTGCTGCGCGAGCTGCGGCCACTCGCGGTGGAAGCGTCGGTGGATGTCGACGGTGCGCTTGAGCAGGTCGCGGTAGAGCGCGGGGTCGCGCTTGTAGAGCGCCACCGAGGAGCCGTCGTTCATGGACACGACGGCCGAGTCGTACTTCACGAGGTTGTACCAGCCCGCGTCCATCGCAGGGAGCTCAGCCTCGGGGAACTCCTGGGACATCGGGCGGACCGGGCGCAGCTGGCGCAGCGGCGCCAGGGCAGCGGCCACGAGGGTCGCCTTCCGTCCGGGGATCTCGATGTCGGACTTGCCCTTCTTGGGCGGCTTCTTGCGACGTACGGGCGGGAGCTCGTCGCGGTCGGGGTGCAGCTGGGCGTCGGAGAACTGCTTGCGGAAGGAGTTGATCTCCGCGAGCTTCGTGGCGAGCTCGCCGTGCAGGGCGTGCGGCCCGCGCAGCACGTCCTCCATCGCGAGGTGGCGCAGCTCCGCGGTGGAGTACTGGAGCGACGCGAGGTGCTTGACCTGGTGGTTGAGGCTCTCGCGCACCATCCGGCCGCCGCGCTCGTAGGGCGAGTGCAGCAGGGCCGCGATGATGCGGTTGCGGTGGTGGAAGTAGGACTGCCAGTCGACGCCGTCGTTCTTGTCGGTCCACGGCACGTGCCACACCGCGGCGCCCGGGAAGGACACCGTCGGGTAGCCCGCCTGCTTGGCGCGCAGGCCGAACTCGGAGTCGTCCCACTTGATGAAGACGGGCAGGGACAGTCCGACCTCCTCGAGGACGACCCGCGGGATCAGGCACATGAACCAGCCGTTGAAGTCGACGTCGGCCCGCTTGTGCAGCCAGCGCGACGAGCGCAGGTTGCGCGCGGCGAAGTCCCACTGGCTGTAGCCGTCCAGCCGGGTCTGCCACCAGAAGCGCCACGGCTGGACGATCTCGCCGAAGGAGTGCAGCTGGGCGCGGCTGTAGAGGTTGAACATGTGGCCGCCGACGATGGTCGGGCGCTTGGCCAGGTCGCCGAAGGTGACGGCGCGGATGATGCCCTCGGGCTCGCAGACGACGTCGTCGTCCATCATCATGGCGTACGTCGCGGTGCCCTTGCGCACGCTCTCGAGCTGGCCGCGGGCATAGCCACCGGAGCCGCCGAGGTTGCCCTGCACGATGACCCGCAGCTTGTCGCCGAGGCCGGCCTTCGCAGCCGGGAAGTAGTCGCTGTCGGTGACCTTGTCCTTGCCCTGGTCCATCACCATGACGGTGTCGAGGTAGGGCTGGAGCTCCTCGGCGGCACCGAGCTGGCCGAGGAGCTGGGCGCTCATGTCGGGCAGCATCGTGGTGATGCAGACGTCGACGGTGCCGTGCTCGGCCCGGTCGGCGGGCACCTGGGCGGTCCACTCCGCGCCCTCGACCGTCGCGCCGTGGTCGCCGGCGACGACGTCGTACCAGTACCACCCGCCGTCGACGAACGGCTTGAGCGGGAGCGAGAAGGTGAACTCCCCCGCGTCGCCCTCGACCGTGGCGGCGTCGACGCGCTGGGAGTGGCCGCGGGCCATCGACTTGTAGACCGTGACCATCGAGCCGGCACCCGAGATCCGCACGGTCAGCTCGACGTCGGTGACGATGGTGTGGCGACGCCAGTAGGAGGCCGGGAAGGCGTTGAAGTAGGTGCCGAACGACAGCAGCTGCGAGGGCTGGAGCCGCAGCGCGGTGCGGGACTCGATCTGGTCGGGGTGCAGCTTCTTGCCCGTGGAGGTCGACTGGCGGATCGCCGCGTTGTTGAGGTCCTTGGCGGCCTTGTCGCCACCGACGTCGTGCCGGTCGGTGTCGAGCCGGGCCTCCTCCAGGTCGACGTAGAGGGGGAAGACGTCGGTGTCGCGGTCGATCGGCAGGATCTGCCGCTGGAGCAGCCGGGTCACGGTGGTCTGGGTGGTCTCGGTCATGCCTCGATGCCTCCGCTGGTGAGCTCGGCGCCCTCGGTGAAGTGCGGCTTGAGCTTGTTGTCGTACATCGACAGTGCCGACCCGATGGCCATGTGCATGTCGAGGTACTTGTAGGTGCCCAGGCGCCCGCCGAAGAGCACCATCGGCTCGGACTTGGCCAGCTCGCGGTACTTCAGCAGCTTGGCGCGGTCGTCGGCGGTGTTGACCGGGTAGTAGGGCTCGTCGCCCTCCTCGGCGAACCGGCTGTACTCGTGGACGATGACGCTCTTGCCGGGCAGGTGGGTCTTCTCCCGCTCGGGGTGGAAGTGCTTGAACTCGATGATCCGGGTGTAGGGCACGTCCTGGTCGTTGTAGTTGACCACGCCGGTGCCCTGGAAGTCGTCGGTGTCGACGACGCTCTCCTCGAGGTCGACGGTGCGCCACGACAGGCGGCCCTCGGAGTTGCCGAAGTACTCGTCGACGGGACCGGTGTAGACGATCGGGACCTTGCCCTTGTAGTCGTCCGCCACGGCGAAGAAGTCGGTCTCGAGGCGGACCTCGATGTTGGGGTGGTCGGCCATCTTGGTCAGCCACGCGGTGTAGCCGTCGACCGGCAGTCCCTCGTAGGTGTCGCTGAACCAGCCGTTCTGGAAGGTGTAGCGCACGGGGAGGCGGGTGATGATGTCCGCGCTCAGCTCGGTGGGGTCGGTCTGCCACTGCTTGGCGGTGTAGCCCTTGATGAACGCCTCGTAGAGCGGCCGGCCGATCAGGCTGATCGCCTTCTCCTCGAGGTTGGAGGCGTCCTCGGTGGCGATCTCGCTCGACTGCTCGGCGATCAGCGCGCGAGCCTCGTCGGGGGTGTGCGACTTGCCGAAGAACTGGTTGATGAGCGCGAGGTTCATCGGCAGCGAGTAGACCTGCCCCTGGTACTTGCCGAAGACCCGGTGCTTGTAGTCGGTGAACGACGTGAACCGGTTGGCGTACTCCCAGACGCGCTCGTTGGAGGTGTGGAAGAGGTGCGCGCCGTACTTGTGCACCTCCACGTTGGTCTCGGGGTCGCGCTCGCTGTAGGCGTTGCCACCGAGGTGGTGGCGACGCTCGAGGATGAGCACGCGGAGACCGAGCTCCTCGGCGCACCGCTCGGCGATGGTGAGGCCGAAGAGGCCGGCGCCGACGATGACGAGGTCGGGAAGCTGGCCGGTGTCGTGGGTGTGGCCCTGGGACAAGGGATGAACTCCTTGGGTGAGAAACGCTGGGTGAGTCTATCGAGGGGGGCGGGCTGCGTCGGTCAGGCGGCGCATGCCCCGCGCCGAGGCCATGGCGCGGATCACGTTGCGCGCCTCGGCACGGCCGCCGCGCAGGGGGCTGAGGAGGACGACGACGAGCGTGATCAGCCAGGGCTTGAGCCGCACCAGCAGGTTCTCCCCGTGGCGCAGGTGCACCACGAAGAGGTTGCGGTACATGTAGAAGCCCTTCCAGCCGGACAGGTCGTGCTGCTGGTTGAAGTCGAGCTGGCGCACCAGGACCGCGTCGCGCACGGCGAGGATGCGGCGACCGGCGCGGCGGGCGCGCACGGCGTACTCGGCGTCGTCGTAGAAGATGAAGAAGGCCGGGTCGGGGAAGCCGATCTCCTCGACCACGCTGCGGCGGGCCATGAAGCCCTCGAAGGCGACGTTGTGCACCTCGACGAGCTCCGGCATCGACGCGCGGTCGGCGTACACCGTGTCGACCGTCGACCGCTTGGGGCGGATCGCGAGCGGGTTGCGCAGGTCGAAGTCGATGGCGGCCTTCTCGACGAGGGCGCCGGAGCGGTCCTCGCGGACCGCGATGAGGCAGTCCTCGTCGACGGCCATGAGGGTGGCGAGGCAGTCGGGGGCGGGCACCACGTCGTCGTCCATCAGCCACACGCGGTCCCAGCCCGCGTCGTACGCCGCCCGCACGCCGCGGTGGAAGCCGCCGGCACCCCCGAGGTTGTCCTGCGTGATCACGTGGAGGGGCAGGTCGGTGCGCGCGGCCAGCACCTCGCCGGTGTGGTCGGTGCTGGCGTTGTCGACGACGATCACCGCGTCGGGGCGGCGGGTCTGGGCGGCGATGCCGTCGAGCATGCCCGCCAGCAGGTCGGCGCGGTCGTGGGTCACGACGACGATGGCGACCGTCTCGTGCCTCACGACAGGAACCTCCGGTGGCCGTCGAAGTCGCCGGCGATGCCCGCGCGCATGGCGCCCACGCTGAGCCGCAGCCGCGACAGGCTGGGCCGGGTGAAGGTGTAGAACCAGGCGGTCTTCACCACGAAGGCGAGGGCGTGGAGCGGGCCGCGGTAGTCGCGGAGGTTGACCAGGTTGTTGCGGGCCATGCAGTAGTGCTTGAGGTCGCTGGGCGAGTCGTTGTAGGTGGTGCGGCCGAACATCATCGGCGTCCCGAGGTTGCCCACGCTGGGGTGCCGCACAGTCGCGGTGACGACGGTCGCGACGCGGGCGCCCGCCTCCTCGGCGCGGAGGCGGTACTCGTGGTCGTCGCCCCAGATGAAGAACTCCTCGCGGGGCAGCCCGATGCGGTCGACCAGCTCCTTGGTGACGAGCACGCCGTTGAAGGGGATGACGATCCCGTCGATCCGGTCCCGGCGGGCGGCGCGGCGCACGTCGTCGACCGCGTGCACGACCCGGGTACCGCCGGGCAGGCGGATCGGGAAGACCAGCCGGTCGGGGTCGGCCTCGTCGACGACGAGCGGGCCCCAGAAGTCGAGGTTGTCGGTCTCGAGGAGCAGCCGGTCGAGGCAGTCGACGTCGGGCAGGCCGTCGTCGTCCATCAGCCAGACCAGGTCGGCCTCGCGGTCGATGGCCCAGGCGAGGCCGTCGTGGAAGCCGCCGGCGCCGCCGCGGTTGGTGGTCAGCGTGCGACCGGACAGGGGGATCTCACCGGTGGTCGGGCGAGCGGCGAGCCACTCCCCCGTGCCGTCGGACGATGCGTTGTCGACCACGAGCACCTCGGCGAGACCGTCGATCTCGCCGAGCCGCGCGACCAGCTTCTGCAGCAGCGGGAGGCGGTTGAAGGTGACCACGACCGCGACGATGCGAGGCAGGGGTCCGGTGGTCACGGCGTACACACTAGGGGCGAGCGGTCGACGCTCAGCAAACCGCGCCCAGGTCCTCCGACTGGTTGGCGGCATAGCCGGTGGACAGCGAGCCCAGCGAGCCGCCGGTGACGGCGGGAGGCGCCTCGGGCGTGGTCGGGGCGGCCGGCGTGGAGGTGCCGCCGTCCTGCGGGGCGGCGCTCTCGCCGCTGCCGTCGGCGTCGCCGCCCGCGGGGGCCTCGGCGGCCGGCTCGGGCGCAGCCTCGACGGTGCCCGCTGGCGCCTCGGGCTTGCGGCCCTCGGCCTTGGCGATCGCGGCCGCGACCTTGGCGTGGACGAGCTCGATGTCGGGGTTCGCCGTGTTGATCATCGGCGGCACGAGCGACAGGGTCGCGATCTTCTGGCTCCTGGCCTTCAGCGCGAGGTCGACGAAGCGGTCGACCTCGCCGCGCGGGACGTCGGTGGAGACCATGGCCGAGCTGGCGCCGGCGATCTCCTCGAAGTTGCGCAGCGCGACCTGCGGGCTGACCTGCTGGAGCATCGCGCTCATCACGCACTTCTGCCGCGCCATGCGCGAGTAGTCGTCGGAGCCCTCACGGGCACGGGCGAACCAGAGGGTGTCGTGCCCGCCCAACGTACGGACGCCGGGCTCGATGTAGTGGAAGGTCTTCTCGTGCGGGAGGCCGACGGGGATCGGCTGGCGCACGTTGAGCTCCACGCCGCCGACGGCGTCGACGAGGTCCTTGAACCCCTCGAGGTTGACCATCGCCCAGTAGTTGATGTCGAGGCCGGTGATGCCCTCGACGCCCTGGACGGTCGCGTCCACACCGGGGTTCTTCGAGCCCTTGAAGAGCTCGGCGTGGTCGAGCGCCCACGTGGCGAGGCCGTTGAGGTACATCCCCTCCTCGTCGAACCCGTCGGGGAACTGCTCGTCCATCACCGATCCCTCGGCGAAGGGGAAGTTCTGCATGTTGCGCGGCAGCGAGATGAGCACGGTCCTGCCGGTCTCGGCGTCGATGCTGGCCACCGTCATCGAGTCCGGGCGCAGGCCCCAGCGTCCGGCTCCGGAGTCGCCACCCATCAGCAGCACGTTGTAGCGCCCCTGGCTGGCGTCGACCGCCGAGCCGTTGCCGAACATCGTGATCATGAAGTCGCGCTGCACACCGACGAGGTGCGCGCCGAAGAGCAGCGCACCGGCGACGCTGAAGCACAGGAAGCCGTTGACGCCGACGACGGCCAGGCGGTGCTGTCGCTGCAGGGTCAGCGGCTGGCCGAGGCGCCAGGCGTCGACGAAGAGGTACGCCCACCCGACGGCGAGCGCCATCAGGCCCAAGCGCAGCGCCTGGAGGAGGGCGGTGTTGGTCCCGGCCCAGAAGGCCACGCCGTTCCAGACGTACGACACCGCGACGGCGAGCACGCCGACGACGACCAGCGTGAGCCAGGTCCACAGCGCGATGCGGCCCACCCGGCGACGACCCGAGACGAGCTGGGCGGACCCTGGGAGGACGAGCGTCATCAGCATGAGCGTCACCGCGCGGCGGAACCGGACGCGCTGGGCGCGGTCGAGCGCGGAGAACCGCGTCTGGGGCGACCCGGGGGGCGGGACGGGCGGCATCAGGGGCCTTTCTTGCTGGGGGAAGTCAGCCCGCCCAGTATCACCAGTCACACCCGTCACACCCGGGCGCGACGCGCCGAGGCATGCGGGTGGGCTACCCCTCGCGGCCCTGGTCGATCTCGGCCTTGCGCGCCAACCGGTGCGCCCGCCGGATCTCCGCCTCGCGCCGGCGGCGTACGTCTCCCGCCGTCTCGGTCTCCAGCGGCGGCACCGGCCGCGGGTGGCCCTCGTCGTCGATGGCCACGAAGACGAAGTAGGCGCTGGCGACGTGGACCGGCTCGTCGCCGGCGTTGCCCCAGGGCTGTGCCTCGACCCGTACGCCGATCTCCATCGAGGACGTGCCGGCCCAGTTGACCTGGGCGTAGGTCTTGATGATGTCGCCGACGTGGACGGGCGCGAGGAAGGTCATCTCGTCCATCGCGGCGGTGACCGCCGGGCCGCCGCTGTGCCGGTGCGCGACCGCCCCCGCCGTGGAGTCGGCGAGCTTCATGATCTCGCCGCCGTGGACGTTGCCCAGCAGGTTCGCCTCGCTCGCGTGCGCCATGATCCCCAGGCTCACGCGGCTGTAGGACGTGGGACGCGCCGTGATTCCCTCGCTGCGCTCGGTCATGCGCGGCACGGTAGCGTCATCGGTCATGACTGATCGTCCGCAGGGCTCCGGGATGCCCGAGAAGGGAACGCCGGAGTACGACTGGCTCTACGGGAGCAAGTCGCAGACGCCGCCGAGCGACGCCACCCAGAGGGTCGAGGCGCAGCAGGCGCAGGGAGCCGGGCGACCCGACGAGACCCGGGTGATGCCGGTGGCCCGTCGCGAGGCGCGCGGGTCCGGCGGGCAGCCGCCCGGCACCGGGCGTACGGCCCCTGCCGCCCCGCCGCCGCGGCCGAAGAAGCGGCGCTGGCGCCCTCGGTTCCGGCTCGGGCTCATCCCTCTGCTGCTCATCCTGGTCCTCGTCTACCTCGCCGGCGTGCCGCTCTACCACTGGGCGAAGGTCGACAAGGTCGACGCGGCGCCGTCGGGCGACAGGCCCGACGACCAGCCCGGCACCAACTACCTCATCGTCGGCTCCGACAAGGCCGACGACCTCACCGACGAGCAGCGCAAGGTGCTCGACACGCCCGAGCGCGGCGGCACCAACACCGACACGATCATCGTCCTGCACACCGGCTCCGGTGGCCGCACCATGATGTCGATCCCCCGCGACACCCTCGTCGAGGTCCCGGACGGCGGCACGCAGATGATCAACGCCGCCTTCGCGGGCGGCGGAGCGCCCCTGCTGGTCCAGCGGGTGGAGGCGCTGACCGGCATCCACATCGACCACTACGTCGAGCTCGGCTTCGGCAGCGTGATCAACACCGTCGACGCCTTCGGCGGGGTGGAGATCTGCCCCAAGCAGGACATGAAGGACCCGCGGGCACGCCTCGACATCAAGAAGGGCTGCCAGGAGGTCGACGGCCTCACCGCCCTGGGCTACTCCCGATCGCGCTACGTCACCGCGCTCAGCGACCTCGACCGGGTCGCGCGCCAGCGCGAGGTGATCAGCGCGGTCGGCGACGAGGCGCTCTCGCCGTGGACCTTCCTCAACCCGGTGCGCTACTGGCGGATCAACGACGCCGCGTCGGGCGCGATCCGCGTCGACGAGGAGATGAACCCGGTCGACATGGGTCGCTTCGCCCTCGCGATGACCGGCGACAGCCAGACGTGCACCATGCCCAACCTGCCCGCCCCCAGCGACCCCAACCGGATCATCGCCGACCCCGACCGGGCGCCGGCACTGTTCCGGGCGATCATCGACGACGAGACCGTCCCCAAGCGGGCCTGCACGCCCACCGGCCGCGCCCGCGGCTGACCGGACCAGCCCGACGGACCAGCCCGACGGACCGGGGAGAAGTCCCTTGTCCGTCGGGTTTCGTCGGCGTACGCTCACGATATATCGCGATAGGTCACCGATAGGTCTGCGATACATCACGAGCGTTCAGCCATCACCGCACGATCCGAGGGAGCACCACCATGGGACACCACTGGCCCGGCGCCGACTGGCCCGGCAACGACGACGAGAGCAACGAGCGCGGCGAACGCGACTACCGCCGCCCGAGCGGCAACCCCGACTGGAGCGGCTGGAGCCAGGCGTTCTCGAGCGGCGGCGTCCGCGGCCGCCGGGCGAGCGGCCCGCCGCCGTGGCTCGGTGAGATCTTCGGCTTCGCCACCTCCCCGCAGCGGCCCCAGCAGCGCGGGCCGCGGGTGCGTCGCGGCGACGTGCGCACCGCGATCATCGACGTGCTGCACCGCGCCCGTCAGGCCGACGAGCCGATCAACGGCTACCAGGTGATCCAGGAGATCGCCGAGCTCAGCCACGGGGAGTGGCGCCCCTCCCCCGGGTCGGTCTACCCGACGATCCAGCAGCTCCAGGACGAGGGCCTCGTGGAGTCCGACGACGAGCGCGGCCGCCGCACGATCCGGCTGACGGACACCGGCGTCGCCTGGGCCGAGGACAACACCGATGACCTCGCCGCCGTGTGGGCGCCCTTCGCCCGCACCGAGCAGCCGGTGGCCGACCAGCCGTCCGGGCAGGCCGACATCAAGAGCGAGATCGGCCAGGTCGTCAGCGCCGTGTGGCAGCTCGCGACGCAGGGCTCGGACCAGCAGAAGAAGGCCGCCCTCGACGCGCTGGTCGACACCCGCCGCCGGCTCTACGGCATCCTCGCGGACGGACGGGACGGCGAGCGATGAGCCTGCCGGACCCACGCATGCGGATCGCGGACAGCGACCGTGAGCGTGCGATGGCCGACCTCGCGATGCACTACGCCGACGGGCGCCTCGAGCACGAGGAGTACGACGAGCGGCTCGACGCCATCTGGACCGCCCGCACCCGCGCCGACCTCGCGCTGCTCTTCAACGACCTGCCCCGGATCCAGGCACCGCAGCCGAGTCGCACCCCGGCGCGTACGCCGCGACCGGCCGGCTCGCGCTTCCGCCTGCCGCTCCTGCCGGTCATCGCGGTCCTCGTCGTCCTCAGCATCCTCACCGAGGCGCCGTTCTGGCTGCTGGTGTTCCCGCTGATGTGGTTCCGGATGCGACGTCACGGTGGGACGCACCACAGGGCCCACCACCCGTCCGCCGGCCACACCGACTACCGCCGCCGCTCGCACGGCTGGTAGCCGGTCCGCGGTCGGTCTCAGCGCACCACGACGACCGGGCACTCCGCGCGCTGCAGCACGCCCTGGCTGACCGAGCCCAGCAGGAGGCCCCCGAAGAAGCCGAGCCCGTGCGAGCCCACCACCAGCAGCGAGGCGCTGCGCGACGCGTCGGCCAGGCAGCGCACCGGCGCGACCGGGACGGCCTCCTGCTCGAGCACGAGGTCGGGGTGGTCCGTGCGTACGCCTGCGACGCTCTCGGCGAGCAGGACCTGCCGGTGCGGCAGCGAGTCGATCACGCGCGGCTCGCTGCTCCACACGTCGGTGGACGGGACGTGGTCGTGCCACGCGTGGATCGCGGTAACCGACTCGCCCGTCCGCTCGGCCCGCATGCAGGCGTACTCCAGGGCCTTCGAGCTGGCCTTCGAGCCGTCGATGCCGACCACGATGCGCCTCGAGCCGGCGGTGTGCGCGGGACGTACGACAGCCACCGGGCAGGTGGCGTGGCGGGCGAGGTGCTGGCTCACCGACCCGATGAGGAGATCCTCCGTGCGCCCGTGGCCGCGACTCCCGACGACCACCATCGAGGCGGACTCCGACGCGCGCAGCAGCTCCTCCATGACGTGGCCCACCCGGGTCTCGAGGACCGCGTCGGGCACCACGTCGGAGAGGGCTGCCCCGGCGCCGGCGAGGACCTCCTCGCCGTGGTGGGCGACGGCCAGGCCCCAGGGCGAGGTGACGACGTCGTCGACGACCACGACGCGGAGCCCCGCTCCCGTGGCGCGGGCCTCCTCGCCGGCCCAGCGGAGCGCGAGCTCGGCGTCGGGCGACCCGTCGTAGGCGACCAGGATGGGGTGCACGGTGTCCATGACCCCAGCGTCTGCCCTCCCGCGTGCGGGCGGCAGGTGAGGAGGGCCCGTCCCGGAGGGGTCCAACGGCCCTGCCGACGACCAGCGGGCCGCCGTACGTTCTGTGCATGGACGAGCCGATCACCCGCATGAGCACCGAGGAGTGCTGGGAGTTCCTGCGCCGCCGCGAGTTCGGCAGGCTGGCACACCACCTCGCCGACGAGGTGCACATCGCCCCGGTCAACTACGCCGTCGACCACGACCCGGCCACCGGCCGGCGCTCGCTGCTGTTCCGCACCGCCGAAGGGTCCAAGCTGCTCGGCGTCGTGATGAACCCCGACGTGGCGTTCGAGGTCGACGAGATCGTCGACGAGCACGCGACGAGCGTGGTCATGCGCGGCCGCGCCCGCCAGCTCGAGGAGGACGAGGAGCACCGCGCCGAGAACCTCCCGCTCAGGCCGTGGGTCGCGACCGAGAAGTGGAACGTCGTCGAGGTCGACGTGACCGAGATCAGCGGTCGCCGGTTCGAGCTGTCACGCCCGTGGCAGCACATCATCCCTGACTGAGCAGCTCGGCCGCTCGCGGGGACGGTTCTGGCGGATGGACGCCCCTGGAGGGACGTACCCCAATTGGGGTCTAGGTGTGCACGCGGACGGAGTCCTAACGTCGAGAGCTGAGCAGCCGCATCGCGCCGGCGACCCGCGCCGCCCCGGCTGGCACCGGAGGACCCCATGCGAGCACATCTTCGACGCAACCTGACCCGGATCATGCTGGCAGCGGCTCTCGTCACCGCGGTCAGCGGCATCGCGTCCGCGCACCCGGAGCCGGAGTCGGACGGGGGCCTCCCCCACTCCGACGGACCACGCGACGCACACCAGCACGGGGACACCAGAGGACACCTGCCAGCGAGCTCCACCGGCAACATCGACGTCGTCAGCAAGCTTCGGCTCAAGAACGTCGTCCCGGAGAAGATCGCCGACGTCGGCGTCCACGAGGACCACGCCTACCTCGCGGCCTGGGGCGTCGTGACGTGCAAGTACAACGGCGTGCACGTCGTGGACATCTCGGACGTGGACAAGCCGAAGGAGGTCGCCTTCATCGGCGCCAAGCACGGCAGCTATCCCGGCGAGGGGATCCAGGCCCTGTCGGTCGACACCCGCGCCTTCACCGGTGACCTCCTCGTGTCCAACAACGAGAAGTGCGACGAGAACGCCGGCTTCGGCGGCATGAACATCTACGACGTGACCAACCCGAAGGCCCCGACACCGCTGGCCGAGGGCATCGGCGACTTCACGGTCAACGGCCAGGGCAAGAAGGCGGCCAACGAGATCCACAGTGTCTTCGCATGGGACGCCGGCGACCGCGCCTACGCCGTCATGGTCGACAACGAGGAGGGCAAGGACGTCGACATCGTCGACATCACCAACCCGAAGAAGCCGTTCCTCACCGCGGAGTACGACCTCGATGAGGAGTTCCCGCAGATCAAGCAGGCCGCGCCCAGCAACCTGGTCGAGGTCTTCCTCCACGACATGGTCGTGAAGAGGATCGGGGGCCGCCAGGTCATGCTGCTGTCCTACTGGGACGCCGGCTACGTGAAGGTGGACGTGACCGACGTCCACGACCCGGTCTACCTGGGTGACACCGACTTCACCAACCCCGACCCCGAGGCACTCGAGAGCGGGTTCACCGTGCCGCCCGAGGGCAACGGGCACCAGGCCGAGCTCACCGCCGACAACGACTACGTCATCGGCGCCGACGAGGACTTCGCTCCCTACGCCCTCCTGGCGCGCAACGTCACCGACGGCACCGACCTGGTCGCCGGCCAGGGCAGCGACACCACGCCGCTCGCCGAGGGTCAGACCATCACCGGGCAGGCGAAGTTCGCCGGCCGGGCCTGTGCCGGTGACCCAGCCGTCCCGGCCGGGGACGGAACCCAGATCGCGGTCGTCGAGCGAGGCGTGTGCGCCTTCACCGAGAAGGTCGCCAACGTGATCGCGGCAGGCGGATACGCCGCCGTGCTGATCTTCAACCGGACGGCCTCGGACGCCTGCAACCAGACGCTCGGCATGAGCGTCGACGGTGACATCCCGACATTCGGCGTCGCCCCACGGCAGCAGGGCTACGCCATCTTCGGCGTCGAGGGCCAGTACGACGACGCCGCGTGCCTCGCCGGGGACGGCTCGCAGCTGGCGCCCATCCCCGTGGGCGCCGTCGGCGACACGCTCACCTTCTCGTCCTACTTCGACGGTTGGGGCTACGTCCACTTGTTCCGCAACCAGGGCGGGAAGATGACCGAGCTGGACACCTACGCGATCCCCGAGGCGCACGACCCGGCGTACGCACGGGGCTTCGGTGACCTCTCGGTGCACGAGGTGGCCACCTCGCAGGCGCATCCCGAACGTCTCTACTTCTCCTACTACTCGGGCGGGTTCCGCGTGGCGGAGATCAAGGACGACAAGATCGTCGAGAAGGGGCACTACATCGCCGACGCGGGCAGCAACTTCTGGGGCGTGCAGGTCTTCGAGCAGGACGGCACGGAGTACGTCGCCGCGAGTGACCGCGACTACGGGCTCTGGATCTTCGAGTACACCGGCTGAGCGCCCTACGCGGGTCGACCTCGATGACGGGTGGCGCCGGTGCCGAGGCGTCACCCGGTCGCTCGGGCGCCCCGGGCGGTGTGTCGGTGCCGCTGGCCGTGCCGGGTGAGCCCCACCGGCTTGTAGGTGGCCAGCACGGTCGCAGTGGCGAGGAGCACGAGCGCGCCGGCCGAGTGCACGATCACCGACGGACTGCGAAGCAGGGCCACGTCTGCGGCGCTGAGCGGGGTGTCCCCCGCGACCTCGGCGAACCCCGACAGAGTTCGGGTGTAGAGCAGCAGCACGGCTGTGGCGACGGTGGTGATGACGAGCTTCACGATGACCCAGTAGTGCCGCCAGAGCCCCCACGAGGAGATGAGTGCCTGGGCGACGCCCGTGACGAGCGCGGCCACGGCGAGCGGCACCAGCACGGTCCAGGCGGTCCGGTCCATGGCCAGGTACACCGCGGCGACCAGCACCGTGTCGTCACTGGTCACCGCCGCCGCGCCGAGCCCCAGGTAGACGAGCACGGCGCCGAGCCAGCCGACCGACGACGCGACGTGGAGGGTCAGCCCTGCCTTGCGTACTCGGGCAGACGCCGTCATCGCACGCCGGCTGCGGCCTGCGCCGGATCGCTCGGCAGCACCTGGGAGGTGTGTCGGCCGGGGCCGTGCTCTCCGCCCGCCAGGGCGGCGCCGACGATCAGGACGATCCCCAGCACCACGGCGAGGACGACGAACCACTTAACCCAACGCGGCATGCCGGTGTAGGACGGCGCCGACCTCTCGTGCGAGGAGGAGTCGTTCGGTTCGGGCAGTGCGCTCATGGGTTCTTCTTCCGGATGGGTGGGTCTGGGCGGACGGTCACTGGCCGACCACCCGCTGCCAGGTCTCACCGTCGTCAGTGGACTCGTACACGCCCGTCGCGGTGGCCGCGTGCCATCGGCCGTCGACGGCGTCGAGCGCCTCGACCAGTCCGTCGAGGCGTCCTGCCTCCTGCCACTGCTCGCTGTCCTGGCTGGTCATGACGGTACCGTCGGCGGCGATCCCGACGAGCGGTCCGTCGGGCTGCCAGTCGATGGCCGTGAGCGTCGGCGCCCCGGCTACTGGGCGGGGCTCCTGCCCGTCGGTGGACCGGACGAGGACGCCTCGGTCGGTGGTGGCGTAGACGGCGTCGGGGTCGTCGGGGTTGGCGGCGAGGTCGTGGAGCGGTTGCGTGCTGAGAGTGGTCCAGTTCTTGCGGTCGGTGGTCGTCAGGAGTGACCCGCTGACCGAGTCATAGGCGTAGATCCGGTCCCCGACCGCCTCGATGGCGTGGAGGTCCGCCTTTCCCAGCAACGACACGGGCTTCCACGTCTCGGCGCCGTCGGTGGACTCGATCAGGCCGAGACTGGCCGGGAGTCGTTCACGCAGGTCGGGATGGCCGGACCCGAGGAAGTGACCAGGACCTACCACCGCGAAACCCATGGTGTCCTGCCACCGGTCGGCGACCCGTTCGCGCGTCCCGTCCTCGCCGATGCGGAAGACGCCGAAGTGGGAGGCCACGTAGAGCGTGCCGTCGCCTGGGTCGACGCCGAGGCCGTGCACGTGGCCCAGGGCCGTGTCCTCGGCCGCGTTCGGCGCCCCCACCGGGGACGGACTGTCGTCGCTGCCGCAGCCGGCCAGGACGAGAGCGGCGGCTCCTACGGCGAGGACGGTTGCGGTCATTCGGCGTTGCAGGTGGTCGAACATGACACTCCGGTTGCGGCGGGGGCGGTCGGGCGGGGTGAGGTCGATGCGGCTCGGTTCGTCAGGAGCCGAGCAAAGACTTCATCGTCTCGATCTCGGCCGTCTGGGTGGCCACCACGTCACCGGCGAGGTCGACCGCGGGCTTGTACTGCCCGTTCTCCTGCTGCTCCTGGGCCATCTCGACGGCACCTTCGTGGTGCTCGACCATCATCTCGAGCCACATGTCCTGGAACTCGGCGTCGGAGGTGTTCTCGAGCTCGTCGAAGTCCTCGCCCGACATCATGCCGGGCATGTCGGAGTCCATGCCCTCCATGGAGTCACCCATCCCCTCCATGTCGTGGCCGGCGCTCGCGTGGTCGCGCATCGTCTCGGGGACCTCTTCGTCCCAGTCCTGGAGCCAGTCGCTCATCGTCTCGATCTCGGGGCCCTGTGCCGCGCGGATGTCGTCGGCGAGCTGCTGCACCTCGGGGTCGAGGGTGCGGTCGACGGTCAGGTCCACCATCGAGAGTGCCTGGGCGTGGTGCTGGATCATGTCGGTCGCGAACGCGACGTCGGCGTCGTTGTGCTCGGTCTCGGACACCTGCGAGGACGCGTCGCCGACCGGTTCGTCATCGTTGCCACACGCAGTCAGCGTGAGGACGAGGCCGAGGGTCAGGCTGCCGAGCAGCACGGTGGGACGGCGCACGAGCGCGGCGGGTCGGGGGTAGCGCATGAGGTGGTTCTCCTGTTCGAGGTCATCAAGGGTCAGGCAGGTCGGGTGCGCACCGCTGGGGCAGACGTGATCCAGGCGCGACAAGGTTCAGGCGCAGCAGGGACCGTGCTGGGTCGGCGGGCTACCTGCCTGTCAGCACCTGATGACGGAGAACTGCCACACGGGCGGTGGGCCAGTGCCGCACACCCACGTCAGGACCCGGGCGCGTACGGCGGCGGGTGCGAACGAAGCCGGCAGCAGCGGCCGCCGTACGCCGACGGCCAGCAGGACGAGCAGGGTGAGCGCCGCGCCGGCGAGCATGACGGCGCACAGCATGGCCATGCCCGCCATGTCGTGTCCCGGACCCGAGCCCCCGTCGGCCCCGGTGGGGACGGCTGTGGTCCCTGTGGCGTGTTCCGCGGCGTGGGCGTGGGCGTCGTGGGAGGTGCTGGCCATCATCTCCGTGGCGTGGCCCGGCGCCGCCGTGCCGGTGGCAGCCCCTGGCGCGACGGTGGTGCCGTGGCTGGTGAGGGCGTGCATGCCGAGGATGCCGACAACGAGGGCCACGACGATTGCTGCCAGCGCAGCAGGGCCGCTGACGCGCGCAGCTGCCGGCACCCGCACGGGTCTGCGGGTGTCGGCGGCGGTGGTCGTGGGCGCGGGGCTCATCGGGTTCGATGCTACGGACGGCGCGGTCAGCCGAGCCGCTGGGTGCGGAGCCGCAGGGCGTTGATGATGACGCTGACCGACGACAGCGCCATGGCGGCCGCGGCGATGACCGGGGACAGCAGCCACCCGAACACGGGGTAGAGGACGCCGGCCGCGATGGGGATGCCCGCGGTGTTGTACGCGAAGGCGAGGAAGAGGCCCCTGCGGACGTTCGACATGACGGCGTGGGAGAGCTGGCGGGCGTGGGCGATGCCGTTGAGGTCGCCGCGGAGGAGGGTGACACCGGCGGACTCGATGGCGACGTCGGTGCCGGTCCCCATGGCCAGGCCCACGTCGGCGGCCGCGAGGGCGGGGGCGTCGTTGACTCCGTCGCCGGCGAACGCGACGACGCGGCCTTCGGCGCGCAGGCGGTTGACGACGTCTGCCTTGTGGTCGGGCAGCACCTCAGCCTCGACGCGGTCGATGCCGAGGTCGGCGGCGACGGCCTGCGCGGTGACCTGGTTGTCGCCGGTGAGCATGATGACCTCGATGCCCTCCTTGCGGAGCGCAGCCAAGGCGGCGGGGGTGGTGTCCTTGACCTGGTCGGCGATGCCGATGACGCCCGCCGGCTGCCCGTCGATGGCGACGAGGACGGCCGTGGCGCCGCTGCGGCGCAGCTCGTCCGCCGGCCCAGCCAGCTCTGCCGGGTCAACGCCCTGGCTGGTGAGGAACCCGGTCGTGCCGATGAGCACCCGGCGGCCTTCGACGGTGCCGAGGACGCCCTTGCCGGCGGGCGCGTCGAAGTCAGCCACCTCAGGCAGCCTGCCGCTCGACTGGGCCTGGGCCTTCTCGACGATGGCGCGGGCCAGGGGGTGCTCGGAGGCGTTCTCCACGGCGGCTGCGAGCCGCAGCAGCTCGTGGGCGTCGTGGCCGGTGGCGGGGTGGATGGCGGTGACGGCGGGCTTGCCTTCGGTGAGGGTACCGGTCTTGTCGACGACGACGGTGTTGACCTTCTCCATCCGCTCGAGCGCTTCGGCGTTCTTGATGAGGACACCCATCTGGGCGCCGCGGCCGACGCCGACCATGATGGACATGGGTGTGGCCAGGCCGAGGGCACACGGGCAGGCGATGATCAGGACGCTCACCGCGACCACGAGGGCGTGCGCCAGCTGCGGGTCGGGTCCGACGAGGGCCCAGACGACGAACGCGAGCACGGCGATGCCGATGACGGTGGGCACGAACACCGCGGAGACCCGGTCGACGGTGCGCTGGATGGGGGCTCGGGAGCGTTGCGCCTCGGCGACCATGTTGACGATGCGGGCCAGCATCGTGTCGCGGCCCACCGCGGTGGCGCGCACCAGCAACGCGCCGGTCTGGTTGAGGGTGCCGCCGATGGCGTTGTCGCCGGCATGCTTCGTCACCGGCATCGACTCGCCGGTGACCAGCGACTCGTCGACGGCGGAGTTCCCGTCCTCGACGAGACCGTCGACGGGGACCTTCTCGCCGGGGCGCACGCGCAGGAGGTCGCCGAGCTGGACCTGGTCAAGGGTGACCTCCTCGTCGGTGCCGTCGTCGCGGATGCGGCGGGCGGTCTTCGGGGAGAGGTCGAGGAGCGCCTTGATGGCACCCGAGGTCGCCTCGCGGGCGCGGAGCTCGAGGACCTGGCCGAGCAGTACGAGGGTGGTGATGACGGCGGCTGCCTCGAAGTACACGTCGACGGCGCCGTCAGTGCGGAAGGCGTCGGGGAAGATGCCGGGCGCGACGGTGGCGACGACGCTGAACAGCCAGGCGACGCCGGTGCCCATCGCGATGAGCGTGAACATGTTCAGGTTCCGGGTTCGCACCGATGCCCAGCCGCGGACGAAGAACGGCCAGCCGGCCCACAGCACCACCGGGGTGGCGAGGGCAAGCTGAATCCACGTCGACGCGGTCGCGGAGACGTTGTCGTGCAGCCACGGGACGAGGTCTCGGCCCATGCCGAGGATGAGGACCGGGATGGACAGGGCCACGCCGATCCAGAACCGGCGAGTCATGTCGCGCAGCTCCTCGGAGGGCCCCGCGTCAGCGGTGACCATCACGGGTTCGAGGGCCATGCCGCAGATCGGGCAGGTGCCCGGCCCGTCCTGCCGGATCTCGGGGTGCATCGGGCACGTGTACTCGACCACCTCGGCACCGGATGCGGCCGGAGCCGGCTGGCTGGGTGCGCTGCCGGGGGCGCTGCTGGACGCGTGGATGAACGCCTCCGGGTCCGCGAGGAACCGGGACCGGCAGTGCTCGGAGCAGAAGTGGTGGGTGACGCCTTCGTGCTCGACGAGGTGCTCGGTCGTGGCGGGGTCGACGTCCATGCCGCACACGGGGTCCTTGACCGCTCCGCTCTGAGCGGTGACGTGGTGCTGGTGGCTGCTCATGACTAGATGATACCCCCTGGGGGTATGTCCGCAACCCCTGGTTCGACGACGGCTGGGCGAGGTGGGGCGAAGTGGTCGGGGTCGTCGGCGTACTCGCGTCGGCACCCGTCGGAGCAGAACCACACGGTGCGTCCGAGCCGTTCGAGGCTGGGCCCGGTCGGCTCGACGGCCATCCCGCAGACGGGGTCGATGACCATGGCGGCGACCTCGCGGAACGCGCCGTCCTCCATCCACAGGACGCGGTCGGCGACTTCGCGCAGGCGTTCGTCGTGGCTGACGATGACGACCGAGCGGTGGTCCTCGTCGGCGAGGGTGCGCAGCAGCCGTGCGAGGTCGCGGCCGCGGGACGCGTCGAGGTTCGCAGTGGGTTCGTCAGCGAGCAGGACGGGCGGGTCGTTGGCCAGCGCGCGGGCCAGGGCGACGCGCTGCTGCTCGCCTCCTGACATCTGTGAGGGTCGGGCGGTGGCGCGGTGGGTGAGCCCGACTCGTTCGAGCAGCTCGGCGGCGCGGGCGTGGGCGGGCGCCCCGGTGAGGCCGGCGATGTTGGCGGCGACGGCGATGTTCTCGGTGGCGGTGAGCGCGTCGAGCAAGGCGTAGTCCTGGAAGATGAACCCGAAGGAGTGGGCGCGCAGGGCGGGCAGGGCTCGTTCGGCAGCGGTGGCGATGTCGATGCTCACGCCGGCCCGGTCGGTGACCAGTATCGAGCCGGTGGTGGGTCGCAGCAGTGCGCCCAGCATCAGCAGCAGCGTCGTCTTGCCGGACCCGCTGGGCCCCATCACGAGCAGGACCTCGCCGGCGCGGACGTCGAGGTCCACGGCGTCGACCGCGCGGACCTCGGTGGCCCCGGCGCCGTACGTCTTGGTGAGCCCCCGCACTCGCAGGGGCGCGATGTTCGCCGCCTCGGTGCCGGGCGTCGCCGCTGGGCGGGTGGCGTCGGTCGGCGCGGGGCGATGAGTGCGGGCGGTGTTCATCGGGTCTCCCTGAACGCGGTAGCGGCATCGACCGAGGCGATCCGGCGCAGCGGCCACACTGCGGCGGCCAGGCCGACGAGGAGGGCCAGGGCGGTGGTGCGAGCGGCGGCGGGAACGGTCACGACGATCTGGACGGTGGGAGCGGCGAGCGGGATGAGCCAGGCCAGGACGAGCGCTGCCGCGACGGCGACCCCCACGGCCAGGGTGATGGTCCACAGCACCTGCACGACCACGGCGCCGAAGAGTCGGCGGGTGGTCGAGCCCAGCGCCTTCAGGACGGCGAAGTCCCGCACCCTGGACAACGTGGCCCCCATGAGGCCGAGCGCGATGACGGCCAACGCGATGAGCAGCCCGATGGTCGACATGAGGCGGAGCAGGTCGGCGCTCATGTCGGTCACGACGCGCGCCTCGGAGGCAGCGAACTCCTCGCGGGTCTGCACGGTCGCCTCCGGCAGCGCCGTCCGCAGCCGCGCGGCGACGGCCGCCGGGACGCGGTCGTCGTCAGCGCGGACCAGGACGTAGGACGTCTGGTCGGAGTGGATGCGCGCGAACTCGGCCCTGTCCACGAAGGTGGTGGTGTTGGTGATGCTGGTGCCGCCGGCGGAGAGCCCGACCACTCGCAGAGGGGTGCCCATCACGGTCACGCGACCGCCGAGGCTGACTCCCAGCTGCTCGGCCGCCTCCTCGTCGAGAATCGCCTCACCGGGACCTGGTGTGCGGCCGTCGACGAGGCGGGCGCCTCCGCGGCCGGTGTCGGTGTCGTAGCCGATGAGGTAGGTGAGCTGTCGTCCCTTGGGTCCGGCGATCGAGCCGGACGCGAACCCGATGGGGGCGGCCCAGGCAATGCCGGGCACGGCCGCAGCAGCCGAGACGGTCTCGGGCGGCAGGGCGGATGCGCTCATGTGCATGGTGCGCACCCCTGCCTGGGAGATGAAGATGTCGGCCGGCGACGTGCGGATGTAGCGGGTGACCTGTTCGACCGCTCCAGCGAAGATGCCACCGAGGACCAGGACCAGCAGCAGCGACGTGGCGACACCGAGGACAGTGAGAGTGGCCCGGCGCCGTTCGACGAACAGCAGCCGGCGTCCCACCGGCACGCCGGGCGCCGGCGCGGGGAGGTAGCGCGGGCGAATGGTCATGGCTGGCTCCGGAACGCGGAGGCGGCGTCCATGCGGGCGAGGCGGTGTGCGGGTAACCAGGCGGCGAGCACGCTCATCGCCGCGGCCGCGAGAGCGGCTTGGGCGAGCGTTGCGGGGGTGAGCTCGACGGGGAACGCGGGACGCCACCAGGCCAGGACGGTGCGGGCGAGCAGGAACAAGGCGACGGCAGCGATGGCACCGAGGCCGGTCAGGGTGACGGTCTGGGTCACCGCGATGCGTCGGATCCGCGCGGGGGTCGCGCCGAGCGCCTTGAGGACCCCGAGGTCTCGTTGCTGCTCGACGACACGCGTGTAGGCGACCAAGGCCACGATGAGGGTGCCGGCGATGAACGCGACGCCGACCATCAGCCGGACCGGGGACCCGTAGATCTTGGTGGCCTGCGTCAGTGACGCAGCGTGCAGCTGGGCGGGTGTGCGGACGGTGTAGCCAGCCTGACCCAGTGCCTGCGAGGTGGCGGCCGGGTCGGAGGTCGTGACGAGGACGGACCCGGTCGTGTCCGGGCTGCGCAGCATCTGGTTCATCGCCTCGGTGGTGGTGAAGACCAGGGGTGTCATGAACAGGGCGGTGTCGTCGGTGAGCCCGACGACACGCATCGGGTGGCCGAGCATGGGCAGCCGGGAACCGAGGTCCAGGTCGTGCTGGTCAGCGAAGAGCGCATCCACGGCGACCTCGTCGATCGCTCGGGGGGCTGCGCCGCGGGTGAACGACCACGGGCCGCCGAGCGTGCTGGAGGGGTCGCTGGCGACGGCCGCGACGGCGGCCTTGCCGTGGGGCAGCTCGAGGATGAGGTACATGGTGCGCAGCGAGGCGGCCTGGTCGACTCCGGTGACGTCCGCGACCGCCTCGACGGTGGGTCCGGGCAGGACCCCGGGGTCGGCGAACAGGTTGGCGGTGTCGGGCGGTACGACGACCAGGTCGGCGCCGAGGTGGTCGTCGTAGGTCGTGACCCGGTCCTGCACACCGGCCCAGAGCCCGGAGAGCAGCAGCATCAGCATCAGCGCCATCCCGATTCCGACCGCGCCGGCGCCCGTGCGCACCGGCCGGGCGGCGAGCAGCCGCCGGGTGACCGGCACGGAACCGCTGCTGCGGGTGCGGGTGCTCATCTCAGCTCACGTCCTCGCCCTGCGACTGCGGTGGCCGTCGCGGCTACTTGTGGTCGTGGCCGCCGGGCATGGCGAGCATCATCACGGCCATCATGGCGGTGCACAGCAGGGCGCCGACGATGGCGCCGGAACCCGCGACACCGGTCGCGACGAGCGCAACGGCTAGCAGGATCATGGGGATGCAGCAGACGAGCATCATCAGCCCGTGCCCGCCGTGCCCGCTGTGGCCGGCGTTGGGCTCTTGTGCCGGGAGCTGAGCGTCCGTGACGGGCTCGGAGGCCTTCTGGTTGGCGAATGGTGAGTACGGGGCTTCGTACGGCCACGGCTGTGGGTCGTGGTGAGGGTGGTGGTCCATCCAGCGGGGCGTTGTCATGACGTCCGTCCTTTCACCGATGCGGGCACGTGGCCCAGGCGTGCGTACAGCGGGCAGTGCCCGAGCGCGCCGGTGATGACCAGGTCGAGCCCGGCAACCACCAGCAGCAGCTCGAGGGCGACCGCCAGGACCGAGCCGGCTCCGGCCAGCAGCAGCAGGCCGGCCGCGGTGGCCGCGCCGCCCAGGACGATGCGGGCCGCCCGCTCGGCGGGGGTGATGTTGATGCTCCGACGGGTGCTCATGATGTCCTCCAACGCTCTTCTGAGCCGCGTCCTCAGGCTCCCTTCCAGCGTGATGCGGGCGAGTGAAGGTGAGCGCCGGGCTGGTGTGAAGGTTCGTTGAAGATCTCCATCCCGAGAACGGTCGGGCGGACCCAGCGGTGGGTGCTCGCGTGTGTGCCGGTTGACTGCGTGCCACCGTCCGGCTGGCATGGTGGTGGCCATGGACGTGGAGCTGCTGGTTGTACCGAACTGCCCGAACGAGGCCGTGGCCTACGACCTGATCTGCGCTGCGCTCACCGACCTGGGCGTAGTGGCTTCGGTGAGGACGACGGTCATCCAGTCCGAGGAGCAAGCGCAGACGCGTGGGTTCATCGGGTCGCCGACATTCCTCTTCAACGGTCAGGACCCGTTCAGTGAACCTGGCGCCGTCGCGTCGGTGGCGTGCCGGATGTACCGGTCCGACACGGCTCTGGCCGGAGTGCCAGCACGCGACGACCTTCGCGAGGCCCTGCGCGCGGGCGCGCTGGCCTGACGCGCCACCGCCTGACGGCCACAGGACCGCCGTGGACGCGGGAGGCTGCGCTGCGCCGGACCCCACTTAGCCGCCGCTGGGCGCCCGGCTCACTCGTGATGACTGCCGTGGTCGGACGGTGTGGGCGTCTGCACCGGGACCGGGCCGGGGTCGGGCTCGTCGCCGCTGATGGCGGGGCCGACGACGAACGCGGAGAGGGAGAACATGAGCGCGAAGACGCCCAGCGCCACCGCTGGTGCCTTCCAGGTGCCGAAGCGTCGATACAGCCGACATAGGAGCGGAAGAGAGAACACGATGCCAAGCACGGCGAACAGCACGTTTCCGGTCGCGCCGCTCACCAACACCGCACCGCCCAGCAGCCCCGCGTGATGGAGCACGTGGGGCAGCAGCCCCATCACGGCCCCGATGGCGGCCGTCACGGCGTTCCAGGCGCTCCCCAGTACACGCTGGATGCGGGGCCGCGGCCGGCGCTCGGAGGTCGACGTGGGGTCGGGGCCCGCGCGGTCGCCGGTCTTCATCGTCTGCAGGCTCTCCGGCGTTCGACCGGTCAACGCACCGACGTACGCAGGACCGCGGCCCGGGCGTGGTACTCGTCCTCGTCGATCTCCCCGCGCGCGAACCGCTGGTCGAGAATGTCCATCGGGTCCTGGAGCGAGGCCGGCTGCCGTCCCTGCGTGGCTCCTCGGAACAACGCGACGACTGCCAGGACGACGAGCGCCCAGAACGCGACCATCGCGAGGGCCATCACCAGCCACCCGCCCCACCCGGTGCCGTCGTGGTACCAACCCATCATCGTCCTCAGCTCCTCGGCTCGTTCCTGACTCCCACTGTGCACGGAAGACCACCGCGCCCCGGTCGCGATCGTGTGAAGGTTCGCTGAAGATGCGTCCGCCACGTCCGCTACCCCCCACCTCGCGGACGCCGGGCTGCCACGATGGGCGGTATGGCAGAACACGGCGGTGAGGACGGCGCCTCCCCGGCTGCGCCCGTCGCCAGCCGGCGGCCGCCGTCGGGGCTCCGGGCGATGGTCGTCGAGGACGAGCAGAAGCTGGCCGAGCTGCTGGGCAGCTACCTCGAGCACGACGGTTTCGAGGTCTCAGTCGTCCACGACGGCCTGGACGCGGTCGCAACCGCCCGCGGAGTCGACCCGGACGTGGTCGTCCTCGACCTGGGCCTGCCCGGCCTGGACGGAGTCGAGGTCTGCCGGCAGCTCCGTACGTTCTCAGACGCCTACGTCGTGATGCTCACCGCCCGCAGCGACGAGGTGGACACCCTCATCGGCCTGTCGGTCGGCGCCGACGACTACATGACCAAGCCGTTCAGTCCGCGCGAGTTGATGGCTCGAGTCCAGACGATGTTCCGCCGTCCGCGAGCAACCGGGAAGCCGTCCGCCGCGCCCGCCGGGCCCCCTGGGCTGGGCGCGCTGGAAGGGGCGCGACGGTTCGGGACGCTGGCGGTGGACCCGGTCGGTCGCGACGTGTGGCTGGACGGCGAGACGGTGGCGTTGACGCGCACCGAGTTCGACCTGCTCGCCACCTTGTCCGAACACCCTCGGATGGCGTTCAGCCGCCATCAGCTCATCGAGGCCGTCTGGGGGCCGTCGTGGGTGGGTGACGAGCACCTGGTCGACGTGCATGTCGGGCACCTGCGCCGCAAGCTCGGCGACGGCCCCGTCGAGGGCCGGTTCGTGCGCACGGTTCGCGGTGTCGGCTACCGGATGGGCGCGGGGCAGTGAACGACGCTCCGATCACCCCACCGTCGCACCCGCGCCGCACGCGGGCTCGGTTTGCGGCCCGGCTGCTGGTCGCGCAGGCGCTCGTCCTGGTGGCCGGTGCGCTCACCACGTGGCTGGTGGCCTCCCTGGTCGGACCCACGATCTTCGCCAACCACCTCGAGCGGGCCGGGGACGACCACACGGTCGAGGAGACCGGCCACCTGGAGGAGGCGTTCGCGTCGGCGCTGCTGGTGTCCATCGGGTTGGCGCTGGTGGCCTCGGTGCTCGCCGCGCTGGCCGTGTCGTGGTACTTCAGCCGTCGGGTGCAGCGATCGATCGACGCCGTCGCCGCCGCCGCGTCGCAGATCGCGACCGGTACCTACGGCGCCCGGGTCGCCGACCCGGGCCTGGGTGAGGAGTTCACGACGCTGGCGCTCAGCTACAACCGGCTGGCGGAGAGGCTGGCGGCCACTGAGCAGACCAGACGACAGATGCTGGCCGACCTGGCACACGAGATGCGCACCCCGCTGGCCACCATCGACGCGCACCTCGAGGCCGTCGAGGACGGCATCCGGCCGCTCGACGAGAACACGTTGGCTGTGGTCCGCGGCTCCACCGGCCGGCTCCGACGACTCGCCGAGGACATGACCGCCCTGTCCCGCGCCGAGGAAGCCACGCACGTCAGCCCAGCCCCAGTGGACGCCGCTGCGCTGGCACGCACGGCCGCCGAAGCCGCCCGTGATCGGTTCACCGCCAAGGGTGTGCGCCTGGTCGCCGACCTGGACGACGCGGGCCAGGTGAGCGTGGACGCCGACCGCCTCGGCCAGGTGCTCGGCAATCTGCTCGACAACGCGCTGCGCCACACGCCCGCGAGCGGGACAGTCATGTTGACGTGCCGTCGCGTTGGAGAGTGGGTCGAGTACCGGGTCGCCGACACGGGCGAGGGCGTCGCGACCGAACACCTGGCGCACCTGTTCGACCGCTTCTACCGCGCCGACACCGGCCGGGACCGGCGCCAGGGAGGTTCCGGCATCGGCCTGGCCATCGCGAAGGCACTCGTCGAGGCGCACGGCGGCGGCATCTCCGCCACCAGCGCCGGAAACGGACAGGGCGCTACGTTCACCGTTCGTCTTCCCGCCGGCGTCTAGCCGAGCGCCCTACGGCCCACGCCGCAGTCTTCAACGGATCTTCACAGTTCCTCGCCCTTTCCGATGGGTGACGTGTCGCACGGTGGAGGTGCAGGTCGCTGCGGTCGCAGCGCCCACCGCGACGACCATCAGGAATGGGGTGCGGGCCACGGCCCGGCAGTCCATCAACGGCGAAGAAGTAGGCGATGAACGCGATGAACGCGATGAACGCCGAGCCACGGTGCATCACCGACGAGCGGGCCGTGCTCATCCGGTTGCACAAGATCGAGGGCCAGGTCCGGGGGCTGGAGCGCATGGTCGACTCCGACGCGTCCTGCATCGACGTCCTCACCCAGGTGGCTGCTGCGACCCGGGCGTTGCAGAGCGTCGCGTTGACTCTGCTCGACGAGCACATGCGCCGCTGCGTCGCGCACGCGACCTTGAACCCTCGTGACGACAGTCAGCCGGGGGTGGATGAGGCGATGAGCGCCATCACCAGGCTGGTCCGTTCGTAACAGACATGCGCCCGCGCCGGGTGGTGGAGGCCTGACCGAAGAGTTGTGGCCCCCGGTCAGGCCTCCAGACGCCGAGAGATCAGCGGGCCACGTTGCCGACCAACGGGAGAGCGAGAAGCGCACGCAGAAGTGTCTGCGCGGCGCGCCAAGCGTCCCGCTGACCCGTGGCCGTGCCCTCGAAGTTCGGGACCGGTCGCTGCTCGGCCTCCTCCGACGTCGTGGCCGGGCCGTTCTCCTCGATGTCCTGGACCAGCCAGTCCATCTCCTTGATCTCCTTGCGCTGCGCGGCCGTGATGCCGTCGGCCAGCTCGCGCACCCGGACGTCCTCGATTCCGGCCCTCTCGCTGGTCAGGATGGCGATGGAGTGGTGCGGGATCATCGCCTTCATGTAGCTCTCGTCGTCGACGAGCGCCTGGGAGCGGGACAGGTAGAGCGCCGTGCCACCGAGGACGAGCGCTCCCACGACGATGGCGACGTTCACCGTGCGGTTGCGATACATCATCCCCCACATGAAGGCCAGCATGATGAGCGCCATCGCCGCGCCCATGAGCAGCGCCATGTAGAGGCGCTCCTCGCTGAAGCGGACATGGTCGGCGCTGAAGGCGTTGGTGTAGGTGAGGGCGAACATCACGAGGGTCGACGTCGCGATCATCAGGCCGAAACGCAGGTACATCTTCGCCTCGTGCCGGCCGTCGTGGTCTGGGCTGTTGCCGCTGGAGCTGTTGTCCTCGTGCTGGTCCTGGCGCTGGTCGTTCTGCTCGTGCTGAGTCATGGTGGTCGTCGGTCCTTCCAGTCTGTGGTCCGCGCTTGCGTGCGCGGCGGCACGGATGACCGGCCCCGCGGGGCCGGTCATCCGCCGGTGCGGTCGGTTCTCAGCCGATGGCGGCCAGGACGCGGTTGCAGGCGTCCTCGCAGCGGCGGCACGCCTCGGCGCAGATGCGGCAGTGCTCGTGCATCTCGGCGTGCTGCTCGCACTCCTCGGCGCAGGACTTGCACGCCTGCGCGCACGCCTGGAGCACCGCCCGGGTGATGTTCGCGTCGTAGCCGGTGTGGCGTGACAGCACCCGTCCGGTGGTCTCGCAGATGTCGGCGCAGTCGGCGTTCGTGCGGATGCACTTGGTCAGCTCGGCGACCATCTCCTCGCTCAGGCACGCATCGGCGCACGCAGTGCACGTCTGGGCGCACTCCACGCACGCGGCCACGCACTGTGCCAGGAGCTCGCGGTCGGCGTTGATCTCGGCGGGGTAGGTCTTCATCATCTCGGTGATCGTGCTGGACATTGTCTTCTCTCCGTCTCTCGTTGGTGTGGACCTGCTGTACGGGTGTGCGTAGTCGCGTCACGGCCAAGCCGTGGCGCAGGCGAACGCACCAGCCCTCAGGTCCGGATCACCGGAGAGAAGCGAGGCGGATCTCGGGGCGGAGGGCCCCTGAGCACGCGCGCGAGCCAGGAGGCGGGAAACGTCAGCCGCGGTGACAGTGCTGCAGTCGCGTGTGTTGACCCGGGCCACCATCCGCGGCGATGCAGAAGCACCGCAGCGGCGCACAAGATCGCCAAGCAGGCGCCGAGCAGGTGAAGCGTGTGAGCGGCAGTGCCGCGGTCGTCGCTGCTGTGGTCAGGCCGGACGGTCAGAACCTCGCCGGCGGCCAGCCAGGGGTCCGTCGGCACGGTCAGGCTGTCGGCTCCAGGGGCGGCGCCGGACGTCGGGGACGCGGAGACCGACATGCCGACATGGCGCGCGAACACGTCATCGCCGGAGGCTCCCATCAGGACGAAGAGCGAGGCCATCACGCAGGCAACCAGCCATCCGTGGGCTGGCTTCAAGAGCAACGTCGCGTGCGTGCGCATCAGCAACACCGTACCCAGTTGCCGTCCTCACATGCCGATCCGCCGGAACGGCGGCCGGCCGGCGCTCGTGCTCGTCGTCGAGCAGGATCACGGTCGCGGACGTGTCACACAAGCGACACACAGACCGTGCGGACGGGTGCGTCTCGGTGCTTGAAGATGCCGAACTCGGCCATTGTCACGTCGCGCCTGTCTGGCACCATGGCCACAGGATTCGCCGCTTTGGACCGCAAACCCGCAGGTCAGAGCTGTGACTGAACCCCTGCAAGGAGCTGGCGCGCCATCACGATGCGCTGGACCTGGTTGGTGCCCTCGTAGATCTGGGTGATCTTGGCGTCGCGCATCATCCGCTCGACCGGGTAGTCGCGGGTGAAGCCGTAGCCGCCGAGCACCTGCACGGCGTTGACGGTGACCTCCATCGCGACATCGGAGGCGAAGCACTTGGCAGCCGCACCGAAGAAGGTGAGGTCGTCGTCGCCGCGCTCGGAGCGACCTGCGGCGGCGTACGTCATCTGGCGGGCGGCCTCGACCTTCATGCCCATGTCGGCGAGCATGAACTGCATGCCCTGGAAGTCCGCGATCGACTTCCCGAACTGCTGGCGCTCCTTGGCGTACTCCAGGGCGTAGTCGAGCGCTCCCTGCGCGACGCCCACGGCCTGTGCGGCGATGGTGACGCGGGTGTGGTCGAGGGTCTTCATCGCGGTGGTGAAGCCGCTGCCCTCCTCGCCGATCATGCGGGAGGCGGGGATGCGGACCTTGTCGAGGTAGACCTCGCGGGTCGGCGAGCCCTTGATGCCGAGCTTCTTCTCCGGGGCGCCGAAGGAGACACCCTCGTCGGACTTCTCGACCACGAAGGCGGAGATGCCGCCGCGGGTCTTCTTCTCGGCGTCGGTGACGGCCATGACCGTGTAGAACTCCGACTCGCCGGCGTTGGTGATCCAGCGCTTCACGCCGTCGAGCACCCACTCGTCACCGTCGCGGACCGCCCGGGTCTTCATGCCACCCGCGTCGGAGCCGGCGTCCGGCTCGGAGAGGCAGTAGGAGAAACCGCCCTCGCCCTTGGCGAGCTTGGTCAGGTAGGTCTGCTTGAGCTCCTCGGAGCCCGCGATCTGCACCGGCAGCGAGCCGAGCTTGTTGACCGCGGGGATCAGCGAGGACGACACGCACGCGCGGGCGACCTCCTCGATCACGAGGACGGTGGCGAGCGCGTCCGCGCCGGCACCGCCGTACGCCTCCGGCACGTGCGGGGCGTGGAAGTCGGACGCGAGCAGCGCCTCGGCAGCCTCGTGCGGGTAGCGCGCCTCCTCGTCGACGGCCGCGGCGAACGGCGCGATCTTGGCGTCGGCGACCGCGCGGACCGCCTCGCGGATGGCCTGGTGCTCCTCGGACAGGGCGTAGAGGGGGAACTCGCTCATGGCCCGGATTCTAGGACGTCCAAGCTTCTCGGAGGAGTGGCCAGCCGTGTGGCGCTGGCCACCCCGCGAGGCGCAGCCGTGGCGTCAGGCGCCCTGGCGCTCGCTGACCGCCGCTTCGCGGAGCGCGGCCTCGACGTCGAGACCGCGGACCGCCGTGATCAGCTCCTCGAGGGCCGCGGCCGGCAGCGCGCCCGGCTGCGAGAAGACGAGCACGCCGTCCTTGAAGGCCATCAGGGTCGGGATCGAGGTGATCCGGGCGGCCGCGGCGAGCGCCTGCTCGGCCTCGGTGTCCACCTTGGCGAACACGATGTCGGAGTGCTGTTCCGAGGCGGCTGCGAAGACGGGGGCGAACTGGCGGCACGGGCCGCACCAGGACGCCCAGAAGTCGACGATCACGATCTCGTTGTCGGCGATGGTGGTCTCGAAGTCGGCAGTGGTCAGGTCGACGGTGCTCATGGGTGGCTCCTCCCGGTTGGCTCGGGCGACCGGTCGGCGGCCGCCTCACCGAGTACAGCACCAATACCCCATGGGGTATTCCCGTGCCGGGCTCGCTCCCCTCCCCTGACTACCGTGGGCCGCATGACGACCGTGAGCAACGACTGGCAGGACCCCGGCACCGTCGAGCGGATGCTGGACGACCTCGGGACCTGGGCCGTGGTGGGCCTGTCCGGCGACCCCGGCCGTACGGCGTACTCGATCGCGTCCCTGCTCCAGTCCCGCGGCAAGCGGATCGTGCCGATCCACCCGGTCTTCGCCGACCCGGGCGCACCCGCGGTGCTCGGCGAGCAGGGGTACGCCTCACTCGCCGAGGTGCCGTTCCCCGTGGACGTCGTCGACGTGTTCCGCCGCTCCGAGGCCGCCGGGGAGTTCGCCGACCAGGCGGTCGCGATCGGCGCCAAGGGCGTCTGGTTCCAGCTCGGCGTCGTCGACCAGGACGCCTTCGCCCGTACGACGGCGGCCGGGGTGCCGATGGTGATGGACACCTGTCCGGCCATCGAGTGGCGTAGGCGCGGGCGCTAGGAACGCACCTGCGTCAGCCGTGCAGCGGGGCCTCGGCCATGGTGATGCCGAGCTGCCCGAGCGCCTCCTCCAGCACCCACATCACGTCGAGGGTGTCGGACAGCGGCATCACCGGGCTCTCGGTGAGGCCGGCGGCCAGGCAGCGCTGGACCTCCTCGGCCTGGTGGGCGTACCCGCGACCGGTGGGTGGCAGCTCGACCTCCTGCGGCTCCTGCCCGTTGCGGCGCACGACCACCCGGGTGGGGTGGTAGAAGGGCGGCACGAGCTCGAGCGATCCCTGGGTGCCCACCAGGATCGCGCGGCCGGGTGTCTGGCTCGCGAGGGTGCAGGTCAGCGACGCGGCCCGCCCGTCGGCGTACGCGAACTGGATCGCCGCCGACCGGTCGGCGCCGTTGGGGTAGGTCGTGCCGGTGGCCGTGACCCGGTCGGGGCGCCCGAGGAGGTGCTGCGCGAGCGAGACGGTGTAGACGCCGAGGTCGAGCACCGACCCGCCGCCGAGCGCGAGGTCGAAGAGCCGGCTGGTCGGGTCGTAGTCGCGCTGCGCGCCGAAGTCGGCCTGGACGAGCAGGAGCTCCCCGATCTCGCCCGCGTCGACCAGGGCACGGGCGTGCGCGACCGCGGGCTGGAAGCGGGTCCACATCGCCTCCATGCAGAAGACGCCGGCGTCGCGGGCGGCGGCGACCACCTCCTCGGCTCCTGCCAGGGTCGCAGTGAAAGCCTTCTCGACGAGCAGCGGCGTCCCGGCCCCGATCGCGGCGAGGGCGAGCGCGTGGTGCTGCGGGTGGGGGGTCGCGACGTAGACCACGTCGACCTCCCCCCGGCGACCCGCCTCGACCAGGTCGGCGTACGTCCCCGCGCCGCAGTCCGCGCCGCCGAAGCGCGTGGCGAAGCCACGGGCGGCCTCCGCCGAGCGGCTGCCGACGAAGGCGACCTCGGCGTCCGGAAGGTGGGCCAGGTCGGAGGCGAAGGCGGCGGCCATCCCGCCCGTCGCGGCGATTCCCCAGCGTGTGGTCATGCCACGAACCCTAGACGTCCACAATGGAGGCGTGCGCGACCTCCATGTCCCGGCCGGACCCGGCCTGCCCGAGGGTCTGGTGGTGCCTGCGGCCGAGCTGGTCGAGCGGTTCTCGAAGTCCGCGGGCCCGGGCGGTCAGTCCGTCAACACGACCGACTCGCGCGTGGAGCTGGAGTACGACGTCGCCGCCTCGGGGGCGCTCACCGACACCCAGCGCGCCCGTGCCCTGCGACGGTGGCCCGACGGGCGGGTGTCGATCGCCGCCTCCGAGCACCGCTCGCAGCACCGCAACCGCGTGGCCGCACGCGAGCGGCTTGCGGACCTGCTGCGGGAAGCGCTCGCCCCTCCTCCCCCACCGCGTCGACCGACGCGACCCTCGCGTGGGTCGAAGGAGCGACGGCTCAAGGCGAAGAAGGAGCGGGCCTCGACCAAGGCCCTCCGCGGCCGCGTGCGCGACCGGGACCGGTAGCCGACGCTAGAAGCCCACCCGGCGGCTGTCGCCCGCGGCCGCCCGGCGTACGACCTCGCCCTTGGCGTGCGCGGTCTCGGCGAGCTCGGCCTGGTAGTCGACGAGGCGCTGCTGGAGGGCGGGGTCGCTGGTGGCGAGGATCCTCGCCGCGAGGATGCCGGCGTTCTTCGCGTTGCCGATGGCGACGGTGGCGACCGGGATGCCGCCGGGCATCTGCACGATCGACAGCAGGGAGTCCATCCCGTCGAGGTACTTCAGCGGGACGGGGACGCCGATCACGGGCAGCGGCGTCACCGAGGCGAGCATCCCCGGGAGGTGGGCCGCTCCCCCGGCGCCGGCGATGATCACCGACAGCCCGCGCGTGTGGGCCTGGCGGCCCCACTCGACCATCTCGGTCGGCATCCGGTGGGCGGACACGACGTCGGCCTCCCACCCGACACCGAGCTCGGTGAGGATCTCGCCGGCGGCCTGCATCACCGGCCAGTCGGAGTCGGAGCCCATCACGATGCCGACCTTCACGGCCGACTGCTGTCCCTGCGTCTCGCTCATCCGGTCCTCCACCTGTCCCTCGTTGCTCTGGTCATTCGCTCTCGTCGCCCAGGTCCCCGCGGAACCACGACGCGGCGTGCCGGGCACGCTCGAGGCAGTCGTCCAGGTCGTCGCCGAAGGCGTTGACGTGGCCGACCTTCCGGCCCGGGCGGAGGTCCTTGCCGTAGAAGTGCACCCGCAGGTGCGGGTCGCGCGCCATCGCGTGCGGCAGGCCGTCGTAGAGGTGACCGGTGTCGGTGGGTCCGCCGAGGATGTTGACCATCACGGTCCAGCGACTGCGCGGGGCCGGCGAGCCCAGCGGGAGGTCCATGACGGCGCGCAGATGATTCTCGAACTGGGACGTCACGGCGCCGTCCTGGGACCAGTGGCCGGTGTTGTGGGGACGCATGGCCAGCTCGTTGACCAGGATCCGGCCGTCCGTCGTCTCGAAGAGCTCGACGGCGAGGATGCCCGTGACGTCGAGCGCACCGGCGATCCGCAGGGCGATCTCCTGCGCCTGACCGGACAGGGCGGGCGCGAGGTCGGGCGCCGGGGCGATGACCTCGTGGCAGATGCCGTCGAGCTGGGTCGAGGCGACGACCGGGTACGCCGCGGCCTGACCACTGGGCGCCCGGGCGACGAGGGCGGAGAGCTCGCGCCGGAAGTCGACGAGCTCCTCGGCCAGCACCTCGACGCCGGCGGCCGCGGCGGTGTCGAAGGCGACCTGCGCCTCGTCGAGCGCGCGGACCACCCACACACCCTTGCCGTCGTAGCCGCCACGCGTGGTCTTCAGGACGCACGGCAGCCCGAAGGCCTCGACCTCCGCGGTCGAGGTGACCACGGCGTTGCGCGGGCACGGCACGTCGAGCTCGGCGAGCCGACGGCGCATCACCGCCTTGTCCTGGGCGTGGACGAGGGCGCCCGGCCCGGGGCGTACGGCGATGCCGTCCGCCTCGAGCGCGTGCAGGTGGTCGGTCGGGACGTGCTCGTGGTCGAAGGTGACCACCGCGGCGCCGTCGGTGACCTTCCGCAGCGTCGGCAGGTCGGTGTAGTCGCCGACCAGGTGGTCGGGGATCACCTGGGCCGCGGAGACGCCCTCGGCCTCGGCGAGCAGGCGCAGCGGGAGGCCGAGCGCGATCGCGGGCTGGGCCATCATCCGGGCCAGCTGGCCTCCTCCGACGACGGCGAGCGTGGGGGCACGGTGCGAACCGGTCGAGGACACGACGCGAGCCTATAGAAGGCCTGGGCTCAGCTGGCGACGGTGTCCGCCGACGACTCGAAGCGCAGGCCGCGCCCGCGGTGCGTGGTGATCAGCGTCGGGCTCCGCGGGTCGTCGCCGAGCTTGCGGCGCAGCCAGCCCAGGTGGACGTCGATGGTCTTGGAGTTGGTGTAGAACGACGTCTGCCACACGTCGGCCATCAGCTCACCGCGGGTGACGATGTCGCCCGGACGCGCCATCAGGGCATGCAGCAGCTGGAACTCCTTGCGGGAGAGCGTGATCTCACGCTCGCCACGCCACACCCGTCGGGAGCCGGGGTCCAGTCGCACGTCTTGCACAGCCAACACGCGCTGAACGTAAGGACCGCACGCGGCCCGGGTGGTCCTTATGGACGAAAAATGCCCGAGTGGTCTGGTCCACCTCGGGCGCCACGCGCTCAGCGCCGGCGTACGGCCACGGGCTCCACCAGGCCGAACCCCCGGACCGGACGCGCCGGCAGCCGCCGGTTCTCCCACTCCTCCGTCGGCAGCAGGTCGGCGGTGTTCTGGTCGACGATCAGCCGGTTGCGGCGTGCGACCTGCGTGAGCCGGGCGGCCATGTTGACCGGCGGGCCGAAGATGTCGCCGAGACGCTGGACGACCGGGCCGCTGGCCAGGCCGAGGCGTACGTCGGGCATCTTGGCGTCGCGGCCGATCACGTTGATGATCCCCTCGGCCACCCCGACCGCCTCCTCGGCGGTGTTGGTGACGAACAGGACCGAGTCGCCGAGGCTCTTGATGATGCGTCCGCCGTAGCGCGCCACGACGTCCTGGCACCGGCTCTCGAAGACCTCGACGAGGTCGCCGATCTCGTCGCGGTCGAGGGTGTTGGACAACGCGGTGAACGAGACCAGGTCGGCGAACCCGACGGTCACGTCGATCGTGTGGAGGTCCTCGTCCTTGGCGCCCATCGCCTCGATCCGGCCGACCGCGGCTGCGAGGTGGCGCCGCCAGGCGTAGACCAGGAGCCGCTCGAAGGGCGGGTTGACCTCGTCGATGAGGCGCCTCGCCGACCCGATGCGCGAGCCGGTGGCCTCCTCACCGGCCTCCATCTCCTCCACCCGGCTGACGAGCGTGGAGACCTCCCAGTCGGCGAGCCGCGCCATGGTCTGCCCCACGCCCCGGGTGAGGTTGACCGCCATGTCGAAGTCGACCGCGCCCGAGTCGACGAAGCCCATCACCGTCGCGACGGCCTCGATGTCGGCGGCGGTGTAGGCCTTCTCCCCGCTGAACTCCGGGAAGCCGAGGGCTCGCCACAGCCGGCGCGTCTGGTCGATCGTCACCCCGGTCTCGGCCGCCACCTCGAGCGCGTTGAACTGCGGGGTGCTGCGCAGGATCGCGTGGTCGAGCTGCTCGCCCGGCGCACCCTCGGCGCCGGAGTCGGGCAGCTCGCCGCGGCGCCTGCGGTCAGGCGCCATCGTCCCGGCGGTCGCCGCTGGCGAGGCGGTGGAGCTCGTCGGAGACCTGGAGCTGGACCTTCTCGACGTCGGGGATGTCGTAGAGCTCGACGCTGCCGTCGGTGCTGGCGTCGGAGACGACCAACGTGCCGCAGCCGAAGATGCGGTCGATGACGCCGATCTCGAAGTCCACGCCGCTGATCCGGTTGAGGGGGATCGTGCGGCCCTCCTTCGAGATGAAGCCGGAGCGCTTGATGAAGCGGCGGTTGGTGAACGTGTAGGTCGTCGTCGCCCACCGCAGGAACGGCCCGACGAGGAACCAGACGACCACCGCGAGGAACAGCACCCACACGGCGATCCGCACGACGCCGTCGTCGACGAGGCCGGTGACGAAGAGGGCCAGGGCGAGCGCCACGATCACTCCGAGGCCCGGGAAGATCAGCGCCTTGGCGTGCGTCCGCGTGGAGACGACGACGTGCTCTCCGGGGTTGAGGAGCTTGCTCGGGTAGGCCACGCGCCGATCATGTCACCCGGTGCACCCGACTTCTAGGCAGGTCGCGCCGCGACGATCAGGCGGAGCGGACGTGCACCACGTCGCCGGCGGCCACGGTGAGCGCGCCGTCGTCGGTCGCGACCACCAGCGCGCCGGTGGCGTCGATGTCGAGGGCCTCGCCACGGCGTACGTCGCCGCCCGGCAGGTGGACGTCGACGGTGCGGCCGAGGGTGACGCAGACGTGCGCGTACGCCCGGCGCAGGGAGTCGACGTCGTCGAGCAGGCCCTGGAGGCCGTGCAGCGAGCCGAGCACCTGGCCGAGCAGACCCGTCCGCTCGACCGGCTCCCCGGTCTCGAGGAAGACCGAGGTCGCGGTCGCGACCGGGAGCTCGTCGAGGGTCTGGTCGACGTTGACGCCGACCCCGACGACCGCCATCGGACCGTCCGGGGCCTCGACCCGCTCGACCAGGATGCCGCAGACCTTGCGTCCCGCACCGGAACCGTCGTCGACCAGCACGTCGTTGGGCCACTTCAGCGCGATGTCGGGCAGCCGGTCCGCGAGCGCGGCCTGCACGGCGTACCCGGTGAGGAGCGGCAGCCACGACCAGGAGGTCGCGGGCACGTCGGGTCGCAGCAGCACCGAGAACGTCAGCGACGACCGGGCCGGCGTCTCCCACGCCCGGTCGAGGCGTCCGCGCCCGGCCGTCTGGTGCTCGGTGACCAGGACCAGGCCGGGCTGCTCGCCCGCCCGGGCCCGTTCGGTGAGCGCGGCGTTGGTCGAGGGGGTCGCCTCCACCACCTCCACGCGCCAGCCCGCGGGCGTCGCGAGCCGGCCGGGGTCGAGGGGTGGGCGAGGTGCCGGGCTGGACGTCATGGGGTCTAGATTGCCCCAGAGACCGGGCCCGGGGCACGACGCCCCTGGCGACCGACCCCAGCCACAGGAGGCCACCGCGTGAGCGCACAGCCGGGTGAAGGCACCGACGTCCCCCCGCAGGAGATGGACATCGACATCCACACGACCGCCGGCAAGCTCGCCGACCTCGAGCGTCGCCTCGACGAGGCGGTGCACGCCGGGTCGGACAAGGCGATCGAGAAGCAGCACGCCAAGGGCCGCCGCACCGCCCGCGAGCGCATCGAGATGCTCTTCGACGAGGGCACCTTCGTCGAGCTCGACGAGCTCGCCCGGCACCGCTCGACCGCGTTCGGCCTCGAGAAGACCCGCCCCTACGGCGACGGTGTCGTCACCGGCTACGGCGAGGTCAACGGCCGCATGGTGTGCGTGTTCAGCCAGGACTTCACCGTCTTCGGCGGCTCGCTGGGCGAGGTCTACGGCGAGAAGATCACCAAGGTCATGGACCTCGCGATCAAGACCGGCTGCCCGATCATCGGCATCAACGAGGGCGCCGGCGCCCGCATCCAGGAGGGCGTGGTCTCCCTCGGCCTCTACGGCGAGATCTTCCGCCGCAACGTCCACGCCTCCGGCGTGATCCCGCAGATCAGCCTGATCATGGGCAACTGCGCCGGCGGCCACGTCTACTCCCCCGCGGTCACCGACTTCACGGTCATGGTCGACAAGACCTCCGCGATGTTCATCACCGGTCCCGACGTCATCAAGACCGTCACCGGCGAGGACGTCACGATGGAGGACCTCGGTGGCGCGCGCACGCACAACACCAAGTCGGGCAACGCCCACTACATGGCCTCCGACGAGGAGGACGCCATCGACTACGTCAAGGCGATGCTGTCCTACCTCCCGCAGAACAACCTCGACCCGGCCCCCGTCCTCGACGAGGCACCCGACATGGAGGTCACCGACCTCGACCGGTCGCTCGACACGATCATCCCGGACTCCCCGAACCAGCCCTACGACATGCACGACGTGATCACCGCCGTCGTGGACGACGAGGAGTTCCTCGAGGTCCAGGAGCTGTTCGCGCCCAACATCATCGTCGGCTTCGGCCGCGTCGAGGGCCAGTCCGTCGGAGTCGTGGCCAACCAGCCGATGCAGTTCGCCGGCACCCTCGACATCGACGCCTCCGAGAAGGCCGCGCGGTTCGTCCGGTTCTGCGACGCCTTCAACCTCCCGGTCCTGACCTTCGTCGACGTGCCCGGCTTCCTGCCCGGCACCGACCAGGAGTGGGACGGCATCATCCGCCGCGGTGCCAAGCTCATCTACGCCTACGCCGAGGCGACCGTCCCGCTGATCACCGTGATCACCCGCAAGGCCTACGGCGGCGCCTACGACGTGATGGGCTCCAAGCACCTCGGCGCCGACATCAACGTCGCCTGGCCCACCGCCCAGATCGCGGTGATGGGCGCCCAGGGAGCCGCCAACATCCTGCACCGCAAGACCCTCAAGAAGGTCGCGGAGGACGGCGGGGACGTCGAGGCCCGACGCGCCGAGCTCATCGACGAGTACGAGACCACACTCGCCAACCCCTACATCGCGGCCGAGCGCGGCTACATCGACGCCGTCATCGCGCCCCACGAGACCCGCATCGAGGTCGTCCGCGCCCTGCGGCTGCTGCGCACCAAGCGGGAGACCCTGCCGGCCAAGAAGCACGGGAACATCCCGCTGTGACCGATGAAGCGGCGAACGAAGTGAGCCCTGCTTCGTCGGAACCGACGGACGGTGCGCGCGCAGCGAGCTCCGAGCCGGTGTTGCGTGTCGTCAACCCCGACGCCACCCCCGAGGAGATCGCGGCACTCGTCGCGGTCTTCTCGGCCCTGGGCTCCGGCACGGGCGAGCCGCCGAGGCGGCCACGACCCGTCTGGAACCACCCCGCCCGCGGGGTGCGCCAGACCCACCGCAGCGGTCCCGGCGCCTGGCGGGCCAGCGGCCTGCCGCGCTAGCGCCCGCGTCCACGCGCCGACAGTGGAGCGTACGGCCGGACCTAGCGGCCGCGCGCTCCACTGTCGAGTCCTCCTGTCCACAGATGCCGCCCGGGTGGTGGTGCGAGCACGGACGGCCCCGTCATGGTCGGGGGATGCCGACCCGCGCGACCAGCACGCTCGACCACGCGGCCCTGCGCCGGCTGCTGCGTGACCAAGACGGCGTGGTGGCGCGGCACCAGCTGGTGTCGGTCGGCGCCTCGCGCAACGACGTACGCCGCATGCTCGCGCGTCGGGAGCTGGTCGAGGTGCATCGGCAGGTCTACGTCTCGCACACCGGCCGGCCGTCCCGCCGCCAGCTCGAGTGGGCTGCGGTTCTTGCCTGCGCACCCGCCGCGCTCCACCGTGAGTCGGCGCTCGACGCGCACGGGATGACGAGGGACCGGGCGCCGACGACCAGCGGCAGCCGACCGATACACCTCGTGGTCGGGAGAGAGCGACGGATCCGCCCGCCGGACGGGGTCGTGCTCGAGCGCGTCGCCGACCTTGCGCGGTGGGTGCAGGACCACCGCCGTCCGCCCCGAGCCACGTTCGACTTCGCCCTCCTCAAGGCGGCGTCCGCGCGCGACGAGGCAGGAGCCGTCGCGCTGCTCTCCGACGCCGTGCACCAGGGCTTCACGACCGCCGACCGACTGGTGGAGACGATCGCCGACCTCCCCCGGCTCAGGCAGCGGGCCCTGCTCGCCGAGGTGCTCACCGACGTCGCGGCCGGCACGCGGTCGGTCCTCGAGCGGCGATACCTGCGTGACGTCGAGCGCGCGCACGGACTGCCCTCGGGGCAGCGCCAGCTCCGCCAGCGCACCGCATCGGGCCTCGTGTGCCGCGACGTGCGCTACGGCGACCAGCGCACGCTCGTCGAGCTCGACGGCGCCTTCGGCCACCGCGACGCGACCGACCGCTGGTCCGACCTCCAGCGCGACCTCGACGCGTCGCTCAGCGACCACGTCACGCTCCGGCCCGGGTGGGCGCAGGTCCTCGACCCGTGCCGGCTGGCGGCCATCGTGGGTGAGGTGCTGCGGCAGCGCGGGTGGCAGCAACGCGTGCGCCCATGCGGACCCACGTGCCAGATCGGCGACAGTGGAGCGTACGACCGGACCTAGCGGCCGCGCGCTCCACTGTCGGCGGAGGACCGCCACCGGCGCGGGGCTAGGGTCGCCGCGTGACCGACGCCTCGACGACCGACCGCACCATCGACGCCCTCTGCGACGCCTACGTCGACGACTACTGCGCACTCGACCCGCTGACGGCGACCTCGATCGGCGTCAGCGGCCACGAGCACGAGCTCACGGACTTCTCCCCCGCGGGCTTCGACGCCCGGCTGGCCCTGGCGCGGGCGGCCGTCGCCGCCGTCGAGGCCGCCACACCTGTCGACGACCGCGAGGCCGCGGCGAAGGACGCGTTCCTGGAACGCACCCGCCTCGAGATCGAGCTGGAGGAGGCCGGGGTGAACCGGTCGCGGATGTCGGTGCTGTGGAGCCCGCTGCACGAGATCCGGGGCGTCTTCGACCTGATGCCGACCGAGGGCGAGGAGGCGGTCGCGGCGATCGCGTCCCGCCTCGCCGGCGTGCCAGCCGCCCTCGAGGGGCTGCGCGTCACGCTCGCCGACGAGGCCCGCAAGGGCAACGTCGTCGCGGCCCGGCAGTACGCCGAGGTGGCCGAGCAGGTACGTCGCTGGACCGGCCAGACCGGCGAGGCGGGCGACTTCTACCTCGGTCTCGCCGACCGGCTCGGTGCCGGTGACACGTCCGTCGACGGAGCCGGGCTCCGCGCCCTCGCGGGTGCCGCGAGCGCCGCGACGGCGGCGTTCGGGCTGTTCCTCAGCGACGAGCTCGAGCCGCAGGGCAGGGAGAAGGAAGGCGTGGGCCGCGAGGTGTACGCCCTCGCGAGCCGCTACTTCCTCGGCGCCGGGGTCGACCTCGACGAGACGTACGCCTGGGGCTGGGCCGAGCTCCAGCGGCTCTTCGACCTCATGGCCGCCACCGCCGAGCGGATCGTCCCCGGGGCCGACGTCGACGCGGCCGTCGCGCACCTCGACGCCGACCCCGAGCGCGTGGTGCACGGCCGCGAGGCGTTCCGCGACTGGATGCAGCAGCTCGCCGACCGCACGGTCGCCGCCATGGCCGACGTGCACTTCGACATCCCGGAGCCGATCCGCCGCATCGAGTGCATGCTCGCGCCCACCAACGACGGCGGCATCTACTACACCGGGCCGTCGGAGGACTTCGAGCGCCCGGGCCGGATGTGGTGGTCGGTGCCCGACGGCATCGACGACTTCCACCCCTGGCGCGAGGTCACCACCGTCTTCCACGAGGGCGTCCCCGGCCACCACCTGCAGGTGGCGCAGACCGCCTACCGCCGCGACACCCTCAACCGGTGGCAGCGACTGATGTGCTGGTGCAGCGGCCACGGCGAGGGCTGGGCGTTGTACGCCGAGCGGCTGATGGAGGAGCTCGGCTTCCTCGACGACCCTGCCGACCTCCTCGGGATGCTCGACGCGCAGTCGCTGCGCGCGGCGCGCGTCATCGTCGACATCGGCATGCACCTCGAGCTGAGGATCCCCGAGGACAACCGCCTCGGCGCCCACGGCGCCCCCTTCCACCCCGGTGAGACCTGGACGCCCGAGCTGGGCCTGGAGTTCATGCGGCTGCACTGCCGGATGGACGACGAGTTCATCCAGTTCGAGGTCAAGCGCTACCTCGGCCTACCCGGGCAGGCGCCGTCCTACAAGGTCGGCGAGCGGATCTGGCTCGAGGCCCGTGCCGGTGTGCAGGAGCGGCAGGGCGACGACTTCGACCTCAAGGCGTTCCACCGGGCCGCGCTCGACCTCGGCTCGCTCGGCCTCGACCCGCTGCGCGCCGCCCTGGAGCGGATGTGACGACGCTCGTCCTCGCCTCGGCCTCACCTGCGCGGCTCGCGACGCTGCGGGCCGCTGGGCTCGACCCGACCGTGGTCGTCAGCGGCGTCGACGAGTCGCAGGTGAGCGACCTCCCTCCGGCCGAGCTCGCGCTCCAGCTCGCCGAGCTCAAGTGCGCCGCGGTCGCCGCGCGCGACGACGTGCCGCCCGGCTCGCTCGTCCTGGGCTGCGACTCGGTGCTCGAGCTCGACGGCGAGGCGCTCGGCAAGCCCCGCGACCCGGACGAGGCACGGCGGCGCTGGCAGGCGATGCGCGGGCGTACGGGTGTGCTGCACAGCGGGCACAGCCTCCGCGACACCGCCACGGGACGGGTCGCGGCGGCCACGGGGTCGACCGCCGTCCACTTCGCCGACGTCGGCGACGACGAGATCGAGGCGTACGTCGCCACGGGCGAGCCGCTGCACGTCGCGGGCGCCTTCACGATCGACGGGTTCGGGGGCGCGTTCATCCGCGGGATCGAGGGAGACCACCACAACGTGGTCGGGGTCAGCCTGCCGCTGCTGCGCGAGCTCGTCCTCGAGCTCGGCCACGCGTGGCCCGACCTGTGGTCGGCGACCCGCTAGCATCACGCACCGTGGGGAGCGGGGAGCAGGGCGGGCAGGGGGGTTGGTCGGCGCAGCCGGTGGCCGATCCGGACAACCTCTACGGCGTACGCGTCGAGCGGCTGCTGACGGGCGCGACGGTGATCACGGCGGTCCGCACCATTGTCTCCGTGGTCCTGGCTGCGACCGCGGCCTACGAGCAGAGCCTGACCCTGCTCGTCGTCGCACTCGGCGTCTACTGGGTCGGCGACATGCTCGACGGGTTCTACGCGCGGGTCCGCGACTGCGAGACCCGGATCGGCGCGGTCCTCGACATCATGTGCGACCGCTTCAACGCAGCAGCGTTCTACATCGGTCTCGCGTGGCTCCAGCCCGACCTGTCGCCCGCGATCTTCGTCTATCTCGCCGAGTTCATGGTGGTCGACTTCTTCCTGTCGATCGCGTTCCTGGCGTGGCCGGTGCGCAGCCCCAACTACTTCTTCGTCGTCGACCGGCCGATCTGGCTGTGGAACTGGTCCAAGCCCGCCAAGGCCGTCAACAGCGCGCTCTTCGCCGTGCTGCTGCTCGTGACCGGCTGGATGTGGGTGGGGCTGGCGATCGCCTCGGCCCTGCTGGTCCTCAAGTGCGTGTCACTCCACCGACTGGTGCGGATCGGACTGCCCGTGCCCGGAGCCGTCGGCTGATGCTCTTCTGGAGCGTGCTGGGCGCGTCGATAGGCTCCGCCCTGCTCCCGCTGATCAACATCGAGGCCATCCTCGCGGTGGCCGTCACCCAGGCGCCGCACCACATGTGGGGGCTGATCGTCGCGGCCACGGTCGGCCAGATGCTGGGCAAGATCATCTGGTACTGGGGCGGCATGAACCTCGACCGCGCACCGTGGGTGCACCGCCAGCTGCAGAAGCCGAAGGCGAGGGCGTCGCTCGAGACGTGGCACGCACGCGCCGAGGGCCGCCCCTGGTTCACCGCCGGCCTGCTCTTCGTGTCGGCGAGCACCGGCATCCCGCCGTACGCCGTGACCGCCGTGCTGGCCGGCACCCTGGGCGTCCCGTTCTGGATCTTCATGGTGACCGGCCTGCTGGGCCGCGGGCTGCGGTTCTGGGCCGTGGTGACGGGGACCTCGTCGCTGGTCGACCTGTTCTGAGGTCCCCGTCTGCCGGGGGCTACTCGGCGGCGGCCCAGGCCTGGCGGAGGCTGACCCGACCACCGGTCTGCAGCAGCGCGCGGCGGTAGAGGCGCTCGCCGATCCGGACGGTGACGGCGGCGAAGACGGCCAGCAGGCCCAGGGCGAGCAGCGGCTCCCACCACTCCACGCCGCCGGCGAGGATCCGCTTGGGCATCACGACCGCCGAGACCGGCGGGACGTACGACGCGATCACCTGGGCGCGGCCGTCGAGCGAGACGCCGCCGAAGAACATCACGAGCATCAGCATCGTCAGCGGGGTCGAGGTCGCCTGGAGGTCCTCCGTGCGGGAGGCGAGCGAGCCCGCGACGGCCCACAGGCAGGCCAGTGCGACGAAGCCGGCGAAGAAGAACCCGATGAACCAGGCCGTCGGGCCGGACAGCGCCGGCACGTACGACTTGTAGGGCGTGAACGACATCCCGACCAGCCCCACCGCGAGGTAGACCAGGAGCTGGATCATCGCCAGGGCGGTGTTGCCCAGGACCTTGCCGGCCAGCAGGTGCCGCAGCGGGATCGCTGCGGCGATGATCTCCACGATGCGGCTCTGCTTCTCCTCGATCACCGAGGAGGCCAGCTGCATGCCGAAGACCAGCGCGGCGAAGTAGAACAGGAAGACGAACACGAAGCCGACGGCCTCGGCGACGCCGGCCCGCTCGGCGTCACCGCGCAGGAAGTCGGTGGTGACCGTGCTGCCGGCCTCGAGCGCCTCCACGGAGGTGCCCGCGCTCGCGGCGTTGTCGGCGAGGACCTGCTGGCGTACGACGGCGCGGGCGACGGCGGTCAGCGCGTCCTGCTCGCTCGACTCCGACGTCAGCTGCCAGCCGTCGTCGGTGGGGTGCAGCCAGGCATCGGCCTCGTCCTCGCGCAGCGCGGTCTCGGCGGCGGCCTCGTCGTCCGTCTCGAGGACCGTGACCTCGACCGTGTCGTCGACCTCGGGTGCGGCCTCGGCGATCGCCCCGGCCATCGCGACCGCGTCGGGCGTGGCGGCGAGGGTGATCCGCTCGGTGCGCTCCTCCTGCCAGGCCGAGAAGCCGATGAAGCCCGCGATCAGCACGACCATGAACGCGGTGCCCAGCAGGAACGACTTGTCGGTGATCCGCGAGACGACCTCGCGGCGGGTGACGAGGAGCCACGCGGGGTCGGTGTTCCTGCCGGCGTCCTGGTCGGTGCTCATGCGGTGGCCTCCCGGTAGATCTCGCTGAGTGCCGGGCGGACCCGGACGAACTCGTGGACGTCGCCGCGGCTCGTGGCCTCGGCGACGAGGTGCTGCTCGGCGCCCTCCTGACGGACCTCGACCAGCGCGGTCGCCCCGTCGAGGTCGAGGACCTCGAGCCCCCGCTGGTCACGCACCCAACCGGCGTCGCCGCCGAGGACGAGACGGAAGCGCGGCACCCCCGCGTCGCGCAGCTCCGTCACCGTCCCGGCGGCGACCCGGCGTCCGTGGGCCAGCACGACCAGGCGGTCGCACAGGCGCTCGACAAGGTCGAGCTGGTGGCTGGAGAAGAGGACGGGGATCCCGTCGCTCGTGTGCTCCCGCAGCAGGTCGACCATCGAGTCGACCGCGATCGGGTCCAGCCCCGAGAACGGCTCGTCGAGGACCAGCGCGGCCGGCCTGGGCAGCACCGAGGCGATGATCTGCACCCGCTGCTGGTTGCCCAGCGACAGCTTCTCCAGGTGGTCCTTGGTCCGCCCGCCGAGGCCGAACCGCTCCAGCAGCTCGCTCACCTGGGTCCGCGCCGCGACGCGCCCCAGACCCTTGAGCTGAGCGATGTAGACGAGCTGGTCGAGGATCGGCTGCTTGGGGTAGAGACCGCGCTCCTCGGGCATGTAGCCGAACGTGCGGCGGTCCAGCCGGGTGATCGGCCGGCCCTGCCACAGCACCTCCCCCTCGTCGATGCCGAGCACGCCCATGACCATGCGCATGGTCGTCGTCTTGCCCGCGCCGTTGCCGCCGACGAAGCCGGTCATCTGACCGGCCGGCACCTCGAACGACACGTGGTCCACGGCGGTGTTGTCACCGAACCGCCTGGTCAGCTCCCGGATCTCCAGCATGGCGACGACGCTAGTGACGCACGCGCGTCACCGGATCCCCCGCGCGACGGAACCTCCGGGTGGAGCCGGCGAGGGGCCGCTCACTCCTCCGTCGGGAGGATGAGGCCGGCCTCGTACGCCCAGACGACCGCCTGCACCCGGTCGCGCAGGTGGAGCTTGGCGAGGACGTTGGAGACGTGGGTCTTCACCGTCGCCTCGCCCAGCACGAGCTCGGCGGCGATCTCGCCGTTGGAGCGCCCACGACCCAGGAGCACGAGCACCTCGCGCTCGCGTGCGGTGAGTCGCGCCAGCTCGTCGGGTTCGGTGCGAGGGACCGGCGTCGGTCCACCCGCCATCCTCGCGATGACGCGCCGGGTCACCTCCGGCGCGAGCAGCGCGTGGCCGCGACCGGCGGCGCGTACGGCGTCGAGGAGCTGCTCGGGGCCGGCGTTCTTGAGCAGGAAGCCGCTGGCGCCTGCCCGCAGGGCGTCGAAGAGGTAGTCGTCGCGGTCGAAGGTGGTCAGGATGACGACGTGCCCGAGGTCCTCGGCGACGAGGTGGCGGGTGGCCTCGATGCCGTCCATGCGGGGCATCTGGACGTCCATCAGCACCACGTCGGGTCGCGTGGCGCGTGCGGCCTCGAGGGCCTGGAGCCCGTCGGCGGCTTCTCCGACGACCTCGACGTCGTCCTCGACCGAGAGCACCATCGCGAAGCCCGAGCGGACCATCGCGTGGTCGTCGACGAGCAGGACCCTGAGCGGCGCCTCCATCACGACGCCCCGAGCGGGTAGCGCACCCGCACGCGGTAGCCGCCGGTGACGCGCGGGCCGATGTCGACCTGGCCGTCGTGGGTCGCGGCACGCTCGCGGATGCCGAGCTGCCCCAGCCCGCTGCCGGAGGTCCCGTGGCGGGGCCGGCCGTTGTCGACCACCTCGACCTCGGCGTACGCCGCGGACTCGTCGACGCGCACCACCACGGAGACCGTGTCGGCGGTGCTGTGACGGCCCACGTTGGTGAGGGCCTCCTGCACCGTGCGGTAGACCGCGAGCCCGATGCCGCGCGGGAGGCGCCCGGTCGCACCGGGCTGCGCCTCGACCACGTCGAGGTGGACCGCGAGCCCGTGCCCGCGGACCCCGTCGACGAGCTCGGGCAGGTCGCCGATGCCGGCGTCGGTCGTACGCGCCCCCGTGCCGTCGCCCTCGCCGTCCCCGGCGCCCTCGCGCAGCGTGCCGAGCAGCCGCCGCATCTGGGTGACCGCGTCGCGGGAGGCGTCCTCGACGTGCGACAGGGCCGTACGCGCGGCGTCCGGGTCGCGGTCGAGGACCCGGCGTGCGGCTCCGGCCTGGATGCCCATCGCGGACACGCCGTGGGCGACCACGTCGTGCAGCTCGCGGGCGATGCGGAGGCGTTCGTCGACGACGGCCTGCTCGCGCAGGCGACCGGCCTGGGCGGCGATGGTCGTGGCCTGCTCCTGGAGCCGCAGGCGTTGCCGGGCGGCGCGCCAGGACACGCCCCCGCCGACGATGGCACCGCCGAAGTAGAGGGCGTTGACCAGCAGGGTGATCGCGACCGCGGCCGGGATCGGCGGGAAGAGGCCGAGGCGCTCGGGCGACTCCTCCTCGTCGAGCCACTCCTGGAGGGCCGAGCCGGCGGCGAACTGCCAGCCGATCCAGGCGAACATGAAGAGCACGATGGTGCCGACGACGACCGCCATCGCGCGACGGTCACGCGCCCAGGCCACGCCCGACAGGAGCGCCACGAAGTAGACGATCTGCAGCGACATCTGGCCCATCACCTCGGGCATGCTCACGCCCGCGACGAACATGTGCAGCGCGGCCAGGCTCGCCACGACCAGCGGCCACCGCCTGCGGCCGAGCAGCAGGACGGCGCCGGACGACACCGCCAGCCACTGGGTCCACACCGGGACGTCGGTGCGGTCGAGGCCGCCGGCACTCCGCACGAGCTCGAGGGCCAGCAGGCTGATCGCCTCGACGCTCGCGGCGAGCACCACGTCCTGGCGGCCGATCGGTGGCCGCGGGCGCTCCCAGGTGTCGTCGACGCCGAACCACGTGAGGACGCGCTGGCTCGTGCTGGACATGGGGCGAGGGTAGGGCGAGGTGGGTGCCGGCGGATCCGTCGGGAGGAGGAGATGCGAGGGGTGCCGTTCCCGCGCCGCTCGAAGGAGCGCCTGCGCTGGGTCCGACGGCACTGCGACGGACCACAGGTAGCCACCAATCGTCCACACCGGCCCCCTTCGCCCGACTGTCCACAGGCCGCCCGGTGACTGTCGGTGCCCCCTGATTGAGTGGTCGCATGTCCGGCACCCAAGCCCCTCTCACCGCAGCCGCGATCGCGGCGATGCGGCGCGAGGTGCAGGTGTCGCTCGACGCGTCGAGCGGACTCGACGACGTGGGGCGGGTCGACCTCATCCGCGCGCTCGAGGAGCTGGTCTGCACTGCCACCGCGGCGCAGGCAGCGCACGCTGCAGATCTGGCAGAGTCGGTCGAGGCGGACCACGACGCCCTCGGCGTCCCGGCCGCCCGCCGCGGCCAGGGCGTCGGATCGATGGTGGCTCGGGCACGCCGCGAGTCGCCGCACCGCGGCCAGCGCCACCTCGGTCTGGCACGGGTCGTGCGGACCGAGCTGCCGCACACGTGGGCGGCGTGGCGGGCCGGTCGCGTCACCGAGTGGCGCGCGACCGTGGTGGCGCGCGAGACCGCTTGCCTGTCCCTCGAGCACCGGTTGGCCATCGACGAGATGTTGGCCTCTGACCACGACGCTTTCGAGGCGATGAGCGACCGAGAGGTCGTGGGTCGCGCGCAGTCCGAGGCAGCGCGGCTGGACGCGGAGGCAGTAACGGCCCGCCGGCGCAAGGCCGAGTCCGAGCGCCGCGTCTCGATCCGCCCCGCTCCCGACACGATGGTCTGGCTGTCCGCCCTGCTGCCCGTGGCGGCCGGCGTCGCTGCGTTCGCCGCCCTCACCCGCGACGCCGAGAGTGCTGTCGCGCAGGGCGATCCGCGCACCAAGGGCCAGGTGATGGCCGACGAGCTGGTTCGGCGCGCCCTGGGCTCGGAGATCGCGGACGGTGATGACGACACCTCGTGCTCGGGTCGCTCCACCCGCCCCGTCGACCTCAACCTCGTGATGTCCCACGAAGCGCTCCTCGGCACGGCCGACGACGAGGCTCGCCTCGCCGGCTTCGGCCCGATCCCGGCCGAGCTGGCCCGCGAGATCGTCGCCAGGGCCCTCGGCGCCGGCGAGGAGCTCTGGCTCCGTCGGCTCTATGCCTCGCCGACCACGGGCGAGCTCGTCGCGATGGACAGTCGCGCTCGTCTCTTCCCTGCCGGCCTCGCCCGCCTCATCAAGCTGCGTGACCAGCTCTGCCGTACGCCGTGGTGCGATGCTCCGATCCGCCACGTCGACCATGTGGTTCGACACGGGGCCGATGGAGCCACGTCCGCCACGAACGGGCAGGGATTGTGCGAGGCCTGCAACTACGCCAAGGAAGCACCTCGCTGGCGAGCCAGACCCGGGCCGGGCGGCACCGTGACCACCACGACACCGACCGGCCACTCCCGCACCACCAGGCCGCCGCCGATCGCGACGGTCACGCGGCGTGACCTCCCGGTCCTGACGATCGACTACGTCCTCGCCGGCTGACCGCGTGCCGCGGCTGCCACACTCCGCCCATGACGATCGCGAAGTCACTCGTCCTGTTCGCCCTCGCCGCGCTGGCCGAGATCGGGGGTGCCTGGCTGGTGTGGCAGGGCGTGCGCGAGCACCGGGGGTGGCTGTGGATCGGCGCTGGCGTGATCGCGCTGGGCCTCTACGGCTTCGTCGCCACACTGCAGCCGGACGCGAACTTCGGACGGATCCTGGCGGCGTACGGCGGTGTCTTCGTCGCCGGCTCACTCGCCTGGGGCATGGCCGTGGACGGCTTCCGCCCGGACCGCTACGACATCACTGGCGCGCTGATCTGCCTCGTCGGCGTCGCGGTGATCATGTACGCCCCGCGGCCAGCCTGAGTCCCGACCCGCCTGGACCGAGCCTCGCCAGGCACCGGTCTGCGTCAATGAAACCGGCAGCCGATGTGCGCGTCAGTCAGATCCAGCCGCCGCGCGAGCCGGACCCGACCCGTGCGCCAGGGGCGCGGTCGAAAGGTGCCTTGAGGGCGTCCAGGGTGAGGCCCGCGAGAAACACCACCACCGAGCCGCCGACCAGGAGCGCCAGCACGGGGGGCAAGCTGCGCGTCGCCAGGGCGACGACGGCGCAAGAAGCGAAGAGGGCAAGGGCGGCACCCGCACCGAAGACCTTCCACGACACGCGGCGGGCGGCCGTCCGGATGTCACCACTGAGGCTCATGACTTGAGTGTGGCGCACACCGGTCGCAGATGTACTGGCCAGGCAGCTGATACCGCTGCGACGAGCCGATCGACCGAGCCTGCGAGGACTGCAGCGGGGTCGTCGTTGGCGGGCTCGAGCCCATCACGGGGACCGAAGGTCTTCACACATCGCCGGACGCAATGATCCCAGGAGGTCGCTGGCCGACCAGCCCCTCGGTGCGCGCCCTCGCGGAGGCATGAGGCCACGCTGCGCCCGCTCGTCCGGCCGCGGACGTAGGGTCGCTCCATGAAGCTCCGTCTCGGCGCCGTCAGTCTCCTCGTGGCCTTCTCGGCCGCCTGCGCCGGTTCTGGGCGGTCGTCCGGCGACGACGCGGAGCACGCTGATCCGTCGTCGTCGTCGTCGGCGAGCGAGCAATCGTCCACCCCGACCTCCACCCCGACCTCCACCCCGACTTCGACGCCGGACGCCACGGGCCCGTGCGCTCTCCTCACTGCGGCCACGATCCGCGAGCTGGCGGGCGAGGAGCTGCAGGGACAGGAGGCGACCGTCCCCGGATCGGACCTCCCCTCCTGCATCTACGGGCGCCTCGACGGCGTGGGCGTGCAGGTGGCCCAGGTGCCGGCAGGCGAGTGGGCCCGCGCCCTCCCCGCCCTGGCGGACCAGATCGAGGCGGCGGATGCTCTCGGTGACCCCGGGCTCCGGCGCCGGCTCGAGGAGGCGACGCAGATGATCGAGAGCGGGAGGACGATCCCTTCCGAGCGAGCCTGCGGACTCTTCACCGACATGCTCGAGCTGCAGGGCGACGTCCCCGCAGGGTCGGACTACGCCATCACCTACATCCCGAGCGACAAGGATCCCCAGGCCGCGTCGGGGCAGGCCTGCGTCGACGGCACCTTCACCTCCGTCGGCGTCGGCATGCCCGGCCTGGAGGCGGACGCGGAGCTGGAAGCTGCCCTGGAGGCCGCCCTCCAGGAGGCGCTGGCGAGCACCACCTCGTCGTGACGGGCGACGGGACGCCGGCTCACTCGACCGGCAGCCCGAGCCCCCGCGCGATCAGCATCCGCTGCACCTCGGAGGTGCCCTCACCGATCTCGAGGACCTTGGCGTCGCGGTAGAACCGGGTGACCGGGTACTCCTCCATGAAGCCGTAGCCGCCGAAGACCTGCGTCGCGATGCGGGTCGCGGTCACCGCGGACTCCGTGGCGTACAGCTTGGCGACGGCCGCGGCCTGCTTGAAGGCGGCCATCGACACCGACGAGGAGCCGGCGTCCATCGCGTCCTTCATCGCGGCCGCCTTGTAGGTCAGCAGCCGCGAGGCGTCGAGCATCACCTGCAGGTCGGAGACCTGGAAGGCGAGACCCTGCTTGCGACCGATGGGCCCGCCGAAGGTCTGCCGCTCGCCGGCGTACTGCACGGACATGTCGAGGCAGGCCTGGATGCAGCCGACCGCGAGGGCAGCGATCGCGACCCGGCCGTCGTCGAGCGTGGCGAGGAACTGCGCGTAGCCGCGACCGCGCTCGCCGAGCAGGTTGCCCTCGGGCACGCGGGCGTCGTCGAAGGACAGCGGGTGGGTGTCGGAGGCGTGCCAGCCGAGCTTGTCGTAGGCCTTCTCGGCGGTGAAGCCGGGCGTGCCCGCGGGCACGATGATCGTCGAGATCTCCGGTCGGCCGTCGGCCCGCTCGCCGGTGCGCGCGGTCACCGTCACCAGCGAGGTGATGGAGGAGCCGGAGTTGGTGATGAACTGCTTGGCGCCGTTGACGACCCACTCGCCGTTCTCGAGGACCGCCTTCGTCTTCGTCGCGCCGGCGTCGGAGCCGGCACCCGGCTCGGTGAGGCCGAAGCCCGCGATCGCGTCGCCGGCGACCAGGTCGGGCAGCCAGGTCTTCTTCTGCTCGTCCGTGCCGAAGGTGAGGATCGGGTTGATGCCCAGGCCCACCGCTGCCTCGAGCGTGATGCCCATCGACTGGTCGACGCGGCCGACCTCCTCGATCGCCAGGCACAGCGAGGTGAAGCCCCCGTCCTCGCCGGCCATCCCGGCGCCGCCGAACTCCTCCGGCGCGGTCAGTCCCATGAGCCCGAGCGCGCCCATCTTCTGCACGACGTCGGTCGGGAAGTGGTGGTCGCGGTCCCACTGCGCGGCGTGCGGCGCGATCTCGGCCTCGGCGAAGTCACGGACGCTGCGGCGGAACTGCTCGTGCTCGGGGGACAGCTCGAAGGTCATGCCTCGCATGCTAGCGCCAGCAGGTTAGCGATCGCTAACCCCGGTGAGACCAGCATCACGGGCTCGATTCCCCCACGGCGGCCGGACGGGTCTAGAGTTAGGCGAGCCTAAGCAAAGTAAGGACACCCTCGTGACGACTCCCCCGCGCCGCGCCACCTCCCGTACGGCTGTCGCCCTCGCCGGCAGCCTCCTCGCCGCCTCCGCCCTGTCGGGCTGCGGCGTCTTCGGCTCTCCCGACCTGGTGGTCTACAACGCCCAGCACGAGCAGCTGCTCGACGAGATCATCCCGCTCTTCGAGGAGGAGTCCGGCCTCGACGTCGAGCTCCGCCACGGCAAGGACCTCGAGATGGCGAACCAGATCACCGAGGAGGGCGAGGACTCCCCCGCCGACGTCTTCCTCACCGAGAACTCCCCCGCGATGAGCATCGTCGACAACGCCGGCCTGTTCGCCGAGCTGCCCGAGTCCGCGACCGCCACCATCCCGGACGAGTACGTCCCCGCGGACCGCACGTGGACCGGCTTCCTGGCCCGCTCCACCGTCGCGATGTACAACACCGACACCATGACCGAGGCCGACATGCCCGCCTCGATCCTCGACTTCGCCGACCCCGAGTGGCAGGGCCGCGTCGCCTTCTCCCCCACCGGCGCCGACTTCCAGGCGATCGTGTCCGCCGTCCTCGAGCTCGAAGGCGAGGAGGCCACGGCGGAGTGGCTCGCCGGGCTCGAGGCCAACGGCGTGATCGTGCAGAACAACCTCGTCGTCATGCAGTCGGTCGACTCCGGTGAGGTCGACGCCGGCATCGCCTACCACTACTACTGGTACCGCGACCGCCAGGAGAACGGCACCGACTCCGACACCTCCGCGCTCCACTTCTTCGGCGACCAGGACCCCGGCGCCTTCCTCAGCATCTCCGGCGCCGGCATCCTCGCCAGCAGCGAGAACACGGAGGCCGCGGAGGAGTTCGTCACCTGGCTCACCGGCACCGAGGCGCAGCAGGCGATGGCGGAGTCGTACGCGCTCGAGTACCCCCTCAACCCCGACGCCAGCCTCGACCCCGAGGTCAAGCCCTTCGACGAGCTCGAGCCGCCGGCGGTCGACGTGGCCAACCTCAACGGCCCGCAGGTGACCGAGCTGATGACCGCGGCAGGCCTGCTCTGACCACGACCACGACCCCCACGGCCCGGACAGCCACCGGGTCCGACCGCCGCACCCCGCCGCTGCTCCTGGTGGCGGGGGCGGCCGTGGCCGTTCTGGCGCTGGTGCCGCTGGCCTACGTGGCCTCCTACGTCGTGGCGATCGGCCCCGTCGACCTCTGGCAGCTCCTGGCCCGGCCGCGGATCGCCGAGCTGCTGCGCAACACGATCACGCTTGCGCTCGCATGCATGGCGGCGACCGCCGTGCTCGGCGTCGCGCTCGCCGTCCTCGTCGAGCGCACCGACCTGCCGGGACGACGCCTGTGGCACGGCCTGCTGGTCGCCCCGCTCGCGGTGCCCGCCTTCGTCAACGGCTACGCCTGGGTCTCCCTCGACCGCGGCATCAACGGGTTCGGCGGCGCGTTCGCCGTCGTCACGCTGTCCTACTACCCGCTCGTCTACCTCCCCGTCGTGGCGATGCTGCGCCGTCTCGACCCGGCGCTGGAGGAGACGGCGTTCTCGCTCGGCCACTCGCGCGCCCGCACCTTCCGCACCGTCGTGCTGCCGCAGCTGCGGCCCGCCCTGCTCGGCGGCGCCCTGCTCGTGGGCCTGCACCTGCTCGCCGAGTTCGGCGCGCTGTCGCTGCTGCGGTTCCCGACGTTCACCACCGCGATCTACGACCAGTACGGCTCGACCTTCAACGGCGCAGCGGCGACCGCCATGGCCGGCGTCTTGGTGCTGCTGTGCCTGGTCCTGCTGCTGGCCGACCTGCGCCTGCGCGGCGACCGGAGGTACGCCCGCGTCGGTCGCGGCGCCGCCCGGGCCGCCGTCCCGCTCGCTCTCGGCCCCTGGCGCCTGCCCCTGCTGGCGACGGTCGGCACCGTCGTCGTCCTCGCCCTCGGCGTGCCAGCGTTCTCCCTGCTGCGCTGGCTCGTCGCCGGCACCTCGACGGAGTTCCCGGTGGCCGAGCTCACCGAGGCGCTCGCCGCCACCCTCGCCCTCGCCCTCGCCGGCGCGGTCGTCACCACGTTGGCCGCGATCCCGGTCGTCTGGCTCGCCGTACGCCACCGTGGCTGGGCGAGCACCGTGATCGAGCGCAGCACCTACGTCGCCAACGCGCTGCCGGGCATCGTGGTCGGCCTCGCCCTCGTGGTGGCCTCGCTGCGCCTGGTCCCGGTCGTCTACCAGACCGCCGGACTGCTCGTCGCCGCCTACGCCATCCTCTTCCTGCCCCGCGCCGTGGTGACCGTGCGCGCCGGGCTCGAGCAGGCACCGGTGGTGCTCGACGACGTCTCCCACAGCCTCGGCCTGGGTCCGCTCGCCACCGCCCGGCGGGTCACCCTGCCGCTCATCGCGCCGAGCCTCGGTGCCGGCGCGGCCCTGGTCTTCCTCGCGATCTCCACCGAGCTGACGGCCACCCTGATGCTCTCGCCGATCGGCACGAGCACCCTGGCGACCGAGTTCTGGTCGGCCTCGTCCGAGCTCCGCTACGGCGCCGCCGCCCCGTACGCCCTGCTGCTCGTGCTGGTCTCGATCCCCGCCACGGTGCTGCTGATGCGCGCCGACAGCCCCGCTGCCCACACCGAGAGGGTTCCGGCATGAGCTCGCTCAGCATCACCGGCGTCACCAAGTCCTTCGGCACCGGCCCGACCGCTACCCGGGCCGTCGACGACGTCACGCTCCACGTGCCGCACGGCTCGTTCACCACGGTGCTCGGACCCTCCGGCTGCGGCAAGACCACCCTGCTGCGCCTCATCGCCGGCTTCCTCGTGCCCGACGCGGGCAGCATCGCCTTCGGCGACACCACGGTCGCCGGCGACGGCGTACGCCCGGTCCCGCCGCAGGGGCGCCACGTCGGCTACGTCCCGCAGGAGGGAGCGCTGTTCCCGCACCTCGACGTCGCCGCCAACATCGCCTTCGGGCTGCCGGGGCATGCTCGCGGCGGCCAGGAGGGTCGTGACCGCGTGGCCGAGATGCTCGACCTCGTCGAGCTCCCCGCACACTTCGCCGGCCGCCGCCCCGACGAGCTCTCCGGCGGGCAGCAGCAGCGGGTCGCGCTCGCCCGCTCGCTCGCACCGCAGCCTGCCGTCGTGCTCCTCGACGAGCCGTTCTCCTCGCTCGACGCGAGCCTGCGCGGCACGACCGCCATCGCCGTACGCCGGGCGCTGGCGGCGACCGGCACGACCGCGCTGCTGGTCACCCACGACCAGAACGAGGCGCTCTCCCTCGCCGACCAGGTCGCCGTGATGCGCGGCGGCCGGCTCGTGCAGTCGGCACCGCCGGCCGAGGTCTACCTCTCACCGAGCGACCCGCAGGTGGCGGAGTTCGTCGGCCGCGCCGTGGTGCTGCCCGGCACCGCCACCGACGCCCGCGCCACGTGCGCGCTCGGCGAGGTCGTGCTGTCCGAGGCGGCCACCGGTCCCGTCGCGCTGATGATCCGGCCCGAGCAGGTCTACGTCGACCTCACGCACGCCGAGGGGGTGCGCGGCTCGGTCGAGGAGGTCAGCTACTACGGCCACGACTGCGCGGTCCAGGTGCGCCTCGACGACGGCACGCCCGTGCTGGCCCGGATGGCCGGCGTACGCCACCCCGTGGCCGGCGACACGGTCCACCTCCGCGTGACCGGGCTGGTGCGCGCCTACCGGCCGGCGGGGGCGCCGTGACCCTCACGTCCCCCCAGCCGGAGCTCCGGACCGCGACAACCGTCGGACCGGTCCTCGACCACGCCCGGTTCGGCGACGCCCCCGCGGTCGTGGCCGACGGCACCGTCCTCAGCCACGCCGACCTCGCACGCCGGGTCGCCGACCGCGCGGCGACCTGGGGCCGGGCCCGGCGCCTGGTGCTGGTCGAGGGCGCCAACGACCTGGACTCGCTCGTCGCCTACCTCGCCGCGCTCCAGCACGGCCACGTCGCACTCGTCGTGCCCGACGGCCGTCCCGACCAGCGCGACGCGACGATCGCCGCCTACGACCCGGACGTCGTGTGCACCACGGCCGCACCCGACGACGTACGCCGCCCGCTCAGCGCCCACGAGCTGCACCCCGACCTCGCGCTGCTGCTCAGCACGTCGGGCACGACCGGGTCGCCCAAGCTGGTGCGGCTCTCGCACGCCAACGTCGCCAGCAACGCCGCCGCCATCGCCGACTACCTCGACCTCACCCCGGCCGACCGGGCGATCACGGCCCTGCCGCTGCACTACTGCTACGGCTTGTCGGTGCTGCACTCGCACCTCGTCGCGGGCGCCAGCGTGGCGCTGACCGACCTGAGTGTCGTCGACGAGTGCTTCTGGGACCTCTTCGCCCGCACCGGCGCGACCACCCTCGCCGGCGTCCCCCACACCTTCGACCTCCTGGCCGCCAGCGGCTTCGAGGACCGCGACCTCCCCACCCTGCGCCAGGTGACCCAGGCCGGCGGCCGGCTCGCCCCGGACGACGTACGCCGCTGGAGCCGGCTCGGCCGCACCCGCGGGTGGGACCTCGTCGTGATGTACGGCGCCACCGAGGCGACGGCCCGGATGGCGTGGCTGCCGCCCCACCTCGCCGAGGACCACCCGGGCTCGATCGGCGTCGCGATCCCCGGCGGGCGCCTCCACCTCGACGAGGCCGCGGACCAGCGGCCCGGCGTGGGCGAGCTCGTCTACTCCGGCCCCAACGTGATGCTCGGCTATGCCACGACCCCGGCCGACCTGGCGCTCGGCCGGGTCACCACCGAGCTGCGCACCGGCGACCTCGCGCAGCAGCGCGACGGGCTCTTCGAGGTGGTCGGCCGCCGCAGCCGTCGCGGCAAGGTGTTCGGGCTCCGCATCGACCTCGACGCCGTCGAGCAGCACCTGCGCGCCGAGGTCGACCGGCGCGCCCGGGTCGTCGCCACCGACCACGCGGTGCACGCGTTCGTCACCAGCGGTCGCGGGAGCGGCGCCGCGCGGACGCTCGTGGCCGACCGCTGCGGCGTACCTCTTCACGCCGTGAGGGTCACCGTCGTGCCGCAGGTCCCGCACACCTCCTCAGGCAAGCCCGACTACTCCGCGCTGGCGGAGCTGGCCGCGCTGGCCGAGGAGCAGGCCGGCCAGTCCGACACCGCCGCGGTCCGCAACGGCTCCGTCCGCTCCGACTTCGTCCGCGTGCTCGGGAGGCCCGACGCCGCCGACACCGACTCGTTCGTCGACCTCGGCGGCGACTCGCTGTCCTACGTCGAGCTCTCCACGCGGCTCGCCCAGCACTTCCCCGGAGGGCTGCCCGCCGGCTGGCACACGCGCGCCATCGGCGACCTCGAGCGCCTGGCGCAGGACGGTGCCGCCGGCAGCGACCGCAGGCCGGGACGCCGGTCGCGCCTCGACACGACCGTCGGGCTGCGGGCGCTCGCCATCCTCTTCGTGGTGACCAGCCACGTCGACCTCGTCGCGCTCGAGGGCGGAGCGCACCTGCTGCTCGCGCTCGCCGGCTTCAACTTCGCCCGGTTCCAGCTCTCGGCGACGGGCGACGCGCGTACCCGCCTGCGCCACGGCCTGTCCGGCCTCGCGCAGCTCCTCGTGCCCTCGGTGCTCTGGGTGGGCGGGGTCGCGCTCCTGCTCGGCACCTACGACCTCGCGACCGTGCTCTTCGTCCGCGAGGTGGTCAACGGCTCGGAGTGGGACGACCAGTGGCAGCTGTGGTTCCTCGAGTCGCTCGTGTGGCTCACGGTCGCGGCCCTCGCCGTCACGACCCTGCCGGTGCTGCACCGCCTCGAGAGGCGTACGCCGTTCCGCTTCGCCCTCGGCGTGCTCGCTGTCGCCACCCTCGCCCGTCTCGCCGAGGTGGGCTGGCGCGCCGGCGCCACCGAGCGCTACACGATCCTCGTCGTCGCCTTCTTCTTCGCCCTCGGCTGGGCCGGGGCGCGTGCGACCACGACCCGCGAGCGGTGGTTGGTCACCGCGCTGGCGGTCGTGATGACCGTCGGCTTCTTCGGCCAGCCGCACCGTGAGGTCATCGTGCTGGGCGGGTTCCTGCTGATGCTCTGGGTGCCGCACGTGACCGTGCCGGCGCCGCTCGCGCGGGCTGCGGGCGTGCTCGCCGGGGCGAGCCTGTTCATCTACCTCACCCACTGGCAGGTCTACCCGCCGCTCGAGGACGCCGGCCACCAGTGGCTCGCCCTTGTGGCGTCCCTCACAGTCGGGATCACCTACTCGCGCATCGTGCGTCCGGTGCATCAGGCTGTCGGTCGCGCCGTGCTCGGGGCGCGGTAGCCTGCCGAGCGGTACGCCCCCAGCTTCCCCTCGCCGCCCAGCCCACTGCACCGCCAGGAGTCCTCGCGTGAGCTTGAAGAAGGTCCTCATCGCCAACCGCGGCGAGATCGCCGTCCGCGTCGTCCGTGCCTGCAAGGACGCCGGCATCGGCTCCGTCGCGGTCTACGCCGACCCCGACCGCGACGCCCTCTTCGTACGCCTCGCGGACGAGGCGCACTCCCTCGGCGGCGCCACGCCCGCCGAGTCCTACCTCGACATCGCGAAGATCATCGCGATCGCCGAGAAGTCCGGCGCGGACTCCGTGCACCCGGGCTACGGCTTCCTCGCCGAGAACGCGGACTTCGCGCAGGCCGTCATGGACGCCGGGCTGATCTGGATCGGCCCCCCGCCGGCCGCGATCGAGGCGCTCGGCGACAAGGCCAAGGCCAAGCACATCGCCGACAAGGCCAACGCCCCGCTCGCGCCGGGCACCAAGGACCCGGTCGCCGATGCCGACGAGGTGGTGGAGTTCGCGAAGGCCAACGGCCTGCCCGTCGCGATCAAGGCGGTCTTCGGCGGTGGCGGTCGCGGCCTCAAGGTCGCCCGCACGCTCGAGGAGATCCCCGACGCCTACGAGTCCGCGGTCCGCGAGGCCGTCACCGCGTTCGGTCGCGGCGAGTGCCTGGTGGAGAAGTTCCTCGACAAGCCGCGCCACGTCGAGACCCAGTGCCTGGCCGACCAGCACGGCAACGTCGTCGTCGTCTCCACCCGCGACTGCTCGCTGCAGCGCCGCAACCAGAAGCTCGTCGAGGAGGCCCCGGCTCCGTTCCTCACCGACGAGCAGCTCACCGAGCTCTACGAGTCGTCAAAGCGGATCCTCAAGGAGGCCGGCTACTACGGCGCCGGCACCTGCGAGTTCCTCGTCGCGCAGGACGGCACCATCTCCTTCCTCGAGGTCAACACCCGGCTGCAGGTCGAGCACTGCGTCTCCGAGGAGGTCACCGGCCTCGACCTCGTGCGCGAGATGTTCCGCATCGCCGCCGGCGAGGAGCTCGGCTACGACGACCCCGAGATCCGCGGCCACTCCATCGAGTACCGCATCAACGCCGAGGACGGCGGCCGCAACTTCATGCCCGCGCCGGGCACCCTCACCCGCTGGCACGCGCCCGCCGGTCCCGGCGTACGCCTCGACGGCGGCTACGACCAGGGCGAGACCATCCCCGGCTCGTTCGACTCCCTCATCGCCAAGCTCATCGTCACCGGCCGCGACCGCACCCAGGCGCTCGAGCGCTCGCGCCGCGCGCTCGACGAGTTCGTCGTCGACGGCATGCCGACCGTGATCCCGTTCCACCGCGCGGTCGTCCGCGACCCGGCCTACGTGGGCGCCTCCACGCCGTCCGGCGAGGGTGAGTTCACCGTCTACACCCAGTGGATCGAGACCGAGTTCGACAACCAGATCGAGCCCTACTCCGGCGACACGGCCGAGGCCGACGAGCCGGGCGAGCGGCAGAAGGTCACCGTCGAGGTCGGCGGCCGCCGGCTCGAGGTCGTCCTGCCCGCCGGGCTCGGCGGGCTCGCGATCGGCGGCGCCAACGGTGGTGCCGCAGGCGCCAAGAAGTCCAAGCGGTCGGCCAAGAAGGCGGGCGCCGCGGCCTCCGGCGACTCGGTCACCTCGCCCATGCAGGGCACGATCGTCAAGGTGGTCGTGGAGGAGGGCCAGGAGGTCGCCGAGGGCGACACCGTCGTCGTCATGGAGGCGATGAAGATGGAGCAGCCCCTCAAGGCCCACAAGGCCGGCACCGTCACCGGCCTCCAGGCCGAGGTCGGTGCCACGGTCACCAACGGTGCGGTGATCTGCGAGATCAAGGGCTGACGCAGCCACGCCGTCAGGTGTAACTTGACGCCACTGCCGGCGCTCGTACCGGCCCATGTCGCGGGGGCGCCCATGTCCGTACGTCGTCGAGCCGGCCTGGTCGTCCTCGCGTTGCTGGGTGCCTGGTTCCCGATCCTGGCGGTCTCCCCGGCCGGCCACGCCGAGGAGCAGTCGCTGCCGGGCCACGTGACCATGGTCAGTGAGTCCGGGGACTGGGTGGGCGGCGGCGTCTCACGCGCCTACCGCGGCACCTTCTCCTTCTGGGCGAGCCAGACCTCGGTCCATCTTGCGGCCGGCCCCTTCACCTTCGACTTCGTCGCGCCGGCGGGGCGGACCCTCGCGCCCGGCCGCTACCCCGGCGCCACCCGCTACCCCTTCCAGGAGGTCGGCGAGCCCGGCCTCGACGTGTCCGGCGACGGCCGAGGGTGCAACGAGCTGACCGGATCCTTCACCGTCCTCGACATCGCCCCGGACCGGCTGTGGATCTTCTACGAGCAGCACTGCGAGGGTGGCGACCCTGCGGTCTTCGGCGAGATCAGGTTGGGGTACGGCGAGGCCGACAGCCCGCTCGGCGTCGAGGCCGGCATCATCGGCTGGCCCTCGGAGCACCCGGGGGTCCCGGTGCGCCCCTATCCCGTCAGGGTGGCGAACAACGGCGACACCCCGGCCTCGGTGACGAGCACCGTCGTCGCCGGCGGCGACGACTTCACGGTGATCAGCAACGGGTGCCCGGCGTCCCTCGCGCCCGGTGCGACGTGCACCGTCCACGTCGGATTCACCCCTGGCCGCGCCGGCCCCCGGCTCGGGCTGCTGGAGATCTCGGACGGCCGCGGCAACCTCCGCGAGATCAGCCTGTCCGGCATCGGCATCAGCGGGCGGACGGCGTGGCAGATGTCGGGCGACACGGGCGACTACATCAGCGGCGGCCGTTCCTATGCCTACACGCCACAGCAGGGCGCCCGGTTGGGCGGCGGCGGCACCGAGACCTACGCCTGGATGAGCGCGGACCACGCCGACGACTGGTGGTCGGCCAGCTTCGAGGCTCCGCAGGGACAGATACTGCTGCCGGGCCGCACCTACACCGGCGCCACCCGCTACCCGTTCAACTCGGGCAATGCGGGACTGAGCGTCAGCGGCAGCGGTCGCGGCTGCAACACGCTCACCGGGCAGTTCACCGTGCACGAGGCGACGTACGACAACGGCTACCTGACGGCCTTCCGGATCTCGTTCGAGCAGCACTGCGAGGGCGGGACACCCGCGCTGCGCGGCGAGGTCTCCTGGCGGGCCGTCGACCCTGACGCTCCGACGCCCGACACGACACCGCCCGCCCCGGTCTCGGGCCTGGCCGCTGGCCCGGCGGGGCCCGCCGTCCAGCTGACGTGGGCCAACCCCACTGACGCCGACTGGGTGGACACGGTCATCCTCGGTGCCAGCGGCACGCAGGCGGTCACCGAGGGACGCCTGGTCTACGACGGCCGCCGCACCTCGACCCTCGTGACCGGCTTCCCGACCTGGCTGCCCTACACGCTGACCGTCTTCACCGAGGACACGTCGGGCAACCTGAGCCCCGTCCGCACGGTCACGATCCCGGCCACCACGTCAGCGCCCACGTCCCCGGAGCCGACCCTCGACCCCACACCGTCGCCGACGCCCACACCAACGCCGACGCCGACGCCGGCGCCGACCGAACCGACCACGGCCCCGACCACACCCGTTCCGCCACCCCCACCCCCCACCAGCGGCACCGCGCCCACGCCGATGCCTCGCGCGGTCGAGCTCCGCGCCGCCCGCCTCTCCAGGCGCGAGGTGAGGTTCGACGGACGGGCCGGCGACTGGGCGGCCGGTGCCCGAGCGGTCCTCCAGCGCAGGTCCCCAGCCGGCTGGGCCAAGGTCGCCGTGCGGCGCTTCTCACCTTCCGGCAGGGTTCGGTGGCGCCTCGACGTGCCGCGGCGACCGGTCCGGCGGTTCCGCCTCGTGGCGCGGATCGACGGCGAGGTTCTCAGGTCCGCACCCGTCCGGGTCGACGCGAGGGGCGCGCGGATCGCCACACTTAGATAGCAAGTACTCACTTTTTATGTGAGGATGCCGGTGTGATCGACACCGGACCCACCCGCCGTACGCAGGCGCAGCGCCGCGAAACGACCATCACCGCCCTCCTCGACGCGACGGTGCGCTGCCTGACGGAGCGCGGGTACGCCGCCACGTCGACCGCTGCCGTCTGCGCGGAGGCGGGCGTCAGCCAGGGCGCGCTGTTCCGCCACTTCCCGACCCGACAGGCCCTGCTCGTCGCGACCGCGGAGCACGTCGCGGTCCGCAACGTGGAGGAGTTCCGCACGACGGTCGGGTCAGACGTGGACACCGTCGACGACGTCGCCGCCGTGCTCGCGCACCTGCGCACCGTCGTCCTCTCCCCCGCCAACCAGACCTGGCGCGAGCTGCTCGTCGCCGCCCGCTCGGACGCCGACCTGCGTACGGCCCTCCTGCCGGCCCGCGAGTCGCTGCAGGCGCAGGTGCTCGCCGCGGCCGCGGACCTCTGGGGCGACCGGCTGCCCGCCGAGGACCTCCCCGCCGTGCTCAGCATCGTGATCAACATGCTCGACGGGCTGGCCTTCTCCGCCCTCGACCCCGACCCCAGCGCCGCCCCCGGCCGTACGGTCGAGGGGGCCCTGCGCCTGCTCGCCGAGATGGTCGTCAGCCACTACCCCGAGCAGGAGACGCGATGAGCGAGCCCACCTTCACCCCCGACGTCATGGTCGTCGGCGCCGGCCTGGCCGGCCTCGTCGCCACCCACGAGCTCGCCCTCGCGGGCAAGCGGGTGCTGGTCCTCGACCAGGAGAACCACCACAACCTCGGCGGCCAGGCCTGGTGGTCGCTCGGCGGACTGCTGTTCGTCGACAGCCCCGAGCAGCGCCGGATGGGCATCACCGACTCCCCCGAGCTCGCCTGGCAGGACTGGCAGGGCTCGGCGCAGTTCGACCGCCTCGGCGACGGCACCGACGGGCCCGGTCGCGGCGAGGACTTCTGGCCGCAGCAGTGGGCGCAGGCGTACGTCCGCTTCGCCCACGAGGAGAAGCGCGACTACCTCCGCGCCCTCGGCCTGCGCTCGCTGCCGTTCGTCGGGTGGGCCGAGCGCGGCGACGGCCGGGCCACCGGCCACGGCAACTCAGTGCCCCGCTTCCACCTCACCTGGGGCACCGGCCCCGAGGTCGTACGGATCTTCGCCGAGCCGGTCCAGGCGGCGGAGGCCGACGGGCTCGTACGCTTCGCGTTCCGCCACCGGGTCGACGAGCTCCTCGTCGAGGACGGCGCGGTGGTGGGCGTGCGCGGCACCGTGCTGGCCGACGACGACTCCGCGCGCGGCGTGAAGTCCTCCCGCGAGGCGACCGGCGACTTCGAGCATCGCGCCGTAGCGGTCGTGGTCACCAGCGGCGGCATCGGCCACAACCACGAGCTGATGCGCCGCAGCTGGCCGACCGAGCGCGTCGGGCCGGCCCCCGAGCACCTGATCTCCGGTGTGCCTGCGCACGTCGACGGCCGCATGCAGGGCATCGCCGAGACCGCCGGTGCCACGATGGTCAACCGCGACCGGATGTGGGCCTACACCGAGGGCATCCACAACTGGGACCCGGTCTGGCCCGACCACGCGATCCGGATCCTGCCCGGCCCGTCGTCGATGTGGTTCGACGCCACCGGCAAGCGGCTCGAGGGCATGTCGGGCGTGCCCGGCGCGGACTCGATCGGCGCGATGAAGCAGATCCTGGCGACCGGCCACGACTACTCGTGGTTCGTGCTGACCCAATCGATCATCGAGAAGGAGTTCGCCCTCTCCGGCTCCGAGCAGAACCCCGACATCACCGGCAAGGACGTGAAGTTCCTCGCCAAGACCCGGCTCGCCAAGGGCGCTCCCGGTCCGGTCGAAGCGTTCAAGGAGCACGGTGTCGACTTCATCGTGGCCGACGACCTCGCCGACCTGGTGACCGGCATGAACGAGATCGCCCGCGGACCTAAGCTCGACGTCGAGGACCTCGAGCGACACATCGTGGCCCGCGACCGCGAGCTCGACAACGCCTTCACCAAGGACGTCCAGGTGATGGCGATCCACAACGCCCGCCGCAGCCGTACGGACAAGTTGATCCGGGTCGCGAAGCCCCACAAGATCCTCGACCCGACCCACGGCCCGCTCATCGCCGTACGCCTCAACATCCTCTCCCGCAAGACGCTCGGCGGGCTCGAGACCGACCTCGACGGGCAGTGCGTGGCCGCCGACGGCTCGCGCATCCCCGGCCTGTACGCCGCGGGCGAGGTCGCGGGCTTCGGCGGTGGCGGCGTGCACGGCTACAACGCGCTGGAGGGCACGTTCCTCGGCGGCTGCATCTTCTCCGGGCGGGCGGTGGGGCGAGCACTGGCCCGCTGATCGATGCAGGTCAGGAGGATCTCCACCCAGCCGCCTGCCGCACGAGCTGCTTCAGCATCAGCACGTCGAAGTTGTGCCACAGGAGCCGGTATCCCCTTGCCAGCAGCGCGTGCGTCTGGGTCTCGGTGAAAGCGGCTCCGCCGAGTGGGATGCCAGCCTCGAGGATCAGGTCCTCCGCGTGCTTGACCGCCTCGACCACCTCGGGCGCGTCCAGGCGGCCCGAGACACCGAGCTCGGTCGACAGGTCGAACGGGGCGATGGTCATGCAGTCGATCCCCTCGACCTGGCAGAGCTTCTCGATGTTCTCGATGGCGCTGCGGGTCTCGACCAGGATCGTGCAGGCCGTCGCATGCCCTCGCTGGTCCAGGTAGTCGAACAGCTCCACTCCCCAACGGGAGTGGGCGACGAAGGGACCCCATCCTCGCGTCCCTCGGGGTGGGTATCGGGTGAGCGCGACGCATGCGGCGGCGGACTCTGCCGTGCTCACCAGGGGAAAGACGATTCCTTCGGCTCCGGCGTCGAGCGCTATCTTCACCGAGGCTTCGTCGGAACGGGAGACCCGGACCCACGGTGAGCACGACGTCCCAGCTGTGCTGGCGATCATCGCGTGCATGCTCTCCGGCCCGATGGGGCCGTGTTCCTGGTCGATCATCACCACATCGGCCCCTGCCGCCGCCAGTGCCTGCGTGACAACGGGCGAGGGGATGAGATTGACGAAGGCCGCGAGAGGCGGCCCCTCCGTCCTCAAGCGCTCACCGATGCTCGTCATGGTCGCTCCTCGCACTCGGACCGCTGTTGGCGCACGCGACCCCGAGGCCGGTTGCTTCGACACGGTGCTCGCGCCGTGTGCCCTTCTTCAGGTTCCTCGGTCGACCGAGCGGTGTCCAGAGCGAGCTGGCGAACCACCAGGCCGATGCGCCCCGTCCGAGTCCTGGTCTTCCACGTCAACGTCCTCAACTCGGCTTGTGGGCGCATCATCAGCGGGCAGATTCGGGCGCTGGTTGTCAGTGACGTCGCGCACTAGGGTCCGGAGCGTGGAGGAGAGCGACGTTCGAGACTGGTTCGCGCAGTACCTGTCCGCGTTCGCTGCGCTGGGTCGCGGTGAGTCCCGGCCCGGCGATGTAGTTCCGTACTACGGCGTCCCGTTCCTCTTGACGACCGACGACTTCATCGTCTCGCTGGGGACCGTGGACGAGGTCACGGCCTGGCTGCAAAGCCAGGCGGACGCCATGTCTGCTGCGGGATACAGCCACACCGAGACACTGACCAGTGACATGGCGATCTTGAACCGCACCACAGCAGTGCATCGCGTCGCGTTCTCACGCCAGCGTGCGGACGGCACTGAGATCAACCAGATGTCGGTCACCTACGTCATCACTCGCGAGCCCGAGGGCATCCGCATCTCCACGCTGGTCCTGCACTCACCCTGATTCGCACCACAGCGTCATGGCGGTGGGCAACCAGGACGACCGACCGCCATGACGTACGTCGCCGACGTCATGGGCGGCGGCCGTCAGGGCGACCACCTGCCATGACGTCCGCCCCGGGACGCGGAAGGGGCGCTACTCCAGCCCGACAGCGTGGACCAGTGCGTCGAGGTGCTGCTCGAAGATGTCCTTTGACTCGCTGAACGTGTCGGCGCCGTACTGCCCGAACACCTCGAAGGACACACACCCGAAGAGCGCCGCCCACGCGAAGAGCCCGCGGGCGATCAGGGCGTCGGGGGCCGTGATCCCCAGCTGGCCGCGGATCCGCGCCAGGTCGCGGGACAGCCGGCGCGGTGCGAGCGGCGCGTCGCCCACCGTCGCAGCACCCGCACGCCAGGCGTCCTCCCAGACCTCCACGAGGCGTACGACGACGCGAGTGCCGGGACCGGTGGTCTGCTCGGCCGGCGCCTCGTAGCCCGGGACGGGGCTGCCGAAGAGCAGGGCGTACGTCGCGGGTTCGGCGAGTGCCCAGGCGCGCACCGCGCGGCCGATCACCCGCATCCGCTCCGCGTGGTCGGACGCGTCGACCTGCGCGAGCGCGGCGTCCACGGCGTCGCCGAGCTCGTCGTAGCCGTCGACCACGAGCAGCGTGAGCAGCTCGTCACGGCTCGCGACATAGCGGTAGACCGCCGACGAGACCAGCCCGAGGTCACGGGCGACCGCGCGCAGCGAGAGGGCCGCGGCCCCCTCCGTCGCCAGGTGCTCGCGGCCGATACGGACGATGTCGCGCATCGTCTGCTGGCGGGCGCGGGCGCGCGGGGTGAGGTGCGGGGTGGAGTCGGTCATCCCGCCATCCTTGCACGACAGCGAGCAGGGATGACGAAAGAGAGCGGCGCTCTTGCTTTATCCACCTCGGCACGCCATGCTGGACGAAACGAGAGCACCGCTCTCCCAGTCTTCCAGGAGATCGCATGACCACCGTCCACGTCGTCACCGGAGCCGGCCCCGTCGGCTCGACCGTCGCCCAGCAGCTCGCCGACTCCGGCCAGCAGGTGCGACTGCTGACCCGCTCCGGCAGCGGGCCCGACCACCCGCTGATCGACCGCCGCCGCGTCGACGTCTCCCACCCGGACGCGCTCACCGAGGCCTTCGCCGACGCGGTCGCGGTCCACCACTGCATCCACGGCTCGGCGTACGACGCCCGGATCTGGCGCGAGGAGCTGCCCCGCGCGGAGAAGGCCGTCCTCGACGCGGCCGGGCGGGTCGGCGCCGTCGTCGTCTTCCCCGAGAGCCTCTACTCCTACGGTCCGGTCGACGGCACCATCACCGAGGACCTGCCGCGCACTGCGACGACGGGCAAGCTCGGCGTACGCACCGAGCTCCTGGCCCAGCGCGACGCGTCGGCGACCCCGACGGTCAGCGTCGCGGCCTCCGACTTCTACGGCCCCGCGGTCCGCAACGCGCACGCCGGCGAGCGGATGGTCCCGACCGTGCTCGCCGGGAGGACCATGCGCGTCCTGGGCAGCCTCGCGCAGCCGCACTCCTTCACCTACGTCCCCGATCTCGCCGCCGCGATGATCACCGCCGCCGCCCGCGACGACCTGTGGAACTCGTTCCTGCACGCGCCCACGGCCGCTCCGGTCACCCAGCAGCGCCTCGTCGAGATGGTGGCGGCCGCAGGGGGCGTAGCGGTGCCGCGCACCTCCGCGATCCCGCCGTGGGTGCTGCGCGCGTCGGGCGTGGTGTCCCGGGAGATGCGCGAGCTCGCCGAGACGTCCTACATGTTCACCGCACCGTTCGTCATGGACTCGAGCGCCAGCGAGGAGCGCCTCGGGCTGTCGCCCACCCCGATGGCCGATGGGCTGGTCACGACTGTCGAGTGGTGGCGGGCGCAGGAGCGCGCCGCCGCCTGACCGGCGTACGGACGAGTAACCCACGTCACAGCCGCCACTCGATAGCGTTCCACCATGTTCTCCAAGGTGCTCGTCGCCAACCGTGGCGAGATCGCAGTCCGGGCCTTCCGTGCAGCACGCGAGATCGGCGCGCGCACGGTGGCCGTGTTCCCCCACGAGGACCGCGGGTCCGAGCACCGGATGAAGGCCGAGGAGGCCTACCAGATCGGCGAGGAGGGCCACCCCGTCCGGGCCTACCTCGACCCCGAGGCCATCGTCGCGGTCGCCGTGAAGTGCGGTGCCGACGCGATCTACCCCGGCTACGGCTTCCTCTCGGAGAACCCCGCGCTCGCCGAGGCGTGCGCCGCCAACGGCATCACCTTCATCGGCCCCAGCGCCGAGGTGCTGACGCTCACCGGCAACAAGGCACGCGCCATCGCCGCCGCCAAGGCCGCCGGCGTGCCGGTGCTGGAGTCCGTGCCCCCGTCGACGGACGTCGAGGAGCTGCTCGCGGCCGCGGAGCAGATCGAGGCCCCGCTCTTCGTGAAGGCCGTCGCCGGCGGCGGCGGTCGCGGCATGCGCAGGGTCGACGACCGTGCCGACCTGCGCGACGCGATCGAGACCTGCATGCGCGAGGCCGACGGCGCCTTCGGCGACCCGACCGTCTTCATCGAGCAGGCCGTCGTGGACCCGCGCCACATCGAGGTGCAGATCCTCGCCGATGGAACGAGCGGCACCGGCTCCGAGGGCTCGGATGACGGGGTGATCCACCTCTACGAGCGCGACTGCTCGGTGCAGCGACGCCACCAGAAGGTCGTCGAGATCGCCCCCGCGCCCAACCTGGACCCCGAGCTGCGCGACCGCATGTGCGCCGACGCGGTCCGGTTCGCCCGCGAGATCGGCTACAAGAACGCCGGCACCGTGGAGTTCCTGCTCGACCCCACCGGCAAGTACGTCTTCATCGAGATGAACCCGCGCATCCAGGTCGAGCACACGGTGACCGAGGAGGTCACCGCCGTCGACCTCGTGCAGTCGCAGATGCTCATCGCCGCCGGGGCCACCCTCGCCGACCTCGACCTCACCCAGGACTCCGTGCAGCCGCGCGGCTTCGCCCTCCAGTGCCGGATCACCACCGAGGACCCGGCCAACGGCTTCCGCCCCGACACCGGCAAGATCACGACCTACCGCTCCCCCGGCGGCCCGGGCGTACGCCTCGACGGCGGCACCACCTACAGCGGCGCCGAGATCAGCCCGCACTTCGACTCGATGCTCGCCAAGCTCACCTGTCGCGGCCGCACCTTCGAGGCCGCGGTGCAGAAGGCCCGCCGCGCGCTGCTGGAGTTCCGCATCCGCGGCGTCTCCACCAACGTCGGCTTCCTCCAGGCCGTGCTCGCCGACCCCGACTTCGCGGCCGGTGGCGTCACCACGTCCTTCATCGAGGACCACCCCTCCCTCCTCAAGGCCCAGCTCGGCCGCGACCGCGCCACCAAGCTGCTCGCCTACCTCGCCGACGTCACCGTCAACCAGCCGCACGGTGCCGCCCCGGTCTCCGTGTCCCCTGCGAGCAAGCTGCCCGAGCTCGACCGGTCGCAGCCGGCGCCCGCCGGCACCCGGCAGCTGCTCCGCGACATCGGGCCCGAGGAGTTCGCCCGACGGCTGCGCGCCCAGAAGGACGTCGCCGTCACCGACACCACCTTCCGCGACGCCCACCAGTCCCTGCTCGCCACACGCGTACGCACCCGCGACCTGCTCGCGGTCGCCGACCACGTCGCCCGCACCACCCCGCAGCTGTGGTCGGTCGAGTGCTGGGGCGGCGCGACGTACGACGTGGCGCTGCGCTTCCTGGCCGAGGACCCGTGGGAGCGGCTGGCGGCGCTGCGCGAGGCGATCCCCAACATCGGCCTGCAGATGCTGCTGCGCGGCCGCAACACCGTCGGCTACACGCCGTACCCGACGCAGGTCACCGAGGCCTTCGTGCAGGAGGCGGCCGAGACCGGCATCGACGTCTTCCGCATCTTCGACGCCCTCAACGACGTCTCCCAGATGCGTCCTGCCATCGACGCCGTGCGCGCCACCGGCACGTCGGTCGCCGAGGTCGCGCTCTGCTACACCGGCGACCTGTCCTCGCCCGGCGAGAAGCTCTACACGCTCGACTACTACCTCCGTCTCGCCGACCAGATCGTCGAGGCCGGCGCCCACGTGCTCGCGATCAAGGACATGGCCGGGCTGCTCCGCGCGCCCGCCGCGCGCACCCTGGTCACCGCGCTGCGCGAGCGCTTCGACCTCCCGGTCCACCTCCACACCCACGACACCCCCGGTGGCCAGCTCGCCACGCTGCTCGCGGCCATCGACGCCGGGGTCGACGCCGTCGACGCCGCGTGCGCCTCGATGGCCGGCACCACCTCGCAGCCCCCGCTGTCGGCGCTGGTGTCCGCGACGGACCACTCGGAGCGCGAGACCGGCCTGTCGCTGGCCGCGGTCAACGCGATGGAGCCCTACTGGGAGGCCGTCCGCCGCGTCTACAAGCCCTTCGAGTCGGGCCTGCCGTCGCCCACAGGGCGGGTCTACCGCCACGAGATCCCCGGCGGCCAGCTCTCCAACCTGCGCCAGCAGGCGATCGCGCTGGGTCTCGGGGAGAAGTTCGAGCAGGTCGAGGACATGTACGCCGCGGCCAACGACATCCTCGGCAACGTCGTCAAGGTGACGCCGTCGTCCAAGGTGGTCGGCGACCTCGCCCTCGCACTGGTCGCCGCCGGCGCCGACCCGGCCGAGTTCGAGGCCGACCCGGCGTCGTACGACGTGCCGGACTCGGTGATCGGCTTCCTCAACGGCGAGCTCGGCGACCCGCCCGGCGGCTGGCCCGAGCCGTTCCGCACCAAGGCGCTCGCCGGCCGGACCTGGAAGCAGCCGACCGAGAGCCTCACCGACGAGCAGCGGGCCAGCCTCGCCTCCGACCGGCGGGCGACGCTCAACGAACTGCTCTTCCCCGGACCCACCGCGGCCTTCCTCGAGTCGCGCGAGGCGTACGGCGACCTCTCCGCAGTCTCCACGATCGACTACCTCTACGGCTTGCGCCGCGGCGAGGAGCACCGCGTGCAGGTCCGTGAGGGCCGCGAGATGCTCTTCGCCCTCGAGGCGATCAGCGAGCCCGACGAGCGCGGCTTCCGCAACGTGATGGCGACCGTCGATGGCCAGATGCGGCCCGTCCAGGTCCGCGACCGCAGCATCTCGGCCGACGTCGCCTCGACCGAGAAGGCCGACCCGGCCAACAGCGGCCACGTCGCCGCGCCCTACGACGGCGCCGTGACCGTGACCGTCGCCGAGGGTGACGCGGTCGAGGCGGGCCAGACCGTGGCGACGATCGAGGCGATGAAGATGGAGGCCTCCATCACCGCGCCGGTCGCAGGCACCGTCACCCGGCTCGCCGTCCCCTCCACGCAGGCCGTCGAGGGCGGCGACCTGGTGCTGGTGATCGGCTGAGCGCCGACTGAGCTGGTCAGGCCCCTCAGCTCGCGTTGAGGACGACCGCGTCCGGGTCGGGCTCGGCGTACTCGGTGACCTCGTCGGGCTCCTCGCCCGTCACCTCGCGGAACACCTCGACGGCGACGGCGCGCATGCCGTTGACCTTGGGGTGGAACGGCGCCGCCACGCCCACGCGGAGCCGCGGGCCGTTGACCCACGCGCGTCCCTTGGCGCAGACGTCGTGGCCGTCGGACACCGCCGCCATGTCGACGTACGACGCTCCCGCCGCCTGCGCGCCACGGCGCAGCGACGCGTTGAGGAGGTCCGCGACCTCGGCGACCGGGCCGAGCACCTCGGCGGGGACGCCGACGGCCCCGCACGTGCCCTCGGTCGGCAGGATGTCGGGATAGCCGACCACGAGGACCTCGGCGTCGGGCGCGACCGCGAGGATGCGGCGCACCGCCTGCCGGATCCGGTCGGCCACCTTGCCGGCGTCGGCGCGCAGCTGGCTGACCGGGCACGCCGACGCGGTGCCCCGCTGGCACTGGATCAGCGAGTCGTAGATGCCGAAGTCGTTGCCGCCCATGCCGATCGTCACCAGGTCGGTCTCCGCGGTGACGGCGTCGAGCTGGGGGCGGGTGGTGTTGCCGTCGAACATCACCATCCGCTCGTAGAGGTCGGACGTCGTGGCGGCCGAGCAGGTCACGTCGGTGTAGGTGGCGACGTCGAGCCAGTCGGCGACGAAGGCCGGGTAGTTGTCCTTGGAGCGGGCGCACCCCTGCGGGTCGGCGCGCATCGTCCCGATGAACGGTCCCGCGGAGAACGAGTCACCCAGCGCGACGTAGTCGATCGAGGACGTCGCCCCGGTCTCCACGACCGGGTCGGGCAGGTCGACGGTGCCGTCGGCGGCCTGGCCGGACTCGCACGCGGAGGCGCCGAGCACGAGGGCGGCCACGGCCGCGGCGACGCGGAGCCTGTGGGTCACTGGCGAGCCGGTCCCTTCTGTCGCGGGGTCACGCCGAAGGTGAACCAGTCGGAGTAGAGGCCGAAGTAGGAGCGCACGGTGTCGCCGTCGACGGCGACCCGGCCACCGGTGAAGACGAACGCCATCTCGGTGACGCGGCCGCCCCACTCGCCGTTGCCGTCGCGGGCGACCACCTCGATGCCCGTCAGGTCGCCCATCCCGGGCCACTGCTTCTCGACCTGGGTGTCGTCGATCGTCGTGGTCCAGGTGGAGTACTTGGGGTTGGCGAGGCCGTCGTAGGGGTCGGCCTGCGCGACGAGGTAGGGCATCGACCCGGCCGAGGAGAAGCCGCCGTTGCTGGCGGAGAACTGGGTGAAGGCGGGGCGGCCGTCGTAGTAGAGGCCCTGCTTGGCGGTCGCCTTGATCGCCTCGGTCGCGGCCGGGTGCTCGACGTCGACGCCGCCGTAGACCTGGCACTGCGTGGTGTCGCAGAGGTCGTAGCGCTCGCCCTTGCGCTGCTGGCGCTCGAACGCGGCGTAGGTGCGGGCGGCCACCGACTGCGCGCTCACCGCGTCGGGCTCCCAGAGCGCGGGCACCTCCTGGGGCACGACCCCGCGGAGGTAGGCCTCCATGCTGAGCTTGTTGACCGTCTGGCGCTTGCCGGAGCGGGGCGCGACGGACTGGAGGGTGCCGCGGTAGTCGCGGCGGGCGCCGCGCAGGACGAGGGTCAGCACCCGGTCGGCCGAGGAGAACTCAGCCTCGCCCGGGACCTTCTTCCAGGTCTTCCAGCGGCCCCGCTTGGCGAGCTGCACCAAGGTGTCATCGCCCGCGGCGACCAGCCGCCACTTCTTCGCGGCGACGTCCGGGAGTCGCCAGGTGCGCTGGCGGGCCAGGCTGGTGACCTTCAGGCCACGCTCGGCAACGACCTGGACGTCGCGACCGGTGTCGGCGGTGATCAGCACGCGGATCTTGCCGCCGATCGTCCCCCACGTCGTGCCGGGGTAGTAGAACTCGTTGATCTGCTGCCACGTCGCGCCCTGCCCCGCTGCGCCCAGGGCGCCGTACTGGGAGAGACCGTGGCCGTGCCCGAACCCGTGCCCGGTGATCGTGATCGCGGTGCTGCCGGGGGTGCTCCAGGTCTCGACCGCGCGACGCGGCTCGGCGGCCGCCGCGGAGGTCGCGGGCAGGACGGGCAGCAGCAGCGCTCCCGCGGCGAGCGCGAGCAGCGAGCGGTAGCGGGCGTGGGTCACGGTGTGTCTTCCCCCCGAGGACGACAGAACAGGACGGTGGAACAGGCGGAGCAGAATCTCCGAGCGTACAGGTGGTCCGGATGCCCCGGGCCCGGACCGCTGGATCGGTGGCACCATGAGTGGATGCTGGGGAAGCGGCGCAGGCAGCGGCACGACGCGGAGCTCGCCGAGCGCGACGCCTTCCGCCACGTGCGCCGCGCGGCCGACGAGGACGTCACCCGGTTCGGCGAGGAGCTCACCTCCCTGCACCTCGACACCCTCACCACCGAGCTGGACGAGGGGATGCGGGGCGACTACCAGCGCGCGCTCGACGCCTACGAGGACGCCAAGGCGGCGTTGTCACGCGCCACCACCGCCGCCGACGTCACGGGCGTCACCCGCACTCTGGCCGACGGCCGGTTCTCCCACGCCTGCGTGCTCGCTGCCCAGGCGGGCGACGACCGTCCCGTCCGACGACCGCCCTGCTTCTTCGACCCGGCGCACGGGCCGGCGAGCCGGGACGTCGAGTGGGCGCCGCCCGGTGGGGTGCCCCGGGAGGTGCCGGTGTGCTTCCGCGACGCGGAGCGCCTCGCCGCCGGCGACCAGCCGGAGACCCGGCTGGTCCGCCTGGGCGACCGGCGGGTGGCGTGGTACGCCTCCGGGCCGTTGTACGCCGCGTGGGCCGGCGGCTGGTACGCCGAGCTGGTCGAGGACGGCCGGATCGAGGCCGAGCGGCTCACCATGGCGTACGCCGGGGCGGTGCCGGGCACCACAGGTGCGCAGCTGCCGCTCGCCGCCGCGTGGAGCGACCCCGGTGCGTGGGACGGCGGCGGCGTGATCGGCGGCCACGACTACACGGGCTACGGCGGCGACGGCTGGGGCGGCGGGGGCGACGGCGGCGGTGCAGGCGACGGAGGCGGCGGGGGCGGCGGCGACTGACCCCCGCACGGCCCGCGGCCGTGGCAGACTCCGGCTCATGTTCGGGGGACGACGACGCAGGCGCGAGGCCGAGCTCGCCGAGAAGGACCGCTGGCGCGTGGCACGGCGGCTGATGGACGAGGACGTCACCGTCCTCGGCGAGCAGCTCGCGGACCTGCACGTCGACACTCTCGGCGACGAGCTCGACCACGTCGCACGCGACCACTACAAGCGGGCGCTCGAGCACTACGACCAGGCCACGCACCTGCTGGCGGCGAGCACGACCGCCGAGGACGTCGTCGCTGTCGAGCAGGTCGTCGCCGACGCCCGCTACCACCGCGCCGCGGTCATCGCCGTGCGTGACGGTGAGCCGTTGCCGGAGCGCCGCGAGCCGTGCTTCTTCGACCCGCGCCACGGTCCGTCGATGCAGGACGTCGAGTGGACCCCGCCGTCCGGAGCGCCGCGGACCGTTCCCGTCTGCGCGGCCGATGCCCGCCGGCTGGCGGCCGGGGAGGCCCCGATCGAGCGGCTCGTCCGCGTCGGGGACCGCTGGGTGCCGTGGCACCTCTCCAGCGGGATCGACGGCGCCATCGACGCCGGGGTGCAGCTCGCGAGGGGCTCGTCCCACGGGGTGCACGGCCAGCAGAACCTGGCCGCGGCCTACCTCAAGCAGACGACCGACGGCGCCAGCGGGATCAAGGGTCCCTTCGGCTGAGCCGGTGTCGCACCCGCCTGTGACACTGGCCGGGTGCCCGAGGGAGACAGCGTCTGGAAGCTCGCCCGCCGGCTGGACCGCCAGCTCGTGGGGCACACGCTCGTGCGCTCCGACTTCCGTACGCCTGCGCTCGCCACCCGCGACGTCTCGGGCCGCGAGGTGCTCGGCCACGACACCCACGGCAAGCACCTGCTGACGCGGCTCTCCGGCACGAGCGGCTCGCCCGCGGCCACGTTGCACAGCCACCTGCGCATGGACGGGTCGTGGTCGACCCTCGCGCCCGGCAAGCGGCTCCCCGGCAAGGTGGTCCCGCACGTGCGGCTGGTGCTCGGGCTCGACGACGGCCGCACGGTGCACGGCATCCGCCTGCACGACCTCGCCCTGGTGCCCACCGACCGCGAGCACGACCTCGTCGGCCACCTCGGGCCCGACCCGCTGCGCGAGGACTGGGACGCGGCCGAGGCGGTCCGCCGCCTGCTCGGGTCGCCGACGACCCCACTGGTCAGCGCCCTGCTCGACCAGCGCGCGATGGCCGGCCTTGGCAACCTCTGGGCCAACGAGCTCGCCTTCCTCACCGGGGTCAGCCCGTGGACCCCGATCGGAGAGGTCGACGTCGAGCGGCTGGTCGAGCGCGCGGCGACGATGCTGCGGCACTCGGCGACGGTGCCGGGTGCCTACCAGGTGACGACCGGTTCACCGGTCAAGGGCGACGACCACTGGGTGACCGGGCGCCAGCGGCAAGGCTGCCGGCGCTGCCGCGGACCGGTCAGCGTGCAGGCCGAGGTGCCGGGCGACGCCGCCAACCGGCGCACGTGGTGGTGCCCCGCGTGCCAGCCGGGGCCGGGTCCGGAGACCAGGGCCGGGTCCGGGCCGGGGCTCAGACGCGGTGCAGGCGCCGGGCGGCCTCGGCGACCGACCCGCTCATCGACGGATAGACGGTGAACGCCTGGGCGAGCTGGTCGGCGGTCAACGACTCCGCGACCGCGATCGACACCGGGTGGATCAGCTCGGAGGCCCGCGGTCCGACGACCACTCCCCCGACGACGATCCCGGTGCCCGGACGGCAGAAGAGCTTGACGAAGCCGTCGCGCACGCCCTGCATCTTGGCGCGCGCGTTGCCGGCCAGCGGGAGCGTGACGACCTCGGCGGTGATCTCCCCCGCATCGACCGCGTTCTGCGACCAGCCGACCGTCGCGATCTCGGGCGAGGTGAAGACGTTGGAGGAGACCTTGTTGAGGTCCAGGGGCGCGACCGCGTCGCCGAGGAAGTGCCACATCGCGATGCGGCCCTGCATCGCGGCCACCGACGCCAGCATCAGCACGCCCGTGCAGTCGCCCGCGGCATAGATCCCGCGCGCGGAGGTGCGCGAGACCCGGTCGACGGTGATGAAGCCGCCGTCGTCGACCGCGACCCCGGCCTCCTCGAGCCCGAGGTCGGCGGTGTTGGGGACGGAGCCGAGCGCGAGGATGCAGTGGCTGCCGGAGACCGTACGGTCGTCGGTGAGGGTCACCGTCACCTCGTCGCCCTCGCGGGTCACCGACTGCATGCGCGACTGGCCGAGCACGTTCATGCCTCGGCGGGTCAGCACGTCCTCGAGCACCGCGGAGGCGTCGGCGTCCTCGCCGGGCAGCACCCGGTCGCGGCTGCTGACGAGGGTGACGTCGATGCCGAGTGCGAGGTAGGCGCTGGCGAACTCGGCGCCGGTGACGCCCGAGCCGACCACGATGAGCTTCTCCGGCACCTCGGTCAGGTCGTAGACCTGCTCCCAGGTGAGGATCCGCTCGCCGTCGGGCTGGGCGCTGGGGAGCGTACGGGGTGCGGCGCCGGTCGCGACGATGATCGCGTCGGCCTGCAGCACCTCCTCCCCGTCGGCGGTGGTCGCCACGACGGTGAGGTCCGGCCCGAGGCGGCCGCGGCCGGTGACGACGCGTACGCCGTCGCGGTCGAGGCGCGCCGCGATGTCGGACGACTGGTCCGCAGCGAGCTGCTTGACGCGGGCGTTGACCCGGGCCAGGTCGACGCTGATCGCCGTCGCCGCGTCGCCCTGGAGGTCGTGGAAGTTGACCCCGAGCTCCTGCGCGGTCGACATCTCGGTCATCAGCTCCGAGGTGGCGATGAGCGTCTTGCTCGGCACGCAGTCGGTGAGGACCGCCGAGCCACCCACGCCGTCGGTGTCGACGACCGTGACCTCGGCGCCGAGCTGGGCGGCCACGTGGGCCGCCTCGTAGCCGCCCGGGCCGCCGCCGATGATGACGATGTGGTCTGCCATCAGAAGTTGATCATGTGGCCGGCGATGCCGTGGACGGCCTCCTTGACGGCCTCACCGAGGGTCGGGTGGGCGAAGACGTTGCGGGCCACCTCGTCGGCGGTGAGGTCCCACTTCTGGGCCAGGGTCAGCACTGGCAGCAGCTCGGTCACGTTGGGGCCGATCATGTGGGCGCCGATGATCTCGTTGTGCTCGGCGTCGGCGACGACCTTGACGAAGCCGACCGGCTCCCCGAGCCCCATGGCCTTGCCGTTGGCGGTGAAGGGGAAGGACGCCGTCTTGACGTCGTAGCCCTTCTCCTTGGCCTGGGCCTCGCTGTAGCCGAACGACGCGACCTGGGGGTTGCAGTAGGTCGCGCGCGGGACGAAGTCGAACTCGACCGGCATGGTCTCGGCGCCGTTGATGGTCTCGGCCGCGACGACGCCCATGGCCTCGGCGACGTGGGCGAGCATCATCTTGCCGGTGCAGTCGCCGATGGCGTACACGTTGTCGACGTTGGTGCGGCCGTAGTCGTCGATCTCGACGGCGCCGCGCTCCGAGACGTTGACCCCGATGTTCTCGAGGCCGTAGCCCTTCACCCGCGGGGCGAAGCCGAAGGCGGCGAGGAACTTGCCGGCCTCGAGCACCTGCTCGTCGCCCCCGGCGGCCGGGGCGACGGTGACCTTCACGCCCGAGCCGGTGTCCTCGACCTTCTTGACCGCGGTGGAGGTCAGCACCTTCACGCCCAGCTTCTTGTAGTGCTTGGCGAGCTCCTTGGAGATGTCGGCGTCCTCGGTCGGCACCATCCGGTCGAGGAACTCCACGATCGTGACGTCGACGCCGAAGTTGGCCATGACGTAGGCGAACTCGACGCCGATCGCGCCGGAGCCGCCGATGATGATCGACTCGGGGAGCTGGTCGGTGAGGATCTGCTCCTCGTAGGTGACGACGTTCTCGCTGAGCTCGACGCCGGGGACCAGCCGCACGGTCGCGCCGGTGGCGATGATGAGGTTGTCGAAGGTGTAGGACGACTTGTTCCCGTCCTTCTCCACGTCGATCCCGGTCGCGCTGGTGAGCGTGCCCCAGCCGTCGATCTCGGTGATCTTGTTCTTCTTCATCAGGAAGTGGACGCCCTTGACGATGCCGGCGCTCACGTCGCGGCTGCGCTTGTGGGTCGGACCGAACGCCATCGTGGCGTCGCCCTCGATGCCGAACTTGGCCTTCTCGTGCTGGAGCGTGTGCGCCAGCTCGGCGTTCTTGAGCAGCGCCTTGGAGGGGATGCACCCGACGTTGAGGCAGACACCTCCCCAGTACTTCTCCTCCACCACGGCCACCTTCTGGCCGAGCTGGGCTGCGCGGATCGCGGCGACGTAGCCACCGGGGCCGGCGCCGAGGACGAGGGTGTCGAAGTGCGTGTCGGTCACGCCCCCACCCTAGTTGTCGACGTCGCCGCGCGAACACCCGAGGTCGAGGCTCGATACCCTGTGGTCCGTGACCCTGTACGCCGCCTACGGGACGAACCTCGATCCCGCCCGCATGGGCGAGCGCTGCCCCCACTCGATCCTCCACTCCACCGGCTGGCTGACGGGGTGGCGGCTGACCTTCGGCGGCGAGGAGCACGGCTGGGACGGGGCGCTCTCGACGATCGTCCAGGACCCGTTCGAGCAGGTCTTCGTGGCCGTCTACGACGTCACGTCCGAGGACGAGCGCGCGCTCGACGGCTGGGAGGCCGCCGACACCGGCCTCTACCGCAAGACCAAGGTGCGGGTGCAGACGATGACCGGCGAGCTCGTCGTGTGGGCCTACGTGCTCGACGCGTACGAGGGCGGGCTGCCGTCGGCGTCCTACCTGGGCGTGCTGTCCGACTCCGCCGAGGCGGCCGGCGCGCCCGAGGACTACGTGGCGGCTCTGCGCCGCCGCGCGTGCCGGTCCACGGGCCTCTGAACCGCTCCCCGCGAGCGGGTCGCGAGTGACCTGGCGCCCGCTGGTGCGTTGAGCCTGCATGCGCCGCCGATCGCTCCTGCGTCCGTCCGTGCCCGCCGCCCTCCTGATCGTGGGTTCCCTCCTCGCGGGTTCGCAGGTCGGCGGGGCGTCCGAGGCGTCCGCCCTCGTGCACGGGTCGCCGGCGGACACGCGGGGCAAGAGGAGCGTGATGTTCGTCGGGAACAACTGGGCCGGCACCGCGACGGTCGTGGATGCCGAGACCCGGAAGGTGCTGCGACGCGGCATCGACCTGGTCCCCGACCTCGAGGAGGAGCTGGCCGCGATCCGCTCCGACCCGGAACGGCTGGCGTTCTACCTGGCCGTGCAGCAGGGACCGGGCGAGGGACACGACCAGCTCGTCGACGACATGTTCACCACGCGCAACGGCCGCTACCTGGCCGTGTCGCGCCCGAGCCTGGCCGACGTCGTCTGGGTCGACATCGCCAAGGCGGCCGCGGGCGACCCGACGGCGATCGTGCGCGAGCAGCAGATGGACGGGCACCGCACCGACCACATGGGCCTCTCCCCCGACGGTGCCCGTCTGCTGGTGAGCGACTCGACGGCGCGGCAGGTGGTCGAGTACGCCATGGCCCGCCAGACGCTCCCCGACGGGACCGTGGCGCGCATGGGTGACCGGCTGCGCACGTTCGAGTCCGGGGAGACGCCGCACGAGAACACCTACAGCGACGACGGCCGCCGGATCTTCCACGCCTCGATAGGCCGGGTCTACACCCCCGGCGACCGCGGCACGCCGCTCGAGGACCCGGTCAAGGGCGACCGGTGGTTCCAGGTGGTGCGAGACCGCGACTTCCGCGTCCTGCAGCGCTGGGACATGGGCAAGGAGCTGGCCGAGGCGGGCTACCCCGGCATGAGCTCGGCGGTGCGGCCGATGGCGCTCGGGCCCGACGAGCGGTTCCTCTGGTTCCAGGTGTCGTTCTTCCACGGCTACGTCGAGTTCGACACGCGCGCCAGCGACCTCGACGGCGCCGTCACGTACGCCTCCGGCGGGCGGCCCGAGCCGAGGCGGGGCGCGGTCACCCGCGTCGTACCTCTGCCGAACCGGGTCCCGACGATGCCGCTGGAGCAGTACGTCAACGACTCCGCACACCACGGGCTCTCCATCGGCGAGGACGACCGGACCCTGTGCGTCGCCGGGACCATGGACGACTACGCCGCCCTGGTGGACTCCCGCACGACGCGGCGGTGGATCTTCGACCGGGCCACGACGGGACACGACTACCTCAAGCCCTACTGGACCACCGAGGGCCCGAACGGCACCTGCTGGATCTCGCTCAGCGGGTCCGACGCGGTGGCGGTGCTGGACGTACGCCGTCGCAGGGAGATCGCCTACCTGGAGGTCGGCGACCACCCCCAGCGGGTCCGCCACGGGGTGGTCCGCGACGTTGTCGTCGCCGGCTGGTGAGCGGTCTAGAGTTCGCGGCGTGAACCACGCGACCGACGCCCCCAGCCCGTACGACGCCGCGACCTCCGCGGCCGAGAAGCTCGCCGAGCTGACCGGCGTCGAGCGCCACGACATCGCCCTGGTCCTGGGCTCGGGCTGGCTGCCGGCCGTCGACGCCCTGGGCGAGGCGACCGCGGAGATCGACACCACGGACCTGCCGGGCTTCAGCGCAGCTGCCGTCGCCGGCCACAGCGGCAAGATCCGCTCCATCAGGAACGGCGACCGCAACCTGCTCGTCTTCCTCTCGCGCACCCACTTCTACGAGGGCAAGGGCGTCGCCGCTGTCGTCCACCCGATCCGTACGGCGGCTGCCGCCGGCTGCTCGGCGATCGTGCTGACCAACGGCTGCGGCGGTCTCAAGGAGGGCTGGCAGCCCGGTCAGCCGGTGCTGATCTCCGACCACATCAACCTGACCGGGACCAGCCCGATCGTCGGGGCCAACTTCGTCGACCTCACCGACCTCTACAGCCCGCGCCTGCGCGCGATGTGCAAGGAGGTCGACGAGACCCTCGACGAGGGCGTCTACGTCCAGTTCCCCGGCCCCCACTACGAGACGCCCGCCGAGGTCCGGATGGCCGGCATCCTGGGCGGCCACCTGGTCGGCATGAGCACCACGCTCGAGGCCATCGCCGCCCGCGAGGCCGGCATGGAGATCCTCGGCATCAGCCTGGTCACCAACCTCGCCGCGGGCCTGAGCGGCGAGCCGCTCAACCACGAGGAGGTCCTCGAGGCCGGCAAGGCCGCGGCCAGCCGGATGGGCGGCCTGCTCAGCCAGGTCGTCGCGAAGATCTGAGGACGCGACGATGCGCGTCCTGGTCACGGGTGCCGCCGGCAGCCTCGGCCGGGTGGTCACCGTCGGCCTGGAGGGCCTGGGCCACGACGTGGTCGGGCTCGACCTGGTCCCGCCGCCCGACGGCACGACCTTCGCCTGGCACGAGGTCGACTGCGCAGACGCGGACGCCGTCGAGGCGGTCTTCGCCGCGGAGCGGCTCGACGCCGTCGTGCACCTCGCCGGCGTCCCCGAGGAGCGGTCGCTCCCCGAGGAGCTGACCTCCCACGTGGTCACCACGGCGGCGCTGCTCGACGCGATGGTGGCCCACGACGTGCCCCGCCTCGTCTACGCCTCCTCCAACCACGCGGTCGGCCGCACACCCCGCGCGGACGGCGAGCTCACCGAGGACGCGCTTCCCCGGCCCGACACCTACTACGGCGTCGCCAAGGTCGCGGCCGAGGCGCTGATGCGCCTGTTCGCCGACCGGCACGGCATCGACGCCGTGGCGTGCCGGATCGGCTCGTTCCTGGAGGAGCCGACCAGCCTCCGTGGGCTCTCCACCTGGCTGTCCCACGGCGACGGCGTCCGGATGGTCGAGGCGGCCCTCACGGCGCCTGCGCCGGGCTTCGCCGTCCTCCACGGCATCAGCGCCAACACCCGTGCCTGGTGGGACCTCGGGCCCGGGCGCCGCCTGGGCTACGAGCCGCAGGACGACGCGGAGGCGTACGCCGGGCGCATCGAGCCCCGCCCCGACGACGCGGCGGAGGCCGAGTTCGTCGGCGGTCCCTACGCGACGGCGCAGTTCCACCGGCCCGCGCTCGGCGACTGATCCACACCCCCCTCGACGTCCCTTGACTTGGAGTGCACTCCAAGTCAGACACTGGACGGATGACCAGCCTGAGCATCGCCGAGGCCGCCGCGCGGACCGGGCTCACCGCCCACACGCTGCGCTACTACGAGCGTGACGGGCTGCTCCTCCACGCGGTCGACCGCGCGCCGTCGGGGCACCGTCGCTACACCGCCGACGACCTGCGCTGGATCGAGATGGTGACCCGGCTCCGGTCCACGGGCATGCCCATCCGCGACGTACGCCGCTACGCCGCGCTGGTCCGCGACGGCGACGGCAACGAGTCCGCGCGCCTGGCCCTGCTCCTCGCCCACCGCGAGGTCGTCGAGCGCCAGCTGGCCGAGGTGACCTCCCACCTGCGCGCGATCGACTACAAGATCGCGCTCTACGAGAACAAGCTCGACGAGTCGGCGTGAGGCCTTGACTTCGAGCGCGCTCCAAGGAGTGTGGTGGTGGGCATGACCAACGAGAGCACCCAGATCAGCCAGATCAGCCCGATCAGCCAGCAGCGCACGCTCGGCACCACCTCCCCGCTCACCGTCTCGGCCCTCGGCCTCGGCTGCATGGGGATGTCGGAGTTCTACGGCACCCCCGACGAGCAGGGCGGCACCGACACCATCCACCGCGCGCTCGACCTCGGCGTGACCTTCCTCGACACCGCCGACATGTACGGCCCCTTCACCAACGAGCAGCTCGTCGGCAAGGCCGTCGCCGGGCGTCGTGACGAGGTCCAGCTCGCCACCAAGTTCGGCAACGAGCGGCTCCCCGACGGGACGATGGTCGGCATCAACGGCCGCCCCGACTACGTCCGCTCCGCGTGCGACGCCTCCCTCCAGCGGCTCGGCGTCGACCACATCGACCTCTACTACCAGCACCGCGTCGACAAGGCGGTGCCGATCGAGGAGACGGTGGGCGCGATGGCCGAGCTCGTCGAGGCCGGCAAGGTGCGCCACCTCGGGCTCTCCGAGGCCTCGGCCGCCACGATCCGCAGGGCCCACGGCGTGCACCCGATCACCGCGCTCCAGACGGAGTACTCGCTCTTCACCCGCGACCTCGAGGACGAGATCCTGCCGACCATCCGCGAGCTCGGCATCGGCCTGGTGCCTTACTCCCCGCTCGGCCGTGGGCTGCTCACCGGCGCGATCAGCGCCGACGGCGGCGCGGACGGGACGGCCGACCGCCGTCGCTCGGCGTACTTCCCGCGCTTCCAGGGCGAGGCGCTCGACGCCAACCTCGCGCTGGTCGACCAGGTACGGGAGGTCGCGGCCGCGAAGGGCTGCACCCCCGGCCAGCTCGCGCTGGCCTGGGTGCTCGCCCAGGGCGAGGACGTCGTCCCCATCCCCGGGACCAAGCGCGTGCGCTACCTCGAGGAGAACGTCGGCGCCCTCGCCGTGGAGCTCACGGCCGAGGACCTGCGGGCCCTCGAGCAGGCGGTGCCGCGCGACGCCGTGGCCGGCGACCGGTACGGCGACATGTCGCACATCGACGCCTGAGGCGACTCGCCTGACCGCCGCGGGGTCAGGACGGTGTCTACGTGGCTGCGATCCCGACCCGGCCCTCGCGGAAGGCGTCGACGAACAGCGCGTGGTCGTCGCGGACCCGTACGGCGTAGTCGATGCCCCAGTCGCACAGCCACGTCACGAAGTCGTTGCGCCGGCCCTCCAGCGAGGCGGCGATGGCCTCCTCGACCTGGAAGTCGACGAGGTCCTGGTGGCTGTCCTCGTCGGACGCGCAGTGGATCTTGGCGGTGGCGCGACCGAGGAGGTCGACCACCTTGCGCATGTCGTCCGGCTCGTTGATCTCGCTCCAGTCGAGGTCGACCTCGTAGGGCGAGACCTCCGAGACGACGTAGCCGACGCCGTCGATGCTCGTGTGGCCGAGCAGCGGGTCGGTGTGCACCTGGAGGGCGCGCTGGCTGACCGCGGTGCGGTGGCCCTCGTGCTCGAAGTAGGCGTCGACGTCGGTGGTGTCGACGAACCGGCTGACCGCCGGGATGTTGGCCTGCTTCATGCTCAGCACCACGTCGTTGTCCAGCGCCTGGCTGTAGCCCTCGACCAGCACGTTGTACGCCGGGAGGCCCGCGCTGCCGATGCCGAAGCCGGACTTGCCCACGACGTCGCGCAGCTCGTAGAAGAGTGCGCGGTCGAACCTCTTCGACTCGGGGATGGTCTCGAGGTAGGCCCGGAAGGCGGCCACCACCTTCGAGCGCTCGGTGCGCGAGAGCCGCCGGGTCGTCCCGTCCTCGGTGAACTTCCTGGTGCCGCGCTGGATCGACGTGACGTCGTCGAGCAGGTCGGCGCGCCGCATGCTGCGGGCCGACTCCAGGGCACTGAGGACCGGACCGTGCGCGGTGTCGAGCCGGATCTCGAACTCCTCGTCGTCGTCCGTGCCCGTGTAGTGGTTGACCTGGGCGAGGTAGGAGCGGCCGTAGCGGGCGATGAGCTTGCGGATCGCGTCCTCGGGGAGCGCCTTCTGCCAGCCGAGCAGCGCCAGGCTCGCGGCGAACCGCTGGAGGTCCCAGGTGAAGCGGCCGACGTAGGCCTCGTCGAAGTCGTTGACGTCGAAGATCAGCCGGCCGTCGGAGTTGAGGTAGGTGCCGAAGTTCTCCACGTGCAGGTCGCCCTGGATCCAGATGCGATCGGCCCCGTGGTCCGCCCACTCGTCGGCCTCGCCGGTGACGTCGCAGTAGAACAGGCAGGCCGACCCCCGGTAGAACGCGAGCGGGTCGCGAGCCATCTTGCGGTACTTCGCCCGGAACGCCGCGGGGTCGGCCCGCATCAGTGGCGCGAACGCGTCCTGCAGCACGTCGATGATCACATCGGTCCGGGCGGCGGTTCGCGCAGTGGCCATGCGGGCACTCTAGGACTCCCCGCCCAGTAGGTTGTGGCCATGGCAACCACACAACTCGGCCCCAACACCGTCAGCACCGTGGGCGAGCTCCCCGCGGTCGGATCCCAGGCACCCGGCTTCGAGCTGGTCGACCAGAAGTTCGGCGCGCTCACCGACGCCGACGTCTCCGGCAAGCGGGTGGTGCTCAACATCTTCCCGAGCATCGACACCGGCGTCTGCCAGGCGAGCGTGCGGAAGTTCAACGAGCTCGCGGGAAGCCTCGACAACACCGCGGTCGTCAACGTCTCGGTCGACCTGCCCCTCGCCCAGGCCCGCTTCTGCGGCGCCGAGGGCATCGACGACGTGCTCGTCGGCTCCGCGTTCCGCTCCTCCTTCGGCGAGGACTACGGCGTCGCGATGGCCGACGGCGGCTGGCAGGGCATGCTGGCGCGCGCCGTCGTCGTCCTCGACGCCGACCACAAGGTCCTCTACACGCAGCTGACCGACGCCATCGGCACCGAGCCCGACTACGACGCCGCGGTGGCCGCCCTCTCCTGACCTCTACGCCCGGGGCTCCGGGCGCGAGTGAGCCGCCGCGCGGTCAGCGCCGCGACGCGAGCCACTCGTGCTCGGCCTCGGGCAGCACGCCTGCGTCGAGGAAGACGTTCGCGAGGTCCCGGTCGCCCATGCAGGCGCGGAAGAACATCGGCACCGTCAACCCGTGCCGCGGGCGGTGCACCACCTCGATCGGGTCGTCGGTCTCGATCACGCCGGCCTCGCGGACCGCGAGGTAGGCACCGGTGCGCCCGTGGTCGGCGAAGCGCCGCACCCAGCGCGGCTCCCGCATGTGGGCGGCGAAGGTCGCGCACGGCACCCGGGGCCCGCACACCTCCAGCAGGGCAGTCCCGACCCGCCACTGCTCGCCCACCTCGGCGCCGTCGACGTCGAGCCCCGAGGTGGTGAGGTTCTCGCCGAACATGCCGTTGCCGAGCTCGCGCCCGAGCTCACGCCCCCACCGGTCGAGCTCCTCGCGCGCCACGGCGTACACCGCCTGGGTGTCGCCGCCGTGGTGCTTGCGGCTGTAGATCTCGTCGCCCACCACGCCGCTGCCGAGCCCCCCGCGCTTGGGTCCGGGGTCGCGCACCTCGATGCGGTCGACCGGGTGCTTGCGGATGCCGCTCGGGCGCTTGAGTCCCTCGACCCGGGCCAGGGAGCCCGCGTTGACGGACAGGACGGTCGCGATCACGCGGCAACGCTAGCCGCGCGAGTGGGGCGTGCGCGCGGGGATATCTGCCTGCCGCGCCGCAGTCGAAGATCGTGGAAGAACGGAGTCACCTGGTGACTCGGATCTTCCGCGATCTTCTGAGGCGTGAGTCGTATGGGCCCTACTGTCGACCCATGACGGAACGGGTGGCTGTCTACATCGACTTCGACAACGTGGTGATCTCGCGATACGACCACGTCCACGGCAAGGGCGCTTGGCGCAAGGACGATGCCCGCGCGCACGACATGACGACCGGTGGCGATGATCCCGTCAGCGCCAGGCTCGCGGCCGCCAAGGTGGACCTCGGCGCGATCATCGACTACGCCACCTCTTTCGGCATCGTCGCGATGACGCGGGCGTACGCCGACTGGTCCGTACCCGCGAATGCCGCCTATCGCCACGACCTGGTCGATCGCGCGGTCGACCTCGTCCAGCTCTTCCCGGCCTCGGGCACCAAGAACGGTGCCGACATCCGGCTGGCTGTGGACGCTGTCGAAGATCTGACGCGTCATCCCCAGATCACGCATGTCGCTCTGGTCGCCGGCGACTCCGACTACATTCCCTTGGCTCAACGGTCCAAGCGGCTCGGCCGGTACGTCGTCGGGATCGGCGTGGCCGGCTCCACCAGCCCAGCGCTGGTCAGTGCCTGCGACGAGTTCGCCGAGTACGAGAGGCTGCCCGGGCTGACGGCGCCGGGCTCTCCCGCGCCTGTGGAGCACACACCTAGCCCCGCCAAGAAAGCTGCGCCCGCGAAGACGGCTGCGGCCAAGAAGTCACCTGCCAAGAAAGCCTCGTCCCCCGAGTCCCGCGAGCTGAAGCAGGCCACTGAGCTGTTGGTACGCGCCATCAAGCTCGGACTACAGAAGAGCGAGGACGAATGGGTCTACGCCGCCGGCGTGAAGAGCCAGATGCAGCGGCTGAACCCTGCGTTCAAGGAAGAGACACTCGGCTTCTCCACCTTCCGCGAGTTCGTGACCTCACGAGCGAAGCACGTCGAGTCGAAGATGGTGCAGAACGGACAACTCCTGCGCCTGCGTTAGGCGAGGGGCCGATCCTCAGCTGTCGCCGGTGTGGCAGACCGCCTCGATGTTGTTGCCCTCGGTGTCGCGGACGAACGCGCCGTAGTAGGCGGGGTGGTACTCCGGCCACAGCCGCGGCTCGTGGAGCGACTCGGCCCCGGCGGCCACGGCTTCCGCGTGCCAGGCGCGGACCGTCACCGCGTCGGGCGCCGTGAAGGCCACGTGGACCTCGCGGTTGGGCCCGATGCCCTCGAAGGTGCTGATCCAGAAGTCGGGCCCGTCGGTGCCGTAGCCGATGGCGACGCCGACGTCCATGACCCGGCGGTGACCCAGCACCCCCAGCACGCGGTCGTAGAACGCCGCGGCCCGCGGCAGGTCGGTGCAGTTGATGCCCAGGTGATCGATCATGGGCAGATCCTGACAGCGCCCACCGACAGTGGAGCCCGATAGCGTGCGCCCATGACCGCCGACCACCAGCTGCTGGAGCGCGCCCGCGCGTGGGCAGCCGAGGACCCCGACGACCAGACCCGCGCCGAGCTGGAGGCGGTCGTCGCCGCCGCCGAGCGCGGCGAGGGCACCGACCTCGCCGACCGGTTCGCCGGGACGCTCGAGTTCGGCACGGCGGGCCTGCGCGGCGCCTTGGGCGCGGGCCCGAACCGGATGAACCGCGTCGTGGTCACCCGCGCGGCGGCCGGGCTCGCGGCGTACCTGAAGGACACCGGCCACAGCGGTGGATCGGTCGTGATCGGCTTCGACGCCCGCCACAACTCCGACGTGTTCGCCCGCGACACCGCCGAGATCATGACGGGCGCCGGCTTCAAGGCCCTCGTCATGCCGCGCACGCTCCCCACGCCGCTGCTCGCCTTCGCGATCCGCGAGCTCGGCTGCGCCGCCGGTGTCATGGTCACCGCGAGCCACAACCCGCCCCAGGACAACGGCTACAAGGTCTACCTCGGCGACGGCAGCCAGATCGTGCCGCCGGCCGACGTCGAGATCGCCGAGCGGATCGCCGCCGTGGGCGCGCTCGCGGACCTGCCCCGGGGCAACGCCGGCAAGGTCGTCGGCGAGGACATCGTCGACAACTACCTCGACACCGTCGCGGGTCTGGCCGAGGACGGGCCGCGCGACCTCCGGATCGTCTACACGCCGCTGCACGGCGTCGGCGGCACGACGGTCGCGCAGGTGCTGGAGACCGCCGGCTTCGACGCGCCCGACATCGTCGAGGAGCAGGAGCACCCCGACCCCGACTTCCCCACCGTCTCCTTCCCCAACCCCGAGGAGCCGGGCGCGATGGACCTCGCGATGGCCCTCGCCGAGAAGACGGGCGCCGACCTGGTCGTGGCCAACGACCCCGACGCCGACCGGTGCGCGGTCGCGGTGCCCGACGCCCACGGCTGGCGAATGCTCCGCGGTGACGAGGTCGGCGCGCTGCTGGCCCACCACCTCCTCGCCCGGGGTCGGCAGGGGACGTACGCCAACTCGATCGTGTCCTCCAGCCTGCTCGGCAAGATGGCGGCCGCGGCCGGCCAGCCCCACGAGGAGACGCTGACCGGCTTCAAGTGGATCGGTCGCGTGGCGGACCTGGCCTTCGGCTACGAGGAGGCGCTGGGCTACTGCTGCGACCCCGAGCACGTGAAGGACAAGGACGGCGTCTCGGCGCTGCTGCTGGTCTGCGAGCTGGCCGCCCAGGCCAAGGCCGAGGGTCGCGGCCTGACCGACGTCCTCGACGACATCGCCCACCAGCACGGGCTGCACGCGACCGACCAGCTGTCGGTGCGCTTCGAGGACCTCTCCGAGATCTCGGCCACGATGGAGCGCCTGCGCACCACTCCCCCGACGTCCCTCGGCGGGCTCGCCGTCGAGAGGGCGGAGGACCTCGCCGAGGGGTCGGCCGCGCTGCCGCCGACCGACGGCCTGCGCTACTCCCTGGCCGAGGGCGCGCGGGTGATCGTGCGTCCGAGCGGCACCGAGCCCAAGGTGAAGTGCTACCTCGAGGTCGTCATCCCCGTCGAGGCCGGTTCCGGCGGGAGCGGCGTCGACGCGGCCCGCATCTCCGCCGCCGGCCGCCTCGACGCGATCAAGGCCGACCTCCGCGGGGCCGCGTTCGGGGACATCCGCGGATAGGCTGTGGCCGTGCTCCGGACCGTGGTCGTCGCGCTGGCGTCGGTCGTCGCGGCGATCTCGCTCGCGCCGACCGCCTCCGCCGTGTCGGCGATGTCGGCCGAGGCACTCGTGGTCGTGGCCAGCCTGGCCGCGGCGACCGCGCTCATCGGCGTCCACGGGCCCGCCGTGGTCCCCGACGCCACCCTGCGCGCGCTGCGACCGCGGCGCCGCGCCGCCTGCGTACCCCTGGTGCTGGCCGGGCGGACGACCGACGTGGGACACCACCCCGTCCGTCCGCGCGCTCCCGGACCGGTCTGACGTCGCCCCCGGGCGACACGCACCCAGACCCGTCCCACCTCCCTGAGGAGCACGCATGTCCCTGTTCGAACCGATCTCGCACGCCCTCGCGGCCGTCCTGGCCGCCACCCACCACGCCCTCGACGCCGTCGGAGCCCCGCCGGACGCGGCCGGCACCTGGCTGCTCGGCATCGCCTCGCTCGTCGTCATCGTCCGGCTCGCCCTCCTGCCCTTCGTCGTCCAGGGCGTACGCCAGGCGCACGCGGCCGCCCGGGCCCGGCCACACCTGCGCGGTGTCGCCGAGCGCTACCAGGGCCGCACCGACGCCGAGAGCCTGCGCGCCCACCTCGACGAGCGACGCGCGGTCTCCGCCGAGCACGGCGTGAGCCGCCTCGGCTGCCTGCCGGTGCTGCTGCAGCTGCCCGTGTGGCTGGCGCTCTACCACCTGCTCTCGGACGTCGCGTCCGGGACCGCGGTCGGCGCGATGGGCCCCGGCCTCGTGTCCTCGCTGGGCGCCGCGTCGGTCCTGGGCGTCACCCTGGCCGGCAGCGGCTACCTCGGCGGCGGACCGGCACACCTCGCCGTCGTCGCCGGGCTGGCCGTCACGGCCGCTGCGCTGTCGTACGTCACCCAACGCCACGTCGTGGCCCGCAACACCCTCACCGAGGGCATGCCCGAGGCGGTCCTGTCGGCCCAGCAGCTGATGCCCGCGCTGTCGGCGCTGGGCCTGCTGGTCGCAGGCGGCGTCGTGCCTGTGACGCTGCTGGCCTACTGGGTGTGCAACTCGGCGTGGACGCTGGGTCAGTCCGTCGTCATCGCCCGCTGGTTCCCCACGCCCGGCACGCCGGCAGCGGCTAGGGCCTGAGGACCAGGTTGCCGACCTTGCGGCCTGAGTCGACGATGCGGTGGGCCTCGACGATCTCGCTGAGCGGCAGGGTGCGGTCGACGACCGCCCTCAGCTCGCCCGCGGCGATCCGTTCGAGCCACCAGGCGAAGTTCTCCGGGTCCTCCGAGGAGACGCCCGCACGCACGTTGCCGCGCGCGAGGACGGTGTCGGCGAGGCCGGCCGCCACGAGGACCAGGACGCCGTCGGCCGCCAGCAGCCGGCGACCCCAGCGCCGGTCGAGGTTGCCGACGGTGTCCAGCACCACGTCGTACCTCTCGGTCAGCTCGGCCACCCGGTGCCGCGCGTGGTCGACCACCTCCTCGGCGCCGAGCGAGCGCACGAGCTCGGCGTTGCGGTCGCTGCACACGCCGGTGACGTGCGAGCCCGCGTGGTGCGCGAGCTGGACGGCGGCGCTCCCGACGGCACCCGAGGCGCCGTTGACCAGCACCCGCTTGCCGGGACCGACCAGGTCGCGCAGGAAGTGCCGGGCAGTGCTGCCGCCGAAGAGGATGGCGGCGGCCTGCTCGTGGTCGACACCCGCCGGCTTGGGGCACACCCGGTCCGCTCGTACGGCGGCCAGCTCGGCGTGCGCGCCCATGCGCGCTCCGGTCATCCCGCAGACCTCGTCGCCGACGGCGATCCCGGTCACGCCCGCGCCCACCGCCTCGACGACGCCGGAGTAGACGACTCCCAGGACAGGGCGCCGCGGACCGCGAAGACCCAGCGCCAGCCGCGCCGGCAGCGCGAACCCGGGTGGGAAGGTGGCTCCCCGGATGCGGGCGTCGCCCGAGTTGAGGGTCGTCGCGTGCACACGCACCAGCACCTGGCCGTTGCCCGCGACCGGGTCCGGCAGGTCGACGACGGACACCACCTCGGGCGGTCCGTACCGCTGCACCACTGCTGCCCTCATGACCACTCCTCGCCTTACGCCCGTAAGTCTGATGCGGGAAGAGTAGCCTTACGCCCGTAAGTCAGCCAACCCAGGAGCAGCCTGTGTCCAGACCACCTGCGCCTCGACCAGCCCTGTCGACGCAGCGCGTCATCGACGCCGCCAGCCGGGTGGCCGACGCCTCGGGGCTGGGCGGGGTGAGCATGCGCAGCGTGGGCCGCCAGCTCGACGTGGAGGCGATGTCGCTCTACCACCACGTCGCCAGCAAGGACGCGCTGCTCGACGGGCTGGCCGACTGGGTCTTCGAGCGCATCGACACGCCCTCGGCCGCGGGCCCCTGGCGGTCCGAGATGGAGCGGCGCGCACACTCCGCGCGCACGGTCCTGGCCGCGCACCCGTGGGGTCTCGGACTCCTCGAGTCGCGCCGCTCCCCCGGTCCCGCGACCCTGCGCCACCACGACGCCGTCGTCGGCTGCCTGCGCGCGGCGGGCTTCACCGTCGTGCTGGCCGCGCACGCCTTCTCGGTGCTCGACGCCTACGTCTACGGCTTCGTGCTCACCGAGGTGAACCTGCCGTTCCAGCCGGGCGAGTCCGCGGAGGACTTCGTAGCGGACCTCGGCCCGATCGCCGGCCTCTACCCGCACCTCGCCGAGATGGTCGCGGAGCAGGTCGTCGGGCGCGACTACCAGTACGGCGACGAGTTCGACTACGGCCTCGCGCTCGTGCTGGACGGCATCGAGGCGGCGTACGAGGCCGAGGTCAGAGGAAGAAGCTGAGCAGCAGCAGCGCGCCCGACACCGCGATCAGGGAGAGCGGCAGCACGTCGTGCTCGCGGCGTACGGGGTCGGGCAGCGCCAGCTGCTCGCGGGAGCCCGGCCGCACGCCGGCGCCCTTCCGCGCGCCGTCGACGAGCTCGTGGAGGCGGTGCTCGGCCCAGTCGGCATAGGACATCCCGTCCCGCGGGCCGTCGTCCGCGCCGTGCGTGCGGCGCGACAGCATGGCCTTGCGCCACGAGCGACCGACCACCGTGGAGACGAAGCGCCGGTCGGCGGCCCGCACGGCGAGCACCTGGCGTACGGCCATCTCCTCGACCGCGGCCAGCCGGATGTGGACGGTGTCGGCGAGGTTGCGCATCACGAGGTGCTCCTCGGTGACCCAGAGCGCCGGACGCAGCATCGCCGCCCACGCCAGCACCCCCACCAGCAGTCCGCCGGCGGCCACCCACGCCGGGAACCCGTCGTCGAGGTAGGCCACGCCCCCGACGACGAGCGCCGCACAGAAGGCGACGGTCAACCAGCCGGAGATCCGGCCGCTCGTGGGCTGGAACCGCTCCACGACGGCGTCGGCGTCGTGCTGCAGGCGTGCCATGTCGTCCTCGCTGATTTGGGCAGACTTTGGCCCCACATCGATTGCCGGGGGCCTCGCGCCCAACTCTATGCTGGGTCGGTGACACCCACTGCAAGCCCCACGGCGGGCGACACCTCGGCGCACGGCGTCTTCGACGACATCGTGGGCTCGGAGTCCTCGCTCCGCCGATTCCTCCACGGCCTGCCGGGAGTCGACCAGGTCGGGTGCGAGGCCCGTGCTGCTGGTCTGGCCACCCGGTCCATCAAGACCACGTCGAAGGCGTTCGCCATCGACCTGGCCATCCGGATGGTCGACCTGACCACGCTGGAGGGCCAGGACACCCACGGCAAGGTGCGTGCGCTCGCCTCCAAGGCGATGCGGCCCGACCCCGCCGACCCGTCGTGCCCCGCGACGGCCGCGGTGTGCGTCTATCCCGACATGGTCGCGACCGCCAGGCAGACCCTCGGCGACAGCGGCGTCAACGTCGCGGCCGTGGCCACGGCCTTCCCGAGCGGTCGCGCGGCGATGGACATCAAGCTCGCCGACACCCGTGACGCGGTCGAGGCCGGCGCCGACGAGATCGACATGGTGATCGACCGCGGCGCGTTCCTGTCGGGTCGCTACATGGACGTCTACGAGGAGATCGTCCAGGTCAAGGAGGCCTGCGCCAGGCCTGACGGGTCGAGCGCTCACCTCAAGGTGATCTTCGAGACCGGAGAGCTCCAGACCTACGACAACGTCCGCCGCGCCAGCTGGCTGGCGATGATGGCCGGCGGCCACTTCATCAAGACCTCCACCGGCAAGGTGCAGCCCGCCGCGACCCTCCCGGTCACGCTGATCATGCTCGAGGCCGTGCGCGACTTCCGCGAGCAGACCGGGCAGATGGTCGGCGTCAAGCCGGCCGGCGGCATCAAGACCACCAAGGACGCCATCAAGTACCTCGTGATGGTCAACGAGATCTGCGGGAGCGACTGGCTCGACCCCGACTGGTTCCGCTTCGGTGCGTCCACGCTGCTCAACGACCTGTTGATGCAGCGCACCAAGATGACGACCGGTCGCTACTCCGGTCCCGACTACTTCACGCTGGACTGAGGCCGATGAGCACCCCCACCCCCACCAACGTCTTCGAGTACGCCCCCGCGCCCGAGTCGCGCGCGATCGTCGACATCAAGCCGTCCTACGGCCTGTTCATCAACGGCGAGTTCGTCGACGGCCACGGCACGTCGTTCAAGACGGTCAACCCGGCCACCGAGGAGGTCCTCGCCGAGGTCGCGGAGGCCAACGACGCCGACGTCGACGAGGCAGTGAAGGCCGCGCGTCGGGCGTACACCCGGGTCTGGTCGCGGATGTCGGGCGCCGAGCGCGCCAAGTACCTCTACCGGATCGCACGGATCATCCAGGAGCGCGGTCGCGAGCTCGCCGTCCTGGAGTCGATCGACAACGGCAAGCCCATCAAGGAGTCGCGCGACGTCGACGTCCCGATCGTCGCCGCCCACTTCTTCTACTACGCCGGCTGGGCCGACAAGCTGAAGTACTCCGGCTACGGCGAGACCCCGCTGGGCGTGGCCGGCCAGGTCATCCCGTGGAACTTCCCGCTGCTCATGCTGGCGTGGAAGATCGCCCCGGCGCTCGCCTGCGGCAACACGGTCGTGCTCAAGCCGGCCGAGACCACCCCGCTGACCGCGCTGCTGTTCGCCGAGATCTGCCAGCAGGCCGACCTCCCGCCCGGCGTGGTCAACATCGTCACCGGCGCCGGCGAGACCGGTCGCGCCATCGTGTCGCACCCCGACGTCGACAAGGTCGCCTTCACCGGCTCCACCGAGGTCGGCAAGGCCATCGCCCGTGCCGTCGCCGGCAGCGACAAGAAGGTCACCCTCGAGCTCGGCGGCAAGGCCGCCAACATCGTCTTCGACGACGCCCCGCTCGACCAGGCGATCGAGGGCATCGTCAACGGCATCTTCTTCAACCAGGGCCACGTGTGCTGCGCCGGCTCCCGCCTGCTGGTGCAGGAGTCGGTGGCCGACGAGGTGCTCGAGCGCCTCAAGCGCCGGATGTCCACGCTGCGCATGGGCGACCCGCTCGACAAGAACACCGACGTCGGCGCGATCAACTCCGGCGAGCAGCTCAAGCGGATCCGCGAGCTGTCGGAGGTCGGCGACGCCGAGGGTGCCGAGCGGTGGGAGGTCGCCTGCGACCTGCCCACGAAGGGCTTCTGGTTCCCCCCGACGCTGTTCACCGGCGTCTCGCAGGCCCACCGGATCGCCCGCGAGGAGATCTTCGGCCCGGTCCTGTCGGTGCTGACCTTCCGCACGCCGTCGGAGGCGATCGAGAAGGCCAACAACACCCCGTTCGGCCTGTCCGCCGGCGTGTGGACCGACAAGGGCTCGCGGATCCTGTCGATGGCCAACCGCCTCCGGGCCGGCGTGGTCTGGGCCAACACCTTCAACAAGTTCGACCCCACCTCGCCGTTCGGCGGCTACAAGGAGTCCGGATACGGCCGCGAGGGTGGCCGCCACGGGCTCGAGGCCTACCTCAAGGGAGCTGACCAGTGAGCCGCATCGACGTCCGCAAGACCTACAAGCTCTACATCGGGGGCGCGTTCCCCCGCTCGGAGTCGGGGCGTTCCTACGTCGTCAACGACGCCAAGGGCCGCCTGCTGGCCAACGCCGCGCAGGCCTCCCGCAAGGACGCCCGCGACGCGGTCGTCGCCGCCCGCGCCGCGTTCGGCGGCTGGTCGGGGAAGACCGCCTACAACCGGGCCCAGGTCGTCTACCGCATCGCGGAGGTCCTCGAGGGCCGCCGCGAGCAGTTCGAGGCCGAGCTCCGCGCCGCGGAGGGCATCACCGCGGCCAAGGCGCGCACCTATGTCGACGCCGCGATCGACCGCCTCGTCTGGTACGCCGGGTGGGCCGACAAGATCACCCAGGTCGTCGGCAACGCCAACCCGGTCGCCGGCCCCTTCTTCAACCTGTCGACCCCCGAGCCCAGCGGCGTCATCGCCGTCGTCGCGCCGCGCGGCGCCCTGCTCGGCCTCGTCAGCGTCGTCGCGCCCCTGATCATCACCGGCAACACGGTCGTGGTGATCGCCAGCGAGGACAACCCGCTGACCGCGATCACCCTCGGCGAGGTCATGGCCACCAGCGACCTCCCGGGCGGCGTGGTCAACGTCCTCACCGGCTCGCAGGCCGAGATCGCCCCGTGGCTGGCCTCGCACATGGACGTCAACGGCATCGACCTGACCGGCGTCGAGGACGCCGAGCTCGCCACCGAGCTCGAGGTGGCCGCGGCCGACAACCTCAAGCGCGTACGCCGCCCCTCCCCCGGCACCGACTGGCTCGCCGAGCCCGGCCTCGACCGGATGACGCAGTTCCTCGAGACCAAGACCGTCTGGCACCCGATCGGCGTCTGAGCCGCCCGCACACCCACGACGAAGGCCCCCCGGAGATTCTCCGGGGGGCCTTCGTGCGTGGTCGAGGTCGCACTTGGTGGGGTAGTCCGACACCTTGAGGCCGTTGCAACGGCCGACAAGTGACGGACTCCCCGCTCGAGCGGGGACTCCCCGTGAGCGGGGAGACGCCGACCGATCAGCGGTTGAGCAGCGCCGAGGCGAGCACCCCGAGGATCTCGTTGGGGTTGTTCACCAGGTAGTTCTGCCCGCCGGTCGCCGCGGCGATCTGCTCGAGCTCACCGGTGTCGGCGTCCTGCGAGATGCCGATGACGATCACCTTGACCGGCTTGGCCGGGTCGCGCAGGGTCTTCAGCTGGTTGACCAGCGCCTCGAGCGACAGCGAGCTGGAGTCGTCGCTGGCACCGTCGGTGAAGATCACCACGGAGTTGAACCACGCCGGGTCCCACAGCTTCTGCGCGTGCTTGTACGCCGCGAGCGTCGTGTCCATGACGCCGGTGCCGCCGCGCACGCGGCCGGCGAGCGCGGCCGCCTCGCGGCGTACGACGTCTCCGTGGACCTCCCCGCCCTCGGCGGGGGCGTCGAGGCGGTCGAGGGCGGCGTACTCGGCCCACGACGCACCGTTCTCGCCGCGGTTCTTGGAGAAGCCCCAGATGCCGATGCGGGCCTGGGCCGGGAAGGCGTCGAGCGCGACCTGCGAGGCCGTGACGGCCAGGCCGATGCGGGTGGTGTCGCCGATGCCGAGCTTCATCGAGCCGGACAGGTCGACCACCGCGAGGATGCTCGAGGGGACCGACAGCACGCGCCACTGGCGCAGGGTGTCGTCCGTCGTCTTCTGCGCGACGGTGCTCAGCACCGTGGCGTCACCCAGGCCGATCTCGTTGGGCAGCGGACTGCCCTCGGGCCCGCGGAGCTCGGCGGCCGCGATGGCCTCGACGCCCGCGCTGGAGGCGAACCAGCGACCCAGCGCGCGACCGACGCGTGCCGACAGGTCACCGCCGGACGAGAGGAGGTCGGAGCTGCCGCGGTTCACGTCGATCAGGGGGTACTGCAGCATCGGCACGCCGGTCTTCGGCGCGACCAGGTTGAGCTGGTCGTTGCTGCGGCGCGCGGTGAGGTAGGCCTGCTCGGTGGCCGGCACGAGCTGCGTGCTCGACGCCGTGATCGTGGCGAGGTCCGTCTGGTTGGCGCTGCCGGCGACGGCGCGCTCGCCGTACGTCTGGGCGACCGGGACGGTCTTCTCCTCGATCGTGAGGGGCGTCTCGCCGGTCTTCTTCATCTCGGCGTAGGGCGCGAGCAGCGCCAGGGCCGAGGCGCCCTCGGCGCTCGGGTCGGCCATGGCGAGGCTGCCGCTGTCGAGGGCTGAGGCCCACGATGCGGGCGCCTTCACGGCCGGACCGCCGACGAGGCCGACCGGCGTCTGGGCGAGCACCTTGGCGATCGGCGCACCGGTCCAACCGGCCGAGGTCAGCTGGCCCTTCCAGGTCGGGCTGTCGGGGATCCACAGCTCGGGCAGCTCGGCGGCAGGGTCGCTCAGCAGCGCCACCACGTCGCTCACGGAGCCGGCCGTGACCTGGATGTCGATGCAGGGCTCGTCGGCGTTGACGTCCTTGACGGCCTCCTTGACGAGGCCCTCCATCACCGGTGCGGTGGTCAGCGTGACCACCTCGGAGATGCAGTCGGCCTCGGGCTCGCTGCCCTCCCCGCGCATCGCGAGGAAGCCGATGATGCCCAGCACGAGCACGAGCACGAGCCCGACCAGCACAAAGGTCTTGCCGGAGCGCCCACTGGGGCCGCCGGAGGTGTCCGCGATTTCGGGCGCGGTCGAGTCGTCCAGACTCATGATGTCCTCCCACAAGAACGTCAATCGGGGGTTTGGGCGAGACTAATCTCCTGCCCGACCGTCCGTGGCCGAACGACGAAACGAGTGCGTAACAAATGACACACGCCCAGGTGGTGGTCCTGGCCGGCCCGAGCGGCGCAGGGAAGTCCCGGCTCGCCGAACGCCTCGGCCTCCCGGTCCTGCGCCTCGACGACTTCTACAAGGACGGGGACGATCCCACGCTCCCGCGGATCACCACCGGCGCCAACGCCGGGCTCGTCGACTGGGACCACCCCGACTCCTGGCACGAGGCAGACGCGCTGGCCGCGCTGCGCGAGCTGTGCGCGACGGGGCGCAGCGAGGTGCCGATCTACGAGATCGCCCAGAACGGCCGCCACGGCTCGCGCGCGGTCGACCTCGGCGACAGCACCCGCTTCGTCGCGGAGGGCATCTTCGCCCCCGACGTCGTGGCCACCTGTCGCGAGGAGGGGATGCTCGCCGCGGCCTACTGCATCACCCAGCACCCGCTCCAGACGTTCTGGCGACGCCTCACCCGGGACCTGCGCGAGCACCGCAAGCCGCCGCTCGTGCTCGTACGCCGCGGGCTGGCGCTGATGCGCGACCAGCAGCGCGTCGTCGCCCACGCGGTGCGGCAGGGCTGTCGCCGCGCGACCGGCGACCAGGCCTACGCCGAGCTCACCGCGGAGCGCGTGGCAACTGTCCCTCGACAGGAGCGTCGATGAGGGCGGCGTAGCCCGGCTTGACGACCTGGTCGATGATCGCGAGCCGCTCGTCGAAGGGCAGGAACGCCGACTTCATCGCGTTGATCGTGAACCACCGCAGGTCCTGCAGCGTGTAGCCGAAGGCCTCGACCAGGCCGTGCATCTCCTGCGTCATCGACGTGCCGCTCATCAGCCGGTTGTCGGTGTTGACCGTGACCCGGAAGCGCAGGTCGGTCAGCAGCCCGATCGGGTGCTGCTCGAAGGACTCCGCCGCGCCGGTCTGGATGTTGGAGCTGGGGCACATCTCGAGCGGGATCCGCTTGTCGCGCACGTACGCCGCCAGCCGGCCGAGCTCGACCGACCCGTCGTCGTGGACCGTGATGTCGTCGATGATGCGTACGCCGTGGCCGAGGCGGTCGGCGCCGCACCACTGGATGGCCTCCCAGATCGACGGCAGGCCGAAGGCCTCGCCGGCGTGGATGGTGAAGTGGGCGTTCTCGCGCTGGAGGTACTCGAAGGCGTCGAGGTGGCGGGTGGGAGGGAAGCCGGCCTCGGCCCCCGCGATGTCGAACCCGGCCACGCCGCGGTCGCGCCACGCGATCGCCAGCTCGGCGATCTCCATGGACCGGGCCTGGTGCCGCATCGCGGTCAGCAGCTGGCGTACGACGATCCGGCCGCCGCTCGCCGCCATGCCGGCGTCGAAGCCCTCCTGCACCGCGGCGACGACCTCGTCGAGCGTCAGGCCGCCGGTGACGTGCTGCTCGGGGGCGTAGCGCACCTCGGCGTAGACCACGCCGTCGGCGGCGAGGTCCTCGACGCACTCGCGGGCCACCCGCGCGATCGCGGGACCGTTCTGCATGACCGCGACCGTGTGGTCGAAGGTCTCGAGGTAGCGCACCAGCGAGCCGGAGTCGGCGGACTCGGCGAACCAGCGGCCCAACGACTCCGCGTCGCCGGCCGGGAGCTCGTGGCCGATCTCCTCGGCGAGCTCGACGATGGTCTGCGGGCGCAGCCCGCCGTCGAGGTGGTCGTGCAGCAGGACCTTCGGGGCCGCCTGCACCTGGTCGCGGGTCGGAGTGCTCACCGGCACATCCAAGCAGGGTCCGCCATGGTCAAGACTATGTTCGTGCCCATGCGCACCTTCACCACGCTCGACGAGGTCGCCTCGGCCGCGGGCTCCGACATCGGCACCAGCGACTGGCTCACGGTCGACCAGGCCCGGATCGACGCCTTCGCCGACGCCACGCTCGACCACCAGTGGATCCACGTCGACGTCGAGGCGGCCACCGCGGGCCCGTTCGGCACGACGATCGCCCACGGGTTCCTCACCCTGAGCCTGCTCCCGCACTTCGCCTCGCAGGTCTTCCGCCTCGAGACGCCGGGCGCACGGCTCAACTACGGGCTGGAGAAGGTGCGCTTCCCCAGCCCGGTGCCCGTCGACAGCCGGTTGCGCTCGCACGTGCGCTTCGGCGAGGTGCGTGACCTCCCCGCCGGCAAGCAGCTGATCGTCGAGCACACCGTCGAGATCGACGGCCACGACAAGCCTGCCTGCGTGGCCGCCCACGTGGTGCTCCTGCTCGCCTGAGGCACCGCCGGCTCAGCGCGAGAGCACGGCGCGCGCGAACACCCCGAGGATGTCCTCCGGCTGCGCCGCCAGGTAGGCGTCGCCCCCGGTGACCTCCGCCATCCGCTGCAGGGCGGCCAGGTCGGCGTCCTCGCTGATCGCGATGCCCACGATCCGCACCGGCCGTTCCGGGTCGCGCAGCTCCCGGAGGCGTGCGAGCAGCTGGTCCAGCCCGATGGATCCCGCGTCCTCGTTGCGCCCGTCGGTCATGAGCACCACGGCGTTCGAGTAGTTGCGGCGATAGTTGCGCACCGCCTCCCTGTACGCGGCGAGCGCCGTGTCGTACAGGCCCGTGCCGCCATCGGTGAGGCTCGCCATCTCGGCGGCGCGCTCCCGCAGCGCGTAGCGCTGGGTGCGGCCGAAGCGGAGGTCGTCGAGCCGGCGGATCGGCTCCAGGACCCGCCAGTCCTGCCCGGGACCTCCCTTGTCGATGGAGAAGATCCACAGCCCGACCCGGGCGTGGTCCGGCAGGAACGAGAGCCCGATCCCTGCCGCGTCGGCGAGGAGGTCCATCCTCGTCCCGTTCCCGGCGTCGTAGTCCATCGATCCCGACGCGTCGACGACGGCCAGGATGGCCGAGGGGACCGCGAGCGTCTTCCACGACTGCACCGCGGTGACGACCGTCCTGGCGGTGGGTGTGGGCAGGTAGGCCGAGACGTCGGAGCGGGTCGCGGCGGGTGCCTCACCGCGCGCGGGGCGGAGGCCCTGCTCCACCAGGACCCTGGCACCCTCCTCGCTCACCAGGTGGCCCAGCAGGCCCAGCGCCACCTCTCGCGCCCCGGGCGCCGCGTCCTCCCGGACGGCGAGGGGGAAGTCCAGGACCGGGGCACCGACGGCCGGCGTGAGGTCACGCAGGCGCCGCCCTCCCTCCGTGAGGGCCAGCTCCTGCTCGGTGGTCACGACGAGCCTGGGCGACAGCGGCCTGAACATGGCCGGCCACACCTGCTCGTCGGCTCCCCGTGCGCGCCGGGCGCCGTACGTCTGCGCGAACGGCACCACCATCTGCTGCGCCTCCGCGGGCGTCCGACCGCTCGCGCGAGCCTCGGCCAACGGGGCCACCAGGGCCAGCGCACCCACCGTGGAGACCTCCGGGTCCGGGACCGTCACGAGGCCCGAGGCCTCCGCGTCGCCCCACGTGGCGAACCGGCGGGCACGGGAGCCGCCGACCAGCAGCACCGGGGTCTTCGCGAGGCTGGGCGCCAGCACACGTACGCGGGCCTCCTCGCCGAGGCGGGCGCGGCCCAGCCAGATGTGGGACTCCGGTATCCAGATGTCGGGGAGGGCGCGACCCGTGGACACGCCGAGGGCCACCTCCGCGCCGGACCGCACGGCGGGTTCGATCGACGTGCACTCGGGCGCCACGTCGTCGAGGGCATCGACCACCACGTCGTACATCTCCGCCGCCACCGTGAGGTCCACGCTGCGGTAGCGGGTGCACCCGTCGCTCGCCGCCTCCGTCTCGTCCGGAGACGCCCACAGCAGGTAGGCCACTCCGCCACCGATGACCAGTCCCGTGAGCAGCAGGAGCACGATCCCGACCACGAGCAGGACCCGCGGCGGAAGGTCGCGGTCGTACTCGTCCGCCGTGCTCATGGTGAACCCGAATCGTCCATGACAACCTCCCACAGGTCTTGCGGGAGGCTAGGCCGATCGGGGGAGCCCCCGGCCGGATCGGGCCGTGAACCCCCAGAGTTGGGGACTCAGGCGATGCGGTCGATGACCAGGTCCCGCGCGACGTGGGCCGAGCCGTCGCCCGCCTCGTCGGACACCGTCCAGCCGCCCTCGAGCGAGGCGAGCGCCCGGTCGAAGCGCTCGGGCTCGTCCGTCAGCAGGGTGAAGAGCGGCTCGCCCTCGGTGACCGCGTCACCGGGACGCGCGTGCCAGACCACGCCGGCGCCGGCCTGCACCGGGTCCTCCTTGCGGGCCCGGCCGGCGCCGAGGCGCCACGCGGCCATGCCGACCGCCATCGCGTCGAGGCGGGTGAGGGTGCCGCTGGCGGGTGCGGCGACGACGTGCGACTCCTTGGCCTGCGGCAGCGCGGCGTCCGGGTCGCCGCCCTGCGCGCGGATCATCCTCTTCCAGGCGTCCATCGCCGAGCCGTCGGCGAGCTTGTCGGCCGGGTCGACGTCGTCGCGACCCGCACCGGCGAGCATCTCGCGGGCCAGGGCCAGGGTCAGCTCGACCACGTCGGCGGGACCGCCGCCGGCGAGCACGTCGACCGACTCCTGCACCTCGACGGCGTTGCCGGCCGTCAGGCCGAGCGGGGTGTCCATGTCGGTGAGCAGCGCGACGGTGTGCACGCCGGCGTCGGTGCCGAGCGCCACCATCGTCTCGGCGAGCTCGCGCGCGGTCGTCAGGTCCTTCATGAAGGCGCCGCTGCCGACCTTGACGTCGAGCACCAGCGCGCCCGTGCCCTCGGCGATCTTCTTGCTCATGATGGAGCTCGCGATGAGCGGGATCGCCTCGACCGTGCCGGTCACGTCGCGCAGCGCGTACAGCTTCTTGTCAGCGGGCGCGAGGCCGTCGCCGGCCGCGCAGATGACCGCGCCGACGTCCTCGAGGATCGCGAACATCTCCTCGTTGCTCAGCGCCGCGCGCCAGCCGGGGATCGACTCGAGCTTGTCGAGCGTGCCGCCGGTGTGGCCCAGACCGCGGCCCGACAGCTGGGGCACGGCGACGCCGCAGGCAGCGACGAGCGGGGCGAGCGGGAGCGTGATCTTGTCGCCGACGCCCCCGGTGGAGTGCTTGTCGGCGGTGGGGCGCGACAGCGCCGAGAAGTCCATCCGCTCCCCCGACGCGATCATCGCGGCGGTCCAGCGCGCGATCTCGGTGCGGTTCATGCCGTTGAGCAGGATGGCCATGGCCAGGGCCGACATCTGCTCGTCGGCGACCTCGCCGCGCGTGTAGGCGTCGATCACCCAGCCGATCTGGCTGTCGCTGAGCTCGTGCTTGTCGCGCTTGGCGAGGATCACCTCGACCGCGTCGTGTGCGGGCACTACTGGGTTCCTTCCCTCGTTGCGACCCTCGTGGCGAGGTCGTTCAGGTCGTCGGGCCCGAAGGCGTCGGGCAGGACCTCGGACATGGGCTTGACCCCCGAGACGGTCCAGACCAGCAGGTCTCGGCCGCCGTGCTCGAAGAGCAGCTGGCGGCACCGGCCGCACGGCATGATGATCTCGCCCGCCCCATTGACGCACACGAAGTGGGTCAGCCGCCCACCGCCACTGGCGTAGAGCTGGGACACGAGGCCGCACTCGGCGCACAGCACCACCCCGTACGCCGCGTTCTCGACGTTGCAGCCGACCACGACGCGGCCGTCGTCCACGCGTGCGGCCGCGCCGACGGCGTAGTGTGAGTACGGCGCGTACGCCCGTCCCATCACCTCGACCGCGGCGGCCCTGAGCTCGTCCCACTCCTGCTGCTTCACGCGGCCACTATGGCGCATACGTGGAAGCGACAGTCTTTGGCAGGTTCCGCCGAAAGTTCTCCGGTGACTTTTATGTCTCAAACGCATTTCGGAAGTTCCGAACCGCGTGACGGGGTGCGTCGTGGCAGGCATCATGCTGCCCGAAAGCGACCCCACTCAGGGGCACGAACTTGGAGGCATTTGTGAAGAAGTCGAGGAAGGTCGCCTCGAGCGGCCTCGTGGCCCTGCTGGCGGCCGCGACCCTGGCGGCGTGCGGCGACGCACCCGAGGAGGAGACCACCGGGAGCGAGGGCGGCAGCAGCGAGGCCGCCACCGACTTCCTGCCCTGCATCGTGTCCGACGCGGGCGGTTTCGACGACAAGTCGTTCAACCAGCTCGGCTTCGAGGGTGCCGAGCAGGCCGCCGAGGAGCTGGGTGCGGAGCTGAAGGCCGTCGAGTCCAACAGCGAGAACGACTACACCTCCAACCTGGAGAGCCTCGTCGGCGAGGGCTGCGACGTCATCGTGACCGTCGGCTTCGCGCTGGCGTCCGCCACCAAGGAGTCGGCCGAGGCCAACCCCGACATCGAGTACGTCCTGATCGACGACTCCGCCGACGGCGGCGAGGACGGCGCGACGTTCGACGGCAAGGCCGACGTCGAGAACATCAAGCCCCTGCTCTACAACACCGCCGAGGCCGCGTTCCTCGCCGGCTACGCAGCTGCCGACTACACCAAGACCGGCAAGGTCGGCACCTACGGCGGCATGCCCTTCCCGACCGTCACCATCTTCATGGACGGCTTCAAGCAGGGCGCCGAGTACTACGCCGAGGAGAACGGCAAGGACGTCGAGGTCGTCGGCTGGGACGGCAAGAACGGCTCGTTCACCGGTGGCTTCGAGGCCAACGAGGCCGCGACCAGCACCGCCAAGCAGATCCTCGACCAGGACGTCGACGTGATCCTGCCCGTCGGTGGCCCGATCTACCAGGGCGCCATCACCGCGATCGAGGACTCGGGCAAGGACATCGCCATGATCGGCGTCGACGCCGACCTCTACGAGACCGACCCGAGCACGCAGGACTACGTCATGACCTCGATCCTCAAGGGCATGAAGGTCTCGACCTACGAGGCCGTCCTGGCCGCGGGCAACGACGAGTTCGACTTCGAGCCCTACGTCGGCACCCTCGAGAACGACGGAGTCGGCATCGCGCCGTTCCACAACTTCGAGGACAAGGTGAGCCCCGAGCTCGCCGGTCAGCTCGAGGAGGTCAAGGCCGGCATCATCGACGGCTCGATCGAGGTCCAGTCCTACCTGGGCTGACCAGCACCACGCTCCAACACGGAGGGAGGCCGACGGAACCGTCGGCCTCCCTCTCTTTTGGCCCTCCGGTGGGCGCTCTCCCCCGCCCCCGCAGGCCCAGTTGCCAGACCTCCGGCCCGACCTTTGGCACATCTCGGGGCAGTGGCGCCGGGCCCGCCACGGTTACCCTTCTCCGCGCGCTTCTCGCGCACATTCCGACCCCTAGGATGCGATGCCATGAGACTCGTCCTGCGAGGCATCACCAAACGCTTCGGCAGCGTGGTGGCCAACGACTCGATCTCCCTCACCGTCGAGCCCGGCGAGATCCACTGCCTCCTCGGCGAGAACGGCGCCGGCAAGTCGACGCTGATGAACGTGCTCTACGGCCTCTACAAGGCCGACGAGGGCGAGATCGAGCTCGACGGCGAGGTCCAGCACTTCACCGGCCCCGGCGACGCGATGGCCGCCGGCATCGGCATGGTCCACCAGCACTTCATGCTCATCCCCGTCTTCACCGTCGCCGAGAACGTCATGCTCGGCAACGAGTCCACCGGCTTCGCCGGATCCCTCGACGTCGACGCCGCACGCGAGCGCGTCACCGAGATCTCCGACCGGTTCGGCTTCCACGTCAACCCCGACGCCCTCGTCGAGGACCTCCCCGTCGGCGTCCAGCAGCGGGTCGAGATCATCAAGGCTCTCTCCCGCGACGCCGAGCTCCTCGTCTTCGACGAGCCGACGGCCGTGCTCACGCCGCAGGAGACCGACGAGCTGATGGAGATCATGCGCCAGCTCAAGGAGGCCGGGAAGGCGATCGTCTTCATCACCCACAAGCTCCGCGAGGTGCGCGCCGTCGCCGACCGGATCACCGTCATCCGCCTCGGCAGGGTCGTCGGCGAGGCCGAGCCCACCGCGACCAATGCCGAGCTCGCCTCGATGATGGTCGGCCGGCCGGTGGAGCTGGTCGTCCACAAGGACGAGCCCAACCTCGGCGCCGACGCGCTCGTGGTCAAGGACCTGCGCGTCACCGACCTGGCCGGTCACGCCCAGGTCGACGGCCTCAGCTTCACCATCCGCGCCGGGGAGGTCCTCTGCGTGGCCGGCGTGCAGGGCAACGGCCAGACCGAGCTCACCGAGGCCCTGCTCGGCCTCCAGGACGACGTCACCGGCTCGGTCATCCTCGACGGGCTCGAGCTGGTCGGTCGCTCGACGCGGCAGATCCTCGACGCCGGCGTCGGGTTCATCCCCGAGGACCGCCAGGTCGACGGCCTGGTGCCCGGGTTCACGATCGCCGAGAACCTCATGCTCAACCGCAGCTTCAAGTCGCCGTTCGTCAAGAACGGCAGCCTGCGCCTCAACGCGCTGCGCGAGTTCGCGCAGAAGACGCTCAAGGCCTACGACGTCCGCGCGCGCGACATCGACTCGCTGGCCGCCAACCTCTCGGGCGGCAACCAGCAGAAGGTCGTCGTGGCGCGCGAGCTCTCGCGCGACCTGCGCCTTCTCGTCGCAGCGCAGCCCACCCGCGGCGTCGACGTCGGCTCGATCGAGTTCATCCACAAGCAGATCGTCGCGACCCGCGACAGCGGCATCCCGGTCCTGGTGGTCTCCACCGAGCTCGACGAGGTGGTCGCGCTCGCCGACCGCATCATGGTGCTCTACCGCGGCCGGATCGTCGGCGTCGTCCCCGCCGACACCCCCCGCGAGACCCTCGGACTCATGATGACCGGCGAACGCCCGAAGGACTTGAAGGACGTGGTCGCGTGAGCGACAAGGACCAGCCGACGCCCGAGTCGGAGAAGAACCCCGACTCGCCCGTCGTGACCGACGAGCCGGCCACCGACGCTCCCGAGGTCGACCCGCACGACGCCCGCGGTGAGCGCTCGCGCTCCCTGCTGCGCGAGATCGCCTCCGGCGACGCACTCGCCGGCGTCCTTGCCGTGTTCCTCGCGATCTTCGTCGGCTCGGTGATGATCGCCGCGATCGACGAGGGCGTGCACGAGACCGCGAGCTACCTCACGGCCCGGCCCTCCGACTTCTTCTCCGCCGTCTGGGAGGCCATCTCCGGCGCCTACAGCGCGATGTTCCGCGGGGCGATCTTCAACTACAACCTCGCCGAGCCCGCCCAGCAGTGGCGCCCCCTCACCGAGACGCTGAAGTTCGCCGGCCCGCTCATCCTCGGCGGCCTCGGCGTGGGCCTCGCGTTCCGCGCGTCGCTGTTCAACATCGGTGGCCGCGGCCAGATGCTCATCGCGGGTGGCGCGGCCGGCTGGGTCGGCTTCCAGCTCGACCTGCCCCTCGTCGTGCACCTGCCGCTCGCGGTGCTCGTCGGCATGGCCGCCGGCGCCCTGTGGGGCGGTCTGGCCGGCCTCCTCAAGGCCCGCACCGGTGCGCACGAGGTGATCGTCACGATCATGCTCAACTACGTCGGCTACTACCTGCTCTTCTACGCCCTCACCAAGGAGTGGCTGCTCAAGACGTCCGGCTCGGTGAACCCGAAGTCGCCGCCGATGAAGGACAGCGCGGTGCTGCCCGACGTGCTCGGCGAGCAGTTCAACCTGCACTTCGGCTTCGTCCTCGCGCTCATCGCGGTCGGTGTCGCGTGGTGGCTGCTCAACCGCTCCACGCTGGGCTACCGCATCCGTGCCGTCGGCGAGAACCCGCACGCGGCTCGCGCCTCCGGCATCAACGTCGGGCGCACCTACACCGTCGTGATGATGATCGCCGGCTCGCTGCTCGGCCTCGCGGGCGTCAACCAGGTGCTCGGCACGGTGCCGAGCGGTGTGTCTCTCGACCTCGACGCCGGCATCGGCTTCGACGCCATCACCGTGGCGCTGCTCGGACGCTCGCGTCCGCTCGGGATCCTGGCCGCCGGTCTGCTGTTCGGCGCCTTCAAGGCGGGCGGCTTCACCATGCAGGCGTCCGAGAACATCTCGGTCGACCTGGTGCTGGTGGTCCAGTCGCTGATCGTCCTCTTCCTCGCCGCCCCTCCCCTGGTGCGCGCGATCTTCCGGCTCCCCGCCCAGGAGGCCAAGTGAGCACCGTGACCGCCCAGCCGACCCCTGACAGCGGCGGTCTCGCGCCCGACACCGTCGTGACGCCCGCCCGTGGCGCGGGTGCGCGCAAGCTGCCGATCGCGCTCGGCGTGCTGACGCTGCTGCTCGCCGGCATCCTGCTCCGCTCGAGCCACTCCGGCGACACGACGTTCCAGCTCGCGGCCGACAGCGACTTCGTCACCCTGCCCGACATCGTCGTGCCCTCGGGTCCGACCGCCTGGGTGATGGTGGTCATCTGCCTCGCGCTCACCGCCGAGGCCGTACGCCGGATGCTCTCCCACCTGCGCCAGCCCGGGTGGATCCCGATCGTCTTCGCGATCGCGTGGATGACCGGCTTCCTCAGCTGGGCCGCGGCCGACGGCCGGATCCGGCTCGTCAGCCTCCTCGGTGGTGCGGTGGCGCTCGCCATCCCGCTCGTGTTCGGCGCTCTCGGCGGCGTGCTGGGTGAGCGGGCCGGCGTGGTCAACATCGCCATCGAGGGCCAGCTGCTGCTCGGCGCCTTCGCCGCCGCCATCACCGCGTCGTCGACCGGCTCCCCGTGGGCGGGCCTGGTCGCGGCTGCCGTGGCGGGTGCGCTGGTGGCACTGATCCTCGGGCTCTTCGCGATCACCTACTTCGTCGACCAGGTCATCGTCGGCGTCGTGCTCAACGTGCTCGTGGTGGGCCTGACCAACTTCATGTTCCGTCAGGTCCTCACCCCCAACGCCGAGTCGCTCAACTCCCCCGAGCGCCTGCGCGCCTTCCCGATCCCCATCCTCGGCGACATCCCGCTGATCGGCCCGATCCTGTTCCGCCAGACCCCGCTCGTCTACGTGCTGTACGCCGTGGTCGCGCTGGTCGCCTACGCCCTCTACCGCACCCGCTGGGGCCTCCGGGTCCGCGCGGTCGGCGAGCACCCCAAGGCGGCCGACACGGTGGGCATCAAGGTCAACCTCACCCGCTACCGCACGATCCTGCTCGCGGGCGCGATCGCCGGCCTCGGCGGGGCGTACTTCAGCCTCGTCTCGGTCGCGGGCTTCAACCGCGAGATGACCGGCGGAGCGGGCTACATCGCGCTGGCCGCGGTCATCTTCGGCAAGTGGGACCCGATCCGCGCCACCCTCGCCGCGCTGCTCTTCGGCTTCGCGACGAACCTGCAGGGTGTGCTCTCGGCCATCGGTTCCCCCGTGCCGAGCCAGTTCATGCTGATGCTCCCCTACCTCGTCACCATCTTCGCGGTGGCGGGCCTGGTCGGCCGCTCCCGGCCGCCGGCGGCGGACGGCGTGCCCTACCGGCAACAGTAGGTGTGACCCGAGGAGGGCCCGGCGCGATGCGCCGGGCCCTTCTGCTTGCCCCGAACAGGTCCTGCGTGGGTGCCCTGCGAGTAGAATCTGGTCGTGAACGACGTGTCCGTGATCGCCTACTTCGCCGGCGACCCGACGAGGACCTACCAGCTCGCCCAGTGGCTGGAGGTCCTCGAGATCCTCGACCGGGTCCACCCGGTCGGCTTGGTGCTGCGCGACCCCGACTCCGCCGAGCTGATCGGCTCGCGTACGGACCTCACCGTCCTCACGGCGCCGTCCTTCCCCGAGCTCACCGAGCTCTACGCCGGGCTCGACGCCAAGGTCGTGCTCTACTGCAACAACTCGGTGCTCAACTTCGAGTCGCTCGTCGACAGCCGCATGCTGCACGTGCACGTCAACCACGGCGAGAGCGACAAGCAGTCGATGGCGAGCAACAACGCCAAGGCCTACGACCGGGTCTTCGTCGCGGGTGGCGCCGCCGTCGAGAGGTACGTCACCGGACTGCTCGACTTCGACGCGTCACGGCTCGTCCGGATCGGCCGGCCCCAGCTCGACCTCCCCCGTACGCCCCTGCTCGAGCCGAGCCCGCGGCGCACGGTGATGTACGCCCCGACGTGGGAGGGCGACGCGGAGTACAACGACTACACCTCGGTCGAGGTGCTCGGGGCGCAGATCGTCCGGGCGATCCTCGAGGTCCCCGACGTCCGGCTGGTCTACAAGCCGCACCCCAAGGTCACCACGAGCCTCACCCCGGCGATCGCCGAGGCGCACCTGCTCATCATGGGACTCATCGACGACGCCGCCCGGCTCGACCCCGAGGCCGGGCACACGCAGGTCCTGACCGGCGACATCCTGGCGGTGATGCCCGGGTGCGACGCCATGGTCACCGACGTGTCCTCGGTCGGCCTGGACTGGCTCTACCTCCACACCGACAAGCCGATCTTCCTCACCGACCCCCACGGCGACGTCGAGGCGCTGCACCACCAGGCCCCGATCAGCCGGTGCGCCGACATCGTCGACCCCACCAGCGTCGAGCACCTGACCTCGCTCCTGGCCGACCGGCTCGCGCACGACGAGCACCACCTGGCGCGCGTCGCGATGCGGCACCACTACTTCGACGACCTGCACGTCGGTGACAGCACCGTCCGCTTCCTCGCCGAGGTGAGCCAGCTGGTGGCGCTCCGGGACCAGCTCATCGCAGGCGGAGCGGCCGCGGCGATCACTGCCTGAGGTGGCGCGTCGCGCGTCAGAGCCGCCTGAGGACGTAGACCAGGCGCGTCGTCGCCCCGGTGCAGACTGATCCACCCGACTTCGCCATGCCGACTCCCCCGTTGTGCGCTCCCGAAGCGTGACGAACGGCCGCTGGAGTCTCGGGTCACCAGCGGCCGTTCGAGACAGACCTTAGACACGTGAGCGGGTGACCGCAGCAGAACCAGCAGATCAGCGCCGTGGACTCTGGGTCCACCGGAGTGCCCCTGCCCTGAGCCCGAGCCACCCGCTTCGGCTCAGCTGTGCGGTGTCCGTGACGCCGTGTCAGACAAACAGGCCGACCACGCCGGTGAACGCAAACCATGCACCAAGGAAACCGGCAATGACCAGCGCGATGGTGCCCAGCCGCGAGGGATCGGTCCGGCGTGAGTGGAAGCCGAGGATGACTGCAGGTACCGCTACGGCCAGGACGATCAGGTGCAATGCGACGCCGAACCACCGGGACCCCGCCTCCGAACCGCCGTCAGTACTGGCGGTCGAAACGAGATACAGCGGTAGCAGAACGACGATGACCCCGAAGCCTAGGGCGACCGCGACCCAGCCGATCCGAGTGCGGGGTGCGAACGATCGTGACGCGCTCATCGCATTCCCTTCTATCCCTCCCTGTTCGCCTGAGCACTGCTATCCCCTGCCCGGCACCCCCTCCAACGATCAGTGAGACGCCAGTGAGGCGCGCGACACGTCACGCGATCCCAAGGGCGAATTCGCACGAGCTACGCCTCGCCTCTAGGTGGACGAGGAGAGGTTCTCGGACGCGTCGTCCTGGCAAGGGAACGGGAGACTAGAGACGTTTGGGTAACGTTGCAGGTAGTCCTGGTCGTCGGGCCCGCTCTCCCAGAACACTCCCTCTTGGCTGATCCTGGTCACCGTCTTGCCGAGCCAGTGCCCGGACGCGTCGACGTCACGGATCATCCCCTCGGCCACCCGGCGCTGCTCCTCGCTGGTGTAGAAGATCTCGGAGCGGTAGATGGACCCGACCACGTCTTCGTCGAGGTCGGCTCGGTGAACCTGAAAGAAGACCTCCAGGAGTCCCCGATACGAGAGACGCTCGGGGTCGAACACCACTTTCACGACTTCCGCGTGGCCGCGGGGGTCTTCTTCGGTCGGGTTGTCGCCCTCGCCGCCCATCCATCCGTGTCGAGTGGAAAGCACTCCCGCGGGTTGGGAGAGGAGTGACTGCATGATCCAGGCGCAGCCTCCAGCGAGGATGGCGGTCTCGGTGCTTTCGGCCATGGTCGACTCCCTTCGTCGACGAGACACTCGAGGCTACTTCTGGGGCCACGCGAAAGCCACACGATGCGCAGGTCCGGGAGTCGGCCAACCACCCTGACCCGCCCGCTCATCGGAAGATCGCGCTGTCGCGGCGACAGCGGACGTGTCCGGTGATGGCGTGGGGCCTTCTTCTACGGTGGCTCCGTGCGCACGGTGTTCATGGGGGACAGCCACCTGGCCAGGCTGCGTCGGGAGCTCCAGAGATTCCCTGGCGACGTCCGCAATGCGGCCGAGGGTGGCGCCTCCTCGCGCGACCTGCTGAGGCAGGCGGACGCGGTTGGTCTGCACGACTCCGACCTCGTGGTCCTGTCGGTGGGCACGAATGATGCTGCTCCGTGGAAGAAGGTCCCCGTGACCGAGTTCGTGCAGGCGCTGTCGATGTTCGTGGCATCCCACTCGCCGCGCGGCTGGGTGTTCGTCGCTCCACCGGGAGTGGTCGAGGGACGTGTGACGGGAACACGTGATCGCACGAACGGGGTGATCAACGCCTATCGGCTGGCCGCGATCGAGGTGTGCGAAGACGTCGGCGGCCACGTCGTGCGCACAGACCTCATGCTCGAACCCTTGGGAGCGAAGGCCTTCGCAGAGGACGGAGTCCATCTCAACGGGACCGGCTATCGCGTTCTGGTTCCCGCCATCCAGTCAGCCTGCGAAGCGCTTCAGTAGCTTCGGACCGCGACGGGCGTGCACCGATCAGTACAGCTAGAAGACGAAGATCAGCAGCAAGAGCGCTGTGATGGCCAGCGAGACGAGCAGCGAGCCGGCACAGCCGAGTCGGTTGCTAAAGAAGAGGAACATCAGAGACTCCTTCGGGTCTGTCGCTCCGGGATTCGTCGAGGCACGCATGCCCTCAGTGCTGAGTCCTGCGGCCTGTCGGGAGCAGCGTGGTGGCCGCGTGGACCACGGCCGCGCTGAGCATGCCCAGGACTTGACCGATCGAGCGGACGTACACCGGAGTCACCGGTTGGTCTCAGCGCTGACGCGTCGGTCGCTCGTGCGTGGCGGGGTGGCGTTGGTGGTCGACATGGATGTCTCCGTGGTGACTGAAGCTGGCGTGCCCATGGTCTTGAGCCCCATGCACGGTGACGTGCAGTTGCACGCCTGTACCCCGTTCCGCGCGGCGCATGCCGTGACGAGCTGTGGGGTACGCCTCACACGTCACGGACACCGACTCCGCGCGAGCAGGGCGATGGACGGCGCGTCGGGCTGCTCGAGATCTCTCTCGAGCACGGGGCCCTCCGGCCCCACCAGCTGCGTCGTCATGATCACATTCCACCAGAGCCCACGACACCGGTTCCTTCGATCTGAGCGTGGAAATGACCCTCGGAAAACTCTTTTCGAACACAGTTCCACCACACCACAATACGTGTGAGGACTCCGTGGCCGGGTACGGTGCCCTGCAAGACACTCGGAGATCTCGGAGGTCCCCAGATGGCACTCGGCGAGCCTGATCGCTCCCCGTCGACGCCCGCGACCCTCGGCGAGGGCGCCCTCGCGCAGGGCACCGAGCGGTACGCCTCGATGTTCACCCACCACCCTCACGCGGCCTACAGCGTCGACGACCGCGGCTTCTTCACCGACGCCAACGACCGCGCGCTGGAGATGGCTGGCCTGACCCTCGAGGAGATGCGGAACGCCCACTTCGCCCAAGTCGTCCACCCCGACGACCTCCACGTCATCCAGACCGGCTTCGAGGCCGCCATGGCGGGCGAGCCCCAGGTCATGGACGCCCGCGTCGTGAGCACCGAGGGCGAGATCACCGAGATCCGCTGCACCGCGATCCCGGTCATCGTCGGCGGCGAGGTCGTCGGCGTGCACGGGGTCTCGGAGGACGTCACCGAGGCCAACCGGGTGCTGCGCGAGCTCGAGGCCGCCAACGCCGCCAAGACGCTGTTCCTCGCCACCGTCAGCCACGAGGTCCGCACTCCCCTGGCCGCGATCGTCGGCGCGTCCGAGCTCCTGATGGACTCCGACCTCGCGCCCGAGCCGCAGCACTTCGCACGGATCGTGCACCGCTCCGGCGAGCGCCTCATGCACGTGGTGGAGGACGTCCTCGAGTTCTCCGGCCTGGAGGCGCACCAGACCGTGCTGCGCGACGGCGCGGTCGACCTACGCGCCGTCATCGAGGACGTCGAGTCCTGGGCGTCGTGCCAGGCCGACAGCCGCGGCCTCGCGATCACCTTCGCCGTCGACGACGCCGTCCCCGCGACGGCCGTCGGCGACACCCGGCGCATCAACCAGATCATCACCAACCTCGTCCAGAACGCCCTCACCTTCACCGAGCGCGGCACCATCGACGTACGCGTCAGCAGCCGCCCGTGCGGTGCGGCGACGTGGGTCGAGGTCGAGGTCCGCGACACCGGCATCGGCATCGCCGCGTGCCACGTGCACGACCTCTACCAGCCGTTCGTCCAGGCCGATCCGCTGACCGCGGGCGACCGCAAGGGCGTCGGCCTCGGGCTCGCGATCTGCCGCAAGCTCGTCGACCTGATGGGTGGCCGGCTCACGGTCGAGTCGACGCTCGGCGAGGGCAGCACCTTCACCTTCGGGGTCCCGCTCGGCCACTGAGCAGGCCCGGTTGCCGGTCTATGCCACCGTGCTCCGAGGCCCGGAGAGGCCTACGCTCGGGACACCCCGTGAGGAGCCGACATGGGCACACGCGTGATGGTCACCGGGGCCAACGGACACCTGGGCCACAACCTCGCCACCGACCTGCACGAGCGTGGCTACGACGTGCTCGCGAGCGTCCGCGACGCCGACGACCCGGAGAAGACCGGCCGGTTGCGGGCGGCCGGGGTGAGAGACATCGTCTCCCTCGACGTGACCGACGGAGACCGCTTCCGCGACGCTGTCGCGGGGGTGGAGGTCCTGTTCCACGTCGCCGCGACCTACCGGTACTGGACGCCGGGCCCCGAGGCGGACGCCCAGATGGTGCGCGACTCGATGGAGGGCGCCACCAACGCGGTCCGCGCGGCTGCCGCGCAGGGCGTACGCCGTCTGGTGCTGACGTCCTCGACGGTGACCCTGCCGTTCGCGAGGACGCCGGAGGCGAAGGTCGACGAGTCGAGCTGGCGCACCGACCTGCGCGTGCCCTACTTCCGCGCCAAGACCGAGGCCGAGCAGGCCGCCTGGGCGCTCGCCGAGGACCTCGGCGTCACGATGGTGGCGATCCTGCCGGGGGGCATCCTGGGGCCGGGGTTCGTCCGCGGCACCCCGAGCACCGACCTCGTCGAGAACATCATGCGCGGGGCCTACCGCACCGGCGTGCCGCCCACGAACTTCCCGGCGGTCGACGTCCGCGACGTCGTACGGGCCCACGTGCTCGCGGCCGAGGGCGAGGTGACCGGTCGGTTCGCGGTCATCAACGACGTCAGCCCGACGCTGGCCGACCTGGTGCGGATCATGCGGGGGATCGACTCCCGCGTCCCCCGCTCGTGGATGACGCTGCCGGCCGCAGCGATGTCGGCCGGACCGTTCTTCGACGCGGTCAACGCCCGCCTCCTCGGCACCAAGCGGATGGTCAACGACGAGTTCGTGGGCTCGGTGAAGGGCCTGTGGTGGGCGGTGTCCAACGACCGAGCGGCACGCGAGCTGGGGTGGCGTCCCGAGATCACCCTGGAGCAGAGCCTCGCCGACACCATGTCGACGCTGCGCTCGCTGGGAGTCTGATCCGGGCCGAGCCCGTCAGGCGCTGAGCGCGGTCACCGCGGCCTCGGCGAGCACCCGGGCGGCGATGGTGGTGGCGCCCTCGTCGACGCGCAGGTTGCCCTGGTGGAGGTCGTACGTCGGCCCGCCGGGGGTGCGCGTGCCGAGTCGCGCCATCGCGCCGGGCACCGAGTCGAGGTACCACCCGAAGTCCTCGCCGCCGAGGCTCTGCGTGGTGGTCACGTGGCCGTGCTGGCCGAGGACGTTCTCGACCCCGATGCCGAGCAGGCGGGTCGACTCCTCGTGGTTGACCACGGGCGGCACGCCGCGCTGGTAGGTCACCTCGGCGGTCACGCTGTAGGGCGCCACGATCGAGGTGATCAGCTGACGGATCAGGTGCTCGGCGTCGGCCCACGCAACCGCGTCGAGCATCCGGACGGTGCCGGCGACGACCCCGCCGTGCGGGATCACGTTGTGCGCCGAGCCCGCGCGCACCATGCCCCACACCACGCTGACGCCCGCGCGGGGGTCGAGGCGGCGACTGAGGATCGCGGGGAGCTCGGTGATGACCTTGCCCAGGGCGAAGGTGAGGTCCTCGGTGAGGTGCGGCCGCGAGGTGTGCCCCCCCTTGCCGATGAGGCGTACGGTCAGCGCGTCGGCGGCGCCGGTCAGCGGTCCCTCGCGCAGGCCGACGCGGCCCACGTCGAGGCTCGGGTCGCAGTGCAGGCCGAAGACGTGCGAGACACCCTCCAGCGCCCCCGCCGAGATCAGGTGCAGCGCCCCACCGGGCATGACCTCTTCGGCCGGCTGGAACAGCAGGCGCACGCGACCCGGCAGCAGGCCGCGGGCGGCGACCTCGGCCAGCGCGAGCCCGGCACCGACCAGACCGGCGGTGTGCACGTCGTGGCCGCAGGCGTGGGCGACACCGGGGTTGGTGCTCTTCCACGGGTCGGAGATGAGGTCGTCGATCGGCAGCGCGTCGAGGTCCGCGCGCAGCGCCACGAGCCGCCCGACATGGCCGATCTCGGCGAGCACTCCCCCGCCCTCCGGCCGCGTCACGGTCCAGCCCGCTCCGTCGAGGGCGGACACCACCGCCGCGGAGGTGCGCTCCTCGGCCCAGCTCAGCTCGGGGTGGGCGTGGAGGTCGCGGCGCAGGGCGACGAGGTCCTCGGCGTACTTGTCGACGGTCTCGGCGATGACGGGGGTGGCGGGGGTGGCGGGGGGCGTGGATGGCATGACCGACCCAGTCTAGGTGGCATCCCCGTCGTAGGCGGCGAGGAGCCGGTCCGCGGCCAGGGGCGCGGGCAGCTCGCCCGACAGCACGGCGCGGCGTACGTCGTCGCGCACCGCGGCGACTCCCGGTGAGGACTTCAGCCGCTGGTCGAGCTCGTCGCGCACCAGCGCCCAGGTGAAGTCGAGCTGCTGCCCGGCCCGCTTGTGCGCGAGACCGTCCTTGCCGAGGTGCTCGCGGTGGGCGCCGACCCGTTGCCAGACGTCGTCGACGCCCGCGCCGGTGAGGGCCGAGCACGTGACGACGGGAGGTGCCCACTCCGCGTGGCCGCGCACCATCCGCAGGGCGCCGGCCAGCTCGCGGGCGGCGACGCGGGCGTCGGCCTCGTGGTCGCCATCGGCCTTGTTGACCGCGACCACGTCGGCGATCTCGAGGATGCCCTTCTTGATGCCCTGGAGCTGGTCGCCGGTGCGGGCGAGGGTGAGGAAGAGGAAGGTGTCGACCATCCCGGCGACGGTGACCTCGGACTGCCCCACGCCGACCGTCTCGACCAGCACCACGTCATAACCGGCGGCCTCGAGCACCAGCATCGCCTGCGTGGTCGCGCGGGCGACGCCGCCGAGCGTGCCCGCCGACGGGGAGGGCCGGATGAAGGCGCAGGGATCGACGGACAGTGCGGCCATCCGGGTCTTGTCTCCGAGCACGGAGCCGCCCGTACGCACCGACGACGGGTCGACGGCCAGCACCCCGACGCGGTGGCCGGCCTCCGTCAGCCGGGTGCCGAGCGCCTCGATGAAGGTCGACTTGCCGACGCCGGGGACCCCGGAGATGCCAACGCGCGTGGCCGCAGGGCGCTCCGTCGACGCGAGCTCGGTGAGGAGCTCACGCGCCGCCGCCCGGTGCTCGGGCCGCGACGACTCGACCAGCGTGATGGCGCGCGAGACCGCCGCACGCTGCCCCGCACGGACTCCCTCGACCAGCGCGGCGACGTCGACCGGGCGGGCCATCAGGAGGCGTGCTCGTCCCGCAGCCGCGCCAGCAGGTCGAGCGCCGACTCCGCGATCACGGTGCCGGGCAGGAACACCGCCGCGGCGCCCATCTCGTGCAGCGTCTCGACGTCGTCGGGCGGGATCACCCCGCCGATGACGACCATGATGTCGGGGCGGCCCTGGTCGGCCAGCGCCTGCTTGAGCGCAGGCAGCAGCGTCAGGTGGCCGGCGGCGAGCGACGACACCCCGACGATGTGCACGTCGGCGTCGACCGCCTGCTGGGCGACCTCCTCCGGCGTCGAGAACAGCGGCCCCACGTCGACGTCGAAGCCGAGGTCGGCGAACGCCGTCACCACGACCTTCTGTCCGCGGTCGTGACCGTCCTGGCCCATCTTGGCCACCAGGATGCGCGGGCGCCGGCCCTCCTCGGCCTCGAACTCCTCGGTCGCCTTCAGCACCTCGGCGACCTTGGTGCCCTCGGCGGTGCCTGCCTCGTCGCGGTACACCCCGCTGATCGTACGGATCACCGCCTGGTGACGGCCGTAGACCTTCTCCAGCGCGTCGGAGATCTCCCCGACCGTGGCCTTGGCGCGGGCCGCGTCGACGGCCAGCGCGAGGAGGTTGCCGTCGAGGGAGCCGCCGCCGGCCGGACCGCGCTCGGCCGACGCGGTCAGCGCGTCCAGCGCCCGGCGTACGGCGTCGTCGTCGCGCTCGGCGCGCAGCCGCTCGAGCTTGGCGACCTGCTGGCGGTAGACGTCGTCGTTGTCGACGCGGAGCACGTCGAGCCGGTCCTCCGCGGCGAGGCGGTAGGTGTTGACGCCGATGACCTTCTGCGCGCCAGAGTCGATCCGCGCCTGGGTGCGCGCGGCCGCCTCCTCGATGCGCATCTTGGGGATGCCCTGCTCGATCGCGGCGGCCATGCCGCCGGCCCGCTCGGCCTCCTGGATGTGCGCCCAGGCGCGCTCGGCGAGGTCGTGGGTGAGCTTCTCGACGTAGTAGGAGCCGGCCCACGGGTCGATGACCTGTGTGGTGCCCGACTCCTGCTGCAGCAGCAGCTGGGTGTTGCGGGCGATGCGCGCGGAGAAGTCCGTCGGCAGCGCGATCGCCTCGTCGAGGGCGTTGGTGTGCAGCGACTGGGTGTGGCCCTGCGTCGCGGCCATCGCCTCGATGCAGGTGCGTCCCACGTTGTTGAAGACGTCCTGCGCGGTCAGCGACCAGCCCGAGGTCTGGCTGTGCGTGCGCAGCGAGCGCGACTTGGGGTTCTGCGGGTCGAAGTCGTCGACCAGCCGCGCCCACAGCGCCCGGGCCGCGCGCATCTTGGCGACCTCCATGAAGAAGTTCATCCCGATGGCCCAGAAGAAGCTGAGCCGCGGCGCGAACTGGTCGATCGTCATGCCGGTCCCGAGGCCGGCGCGGATGTACTCGACGCCGTCGGCCAGCGTGTACGCCAGCTCGAGGTCGGCCGTCGCTCCGGCCTCCTGGATGTGGTAGCCGGAGATCGAGATCGAGTTGAAGCGGGGCATCTTCTGCGAGGTGTAGGCGAAGATGTCGCTGATGATGCGCATGCTCGGCGCGGGCGGGTAGATGTAGGTGTTGCGGACCATGAACTCCTTGAGGATGTCGTTCTGGATGGTCCCCGCCAGCTGCTCCGGCTTCACCCCCTGCTCCTCGGCCGCCGCGATGTAGAGCGCGAGCACCGGCAGCACCGCGCCGTTCATCGTCATCGACACCGACATCTCGTCGAGCGGGATGCCGTCGAAGAGGGTGCGGGTGTCGTAGATCGAGTCGATCGCCACGCCGGCCATGCCGACGTCGCCGCGCACGCGCGCGTGGTCGGAGTCGTAGCCGCGGTGGGTCGCGAGGTCGAAGGCGACGCTCAGGCCCTTCTGGCCGGCCGCGAGGTTGCGCCGGTAGAACGCGTTGGACTCCTCCGCGGTCGAGAAGCCGGCGTACTGGCGGATCGTCCACGGCTGGGTGGTGTACATCGTCGGGTAGGGCCCGCGCAGGAACGGCGCGAGACCCGGCCACGTGTCGAGGCCGTCGAGGCCCTCGAGGTGCTCGGGGCCATAGACCGGCAGGACGTCGATGCCCTCCGGGCTCGCCCACGGCTCCCCGCCGCCCTCACTCGGCGGTCGAGTAGCCCGCGAGGGACGAGCGGGCGTGTCGAGACCCACCTCGGCGAAGTTCTTCGGGATGCTCATCGTGCCAGCTCCTGCCTGATCCGGCCGAGGAAGCCGAGCGCATCGACCCCCATGGCACACGAGTCGTCGACGTCCGTGACGGTCCGCTCCCCCGGCTTGCCCGCCAGCACGACGTGGGTCGCCCCGGCGGCCCGCAGCGCGGCGACGAGGTCGGCGCCCCACTCGGCGTACGCCGCGTCGGTGCCCGCGAGGCACACCACCGGCTGTCCGTCATAGGCCGCCGTCACGTCGTCGACGCCGGCGGTCGCACCGGCCGCCTCGACGGCGACGCCTCCCGCCGCGAGGAGGTTGGTCGCGAAGGTCGCCCGTGCGGTGTGCGCCGCGACGGAACCCATCGTGGCGAGGAAGACCGGCCGCTCCGCGGGCTCGGCGCGCATGTCCTCGTAGGGCGCGGCGTAGCGCACGCCGCGACGGCCCCACGGTGCCCGCTCGGGCAGCACCTCGTCGAGGTTCGGGAACTCCGAGATGCCGGTCAGCGGGCGGGAGCGGTCGGCGATGCCGGCGTCGCGCGCCGCCCGGACCGCCGCGACGCGCTCCTCCACCCCGGCCACCGCCCGCTCGCCGAGACCACCGTCGGACTCGATGCGACCGAGCTCGGCCCACGCGGCGACGGCGAGGTCGTCGGTGAGCTTCTCCACGGCGTACGCGCCGCCGGCCGGGTCGGTGACCGCGGCGACGTGCGACTCCTCGATCAGCAGCGACGAGGTGTTGCGCGCGATGCGGCGGCCGAGGGCGTCGGGCACCCCGAGCCGCTCGTCGAACGGCACCACGGTGATCGCGTCGGCGCCGCCGACGCCGGCGGCGAAGGCGGCGACGGTGCCGCGCAGCATGTTGACCCACGGGTCGTGCCTGGTCATCATCGCGCGGCTGGTGACGACGTGCTGGCGCTGCGGGACCTCCCCGGCTCCGCTCGCCTCGAGCACGCGCGCCCACAGCCGGCGGGCGGCGCGGAGCTTGGCGATCGTCGGGAACTGCTCGTCGGTGGCGGCGTAGCGGAACTCCAGCAGCGCGGCAGCCTCGTCGACGGGCAGGCCCGCCTCGGTGAGCAGGCGCAGGTAGTGCACGCCCACCGCCATGGTCCAGCCGAGCTCCTGGGCGTCGCTCGCCCCGAGGTCGTGGAGCGCGGTGCCGTCGACCACGGCACCGAGCACGCCGAGGGTCTGCGCGCGGCGTACGGTCGCGACGAAGGACTCCGCGACGAGGCGCTCGCCCTCGGCGACCCCTTCGCCGAGCAACAGCGCGGTCGCCGGGTCGGCGGACAGGTTGTTGCCGGGGTGGGGGTCGTTCGCGGTGTCCTCGAGCAGCCGCGCCAGCGCCTCCGACTGCTCCGCGCCCGGCCGCTCCAGCGTCACCGGGGCGAGGTCGAGGAGCACGCCGGCCAGCGCGGCAGCCAGGTCCGTGCCGGGCTCGACGTCGAGGTGGAGCGAGGTGGCACCGTTGTCGAGGTCGACGAGCGCCGCCTCGTTGACGGCCGCGGCGTCGGCGCCGGCCAGCGACGCCCTCACGTCCCAAGCGCCGGCGCGCTGCGGTCGCCCGCTGGTGACGAGCCCGTCGAGGTCGGACTGCTGGCCGATCGGCGCGACGTCGATCCCGTCCAGCGTCGTACGCCTCAGCGCCGCCCACACGTCCGAGTCGGGCGCGTCCTCGCCCAGGCGGCGTGCCTTGCGCAGCACCGCCGCGGTCGCCGCCTCCCAGGCGGCGGCGTCGTAGGAGTCGTCGTCACCGACGAGCCGGAGCGAGCCCTCCTCGGGCTGCAGCTCCGCGGGCTCGTCGAGGCCGCCTTCGAGAACACCGTCCGGGTCGGTCATGTAGCGCAGGATAGGACGGTCGTCACCTGACGGACACTGTGCGGGCTATGGGATAGGTCACCGTCCCGCGCGGACGGTCCGAGAATCCCGCTCGGCCCGGGACGCCAGCCCCATGCGCCGGCGTCGGCCGCTGCCTACGGTCGCCCCCATGGCAGACGTCTTCCTGCACGTCGGGCTGGCCAAGACCGGCACGACCACCATCCAGGCGGCCCTCGACGCGAGCACCGACCAGCTCGCGGCAGCGGGCGTGCTCTTCCCAGGGGGCCACCGCGCGCAGCGGCTGGCAGCCTACGACCTGCTCGGCCAGCGCGTGCAGGGCGAGGAGCGCGGCCAGGCGGCCGGGGCGCTCCGCCGGCTGCTGGCGGAGGTGTCGGCGTACGACGGCGCGCGGGTGGTGGTGTCGGAGGAGGAGCTGTCCCTCGCCCGCCCACGGCAGGCGCAGCGGCTGGTGCGCCGCCTCGACGGACACCGGGTCTTCGTGGTGGTGGGGGTGCGCGACATCGCCCGCACGGTGGTCTCGGCGTGGCAGCAGACAGTCGTCAACGGCGGGACCGTCACCTGGCACGACTTCATCAGGTCCGTGCGCGAGCAGGACGGCGCCCCACCGAGCGAAGGGATGTCCTTCTGGTTGCGGCACGACGTCCTGCGCGTCATCGACGCCTGGGCGTCCGCCGTGCCCGAGGGGCGGATCCGGCTGGTCACCGTGCCGCCGCCCGGCGCCGGCGGCACGACCCTGCTGTCCCGGTTCGGCGAGGCCACCGGCCTCCCCCGGGACTGGCCCGGGGACGCCCCCGCCAGCCGCAACGCCTCGCTCGGGGCCGCGGAGATCGAGGTCGTGCGGCGCCTCAACGAGTCGGTGTCCGGACGGCTCAACACCCACCAGCACCGCTTCGTGGTCGAGGCGGGCATCCGGGCCCGGCTGGTCGGGGCCTCCGGCCGGGCGCTCGCGCTGCCTGCCGAGCACACCGCCTGGGCACGGTCGTACGGCGAGGACCTGGCGGCCGCGCTGGAGCGCCGCGGCCTCACCGTGCACGGCGACCTCGCGGACCTCGTGCCCCCGCACCGGGACACCGCCGGCCCGCCTCTCGACGAGGTGGTCGACGCCGAGCTCCTCGCCGCGACGCAGGCCGCGCTCGCCTCCCTCGCGCTCGACCACGGTCGGCTGTTCCGCCGCTACCGCCGTGCCTTCGCCGACGCGGAGGGCCGCTGGCCCGGGACGGCCGAGGTGGCGGGACTGCTGACCAGCCAGGCGAGGGCCGGCGGCTTCCACCTCCGCAAGTGGGCGCTGCACCGGGCCGACCACCACGCGGCCGTGGCGAGCGCCGCCCGGGCGTACCTCGCCCACACCGCCCGCCCGGGTGGGCGGCGAGCCTGAGCTGCGGCGTTCTCCTCCCGCTCGCGCGCGCGGTAGGACATCATGCGGGCATGACTGCCCAGGGGGAGGGTTGGTTCGCCGACCCGCAGGACGCGTCCAGGCTGCGCTGGTGGGACGGCACGCGCTGGACCGAGCACGTCCACCCGACGACCGGGGCCAGCCAGTGGGACACGCCGCTTCCGCGGTGGTGGTCGGGCTTCTCCTTCGTCGTCCAGGCAGCGCTGCTGGGCTGCGTCGCGGCGTCGTCCTTCACGTTGTGGGTCGACCTCGAGACCCTCGCCTTCGTCGAGGAGGTGCGGCTGCGGCCCGACTCCGTCTCGGTCGCCGACGGCGAGCGGATCGACCGGCTCACGGTGTGGACCGCGCTCGAGGTGCTCGCGATCCTCGTGACGGGGGTGCTGTTCGTCGTGTGGCTCTACACCGTCCACCGGAGCTCGCGGATGGACCGCCGGGCGATGCGCCACACGTCCGGTTGGGCGATCGGCGGCTGGTTCGTCCCGGTGCTCAACCTGTGGCGGCCGTTCCAGATGGTCTCCGACGTGCGGCGGGGCGCGACCGGCGACGCCGACGCCCGGGTGTCGTTCCGCCAGGGCTGGTGGTGGGGCACCTGGGTCGCGCTCAGCGTGATGTCGGGCGTGGTCAGCGCCCTCTACAGTCGCGTGGCGTCGGCCCCGGTAGGTGGCGAGTACGTCGACGCACTGGCCGATGCTGCGTCGTGGGAACGGTTGTCGAGCGGACTCAGCATCGTCTCCGCGCTGCTGGCCGTCCTGGTGGTGCACGAGATCCGCGCCCGGGTCCTCGCGCCGGCCGAGGACTGAGCCCGCCTCACACCTCGGTGCGGCCGTCGTTGTCCTTGTTGCGGAGGCCGATCTTGTTGCCGAGCCACACCAGCGGGTCGTACTTGCGGTCCACCACCCGCTCCTTCATCGGGATGATCCCGTTGTCGGTGATGTGGATGCCCTCGGGACAGACCTCGGTGCAGCACTTGGTGATGTTGCACATCCCGAGGCCGGCCGCGTCCTGCGCGAGCTGGCGGCGGTCGTGGGTGTCGAGCGGGTGCATGTCGAGCTCGGCGTAGCGGATGAAGAACCGCGGGCCGGCGAAGTGCTGCTTGTTGTCCTCGTGGTCGCGCACCACGTGGCACACGTCCTGGCACAGGTAGCACTCGATGCACTTGCGGAACTCCTGGCCGCGCTCGACGTCGACCTGCATCATCCGCCGCTTGCCGTCGGCGTCGCGGGGCCCGAGCTCGGCGTACGGCAGCTCCTTGGCCTTCTCGTAGTTGAAGGACACGTCGGTGACCAGGTCGCGGATCACCGGGAACGTCCGCATCGGGGTGACGGTGATCGTCTCGGCCGGGTCGAAGTCCGAGAGCCGGGTCATGCACATCAGGCGCGGGCGGCCGTTGATCTCCGCGCTGCACGAGCCGCACTTGCCGGCCTTGCAGTTCCAGCGGATCGCCAGGTCGCCCGTCTGGGTCGCCTGGAGCCGGTGGAGGGCGTCGAGCACGACCTCGCCCTCCGACACCTCGACGGTGTAGTCGGTGAGGTCGCCGCCGTCGGCGTCGCCCCGCCACACGCGCATCTTCAGGTCGTAGCTCACTTCTCAGCCTCCTTGGCTTCGACCGGCTCAGCCGGCGGCGGGTCGAAGAGCTGCTTGAGGTCGTCGGGCATCGTCGGCAGCGGCTTCTCGGCGATGTCCACGCCGGCACCCGTCGCGTCGAGCGAGAGCACCAGGTTCTTCGCTCCCCACTCCGGGTCGGGGCCCGGGAAGTCGTCGCGCGTGTGGCCGCCGCGGGACTCCTGCCGGGCCAGCGCGGCCCTGGCGATGCACTCGCTGACCAGAAGCATGTTGCGGAGGTCGAGCGCGAGGTGCCAGCCGGGGTTGTACTGCCGGTGTCCCTCGACGACCATCCCCGCTGCCCGCTGCTTGAGCCGCTCGAGCTCGGCCAGCGACGCCTCGAGCTCGGAGGCGGTGCGGATGATGCCGACGAGGTCGTTCATCGACTGCTGGAGGTCGTGCTGGATCGTGTAGGGGTTCTCGCCACCCTCGACCTCGAAGGGCGCCAGCGCGTCGGCCTGCGCGGCCCTGACGTCCGCCTCGTCGACCGACGGCCGGTCACCGCGCTGGTCGAGGGAGCTGGCGTGGGCCGCTGCGGCCTCGCCCGCCCGCTTGCCGAACACCAGCAGGTCGGAGAGCGAGTTGCCGCCGAGCCGGTTGGAGCCGTGCATCCCGCCGCTGACCTCGCCCGCGGCGTACAGGCCGGTGACGGCCGACTGCTGGGTGTCGGCGTCGACCTCCACGCCGCCCATCACGTAGTGGCAGGTCGGGCCGATCTCCATCGGCTCGGCGGTGATGTCGACGTCGGCCAGCTCCTTGAACTGGTGGTACATCGACGGCAGCCGCTTGCGGATGTAGTCGGCGTCGCGGCGGCTGGCGATGTCGAGGAAGATGCCGCCGTGCGGTGATCCGCGCCCGGCCTTGATCTCGGAGTTGATCGCGCGTGCGACCTCGTCGCGGGGCAACAGCTCGGGCGGACGGCGGTTGTTCTTCTTGTCCTCGTACCAGGCGTCTGCCTCCTCCTCCGTGTCGGCCGTCTCGGCCTTGAAGAAGTCGGGGATGTAGTCGAACATGAACCGCTTGCCCTCGGAGTTGCGGAGGATGCCGCCGTCGCCGCGGACCGACTCGGTGACCAGCAGCCCCTTCACCGACGGCGGCCAGACCATGCCGGTCGGGTGGAACTGGACGAACTCCATGTTGATGAGGCTCGCGCCGGCGCGCAGGGCGAGGGCGTGCCCGTCGCCGGTGTACTCCCAGGAGTTCGACGTCACCTTGTAGGACTTGCCGATGCCGCCGGTCGCGAGGATCACGCTCGGCGCCTCGAAGGTGATGAAGCGGCCGGTCTCGCGCCAGTAGCCGAACGCCCCGGCGACCCTCCCGCCCTCCTTGAGCACCTCGGTGACCGTGCACTCCATGTAGACGTCGATGCCGAGCTGGACGGTGCGCTGCTGGAGCGTACGGATCAGCTCGAGGCCGGTGCGGTCGCCGACGTGCGCGAGCCGGGCGTACTTGTGCCCGCCGAAGTCGCGCTGGGAGATGAGCCCGTCCTCCGTGCGGTCGAACAGTGCGCCCCAGTCCTCGAGCTCGAGGACCCGCTCGGGCGCCTCCTGCGCGTGCAGCTGGGCCATGCGCCAGTTGTTCAGCATCTTGCCGCCGCGCATCGTGTCGCGGAAGTGGACCTGCCAGTTGTCCTCGGGCCACCGGTTGCCGAGCGCCGCGGCCGCGCCGCCCTCGGCCATCACCGTGTGGGCCTTGCCGAGCAGCGACTTGCACACCACGGCCGTACGGGCGCCCGCCTCCTGCGCGGCGATCGCGGCGCGCAGCCCGGCACCGCCGGCACCGATCACCACCACGTCGTACGCGTGGCGCTCCATGCCGCCCCGTGCCTCGGGAGACATCTCGTTGCCGGTCATCGGATGTCTGGACTCGTTGATCATCTGGAGCCTTTCGGGGTCCCCGCGGCGTTGTCAGCGGAGGAGCGAAGCGGGGGAGATGAGAACGTCGTGGGGATCAAAAGAACCTCACGTCCTGGATCGTGCCGGTGGCGAGCAGGTAGATGTAGAAGTCGACGACCGCGACCGAGAAGAGCGAGTACCACGCCCACTTCCCGTGGCTCTCGTTGAGCCGCGAGACCCACGTCCAGAGCCGGTAGCGGACCGGGTGCTTGGAGAAGTGGCGCAGCCGGCCACCGACGACGTGGCGGCAGGAGTGGCACGAGAGCGTGTAGAGCCAGATGAGCACCACGTTGGCGAGCATCAACAACGTGCCCAGCCCCATGTGGATGCCGGAGGTCTCGCCGTCACCCAGGGCGTACTCCGCCGGCATCGGGCGGAAGGCGAGCACCACGTCGAAGGTCAGAACCAGGCCGACCAGCACCGCGGCGTACCAGAACCAGCGGTGCACGTTCTGCAGGATGAGCGGGAACCTCGTCTCGCCGGAGTAGGCCTGGTGGGGCTCGGCCACGCCGCAGGCCGGCGGGCTCAGCCAGAACCCCCGGTAGTAGGCCTTGCGGTAGTAGTAGCAGGTCATCCGGAAGCCCAGCGGGAAGATCAGGATGATGAGCGCGGCGGACAGCGGCCACCACGCGAACGGCTGGCCGAAGTCGGAGGCGCCCTCGACGCAGTCGCCCAGGCAGGGCGAGTAGAACGGCGACAGGTAGGGCGTGGCGTAGTAGTCGCGGCCCATGAAGGCGCGCACGGTCGCGAAGACCACGAAGCCCGAGAACACCACGAACGTCGCGAGCGGGGACAGCCACCAGCGGTCCTGGCGCAGGGTCCGCGCCTCGATGTGCGCGCGGCCCGGACTGGTCACGCCGTGGTCGGTCGATGCCATGCATCCTCCAAGAGGCCCGGGAGCGGTCGGGACGACGCCCACGACTATGGCGTGTGTCACACCTGAGCGGAAGACAACGCGCCCAGTGAAACCTCACACGGACTCGGCGCGTCTTGCGCGTGAACGCCGCGATACCGTGGGCGTCGTGGCAACCCAACTCACTCCCCCCCGGCTCGTGAAGGGCGCGCGGGCCTCCCGCACGACGATCGCCCTCAAGCTGGGCATGGCGGTCAGCGGCTTCATCTTCCTCGGCTTCGTGCTCGCGCACATGTACGGCAACCTCAAGGCGTTCGCCGGTCAGGACGCGTTCAACGAGTACGCCCACCACCTGCGCGAGCTCGGCGAGCCGATGCTGCCGCACGAGGGCGCGCTCTGGATCCTGCGACTGGGCCTCATCCTCTCGCTGGTGGTGCACGTCTACTGCGCCGTCGTGCTGTGGCGCCGGGCCGCGCGGGCCCGCACCACCAAGTACGTCGTGAAGAAGGACACCGGCGCCACCCGCGCCAGCCTGATGATGCGCTGGGGTGGCGTGACCATCCTGGTCTTCCTCATCTGGCACCTGCTCAACTTCACCATCGGCAAGGTCAACCCGCAGGGCGGCGCGACCGACGACCCCTACCTCCTCATGGTCGACACCTTCGACCTGTGGTGGATGACGCTGATCTACCTCGTCGCGATGCTCGCCCTCGGCGCCCACCTGCACCACGGCATCTGGAGCGCCGCCCAGACGCTCGGCTGGACCGGCACCGCGGCCAAGCGCCAGCGGGCCAAGACGTTCGGCTTCGTCACCGCGCTGATCGTCTCGGTCGGCTTCTCCCTCGTCCCGCTCGCCGTCCTGGCCGGCATCATCACCAAGTAAGGGGTCACCGCACAGTGAGCCACGACATGGACATGCCCGACACCGTCAGCGCGGCCGAGGCCTCGGCCAGCGGGCTGCTCGACGGCGACTACGACGACGCCGCGGGCTACTACACCCCCGGAGCGCCGCTGGTCGACACCAAGGCGCCCGACGCCCCCATCGCCGAGCGGTGGCAGACCCGCAAGTTCGAGGCGCGCCTGGTCAACCCGTCCAACCGCCGCAAGCTGTCGATCATCATCGTCGGCACCGGCCTGGCCGGCGCCTCGGCTGCCGCCACCCTCGGGGAGGCCGGCTACAACGTGAAGTCCTTCTGCTACCAGGACTCCCCGCGCCGCGCCCACTCCATCGCCGCGCAGGGCGGCATCAACGCCGCGAAGAACTACAAGGAGGACGGCGACTCCGTCCACCGGCTCTTCTACGACACGGTCAAGGGCGGCGACTACCGCTCGCGCGAGTCCAACGTCTACCGGCTGGCCGAGGTCAGCACCAACATCATCGACCAGTGCGTCGCGCAGGGCGTCCCGTTCGCCCGCGAGTACGGCGGCCTGCTCGACAACCGCTCCTTCGGCGGCGTGCAGGTCTCCCGCACGTTCTACGCCCGCGGCCAGACGGGCCAGCAGCTGCTCATCGGCGCGTACCAGGCCCTCGAGCGCCAGGTCGCTGCCGGCACGGTGGAGACCTTCACCCGCCACGAGATGCTCGAGCTGATCACCGTCGACGACAGCTCCGGCCAGAAGCGTGCCCGCGGCATCGTGGCCCGCGACATGGTGACGGGCGAGATCCAGACGCACGTGGCCGACGTCGTCGTGCTCGCCTCCGGTGGCTACGGCAACGTGTTCTACCTGTCGACCAACGCGATGGGCTGCAACGTCACCGCCGCGTGGCGCGCGCACCGCAAGGGCGCCTACATGGCCAACCCCTGCTACACGCAGATCCACCCGACCTGCATCCCGGTCTCGGGCTCGCACCAGTCCAAGCTGACGCTGATGTCGGAGTCGCTGCGCAACGACGGCCGGATCTGGGTCCCGAAGAACCAGGCCGACTGCGACAAGGACCCGCGCGACATCCCCGAGGAGGACCGCGACTACTACCTGGAGCGGATCTACCCCTCCTTCGGCAACCTGGTCCCCCGCGACATCGCCTCGCGTGCGGCCAAGAACGTCTGCGACGAGGGTCGCGGCGTGGGCCCGGAGGTCGACGGCGTACGCCGTGGTGTCTACCTCGACTTCTCCGCCGCCATCGAGCGGCTGGGCGAGAAGGGCATCACCGAGAAGTACGACAACCTCTTCGACATGTACGAGCGGATCACGGGCGAGAACCCGTTCGAGGTCCCGATGCGGATCTACCCCGCCGTGCACTACGTCATGGGCGGCCTGTGGGTCGACTACGACCTCCAGTCCACGATCCCGGGCCTGTTCGTCACCGGTGAGGCCAACTTCTCCGACCACGGCGCCAACCGGCTCGGCGCCTCGGCGCTGATGCAGGGCCTGGCCGACGGCTACTTCGTCCTCCCGCACACCATCCGCGACTACCTCGCGGACGGGCCGTTCGAGGAGATCACCGAGGACCACCCGGCCGTCGTCGAGGCGCGCGAGTCGGTCAAGGGCCGCATCGACCACTTCCTGTCCGTCAACGGCACCCGCAGCGTCGACTCCTACCACCGCGAGCTCGGCAACATCATGTGGGAGTACTGCGGCATGGAGCGCACCGAGACCGGGCTGAAGAAGGCGATCGACCTGATCCGCTCGCTCAAGGACGACTTCTACCGCAACGTGAAGGTCCTCGGTGGCGCCGAGACGCTCAACCAGTCGCTGGAGAAGGCCGGCCGCGTGGCCGACTTCTTCGAGCTGGGCGAGCTGATGTGCATCGACGCCCTCAACCGGCGCGAGTCCTGCGGCGGCCACTTCCGTGGCGAGTCGCAGACCGAGGACGGCGAGGCGCTGCGCCACGACGACGAGTACGCGTACGTCGCCGCGTGGGAGTGGGCCGGCGAGGACTCGATCCCCGTCCTGCACAAGGAAGACCTGGTCTACTCGGCCATCGAGATGAAGCAGCGGAGCTACAAGTGAGCATGAACCTGACCCTCAAGATCTGGCGCCAGCCGGACGCCTCGTCCGCCGGGGCGATGCACACCTACCAGCTCGCCGACGTGTCCCCCGACATGTCGTTCCTCGAGATGCTCGACGTGCTCAACGAGCAGCTCAACGAGCAGGGCGAGGAGCCCATCGCGTTCGACTCCGACTGTCGCGAGGGCATCTGCGGCATGTGCGGGCTGATGATCAACGGCGACGCGCACGGCCCGGAGGTCACCACGACCTGCCAGCTCCACATGCGCTCGTTCAAGGACGGCGAGACGATCACCGTCGAGCCGTGGCGCTCGGACGCCTTCCCGGTGGTCAAGGACCTCGTCGTCGACCGCAGCGCCTTCGACCGGATCATCCAGCAGGGCGGCTACATCTCGGTCAACACCGGCTCGGCCCCCGAGGCCCACTCGGTGCCCGTCCCCCGCGACGACGCCCTGCGTGCCTTCAACGTCGCCACCTGCATCGGCTGCGGTGCCTGCGTCGCCGCCTGCCCCAACGGCTCGGCGTCGCTGTTCATGGGTGCCAAGATCACGCACCTCGGCGAGCTCCCCCAGGGCCAGCCGGAGCGCGACAGCCGCGTGGTCAACATGGTCGCCCAGCACGACCACGAGGGCTTCGGCGGTTGCACCAACATCGGCGCCTGCACCGCCGCCTGCCCCAAGGAGATCCCGCTCGACGTGATCTCGCAGCTCAACAAGGACCTGCGCACCGCGATCAAGCACGGTCACTGACCGCTGCCGCGTACGTCGTCGAGGGCCGGGGGTCTCCCCCGGCCCTCGCTGCGTCTCCGGGCCGCCGGCTCGGGCGGTGGGTCCCTAGAGCGGTGCGTCAGCCACCTTGCCGAGGTGCTTGGGGAGCGGTGCCACAACCACATTCCATGCGCCACGAATGTGGGTGGCCCACCGCTCCAGGAGCGACATGCTGAGGGTCGCCGCAGGGCGGTGTCACAGCCCCGTTCGCCGGATGGGGAATGTGGCTCCCGCACCGCCCGCGCTGATCACGCCGCGCGAGATGCGCGTACGAGTTCTGCGAGCGGCAGAAACAGCGACTCCCACTGCTCACCGAACACCGGCGGCGGCCCGTCGTACCCCTCCGCCACGAGCGCGGCGTGGACCAACCGGACCGTCGCGCGGGGCGATCGCATCCGCTCCTTGGTGACCTGCTCGTAGGGGACGTCGTGTCGACGGTAGAGCGCATAGCGGTCGATGTCGGCGTTGTACTGGGCGCGATCGTCCTGGTGGTGGCTCCCCTCGTACTCCACGACAAGGCCGTAGTCCTCGAACCACAGGTCCGGCGTGAGCTGGACGCCCGCGCGGAGCTCGATCACCCGGTTGACCTCCGGCACGGGCAGCGTGGCGAAGACCACGTACGCGAACAGCTCGGCCTCGGGGATCGATCGGCAGCGCCCCTCGAGGTGCGGCAGGACGTACGTCGTCTCCGGCACGCCGCGGCGCCACTTCTCCTCGCCCAGGATCTGCTCGAGGAGGCCGAGGTCGAGCCACTTCTTGTGCAGGAGATAGCTCCCGAGCCCGATCGCATCGATGAGCCGGGCTTCCGCGCAGAAGGCCACGAAAGCTGCCTCGACGGTGGTCCCCACGTCGTCGCACGGCGGCATCTTCACGGTTCGGTGCAGGAACACGCCAGTGAGCACGAGGTGGTGGTCACCCTCGATCACGAAATGGAGCGGGAACGCCGAGCCGACGTCGAGCCCGAGCTGACGCAGCCTTGTCACTCCGGTCGTACGCGCGTTCGTGGGCAACGCCAGTCGCGCTGCCTCGGCGTGGTCGGTCCACGTCATCTCGTGGCTCCTGTGGACGTACACGCCCTGATGAAGACGTCGGAACTGCACGCCTTCGAGGACGCGGGCAGGGAGCCCCGTCGCCAGTGCGTACGCGCGCGTGAAGGGACCGTGAAGGAGCTCGGGGGCTACGTGGTGCATGACTCCATCGCGCCACGCCCGAGCCCCGAGCGCCGTCCTGTGACGTCAGGGCTGTGGAAACGCCCGTCGCGACGCACGCTGTGGATGACGGGTGGCTCACGAGTCTGACGAGCGAAACACAGGAGGGCTCCCGGGAGCGGTGCCCCACCCACATTCCAGGGCGGGCGAGTGTGGCTCAGCCACCGCCCGAGCAGGCGACACGAACGACACGCCCGGACGCGGTGGCGCAGCCACATGCAGCGGCGAAGGAACGTGGCTCACGCACCGCTCAGAGGCGGGCAGTCACCGCCGGCGGCGTACGAGCGCGACGAGGCCGAGCATGGAGGCGGCACCCGCGGCGAAGGCGGCCTTCGGCGAGGCGGTCACCCCAGCGCCATCGGCGGCCGCGGTCCGTACGCCGGCGCTCGCCGCGGCGAGGTCGATCCGCGGGCCCTCGGGCATCTGGTCGACGACCCTGCGGGCGTCGCGGATCGCGCGGGCCTCCGGCGAGGTGTGCGCCCAGGCCGCGGCGAGGACGACGACCCGTGAGAAGTAGTTGATCCACACGAGCAGGATCAGGGCGATGCCGAAGGCCTGGACGGCGGGCTGCTCGCGGGTGCTCTGGAGCAGGACCGTGGACAGCTGCTTGAGCAGCTCGAACACCACGGCGCCGAGGACCGCGCCCGACCACAAGGAACGAGTCGGTACGTCGGGGGTGGCGAGGAGCTTGAAGAAGGCGAAGAACAGCAGTGCGCTCGCCGCCAGACCGAGGACCAGGGCGAAGACCCACAGCAGCGGCTTCGCTCCGACACCGAGCCCGACGAGCTCGAGGATGGGCGTGGCGACCTTCGTCGCGACGCCGGAGACCGACACGCTGACGACGAGCACCGAGCCGAGGGTGAGCAGGGCGAGCAGGTCGCGCAGCTTGCCGACGACGAAGTTGGGCTGCTCGCGCTCGGGCTCCTCGAAGACGGCCACCAGCGCCGTACGCATGCCCGAGAGCCAGCCGAGGCCGGAGTAGAGCGCGAGCAGGATGCCGACGCTGAGGATGCCCGGCGCGTTGTCCTGGAACGTCGACAGGGGCAGCTCGCCCTCGTCGTTCCCGATGATTCCGGGCAGGACGTCGCTGATGGCCGTGACGAGGTCCTCGTCGGCGTCGGGGTAGGCGCGCGAGACCAACCCGATGACCGCGAAGGCCAGCGCCAGGATCGGGAAGAAGGAGAGGAAGGCGAAGTAGGTCACCGCGGCGGCGAGTGCGCTGCCGTTGACGGTGCCGTAGTGCTCGACCGCGCGCACGACGTGGTCGACGAACGGCCGCCGCTCCCGCACGCGCTCGACGCGTTCCTTCAGGTCCGAGACGAAGGACATGATCAGCCCAGCCCGTACTCGTGGGTGGGGCGCCACCCGGTGTCGGTGTCGTGGACGTAGAGGCTGAACGCGTCGACGGCGAAGCGGCACTCGAAGGTGGCCAGCTCGTCGAACGCCCGGTCGAGGGTCGGGTCGTCGAGGTGGTGCGCGATCGTGACGTGCGGGTGGTAGGGGTAGTGCAGCTCCACCGCCAGCGGACCCCGGCGTACGGCGTCGGCGAGCACCTCGCAGCCCGAGATCCCCTCGGCCACCGTCACGAACACGACCGGTGACACCGGCCGGAAGGTCCCGGTCCCGCGCAGGTGGATGTCGAACGGCTCCACCGTGGCCGCAACGCCGGCGAGGTGGTCGCTCACCGCGGGCAGCTCCTCCTCGGCCACCTCGGCGGGCGGGATCAGCGTGATGTGCGTCGGGATCTGCGTCGCCGTGGTGTCACCGACACTGGTGCGGTAGTCCTGGAGCTCGCTCGCCCAGGGCTCGGGGATGGCGATGGCTACTCCGATGGTGGGCACCATCCGACCCTAGCGAGTCGCAGGCAGGAAGCCGACCCGGTCGTAGACGTCGCGCAGCGTCGCCTCGGCCACCGCGCCAGCACGCCCGGCGCCCTCGCGGAGGATGCGTTCGAGCTCCGTACGGTCCTCCAGCAGCTCGCGCGTGCGCTCGCGCAGCGGCGTGAGGGTCTCCAGGACGACGTCGGCCACCTCGGACTTCAGGTCGCCGTAGCCGCGGCCCTCGAAGGCGGACTCCAGCGCCTCGACCTTCTCCCCGGAGAGCGCGGAGTGGATCGACAGCAGGTTGCTGACCCCGGGCTTGTTCTCGCGGTCGAAGCGGATCTCGGTCTCCGAGTCGGTCACGGCCGAGCGGAACTTCTTGGTCAGCACCTTGGGGTCGTCGAGGACCCACACGCAGCCCTGGCCGCCGATCGACTTCGACATCTGCTTCTGGGGGATCTGGAGGTCGTAGATCTTCGCCGTGGACTCGAGGATGTAGGGCTCGGGCGGCCGGAAGGTCTTCTTGTAGCGGTGGTTGAAGCGGTTCGCGAGGTCACGGGTCAGCTCGAGGTGCTGGCGCTGGTCCTCGCCGACCGGGACGTACTGGGGGCGGTAGAGCAGGATGTCGGCCGCCTGGAGGATCGGGTAGGTGAACAGCCCGACGCTGGCGGCGCCCTCGCCGCCCTTGGCGGACTTGTCCTTGAACTGGGTCATCCGCCGGGCCTCGCCGAAGCCGGTCAGGCACTGCAGCACCCAGCCGGCCTGGGTGTGCGCCGGCACCTGGCTCTGCACGAAGAGCGTGGCGCGCGCCGGGTCGACGCCGGCCGCGACGAGCTGTGCGGCCGAGACGAGGGTGCGCTCGCGGAGCACCTTGGGGTCCTGCTCGACGGTGATCGCATGCAGGTCGGCAATGAAGTAGAAGGGCTCGAAGTCCTCCTGGAGCGCGACCCACTGACGCAGCGCACCGAGATAGTTCCCGAGGTGGAACGAGTCCGCTGTCGGCTGGATGCCGGAGAGGACCCGCGGGCGTGCAGCGGGTGAGGTCGACATGGCGCCAGTCTCTCACCGCCGCGCGACGCGTCGGCGCGCGGTCCCACGTCCGTACGCGCCCGCTGTCGACGCGGTGCCGACCTGTGACCGACGTCACACTGTCAGTGTGATGTGACTCACCAGTAGGTTTCCGACGTCGGCCGGGTGGTCCGGCCGAGGAGGGAAGCCATCATGGCAGCTGCACCATCACGTCGTCGGACACGCACTCGGGGTCTGTCGGCACGCCCGATCGCGTCAGTCTCCACCCTGCTCACCACCGCACTCACCACCACGCTCGCCCTCGTGGCGATCAGCACGTCGCCGGCGCACGCCGCTGTCGACGAGCCGCCCCGGCCGGCGTTCTACGAGACGCCCGCGACCCTGCCCAGCGCCAACGGCACGGTCATCCGCAGCGAGAAGATGACCTTCCTGCTCGACCCGCTCGACGCCACCAGCCTGGTCCGCAACGCGCAGCGCGTCCTCTACAAGACCACCAACCGCGCCGGAAAGGCCATCGCGGTCTCCGGCACCGTCCTGGTCCCCAACGCCCCCTGGATCGGGCTCGGCTCGCGCCCCGTGATCGGCTACTCCCCCGGCACCCAGGGCATGGCCGACCGGTGCGCGCCGTCGCGCCAGTTCTCCGAGGGCATCGAGTACGAGGGCATCGGGATCGAGGCGCTGCTGCTGCGCGGCTATGCCGTGGCGATGCCCGACTACGAGGGCCTCGGCACCGTCGGCATCCACACCTACATGGACCGCGTGTCCCAGGGCCGCGCCACGCTCGACGTCGTACGCGCCGCGCAGCAGCTGTCCGACACCGGGCTCAGCCCGACGAGTCCCGTCGGCCTGATGGGCTACTCCCAGGGCGGCGGCGCGGCCGCGGCAGCAGTGGAGCTGGCCTCGACGTACGCCCCCGACCTCCGGGTCAAGGGGGCCGTCGTCGGAGCCGTGCCCGCCGACCTCACCAAGGTGGCCACGAACCTCGACGGCGGGCTCTACTCCTCGTTCGCCTTCTTCGCCCTGCGCGGCCTGGCGGCCAGCTACGACGTCGACCTGACGCCGTACCTCAACGAGACCGGACGTGCGACCAGCGACCGCGTCGAGACCGAGTGCGTCTTCGACCTGCTCAACAACGCCTTCGTGAAGTCGTCGACGCTGAGCTACAACGGCCAGCCGATGTCGACGTTGATGGCCGCCGAGCCGTTCAAGTCGATCGTGGGGGCGCAGCGCATCGGCACCATCAAGCCGACGGTCCCGGTGCTCGTCACCCACTCCGCGCTCGATGACGTGATCCCCTACGCCGTCGGCAAGCAGATGGCGAAGTCGTGGTGCGGCAAGGGCGCCAACGTGCGGCTGTCCACCAACGTGGCACCGCTCCACGTCGGCGGCCTCGTGCCTCACGTCGCGGAGTCGCTGCCGTTCTTCGAGGCCCGGTTCGCCGGGATCCCGCAGCTCAGCAACTGCTGGCTGCTGTAGGGATGCAACCGGCCCGCCTTCCCATGAGTCGTCAGGGAAACAGCAGACGACCCATGGGAAGGTGGGCCATGCCACGGGGGAACGCAGCGGTCGACCGCGTCCACGAGGTGTACGACGCCTCCTACCGCCGACTGGTGGGCCAGCTGACCGGCGTGACCGGCGACCCGGTCGAGGCTGAGGACGCGGTCATGGAGGCCTTCGCGCGGGCCGTGAACCACTCCCGCGCCTTCCTCGACGCCGACAACCCCGAGGCCTGGCTGCGCACGGTCGCGATCAACGTCACCCGCACCCGGTGGCGGCGCAACCGCTTCTTCCGCGACGTCAGCCACCGCCTCGTCGCCCAGGAGTCGTACGCCGACCTGCCCGAGGACCGGGTCGCCCTGCTCGCCGCGCTCCGGGAGCTGCCCGCCGCCCAGCGCGAGGCGATCGCCCTGCACCACCTCGCCGACCTGCCGGTCGCCGAGGTCGCCGACGCGGTCGGCGCACCGCAGCCCGGTTTCGACGCCGTCCTCGACCGCGCACGCGACGGCCGCCGCCGCCGTACGACGGTCGCTGCCGGGCTCGCGGCCGCCGTCGTGGTGGCAGGGGCGGGGTTCGCGCTCGGTGAGCGGCCCGGTGGGGACGCCTCACCCGCTCCCGCCAACCCCGCTCGGACCGACGACGGCGCCTCGGCGCGCATCGACCCCGACCTCCCGGAGGGCGTGCGCCACCTCCTCGGGCGCGGGGACGTCGAGGCGTGGCACGTGTCAGCCGTCGACGGCGCCACCGTGGCGTTCTGGCGGTCGTGCGGCGCGACCTCGGACGCCTGCCAGTTCGCGTGGACCCTGCGCGACGGCGACGAGGTTACCGGCGACGTCGTCGGTGCGAGCTCGCCATCGGTCACCGCGGTGCCCGGTGGCTGGTTCGTGGACGACCAGCAGGGACCCACCCTCCTGCTGGGCCCGGACGGTGACGTCGAGCCGGTCGACACGGGCGACCTCGACGGGGATCCCCTGCGGGCCGGCGACACGGCCGTGCTGACCCACGACGGGAGCCGCCTGCTGCGCGACGGCACGTTGGTCGCGATGCCAGAACCGCCGGGACGCCCCGTGGTCGGCTACGGCCACGTCACGTCCGCGGGACGGCTCGTGGCCGCGACCTCCGACACTCCTTTCAGGTGGGGCCTGCAGGCGACCGAGGACGGTCGCACGTGGGAGGACGTGCGCTCGACCCCACCGGGCACGATCGGGATCTTCCACATCTCTGGTGCGGGCGAGCACGTCGCGGCGGTGTCCAGCGGCGACGCGGAGGACCGCTCCCTGCCGGTCACGGAGGTCCTGCTGTCGTCCGACGCCGGCCGCTCGTGGACCACGGTGAGCGGCCTCGACACCGAGGGCAACGACCGCGCGCGGAAACCCCACTCGCTCGCGGTCAGCGACGGCGGGACCACCTACCTGACGACCGAGAGCGATGGACTGCTCCGCATCACGCCCGACGGCGATGTGCGACCCGTCTCACTGGCCAGGGCCGCCACGTCGGTGTTCACCACGGACGACGAGGTCTGCGTGGTGGTCGGGACAGGTGTCCTCGGCGAGCTCCGGTGCTCCGCCGACGACGGCGCGACGTGGGCCCCGCAGCCCCTGCCGGGACTCGGCTGAGCGTGTCAGCCGGGCAGGGGCTCGCGGAGCCCGCGGTGTCGAGCGTCCTCAGACGGCCCAGCCGACGTTCTCGGCGACCAGGTCGGCGGCCGGGTAGATCCCCCGCAGCTCCTGGCGGCGCTGCAGCAGGTTCACCACGGCCCCGACGTTGCGGTCGGCCAGCTGTCGGCGGCGCTCCATCTCCGTCGCGATCTTGTTGTCGTCCATGACTCACCCTCCGCAAGAGTTCCGGGTGGCTGATCCACCCCCACGGATTTGATCGTTACAAACGTGGGCTACGCAGGAGTTCCGCCCGTGTTAACTCCGTGCAACACGAACACAGCCGTTCGGGGGCGATCAGGCACGTACGTCGCGCCCGCGCACGTGCAGCGCGGCCGACAGCAGCAGGATCGCCACCCCGGCGATCGACAGGCCGAGGCCGACGAGGGCGGGCGCGCGCAGGCCCCACCCGGCCGCGATGACGAGGCCGCCTAGCCAGGCGCCGAGCGCGTTGGCGATGTTGAGCGAGGCGTGGTTCATCGCCGCGCCGAGCGTCTGGGCGTCCCCGGCCACGTCCATCAGCCGCAGCTGGAGGTTCACGACCAGCACCGAGCCGAGCGTGGTGATCAGGAAGACGACCGGCAGCGCGGCCCATCCGTACGGCGCGGCGAGCCAGAAGGCCAGCATCGTCCCCGCCATGCCGACCCCGCCGATGATCAGCGAGCGGAAGATCGACCAGTCGGCCATGATCCCGGCCAGCCAGGTGCCGGCGACCATGCCGAGGCCGAAGGAGAGCAGGTAGACCGGCACCGACCGCTCCCCCAGTCCGGCGACGTCGGTGACGACGGGGGCGATGTAGGTGTAGACGGCGAACATGCCGCCGAAGCCGACTGCACCGGCGAGCAGGGTGAGCCAGACCTGCGGGACCTTGAAGGCGGAGAGCTCGCGGCGCCCGCTCGCGGCGGCGTCGCCGGGCACGGACGGCACGAACCAGACGACCAGCGCCAGCGTCAGCAGGGCCAGACCCGCGGCCGCCCAGAAGGCGGCGCGCCACCCCAGCTCCTGGCCGAGGACGGTGGCGGCCGGGACGCCGATCACGTTGGCGACGGACAGTCCGAGCATGACCAGCGACACCGCGCGGCCCTTGCGTGAGGGCCGCGCCATGCTGGCCGCGACCAGCGACGCGACGCCGAAGTAGGCGCCGTGCGGCAGGCCCGCGGCGAAGCGGGCGACCATCAGCTGCTCGTACGAGGTGGCGAGCGCGCTGACCCCGTTGCCGACCGCGAAGGCCGCCATCAGGGCCACCAGCAGCGCCCGGCGCGGGAGGCGCGCGCCCAGGAAGGCGAGCACGGGTGCGCCGACGACCACGCCGACGGCGTACGCCGAGATGACGTGGCCGCCGGTCGGGATCGAGACGTCGACACCGCTGGCGATCTGCGGCAGCAGGCCCATCGTGACGAACTCGGTGGTGCCGATCGCGAAGCCGCCCGTCGCCAGCGCGAGCACCGCCAGGCCGAAGCGCCGCGCCGTCACCGACGGGACGTCGAGGTCGCGCGACGAGGGGTGGTCGGGCAGGGCAGTGGTCTCGGTGGTCGTCGTCATCACCTGGCGCAAGAGGGCGCGACGGAGGTTTTGTTCCCCCGTGGCGGCGCGTCGGGGTGGTTCGTGGCCGGGATCACGCCGCCTCGACGGGCTGCGTCGACCGGGCCCGGCGGCGTTCCCACAGGTGCAGCGCGAGGTCGACCACGGTCTTGAGCCCGAGCAGGAGCAGCACGGGCGCCAGCTCCTCGAGCCCGCTGGGGGCCTCCGACGCGCCGACCGATCGCATCGCCAGCCCGAAGCCCACGATGATGCCGACGTGCAGCACGAGCATCCGCGGGTAGGGCTGCCACATCGCAGTGGGGGCCGAGACGCGCCAGCGCTCGCCGCCGTCGAACCAGTTCAGCCACAGCGAGCCGAGGTGGCTCAGGCCGAGCGCCACGCCGGCGAGCAGCCAGGCGCCGGGGTGGAGGTCACCGCCGGTGAGGAACGCCATCACGAAGGCGAGGACCCCGTGGACGAGGGTGAAGATGCCGTAGTGGAGGGCGAAGAAGAAGGACAGCGCCCCTGAGTCGGACGCGTCGACCGGTCGGCCGTTGAGGGTCATCCGTGCCGATCCCGGCGCGCGCTCGCCGCGGGCGCTGCGCACCTTGACGATCGTGATCGCCCAGTAGGCGAGGTTCTCGATCCAGTAGACGACGAAGACGTCGCCCACCGACATGTGGCCGGCCCACACCGCCCAGATCGGCAGCAGGTTGCCGACCATCAGCGAGAGCGAGGAGAGCAGGGGTGCTCGCGGCAACCCCTGCTCCCCCGTGACCATCGTCGTGGTCGCTCAGCTCGTACGCGCTCAGTCGAGCGAGGCGAGGGCCTCGTTGAAGGTGGCGGACGGACGCATGACCGCCGCGGCCTTCTCCGGGTCGGGGCGGAAGTAGCCGCCGATGTCGGCCGGCTTGCCCTGCACCGCGAGCAGCTCGTCGACGATCGTCTGCTCGTTCTCGCGCAGCGAGCCGGCGAGGGCGGAGAACGCCGCCGCGAGGTCGGCGTCCTCGGTCTGCTGCGCGAGCTCCTCGGCCCAGTAGAGGGCGAGGTAGAAGTGCGAGCCGCGGTTGTCGATCGTGCCGAGCTTGCGGCCGGGCGAGCGGTCCTCGTTGAGGAAGGTCTCGGTCGCCCGGTCGAGGGCGTCGCCGAGCAGCTTGGCGCGCTGGTTGTCGTCGTAGTCGGCGAGGTGCTCCAGCGAGGCGGCCAGGGCGAAGAACTCGCCGAGGCTGTCCCAGCGGAGGTAGTCCTCCTTGACCAGCTGCTGGACGTGCTTGGGCGCCGAGCCGCCGGCGCCGGTCTCGAACAGGCCGCCACCGTTCATCAGCGGCACGATCGAGAGCATCTTGGCGCTGGTGCCGAGCTCGAGGATCGGGAACAGGTCGGTGTTGTAGTCGCGCAGCACGTTGCCGGTCACCGAGATGGTGTCCTCGCCCCGGCGGATGCGCTCGAGGGCGTGCGTCGTCGCGGCGGCCGGAGCCATGATCTCGAGCGACAGGCCCTCGGTGTCGTGGTCCTTCAGGTACTCGTGGACCTTGGCGATGAGGTTGGCGTCGTGCGCGCGGGTCTCGTCGAGCCAGAAGACGGCGGGCGTCTCGGAGGCGCGGGCGCGGGTGACGGCGAGCTTGACCCAGTCGCGGATCGAGGCGTCCTTGGTCTGGCAGGCGCGCCAGATGTCGCCGGCCCGGACGTCGTGCGACATCAGGACCTCGCCGGCGGCGTTGCGGACCTCGACCTTGCCCGCCGCGGGGATCTCGAAGGTCTTGTCGTGGGAGCCGTACTCCTCGGCCGCCTTGGCCATCAGGCCGACGTTGGGCACCGATCCCATGGTCGCCGGGTCGAGGGCGCCGTGGGTCCGGCAGTCGTCGATCGCGGCCTGGTAGACGCCGGCGTAGGACGAGTCCGGGATGACGGCGAGGGTGTCCTGCTGCTCGCCGTCGGCGTTCCACATCTGGCCCGACGTACGGATCATGGCCGGCATCGAGGCGTCGATGATGACGTCGGAGGGGACGTGCAGGTTGGTGATGCCCTTGTCGGAGTCGACCATGGCCAGCGACGGTCCCTCGGCCAGGCCCTTCTCGAAGGCGGCCTTGATCTCGGCCCCGCCCTCGACCTTGTCGAGCCCGGAGAGGATGGCGCCGAGGCCGTCGTTGGCCGACAGGCCCGCGGCGGCGAGCTGCTCGCCGTACTGGCTGAAGACGTCGGGGAAGTAGGCGCGCACGACGTGGCCGAAGATGATCGGGTCGGAGACCTTCATCATCGTGGCCTTGAGGTGGGCGGAGAACAGGACGCCGTCGGCCTTGGCCCTGGCGACCTGCTGCTCGAGGAACTCGTCGAGCGACGCTGCGCTCATGAAGGTCGCGTCGACGACCTCACCCTCGAGGACCGCCAGGCCCTCCTTGAGCACCGTCTCGGACCCGTCGGTGCCGACGTGCACGATCGACAGCGTGTCGTCGGAGGGGAGGACGACCGACTGCTCGTTGCTGCGGAAGTCGTCCCTGCCCATCGTGGCGACCGACGTCTTCGACTCGCTGCTCCACGCGCCCATCGAGTGCGGGTGCGACCTCGCGTAGTTCTTCACCGACGCGGGCGCGCGGCGGTCGGAGTTGCCCTCGCGCAGCACCGGGTTCACCGCGGAGCCCTTGACCTTGTCGTAGCGGGCACGGGTCTCGCGCTCCTCGTCGGTCTGCGGGTTCTCCGGGTAGTCGGGGAGGTCGTAGCCCTGCGACTGCAGCTCGGCGATGGTCGCCTTGAGCTGCGGGATCGAGGCGGAGATGTTGGGCAGCTTGATGATGTTGGCCTCGGGCTTCGTGGCGAGCTCGCCGAGCTCGGCCAGGGCGTCGTCGAGGCGCTGCTCCTCGGTGAGGCGGTCGGGGAACTGCGCGATCACGCGGCCGGCGAGGGAGATGTCACGCGTCTCGACGTCCACACCGGCGGTCTTCGCGTAGGCGGCGATGATCGGCAGGAACGAGTACGTCGCCAGCAGCGGCGCCTCGTCGGTGTGGGTGTAGATGATCTTGGCCATGGGTACGACAGCTCCTGTAGATCGCGATCTGATCCGGGCATAACTCTTGACGTCAAGATACCTGACGCGGGGAAGCGTTGCGACTCGCCTACCCTCGCACCCCTCTTTCGCCGCCGCTAGGCTTCGCGTGGCCTACGAGGGGTACGGCCGACCTGACTCTCCAAGGAGCTCGCGATGAGCGACATCGTCGAAGACACACCGACCACCGGGCAGAAGTTCACCGCAGAGACGCTGGGCACCTTCGTGCTCGTGTTCTTCGGGTGCGGCGCCGCCGTCTACAGCGGCGGCGACCTCGTCGCGACCGCCCTGACCTTCGGCCTCACCGTCGTGGTGATGTCCTACGCCGTCGGTCGCATCTCCGGGGGCCACTTCAACCCGGCCGTCACGCTGGGCGCCGTGCTCGGCGGCCGCCTGCCGTGGAACCAGGTCGGCATCTACATGGCCGCCCAGCTCCTCGGCGGCCTCCTCGCCGGCGCGGTGCTGTTCGGCCTCGGCAACGGCTTCGACGGCTTCACCGCCGAGGGCAACATGGGCCAGAACTTCTTCGGCGACCAGGGCTCGGGCTACGCCTGGTGGGCGGCCCTGCTGCTCGAGGTCCTGCTCACGGCGATCTTCCTCTGGATCATCCTGGCGGTGACCGACGAGCGCAACGAGATCAATGTGGCGCTCGGCCCGCTGGCGATCGGCCTGTCCCTGGCGATGATCCACTTCGTCGCCATCCCGCTGACCGGCACGTCGGTCAACCCGGCCCGCTCCATCGGCGTCGGCGTCTTCGCCGGCACCGACGCGATCGTGCAGCTGTGGCTCTTCGTCGTCGCACCGCTCCTCGGCGCGGCGATCGCCGGCCTCACCTACCCGATCCTCTTCGGCCAGGGCGCGGCCCCGGTGGCCGGCTCGGGCCTCAACTTCAGCGGCGGCCGGAAGGACCAGTTCGTCCCCGGCTCCTACGAGGCCCAGTGGAACCAGGGCCAGCAGGGCGGCTGGGGCCAGCCCGGCGCGGCGTGGGGTGCTCCCCCGCAGCAGCAGTGGGGCCAGCCCGACCCCTACCAGCAGCCGCAGCAGCAGCAGCAGCCCGACCCGTACTCCACGCCCCAGGCTGCGCCGCAGCAGCCCGGGCAGTGGGGGCAGCCCGCGCCGCAGCAGCAGCCGCCGGCCCAGCCCGGCCAGTGGGGCGCTCCGCAGCAGCCCCAGCCGCCGCAGCAGCCCGGCCAGAGCGCGCCCGGTCACTGGGGCAACCCCGATGGCGACGACGATGGCCGCACGCAGGTGCGCCGTCCCGACTAGCGCCGACCGGCCCTAGGGCTCAGGGCCGGACCAGCTCGGCGGTCCAGCCGGCGTCGAGGTCCTCGAACCCCACGAGGCCGACACCCCTCTCGTACACGCGACGAGTCGTGGTGTCGGCCTCGTCGAGCGTCTGCACCAGGTCGTCCGACTGGTCCTCGATCGTCCGGCTCGCGCGGGGCAGGCCCGGGACGTCGTAGGTCAGCCAGCCGTCGCCGAGCCGCGGGTCGGCGGGCATCGCGAGGCCGGCCTCGGCACCATCCTCCCCCGCGCGCCAGCCGGCGCCGTCCGCGTCGCCCCCGACGAGCCAGACGTTGCCCGCCTCGTCCTGGGCGTAGAGGTCGGTCTCCACGCTCGCCGTGCCTCCCCCGAGGTCGACCGTGGTCTCCACCGCGGTGGCGTCGAGCCCCGCGACCGGCACCCTGTCGTCGAGCACGTCCACCACGACCGTGCCCTGCGAGGCCCCCTCGCCGGTGACGTCGTAGGTCCACCTGGCTCCGGACTCGAGGGGCAGCCACGGGTTGTCGACGCCCTCGACGAAGTCGCTGGGCGACGGGGTCGGGGTCGGGATCACCAGCCCGTTGATGCCCGCGGAGTCGTACGGCGCGGGCTGGCCGATGCCGGCGCACCCGGTGAGCCCCAGCGCGAGGCCGGCCGCCAGCGCGGCTGCCGCCAGCGTGCGGCGTACGGCTCGGGGCCCCGTCGTCATGGGCGCCAGCATGCCAGCCGCAGACCAGAGGACGACGGCGGACCGGGCGCTGCTAGCGTCAGCGGGAATCCACGCTCGCGCTCACCTCACGAGGAGAAACCCACCGTGACCTCCGAACCTCTCAAGGTCGCCGTCACCGGCGCCGCCGGCCAGATCGGCTACAGCCTGCTCTTCCGCCTCGCCAGCGGCGCACTGGCCGCGGACCGCCCCATCGAGCTCCGGCTGCTCGAGATCGAGCCCGCCCTCAAGGCGCTCGAGGGCGTCGTCATGGAGCTCGACGACTGCGCGTTCCCGAACCTCGCCGGCGTCGAGATCGGCGCCGACGCGGAGAAGATCTTCGACGGCGTCAACCTCGCCCTGCTCGTCGGCGCGCGCCCGCGCGGCCCCGGCATGGAGCGCGGCGACCTGCTCTCCGCCAACGGCGCGATCTTCACCGCCCAGGGCAAGGCCCTCAACGCCGTCGCGGCCGACGACGTGCGCATCGGCGTGACCGGCAACCCGGCCAACACCAACGCCCTCATCGCGATGAGCAACGCTCCCGACATCCCGCGCGAGCGCTTCTCCGCGCTGACCCGCCTCGACCACAACCGCGCGATCAGCCAGCTCGCGGCGAAGACCGGCGCCAAGGTCACTGACATCAAGAAGATGACGATCTGGGGCAACCACTCCGCCACCCAGTACCCCGACCTGTTCCACGCCGAGGTCAACGGCCAGAACGCCGCCGAGCTCGTCGGCGACCAGGCCTGGCTGGAGAACGACTTCATCCCGACCGTCGCCAAGCGCGGCGCCGCGATCATCGACGCCCGCGGCTCGTCCTCCGCCGCGTCCGCCGCGTCGGCCACGATCGACGCCGCCCGCGACTGGCTGTTCGGCTCGGCGGCCGACGACTGGGTCTCCATGGCCGTGGCGTCCAACGGCGAGTACGGCGTCCCCGAGGGCCTGATCTCCTCGTTCCCCGTCACCACCTCCGGTGGCGACTGGACCATCGTCGAGGGCCTCGAGATCGACGACTTCTCCCGTGCCCGCATCGACGCCTCCACCGCGGAGCTCGCCGACGAGCGCAAGGCCGTCACGGAGCTCGGCCTGATCTGATCGGTCTCCCGATGCACCCGAGCGGTGCGTGAGGCCTGTTCCGGAGCCCGGAATCGTGCCTCACGCACCGCTCGTGCGTTGTCGGGACCTAGAACCCGGGCTGGTCCGGGATCGACCCGGCCAGGAAGATCAGCGACCCGCCGAGCACGATGAGCACGACCGCGTCGAGGACCTTGTGCCGCACCGCGAGCATGCCGGCGTCACGGCGGCGGAGCACGAGGCGTACGGCGGCCGCGAAGATCAGCGTGCCGCCCATCATGCGGATCCCGGTGCGCCACTCGTCGAGCGCGACGACCACCATCGCGACGCCGACTGCGCCGAGGACGAGCAGGTAGAACGCGCCACCGATGGTCGAGGGGTAGCGGCGCGGCTCCTCGGGGTCGAACGGCTCGGCCGAGACCGGCGGGACGGACTCGGGCGGCTCGATGTGGTCGGGGCTGTCGGCCATGTCAGGACCGGACGGACTTCTCGGCGATCTCCACGATGTTGGTCAGCAGCATCGCGCGCGTCATGGGGCCCACTCCCTTGGGGTTGGGCGAGACCCAGCCGGCGACGTCCCACACCCCGGGGTCCACGTCGCCCGTGACCTTGCCGTCGACCCGGGAGACGCCCACGTCGAGCACGGCGGCGCCGGGCTTGACCATGTCGGCGGTGATGATGCCGGGCACGCCGGCGGCCGCGACGACGATGTCCGCGTGGCGCACGTGGGCGGCGAGGTCACGGGTGCCGGTGTGGCACAGCGTGACCGTGGCGTTCTCGGAGCGGCGGGTCAGCAGCAGCCCGAGCGGGCGGCCGACGGTGAGTCCGCGGCCGACGACCACGACCTCCGCGCCGGCGATCTCGACGCCGTGGCGCCGCAGCAGCTCGATGGCACCGACCGGGGTGCACGGCAGCGGCCCGGACTCACCGAGCACGAGCTTGCCCAGGTTGACCGGGTGCAGGCCGTCGACGTCCTTGTCGGGATCGACGCGCGAGAGCAGGGCGAACTCGTCGAGGCCGGTCGGCTGCTGGACCAGGAACCCGGTGCAGGCGGCGTCGGCGTTGAGCTCGTCGATGACCGCCTCGACCTCGGCCTGGGTGGCCGTGGCGGGCAGGTCGCGGCGGATCGAGGTGATGCCGATCTCCGCGCAGTCCTTGTGCTTGGCGCCGACGTACCAGTGCGAGCCGGGGTCGTCGCCGACGAGCACCGTCCCGAGGCCGGGGGTGATCCCCTGCTCCTTCAGGGCGGCGACGCGCTGGGCGAGCTCGGCCTTGATGGTCCTGAGGGTGGCGGCGCCGTCGAGGGTCTGTGCGGTCACGGTGGTCATCCTAGGGAGAGGTCCGGTGGTGGAGGGCGCATCGGGTGGGGGCTTCGGTCGGAGCGGTGAGTGACGCAGGTTTCCGGGCCCACAGAACGTGTCTCACTCACCGCGGGCTGGGGAGCGGTGAGTGACGCAGCTTCTCGACGTCCAGAAGATGTCTCACTCACCGCTCCCGGGGCCTGGGCCGGAAGGAGCTCAGTGGAAGAAGTGCCGCGCGCCGGTCAGGTACATCGTCACGCCGGCTGCCTCGCAGGCGGCGACGACCTCGGCGTCGCGCACCGAGCCCCCGGGCTGGACGATCGCCTTCACGCCGGCGTCGATGAGGATCTGCGGGCCGTCGGCGAAGGGGAAGAACGCGTCGGAGGCGGCGACGGCCGAGGCGGCCCGCTCCCCCGCCCGCTCGACCGCGAGGCGGCAGGAGTCGACGCGGTTGACCTGGCCCATGCCGACGCCGACCGAGGCGCCGCCGGAGGCGAGGAGGATCGCGTTGGACTTCACCGCGCGGCACGCGCGCCACGCGAAGGCGAGGTCGGCGAGCACCTCGTCGGACGCGGCCTCTCCCGTCGCGAGGGTCCACGTCGACGGGTCGTCGCCCTCGGCGCTGACGTCGTCGCGGTCCTGGAGCAGCAGCCCACCGGAGATCGAGCGCATGTCGCCGCCACCACGCGCCAGCGGCGGGCACTCGAGGATGCGGATGTTCTTTTTGGCCTGGAGCGCCTCGATCGCGCCGTCCTCGTAGCCGGGCGCCACGATGACCTCGGTGAAGATCTCGGCGACCTGCTCGGCCATCGCGACGGAGACCGGGACGTTGGTGGCGATCACGCCGCCGAACGCGCTGACCGGGTCGCACTCGTGCGCCCTGCGGTGCGCGACGGAAATGGGGTCGGGGACGTCGTCCGAGCAGATCGCGATGCCGCACGGGTTGGCGTGCTTGATGATCGCCACGGCCGGCTCGTCGAAGTCGTACGCCGCCCGGCGGGCCGCGTCGGCGTCGACGTAGTTGTTGTAGGACATCTCCTTGCCGTGGTGCTGCGTGGCCTGCGCCAGGCCGGGGCCGCCGGGCAGGAAGCCGTTGCTGTAGAGCGCGGCGGACTGGTGCGGGTTCTCGCCGTAGCGCAGCACCGCCTCCTTGTTCCACGTCGCGCCCATCCAGGCCGGGAAGCCGGAGCCGTCGCTCGTGTCGGTCAGCACGTTGCCCATCCAGGACGCCACGTGCACGTCGTAGGTCGCGGTGTGGACGAACGCCTCGGCGGCGAGGCGCTGCCGCTCGGCCAGTGTGAAGCCCCCGGCGGCCACGGCGGCCAGCACCGCGTCGTACGCCGCGGGCGAGGTGACGATCGCGACGCTGGGGTGGTTCTTGGCGGCGGCGCGCACCATCGAGGGACCGCCGATGTCGATCTGCTCGACGCACTCGTCAGGGCTGGCGCCGGAGGCGACGGTCTGCGTGAAGGGGTAGAGGTTGCTGACCACGAGGTCGAACGGCTCGACGCCGAGCTCCTCGAGCTGCGCGACGTGGGACTCGAGGCGGCGGTCGGCGAGGATGCCGGCGTGCACGCGCGGGTGCAGCGTCTTGACCCGCCCGTCGAGGCACTCGGGGAAGCCGGTGAGGTCCTCGACCTTGGTGACCGGGAGGTCGAGCGACTCGATCAGCGCGGCCGAGCCGCCCGTGGAGACCAGCTCGACGCCGGCGTCGTGCAGGCCCCGGACCAGGGCGTCGAGCCCGGTCTTGTCGTAGACGGAGACGAGTGCACGCTTGATCGGGATACGCAGTTCAGAAGACACGGGACTCCTCGGAGGTCGAGCTGTTGACGAGATCGAGGGCACCCAGGCGTTCGATGTCCTCGCGCGTCACTCCCTGGTGGTGGCCCACCTGCGCCAGTCGTGTGCCCCGCAGACTACCGAGCGCCGCCGCCGATGCGAACCCGGCGGCCCTCCACCGAGATCCCCTCGCGGGCGATCCGGCCGACCGTGTCGACGAGCATCGCGCGCTCGGCGGTCTTGATCCGCTCGTGCAGCGACTCCACGTCGTCGTCCTCGGCGACCTCGACGGGCACCTGGGCCACGATCGGGCCGGTGTCGACCCCCGCGTCGACCACGAACAGGGTCGCCCCGGTGACCTTGACGCCGTGCTCGAGCGCGTCGCGCGGGCCGTGCATCCCGGGGAACGCCGGGCACAGCGCGGGGTGGGTGTTGAGGGTGAGGAACCGGTCGAGGAAGTCCTGCGAGAGCAGCTTCATGAAGCCGGCGGAGACCACGACGTCGGGCTCGAAGCGCTCCACCACGGTGGCCAGCGCGGCGTCCCAGCCCTCGCGGGTCTCGAAGTCCGACACCTGGCGCACGAAGGTCGGGATCCCGGCCCGCTCGGCGCGCGCGAGGCCCTCGATGTCCTCGCGGTCGGCGCCGACCGCGACGATGCGGGCGCCGTACGCCGGGTCGGCGCAGGCGTCGATCAGCGCCTGGAGGTTGGTGCCGGATCCCGAGACGAGGACGACGAGGCGAGCGGTGGTGGGCACCGTCGGATTCTAGGCGCGGTGCGACGGCCCGGCGCCTGCGGTCCGCTCCCGGGCCAGGCGGCCCGCGACGAGCGCCGCGATGCCGGTCGTCACCGGCACGGCAGCGAGGATGCCGAGTCCGCCGACGAGGCCGCGCACGACCTCTTGGGCTACCACCTCCTGGCTGACCGCGATCCCGAAGGGCAGCGACAGCGCGGAGAAGACGAGCATCAGCGGGAGCGTGGCGCCGACGTAGGCCAGGACGAGGGTGTTGACGGTCGAGGCGGCGTGCGAGCGCCCGATCCGCATCGCCCGCACGAAGATCGAGCGCACGCTGGCGTCGGGGTCGACGTCGGCGAGCTCCCACACCGCCCACGTCTGCGTGACGGTGACGTCGTCGAGCACGCCGAGCGCGCCGATGACGAGGCCGGCGAGCAACAGCCCGCGGAGGTCGACCTGGGCGGCGATGCCCGAGATGTACTGGCTGCCCTCGTCGACCAGGCCGGTGAAGTGGCCCACGCGGGTGAACACCCATCCGAGCACGCCGATGACCACCAGCGAGACGAGGGTGCCGAGCATCGCGACGGTCGAGCGGAGGTCGAAGCCGTGGGAGAGGTAGAGCGTGACCAGCATGATCGCGGCGGCGGTGATGACGGCCACGGCGAGCGGCGAGGCGCCGTCCATGATGGCGGGGAGGGTGAAGACCGCGATGAGGACCAGTGAGTACGCCAGGCTGGCGAGGGCGCCGATGCCGCGCCACCGCGACAGCGCCAGGACGCCGAGGGCGAACAGGATGGTCAGCACGAGCAGCGGCGGGCCGCGGTCGAAGTCCTGGAAGGCGTACTGCTCCCCGTCGGGGGCCTCCGCGGTGAAGGAGACGATGATCCGGTCGCCGGCCACCACCTCGGGCGCCTGGCTGCCGTAGGGCAGCAGGGCCACCGCCTCGGCGGGAGCCCCGGGACCGCTGAGCAGCTCCACCTCGGCCTGCTGGCAGCCCTCGACTGCCTGCGCCTGCTGGCAGGGTCCGACGGAGAGCACCTCGGCGGTGCCGCGCTCGACGTCGACGCCCGGACCGCTGACCTCCAGGTCGCCGTCGGGCCAGAGCACGAAGAGGCCGACCAGGGTCGCCAGCACGAGGGGTCCGACGATCACGGCCATCAACACCTGCAGCCGCCGCGGCGCGGGCCCGAGGGAGGGGCGGTCGCCGTGGCTGTGCCCAGCCCCCATGCTCAGTCCTCCGCGGGGGTCGTGCGGGGCGTACGGGTCGAGCGCCAGGCGAGGACGGCCAGCACGGAGGCTCCCAGCAGGGCGCCGATGCCGCAGGCGGTCACCGAGTGGACCAGCACGTCGCGGGTGAACGGACCGACGAAGCGCATCCGACCCGGTCCGGCCGCCCCGCCGGAGAGGGAGGCGAGCACCGCGAACGCGAAGCCCGCCACGAGCCCACCGCCGCAGCCGGCGAGCAGGAGCCGGTCCCAGGTGAGGAGCCGGCCGCGCAGCGCCCGGAAGGCCGCCAACGCCGCGACGAGCGGCGGGAGGGCCATCAGCGCGCCGACCCAGCCCGCGGGCGTGCCCGTCGCCGGGAGCGCGGCCAGGAGCGGCACGACCGGCAGCGGACCGAGCACGACAGCCGCGGGCGAGACGAGGGTGGCGCCCCCGACCGCGAAGCCCGGCCCGAGCAGGAAGGAGCCGGTGAACAGCGCGGCGTTGGGGACGAACGCGGTGTTGACGAGCGCGTAGAGCCCGGCCTCGGACGGGCTGGGGTGCAGCCGCGACGTCATGGTGGCGGCGTCGTCGAAGGAGAGCGCCAGCGCGACGAGGAGGACCAGCGCGGAGACGACGAGCAGCCGGGCCAGGACCGCGCCTGCGACGGCGGCACCCGCGCGCACCGCGGCCGGGAGGAACGCCGCCCAGATCGCGGCCCGTCCGGACCCGATCGCGATCGCGGGGGCCGCCACGAAGGCGGTCAGCAGGACGGTCCAGCCGAGCACCCGCGGCAGGGACGGGTCGGCGGTGGTGCCGGCCGCCAGGGTCGCGACCACGACGGCCACCATCACGTACCCGGAGAGGAACAGCACGACCGCGGTGGGCACGGTGAGGTCGCGCTCGCCGTCGGAGATCCGGTCGGCGTCGGGGCCGTGCCCGGAGACCGAGTCGCCGACCCGGTGCCCGAGGCGCCACATCGACCAGGCGGCGATCGCGGTGATCCCGAGCGGCACGATCGAGATCCGCGCACCCATCACGGTGACGCCGGAGCCGTGACCGGCCAGCCACGCCAGCGCGCCGACGCGCATGCCGTCGCGGGGGGCGCCGTGCACGCCGGCGTCGGTGGCGAACCAGCCGATCACCCCGATGGCGAGCAGCACCACGAGCGGGCCGAGTGCGGCCATCACCCCGCCGAGCGTCGCGATCAGCACCAGCGGGCGCGGCCGGGCAGCCTCGGTGCGCGCGTGGTCGGGTCGGGTGAGGAGCGACGTCATGGCCGACCCATCATCACCCGGTCGTCGCGGCAGATCGCGCTGCCACGCCGCCCGGCCGCGGGGCCCGGCCGAGCAGGAGGCTGGTGTCGGGGAAGGATGTGCGCCGCGTTGCCCGCTCCCGTACCGTGGAGCGGTCATGAGGAGCCCCGAGACGTTCGACGCCTACTACGTCGAGACCCGCACCCGACTCCTGCACGAGGCCTACGCACTGACCGGCGACGCCCCGGCCGCCCGTGCAGCCGTTCGCGACGCCTTCGTCGTCGCGTGGCACCACTGGCGCAAGGTCGGCCAGCTCGACGACCGCGACGCGTACGTCCGCCCGCTCGCCCTCGGCCGCGCCCGGCGCCGGCACACAGCCCGCATCTGGCACCGTGACAAGTCGCTCGACCCCGAGACGCGCAGCACGCTCGAGGCCCTGTCCAAGCTCCCCACCCGCCAGCGCGAGCTCCTCGTGCTCAACGGCCTGTCCGCGCTGTCGCTGTCCGACATGTCCCGCACCGTGGGCCTGCCCCGCGCCGACGCCGAGCGCGAGCTGCAGACCGCGAGCTCGCAGTTCTCCCTGCACCGAGATGCGCCCACCACCGAGATCCCCCGCCTGCTCCACGGCCTCGCGGCGCCGCTCGAGGAGATCCGCTGGCCCCGTGCGACGGTCATCCGGCGCGCCGGCGCGGCGCGGCGTCGTACGCACACGGTGATCGGCGCCGCCGTCGCCACGGCCGCCCTCGTCGCCTCGGGGTCCCTCGTCGCCACCGGGTCCAACGCCGAGGCGACCAGCCTCAGCGAGGAGAAGGCCACGCCCGGCGTCACGGTGCACGAGCCCGAGACCGAGGGGGCCGGCGAGCCGATCATCGACGAGGCCGCCCTCTTCTCCCCCGACCAGCTGTCCCGGTTCGGTTCCGGGCTGGACTGGGCCGAGACGTCGACGACCGACAACCTCTCCGGCAACGGCCTGCTCGCGCCGTGCCAGCGGGAGCGGTTCGCCGACCCCGACGGCGTCACCGCCCTCGCCCGTACGTGGGAGGGCTCGACGACCCGGGTCGTGAAGCAACAGGTCGGCAAGGGCCAGCGCAAGCGCACCCGCGAGCGCGAGGTCACCCGCGTCGAGTCCACCGCCGTCCAGATGGTGGAGATGTCGCGCAACGAGCGCCAGGCGGAGCAGGGTTTCGAGACCGCGTCGCTGTGGTTCGCCGGCTGCATCGACCCCCGCACCCAGCTGCTCTCCACAGGCACCGTCAAGCGCGTGGGCGACGACGCGAGGGTGTTCCGGCTGCGGTCGTGGGGCAAGGTGCCGGCCACGGTCAGCGTCGGCACCGCCCGCACCGGCAGCCTTCTCGTCACCACCGTGGTCCGCAGCCAGGGCAAGGCGGTCGGCGACAAGGCGGTCCTCACCGGCCTCGCGGCCGCGGTCAACGGGCTGTGCGGCTCCCACGGTGCCGGCGACTGCGCCGGTCGTGCCCGCGCGACCACCACCGCCCCCCTCGACATCGGCACGCCTCCCGGGCTGCTGTCCGTGGTCGACCTGCCTCCCGTCGCCCAGGTGCGCGGCCCGTGGGTCGGCACCGAGCCCGAGCGGGCGCGCAGCAACTACGCGGCCACCAGGTGCGACCGCACCACGTTCCAGGGCAAGGGCATCAGCAAGGCGCTCACCCGGACCTTCCTGTTCCCCGAGACGCCGGACGCCTCCCAGCTCGGCCTGACCCAGACCGTCGGGTCGATGAAGCAGGCGAAGGCGAGCGGGTTCGTCGACCAGGTCCGCGACCGCATCCGGCAGTGCGGCCGGGAGAACCTCGGCACCAGCGTGACCCAGCTCGCCGAGACCTCGACCCGGACGACCGACCTGAGCGTGTGGGCCCTGACCATCGAGCTCAACGACCGCCAGTCGTTCCCGTTCCTCATGGCGATCGTCCGCCACGGCACCGCCGTGTCCCAGCTCGGGTTCGCCCCCGACCGCACGATGACGATGTCGCGCACCGACTTCGTGGCGCTCTCGCGACGGGTCCTCGAGCGCCTCGGACGACTCGACTCCTCCGGCTGACGCAACCTTTTGCCGCCCAGCGGTGTCTCATCTGTCATGAGGCACCGTCACCGGCCACGGCGCGCCGCCGCGGCGCGCGCCCTGGCCTGCGCCCTGGCGGGGGGCCTGGCCGGGGGCCTGGCGCTCGCCGGGTGCGGGGACCAGCGGTCGGGCGACCTCGCTCCCGCGGACGCGTCGAGGGCCGGCACGTCCAGCGCCACCGAGGTGACCATCCCCGACGACTTCCCCCTCTCGGCCGGGATGGGCGGGGCGGAGGACACCGTCCCCACCTCGCGCACCGGCACCGGCCTGCGCGACCTGGAGGTGTGCCGTACGACGCCGCTGCGTGGCGTCGGCACCCGGGACCGGATGGTCGCCGACGACAGCGGTGGCGAGTCCGCCGACACCCGTGAGCTCGTCCTCCTGAGCGGCGCCGACGAGGCGACCGCGCTGGGCGAGGAGATCGCCGCGCTCGCGACGGGCTGCGACGACGCCGGAGCGACAGGTGGCGGCGACCGGATGACGACCCGCACCGAGGTGCTGGAGTCGCCGTTCGGCCCCGCGCCGACGACGACGCTGCTGCAGACCTACACCGTCGACGGGGAGCCCGGCACCGGCGCGACGGTCGTCCACGTCGTGCCGGTCGGTCCGGCGCTGCTGCTCACCTCGACCTACGGGCAGTGGACGCGCGACCAGGCCCGGCTGGCCGTCGACGACACCGTCGACCCGCTGCGTGACACGGTCGCCGCCCTCGGGGTGTTCGGCGAGGTGCCGGAGCCGACCGAGGAGCCCACCCAGGAGCCCACCCAGGAGCCCACCCAGGAGCCGACCGAGGCCCCGACCGAGGCCCCCACCGAGGAGGCTGCGCCCACCGAGATCCCGGCGGACTTCCCCCTCGCCGCGGGTCTCCCGGCCGACGGGGGTGACGTCCGGGTGTCCCCGCCGTCGGCGGACGGCGACGGCATCGGGGAGGTCGAGATGTGCGGGCAGGTGGTGTGGCCGCAGCGGGAGACGCCCGGCGGCCTGCGGCGCCTCGTGGCGTCGGCCGTGGCTCCCGAGCACTACGAGTGGCGCGAGCTGGTCGTGCACGCCGGCCCCGACCAGGCGAGCTCGACCATGGACGTCCTCCGGGAGGCCGTGTCGGAGTGCCGCACCAACCGCAACCTGGTGTGGACCGTGCTCGAGCGCGACACCGGGTACGACACGGTCACGGTCGGCCTGACCTACTCCGACGGCCTGGGCAGCTCGGTCTTCCAGGTCACCCGCGTCGGTTCGGCGCGGCTGCTCGTCAGCACATACGGTGAGGGCTCGCTCGCGTCGCTGGACGGGCAGGCCGACGAGGTCACCGCGACCTCGGAGAACATCCTTCCGGCGATGTGTGTGTTCACGAAAACGGGGTGCTAGAAGATCATGTCCATTCCATCGACGCTGGCCAGCTCGGCCTGCCCGACCCTGCCGTCCCCGCGCCGGCTCAACGCCGTCGCGCCCGTACGCCTGCTCGGCGCCCACGTCGTGTGGCGCGTGCTGTGGGAGGCGAAGGCTCCCGTACGACCCGGGCGGCAGGCGAAATCGCCGACGGCCCCGCAGGAGGACCTGCGAGGCCGTCTGGACTGAGCCGCCGGCTCAGGGATCGCCTCAGAGCTTCTCGAGGACCTCGCGCATCAGCGCGGCGGTCTCGGACGGCGTCTTGCCGACCTTGACCCCGGCGGCCTCGAGGGCCTCCTTCTTGGCCTGCGCGGTGCCCGAGGAGCCCGACACGATGGCGCCGGCGTGGCCCATGGTCTTGCCCTCGGGGGCGGTGAAGCCGGCGACGTAGCCCACGACGGGCTTGGTCACGTGCTCCTTGATGTAGGCCGCCGCGCGCTCCTCGGCGTCGCCGCCGATCTCGCCGATCATCACGATCGCCTTGGTCTCCGGGTCGTTCTCGAAGGCCTCGAGCGCATCGATGTGCGTGGTGCCGATGATCGGGTCGCCGCCGATGCCGATGGCGGTGGTGAAGCCGTAGTCCTTCAGCTCGTACATCATCTGGTAGGTCAGCGTGCCCGACTTCGAGACGAGGCCGACCGGGCCCTTGCCCGCGATGGTGTGCGGGGTGATGCCGGCCAGCGACTCCTCCGGCGTGATGATGCCGGGGCAGTTGGGGCCGATCATCCGGGTGTTCTTGCCCTCGAGGTAGGCCACGACCTCGGCGGTGTCGAGGACCGGGACGCCCTCGGTGATCACCACGAGCAGCGGGATCTCGGCGTCGATGGCCTCGATGCAGGCGTCCTTGGTGAAGGCCGGAGGCACGAAGGCGACCGAGACGTTGGCGCCGGTCTCCTTCATGGCCTCCTCGACGGTGCCGAAGACCGGGAGCTCCTTGCCGCCGAGCTCGACGGTGGTGCCGGCCTTCCGGGCGTTGACGCCGCCGACGATGTTGGCGCCCGACTCGACCATGAGGGTGGTGTGCTTGGCGCCCATGCCGCCCGTCATGCCCTGGACGATGATCTTGGAGTCGGAGTTGAGGTAGATGCTCATCTGTTCAGTTCTCTCTCTCAGGCCTGGTGGGCGAGCTCGGCGGCCTTGTCGGCCGCGCCGTCCATCGTGTCGACCTGGGTGACCAGCGGGTGGTTGAACTCGTCGAGGATCCGGCGACCCTCCTCGACGTTGTTGCCGTCGAGGCGTACGACGAGGGGCTTGCTCTCCTCGTCGCCGAGGATCTTCAGCGCGCCCACGATGCCGTTGGCGACCTCGTCGCAGGCGGTGATGCCGCCGAAGACGTTGACGAACACGCTCTTGACCTGCGGGTCGTTGATGATCACGTCGAGGCCGTCGGCCATCACCTGCGCGTTGGCGCCGCCACCGATGTCGAGGAAGTTGGCGGGCTTCACGCCGCCGTGCGCCTCGCCGGCGTAGGCGACGACGTCGAGGGTGCTCATCACGAGGCCCGCGCCGTTGCCGATGATGCCGACCTGGCCGTCGAGCTTGACGTAGTTGAGGCCCTTGTCCTTGGCCTTCGACTCGAGCGCGTCGGCCTCCTCGCGGATCTCGAACTGCGCGTGGTCGGGGTGGCGGACCTCGGAGGCGTTGTCGTCCAGCGACACCTTGCCGTCGAGCGCCTCGAGCTTGTCGCCCTCGAGGCGAGCCAGCGGGTTGACCTCGACGAGGGTGGCGTCCTCCTGGACGTAGACCTGCCACAGCTTCTGGACCATCTCGATGGCCTGGTCACGCAGCGCGGCGGGGAACTTGGCCTCGTCGACGATCGCGGTGGCCTTCTCCGGCGTCACGCCCTCGAGCGCGTCCACGGGGATCTTCTTGACGGCGTCGGGGTTGGTCTTGGCGACCTCCTCGATCTCCACGCCGCCCTCGACCGATGCGATGCACAGGTGCGAGCGGTTGGACCGGTCGAGCAGGAAGGAGAAGTAGTACTCCTCCACCGGCGGCGTCGCCGGGGTCACGAGGACCCGGTTGACGGTGAGGCCCTTGATCTCCATCCCGAGGATGTCGCGGGCGTAGGACTCGGCCTCGTCGGCGGTCTTCGCGATCTTGACGCCGCCGGCCTTGCCGCGGCCGCCGGCCTTGACCTGGGCCTTGACGACGGTGACGCCGCCCATCTCCTCGGCGGCGGCTCGCGCGGCCTCCGGGGTCTCGGCCACGACACCCAGGGTGGTCGCTACTCCATGCTTGGCGAAGAGCTCCTTCGCCTGAAATTCCATCAGGTCCACGAGGTGACCAGTCCTTTTCGTATGCGAACGGTGGCGGGGATTCCCTCTCGGCACCCTAGACCTCCCCGGCGGGGTCGCACGAGGTCGGGTGAGCGTGGTGGTGCTCACTCCCGGGCTACGTTGAGTCGCATGCCATCGGTCATGTGGTTCCGCAGGGACCTGCGGGTCAGGGACAACCCGGCCCTCCTCGCCGCCCTCGAGGAGGGACCGGTCACGGCGCTCTTCGTGGTCGACCCGGCGATCTGGGCGAGCGCCGGTGCGGCGCGGCGGGCGTGGCTCGCGGCCAACGTGCTGGCCCTCGCCGAGCGCATCCCGCTGACCGTCCACCACGGTGACCCGCGCGACGTCGTGCCCCGCATGGCGGACGGGCGCCGCGTGCACGTGGCCGCCGAGACCACCCCGTACGGCCGCCGCCGCGACGACGCCGTGGGCGAGCAGGTCGAGCTGGTCGCGACCGGATCCCCGTACGCCGTGGGCCCGGGGCTGGTCCGCAACGGCAGCGGCGACCCCTACCAGGTCTTCACCGCCTTCGCGCGTGCCTGGCGCGAGCACGGCTGGCCCGAGCCGGCGCACACGCCCCGCTCCCCCGACATCGAGCAGGGCGACTCCCACCAGCGCGCGATCGACATGCTGCACCAGGCGGTCGACGACGCGCCCTTCGAGCTGCCCGGCGCCGGCGAGGACGCCGCGTGGCGCCGCTGGCGGGCCTTCCGCGACGACGGCCTCGACGCGTACGCCACCGAGCGCAACCGGCCCGACCACGACGGGACCTCGCGGCTCTCGCCCTACCTGCACCTGGGCGTGCTGCACCCGCGCTCGCTCCTGGCCGAGGTCGACCACACGTCGACGTACGCCGACGAGCTCGGCTGGCGCGAGTTCTACGCCGACGTCCTGTGGCACACCCCCGCCTCGGCGTGGACCGACCTCAAGCCCGCGTTGCAGGGCATGACGTACGACGAGCCCGAGGACGCGATCGAGGCGTGGCGCACCGGCACGACGGGGTTCCCCATCGTCGACGCCGGCATGCGGCAGCTCCTCCACACCGGGTGGATGCACAACCGGGTGCGGATGATCACCGCCTCCTTCCTGACCAAGGACCTCCACGTGTGGTGGCCGGTCGGTGCGCGCCACTTCCTCGACCTGCTGATCGACGGCGACGTGGCGTCCAACAACCACGGCTGGCAGTGGGTGGCCGGCACCGGGACCGACGCCTCGCCCTACTTCCGCGTCTTCAACCCCGTCACCCAGGGCCTCAAGTTCGACCCGCAGGGCGACTACGTACGGCGCTGGGTGCCCGAGCTCGCGCACCTGTCGGGCAAGGCCGCGCACGAGCCGTGGAAGTCCGACGTCGGCTACGAGCGCGACTACCCGCTGCGCATCGTCGACCACGCGGACGAGCGGCGCGAAGCGCTCGAGCGCTACCAGTCCGCGCGGGGCTGACCCATACCTGAGGGTGAGACGTCCGTTTATCGACCGGTCACGCGGGTACATGAACTCTTTTTGTCGAGGGTTGCACTTTCCCGTGATCTTTCCGTTACAGTCGTGCGCGGTCTCGCCGACCCGAACCCCCCTGACGATCCGGCAGATTGGTAACTCCTCCATGGGCAACCACCGAGCGGAGCGCGCTCCCAAGCGACGCACCTCGGCAATGGCTGCACCCACGAACGGCAAGCGCCGCGCCACGCCGGCGCCCCGCCGCTCCGTGGTGAAGCTCCCGTCCCTGCCCCTCGTGGCCGGAGTCGCCGTCTTGGCCGTCTCCGCCGGTGGCGCCGTCACCGCGTCCGGCACGGGCGTCACCGCGCTGACCTCGACGGGTTCCGCGATGGAGGCCACCGGATCCATCGGCCAGGCCGCCGGCCAGGCCCTCTCCCGCCGCGGCGTCATCGTCAGCCGCGACGCCACGCGCGACCCCGGCGGCGAGGAGACCGACCCCGAGCTCATCGCCCTGGCCGAGAAGCAGATGGCCGAGCGCGCCGCCAAGCTCGAGGAGATGCGCAAGGCCGCAGAGGCCCAGGCGGCGAAGATCAAGGAGAACAAGTGGGTTCTCCCCCTCACCAGCTATGGCATCACCGCCACCTTCGGCCAGTACGGGCTGTGGGCCAGCTATCACACCGGCCTCGACTTCAACGCCAACAGCGGCGACCCGATCCTGTCGGTGGCCAACGGCACCGTCACCTCGACCGGCTACGACGGGGCCTACGGCAACAAGACCGTCGTCACCCTCGATGACGGCACCGAGATCTGGTACTGCCACCAGACCTCGATCTACGTCTCGGTCGGCGACCGCGTCAACGGCGGCGAGACCATCGGCACCGTTGGCGCCACGGGCAACGTGACCGGCTCGCACCTGCACCTCGAGGTACGCCCCGGCGGCGGCGGTCCGGTCGACCCGTTCCAGGCGTTCGTCGAGCACGGCATCGTTCCGTGACCAGGACCGCCTAGCGGGCTTGAGGTCACGGAAGATCGAGTAGCGCGCAGCGCCTGAGGAACGAAGGCAAAAGCGCGTATCGAGATCTCCTCGCTGCTCGGTCAGCGGGGAGTCCTGGCTCGCCCAGGGCAGGCTGGCACTCCCCGATCCTGTCGGGGCGTACACCGACAGCCCCTGAGCGGTGCGGGAGCCACCGTGCCGACGTACGGAACGTGGCTGGGCCACCGCCCAGGAGGTCATGGCGAGTGGTCGCCCCGGCAACCCGCGGCCATGACGTCGCGGGTCTCGCTACGCCCGCTCGTCCCTCGCGGGCTGCTCGACCACCGAGAGATCCTCGCGGGCTGCTCGACCACCGAGGGTGCTCAGAGCTTCTCGACGGGCGCGTAGCGCAGCAGCAGGCGCTTGACGCCCTCCGAGCCGAAGTCGATGGAGGCCACCGACTTCTCCGCGACGCCCTCGACGGCCACGACCGTGCCCATCCCGAAGGAGTCGTGGACGACCCGGTCGCCCGGCGCGAGGCTGGGGATGGCGCGGGCCGGCTTGGCCTTGGCGGCCGCGTCGGCGCGCAGCGCCGCGGAGCTGAAGTTGCGGCGCCCGGCGTCGGTCGGCGTGGCGAGGCGCGTGGAGCCGCCACTGAGGTCCTGGCGGCCCCAGCGGGTCTGCTCGACAGCCGTACGCCGCCAGTCGACGAGGTCGACGGGGAGCTCGTCGAGGAAGCGGCTCGCGGGGTTGTGGCTGGGAGCGCCCCAGGCGGAGCGGACGAGGGCGCGGGAGATGTAGAGCCGCTTCTCGGCGCGGGTGAGGCCGACGTAGGCCAGGCGGCGCTCCTCCTCGAGCTCGGGCTGGTCGCCCAGCGAGCGCTGGTGGGGGAAGACGCCGTCCTCGAGGCCGGTGAGGAAGACGACGGGGAACTCGAGGCCCTTGGCCGTGTGGAGCGTCATCAGGGTGACGACGCCGGAGTCGTCGCCGTCGGGAGCGTCGGGGATCTGGTCGGCGTCGGCGACGAGGGCGACCCGTTCGAGGAAGTCACCGAGCCCGACGGCCACGGTGCCTGCCTCGACCTCGGCCGGGTCGGCGCTGGGGCCCGGCTGCGGGTCCTCGGCAAACTCGCGCGCGACGGCGACGAGCTCGGCGAGGTTCTCGACACGGGTGCCGTCCTGCGGGTCGTCGCTGGCCTCGAGCTCGGCGAGGTAGCCGGAGCGCTCGAGGACCGACTCCAGGATCACGTCGGGGCGCTCGTCGGCCTCGACCATGGACTGGAGCTCCTGGACGATGGCGACGAAACCCTCGATGTTCCTGAGGCTGCGGGTGGCCAGGCCGGGCGCCTCGGCGGCCCGGGTGAGCGCCTCCCAGAAGGTGATCCGGTCGCGCTCGGCGAGCGCGGCGATGCACGCCTCGGCCCGCTCGCCGATGCCGCGTTTGGGGGTGTTGAGCACGCGGCGCAGCGAGATCTCGTCGGCGGTGTTGACGAGCATCCGCAGGTAGGCGAGCGCGTCGCGGACCTCCTTGCGCTCGTAGAAGCGCACCCCGCCGACGACCTTGTAGGGCTGGCCGGTGCGGATGAACACCTCCTCGAAGACGCGGGACTGCGCGTTGGTGCGGTAGAAGACGGCGACGTCGGCGGGGCGTACGCCGTGCTCGTCGACGAGCTTGTCGATCTCCTCGCTGACGAACCGGGCCTCGTCGTGCTCGTCGTCGGAGACGTAGCCGACGATGCGCTCACCCTCCCCCGCGTCGGTCCACAGCCGTTTGGGCTTGCGGCCGCGGTTGTTGCCGATGACGGAGTTGGCGGCGCTGAGGATGGTCTGGGTCGAGCGGTAGTTCTGCTCGAGCAGGATGGTGGTCGCGTCGGGGAAGTCCTGCTCGAAGTCGAGGATGTTGCGGATGTCGGCGCCGCGGAAGGCGTAGATCGACTGGTCGGCGTCACCGACGACCATCAGCTCGCTCGGCTCGACCTGCTCGGCCCCGGTCTCCTCCAGGGACTGGCCGCACAGCTGCTGGATCAGGCTGTACTGGGCGTGGTTGGTGTCCTGGTATTCATCCACCAGCACGTGACGGAACCGGCGGCGGTAGTTCTCGCGGACGTCGGGGAAGGCCTGCAGCAGGTGGACCGTGGTGGAGATCAGGTCGTCGAAGTCGAGCGCGTTGGCCTCGCGCAGGCGGCGCTGGTAGGCGGCGAAGGCCTTGGCGTAGGCCTCCTCGAAGCTGTTGCGCGCCTCCTTGGCGGCGTCCTCGGCGTCGCGCAGCTCGTTCTTCTGGTCGGAGACCCAGTGGAGCACCGCGTTGGGCTGGTACTTCTTGGGGTCGAGCTCGAGGTCGCGCAGCACCAGCGTCATGAGCCGCTTGGAGTCGGCGGCGTCGTAGATCGAGAAGTTGGACTTGAAGCCGACCCGATCGATCTCCTTGCGCAGGATGCGCACGCAGGAGGAGTGGAAGGTCGAGACCCACATGATTTTCGCGCGGTTGCCGACCAGGTGCTGGACCCGCTCCTTCATCTCGGCCGCGGCCTTGTTGGTGAAGGTGATCGCCAGGATCGAGCCGGGGTGGGCCTTGCGCTCGGAGATCAGCCACGCGATGCGACGGGTCAGCACCCGCGTCTTGCCCGACCCGGCGCCGGCCACGACGAGCAACGGCGCGCCGGAGTGCACCACGGCCGCCCGCTGGGGCTCGTTGAGCCCCTCGAGGAGGGGGTGGTCGGCGCGCTCGAAGAGGGCTTGATCAGGGGAGGCGTCAGTGGGGCTCATGTCCGCCCCAGCCTATGCGGCGGGGGTGACAGCCGTACGCCCCCGTCCGGGGCTGTGGATCAGGCGTGCGTGGGCGACCAGAACACTGCGACGGCGATGTTGGCGACCGTCAGCACGAGCAGCCCGAGGTAGAGGCCCTGCGGGATGCTCGGCTTGCGCAGGTTGACCATCACCAGCACCAGGATCACGAGGCCGACGGCGAACTTCACGCCGATCTTGGCGTGGTCGGGACTGCCGATGCTCTCGAGCACGCCGACGAGCAGCAGCCCGGCGAGAAAGGCCGTGCCGGAGCCGTCGCGCATCAGCGAGTTGACGGCCTTCTGCTCCGAGCGCAGCTGCACGAGCAGGCCGCCGAGCAGCGCGGCGTAGCCGAGGATGTGGACGAAGAGCAGCACCAGCCGCAGGGTCTCCATGGCGGGGATCCTACGGCCGGCGGGTGCTACTTCTTCTTCCGGGGCGCGGGGCGTACGACGAGCACCGGGCACGGCGCGTAGTGCTGGACGCGCTGCGCGGTGCTGCCGACGAGGACGGCGTCGCTCAGGCCGCGGCCGCCGGCGGCGACCACGACGAGCCCGGCGTCGTACTGCTTGGCGGCCTTGATGATCTCGTTGGCCGCGGAGCCGCTGCGGATGCGCTTGCTGACCTTGGGGCCCCAGCCCTCGAAGACGCCGGCGATGGTGTCGACGGCGCTCTGGGCGGCGTCGCGGAACGAGCCGTCGAACCCGTGCTCGGACACGTCGTCGGCGAACGCGACCGAGGCGAGGGGACGTACGACCGCGACGACGGAGATCTCGGTGATCTTCGCCGGGTCGGCGAAGGACTTCAGGTGCTTGGCGGCGGCCAGCGACTGCTTCGAGCCGTCCGTGGCGACGATGACGTGCATCAGAGGTCTCCCTTGGGTGTCTGCGAGGCGGTGCCGGGTCGGGGGCGGGACCGGCCACCGAAGAGCTGCTCGAGGAGGTACAGCACCACTCCCACCGCCAGCAGGCCGGCGCACCACAGCAGCGAGGCGGGATCGTCGTAGACGGCGTAGTAGAGGATCGCGAGGTTGCCGACCAGGCCCAGGACCAGCAGCGGCGTGTTGGCACGGAAGGCCCGCTCGTCCTCGTCCTGCCCGCGCAGCTTGAGGCACGTCGCGATCACGAGCGCGTAGATCACCAGCAGGAAGACCACCGTGACCAGCGCCAGCCGGTTGACCAGGTCGATGCCGCCGCCGGCAGCGGTGACGGCGTAGCCGGTGACGAGGAGCGTGCCCACGACCAGGCCGCTGAACAGCAGTCCCACCCAGGGGCTGCGACGGGTCGCGTGGACCTTGGCGAAGACTCCCGGGACCACGTCCTCGCGCGCCATGCCGTAGAGGATGCGGGGCTGGGTGACGAGGGTGACGAGGGTGGTGTTGGTGATCGCGACCAGGGCGATGACCGTGAAGATCGTGGTCATCAGGTCGGTGGAGAACGGCAGGATGCCCTGCTTGACCACCTCGAGCAGCGCGACGTCGGACTCCGCCAGGGTGTCGACGGGCACCGTGAGGGCCGCCGCCATCGAGACCAGGACGTAGACGACGCCGGCGACGACCATGCCCCCGATGAGCGAGCGGGGGAAGGCCCGGTAGGGGTCGATGGTCTCCTCGGCCACGTTGGCGGTGTTCTCGAAGCCCGTCATCGCGAAGAAGGAGAGCGCGACACCGGCGAGGACCGCCAGGGCCGGGTTGCCCGAGACGCTGATGTCGGTGAGGGTGCCGAAGTCGGCGTTGCCCTCGGCGATGTACCAGACGCCGATGACCATGACGATGACCAGGCCGGTGAGCTCGATGAAGGTCATCAGCATGTTCATCACCACCGACTCGGTGATGCCGATGAAGTTGATGAGCACCAGGACGGCGACGAAGACGAGCGAGACGAGCAGTGCCGGGGGCCCGCCGCCGTCGAAGAGCTGGGAGAAGTACGACGCGAAGCCGGTCGCCAGCGAGCCGGAGGCGGCGAAGCTCGCGGAGAGGAACGACACGGTGACCAGGAAGGTGAGCGCCTTGTTGCCGAACGCCTTCTGGACGTAGAGCGAGGAGCCCGCTGCCTGGGGGTACTTGGTGACCAGCTCCGCGTAGGCCGACCCGGTGATGGCCGCGACGGTCACGCCCGCGGCGAACGCGATCCAGAAGGCGCCGCCGACCGCGGCGGCGACGAGGCCGATGAGGACGTAGATGCCGGAGCCCAGGACGTCCCCGAGGGTGTAGAAGAACAGCTGCGCCCCGGTGATGGAGCGCTTCAGGCTGTCTTCGTCGTCGCCGGTGTGCGCAACGGTGGCGGTGGAGTCGGCCACGGCGGCCTCGCTTCCCGAGTGGGGGTGGGGATCCGTCGACCCCACCGCCTCCGAGGCCCTGGTGTCAAACGTCGCCCACCCGATGGGAGGCGGCCCGGCTCAGAGGAGGCGGCGGTCCGAGGCCCATTTCGTCAGCTCGTGACGGCTGGAGAGCTGGAGCTTGCGCAGCACCGACGACATGTGCGTCTCGACCGTCTTGACCGAGATGAAGAGCTCCTTGGCGACCTCCTTGTAGGCGTAGCCGCGGGCGATGAGGCGCATCACCTCCCGCTCGCGCTCCGTGAGCCGGTCGAGGTCCTCGTCGACGGCTGCGACGTCGATCGACCCGGCGAACGCGTCGAGCACGAACCCGGCCAGCCGCGGCGAGAACACAGCGTCTCCCCCGGCCACGCGGGTGATCGCGTCGACCAGCTCGGGGCCGGTGATGGTCTTGGTGACGTAGCCGCGCGCGCCGCCCCGGATGGTGCCGATGACGTCCTCGGCGGCGTCGGAGACCGACAGCGCGAGGTAGAGGGTGTCGGCCGACGGATGCCGGCGCATCACCTCGACGCCTCCCCCGCCGGGCAGGTGCACGTCGAGCAGCACGACCTGCGGCCGCAGCTCCCGCACGACGTCCACGGCCGCGTCGGCGTCGGCCGCCTCCCCGACGACCTCGACCAGCCCGGCGCCGCTGGCGGCGAGCTCGGCGCGCACCCCTGCCCGGAACATGGCGTGGTCGTCGACCAGGACGACCCGCACGGGTCCTGCGCTGGCGGTCTCGGTCATCGGGTCTCCTCGTCGGGCGCCTGGGACTGCGGCTGGGGCTCGGGCTGGGGGTGGGATTGAGCGTGGGAGTGGCGGGGCAGGTGGAGCCGGACCTCGGTGCCCTCGCCGGGGGCAGAGCGTACGTCCGCCCGTCCGCCGTGGCGCTCCATCCGGTCGACGATGCTGCTGCGTACGCCGTGCCGGTCGGTCGCGACCGCGCCGAGGTCGAAGCCGGCGCCGCGGTCGCGCACGAAGACGTCGACGGCGCCGGAGGTGGTCTCGGCGTAGACGTCGGCGCGCTGGGTGCCGGCGTGCTTGGCGACGTTGACGACGGCCTCCCGCGCGGCGAGGACGACCGGCCGCAGGGCCTCGTCGAGGTCGCAGTCGCCGACGGTCACCACGTCGACGACCACCGGGTGCTGCGACTCGACGTCGGCGGCCATCTCCTTGAGCGCGCCGGCGAGCGTGGTGGCGTCGGTCGTCTCGGCCTCGAAGAGCCACTGGCGCAGGTCGCGCTCCTGCGAGCGGGCCAGGCGCGCCACCGTGGTGGCGTCGTGGGCGTTCTTCTGGATCAGTGCGAGCGTCTGGAGCACCGAGTCGTGCAGGTGCGCGGCCATGTCGGCACGCTCCTGGGTCCGGACCCGCTCCACCCGCTCGGCGCCGAGGTCGTCGATGAGCCGCTTGGCCCAGGGGCCGACCACGATGGCGAGCCCGACGAGGCCGAGGAGGCCGGCGACCAGCACCGGGACGGCGAAGGTGGCCTGCCCCGCGGCGATCGCGAAGACGAGCAGGCCGGTGACGATGAGGCCGAGCCCGGCGGCGATCCGGGCGTAGGCGGCCCAGCCGCCGTTGCCGAAGACGGCCCGGAACGGGTCGATGCGCCCGGAGGAGTCGATCCACCGCTCGCGCTGCGCCTCGTCGGCCTGGCGCCACAGCAGTCCGATGCCGGCGACGCCGAGGACCACCGGCCAGAACAGCACGCCCTGGCCGAAGATGCCCTCGACGCCGAGGACGACGCCGAAGAACAGCGCGCCGAGGGCGATGGCCGGGCCGGCGTCGCGCAGCCGCGAGCGCCGACCGGGGCGCTTGCCGGTGCGGGTCGCGCTCTCGAGGCCGGGCGCGCCGACCTCGAAGTGCTGGTCCGCGGGCAGGAACACCCACAGCCCGGCGTACAGCATCAGGCCGAAGCCACCGAGGAACGCCGTGGCCACGAAGAAGCCACGCACCCACAGCACCGGCAGCGCGAGGTGCCGGGCCAGGCCGGACGCGACGCCGCCCGCGATGGGCGCGGTGAGGTCGCGGTAGGCGCGACGCGGCGAGCCGGGGCGCACCGGGCGGCCCGGCTGGGCGGCCGCGTGGGAGGTGGACGTGGGGTGGGTCATCGTGTCTCCCATCGTCGCAGGCGCGCAGGCGCGCGACCATGAGGACTGACCCCGAGGCGACCCTGAGCCGGCCCCCGCCCCGACGCCTGCGGATCGGGGCGGCGAATCAGGGCTGTCCCCGATGGTGGCAGCGCCGTCCGCGGACGAGAGTGGAGCCATGGACAACCCCAGCCCCACCACAGACACCGGCGCCGGCGCCGAGCAGTCCTCGCCCGGCCAGCCCCCGACGGGCCAGCCCTCGTCGGGCCCTCGGGTCACCCGCGACGAGATGAAGGACCTCGGCCGCCTGCGCCGCAGCGTCACCGACCGCCACATCGCCGGCGTGGCCGGCGGCATCGCCCGTCACCTCGACATCGATCCGATCATCGTCCGGGTGGCGCTCGTGGTGGGCGTCTTCTTCGGCGGCGCCGGCCTCCTCCTCTACGTCGCCGGCTGGCTGCTGGTGCCCGAGGAGGGCACGGACGACGAGCCGCTCGGCCTCGACCGCCGCAGCCGCGCGATCGCGCTCACCGGCGTGGGCGTGCTCGCGCTGATCGCCGCACTCGGCGACTGGGCTGGCGCGTTCTGGTTCCCCTGGCCGCTGGCGATCCTCGCTGCGCTGGCCGTGTGGTTCCTGCACCGCCAGGGCTCGGGGTCGCAGCGGGCACCGGGCGCGGCACCCGAGGCGTACGGGCAGGGGTACGGGGAGGCGTACGGAGAGACGTACGGATCCGACCCCGCCACGGCGTACGGTCCGGCCTACGGTCCCCCCGCCGACCCGGGCGGCTGGGACGGGTACGCCCGGGCTCCCCGCCCGCGGAACCCCCGCAAGCGCGGCCCGATCCTGTTCTTCTTCACGCTCGCCCTGATCGCCCTGGCCGAGGGGGTCCTCGGTGTGGTCGACGTGGCCGGTGTCGCCGTCACGGACAGCGCCTATCCCGCACTCGCGCTCGGCATCACGGCGCTGATGCTGGTCGTCGGCTCCGTCTGGGGTCGGGCCGGTGGCCTGATCGCCCTGGGAGTCGTCGCTGCCGTCGTGACCGCTGCCGCGACCGCTTCCAGCAGCTTCCCCGACGACCGCCTCTCCTACGCCCCGACGAGTGCCGACGAGGTCCGCGACTCCTACGACCTGGGCGGCGGCGAGCTCACCCTCGACCTGTCCGGCGTCTCCGACGTGGAGGCGCTCGACGGGCGCGACATCACCGTGGACGGAGTCGGCGGCCGGGTGGAGGTGGTCGTCCCCGACGGCATGGACGTCACCGTGCGGACCGACCTGGTCGCCGGCGACAGCCGGGTCTTCGACGAGCGCCGCGACGGGTTCGACGTCAACGTCGACGGATTCCGCGACGGCGGGGACGAGGTCCCCGACATGTCCATCACCATCGACCTGGTCGCCGGCGAGGTCATCGTCCGCGAAGCGGCCTGAGGAGCAGCGCCATGAGTGAGAACAGCAGCTACGACACGGACCTGTACGGCTACGACGAGCCGATGGTCGGTCCCCTCGACGCCCCGGACAAGCCCAGCGGCTTCCACCCGGTCAACGTCGGCCACCTCGTGATGGGCGTCGCCTTCGCCGGCATGGTGCTGGTGTGGGCGCTCGTCCAGGGCGACGTCGTCGAGACCTCCGAGCTCAACTGGCTGATGCCGATCCCGTGGCTGGCGGCCGGTGCCGCCGGGCTGGCGGCCACGGTGTGGGGCACACGCCGGACCTCACACGAGTGAGCAGGCCGGCAGCGCGAACCACCTGAGGTCGTCGAAGCCCTGGTCGAGGTGGCCGGTGTCGGACCAGTCCGGCGGCGACGCGGCGGCCATGATCGCGCGGCCCTCGTCGAGGTGCTCCCTGAGCACCGAGACGGGGGCCGTCTGCGTGTGGGCGGGCCACGTCATCGTCCCGTCGGCGGCGTAGGTGACGTCGGCCAGCCGCATCGGCGGCTCGACCGGGCCGGTGCGGTGGTGCCAGAGACCCGTGAGCGGGTCGAAGCGGTAGTCGCCGAGCAGCCGCCAGCCGTCGCGGGCGACGAGCCGCACGGCCTCCACGACGTAGGCGAAGACCTCGTCGTCGACGAAGTAGTTGAAGTTGACCCGCACCCAGCCCGGCTTGATGCCCTCGCAGCCGGTCGCGATCTGCGCCTCGAAGGCGTGGCTCCGGTCGAGGTCGATGTCGAGCAGCCGGTGGCCGTAGGGGCCGGCGCACGAGCAGCCGCCGCGGGTCTGGATGCCGAAGAGGTCGTTGAGCAGCGCGACGACGAAGTTGTGGTGGAGGTAGGTCCCGTCGGGGGCCTTGACGACGAAGGACAGGATCGAGAGCCGCTGGGAGTCGAGGTTGCCGAGGATCTGGATCGTCGGCTCCGCCACCCACGCCTCGACCGCGCGTCGCAGCAGCTCCTCCTCGTGGGCCTGGATCGTCTCCACGCCGACGGCCTGCTTGAGCTGGAAGACCAGCCCGGCGCGGATCGACTCGACGATCGCGGGCGTGCCGCCCTCCTCGCGGTGGGCGTTGTCGTCGAGGTAGCGGTGCTCGGTCGGGTTGACGTACATGACCGTGCCGCCACCCGGCACCACCGGCACCCGGTTGGCCATCAGCTCGCGGCGTACGACCAGCACGCCCGGGGTGCCGGGTCCGCCGATGAACTTGTGCGGGCTAATGAAGATCGCGTCCTTGCGCGAGCGGCCGGGGCCGTACATCTCGATGTCGACGTAGGGCGCGCAGGCGGCGAAGTCCCAGAAGCTCAGCGCGCCGTGCTCGTGGAGCAGGTCGGCGACGCCCTCGGTGTCGGTGACGATGCCGGTGACGTTGGAGGCCGCGGAGAACGAGCCGATCTTGAGCGGACGGTCGGCGTGGCGCTCGAGCTCCTCGCGCAAGTGGTCGAGCGAGACCCGGCCGTCGGCGTCCTCGTGGATGGTGACGACGTCGGCGATGGTCTCGCGCCAGGGGATCTCGTTGGAGTGGTGCTCGAACGGGCCGATGAACACCACCGGCCGCTGGTCGGCGGGGATGGCGTCGCTGAGGTGGTAGCGGTCCTCGAGCACGCACGGGATGCGGAGGCCGAGGATGCCGATGAGCTTGTCGATCGCCGCCGTGCTGCCGGACCCGCAGAAGACCACGACGGTCTCCTCGTCGCCGCCGACCGCGTCGCGGATGATGCGGCGCGCGTCCTCGCGCAGCCGCGTCGTCTGGAGGCCGGTGCCACTGGCCTCGGTGTGGGTGTTGGCGTAGGCGGGCAGCACCTCGGTGCGGATGAAGTCCTCGATGAAGGTCAGGCTGCGACCTGAGGCGGTGTAGTCGGCGTAGGTCACGCGGCGCGGGCCGTAGGGGCCCTGCATCACCTGGTCGTCGCCGATGACGGACGCGCGGATGCGCTCGAGCAGGGCGGTCGAGGTGGCGGAGTCGTGCGTCACGACCCGAGCGTACGCCGCTGCGAGGCTGTGCCTGTCACCGATCGGCGCGCACCGTCGCGCCCCCGGTGGGGTAGTCCAGTGGGCAGTGGCTGGCACGTGCCCCTTGGCGGCGGTGGTCCAGTGGGAAGTGGCTGTCTGCCGGCACGTTTCTCGACCACATTCCACTGGACTACCGCGGCGCCCGACCACATTCCACTGGACTACCCCAGCGCCCGACCACCTCTCACTGGACTACCCGGCGCAGGGGCGGGCCACTGACTGCCCGCACGGCTGCGAGCGCGGCCTCGGGATGGTCGGTGATGACGCCGTCGACACCGGCGGCGAGCAGGGCCTCCACCTCGCCGGCCATGTCACCCAGCCCGTCCGGGGCGTCGCCGCGGCGCAGGTTGGTGGGGAGGAAGCGGTTCTCCCCGCGCACCGTCCACACGTGCACGGTGAGACCACGGCGGTGGGCGTCGCGCACGAGGGTCGACGGCGCACCGACCGCCCCCGCGGCGTCGCGCGGCAGCACGAGCGCCCGGTGCGGGCCGATGCCGTCGGCGTACTCGTCGATCCGGTCCAGGTCGTCGGCCGTCACGCGCCCGCCGGCATCGAGGAGCTGCACGACGGGCAGCCGGGTGCGGGTGGCCAGCCGCCGCAGGACCGGGGACTCGAATGCCATCAGCGTCACGCGCGCCCACGGGTGGTCGAGGCCGTGGCGGGCGAGGTCGCGGAACAGCGGCACGTCGAGCGGCAGCCCGATCGCGTGTTGGTGGGCGGCGTGCTTGAGCTCGAGCATCACCCCGACGGCCCGGCCGCGTCGCGCCGACTCCGCGCCGACCATCGCCAGCACCTCGTTGAGCGTCGGCACGCCCTCGGCCCCGTCGTACGCCGCGCTGGCCGGCCGGGTGTCCGGCATCCGCTCGCGGGCGGCGAGGGTCTTGAGCTGGGCCAGCGTGAGGTCCTCGGCGAACCAGCCGTGCTGCGCCACCCCGTGGACGACGACGGTCCGCCGGAGGTGGGCCAGCTCGGGGCGCCGCGCGACGTCGGTGGTGGCGCTGAGCTCGAGGTCGTGGCGGGCGACCAGCACGCCGTCCTTCGTCGAGACGAGGTCCAGCTCGATGTCGTCGACGCCCATCCGGATGGCGGTCCGGTAGGCGTCGAGGGTGTGCTCGGGACGGTGCCCGCTGGCGCCGCGGTGCGCAACCACGGCGGGCGTGAGGACCAACGACGAGGTCCTGTGGACCGCCTCGCGGGTCACCGTCATGGCCCCACCGTGTCGGGCCGACGGGACCGGCCGGTGGTCGCCGGGTGTCGTCAGGGTGAATGTCGCATGATGACCGCGTGACTCTCCCCTCGTTCCCCACGCTCGAGTCCCTGCCCGCCGCGGAGAACCCGTCCCTCGTCGCCACGTCAGTCGCCGTCGCGCTGGCCGGCTGGCCAGGCGCCGCGCAGGTGGCGGTCGTCGACATCGACCCGGAGCTCGCCGACACCGCGGCGATGAGCGAGGCGTACGACATCCCGATGACGGCCAGCGGCAACTGCGTCGTCGTCGCGGGCACGCGCGCCGGCGACGAGCGGGTCGCCGCGTGCGTCGTGCGCGCCGACACCCGCGCCGACGTCAACACGCTCGTGCGCAAGATGCTCGACGTGCGCAAGGCGTCGTTCCTGCCGGTGGACCGCGCGGTCGAGGAGACCGGGATGGAGTACGGCGGCATCACGCCGCTCGGGCTGCCCGACGGCTGGCGGGTGCTGGTCCACGACGTCCTCCTCGACGAGCCGGTGGTCGTGCTCGGCAGTGGCGTGCGCCGCTCGAAGCTGCTGGTCCCCGGCGCCCTGCTCGCCGACCTGCCGGGCGCCGAGGTGGTGCCGGACCTCGGCCGCTGAGGCTGCGTGCTGATCGGCGAATGGGACAAGGGCTCGCGGGTACGGAGCGGGTTCCCCCGTACCCGAGGTCTGGAGAACACCATGTCCGGCAACACCCTGTCCCGCACGCTCAACGACGTCGGCCTGGCGGCTTGGTTCGGCGGGACGCTGGCCAATGCCGTCGCCCTGAACCCGGCGGCCGGCGAGGCCGACTCCCCCGCTCGCGTCGGCTCGGTCGCCAACACCGGCTGGGACCGGTGGACGCCGGTCAACGCAGCGGCGATCGGCGCCCACCTCGTCGGCAGCACCGGCCTGCTGCTCGGCAACAAGGGTCGGGTCGTCGGCCAGCGCGGCGTGGCGAGCACGTCGCTCGCCAAGACCGGCCTCACCGCCGCCGCGCTCGGCGTGACGGCCTACAGCCGCATGCTCGGGCGCCGCGTCGCCGACAACACCCACGTGCCGGCGGAGTCCGGCACCGAGCCCTCGGCCCGCACCCCGCGTGACGTCGCCGAGGCGCAGCGCAAGCTCCGCGTGCTCCAGTGGGCCGTCCCGGCCCTGACCGCCGCGATGATCGTGGCGGACGCCCGCCTGGGCGAGCAGCAGCGCGTCTCGAACGTGCTCGACGGCCTGGCCGCGCGCATCCCCGGTCTCTCCTGATGACCGGCGCCCGGCTCGTCCCCGTCCGCACGCCACGCGACCCCGAGGGCGTCGTGATCGTGCTGCACGGCGGGGCGAGCCGGGGCGACCGCGTGATGGTGAGCCCGGCCCAGCTGTCGGTGCTGCGGATGGTGCCGGTCGCCCGGCGCATCGCCCGCGCCGGTCGCTCGCGCCTCGCCGTCCACCGCCTGCTCAACACCCACCGCGGGTGGGACTCGCAGACCACGCCGGTCATGGACCTCGCGTGGGCACTGGAGCAGGTCACCGCCCAGCACGGCGACCTCCCCGTCTCACTCGTCGGCCACTCCCTCGGCGGCCGCGCCGCCCTCCTGGGCGGCAACGACCCGCAGGTCCGCAGTGTCGTGGCCCTCAACCCCTGGGTGACGCCGACCGACCGCGCCGACCTGCGCGGGGCCCGCGTGCTCGTCGTGCACGGCACCGACGACCGCATCGCGCTCCCGTCGAGGTCGGCCGACTTCGCCCGTCGCCTCGCTGCCTCCACTCAGGTCGGCTACGTCGCCGTCCCCGGGGCCCGTCACGCGATGCTGCGCCACGGGAGGACCTTCGAGACGTACGCCGCCGAGTTCGTCACCGCGACGCTGCTGGGCGTCCCCCCGAGGTCTGAGGCGCTGGCTGCGGTGCTCGACGGAGCCGCGTACGTCGAGGGCTGACGTCAGGGCCCGGGCCACCGCCGGCCCGCCATCTCCCCTCACCGTCCGGGTTCGAACTCGTCGTTGAAGTCCATCCGGTTGCGGGTCCCGCTGCCGGCCGGGTTCGGCTCCGGGCAGGGCCTGACCGCTGCTCGGGTGTTGCAGGCCGGCTCGTAGTGCCGGGTGGTCGGTCCCGGCGGGTCGAAGGGCTGGGTGGCCGGTTCCGGCAGCTCGACGCCGATGTCCTGGGCGGGTGGGCTCACCTCGTCGCCGCAGGAGCTGAGGGTCAGGCTGGCGACGCCGAACGAGGCGGCCACCAGGCACGTGCGCACAGTCGTGATGATGTCCATCGTCTGGTCCTTCCGGTGATGTCGTGGATCGCCGGAGCGGGCGCTCCGACCACTCGACGTTCCGCCGGGTCGGTATCCGTCGGGCCCCGCGGCGGTATCCGTCCGGTATCCGCCGCGTTGACGCGACCCGAAGTCGGGAGCACCGTGGAGCGGTGGGCATCCAGGTCCTCGGCCCGCTGACCGTGGACGGCTCGGGACGTCTCGGCCCACGGGACCGTGTCGTACTCCAGGCCCTGGCCGTCCGCCAGGGACGCTCGGTCACGGCCGACGAGCTGACCGACGCGCTCTGGGGAGACGCTCCGCCCGCCTCGGCCCACAAGAACCTGCAGTCGTGCATCGTCCGGCTGCGCAAGGTCCTCGGCGCGGACGCCATCGAGACCACGGCCGACGGGTATCGGCTCGGCACCCCCGCCGACGACCTCGACACCCAGCGGTTCGAGGCCCAGGTGGTGAGGGCTCGCGAGCTCCTCGAGCTCGGCGAGGCCGACCGCGTCTGCTTCCTGCTGGAGCAGGCGCTACGCCTGTGGCGCGGCCCCGCGTTCGCGGATCTCGACGAATGGCCGCCCGCACGCCGCGAGGCCGGACGCCTCGACGAGCTTCGCCGGGACGCGGAGGAGCTCCTGCTCGACGCGCAGCTGCGTGGCGGTCGCGCCCGGGAGGCCCTCGCCCGGGCTCACGAGATGGTCCGGTCGGCTCCCTTGCGCGAACGCCGATGGGAGCTGCTCGCCCTGGCCCAGTACCGGACCGGGGCCCAGGGCGAGGCGTTGCGCACCATCCGGCAGCTCCGGGCGGTCCTCTCCCGCGAGCTCGGCATCGATCCCGCACCCGAGGTCGTGGCCCTCGAGCAGTCCATCCTGCGGCAGGACCCCGCGCTCCAGCACGACGAGGCCCCGGTGGCGCACCCGACCTGCCCTTGGCAGGGCCTCCAGTCGTACGACGTCACCGAGGCGGACCGGTTCTTCGGCCGGGAGGGTGAGATCGAGGCCGGGCTGGCGATCCTCGACGCGCAGGGACTGCTGGCGCTCGTGGGCCCGTCGGGCTCGGGCAAGTCGTCGCTGATGCGAGCGGGGATCGGGGCACGCCTGATGCAACGCGGCACCCGGCTGGTGACGATCACGCCGGGCCGCCACCCCGTCCAGGCACTGTCGCCGCTCACCGCGTCCGGAACCGGTGATGCCCTCCTGGTCGACCAGGCCGAGGAGCTCTTCACCCTCTGCGAGGACCCCGACGAGACCCGCGCCTTCATCGACGCCCTGGCTGAGGAGGCCTCGCGCCGCCCCGTCGTCGTGGCGCTGCGTGCCGACCATCTTGCGGACCTCACCGCCTACCCCGCCTTCAGCCGCCTCGTCGAACGCGGCCTCTACCTCGTCGGCGGGCTGGACGAGGCCGGTCTCCGCCTGGCCGTGGTCGGGCCCGCCCGGCAGGCGGGGCTGATCCTGGAACCCGGTCTGGTCGACGTGCTCGTCACCGAGGTCCGCGACGACCCCGGCGCCCTGCCGCTGCTGTCCCACGCCCTTCTGGAGACCTGGAAGAGGCGGGAGGGCAACACCCTCACCGTCGACGGCTACCGCGCCAGCGGCGGGATCCACGACGCCGTGGCACAGTCTGCAGAGCGCCTCTATGCCCAGGTCGAGCCGAACCTGCGCGATGCGCTCCGCGACCTCGTGCTCCGGCTGCTCTCCCCCGGCACCGAGGGCGAACCCGTGCGGACCCGTGTGCCACGCCGGCTGATCGGCACCGACGCCGAGCACGACCGGCTGATCGAGATGCTGGTCTCGGCGCGGCTCGTGACGAGCGACGAAGGCGTCCTCGAGATCACCCATGAGTCCCTGGCCAGGGCGTGGCCCCGACTGCGTGGCTGGCTCGAGGACGACGTCGACGGCCGTCGGATCCTGCACCACCTGAGCGCCACCGCGGACGCCTGGAACACCCTCGGCCGTCCCGCCAGCGAGCTCTACCGAGGTGTCCGGCTCACTCGCGCCCTGGACTGGTGGAGCAGCACCGGAGCGACGCTCACCGTCGTCGAACGCGACTTCCTGGAGGCCGGGCGGGCGCAGGCCGACGTCGAGGAGCAGAGCGCCGCTGCTCGGGCGAAGGAGCAGGCGCGGTTGATCTCACGACTGCGCCAGGTGCTCGCCGTCGCCACCGTGCTGCTCCTGCTCGCCGTCGCCGGAGGTGGTGTGGCACTCACCCAGTGGGACCGGGCGGGCGACAACGCGGATACTGCCGCGGCGGCGGAGATCGAGGCCGTCGCGCGGCGCGCCGGCGCCAGCGCTCTGGTCACCGGGGACATCGACACCTCGTTGCTGCTCGCGGTCGCCGGCGTCCGGCTGGACCCCGCCACCGGCACCCACAACAGCCTGCTGGCCGCGATCACGAAGCGGCCCGAGCTCGTCTCCTCCACTCCCATCGAGGGCGGCCTCCCCCTGTCCGTCGATGCCAGCGCGGACGGCCGGTTCGTCGCGGTGCTGGACGAGTCGCACCACCTGCGGCTCTACGATGCCGACACCGGCGAGCTCGCCGGCGAACGCGGACTGGGGGATCCGCTGGTCTCCTGGGGCGCTGCCTTCGGCAGGCAGCTCATGTTCAGCCCCGACGGTCGGTGGCTCGCGGTCGCGAGGAGCGCGAACGACCGACAGCCCTTGGCGCTGCTCACGGTGCCGAGCCTGACCCCGGCACGTCCGCTGCGGGGCCTTCCACCTCGCGGGTGGCAGGCGACCGACCTGTCGTTCAGTGGCGACGGGAGCCACCTCGCCGCCGGGTTGCAGGGCCCGTCGGAGTCTGATCCCTCGGCACTCGTCGGGGCGGCGCTGGTGTGGGACCTCGAGCGCCAGGCTCCGCCCCGGCGGTTCCGGCTGGACGCCGGGGAGATCCACCCCCAGGTCGCGCTCGACGAGCGGGGAGAGGTGCTCTTCACCTCTCATCCCCTGACGAGACGCTCCGTGGTCACCGGGCTCTCGCGCTCGCTGGACCCGGGCGGGCGCCACTTCATCTGGTCCCTCGACGCGCTCCGTGGCGGCGAGGCGGTCATCGGCATCGACGCCAACACGACGCGGGTCTTCGACGGCGTCACCGGCCGGGTGCGTGCCAGCTATTCCGCCGAGGGGTACATCACCTCGCTGCGGGTCGCCCCGAACGGGCGCAGGTTCATCGTCACCACCTTGCACCAGCGCGACGTCCAGGAGTGGCGGCTGGACCACCCGGAGGGACCGCACCGGGCGTTCGCGGTCGACCGCGGAAACGCGAACGCCGTCGACTACTCCGCCGACGGGACCTTCCTGGTCGCCACCGGGCGAGGCGGCACCGCGCTGCGGAAGTGGGACCTCACCGGGGAGCGGGGCTACGTCCGATCCGTCCCGACGTCGTCGCACCACGGCGGTGACTTCGGCGTGATCGCGGCAGGTGGTCAGCGCTCCGTGGTCCTGCGCGACTTCGGCTGGGCCCTCACCGACTACCGGGACGGCAGCGTGGGCGAGATCCCGCCCACCTTCGGCTACCGCCACACCTATGGCGCCTTCCACCCCGACGGACGCCACTTCGCGACGACCTCGGACGGCGAGATCAGGGTCTGGGACGAGGACGGCGAGCCGACCGGGCAGCGGACCACCCTTCCCGGGCAGCGGATCACCGAGATCGACTACACGGCCGACGGCAGCCGGATCGCCGTGTCCGAGCTCGACGGGACCGTCACGATGCTGGACGGCGCCACCCTGCGGCCTGTGGGGCTGCCAGTGGAGCTCGGTGAGCCCGTGTCCTGGGTCGTCGCCCGGCCGGACCGTCGTACTGCCGTGGTGCTGCTCGGCGGGGTCGAGGCCACGGGCCGGTTCGTGGTCCCGAACAGCGGCTGGGCGGTCGTCGACCTGGTCGACGGCGTCGTGGTGGACCGGGGTGAGCTGGAGATGCGCTACCACCAGTGGCTCGACGTGTCACCGGACGGCAGGTACGCGGTCGTCGGTGGAGGGGAGAACGGCGACGGAGCTCTCTCCGGGGCCCGGGGCAAGGTGGAGGTCATCGACCTGTCGACCGGGGAGCGCGTCGCGCCGGCGCGGGAGTGGGCGGGCGACCAGCGGTCGCAGGTCGTCTTCTCGCCCGACGGGACCCAGCTGCTGTCGTCGAGCCCCAACGGCCTCGTCGCGGTGTGGGACGCCGCCACTGTCACACCCATCGCGACCCTCGTCGCGCCCGATTCCTCGGTGCTGACCGGCGCCTTCCTTCCCGACGGCCGGACGGCGCGGATCCTCGACTGGGGCACGGGACGGGCCTACGACTGGGACCTCTCGAGGGAGAGCGCCGTCGAGTTCGCCTGCCGGGCCGTGGGCCGCGACCTGACGCGTGCGGAATGGGCCGAGCACTTCGGCGACCTGCCGTTCCGCGAGACCTGCCCGCAGTAGCCCGAGCCGACGCTGTGCTCGTAGCCGAGGTCCTGGACGGGCGGGCCGACGGCCAGGTCGCACGCGGAGACGGACAGCACGCCGAGGACGAGCGACCCCGCGGCGAGGGCCCGCCCGGCGCACGTGGTGGTCTTCACGGCGCTCAGGGGCGAGGGTCGAGGCCGGGGCGTCGTACGTCGGTCCCCGACCACGGCTCGACGACCGGGCGCTGCCCACAGAGTGGGTGGTGCTCGAGCGACGAGGCCCGCCGGGGCGGAAGCGCGAAGCACTGGCGGCCGACCCCCGGGTCGATCGTGGAGAACCACGGATCGCTGACCGGAGCCGGCGGGGCCTGCGGCGTCATCTGCTCGGGCAGAGTGGTGCTGTTGGCGGGAAGGACGAGGATGGCGGCGATCGCCGCGGCCCCCAACGCGCCGGCGGCGGCCGGTGGCCACCACCATCGCGGAGAGTCCGAGCCGATCGAGTAGGTGCTCATCACGGGCGTCCGTCGTCACCGAAGTCGAGCCGCGACGAGTTGGTGTCCCTGGACGGCTTCGGCTTCGCCGGCAGCGTCGCCTCGCCGTCGCCGAACTCCATCCGGTTCGTGTGGTCGCGCACCGGGAACGTGGGGCTCTTGCTCTTCTTCTCGACCGAGGTGTCCGCGCCCGTCGCGGGCTCCTCCAGGTCGCCGCAGGCGGCGACGAGGCCGAGGGCGGCGGTGGCGACCACGGCGGCGACGGTGTTCCTGATGCTGTTCATGGTGATCTCCTGAGCTGGCGGTTTCCCGGGCCAGGCGGCTCGAGGTGCCCAGTTGCCCACCACCCGGTACACATCCGGCGCAGGCGCGGTATAGCCCGGGTATAGACGGCGTTGACCGGGCCCACCACGCCGAGGACGCTGACGGGGTGGGGATCAACGTCCTTGGTCCGCTGACCGTCGACGGACCGGGCCGTCTCGGCCCCCACGACCGAGTCGCACTGCAGGCCCTGGCCACGAGGCCGGGGCACCCGGTGAGCGTGGACGAGCTCGTCGACGCTGTCTGGGGAGACCACCCGCCACCGTCGGCGGCGAAGAACCTCCAGTCCTGCATCGTCAGGCTCCGCAAGGTGCTGGGCACCCAGGCGATCGAGACCTCGCCCCACGGCTACGTCCTGGCGGTGCCCCCCGACCACCTCGACGCGAACGAGTTCGAGGCGCAGGTGACCCGGGCGCGCGGGCTCATGACGGTGGGCGAGAGCGACCGGGTCGCCTTCCTGCTGGAGCAGGCGCTCGCCCAGTGGCGCGGTCCCGCCTTCGCGGACCTCCCCGACTGGCCGCCCGCTCGGCGAGCAGCGGGCCGGCTCGAGGAGCTGCGCCTCGAGGCGCAGGAGATGCACGTCGACGCCATGCTCCGCAGCGGCCGTCCGCGCGAGGTACTGGCACAGGCACACACCCTGGTGCGGGCCGCGCCGCTGCGGGAGCGACGCTGGGAGCTCCTCGTCCTCGCGCAGTACCAGACGGGAGCCCAGGGCGAGGCCCTGCGCTCGCTGCGCCAGCTCCGCGCCGTCCTGGCCCGCGAGCTGGGGATCGACCCGTCGCCGGAGATGCTGGCCCTCGAGCAGTCGATCCTCACCCAGGACCCCCGCCTCCTCGTCCCGCAGCCGCGGGCCGGGACGGCCCAGTGTCCGTGGCAGGGGCTCAAGGCGTACGACGTCGATGACACGGAGCGGTTCTTCGGCCGTGACGCGGACGTGGCCGCGTGCCTCGCGATCGTGGACCGGGGCTCGTTCGTCGCGCTCGTGGGGCCTTCCGGCTCCGGCAAGTCGTCCCTCCTCCGCGCCGGCGTGCTGGCGACCTTGCGTCGGCGCGGCCACCGGATCGTCCTGGTCACGCCAGGTCCGCACCCGGTGCAGTCGCTCACCGCCCTGGCGGACGACGCGCCGGCCGGCACGGTCCTCGCCGTGGACCAGGGCGAGGAGGTGTTCGCCCTGTGCGAGGACCTGGAGGAGCGGCGGGACTTCCTCGAGCGACTGGTCGAGGAGGCGCGACGGCGACCCGTCCTCGTCACCGTGCGAGGAGACCGGCTGGGCCAGGTGACCGAGCACGCGGGCTTCAGCCGCCTGGTCGAGGGCGGCCTGCACCTCGTCGGCGCTCTCAACGAGCACGGCCTGCGCCAGGCGATCGAGCGACCCGCCGAACAGGCTGGCCTGGTCATCGAGCACGGCCTGGTCGACCTCCTGGTGCGCGAGGTGCGGGACGACCCCGGCGCCCTGCCCCTGCTCTCGCACGCCCTGCTCGAGACCTGGCAGCGACGCGAGGGAAACACCCTCACGGTCGACGGCTACCGCGCCTCCGGTGGCATCCACGGGGCCGTCGCCCAGTCCGCCGAGCAGCTCTACGCACACATCGAGCCCGAGCAGCGCCGACAGCTGCGCGACCTGGTCCTGCGGCTGGTCTCGCCCGGCGCCGAGGGCGAGGCTCTCCGGACGCGCGTCCCCCGACGGCTCGTCGCCCCCGCCCACGACCAGCTCGTCGAAGCACTGGTGGCCGCCCGCCTGGTCACCAGCGACGAGGGCGTCCTCGAGATCACCCACGAGGCCCTGACGCGCGCCTGGCCGCGACTGCGCGGCTGGCTCGACGACGACGTCGAAGGGCAGCGGATCCGGCACCACCTCAGCGGTGCGGCCGACGCCTGGGACACCCTCGGGCGCCCTCCCAGTGAGCTCTACCGCGGGGTCCGGCTGACCCGCGTGCTGGACTGGCAGACCCGCACCGAGTCGACCCTCACCGACACCGAGCGCGACTTCCTCGACGCCGCCCGCGAGGCCTCCGACGCCGAGGCGCGGAGCGCGGCCGAGCACGCCCGTGACCAGGCGCGGCTGATCCAGCGGCTCCGGATCGTGCTGGGTGGCGCGGCCATGCTCCTCGTCCTCGCTCTCGCCGCAGGCGGGCTCGCCGCCGTCCAGTCGGACCGGGCCGGCGAGAACGCCGCCCAGGCGGAGCAGTCCGCGATCTCCGCCCTCGCCCGGGGTGCGGCGTCTCGCGGCGGCGCCTCCGGCGCCCTGGACGCTGGGCTGCTGCTGGCCGCGGCCGGGGTGGTCCTGGATGAGTCGCCCGAGACGGTGGCCAACCTGCAGCAGGTGATCAGCCAGAACCCGGCGTTGGTCGGCTCCACCCCGCTCGCGGTGAGCGACACGTCCGCACTGGACGTCCTCCCGGGCGGCCGGATCGCAGCGCTGCTCGACAGCCGCCACTCACTCAGCCTGGTCGACCTGGCCACCGGCGCGGAGGTCGCGCGACGACAGATCGGCCCGGCACGGAGCGAGATCGACCCGCGCCGGATCCTTCGCGCCAGCCCCGACGGACGGCTCATCGCGGTGGGCGCCGCGCAGTCGGAATCCGTCCTGCAGGTCCTCGACGCGGAGACGCTCCGCCCCGTGGCCCTCCCAGCGGCGGCAGGTCTTGCACCCGGCCGGTGGCAGCTGAAGGACGCGCAGTTCAGCCAGGACGGATCGACGCTGGTCGCCGTACTCGGCCGCTACGTCTACGACGACGCGACACCCTCGGCCGACACACGCGCCTACGTCTGGACCCTCGGATCCTCGTCCATCCCGCTGAGGGTCGACCTCAGCCGGTGGACGAAGGACTGGGCGTCGGCCGCACTCTCTCCCGACGGCCAGTTGCTCTACACCGCTACCCCGACCCTTCGCGTCCACGACCTGCGCGCGGGCGGCGTCCGCACCCTCTCGGAGCAGGAGGCCACCCCGTTCGAGCTCGGCCTCGAGGTCAGCCCGGATGGACGACAGCTGGCACTCGCCCGCGGCGAGCTGGGTACCGACACCGTCCTCCTCGACGCCGACAACGGGGAGGTCCAGCACACACTGCGCCACGACTCCGCGACCTTCGATGCCCGGTTCAGCAGCGACGGGCGGCGTCTGCTGACCGTCACCTACCGTCCCGAGTCCGCCTCGGTGTGGGACACCCGCACCGGCCGTCGGCTCAGCCGGTTCACCCTCCCCACCGGCGAGCCGGACGCGGTGGACCTGGTCGGGGCCGGGGACCGTGTCGTGAGTGCCGCGCTCGATCCGGTCGCACACATCTGGGACGTCGACGGGAGCAGCCGTTACGTCAGCCGTACGGCCGTGTCGGGCCTGTTCGTGGAGGGCGAGGCCCAGGCGACGTGCTGGCCCAGCCCGTCACCCGACGGCGCCTACGTGGCATACGTCTTGTGCGACCGCGTGAGCGTGTCCATCCTGGACGTCAGTCGCATGCGCACGTTCGCCCCGGACGCAGCAGGGAGCGGGTACGACTTCGGAGGTGGCAGCTGGCACCCGTCGCGCGCGGAGTACGTGCGTGCCATTGGAGGCGTGCTCTACATCTGGGACGGCCGGACGGGTCGGGTCCGGACCGGACCGAAGCCGGCAGGCGAGACGGTGACGGAGGTCGACCACAGCCCCGACGGCTCCCGTGCGGTGATCTCCGAGCTCGCCGGCACCCTCACCCTGCTCGACGGGGCCACCCTGGAGCCTGCGGGTGAGCCGGTCGACCTGGGCGCCAACGTCTGCTGCGTCGCCCTCGGGCCGGACAACCGGACGGCCTTCGCGCTGGTCGGGGGACCGGAGCGCACGGGCGACTGGGAGGAGCTCTCGGACCGGTGGGTCCTGGTCGACCTCGAGACCGGCGAGGTGGTGCGCGACGGCTCGCTCGGGCTGAGCAACGGGAACTGGGCGGCGTACTCGCCCGACGGCAGGCACCTTGCGGCGGCCGGCCTCGAGGGACAGGTGGCGGTCATCGACACCGAGACCGGACGACTCGTCCGGGAGCCGGTGCGGGCGCACGGCGCCTGGGTCCACTGGGTCGCCTTCTCCGACGACGGATCGCGCCTGGTCAGTGGAGGTATCGACGGGTCCGTGGTCATGTGGGACCCCGAGACCGGGCGGTTGACTGGGCGCGTCACGCTCCCGGAGTCCGAAGCCTACACGCCGTCGTTCCTGCCGACCGGCAACATCATGATCGTCGGGCGGGAGGAGCATGCACTCTACGAGTGGGATCCGTCCGCTGGTCGGGCACTCGAGTTCGCCTGCCGTGCGGCCGGTCGCGACCTCACCGAGGCCGAGTGGGCCGAGCACTTCCCCGGCCAGCCGTTTCGGTCCGTCTGCCCGCAGGAGTAGAACGCTTGCCATCGTGACAGTGAAACTGTCACGATTGCCGCATGCGCCTCGCCTCCCTCCTGATGTACGACGGCAACCCGCGCAAGGCGGCCGACGACGTGGTCGCGCTGGAGCGGGCGGGCCTCGACAGCGTGTGGGTCGCGGAGGCGTACGGCTTCGACGCACCGACGCTGATGGGCTACCTCGCGGCGCGGACCGAGACCGTGCAGATCGGGTCCGGCATCCTCAACATCTACTCCCGCACCCCCGGCGCCCTGCTCCAGACCGCGGCCGGTCTCGACAACGTCAGCCAGGGCCGCGCGATCCTCGGCCTCGGCGTCAGCGGACCGCAGGTGATCGAGGGGTTCCACGGCGTGCCCTACAGCCGGCCGATGGCGCGCACGGCGGAGATCGTCGAGATCATCCGCAGCGGGCTGAAGCGCGAGCCCCTCTCGGCGGACGGGGAGTTCCACCTCCCGCTGACCAAGGAGCACGGCGCGGTCACCGGCCTCGGCAAGCCGCTCAAGCTCCTGACCCGGCCCGAGCGCGACACGATCCCGATCTGGATCGCCGCCCTCGGCCCCAAGAACGTCGAGCAGACCGCCGAGATCGCCGACGGCTGGATCCCGCACCTGTTCCACCCCGAGAAGGCCCACCTCGTGTGGGGCGACGCGCTCGCGAAGGGCAACGCCAAGCGGCTCGACGGCCTCGGCCCGCTGCAGGTGATGGCCGGTGGCATGGTCGCGATCGGCGAGGGCCCGGAGACGAAGGCGCTGCTCGACTTCGCCCGGCCGGTCTTCGCCCTCTACGTCGGCGGGATGGGCGCGAGGGGCAAGAACTTCTACAACGACGTCGCCCGCGCCTACGGCTACGAGAAGGAGGCGGAGGAGATCCAGGACCTCTACCTCGCCGGCAAGAAGGACCAGGCCGCGGCGCTCGTGCCCACCGAGTGGCTCGAGGCCGCCAACCTCGTCGGCCCGGAGTCCTACGTCAAGGAGCGCATCGAGGCCTTCCGGGAGGCCGGCGTCACCGACCTCAACATCACCCCGGTCAGCGACGACCCCGCCGCCACCGTGGCACAGCTCAAGGAATGGGTGTCCTGAGGCCGTGCACGCGCCCGGTCGCTACGACAACCTCCACCGGATCCGGTCGCTGGACCCGGAGGTCGACCACGACGAGATCCTGCGGCTGACCGCCCGCTTCGAGTTCCCCTGGGACTACGTCCAGGGCACCGGCATCGCCTTCCTGCGCGACTACGGCGTGCCCTCGATCGCCGATCTGCTCGACCGGACCCGCGAGTTCGAGGACCACGGCGTCAAGCGCTACGACGACACCATCCTGATCGGCGACGAGGCCACGCTCGACGGCATCGACTCGCCACGCTCGCACGCCGCGCTGCGCCGCCTCAACCGGATCCACGGCCACTACGACATCGCGGCCGAAGACTTCGCGTACGTCCTCGCGACCACCATCGTGGGCCCGGTCCGGTGGATCGGGGCCTACGGCTGGCGCCCGCTCGACCCGCACGAGCTGACGGCCATCACCAGGGTCACCACCCGCTTCGGCGAGCTGATGGGCCTCAAGGGCCTGCCCACGACGTACGACGGCTACCTCGCGCTGCTCGTCGACCACGAGCGCCGGCACTTCGCGCACACACCCGCCGCCACCCGCCTCGCCGAGGCGTCGATCCGCATCGCGAAGGAGGTCGCCCCTCCCCCGCTGCGCCCGCTGCTGCGCCGGGTCACCATCGCGGTGATGGACGAGCCGCTGCGCGAGGCGCTCGGCCTGCCGCGTCAGCCGCGGTGGCTCGTCCGGGCCGTACGGGGCGGCCTGCGGCTGCGCGGCCGGCTGCTCCGGTTCGCGCCATCCCGGCGCACGGCGTACGTCCACCGGCCGACCACCTATCCGCACGGCCACCGGCTCGAGGACCTGGGGCCGCTGTCGATGCTCGACGAGCTCAACCGGGTTCCCGGCGCGGCGAACGGGTACGGGACACCATGACCGACCGTTCCCCCCTGTCACTCACCGGTGCGCTGCCCGGTGCCCTGCTCGCGGCGGCCGCCGCCCTCACCGGTTCGATCCGGCGTGACAAGGCCCTGCACCCCGTCGGCCACCGCGGGACGGGCCGGCTCACCATCACCGATCCCGCCCCCGACCTCGGCATCGACGTCCTCGCCCGGGCCGGCACCCGGCCGTGCCGGACCCGGTGGTCGCGATCGATGGGCCTCCCCCAGGGATGGCCCGACATCGAGGGGCTGGCCGTCCGCCTCGACGGTGCCGGACCTGACGGCGATGACGCCGACCTGCTCTTCGCCAGCACCGGTGGAAGCGGGTGGAGCCGCTACCTGTTGACCCTCCGGGGGCCGGGCCGCTTCGGCCCACTGACCACGCTGCTCCCCGTCAGGGCCGGCGGACGCGCCGTGACGTTCCGCCTGAGCCCGCAGTCGGATCCGCACGAGGGCCTGCCGCCGGCCACGTACGCGCTCGACCTCGCCCTCGGCACCGGCGACTGGCAGCCAGTCGGCCACATCGACGTGACCTGGGTCGAGGCGGACACCGGCGACCGGTTCGACCCGATCACCCACCCCCTTGCCGGGATCGAGCAGTACGCCTTCGTCGAAGGCCTGCGCGAGCCCGCCTACGTCGCGGCGCGGGCAGTGGCCCGCGCTCGTCCCACCCACGGAGAGAGATCACATGCCTGAGCGCCCCAGCATCCTCGAGCAGGAGCACGAGGACTTCCGCGCCGTCGCGCGCGCGTTCTTCGAGAAGGAGGTCGCGCCCCACCACGCCGCGTGGGAGCAGGCCGGCATCGTCGATCGCGAGGTCTGGCGCAGGGCGGGCGAGCGCGGGCTGCTGTGCTTCGACGTCGACGAGGCGTACGGCGGGCCGGGCATCAAGGACTTCCGCTACAACATGGTGCTCGCCGAGGAGTCGGCGCGCGCCGGCGCATCGGGACCGGGCTTCGCCGTGCACACCGACATCATCGTCCCTTACATCTCCTCCCTCGGGACCGAGGAGCAGAAGCAGCGCTGGCTGCCCGGCTGCGTGTCGGGCGACCTCGTCACGGCGATCGCGATGACCGAGCCCGGGGCGGGCTCGGACCTGCAGGGCATCCGTACGACCGCGGTCGACGCGGGCGACCACTACGTCCTCAACGGGTCGAAGACCTTCATCTCCAACGGCATCCTGTCCGACCTCGTGGTCGTGGTCTGCCGGATGAACCCCGACGCCGGGCACCAGGGCATCTCGCTGCTCGTCGTGGAGCGCGGGATGGAGGGCTTCGAGCGCGGTCGCAACCTCGCCAAGATGGGCCTGCACGCCCAGGACACCGCCGAGCTGTCGTTCACCGACGTGCGCGTGCCCAAGGAGAACCTGCTCGGCGCCGAGGGCTCCGGCTTCATCTCGCTGATGGAGAACCTCCCCCAGGAGCGCATCTCGATCGGCTGCATCGCGGTCGCCGCGGTCGAGCACGTCCTCGACCTGTGCCTGGCCTACGCCAAGGAGCGCGAGGCCTTCGGCCGCCCGATCGGGAAGTTCCAGCACAACCGCTTCGTGCTGGCGGAGATGGCGACCGAGGCCCACATCGCCCGGGTCTTCATCAACGACTGCGTCCTGCGCCTCAACGCCGGCGAGGTCGACACGGCGCTCGCGTCGATGGCGAAGTGGTGGACGACCGAGCTGCAGAAGCGCGTCGTCGACGCCGGGGTGCAGCTGCACGGCGGCTACGGCTACATGGACGAGTACCCGATCTCCAAGGCCTACACCGACTCGCGCATCCAGACGATCTACGGCGGAACGACCGAGATCCAGAAGGAGATCATCGGGCGGATGCTGGGCCTGTAGCCGGCGATCGCGGTCCAGACCGGCCTGTCGTGGACGTCGTGCCCTGGACTGTAATGGGGCATTCGGCGCCACCAGTGCCGCGAGGAGGGGCACTCCATTGACCAAGCGCTTGCTGCACATCGTCGCCACCCCCCGAGGGCTCGCCTCGCACACCGGACGCATCTCGGGCGTGCTCCTGGAGGAGCTCCACGCCAAGCACGACGACCTCGAGGTGCACACGCTCGACCTCTTCAGCGCGGACCTGCCGGCCGTGGCAGGCGTCAACATCAAGACCAAGTACGCCCTGATGACCGGCCAGCCCGTCGACGAGGCCGCCCGCGGCTCGTGGCGCAGCATCGAGCGGACCATCGAGGAGTTCCTCGCCGCCGACGTCTACCTCCTGACGGTCCCGATGTGGAACTTCGGCGTGCCCTACGCGCTGAAGTACTACATCGACGCGATCGTGCAGCCGGGCTACCTGTTCCAGTACGACGAGCACGGCGCTCCGCGAGGCCTGGTGCACGGCAAGAAGCTGGTGTGCGTCACGTCCCGTGGGGCCGACTACTCCGGTCCGCTGGCGTCGCTCGACTTCCTCGAGTCCTACCTGCGCACCATCTTCGGCTTCGTCGGCATCGCGGACCAGACGTTCTTCAACGCCCAGCCGATGGACGTGACGCCCGAGCTGCGCCGCGCCGCGTTCGCCGAGGTCATCGCAGACGTACGCTCCTGGGTCGCGCGGGACGAGTGGGGGGTCGCAGCGCAGGTCCTCGAGCCGCCGATCCCGGCCGGGGCGAAGCCCGCGGTGCTCGCCGACTGAATCGGCCGCCGAACGTCCGCATCCGGCCCTACCCTGTCGGCCATGACCGACTTCACCGAGCAGGACCTCTCGGACTCCCGCTTCGAGAAGGTGCACCTGCAGAGGGCGACCTTCCACGACGTCTCCCTGACCGGAGCGTCCTTCAACGACGTCGACTTCAGCGGCGTACGCATCCACGCCGCCTGGCTCGACAAGGTCAGGATGACCGGCGTCGAGATCCCGGACCTCGAGATCAGCGGCGAGATCGGCCGGCTGGTCGTCAACGGAGTGGAGGTCGGCCCCCTGGTGGAGGCCGAGCTCGACCGGCGCCACCCCGAGCGGGCGGCGATGCGGCCGACGACCGCCGACGGCTTCCGCGAGGCCTTTGCGATCCTCGACCGGCTCTGGGGCGAGACGCTGGACCGCGCGCGGGTGCTGCCGCCGGAGCAGCTGCACGAGCAGGTCAACGGTGAGTGGTCCTTCATCCAGACGCTGCGCCACCTCGGCTTCGCCCACGCCTGCTGGGTCAGCGGCGTCGTCTACGGCTTCCCCTCGCCGTGGCACCCCCTCGACCTGCCCTGGGACGAGGCACCCGTCCACGAGGGCGTCCCCTGGGAGCGTCGCGCGCGTCCGGAGCTGCACGAGGTGCTGGGGCTGCGCCGCCAGCGCCGGGCGACGGTGGCCGAGCTGCTGGAGCGGATGGACGACGTCGGCCTCACCCGGCAGGTCACCTCGGCGACGCCCTTCCTCCAAGACGTCCCGGACCTGACCGTCGGCCACTGCCTGCGCGTGGTGCTCAACGAGGAGTGGGAGCACCGGCTCTACGCCGAGCGAGACCTCGCGGTGCTGGGCGGCTAGCCGAGCAGTTCCGCCAGCGCCCGCCCGAGTCGTACGCCCGAGAGCCAGGCGGTCTCGACCTTGGGCGTCGCTCCCCAGCCGTCGCCGCACACGCCGACCAGCCGGTCGCCGTCGACGAGCGCGAAGGGGTCCGTGCGCTCGCCGACCGGTCGCGCGAACGTCCAGCGGTGGACGTGGACGTCCTCGGGCTCGCCGAGGTCGAGGAGCCGCTGCAACGCCTGCACCGAGGCGCGTGCGGCGCCGGACGGGTCCTCGAGGTGGCGCGCCGCGAGAGCGGGCGTGGTGTGCGCGACGAGCACGGGTGCGCCGTCCCCGCGCCGACGACCGTCGTCGGCGATCCAGCCGAGGTCCGGGTCACCGTTGACGAACGCCCCGTCGAGGTCCCAGCCGCGGGTGGCCCAGCGCGCGGCGACGGCGATCACCGGCTCCCACTCTCGATCGAGCGACGCCCCGACGGGGTGGTCGCCCACGAGACGGCGGGCCTGGGGGTCGGGCATGGCGAGCACGACGACGTCGGCCTCGTCCGCGCCGACCTCGTCGACCGACTCGACCTGTCGCCGCTCGACCGCGAGGCCGGTGGCGAGGTCCTCGACCAGCGACCTCAGCCCGTGGGTGGCACCCCAGCGCATCGGTCCGCTCGTCGAGTCGCGCGCCTCGTCGCCGAGGACGTGGAACGTGTCGGTCCACTCGCGGGCCAGCCCGCGGCGGGCCCAGTCGTCGACGACGGCGGCGAAGCCGTCGTCGGACACCGTGAAGTAGGACGCGCCGAGGTCGACGCGGCGCTCCCACAGCGTCCGCGACGCCATCCGGCCGCCGGGCACGTGGCCGCGGTCGAGGAGCCGTACGCCGACTCCCGCGGCCCGCAGCTCGCGGGCGCACGCCACGCCCGACAGCCCGGCGCCGACGACGACCACCTCGCCCGCGCTCCTCACGACCGTCCCTCCAGCACCGCGTCGGCCGCGCGCTGGCCGCTGACCAGCGCGCCCTGGATGGAGCCGGTGTCGCGGTGGTCGCCGCACACGAGCACGTCACCGTGCCGCACCGGACGGGTCGCGCTGTAGGGCACCGGCTGCGCGGGGAGGGCGTGGGGGACGTCGTGGCGCGCGACGACCTCCCAGCCGGTGGCGCCGGTGCCGAGCAAGTCGCCGGCGTGGCGCCGCATCGACGGCTCGTCGGTGTCGCGGCCGGGTCCCAGCAGGGCGGAGCCCTGGACGAGGTGGCGGCCGGGTGGGGCGTACGACGGAGCGGCGCGGGAGACGACGGCGGCGTTGACCAGCGGGCCGGTCGGGGTCGGCCTCGCGTCGACGTGGAGCAGGTCGGTGTCCGGGGCGTCGGGGGCCGACCACCACACGGTGGCGACTCCCTTGGTGGCGGGCGCGTCGACCCCGATCAGGGCGGCCGCCTCGGGGGCGCCGGTCGCGACCACGACGTGGTCGGCGGTCCACGTGCCGTCGTCGGTCTCGACGGTCGTGCCGCTCACCCGGTGCACCGCCTGACCGAGCCTGACGCGGTCGTCGAGCCCGGCCGCGAGCTGTGCCGGCAGCGCGGCCATGCCCTCCCTCGGCAGGGCCGGCACGCCGCGCGCGAACATCCAGGTCAGGAGGAGCGCGAACCGGTCGGCGGTGCTGCCGTCGTCCTCGAGCAGGACGCCGGCGAAGAACCGGTCCACCACTCGCCGCAGGAACCCGTCCACGCCCGCCCGGTCGAGGGCCGTACGCCGGTCGACGTCCGCGCGGGACGCGAGGACCTCCGACAGCGACGTCCCCCGGCGCGGGCGCAGGAGCGGTGCGGCCCAACGGGCGAGCGCGGCCACCTCCGCGGGACGGCCGGCGACGGCACGCAGGGTCTGCGGGAGGAGCGCGGGCTCGCGAAGCGGGTGGCCGAGCATCCTCAGCCCGCCCTCGGTGCGCGCGGCGACCCCGGCACCGAACGGCTGCAGGCGGAGGGCGTCGACGTCGACCCAGCGGCGCACGGCGGGGTAGGCGGGGTTGAGCAGCTGGAAGCCGTGGTCGACGAGGAAGCCGTCGATGCGGTCGGTGCGGATGCGGCCGCCGACGCGGTCTGACGCCTCCAGCACGACGACCTCGCGACCGGCCGCGGTCAACGCCTGCGCACAGCGCAGGCCGGCCAGTCCGGCACCCACGACGACGACGTCTGTCTCCACGCGTCGACCTTAGTGAACGCCACCACGCCCCCCGCGCGCCTCAGCGGTCGAGAAGCCGAGGCTGACCGTGTAGACATGGCCCATGGCCACCTCGAAGCTCGTCCGCCCCCGTCAGGGCAGGATCATCGCCGGCGTCTGCGCCGGCCTCGCCGACCGCTTCGGCGTCTCCCGCGGCCTGGTCCGCCTCGGCTTCGTGCTGTTCGGCCTGGTGGGTGCGGGCGAGATCGCCTACATCATCGCGTGGATCGTCATGCCGAAGGACGCCTGAGCGGGCTCATCCCGGCGCCTGCTCGCGCCTCTCGTGCAGGCGCTGCTGGGCCTCGGCGAGGAAGGCCAGGCACGGTGCGTCCTCACCGGGATGCTTCTCGACGAGGTGGAAGGTCCAGCGGTCCATCGCGGCCATGAAGCCGTTGTCACCACCGGAGCGGTGCGTCGACCACGGCGAGCGCCCGCGCGCCACGCACGTGGTGCAGCTGATCCGGTAGAGGAACTGCTGCTCGCCGTCGAGGTCGATCTTCACCCGAGCCAGGGGCCCTGCCTGCACGCCCGCCCTGCGCTCGCGGGCTGATCGGCTCGCGACCATCTCGTGTCCCCGCCCTCAGAGCGCGGTGTCGTCGGGGATCACCCGCAGGACGCTGCACGTGCCGGCCTCCCGCCCCACGACGACCTTCACGCCGTCGAGGCGCTCGAGCGCATCGCGCACGTCCTGGACGTCGAGGTGGGTGTCGACGGCGATGTCGGCGTCGCGGACCGGCACGGCCGTCTCGGGCCACTCCTCGGAGGGGACCTCGAAGGGGTCGAAGTCGGTCTGGGCCGCCGACCAGAGCTGGAGCGCCGCCTCGGCGACGATGTCGTCGGTGGTGGAGTCGTCGGGTGCCATGCGCCGAACCTACCCGGACGCCCGCCTCTCCCCGCGCCTCACCCGGTCGCGGCACCGTCGCCCCTACCCTGAGGCCATGCCTGCCGCCCGCACCCGCCGCGCCCGGGCAGCCACGCGGCGCAAGCGGCGGATCGCCGCCGTCGAGCACGACCTCAGCCCGGCCGAGTGGACGGCGCTGCAGGAGGCGTGGGGCTGCTGCGCCTACTGCGGCGTGACCGGCACGCCGCTGCAGAAGGACTGCGTGCTGCCCATCTCGCGCGGCGGTCGCTACACGCTGCTCAACGTCGTCCCGGCCTGCCGCTCGTGCAACGCGAGCAAGTGCAACGACGAGGTCACCGCGTGGCTGCGGCGCAAGCGCCTCGACGAGCGCGCGTTCCTCGTACGCCTGGGCGAGGTGCAGGCCCGGCTGCGGACCCGGCCCGCAGCCGCCGCGGCGGAGTGACGACGGTCGTCAGCGGCGTACGCGGACCGTCCTGGTCCAGACGGTCGCTTGGCTGTGCCCCGCAGCCGTGGCGCGGACCCGCACCTTCACCCGCTTGCCGAGGTGGCTGGGCCTGAGGACGAAGCGACGCAGGGTGGCGTCGCGCACGCGCCGGCCGGCGACGAACCACTGGTAGGAGCGCGCGACCGTATCGGGCTCCCACTGGCCGCGGGAGACCCAGACGGTGCGCCCGACCCTCGCGACGCCCTTGATGCGCGGGCGCACCACGTTGACGACCGCAGGCGGAGGGGCGACGGGCCCGGTCGGGTCGGAGACGGGCGCGGTCGGGGCGGAGAGTGCCGAGCCGGGCAGCCAGCCCAGTGCGGTGCCGGTGACACGGACCCGGATGGTCTTGCCGACGTCTGCGGCGCCGGGCACGTAGACGGCGCCCGTCGGGTCGTCGGTCGGGTCGCTGTCCGCCCCGACCACCCACCGGTAGGTGAGCGCGATGCCCGCAGGAGTCCACGCACCCGGGGACGCGGTCAGCGCCTTGCCCACCTCGGGCGCCCCGCTGATGGTCGGCGCCTGGGTGTTCGTGATCGTGCCCCCGAGCATGGCGTCGGCCGTGACCGTGCTGCCGCTCGCCAGCGCGACGGGCGTCGAGGCGTACAGGTTCGACGCGTTGTCCCAGAACTCCTGGAGCCCGGTCGCCGGGTCGTAGAACTCGACGAGGTAGGTGCGCGCCTTGAGCCTGTCGATGGTGTAGCGACCGGCGGCGTCGGTCGTGTAGACGGTGCGCCACGACCAGTAGCCGCCCCCTTGTCCCACCCACATGGAGACCTTCCCGCCCACCAGGGGTGCTCCGGTCGCGGTCGTCAGACGCCCGGTGATGGTGGACGCGGCCTCCAGCACGGCGTTGACCCCTGTCGTCGTGTCGTCGGCCACGACGGGAACAGGGACGTAGAGGAAGTCGCCGGGGCTCCGGTCGTCGTACCACTCCGTGGCGAACGCGCCGCCGGGGTCGTAGAACTCCACGTAGTAGCCGAAGGCGTACGGCTGGAGCGGACCCACCTCGTAGGCACCCGTGGCGTCGGTCTCGTCCTGGCCGACGAGGCTGCCCTCGCGGTAGAAGGACACCACGATGTCGGGCACCGGGTCGCCCGCAGTGTCGGTCACGGTCCCCGACACCGCACCGGGCCCGATGTCCGCCTGCGCGCTCTGTGCGGGAGCGACAGTCAGGGCGAGGACCGCGGCGAGCATCGTCGTCGTGACGGTCAGGATGAGTCGGCGGCCGTGGTTCATGGTATCTCCAGAAAGGAAGGACTCCTGCCCTCAGGCTACGTCTGTCCGAGCGCGGCGGCAGCAGGACGACGTGAGGTCTGGACCACTTCTGCAGCGGCCCGGTGCTCCGGGTGCAGTCATCGCCTCACGGGTACCCACCGGACGTGGAGTTGACTGGGGCCGTGCCCTCCCGACTCCTCCTGCTGGCCGACACCCACGTGCCCAAGCGCGCCCGGACCCTCCCGGAGGAGGTGTGGCAGGCCGTCGACGCGGCCGACCTCGTCGTCCACGCCGGGGACTGGGTCGACGTGGCGCTGCTCGACGAGCTCGAGGCGCGGTCGGCCCGGCTGGTGGCCTGCTGGGGCAACAACGACCACGGCGAGCTGCGCGATCGCCTGCCGGAGGTCGCCCGTGCCGAGGTCGAGGGCCTCGCTCTGGGCGTGGTCCACGAGACCGGGCAGGCGAAGGGCCGCGAGGAGCGGATGAGCGAGGCGTACGGAGACCTCGACGTGCTGGTCTTCGGCCACAGCCACGTCCCTTGGGACACCACGACGTCCACGGGGCTGCGGCTGCTCAACCCGGGCTCCCCCACCGACCGCCGGCGGCAGCCGCACTGCACCTTCATGTCCGCGACCGCCGACGACGGCCGGCTGCGCGACGTCACCCTTCATCGGCTCCCGCCACGGGCCTAAGGCCCACGAGCGGTCGACGAGCGAGCGACCCGGGCCAGAGGGCTATGGAATCTGCCGGGGCGTGCCGCCATGATGTGACCCCCGCCACACACCGCACCTCCGAGGAGCCGGACATGACCAACCCCGACCCCGAGCTCGCGCCCGACCCCGACGTTCTGGCCGTGCGCGAGCAGTACGAGGCGCGCATCCTCGGCCTGCACATGCCCGCCACGGTGCGGCAGGCCGCGGACAAGTACGGCGACCAGCCGGCGTTCTCCGACCGGTTCGACGTGCCCGAGGGCGAGACCTGGTCCACGATCACCTGGGCAGAGACGTGGTTGCTGACCCAGCAGGTCGCCGCGGCACTCGTCGACCTCGGTGTCGAGAAGGGCGACCCGGTGGCGATCATGGCCGCCAACCGCACCGCGCACACGCTGGCCGACTACGGCGCGATGACGGCAGCGGCCGTGCCGATGTCGATCTACAACACCCTCGCGCAGGACCAGGTCGCCTTCATCGCCGGGGAGTCGCGGCCCGTGGTCGTGGTGCTCGAGGACCACGACCGCTACCAGCGCTGGGAGAAGGCCCTCGACGAGGTCGACTCGATCCGCCACGTCGTGATGCTGGCCGACGTCGACCGCGTCGACGACCCGCGCGTGATGACGTGGGACGACTTCCTCGCCCGCGGTCAGGACACGAGCGGCGTCGAGGAGCGGATGGACCGGATCACCCCAGACCTGCCGGCGACCTTCCTCTACACCTCCGGCACGACCGGCAACCCCAAGGGCGTGGTGCTCACCCACCACAACGTCATGTACGAGGCCGTCTCCACCCTCGACGCCGCAGGGCTTCAGGGGCCGCAGCGCACGATCAGCTACCTCCCGCTCGCGCACATCGCCGAGCGGGTGCTGGCGACGTACGCTCCCCCGTTCCTCGGCAACCACGTGCACGCGATCCCCGACCCCGCCGGGCTGCTCGGAGCGCTCGGCGAGGTGCACCCCACCGCGTTCTTCGGGGTCCCGCGGGTGTGGGAGAAGATCAAGACCGGCATCTCCGCCAAGCTCGCCGAGGACCCGGACCCGGCCAACCACGAGCTGGTCACCAACGCGATGGCCGCCGGGCTGGCGTGGACGCAGGCCCACGAGCACGGCAACGAGATGACGCCCGAGGTCGAGGAGGCGTACGCGAAGGCCGACGAGGCGATCCTCGGCTTCCTCCGGCTGCTGCTCGGGCTCGACCAGGTGCAGTGGGCGGCCAGCGCGGCGGCGCCGATGCCGCTCGAGGTCGCGAAGTTCATGGGCGGGCTCGGCCTGCAGGTCTACGACGTCTACGGGATGACCGAGACCACTGGCGCCTTCACCTCCAACGGCCCGGGCGCCTTCAAGCTCGGCACGGTCGGGCGGCCCAACCCCGGCATCGAGGTCCGGCTCGCCGAGGACGGCGAGATCCTGTGCCGCGGGCCGGTCAACACCCCGGGCTACCACCTGCAGGAGCAGGCCACGCGGAACCTCATCGACGAGGACGGCTGGATCCACACCGGCGACATCGGCACGGTCGACGAGGACGGCTTCTACTCGATCATCGACCGCAAGAAGGAGCTGATCATCACCTCGGCGGGCAAGAACATCGCGCCCTCCAACATCGAGAACTACCTCAAGGAGTCGCCGATCATCGGCCACGCCATGGCGCTCGGCGACGACCGGTCGTACGTCGTCGCGATCCTCACCCTCGACGGCGAGATCGCGCCGCTGGTCGCGGCGAAGATGGGCATCGAGTTCACCGACCTCGCCGACCTCTCGGCCAGGCCGGAGATCCGGGCGATGGCCCAGGCGGCCGTTGACAAGGCCAACGAGCGCCTCTCCCGCCCCGAGCAGGTCAAGGCCTGGGAGCTGCTGGCCGACGAGTGGACGGCCGAGTCCGAGGAGCTCACCCCGACGCTCAAGCTCAAGCGACGCGTGGTGAAGACCAAGTACGCCGACGTGGTCGACGCCCTCTACGCCGAGTGACCTTCGACCTCCAGGCCCACCGCGGCGGCGCGGGCCTCTGGCCCGAGAACACCCTCGAGGCCTTCGGGCGCGCCCTCGCCCTCGGTGTCTCGACGCTCGAGCTCGACGTCCACCTCACAGCCGAGGACGACGTCGTGGTCGCCCACGACCCTGCCCTCGACGACACCCGGAGGATCCGCGAGCTCACCCGCTCCGACCTCCCGCCGACGATGCCCCTGCTGCGGCAGGTCGCCGCGCTGCTCGACGAGCGCGGGGCCGACCCGGTGCGGGTCAACCTCGAGATCAAGTACGACGCGATCGACGAGAGCGGCCTGACGTCGCGCGAGGAGTTCGTGGCGCGGGTCGTCGAGGCGCTGCGGATCGACGAGCTCGTCGGGCGGACCAGCATCCAGTGCTTCGACTGGGGCGTGCTGCGCCGCGTCGGTGACGCCGAGCCCGGTCTCGCGCGCAACCTGCTCGTCTCACCGAAGTACCTGAGGGGCACGGCCGAGGCGCCCTCGCCGTGGTTCGACGGGCTCCCGGTCGGCGACGACTTCGTGCGCGCCGCAGCGGACGAGGGCTTCACCGCGATCTCGCCGATCCACGGCTCGCCGTACACCTCGGGCGTGGACGACCCGGCGTACCGCCCGTTCGCCACCGCGGCCCTCGTCGACGCGGCCCATGCCGCCGGGCTGGCGGTCGTGCCGTACGTCGTGGACGACGCGGCGACGATGCGCCACCTCGTGCGGCTCGGAGTCGACGGTCTGATCACCAACCGACCCGAGCGACTGCGGGAGGTGCTGGCCGACGAGGGACGTGGGCTGCCGCCGTCGTTCCCGGGCTAGACAGGGCAACCCGGGGGCCGCTCGCGACGTCTCCCTGACATGAAGACCTTCTCTCGGACTGCCGCCCTGACCGCCGCACTCGCCGTCACCGCCGGGCTCGCTGCGACGACGCCCTCGTCGTCCGCCGACGTGACGGCCGGCGATCGGGCGGCCCCCAGCACCGTCCTCGACGTCCGTGACCTCCCCCGGGGTGACCCGCCTGCAATCTCGTGGAGCGAGCGACGGTCCGGGAAGACAGTCATCCACGGGACCGACGGCACCCGCATCCCCGCCCCGAACCGTCTGGCCGAGATGGCGCCGATGGGCTCCGGCCACGTCATCCAGACCTTCGGCCGTGGCGGGACCCGGACCCGGTGGATCGACGCCGACGGCGCTCCCGGCCGCCGCGAGTGGCGCACAGGTCAAGGCCTCGGCGTCTCCGCGAAGGGCACGGCCGTCGGGTTCTCGGGCAGGGCCGGCAAGGTGTGGACGATCGACGAGGAGGGCGACCGGGTGCTGGCGTTCAACCCGGTCCCGATCACCGGCAGGGGCCGCGCAGCCGCGGTGATCGGCGACAGCTGCAAGGAGGACGCGACGAGCAACGGCTGCTCGGTCTACGTCAACGGGCCGCGGACCGCCCACTACACGTCGTCCCACGGAATCGTCGACCGCGTCCCCCACCTCCGGATCGTCTCCACCGGGCGCGGCCGCTGGCTCGGCGGCATCACCTCCCTCAGCGACTTCGGCTCGTGCAGCGCGCTCCTGCGGTCGTGGCAGGTCCGGTGGCGCACCTGTGACAACCAGCTCTCCGACATCTCGCCGGACAACCGCCACGTCCTCGGCACCCCGGCGTACGCCGACGGGTTCGGACCGAACTCGCTGGACGTCCTCACGACCACGGACGGCGAGACGGTCCACAGCTTCACCAGCGCGCGCAACGGTCGATCCGCGACGTACTTCGACGAGGTCTGGGAGGACGCCGAGCACGTGCTGGTGGTCACCTACCAGGCCGACAGGTGGGCGGTCGTCCGCCTCGGCGTCGACGGGTCGATGGAGTACGCCGTGGCGCCTCGCCGCGGGTCGATGGACACCTGGGCGCCGTTCCAGCTCCAGACCCGCTGACCAAGCCGATCAGGCGGGACATCCTCGCCGCCGCTGCGGTGAACGCCGGCACGTTACCTCGGTCTGATGGCCGGGCCCGCGGGTGTGACCCTCCCGGAGGCTGGCCCAATGCGCCGCGTCGGCCCCGGAGATACTGCAGCATGGCCGAGGTTCACCGTGACGATGGGTGGATCACTCATGGCGTTCCTTCTCGAGGATGTCGGCCGCGCGGCGGCGGCCGTCGAGCTCGCGGATCTCGGCTCCCAGTCGGGCCGCGGCGGCGCGGTGCGGACCGTCGGCCAGCAGTTGCTCGGCGGCCGCCCTGATCTGCGCAGGCTTGGAGTTCCGGGACAGGCTCAGTCCCGCGCCGGTGCGGGCGATCGCCCGGCCGACCAGCGGCTGGTCGCTCCTGCGGTCGAGCGGCAGGATCAGCAGCGGGACGTCGTGCGCAAGCGCTGCCATCGCTGTCCCGTGGCCGCCGTGGCTGATTACCAGGGACGCGTCAGGGAGGACTTCCGCGTGAGGCAGCCATTGGTGCACCTCGATCGACTCCGGGATGCGTAGTCGACCGACCGGCACCGACGGCCCCACAGTGGCGAGCACGCGCGCGTCGACATCGCCGAGCGCGTCGAAGGTCCGCTGCCACAGTCCGACGAGAGAGGCGAAACCGAAGGTGCTGAAGCTGACCAGGATGGTCTTCTCCCTAGGGGTCGCAGACTGGCCGGTTGCAGTCGGTCCGGCGTGCACAACGTCGCCGGCACCGTGGTCCAGGCCCGGCAGCGCCATCACCAGCGTCGGTGAACCGGCGTCGTACAACGACAGAAGAGGGCAGCCGCGCAGCCGGAGCGCCAGGCCGAGGGGGCCTCGAGCAGCCTTGCGCCAGTAGCTGTCGAACGCGTGCGCGAAGGTGACCCATGAGCGTCCGCTCGCATGCAGGGACTGCATGACCCCGAAGAGCAACCCGTCGACCACCACGACGTCCGCCGGCGCGCTCTCCAGCGACGTCAAGACATCCTGGCCCATGGTGCGGTCACTCACCAAGGCCAGCATCCGGGCGGTGGAGTGCGGCTCACGACCGTCGAACGGTTTCGCCGTGGCGTACGTCGAGAACACCATGCCGGCATCTCGGATCCGCTGTTCCTGCGCTCTGTGGCCGAGGAAGCGAACGTCGTGACCCCGGACTCGCAGCTCGACTGCAACCGCGAGCTCCGGATCAAGGTTGCCGCCGCCGTCCCAGGTCACGAAGAGATACCTGGTCATGGCGAGCCCTTTCGATCGAGGATCGCGTTGATCAGGGCGTGGACGCGGGCTTCGGTGTCGGTTCGGCTCAGGCCCCGGTCGCGGCGCAGCAACTTCCACGTGTAGACGTCGGTCGCAACGACCAGGAGGTCGATCACCGCAGGGTCGTTCGTGTACGGCGCGAAGACGTCCTCGACCCACCGGCGGTGGACCGACTTGCCTGTTGCAGCGATAGTCGCGACGGCCTCGGGATCTGTCTCCTCCTGGGCGAGCAGCAGGAGCGCCAGCTTGCCTTCACCGGCGTCGTACTGATCCAACAAGCGGTGCACCGCGGAGTCGATGTCTCCCGGGTCGGCGGTGCGCGCTGCGGCAATCAGTTCCGTCCCGTATGCCACGGTGGCTTCGATGAGCCCGGCCTTGCTGGTGAAGTGCCGCAGGATGGTCTGCACGCTCACTCGCGCCTGGGCGGCCACCGCCTCGAGAGTGATCAAGGCGATGGGTTGCTGCGTCGACAGCATCAGACACGCGTCGAGAATCGCGGTGCGGGTCGCCTGGACCCCTTCTGCCCGTGCCGCCATCCGGTAGGCGCGAGATTTCATGTCAAGCGACGTTACTACCAAATCTATTTGATGCAAATGGTCACCCACACGAAAACGTGGTCATTGCACGTGGTCATTGCACGTGGTCATTGCACGTGGCCCATGCCGCTCGTCGGCCGGGCATCGGGAGGTAGTGCCGCGAGTTGGCGAGCGACGGCCAGGGAAGCGCCAACCGCTCACAACCGATTAGACGTGGCCAGAATGAATGTGGACGCTCTGCACCAGCACTGCGGGCGAAGCCCGCCCAAGGCCGCTCATCGCGTGGTCGAGGGCTCGGGAAGGTGCGTCATTGCGCCGCTGATGCAGTTCGCTGCGATAGATCCTTTGCCGGGTGGCTGAGCGGCCAGATCACTTCGCTCTGGGCAAATCAACGCGGCGTCGCGTCGCTACGACCGCGTGGGGGCCTGTCCCCCCGGCCTGGCGAGCCGGCGTAGCTGCCCCATACTGCCGCCTGTCGGGGACGTCCGGATCCGCCCCGGCTCAGTGCGCCGACGACCTATCCGGCCTCGATCCCCCGACCGACCGCCGGCCCGACCGATGCGCGCGCGATTAGGCGCAGTCGCGACAAACGAGCGGGGTGTCTGCGATCCGCGCGCTGCGATGGTGCACGAGGAAGCACACCGAGCACGTGAACTCGTCGTCCTGCTTCGGCACCACCTCGATGCTGAGCTCCTCATTCGACAGGTCGGCTCCGGGCAGTTCAAAGGACTCTGCGGCCTCGGTTTCGTCCTCGTCGATCTTGCTGGAGCTCGCGTCCTTGTCGGTCGCAGCGAGGCGAAGAGCCTCGAGGCTCTCCTCCTTCTGCTCCTCCTCGCTCTTGCGAGATGCGTCGTAGTCAGTTGCCATGGTGGGATGTACGTCCTATTCGTTCGGGCGAGCGCAGTCTGCCGTACCCAGTCCGTCCTCTGAACACGCATTCAGATGAACATTCGACTCCCATGGACCCGCACCTCAGTTGACCGACGGCGGTCAAGTAGCTCCGACGCCTGTCGGGGAACGTCCGAATCTGCCGATGAGCGGTAGCGCTCAGGCAACCGAGGGCGGCCAGCGATCCCAGCGCCATTCGTCCCATGACATGAATCCCGGCGGTGGACCATCGATCGCCTCGCTGCCGTCAACCTCTCCGGGTGTTGGGACCTGCATCTTGTCGGCCCATCCGACCAGTTCCTGTTCCCGGATGGGCCACGTGGTGTGCGGCTCGACCATCAGCCGCTGATCCAGTCGTCTCCGCTGCTCGACTACGGAAACCTCGAAGTAGTGCATCTCCACGCCAGCGCCACGGTCTGTTGCTGCCTGGCGCAGCGCGGAGCGCTCATCCCGACCCCACAGGCCGAAGTCGATCACCACGTTGAGACCCAGCTCGAGTGCACGCAGACCGATCTCGATGAGCCGTCCTTCGATCACGTCGGAGGCGGACGACGGGTTCTGCTCTAAGTAGAGCGCCTTCATCCATTCATCCTTCGTAAGACGAAGGGCACGGTGATCGACCTCCATGCGTCGGGCAGCAGTCGTCTTGCCGGTAGCCGGAAGCCCCACCATCAGGAAAAGCGTCGGTTGCCTCATCACCCTCCTTGTCCTGAGTCAGATCAATCATGACTGTTGACCATCCGCACCCGACGCACTCATGCCGCGATGGGTGCGCGGATCTGCCGATCAGCGTGCGCGTCGGGAGGGACCTGGAGCGCGCGACCGCCCGCGTCTGGCGGTGTTACCTTGACAATCATGGTGTGGGTGGCGATCGGTCTGATCGGACTCTTCCTGATCCTGTGCCGTGCCTCGAAGCGGAGGCACGCACGCGATCCGGTCGTGATGCCCTATCGGACTGGTCATGTTGGCGGGCTCGGCGAGGCCCCGGCGGGTGTACACCACCGGCTGGGCGCTCGCCGCCCCTAGCAGCACCGTCGGGTCGCGCCTTCGCCGACGCCGCTCGTCCGGTGGCCAGAAGATCAGGCTGAGGCGCCTGGGTAAAGAACGGAGGACTCGAACTCTCGGACGAGGAACTCCATCTCCTCGTCACTGGGGTAGTCGTCGCTCATGATCCGTGGAACGAGCTCGATCAGTCCTTCGCGCTCCGTCACTCACCAAGCGTCGCAGTTCCTCTTGCGAAGCGCACAGACACGCCGTTGTCAGTACGCGATCCGCAGCGGGCCAGCAACGTGCACCGCTACGGCCTTCGCTCCTGCTGAATGATTTCGACCAAGCCGGTCCACGCGGTGTAGGCCCAAGCGGCCGCCTCGGCTTCCTCTGCCCGTGGCTCGAGGTGCGCAACCAAGGTGAAGCCAAGCGAAGTCCAGTCGGGATCGTTCTTCCTGTGTCGAGCAACCCGATACGTATCGGGGCGCGTCGGCCCGAGGTGGTTCTGCAGCCGGACCTTGAGACGACGGACTCGTCGATCTGAGGGCACTCGGGAGCCATGCCAGTCCAGCCAGCCGAGAATCGGTGCTGCCCCAATCCGCGCGTCGTCGACCCGGAGCACACGAAACAGCTGGCATAAGTCCCCCTCCCCGAGACTGAGAACGTCACCTGCGCGGAGGTCGGTGACGTCACGCCAGGGCCGCCTGACGGTCTTTCTGGCTGGCTGTGGTCCCACCAGCTCGGCGCGAAGCTTGGCCAGTGCCGCCTTGCGTTTGGCGAGCTCCGCCGCGCCGGCCTCTTGCCAGAGTTCGAGTCCAGCCTCGTTGTCCATGACGTGGAGCGCCTTGGCCTTGACCTGGTCATCCAAGCGGCCCAGTTGTGATTGCACTGCGGCCAGGGCGAGCCAGAGCACATGCTTCTCGTCGTCGCCCAGGTGCGCGTTGGCGTCGATGATGCGCTGCGTCGCCTCGTCGTCCGGGACCTGGTCCTCGAGGAGTTCGCGATAGTCGTCGCGGATGTCGCACGCCGTGTCGTCCGAAAAGATGGCTGGACCCCAAGCACCCACAAAGGTGACGGTAGCCAACATCTCCGCACGCCGTTGTGCTGGGGCGTTGATTGGACAGAAGGCCCGGTCATCATTGGAAAGCGCAGGGCCCATTCCGGGGGCGTGAGGCTACGAGCCCGAACGCACGCATCTGCCGCGTTGAGGGCGGCTACGCTCGCCCGGATCTGCCGCGAGTAGTGCACGCATTCTCTTCGTTCGGAGATCCGCACTAGCCTCAGTTCGTGTCCCAGAAGTCAGATCGTCAACACGCTCGCGAGGCGGTGGCGGCCCACCAGGAGGCGGAGCTCGCCGAACTCGTCGCGCACGTAGCCGAGGCGATTGACCGGTTCCGCAGCGGCGAACTCAGGGCCGTCGACGTCGACGAGGTCCTGTTCCAGTACTCACGTGCCGCGAAAGAACTCTGGAAGTTCTGCAACATCGGAAACGTCCAGGTGACCGCGGGCCAGTTGCACGGAGCTCCGCCGATCGACTGGTGGGAACGCGGGACGCCGAGGCGCGCAAAACGTCCCGTCGACGAAGCCCCGGCCGGCGAACTTGAGTGACCCGCCGCGCGGTCGAACGTGCGACATTCCGGCGCGAAGCGGCGCGGTGGCCAGCCCTGTGCCGCGAGAGCCCGGAACACCACACCGAGTGGCGTTTCGATACAGGCTCGTCGGCAGTCGGGACCAGAGACCCCCCGACCGGGTGACACGTGGCCCTGTCGATGTCCCCACTGCGGCGCGCACAGTCGAGAGATACCCATACAACGACAGAGGAGGAAGTCATGGCCGCCGCAATCGTGTTCCTGGTGGTCGTCGTGGTGGGCGGCAGCATCGCCATCAGCCTCTTCCTGCGCAACTGGGTCCGAGAGGAATCGCGGCGCGAGGCGCACCTGAGGGACCCGCACACGCACACCCTTGCCTTCGCGATTCCCGCCGGCGTGGATCCCGTGACCCCCCAGACCGCGCTTGCGTTGGCGGGCTTCAACTCCGGCCACGATCGCATCGGCATGGTCGACTGCGTCCGCATCGAGTGCGACGAATCGCAGCGTGACCGGGTGCGCAGTGTCCTGGAGGATGTCTTCATGACCCAGTACGACGGCTCGGTGCTGCCGGCAGGGCACGTCGTCTTCGAGGACGAGCGCTGACGGCGAGATCGGCCAGGGGCGGACACTCCGCCGCGATGTCAGCAGCAGAAGTCCTCTTCTTCTGCATCACGCGCTCCCTCACAGGGACTTCGACTTCAACCACCAGCGACTGCCGCACCCTCAGCCGTTGGCATCGTGCATGTCCACAACGTCTCCGGCCTCGTTCACAGCAGGGTCGGTGAGCCAGGTGAGCCGGGAGTCGGTGAGCAGGGCCTCGAGGTCTGCCGAGCTGATCGCCGGGGAGTCGTCGTAGCTCTCGAACATCGACAGGACGGCGCCGTCCTCCGGGGTGACCACGCTGCCCAGGAGCACGCTGCCCTCGGTGTTGTCATCGCTGAAGCCCTCGGCGATCACGCGCATGCTGATGACGGTCCCGTCCTCGAGGGTCCGGCACCGCTCCTCGCCCACCATGCCTCGCTCCTGGCCGCACTCCGCACCAAAAGCCTCGGCCTGCTCCGGCGGATAGACCGTCACTCCGAAGTTGTGGGGGGTGCGGTCGCGGAGATGGACCATGACCCCGACCGTGCCAGGCTCCTCGTCAGGCGAGACGGCGACGAACTCCCGCACGGCGTCTTGCCCGAGGTGCTCGAGGACCACCGCCGCGATTCCCTCCGGGGTGATCTGCTCCCTCTGGCTGCCGGAGCTGTCACCTGAGGAAGCGCCGTCCTCATCATTGCCTCGCTCGGCCCGGTCCGCGGCGCCCGTCACCTCGGAGCCGCAGGCGACCATCAACAGCGCCAGAGTCGTGGCGACAACAGCGCCCAGCACGTCGTTGGCTCTCATCTGCCGAGTATGCGCGCCGTCGATGCAGTCGCGCAGGGCATCCATCCACACTCATCCCGTCCCCGCGGGCGCCGTCGGGCAGCATGGACGCGCGGCCATATGGCCGGGTAGGAATGGGACCTGCCCCCACTCCTGGAACGACTCGAGCACGAGCGCTCCGCCTGACCTGCGTCCTGTCGCCGCGTTCGCGCACTGCGACGACGTGCTGCGTCTCGCAAGGGTCTGCGTGCCGCTTCGGTACGGGAACGCCGCTACTCACCAGGCCCTCAGTAGCAGCGTTCCCCCTCCAGTCCCGCGGAGTCTTCGTGGGATGGCTGTGTGACGGGTTGCCGGGAAGGGCACCTCACGGCTGAGACCGCGGCGTCGCGGAGATGTCTCGCGCTCCCGAGCGACGCCGAGGCGCCTAGTTGGGTCTCGCGACCACGTCGATCTCGAGGTCCAGGTAGCGACCGACCATGCCTCGTCCCTTGGTGACGCCGAACGCGGTGCGGTCCAGGTGCACTGCCGAGCCGCGGATGCGCAGGTCTGGACCATCGGAGACGAGGCTGTCGACCTGCACCTCGACCGGCACCGTGTGCCCATGCGCAGTCACCGTGCCGGGCACGAGCCACCCACCCTCGGTCTCTTGCATGGTGTGAGAGGCGAAGGTGATGTCTGGATATCTCTCGACGTCCAGCAACCCGGCCGAGCGTACGTCCTTGTCGCGCCTTGCACTGTCCGAGGCGAAGCTTGCGGCGTCGATGGTGATATCGGCGCTGAACGGTGCCCCGGTCACGCCGATGCTGAGGTCACCTTCGCGCACGGTGAACGTGGCATGAACGGTGCCCGTGCCGAAACGGTGCTTGCCGGAGTAGGTCACCCGGGAGCGTTCGGGGTCCATTTTGTACCGCCCGGCTGGTGGGACGATTGACGAGGTGCGGCTCCGGTCAGTCATCGCCGGTCCTTCTTCCGGGTCGCTCCCAACCAGCGCGAGTCGCTGGAGTGCTGTCCCTTCCTCGAGTGTTCTCCATTCAGTGCGTGTGTCAAGTGAATAGGTCAGAGCCAGGTGCCAGCCAGTCATGACGCGAACGTTCGACGCACGCGCCGAGGTGCTGTCATGGGGAAGCTGGCAGCTCCGACGCCGCCTGAACCCGGCGGCGTTCCGTCCCAGTCACCGGACCTCGCTCCAGCAGCCCACCCGAACAGTTCGCAACCTGCGCCTTACCGCCGCGGATGACCAGGGCCCTCAGCTTGCGTGCTGCTGAACGACGTTGAGCACATTGCCATCGGGAGCGCGGACGAAGAAGCGAGTCACGCCCCAGGTCTCGGTCGTCAGGGGATGCACGATCTCGTAGCCGCGCTCCTGTGCTTGACGGTAGGCGGCTTCGACGTCGTCGACCATGACCGAGACCACGGGGTCCACGGGTGCGGTGGCATCGCTGGTCATGACCTGGAGCGTCGCCCTGGATGCCGGCGAGGTGTGGCGGGCCACCCAGCCCAGGTTGAACTCCTCCTCGGCCAACCCGAGGTAGTCGCTGTAGAAGCTCCTGGAGGCGGGGAGGTCGGGTACGTGAAGGTCGGCGATGATCTGCGTGACGCGGATGCGCGACGTGTCGGCACTCCCGGTTGGGCCCGTTTCGCCTGAGGTCTGCTCGGGCGCGGCTCCCAGGAGGTGGATCCAGCGCGGATCCTGCTGGCCGGACCGGCGCTCGAGCTCGCGCACCAGCGGTTGCGGGCGGCTCGCCATCCGGCGCAGGCACTCCTCGACCTGGCCCCGGTCGGCGAACCCGTGCAACCGCTCGGTGCGGGTGCGCAGCTCACCCGGCGCCTGCGCCCCGCGGAGCAGCAGCACCGTGAGCAGCGCCCGCTCATCGGGCTCGAGGGCGAGATGCTCGTCGAGGATCTGGTGGTACTTCAGTGTCCGGCGCCCGGTGTCGGACCACACGATCCGCAACAGCCCGCGCTCCTTGAGCGACTTCGCGGTCCGCTCGACGGTCTGCTGGTCGAGGTCGGTGACGGGGTCGCGGCTGCTCCTCTGGTTGCACGCCGACACCAGTGCGTTCGCGGAGAGGGGATAGGTGGCGGGCACGGTCGTCTGCTTCTCCAGCAGGCTGCCGAGGATGCGCTGGTCAGTCGCATCGAGGACGGGGAGTTCGCTCACGTGACGACCTTAGGTCTGACTTGGCACGATTGCGGATCGAACAGCGTCCTGCCGCGTCGGGGACATCCGGATCTCGACAACGGCCTTCTCGCGTCGACCGGGTGACGGCGTGCCCAAGGTCATGGCGTCGGTCTATTTGATCGATCCACTTCCTGCCCGAGACTGGAGATCACCACTGAGCCACATCGCGACTCCAAGGGGTTGTCCATGACCAACCAGACCCGCCTCATCGACGAGCTCAACGCCCTCTACGCCAACTACGTCGAGTCCATCAACGATGCCGTCGCGGCCGACGACCTGGCCCTCGCCGCCGAGCTCGCTGACTCCTACGACCAGGACGCGATCTTGCTGATGGCCGAGCGGGAGGGGCGCCAGGACCTCCTGTCCCACTTCGGTCTGACGCAGGATGGTGGCCGCCTCAGCGTGCAGCGCGACACACCGCTGCGTCGTCTCGTGAAGAGTGTCGCTGCAATGCGGTCCACCTGAGCGACCGACGGGTACATCGATCTCGAGGTACCTGAGTCGTGCGGCGCCGGGCCAGTGACCTGTCAGCCAGCGCCCTGGAGCGCCTTGACCTCGTCGCGGGCGGCGACGACGGCGGCCTGCTGGCGTACGACGACCTCGCGGAAGCCTGCGCTGAGGTCCATCTTGAGGGCGTCCTCGTACTCCGAGACCGCGTGATCCTCACCGGTCGCAGCCGCCTTGAGCACGGCGTCGGCGTCGTCGCTGGTGAGGGCGTCCTTCAGCGAGATCCAGCCACGGTGCATGGCCGCAGCGACGGTGCCGCTCTCGTCGACGTCGTCGCCGTAGTCGTGCCCGAGATCGACGATCTCGCGCCAGAAGCCTGCGCGCTGCGCGGAGAAGCGCTGAAGAACCGTTGCCCACTCGGGGTGCTCTCCGTCGCGGAGCTTGTCGGCCGCGTGGGCGAAGCCCCGCTCGCCGTCCTTCAGCGTCTCGACCAGTTCCTTGGCCGCCTTGGCGTCATCAGACATGCTGCGCTCCTTCGTGAGATGTGTCGTCCCAGCCTCGTCGCCTGGCGACCTCGACGGATCACCCTTGGGGATGCTCGTGCTTCTCGTGCAGCCGCGTCCCAGACAACCCGATGGTGACCTGTCCTCCGCGTGTGTGAGGGTGCAGGTGTGGCCGATGACGAGGCACTGAACCGAGCAGCAGAAGTGAATGAACAGTTCCGTCCCGTGAAGCTGTCTGGCGCAACAGTGATGCGGCCGGCGGGGCCTCAGAGCCGGACAGTGCATTCGTTCCTGCGCCACCTCCGGGACAAGGGCCTGGACTGTGTTCCAGAGCCGCTGTCGCTGAGCGATGAGACCGAGGTGCTGCGCTACATCGACGGTGAGAGCGGCGGGGACGGATGGAAGAACCAGCACCACGAGGAGGGTCTCCGTTCAGCCGCGCATCTGCTTCGACGTATCCACGACGCCTCGGCTGATTGGGTTCCACCACAGGCCGCCGTCTTCGACGCGCCGCCGATGGCCGCAGGCGGTGACGTCTTCGTTCACGGCGATCCCGGGCCGTGGAACTTCGTCTGGCGAGACGGAGAGGCGATCGCGCTTCTCGACTGGGACTTCCTGCACCCTGCACCTCGGCTGGACGACGTGGCGTACGCCCTCCTGTGGTTCGCCCCCATGCGCGACGACGCATCGGCTCTGGAGTGGCACCACTTCCCTGAGGTGCCCGACCGTCGTGCGCGCATCGATGCCTTCCTCGACGCCTATGGAATCCCGGCCGACTTCGACGTGGTCGACGCGGTGATCCGACGTCGTCACGCAACCATCGAGCACGTCCGTTTCCTCGCCGACCAGGGGCTGGAACCTCAGAAGACCTGGGTTGCCGAGGGCAGCCTCGAGCAAGAAGCGGCGGAGATCAGATGGATCGAGGAGAACAGGGCGCTCTTCGCGCGTTGACAGCTCCCGTGCTCCGGCCGAAGGCCATGGCTCGCCCCCAGATCACCGCTCGGCCTGGTCGCCGCCTTGCGCTCGGCCTCGCTGGGGTCGACTGGTCGAGATGGTGATCGCCGTCGCGCTGCTGGCGTGGCTGCGCGACCTCCTGCCGCGAGCCCGACCCGTGCTCGCCCGCGTCGGGACCTTCGCGCTGGTGCTCTCCGGCACCGTCATGGCGACCGATGCCGGCTGGCGGATCGTCACTGGCGAGTTCCTGCTGCCCGACCCGACCTGACCTCGAACGAGCCTCAGCGCGACGGCAGCGTCAGGACCTCGGCCCCGTCCTCGGTGATCGCGACCGTGTGCTCGCTGTGGGCCGTGAGGCACCCGGTGGCGCTGCGGAGGGTCCAGCCGTCGTCGTCGGTGACCAGCTCGTCGGTGTCGGCCATGATCCACGGCTCGAGCGCGAGCAGCAGTCCGGGGCGCAGCTGGTAGCCGCGACCGGGGCGGCCGTTGTTGGAGACGTGCGGGTCCTGGTGCATCGTCGTGCCGATGCCGTGCCCGCCGAACTGCATGTTGATCGGGTAGCCCGCGTCGGTGAGCACCGTGCCGATGGCGTGGGACAGGTCGCCGATGCGGGCGCCGGGCCCGGCCGCGGCGATGCCGGCGGCGAGCGCGCGCTCGGTGGTCTCGATGAGGTGGACGCTCTCGGCGGGCCGGCTCTCCCCCACGACGAAGCTGATCGCGGAGTCGGCGGCGATGCCGTCGAGGCGCACGGCCAGGTCGAGGGTCAGGAGGTCACCGTCGGCGAGGCGCTGGTCGCGCGGGCGCCCGTGCAGCACGGCGTCGTTGACGGCCGTGCAGACGTAGTGCCCGAACGGGCCACGCCCGAAGGACGGGGCGTAGTCGACGTAGCAGGACTCGGCGCCGGCGTCGCGGATCATCTCGGCGGTCCACCGGTCGAGGTCGAGCAGGTTGGTGCCGACCTCGCTGCGCTGGCGGAGCGTGGCGAGGATGTCGCCGACGAGGGCGCCGGTGCGGCGGGCCTTGTCGACCTGGCCGGGCGTGAGGATCTCGATCATCGCAGCCCCAGCCTCGCACAGCGCTTCTCGGTGGCGCCGCTGCACAGCTCGTCGAGGTCGACGACCCCCTGCGCCACGAGCACCGAGGTGAGCGAGTCGATGGTGACCTCGCGGTCGCGGTAGAGCCAGGACTCCACGCCGTCGACGACCTCGCCGTCGGACACGGGCGCGTCGGCGAGGTAGGCCACGGCGACGTCGGCGGCCCGCTCGCTCATGGCGCGGGTGGGGACGTAGGTCATCGAGTCCTCCTCGCCGAGCAGGACGTCGCGGGCGGCGTCGAGGTCGCTGCCCGACTGGCTCGGCACCGCCCCGCCCCTGAGGCCGACGTGGCGGTCGGCGCCGGGCACGAGCTCGCCGAGCGAGACGACGGGCAGGCCGCTGCCGGTGAGCGTGCCGAGGTCGTCGGGCTCGACCGGCACGACGACGACCACGTCGGCGGACGTCGCCTCGGCCTGTCGCGCCTGGCTCTTCTGCGCGTCCGCGTCGCCCTCGGCGTCGTAGACCCGGACCCGGCACTCGTCGCAGGTGGCCTCGACCCGCTCGGTGAACACGTCGACGTCGACGGCGCGCGACGAGGAGTCGGTGCCGTCGGCGACGAGGAGCGCGACGGTCGGCTCGTCGGCCGTGCAGGCGGACAGCAGCGGCACGGCGGCGCTCAGGGCGACGGCGAGCACGACGGAGGAGTAGCGGGCGCGGAGCATCGCGAGGAGGTTATCGAGCCGGGCTGGTCCAACGCGCACCCGGCAGACCATTGACTTTAGTTCGAGAGTCGTACTAAATAGGTACGTGACCCTCGTGCTCGGCATCGACTCCTCGACGCAGTCGACCAAGGCCCTGCTCGTCGACGCCGACGACGGGACGGTCGTTGCGCAGCAGACCGCTCCCCACCCGCCCGGCACCGAGGTCGACCCGGCGGCGTGGCTGGACGCCGTCGACGCAGCCACCGAGGGCCTGCTCGAGCGCGCCGACGCCGTCTCCGTCGCCGGCCAGCAGCACGGCATGGTGGCCGTCGACGAGACCGGGGCGCCGGTGCGCGACGCCCTGCTGTGGAACGACACCCGCTCCGCAGCCGCGGCCCGCGACCTCGTCGCCGAGATGGGCGGTCCGCAGGCCTGCGCCGACGCCGTGGGCAGCGTCCTGGTCGCCTCCTTCACCTCCTCCAAGCTCCGCTGGCTGCGCGACCACGAGCCCGACCACGCGGCGCGCGTGCGGTCCGTACGGCTGCCGCACGACCACGTGTCCCTCCACCTGAGCGCCTCCGGGACCGGCGCGTTCACCGACCGCGGCGACGCCTCCGGCACGGGCTACTTCTCCGCACCCGACGACGCCTGGCGTCCCGACCTCGCCGCGCTCGCGCTCGGGCACGAGGTCGACCTGCCCCGCGTCGTCGCGCCCGGGGCGGTCGCCGCCGAGTCGCGCGACGGAGCAGTGGTCGCGGGCGGCACCGGCGACAACATGGGCGCCGCCCTCGGCATGGCGCTGGCACCCGGCGACCTGCTGGTCTCGGTCGGCACGTCCGGCGTCGCGTCCACGATCAGCCCGGACCCGGTCGCCGACGGCACGGGCGTCGTCACCGGCTTCGCCGACGCCTCGGGCGGCTACCTGCCGATGGTCACGACCCTCAACGCCGCCGGCATCCTCGACCTCCAGGCCCGCTGGCTCGGCGTCGACCACGACGGCCTCGCCGAGCTCGCCGTGTCCTCCACGCCGGGCGCCGGTGGCGTGACCCTGCTTCCCTACTACGGCGGCGAGCGCTCCCCCGACCGCCCCGGCGCCGTGGGCACCTGGACGGGACTGACGCCGGCCAGCACCCGCGCCGACCTCGCCCGCGCGGCGTACGAGGCGCTGCTCTGCTCGCTCGCCGACGCGGTCGACCGCCTGGTCGCCACCACCGGGCAGGAGCCCCGGCGCCTGCTCATGGTGGGTGGTGCGACGAAGAGCGCCGCCCTGCGGGCGCTGGCACCCGCCGTGCTCGGCCGCGAGGTCGTGCTGCCCCCGGAGGGCGAGTACGTCGCACTGGGGGCGGCCCGCCAGGCCGCCTGGGCCCTCGACGGGTCGCACCAGCCGCCCGCCTGGCCCGAGCGCGAGGGCACCGTGCTCCGCGCGGAGCCCACCCCCCACGTCCGCGAGGCGTACGCCGACCTCCGCGAGCGCACCGCCCCCTGGACCTCCTGAACCACCCCTCGAACCCTGCAACGGAAGGCAGCACCCCATGAGCACGCAGATCCCCACCCCGACCCCCGAGGACAAGTTCTCCTTCGGCCTCTGGACGGTCGGCTGGCAGGGCGTCGACCCGTTCGGCGGCGCCACCCGCCCGCACATGGACACCGTCCACGCGCTGGAGAAGCTCGCGGAGCTCGGGGCGTACGGCGTGAACTTCCACGACGACGACGTGATCCCCTTCGGCAGCGACGACGCCACCCGCGACCAGATCATTGCCCGCTTCAGGCAGGGCCTCGAGGACACCGGCCTGGTCGTCACCACCGCCACGACCAACCTCTTCAGCCACCCGGTCTTCAAGGCGGGCGGCTTCACCAACAACGACCGCGACATCCGCCGCTTCGCGCTGCGCAAGGTCATGCGCAACATCGACCTCGCCGCGGAGCTCGGCGCCAAGGTCTACGTCGCGTGGGGCGGTCGCGAAGGTGCGGAGTACGGCGGCTCGCAGGACACCCGCGTGGCCCTCGACCGCATGAAGGAGGCCTTCGACGTCCTCGGCGACTACGTCACCGACAACGGCTACGACCTGCGCTTCGCGATCGAGCCCAAGCCCAACGAGCCGCGCGGCGACATCCTGCTCCCGACGATCGGGCACGCGCTCGCCTTCATCGAGCGCCTCGAGCGCCCCGAGCTGGTCGGCGTGAACCCCGAGATCGGCCACGAGGAGATGGCGGGCATGAACGCCGCCGCCGGCTACGCCCAGGCGATCTGGGCGGGCAAGCTCTTCCACATCGACCTCAACGGCCAGAACGGCCCGAAGTACGACCAGGACCTCCGCTTCGGCGCCGGCAACGTGCGCGGGGCGTTCTGGGTGGTCGACGCGCTGCTGGAGGGCGGCTACGACGGCCCGGTGCACTTCGACTACAAGCCCGCGCGCACCGAGGACGAGGACGGCGTGTGGGTCTCCGCCGCGGCCAACATGCGCAACTACCTCATCCTGCGCGAGAAGGTGAAGGCCTTCCGCGCCGACCCCGAGGTGCAGGCCGCGCTCGAGGCGGCGAAGGTGCCCGAGCTGTCGGTCCCGACCGTCGGTGACGGCGAGGGGTGGCGCGGCCTGCTCGACGCCGAGCTCGCCGATCCCGAGGTGCTGGCCGCGCGCGGCGGTGCCTTCGAGCACCTCGACCAGCTGGCCCTCGAGCACCTCTACGGCGTCCGCTGACAGTGCAACCTCGGAACGCCGGGACCGAGGGGCTGCGCCGACAGAACACCGCCGCCGTCCTGCGGGCACTGCGCGAGCACGGCGCGTCCTCGCGCGCCGAGCTCGCGCAGCTCACGGGGCTGGCCAAGGCCACGGTCGGCGTCATCGTGGCGGGCCTGGAGGCCGCAGGGGCGGTGGTCGAGGAGGACTCGCGACCGGGCGCCCGAGGCCGTCCCGGGCGACCCGTCGCGCTGCGCGGCGACCGCTACGTCGGCCTCGGCCTCGAGCTCAACGTCGACTACGTCTCCGCCGTCGTGCTCGACCTCGCCGGCACGGTGCTGTTCGGCGACAGCCGACCGGCGACCGGTCCCGACGCCCTGACGGACCTCCTGCGCGACGTGGTCGCCCAGCGCGTCGACGGCCGCGAGGTGGTCGGCACGACCCTGGCCGTCCCGGCGCTGGTGCGCGGCGACGACCGTACGGTCGCCTGGGCACCGAACCTCGACGTCGAGGGCCGCGACCTCGCCGAGGCCGTCCGCAGCCTCGTCCCCGGTGCGGTGCAGGTGAGCAACGACGCCAACTGCGCGGCGTACGCCGAGTCGCACCACGGTGCGGCCCGCGGCGTGCGGCACGCGCTCTACCTGACCGGGACGGTCGGCATCGGCGCCGGCATCCTCCAGAACGGCGAGCTCGTCCGCGGCGGGGCGGGATTCGCCGGCGAGGTCGGCCACATGCCCGTGGGCGACTCATCCGCGGTGTGCGGCTGCGGCCGCCGCGGCTGCTGGGAGGCGTCGGTCGGGCTGCACGCGATGCTGGCCGCGGTCGGCATGCCCGAGCTCGACACCCCGCTGCGCAGCGCCGAGTCAGTGGCCGCCCGGGCCGTCGACGACCCGGCCGTGCGAGCCGGGCTGGAGCGGGTGGGTCACGACCTCGGCCTCGGGATCGCCATGCTCAGCAGCATCCTCGACCCCGAGGTGGTGGTGCTCGGCGGCTACTTCGCCGCGCTCGGCGACCTCGTCCTCGAGCCCGCTCGGCGCACCCTCGACGAGCGGCTCGCCTCCCCCGCCCAGGTCCGCCCGGAGCTGCGCCCGAGCAGCCTCGGCATCCGGGCCGCCGCCCTCGGCGCGGCCGAGCAGTCCCTCGGGCCGGTCTTCGCCGGCGAGCTCGACCTCACCGACTGAGCGGCGAACGTCCCGGCTCCGGGGCGCTCAGCCGGCGAGCCGGGACCGTACGTCGACCAGGGCCGCGCCGAGCGCCGCCACCGGGTCCACGAAGAGCGGCTCGAGGGCGATCTCCGCCGCACCGAGCAGCGCGGAGTCGGAGCCCAGCGCCGGCAGGACCAGCGTCACCGACTCGAGCGGGGCCGGCAGCGCCCGGTCGGCGAGACCGGAGTCGACCTCCGCCCCCACCAGCGGGTAGAGCGAGCGGAAGTAGCCGCCGAGGACGATGAGGCGCGGGTTGAACGTGTTGACGATGCTCGCCAGCCCGTGGCCCAGCGCGGTGCCGGTGGCGCGCAGCTCGCGCGGCGGCTCCGTGAACCCCTCGAGCACCTCGTCGAGCTGGGCGACCTTGTCGGGCGGGCAGTCGATCGCCTCGGCGATGGCGTGCGCGCCCACCTCGGTCTCCCAGCAGCCGAGGTTGCCGCAGTGGCACGGACGACCCTGCGGGTTGAACCGCAGGTGCCCGACCTCGCCGGCGTAGCCGCCGGCCCCCTCGAGGCGTACGCCTCCCGCGATGACGCCGGCACCGACGCCGACGTTGCCGGAGACGTAGATCAGGTCGTCGACCCCGACGCCTGCGCCGCGGACGTGCTCGGCCAGCGCACCGAGGTCGGCGTCGTTGGCCAGCGACACCGGCACGTCGAGGCCCAGCGCGGCGAGGACGATCCCGCCGAAGGACACGTCGTGCCACTCCAGGTTGGGCGCCAGCCGGACCAGCCCGTCCCTTCGGCGCACGAGTCCGGGGACGCTGATCCCGATGCCGACCAGCGGCGCCGCGGGAGGGGCGTCCTCGACGACCCGGCGGATGAGGGCGGCGACCGACGCACCGACCTGCCAGGCCTCGCCGTGGCTGTGCACGGGCGCCTGGGCACGGGCGAGCACCCGGCCCCCGAGGCCGACCCGGGCCACCACGGCCCGGTCGACCCCGAGGTCCACCGCGATCACGTACGGGCCCCCGGCCGCGATGCGCACGCCCGCGGACGGGCGCCCGGCTCCCTGCCGGGCGCCGCCCATCGGCGTGGTGTTCTCGGAGATCCCGAGCGACTCCAGCTCGCCGACCAGGCCGGCGATGGTGCTGCGGTTGAGCCCCATGAGGCTGGTCAGCTCGGCGCGCGAGATCTGACCGGCCCCGTGGACGTGCCGGAGCAGGGTTCCGAGATTGTGGCGCCGGACGGCCTCCTGGTTGGTGCCGAGGCCCGCGCGCCGTGGCGGGGTCATGCTCGTGACCTAGACGCCCGCCGAGGACCGACGACGACGCGAGATGGCATCGACGCTCGCCGCGAGCAGCAGGACGCCACCGGTGACGAGGAAGTTGATGTAGCTCGCCTGGTTGAGCAGGCCGAGGCCGTTGGGGATGGTCGCGATCACCAGTCCGCCGACCACGGCGTCCATCGCCCGGCCGCGGCCACCGAAGAGGCTGGTGCCGCCGATGACCGCGGCACCCACGGCGTAGAGCAGCTCGTTGCCGCCACCGGAGCCCGGGGACACCTTGCCCGTGTAGGACGCGGCCAGCAGGCCGCTGATCGCTGCCATCGAGGAGCAGATGACGAACGCCACGATCTTGACGCGCAGGACGTTGATGCCCGCGCGTCGCGCGGCCTCGGCGTTGCCGCCGACGGCGTAGAGGTGCCGGCCGAAGCGGGTCTTGGTGAGCACGAACGTCCAGAAGAGGAGCAGCGCGATGACGACCGGCGCCACCCACGGGATGCCGCTGATGTTGAAGTTGGGGTTGGGCGCGCGATTGGCGCTCAGCAGCGCGGTCAGCCCGAGCACGATGGCGCCCAGCACGACGATCTTGATGACGACGAGGCCGAGCGGCTCGTGGACCAGGCCCTTGTCCGACAGCGAGCGGTAGCGCCACAGCGACAGCGCGGCGAAGCCCAGCACGATGAGGATCGCCGCGATCCAGCCGGCGGTGACCGGGACGTTCTTGATCGACAGCCCGCGCAGCACCTCGTCGTTGAAGCGGAGCGATCCGCCCGAGCCGATGAGCCGCAGCGGCACCGCCTGGAGGGCGAGGAAGAAGGCGAGCGTCACGACGAACGAGGGGATCCCCAGCAGGGACACGAGCGCGCCGATGACCAGGCCGATCAACGCACCCACGGCCACACCGGCGAGCGTGGCCATCCACCACGTCCAGTCGTAGTCGATGAGCGCCAGCGCGATGATCGTCGCCGAGGCACCGCCGGCGACGCCGGCCGAGAGGTCGATCTCGCCGAGCAGCAGCACGAAGACGATGCCCATCGCCAGGACGATGATCGAGCCGGCCTGGATGACCAGGTTGGCCATGTTGTAGGTCGTGAGGAAGCGGTCGTTGAGCGAGGAGAAGACGACGAAGAGGAAGATCAGGCCGAGGATGGCCGGGAGCGAGCCCATGTCGCCGCCGCGCAGGCGGTTCACGTAGTCGCGCGCCGAGTCGCCGATCGTGGCGGCCTGGCGGTTGTCGTTGTCGAACCCGCTGGCGGCGGGCGTCGGAGCGGACGCGGTGTCGGTGTCAGCAGTCATGATGTGGTCTCCGGTCCTTCTCAGACGGTCGCGGTCGCGGGGTTCTCGGCGATGCCGAGGTCGCCGGAGCGTCCGGCTGTGATCAGCTCGACGACCTGGCTGTGGGTGACGTCCTTGGCAGGGACGTCGGCCGCCACCCGGCCGAGGTAGAGCGCGGTGATCCGGTCCGCGACCTCGAAGACGTCGCCCATGTTGTGCGAGATCAGCACCACGCCGAGCCCGCGGTCGGCGAGGCGACGCACGAGGTCGAGCACCTGGCGCGTCTGGGCCACGCCCAGCGCTGCCGTCGGCTCGTCGAGCAGGACGATCTTGGAGTTCCACAGCACGGCCTTGGCGATCGCCACGGTCTGGCGCTGGCCGCCCGACAGGCTGGCCACGCTCTGGCGCACGGACTTGACCGTGCGGACCGACAGGGACGCGAGGGTCTCGCGGGCGCGGGACTCCATCGTCACCTCGTCGAGGCCGAGGCCCTTGGTCTCCTCGCGGCCGAGGAACATGTTCTGGACGATGTCGAGGTTGTCGCACAGCGCGAGGTCCTGGTAGACGACCTCCACGCCGAGGGCGGCCACGTCACGCGGGCCGTGCACCTCGACCTTCTTGCCCTCGAACAGGTAGTCACCGCTGTCGCGGCCGTAGATGCCGGCGATGATCTTGACCAGGGTGGACTTGCCGGCGCCGTTGTCGCCGACGAGCGCGGTGACCTGGCCGGGATAGACGGCGAAGTCGACGTCGTGCAGGACGTGCACCACACCGAAGCTCTTGTTGACGCCGCGGAGCTCGAGCAGCGGTTCAGCCATGGAACTACTCCGATCGCAAAGAATTTGTTGTCCGCGTCGACAGAAATGACCTGTCGGCGGACGGAGCTGGGGGTGGGACGGCGCCCGGGCGTCGTGCGCCCGAACGCCGTCCCACGTCAGGTGATCAGGAGATGCCGGCCTCGGCGCACAGGTCGGCGAACTCGCCGGTGCACACGTCCTCGGCCTTCTGGCCACCGTCCTCGATCACGTCACCGACGTTGTCCTTGGTGATCGCCTGCGGCTCCAGCAGGATCGAGGGGACCTCGCTGTCGTCCGAGGAGTCGACCGTGGTGCCGGTGACCTCTGCCTCCTCGCCGTTGGCGAGTGCGATGGCGACGTCGGCCAGGGCCTGCGCCTCCTGCGTGGCGGACTTGTAGACCGTCATGCACTGGGTGCCGGCGAGGACGTTCTGCAGGCCCTCGACCGTGGCGTCCTGACCGGTGACCGGGACCTTGCCGGCCTGGCCGTTGCCCTCGAGGATGCTGATCGCGGCGCCGCCGAGACCGTCGTTGGCCGCGAGCACGCCGTCGACCTTGCCGTCCGCAGCCGTGTAGAGCTGCTGGAAGATCGTGGCGGCCTCCTCGTTGTCCCAGTCGGGGACGGCCTGCTCACCGACGACGGTGTAGTTGTCCATCTCGTCGAGCACGCTGTGGGCGCCCTCGGCGAACAGCGTCGCGTTGTTGTCGGTGGGCGAGCCGTTGAGGTAGACGATGTTGGCTTCCTTGTCGCCGAGGCAGTCCGCGAGGCCCTGGCCCTGCAGCTCGCCGACGACGGTGTTGTCGAAGGAGACGTAGTACTCAGCCGAGCCGCCGAGGGTGAGGCGGTCGTAGTCGATGGTGGCGACGCCCTGCGAGGCGGCCTTCTCCTGGATGGCGGCGCCCGACTCGGAGTCGAGGTTGACGATCGCGAGGACCGTCACGCCGGCACCGATCATGGTGTCCGCGATCTGGGTCATCCGCTCGGCGTCACCCTCGGCGTTCTGGATGTCGTACTCGACCCCGGCTTCCTCGAAGGCGGCCTCGAGGGCCGGACGGTCCGCGCTCTCCCAGCGCACCGAGGACTCGGTGTCGGGGAGGATGACGCCGACCTTGCCGACCTCGGCAGCGCTGCCGCTGTCGTCGCTGCCACTGCCGGTGCTGCCGCTGTCGTCGCTGCCGCATGCCGTCAGGGTCAGGGCTGCACCCACGAGGGTGACGAGGACCAAGTTGTGCTTCCGCTTCACGCGAACCGCCTCCTAGCGATTTCGTGCGCGTCGGCTAGTGTCCTCAGCCGACGTGCATATGTTGTTCCGGACAACATATGCAGTGACGGTCGTCACGTCCAGACCGCCGGACTCCCCGTTGCCGGTTCGTTACCAAAACGGGTCGCGCGGGCGTCACCGGTCTGGTCCACCGTCCCACCTCCACCCCCTCGTGACGGCTAGCGTGGGCGGATGACCGAGCTCGTCGTCTCCGCCCCGCCCGTCCCCCGGTCCGACGAGGTCCTCACGACCGAGGCGCTCGCCTTCGTCGCTGACCTCGACGAGCGCTTCCACGTACGCCGCGACGAGCTGCTGACCGCGCGCCGGGCCCGTCGGGAGGAGATCGCCCGGACGGGCACCCTCGACTTCCTCCAGGAGACGGCCGCGGTCCGCGCGGGCGGCTGGACCGTGGCGCCGGTGCCGGAGGCGCTGCGCGACCGGCGGGTGGAGATCACCGGGCCGACCGACCCCAAGATGGCGATCAACGCCCTCAACTCCGGCGCCCGGGTGTGGCTGGCGGACCTCGAGGACGCCAACACGCCCCACTGGCGCAACGTCGTCGGTGGCCAGCTCACCCTGCGCGACGCCACCCGCGGGTGCCTGGCGTTCACCTCCCCCGACGGCCGGGAGTACGCCGTGACCGACCCGGCCACCGCCCCGGTGGTCCTGCCCCGCCCGCGCGGCTGGCACTTCGACGAGGCGCACCTGACCCGGGACGGGCGCCCGGTGGTCGCGGCGCTCGCCGACTTCGGGCTCCACGTCTTCCACAACGGCCGCGAGCTGCACGAGCAGGGGCGCGGGCCCTTCTACTACCTGCCCAAGATGGAGTCGCACCTCGAGGCGCGGCTGTGGGACGAGGTGTTCACCCACGCCGAGGCCACCCTGGGTCTCCCCCACGGCTCGATCCGGGCGACCGTGCTGATCGAGACGATCACCGCGGCCTTCGAGATGGACGAGATCCTCCACGAGCTGCGCGACCACGCGGCCGGGCTCAACGCCGGTCGCTGGGACTACCTGTTCAGCATCATCAAGAACTTCCGCGACGCCGGGGCGGCCTTCACCCTCCCCGACCGCAACGCGGTCACGATGGCGGCCCCGATGATGCGCGCCTACAGCGACCTGCTCGTGCAGACCTGCCACCGCCGCGGCGCCTTCGCCATCGGCGGCATGGCGGCCTTCATCCCCAGCCGGCGCGACCGCGAGGTCAACGAGCGCGCCTTCGCCAAGGTGCGCGAGGACAAGACGCGCGAGGCGACTGCCGGCTTCGACGGCTCGTGGGTGGCCCACCCGGACCTCGTCCCGCTGTGCGCCGAGGTGTTCGACGAGGTCCTCGGCCGCCGAGACAACCAGCTCGACGTACGCCGCGAGGACGTCGCCGTCACCGCGGCCGAGCTGCTGGCCGTGGACCGCACGCCCGGTGAGCGTACGGAGCAGGGGCTGCGCGGCAACGTCCGGATCGGCATGCACTACCTCCACGCGTGGCTCTCGGGCAACGGTGCGGCCGGCATCGACAACCTCATGGAGGACGCCGCGACCGCCGAGATCTCCCGCTCGCAGGTGTGGCAGTGGGTCCACAACGGCGCCACGCTCGACACCGGCGAGGTGATCGACCGCGCGCTGGTCGAGCGGCTCGTCGACGAGGAGCACGCGGCACTGGAGGGCGCGCTCGGCCACGCGGTCGACCCGGAGGCGCGGCGGCTGTTCGTCGCGTGCGCGCTCGCGGACGACTACCCCGACTTCCTCACCCTGCAGGCGTACGACGTGCTGCTGGCGCGCGGGGAGTGACGGGCCGGACGAACCCGCCGGAGGCGACCTGGTCGCCGCCCACCCACACCTCGGCGACGTCGGCGTCGCCCGCCAGGGCGAAGACCTTGCCGAGCGCCGACTCCGGGGAGTCGGCGTGCCGCAGCCCGAGGTCGAGCGCCGTGCCCGGCGGCGGCCGGAGCAGCACGGCGTCGAACTGCTTGCCCTCGGACAGGTCGCCGACGGTGTCGGCCAGCCCCAGCGCGGCCGCTCCTGCCGCGGTGCTCAGGTGCAGCAGGTGCCCCGCGCCGAGCCGCACCCCGTCCGCACCCTGCAGGTGCTGGAGGAAGTAGGCCTGCAGGCCCTCCTTGAACACCGAGAACCCGGTGCCCGCGCCGACGTCGCTGCCGAGCGCGACCCGTACGCCGGCCGCGAGGTGGCGCCGCAGGGGGAAGATGCCGGAGCCGAGGGCGGAGTTGCTCGTCGGGCACCACGCGACGGAGGTGCGGCGCGCGGCCATCACGTCCAGCTCGGCGTCGGTGGGGTGCACGTCGTGGGCCAGCACCGACAGCGGTCCCAGCAGCCCGTGGTGGTCGTAGGTGTCGACGTAGTGGTCGCGGTGGGGGAACTGTCCGGCGACCGTGGCGACCTCGGCGGAGTTCTCGTTGACGTGGGTGGTGAACAGCGATCCGCCGACCTCCTCCAGCACGGCGGCGCAGGCGGCGAGCACCGGGTCGGAGGCGGACAGCGCGAAGCGCGGCGTCACGGCGTAGCGGATCCGGCCGCGGCCGTGCCAGCGGCTCGCCAGCCCCAGCGCGTCGTCGTACGCCCGGTCCGGGGTGGTGAGCAACGGCTCGGGCAGGATGCGGTCGCTGACGACCAGCCCGCTCGTCACCCGCAGCCCGTAGCGCTCGGCCTCCGCGAGCAGCAGGTCGACCGCCGGGGCGAAGTGCGAGCCGAAGACCAGCGAGGTGGTCGTCCCCGCCGAGATGAGGCTCGCCACGAACTCCTCGGCGATGGTGGCGGCGTAGTCGGGCGAGCCGAGGTGCACCTCCTCCGGCAGCGCGCAGCGTTCCAGCCACTCGAGCAGCGGCATCCCGAGCGCGCCGATGACGCGCACCTGCGGGAAGTGCACGTGCGTGTCCACGAGTCCCGGCAGCAGGAGGCCAGAGCGGAGGTCGAGCACCGGCGCGCCCGCGTGTGCGGCCGCGACCGAGGCGTACGGCCCCCGCGCCACGATGACGCCGTCGGCCGAGACGGCGAGACCCAGGTCGTCGTCGTAGCGGAAGCCGGGCGCGGCGGTCGCGGGGTCGAACGGGTCGTCGGGGGTGTCGTAGGCGCGGGCACGGTAGACGACCTCGGCGGGCCTCATGCGTCGGTCCGGGCGCGGTCGGCGGCGAAGGCCTGCAGCAGCTCCGCGGCGACCGACACCGCGATCGCGGCCGGCTCCTTGGCGCTGGGCCCGCGGAGGCCGGGCAGCCCGATCGGGCAGCGGATCCGGTCGACGTGTGCCGCGTCGTGCCCCTCGACCGCCAGACCGGAGCGGAAGCGTGCCCACTTGGCGTCCGACCCGATGAGCCCGATCGTGGCGAGGTGGGTGCAGCGCAGCGCGGCGTCGCACAGGGCGAAGTCCTCGGCGTGGTCGTGGGTCATCACCAGCACGTGGGCGCCCGGCGGGACGGATCCGAGCGCGAGCTCGGGGACCGGTGCGTGGTGCACGCGGACGCGCGCCACGCCGGCCTCGAGCACGGCGAGCCGCTCGTCGGTGAGCTGCTCGGCGCGCGAGTCGACGAGGTGCAGGTCGACGTCGTGGGCGGAGAGGATGCGGGCCAGCTCGAGCCCCACGTGGCCCACCCCGAACACCGCGACCGCCGGGACGACCGGCAGCGGCTCGAGCAGCAGCGTCACCTCGCCGCCGCAGCACTGCCGCCCGTGGTCGGTGCGCGCCTTGTCGCTCAGGTTGAGCACGAGCTGCTCGGGGGCGACGGCGTACGTCTCCAGCATCGTGCGGGCCCGGGCGAGCGCGGTCTCCTCCAGGTTGCCGCCGCCGACGCTCCCCCACGAGCGCCCGGCCGCGACGACCATCTTGGCGCCGGCGTCGCGCGGGGCGTGCCCGCGCACGGCGGCGACGGTGACGAGCACGCCCGCCTCCCGCGCCTCGCGGAGTCGTTCGACTGCAGCCAGCCAGTGCATGTCAGCGCTCCCCCGACCCGCGGACGGCCTGCTCGGACCTCGGGTGGAGGGCCGGCGCCGCAGGGTCGGGCCGGTCGGGGACGGCCCCGGGCAGGCCCTCGACGACGTGGTCATCGGCACCGCGCCGGGCGCGCTCGACCGCCCAGAAGACCGCCTCAGGCGTGGCCGGGGAGGCAAGCTCGACGCTGGTGCCCTCCGGCCCGAACGCCGCGGCCGCCTCGCGGAGCGCCTCGCGGACCGCGAACGCCAGCATCACCGGCGGCTCGCCCACGGCCTTGGAGCCGTAGACCACGCCGTCCTCGTGGGCCTGCTCGAGCAGCGCGACGTTGAGCTCGTCGGGCAGCTCGCCGATGCTGGGGAGCTTGTAGGTGCTAGCGGACTGCGTGGTCAGCCGGCCGCGGCCGGGACCCGACGACTCGTCCCACCGCAGGTCCTCCAGCGTCAGCCAGCCCACCCCCTGCACGAACCCGCCCTCCACCTGCCCGAGGTCGACGAGCGGGGAGAGGCTGTCGCCGACGTCGTGCACGATGTCGACCCGCCGGGTGCGGTAGGAGCCGGTGAAGCCGTCCACCTCGACCTCCGCCGCCGCGACGCCGTAGGCGAAGTACTTGAACGGGTGGCCCCGCATGACCGTGGAGTCCCAGTGGATGCCCTCGGTCCGGTAGAAGCCCGCCGCCCACAGCTGCACCCGGCTGAAGTAGGCCTCACGGACGAGGTCCTCCCACGGCAGGTCGCGCCCCGCGTCGACCGCCCGCAGGCGCGCGAGGATCTGCTCGCAGGCGTTCTTGACGGCGCCGCCGTTGAGGTCGGCGCTCGAGCTCGCCGCGGTCGCGGACGTGTTGGGCACCTTGTCGGTGCGGGTGGGCGCGACGCGGACCCTGCCGAGTGGTACGCCGAGGGTGGTGGCCGCGACCTGGAGCATCTTGGTGTGCAGGCCTTGGCCCATCTCGGTGCCGCCGTGGTTGATCAGCACCGAGCCGTCCTTGTAGACGTGCACCAGCGCCCCCGCCTGGTTGAACGCCGTGAAGTTGAACGAGATGCCGAACTTCACCGGGGTCACCGCCAGCGCGCGCTTGGTGTGCTCGTGCGCGGCGTTGAAGGCGGCGATCTCGCTGCGGCGCCGCGCGACCTCGCCCGTCGTCAGCACCTGCTCCCACGCGGCGCCGACGCGCTCGGGATGACGGACCACCTGGCCGTACGGCGTGGCCTGGCCCTCGACGTAGAAGTTGCGGCGGCGCAGCTCGATCGGGTCGATCCCGAGCAGCGGTGCGCAGCGGCCGAGCACGTCCTCGATCACGAGCATCCCCTGCGGCCCCCCGAAGCCGCGGAACGCGGTCTGCGAGGTCTTGTGGGTGTGCGCGACCCGGCCGTGGAGGCGCACGTGGGGGATCCAGTAGGCGTTGTCGACGTGGCACAGGGCCCGCGCGAGCACGGGCTCGCTGAGGTCGAGGCTCCAGCCGCCGTCGGAGGTCAGCGTCGCCTCGAGCGCGGTCAGCCGTCCGTCGACGTCGAAGCCGACCCGCCACTGGGCGTGGAAGCCGTGCCGCTTGCCGGTCATCGTCATGTCGTGGGTGCGGCTCAGCCGGAGCCGGACCGGCCTGCCGGTGAGGACCGCGCCGAGTGCGGCGACCGCCGCGAAGCCGTGCGGCTGCATCTCCTTGCCCCCGAAGCCGCCGCCCATCCGCAGGCACTGCACGGTGACATGGTGGCTGTCGAGGCCCAGCACGTGCGCCACGATCTCCTGCGTCTCGGTCGGGTGCTGCGTGCTGCTCTGCACGAACACCTGGCCGGCCTCGTCCACGAGCGCGAGCGAGGCGTGGGTCTCGAGGTAGAAGTGCTCCTGGCCGGCCATCTCGGTCACGCCGCTGAAGACGTGGGCCGCGCCTGCGAGGCCCTGCTCGACGTCGCCCCGGGCGACGACGGGGCGGCCGCCCTGGAAGCTCTCGGCCTCGATCGCCTCCGTCAGCGACACGATCGCGGGCAGCGGCTCGTAGTCGACCTCGACCGCCCCGGCACCGAGGCGCGCTGCCTCGAGGGTCTCGCCCAGCACCCAGCAGACCGCGTGCCCGACGAACATCACGATCTCGGGGAACAGTGGCTCGTCGTGCTTCACGCCCGCGTCGTTGGTGCCGGGCACGTCGTCGGCGGTCAGCACCCGTACGACGCCGTCGACCCCCAGCGCTGGCGAGGTGTCCAGGCGGGTGACCCGGGCATGCGGGTGCGGCGAGCAGACCGGGTGCGCGTGGAGGACGTGGGGCGTACGGTGCACCAGGTCGTCGGTGTAGAGCGCGTGCCCGGTGACGTGCGCGGCCGCGCTCTCGTGGGCCAGCGCGCGACCGACCACGGCGTCGGCGGGGCGGCGGGACAGGTCGCTCACTCCGACCCCTCCCCTGCCCACTCCTCGTCCCACCAGGCCTTGAGGGCGTTGCCCAGCATGGCCGAGCGGTAGGCCGCGCTGGCGCGCTGGTCGTCGATGGGCGTCCCCTCCCCTGCGAGGACGGCGGACGCCGCGTCGACCGTGCCGAGGTCCCAGGGCCGGCCCTCGAGGGCGGCCTCGGTGGCCAGCGCGCGCACCGGGGTCGCCGCGACGCCACCCAGGCCGATGCGGGCGCGGGCGACGGTGCCGTCGACCACGTCGAGCGCCACCGCGACGGCGACGCTCGAGATGTCGTCGAAGCGCCGCTTGGCGATCTTGCGGAAGGTCGCGTGCGCGGCGAGCGGGGTCGGGACCCGGACCGCGCGGACCAGCTCCGCGGGACGCAGGACGGTCTCGCGGTAGCCGGTGAAGAAGTCAGCCAGCGCCACCTCGCGGTCGCCGTCGGCGGAGGCGAGCACCAGCCGCGCGTCCAGCGCCAGCAGCGCCGGTGCGAGGTCGCCGATCGGGGACGCCGTGGCGAGGTTGCCGCCGATGGTGGCCCCGTTGCGGATCAGCCGCGAGGCGAACTGCGGCCACACCTGTGCGAGCAGCGGCACGTCGTCGCCGAGCGAGGCGTCGACCTCGCTGAGGGTGAGGGCGGCACCGATCTCGATCCCGTCCGCGCTCGTCGTGAGGCCGCGCAGCTCGGGGAGCCGGTCGACCGCGACGACGTACGCCGCGCGCCGGCCGCGGAGGTTGGCCTCCACGCCCCAGTCGGTGGAGCCAGCGACGACCGTCGCGTCGGGGTGCTCGGCGAGCAGGGCGAGGGCCTCGGCGAGGCCGGCCGGGCGCGCGAAGCCGTCCACCCGTGTCAGGGCCGGCCCCGGGGCGGGACGGTCCTGCCGCTCGGCCAGCGGGTCGCCCGACGCCGGGGAGGCCAGTGCGCAGGCCGCGTCGCGGATGGGGCGGTAGCCGGTGCAGCGACAGAGGTTGCCGCCGATCGCGTGGACGTCGAACCCGTCGGGGCCCGGTGCGCGGTCGGGGCGGTAGTACTCGGCGGCCATCGAGCACACGAAGCCCGGCGTGCAGTAGCCGCACTGGGAGCCGCCGGCCTCGGCCAGCCCGGCCTGCACGGGGTGGAGGTCGTCGGGGCCGCCGAGACCCTCGGCGGTGACCACCTCCTGGCCGTCGAGCGCGAGGGCAGGGACGAGGCAGGCGTTGACCGGCGCCCAGCGGCTCCCGTCCCCGTCGGGGCGGGCGACCAGCACGGCGCACGCGCCGCACTCCCCCTCGGCGCACCCCTCCTTGGCCCCGGTCAGCCCGAGGCCGCGCACGAAGTCGAGCGCGTTGGTGTGGGCGGGCACGCCGGCCAGCGGGCGCGGCTGCCCGTTGACGGTGATCTGTGGCTCGGCCACGGTCCTCCCCTCGGCCCGGGCAGGGGTGCCCGGCGCTCGCATGGTTGGGAGTCACGGGCCGCCGGTTGTCCATGCCGAACGACGACCTGCCAGGTTACATCCTACGTGACGCGGGCCACGTCGGCAGTGAGGACAGTCACCACCCAGCGCGGCGTCAGCCGCCGTACGGCCGCAGCCGCGGGTGTCGGTTGACGTCCTTGTAGAGCAGGTAGCGGAACCGGCCGGGCCCGCCGGCGTAGCAGGCCTGCGGACAGAAGGCGCGCAGCCACATGAAGTCCCCCTCCTGCACCTCCACCCAGTCCTGGTTGAGCAGGTAGACCGCCTTGCCCTCCAGGACGTAGAGGCCGTGCTCCATGACGTGCGTCTCCGGGAACGGGATCGCGCCGCCGGGCTCGAAGGTCACGATGTTGACGTGCATGTCGTGCCGCACGTCGAGCGGGTCGACGAAGCGCTGGGTGCCCCACGCGCCGCCGGTGTCGGGCATCGGCTCGATCGCCACGTCGTCCTCGTGCACCACGAAGGGCTCGGGGACCTCGACGCCGTCGACGCGCTCGTAGGCCTTGCGGATCCAGTGGAACGTCGCGGTCTCGCCCGAGGTGTTGCGCAGGGTCCAGGTCGTGCCGGGCGGGAGGAAGGCGTACGACCCGGGGCGCAGCGCGTGCCCCTCTCCCCCGTCCGCGCTCCCGATCCGCAGCTCGGCGGCCCCGTCGACGACGAAGAGCACGGACTCGGCGTCGGGGTCGTCGTCGGGCCGGTCCGACCCGCCGCCTGCCGCCACCTCGACGACGTACTGGCTGAACGTCTCAGCGAAGCCGGACAGCGGCCGCGCGATCACCCACAGCCGGGTGTCGTCCCAGTGCGGCAGCCGGCTGGCGGTGATGTCACTGAGGGTGCCGCGCGGGATCACGGCGTACGCCTCGGTGAAGACCGCCCGGCCGGACTGGCCGGTGGTCAGGTCGGTCTGCGCCGGCAGCCCGCCCCGCGGGACCCAGTAGCTCATGCACGTCTCCTCAGCAGCCGACCCCGTGGCCCGGCCGACAGGTCGAGCGGGCGCCCGCGCAGCCAGGTGGCCCGCACGGTGCCGGTGAGCGTACGCCCGGCGTACGCCGAGACGGGGTTCTTGTGGTGCAGCCGGGCCGGGTCGACGACCCACGGCTCGTCGGGCGCGAAGACGCAGAGGTCCGCGTCGGCGCCGACGGCGATCTCGCCCTTGCCGGCCAGTCCGACGCGGCGGGCCGGGGCCGTCACCATCCAGCGCACCACGTCGGCCAGCGGTACGCCCCGCTCGCGGGCACTCGTCCACACGACCGGCAGGCCGAGCTGCAGGGAGGCGATGCCGCCCCACGCGTCGGCGAAGTCGCCGGTCTCGGAGCGCTTGAGCTCGGCGGTGCACGGCGAGTGGTCGCTGACGACCATGTCGATGTCGCCGCTGCCGAGCGCGGCCCACAGCGCGTCGCGGTTGGCGGCGTCGCGGATCGGCGGGCAGCACTTGAGCTCGGTGGCGCCGTCGGGGATCGAGCCGGCCTCGAAGTGCAGGTAGTGCGGGCAGGTCTCGACCGACACGTCGACTCCCTCGGCGCGGGCCGCGCGCAGCGTGGGCACGGCACCCGAGGCACTGAGGTGGACCACGTGGGCGCGGGCGCCGGTGGCGCGGGCGGTGTCGACGACGAGCGCGATCGCCCGCTCCTCCGCCGCGTCGGGGCGGCTCTCGAGGAACCCGCGGTAGGCCGTGCCGTGGGCGCACTCGGCCACCTCGTCGGCGTCCTCGGCGTGCACGATCATCAGGGCGCCGAGGCGCGCGACCTCGGTCATCGCGTCCGCGAAGTCGGCCGACGGGAGGTGTGGGAACTCCTCGACGCCGGAGTCCAGCAGGAAGCACTTGAAGCCGAAGACGCCGGCCTCGTGCAGCCCGGCGAGGTCGTCGAGGTTGCCGGGGACCGCGCCACCCCAGAATCCGACGTCCACCCAGGCCTGGCCCTCGGCGACGCCGCGCTTCTCCTCCAGCGCCGCGACCGTCGTCGTGGGCGGGATGCTGTTGAGCGGCATGTCGACGATCGTGGTCACGCCCCCGGCCGCGGCGGCGCGCGTCGCGCTGGCGAACCCCTCCCACTCGGTGCGGCCCGGCTCGTTGACGTGGACGTGGGTGTCGACCAGGCCCGGGAGCAGCACCTCGTCGTCGGCCAGCTCCACGACCTCGGCCGCCTCGAGCTCGTCGTACGCCGTGACCGCGACGATGCGCCCGTCGCGGATGCCGACGTCGGCCGCGCGCTCCACGCCACCGACGACCGCGCGGCGGGCGCGGACGACGGTCTCCGGCTCGGGCGCCACTCAGCTCCCCCGGTAGGTCGAGTACCCGAAGGGGCTCAGCAGGAGCGGGACGTGGTGGTGCTCGCCGTCGGAAACGGTGAAGGCGACGACCACCTCGGGGTAGAACGTGACCTCGCCGCGGGCGGCGTACCAGCGCCCGGTGTCGAAGCGCAGCCGCAGGTCGCCCGCGGACAGGCCGTCGGCCAGCGCGCCGACCCGGCCGTCGGCGTCGGTGACCGCCTCGGCGAGGACGGTGCCGTCCGGGGCCTCCAGGGTGACGGCCACACCGGCGGCCGGCCGGCCGCCTGCGGTGTCGAGGACGTGGGTGCTCAACGAAGCCGTCGTGGCAGCCATCAGGACAGTGCCTCCCTCATGCGCAGGACCGCGATCTGGGTCAGCTGGTCGATGGTCGCGGCGCGCTCGACCTCGTCTGTGTTGTCGAGGCGCAGCCGCAGGTGCTCGAGGATCTCGGGCCCGGTGCGTCCGGCCGCGCGGACGATGAAGACCCGGCCGAAGCGCTCCTCGTAGGCCCGGTTGCCCTCCGCGAGCCGGCGGGCGAGCTCGGCGTCGGACGCGTCCACGCCCGACTGCTCGCGAGTCGAGTGGGCGGCGTCGTGCTTCGCCGCGTCGGCGCGCTCGCCGATGCGCGGGTGCCGCGCGAGGGCCTGCTCCAGGTCGTCGTCGTCGAGGGTCGCCGACGCCGCCCCCATGGCCGCCGCGAGCTCGCCGAGGTCGGCGTACGGTCGCCCGGCGAGCACCCGGTCGGCCCAGCCGGGTGCGTCGAGGCAGGTGAGCAGCTGCTCGCGGGCCTGCTGCTCGTCGGCCTCGTTGAAGGCGGCGAGCCCGGGTCGGGTCACGGTCATGTCTCCCCCTCGCGGACCACGGTCGCCTCGATGAGGCCGTACGGCCGGTCGGCGGCGAAGAACACCTCGCCCGGGTTGTCGAGGCCGAAGGGCTCGAGGTCGACCAGGAAGTGGTGCTTGTTGGGCGCCCTGAAGGAGATCAGGTCGATCTCGTCATGAGCCTCGAGCACCGCCTTGCCCATCAGGTAGAGGGTCTCCTGCAGGGCACGGCTGTAGGTCGTCGCGAACGTGGACAGCAGCAGCGCGCGCACCGAGGCGTACGAAGCGTTCCAGTCGATGTCGTCGAAGCGGGAGTATCGCCAGTCAGCCTGCAGCTCGGTCGCGAGGATGCGGTCGTCGGCGTCGGCGAGCGTCGTGTAGTCGTCGTGCAGGAAGTCCTTGAACTCCGAGCCGGTGGACTTCAGCACCACGAGCTCACGCAGGCCGGAGTCGACCGACGTGCGACCGGGGCTCACGTGGACCGACGTCGTCCTGACCTCGCCGCCTCGCCGCACGAAGGCGTGGTCGTGACCTGAGCCGTCGACGCGGATCCGGTCCCAGGCGTACTCCGACACCTTCACCATCGCCCCGTGGGCGGCGGGGGTCACCTCGAAGAGCCGTCGGCCGAGGACCAGCGCGTAGTCCTCGGGCGACTCCACGCCGTACTTCTTGGCGAACGCGAACGCCGTGTTCTTCTGCGTGTCGGTGGGCAGGACCTGCGACTGGTCGCCGTCGGTGTGGGCCGCGGCGAAGTCACCGTAGAGCGACGTCGAGACGTTGAGGTCGCGGATCTCGTGGCGCGGGGTGTCGCGCACGATGCGTACGACGCGTGACTCCGCCTTGCCGTAGCGGTTCGGTCCCAGCCTGATCCCCATCTCAGCCCTCTCCCTCGTCGGTGTCGGTGTCGCCGGTGCGGTGCGCCAGCCCGGCGAGCACGTGGACGTCGAGCAGCCCGGCGTCCCTGACCTCGTCCGGCGAGACGGCCCCGCAGTCGAGGCCGCGCAGCACGAAGTCGGCCAGCGCGCGGGCGGTCGCGGGCTCGTCGAGGATCGCGGAGTCCTGCTGCCCGAGGTAGGCGCGCAGCCGCGCCGCCGCCGCCGGGAAGCCGTCGCGGTAGAACGCGAAGGTGGCCGCGAACCGGGTCGGCAGCTGTGCCGGGTGCAGGTCCCACCCTTGGTAGTAGCCGCGCTCCAGCGACCGGCGGACCAGCCGCAGGTGGTTCTGCCAGGCGGCCGCGACCTGGTCGGGCTCGCCGATCGGCAGCACGTTGGTGGAGCCGTCGGAGAGACGTACGCCCGTGCCCGCGGCCGCGGCCTGCATCACCGCCTTGGCGTGGTCGGCGACCGGGTGCTCGAGGCTCTGGTGGGCGGCCGCGATGCCGCAGGACGCGGAGTAGTCGTAGGTGCCGTAGTGCAGGCCGGTGCAGCGGCCTTCGGCGGCGTGCACCATGCGTGCCACGAGCGCGGTGCCGTCGGGGCCGAGGATGGACTGCGGGGTCTCGACCTGGATCTCGAAGCGCAGTGCGCCCGCGTCGAGCCCGAGCGACGCCTCGAGCCGGCCGGCCGCGTGCACCAGCGCCTCGACCTGCTCCACCGCCGTCACCTTGGGCAGCGTCACGACGAACCCGTCGGGCAGCGGGCCGTCCGCGACGAGACGGGCGAGGAAGAGGGTCAGGGTGCGTACGCCGCGGCGTCGGGTCGGCGCCTCGAAGCCCTTGACCCGGATGCCGGTGAAGGAGGTCGCCGTACCGGCGTCGAGCGCGGAGCGCAGCTCGGCCGCGGCGCGCTCGGCGTCGCGGTCCTCCTCGTCGTCGGCGCGCGTGCCGTAGCCGTCCTCGAGGTCGATGCGCAGGTCCTCGACGGGCTCGCGGGCCAGCTTGTCGCGGACCCGGGAGAGGAGGTCCCGGTCGTCGTCGAGCACCGCGAGGAGCAGGTCCTCGTGGGCGTCGACGGCGGCCAGCGCGGCGGCCCCGTGCTCGGCCACGAGGCCGGCGTGGAAGCGGTCGGACGGGACGTACAGCGTGTGCACGGGTTGACGCCCGGGTCGCTCACCGGGGTAGTTCGCTGCGAGCGCCTCGTCGACCTCAGCGAGCCTCGCGTCGAGGTCGTCGGCGAGCTCGCCCACCAGGCGGTCGAGGTGCTCGCGACGTTGCATGCAGGGAATCTAGGGCATGGCTCAGTGCGTGGGCGGCCGCTTGCGCTGGGGCGCCGGGCGCGTCGGGTCGTCGTCGGGGGCGTCCACGTCGGGAGGTACGACGATCGGCCGGAGCTTCGCCCACGCGAAGAAGCCCAACCCCACCGCGAGCAGGGCCAGGCCGGTCCAGAGGTTGGCGTTCACCCCACCGGTCTTCTCCGGCTCGTGCTCGCCGAGGAGTCCGGCCAGCGCGAGGATCACGCCGTACAACGCCATCAGGGCGCCGATGATGTTGCGGATGTCGAAGAGGCCGGCCTTCTTGGGCTTGCCGTCGGTCTCGGACGCCGTCGTGGACATGCTGGCCCCTCTCAGAAGGCGAAGTTGAGGACGATGACCATCGCGAGCGCGATGCCGGCGAGCGGTGCAGTGCGCCGGTACCACGGGTACGACGCCTCGTTCGGGTCGGTGCGGTCCTCGCGGGGTGTCTCGGAGTAGACCAGGCCGCGGAGCTCCTCGGCAGGCTTGGGCTTGGTCACCAGCGACACCACGATGCTCAGCACGATGTCGACCACGAAGGCGACCGACGCCGCGAGGAACGCCACTCCCTGCCCGGACAGCTCGAACACGCCAGCCGCCGCGGTGCGGTCGACCGCGATCGCCGACAGCGTGCCTGCCACCAGACCCACCCAGCCGGCCGTCGGGGTCATCCGCTTCCAGAACATGCCGAGGATGAACGTCGCGAACAGCGGGGCGTTGAAGAACCCGAACAGCGTCTGGAGGTAGTTCATGACGTTGTCGTAGCCGAGCGCGATCTGGGCGGTGAAGATCGCGATGACCGTCGCTCCCACGGTGGCCAGCCGGCCGATCCGCAGGTAGTAGTCGTCGCTGTGGTCCTTGCGGATGTAGCGCTGCCACAGGTCGTAGGAGAAGACGGTGTTGAAGGCGGAGATGTTGGCGGCCATGCCGGCCATGAAGGCGGCGAGGAGGCCGGCGATCGCCAGGCCGAGGAGGCCGTTGGGCAGGACGTCGCGCATCAGCAGGAGCAGGGCGTCGTTGTAGGTCACGTCGCCGGACGCGCCGCCCGCGGGACTGCCGCCGTCCTTGAGCTCGATCATCTCCGCGACGAGGACGGCGGAGACCATGCCGGGCACGATCACGATGAAGGGCACGAACATCTTGGGGAAGGCGCCGATGATCGGCGTCTTCCTCGCGGCGGAGATGGAGTCGGAGGCCATCGCCCGCTGGACCTCGACGAAGTTGGTCGTCCAGTAGCCGAAGGACAGCACGAAGCCCAGGCCGAAGACGATGCCGATCACCGACAGGAGCGGCGAGTCGAAGCCGGAGAGCGCCTCGCCCGGCCAGGCGTTCAGCTGCTGCGCGGCCGGTGGTGCGTCGGACGCCGAGGACGCGTCCGCCGAGGCGGCGCTGATCTTCTCGGTCAGGCCGTCCCAGCCCCCCACGCGGTTCAGGCCGATGAGTGTCAGGGGGAGCAAGGAGGCGACGATGACGAAGAACTGCAGCACCTCGTTGTAGATCGCCGCACTCAGTCCGCCCAGCGTGATGTAGGACAGCACCACCGCCCCGGCGACGATCAGCGAGACCCAGATCGGCCAGCCCAGAAGGGCGCGCACGATGCCGGCGAGGAGGGCGAGGTTGACGCCGGCGATCAGCAGCTGGGCGACCGCGAAGCTGATGGCGTTGACCAGATGGGCTCCGGTGCCGAACCGTCGGAACATGAACTCCGGCACCGAGCGCACCTTGGAGCCGTAGTAGAACGGCATCATCACGACGCCGAGGAAGAGCATCGCCGGGACGGCACCGACCCAGAAGTAGTGGAAGGTCGGCAGGCCGAGCTGGGCGCCGTTGGCGGACATGCCCATGATCTCGACGGCACCGAGGTTGGCGGAGATGAACGCCAGACCGGTCACCCACGCCGGCAGCGAGCGGCCGGAGAGGAAGAAGTCGATCGAGTCCGAGACCGACCGCCGCGCCATCACCCCGATGCCGAGCACGAAGCCGAAGTAGATCGCGACCAGCAGGTAGTCCAGCCAGGTCGCGTTGATCAGGGTGTCGGAGCCCATGGTTGCCTCCCGAGGATCAGCTTCGTCGGACCACCCAGCAACCTAGACCCGATGCCATGGCCAGCGCGACCACCCTTCCGGAGGTCACTCGCCCGCGACGACCTCCACCTCGAAGCCCTCGGAGCTCTCCAGGTAGAGCGCGACGTGGTCCTCGCCGCCCGCGTGCGGGTAGCGACCGGCGTACAGCTCGTGCCAGCCGTGCTCCGTCGACTCCGACCGCATCCGGTCGAGCTCCTCGCGCGACTCCACGGTGGTGGCGAGGTGGTTGATCCCGGGCCGCAGGCGGTCGTGCGCGCCGTGCTGGTCGGGCGAACGCTCCATGAAGACGTAGGTGCCGTCGGGGTGCACCCAGGACAGCACCCCCTCCTCGCGCTGCCATCCGCACCGGGCCAGCAGCCACCCCACTCCCCCTCAGCTGTCGCGACGTCGTCGACCCACAGGTCGAGGTGGTGCAGGGCGCGCGGCATGGAGTCGACCCTAGACGTCTGGCAGGGTGGCGAGATGGAGACACGTAGCGTCTCGGCGGCGCTCGCGGCGGCACTCGTCGTCCTCGGGCTGGTGCTTGCCACCGGTCCGGCCCTCGCCGCGGGCTTCTCGATCTGTGGCGTCTCAGGGTGCACGGGCGGCGGCTACGGCCTTGCGACCGACCCAGGCCTCACTCGCATCCTGCTCCTCGTGACCGGCGTGGTGGCCGGGCTCCCGCTGACGGTCTACGCATTCGTACGCCGCAGCGTGCGGCTGGGTGCGTACGCCGCCATCCTCGCCGTCCTCGCGACCCTGATGACCGGGCTCGTGATCGGCTCCGACCTCCGCGGCTGTCCGCGCAACGTCTCCTACGAGACGTGCCTCGAGGAGTCAGGCTGACCGGGCCTCCTGACCCCCGTTCCTCGCTGGTCGAGGAGGGACGACGTCCCGTCACGAAAAGTCCGAGAAACCATGGCCAGCAACCGTCCGCAGGCATCGCCGCTGTCGGACCCGACGACTAAACTCGAGCACATGATCGACGGAATGGCAGCCGAGGCACGAGTGGTCGCAGACGACCTCTCAGCCTCGCAGGTGCTTGCCTCGATCCGTGAGCGCAAGGCCGCCGAGGAGCAGGCTGCAGCCGACCAGCTGGTCCTCGCGGCCCGGTGGGCGGACCTGCACCCGCCCGAGTCGATCCACGACGCCGCATCGTTCACCGTGCCGGGGTGTGAGCACGAGGAGCCCATCGCCGGGGAGGGTGCACCCCTGGTTGCGGAGTTCTGCGTCGCCGAGCTCGGCATCACCCTCGGCATCTCGACGACCGCGGCGAAGAAGCTCATCGGCCACGCCCTCGAGCTGCGGCACCGCCTCCCACGGCTGTGGGCACAGGTCCACGCCGGACACGTTCCTGCGTGGCGGGCGAGGGTTGTTGCGGACACGACCATCCACTCCTCGCCCGCACTCACTCGTGAGGCGGTGGGGTTCGTCGACTCCCAGGTCGCCGCCGTCGCCGGACGCATCGGCACCGCGCAGCTCGACCGGCTCGTGGCGGAGACGATCAAGCGCTACGACCTCGCCACCGCCGACCCCACCGCGGACCCCGAGGACGGCTACCTCGCCGTCGACCCCCGCCACGTCACCGTCAACAAGGACGACGTCCACTACGCCGGGACGATGCGCATCGAGGCCGAGGTCGACATCGCCGACGCCCTGGACCTCGACCGCGCCGTCGCCCACCACGCCGCTACGCAGAAGGCCCTCGGGTCCCAGCTGCCGCTCGACGCACGACGCGCCAAGGCACTGGGCGACCTCGCGCGTACGCAGACCGCACTCGACCTGGCCTTCCAGAACGGTGCAGCACCGGACGATGGTGTCGAGGCTCGCACCTCGACCACCAACACCAGCTCTGACGCCGACGCCGACGCCGACGCCGACGACCAGCCGAACCTCCCGCACGCTCGCGAGGTCGTCATCCACGCCCACTTCGACGTATCGGTGGTCGGCGAGCAGACGGTGTTCGGGCCCACCGGACGCATGGAGAACGGTCAGCGCCTCGCCCTGCTCGACCAGGTCCGCTCCTGGTGTACCGACACGCGCACGAAGGTCACGATCAAGCCGGTCATCGACCTCAACGCCCAGCTCACCGCGCAGGGCTACGAGATCCCCGCCCGGATCCGCGAGCAAGTGCACCTTCGGGATCGGACGTGTGTGTTCCCGTGGTGTACCCGCCCGGCACGCGGCTGCGACGTCGATCATGTCGTCGCGTACGACCACGACGCCGACGCCGAGGGCAGACCCCAGCCCGGTCCCACGCGGACCGACAACTTGGCCTGCCTGTGCCGGTTCCACCATCGTTTGAAGACCCACTCCGCCTGGCGATACGAGATGGTCGAGAACGGGGTGTTCGAGTGGACCTCACCCCACGGCCACCGCTACCGCCGCGACCGGACCGGCGCTACCGCGATCGACCCACCCGCCCCGCCCGGCGTCCCGCGACCCCGCCGACGATGACCCCGCCCCGCACCCCCTGACAGACGACAGCCAGGGGGCGCGAAGCACGTCCCGGCCCCGCCGCTACGCGACGCGGAGATCCGACGAGATCTTGCTGAAGACCACGAGGTCCACTCTTCCGGAGTGGACGATCCCGGCTGACCGCGCGACTCCCTCGCGGACGAACCCGGCCGACGCCGCTGCCTTCTGCGACGGCACGTTGCCGGTCGCACAGCGGATCACGACTCGCGCCATGTCCTGCTCGGTCAGAGCCCAGTCGGCGAGGACTCTCGACGCCTTGCCGGCAAGGCCGCGTCCTCGCGCCCAGGGCGCGACCCAGTAGCCGATCTCGGTCGTGCCCGCTCGCCAGTCGGTCTTCTTCAGGTCGATGACGCCGCACAACCGTCCAGAGACCTCGATCCGTCGCACCAGGCCTGCGCCGCTCGCGTGCATCCCGGGTGCCATCTGCTCGATGAAGGCGCGCGCCACGTCGGGGGTGTAGGGCACCGGGAGCGGTAGCCATTGCTGCGTGACCTCATCGCGGCAGCCCGACGTGACGTCCTCGACGTCACCGGGACCCAAGGGGCTGAGGCGGAAGCCGTCACCCTCCAGCACATGATCGGCGAACTGGTTGCCCATGCCCACAGGCTAGGGCGGCCTTCACGGGGCAGGGACACCCCCGTCAGAGCTGCAGCACCGCCGCGCACACGAGGTAGGTCTCCGCCACGACATCGGGCTCGTCCAGCCCAGCGGACTCCTGGGCCACAGCCGCAGACCTGGCTCGTACGGCCTCCCCGGGATCGGGCGTCGTCAGGTCGGAGGCGAGGTTGCGGACGACGACGGCCGCGTCCCCCTCGGTGAGCGCCTCGAGGGCGAGGCTGTTGTGCAGCATCTCCGCGGCCTCGGCCATCAGCTCGCGCGCGGTCTCCGCCTCGACCTCGGGCCGCACCGCAGCGGCACGGGAAGCGGCGGCCTCGAACTCGGCGAGCAGCAGGCCGTGCAGGTGGGTCATCTGCCGACCGTGGCAGCCTCGGGGCCGATGATCAAGCCGTGGTCTGATGGGCGCGTGCCGACGCCGGAGGAGATCACCCGCCACCACGACGACGGCGAGGTCGTCCACGTCGGGGCGCACCCGACGGGCTACGTCGTACGGATCGAGGAGCCCGACCCCACGTGGCCTCAGCGCTACGCCGAGCTGGAGCAGCAGATCTCGACCGCGCTCGGCGAGCGGCTCCTCGCCATCCAGCACGTGGGCTCGACCTCGGTGCCGGGCCTCCCGGCCAAGCCCATCATCGACATCGACGTCGCCGTGGCCGACCCCGTCGACGAGGCGTCGTACGTGCCCGCCCTCGAGTCGCTCGGACTGGTCCACTGGCTCACCGAGCCAGGCTGGCACCAGCACCGGCTTTTCAAGATGCTGACCGAACCACGGGTCCACCTGCACGTCTTCGGACCCGACTGTCCCGAGCTGGTCAGGCACCGGATGTTCCGCGACTGGCTGACCGAGCACGACGAGGACCGGGAGCTGTACGCCGAGGCGAAGCGCGCTGCGCTCGCCCACGTGGACGCACCCGGCGCCGACCACGGTGCGCTCGGTTTCGGGATGCGCTACAACTCCGTCAAGCAGCCCGTGGTGCGCGCGATCTACGAGCGGATGTTCCGCGCGGCCGGCCTGCTGTGAGCCCGGCTCACTCCCACTCGATCGTGCCCGGCGGCTTCGAGGTGATGTCGAGGGTGACCCGGTTGATCTCCTCGACCTCGTTGGTGATGCGGGTCGAGATGCGCTCCATCACCTCGTAGGGCAGCCGCGCCCAGTCGGCGGTCATCGCGTCCTCGGAGGTGACCGGGCGGATCACGACGGGGTGTCCGTAGGTGCGACCGTCGCCCTGGACGCCGACGGAGCGGACGTCGGCGAGCAGCACGACCGGCATCTGCCAGATGTCGCGGTCGAGGCCGGCGCGGGTGAGCTCCTGACGGGCGATCGCGTCGGCGCGGCGCAGGATGTCGAGCCGGTCGGCGGTGACCTCACCGATGATCCGGATGCCGAGGCCGGGACCGGGGAACGGCTGGCGCCACACCATCTCGGCGGGGAGGCCGAGCTGCTCGCCCACGAGGCGTACCTCGTCCTTGAACAGGGTGCGCAGCGGCTCGACGAGCGCGAACTCGAGGTCCTCGGGCAGGCCCCCGACGTTGTGGTGGGACTTGATGTTGGACGTGCCGGCGCCGCCGCCGGACTCCACGACGTCGGGGTAGAGCGTGCCCTGCACGAGGAAGCCGACCTTCTCGCCCTGCTCCGCAGCCTCGCCCAGGACCTGCACCTCGGCGGCCTCGAACGCACGGATGAACTCGCGGCCGATGATCTTGCGCTTCTCCTCCGGGTCGGTGACCCCGGCGAGCGCGGCGAGGAACGTCTCGCGGGCGTCGTAGACGTGGAGGTTCACACCGGTCGCGGCGACGAAGTCGCGCTCGACCTGCTCGGCCTCGCCCTCGCGCAGCAGCCCGTGGTCGACGAAGACGCAGTGCAGCCGTTCGCCGATGGCGCGCTGCACGATCGCCGCCGCGACCGCGGAGTCGACACCGCCCGACAGCCCGCAGATCGCGAGGCCGCGGTCGCCGATCTGATCGCGGACCCGCTCGATCTGCTCCTCGGCGATATTGAGCATCGTCCACGTCTGCCGGGCACCCGCGATGTGGTGCAGGAAGTGCTCGAGGACCTTCTGGCCGTGCTCGGAGTGCAGCACCTCGGGGTGCCACTGGACGCCCGCGAGGCCGCGGTCGACGTCCTCGAAGGCGGCGACCGGCGTGACGTCGGTGGACGCGAGGACGGTGAACCCCTCGGGCGCCTGGGCGACCGAGTCGCCGTGCGACATCCAGACCTTGTGCTCGCCCGGGATCCCGGCGAGCAGGGTGCCGGGCTCGGTGACGGAGACGGGCGTACGGCCGTACTCACGCGCGCCGGTGTGCGCGACCTCGCCGCCGAGGCCCTTCGCCATCAGCTGGAAGCCGTAGCACATGCCGAAGACCGGGACCCCGGCCGTGAAGACGGCCGTGTCGATGCCGGGCGCACCCTCGGCGTACACGCTGGACGGCCCGCCGGACAGGATGATCGCCTTCGGGTTGCGCGCGAGCATGTCGGCGACCGGCATCGTGTGCGGCACGATCTCGGAGTAGACTCGCGCCTCGCGCACGCGCCGCGCGATGAGCTGGGCGTACTGGGCCCCGAAGTCGACGACGAGGACCAGGTCGTGCTCTGCAGGCTGCGTCACGCCGCGGAGTCTATCGGCGCTCTCACGTCCGATGATCGGGGTGTGTCTCGATACGGCCGTCGGCCCCGCTTCGCGGCGCCGGGCCTACTCGACCCGATTTCCAACGCCCCCGCCGGCTGCGCCGTCGGCGGCTGGAAATCGCATCAGGGCCCGATCGGGGAGGGAGGGTGATCGGGCCCTGACGCTTGAGTCCCAGCCCTGCGAGCAGCGCCGAGACTCGGAGCCCGACCCTTGGGAGGGAGCATGACTGCCGGACCCCTTACTCCGCCCAACGACGCCTGCGGAGGGTGGTTACGGCGCTGGTCGATGAATCTTGGCCGATGAGTCCTGCGACTCAGCTGACGCCGACGATCGGCAGCCGCAGCGCACCGGGCGCGGCGTCCGGCACGACCGGGTTCTTGGGCTCGACGGGCGCCACCCGGCGGTAGGTCGAGCCCAGCGCCGGCCGCGGGTCGGCCTCGCCCTTGTTGGGCCAGAACGCCATCGCCCGCTCGGCCTGGGCGGTGATCGTCAGCGACGGGTTGACCCCGAGGTTGGCCGACACCGCCGAGCCGTCGACGACGTGCAGGCCGTCGTGGCCGTACATCCGCTGGTAGGGGTCGATGACGCCGGCCTCCGGGGAGTCGCCGATGGCGCAGCCCCCGATGAAGTGGGCCGTCAACGGCATCCCGAGCGGCTCCCCGACGGCGCCGTACGCCTGACGCGCGCCCATGATCCGCGCGAGGCGTCGTACGGCGTCGTAGGCGGCGGCGATGTAGGTCGGGTTGGGTGCTCCGTGGCCCTGCACCGACGACATGTAGCCGACGCCGCCACGCGTGCGCCACACCGTGCTGATCGAGTTGTCCAGGGTCTGCATCACCAGGGCGACCACGGTCCGTCGCGACCAGGTGTTCAGCGAGTAGAGGTCGCGCAGGCCGTTGCGCTGGCGCCACAGCTCCTTGCCCCAGGTGCGCCACCGCTTCTCGCCCGTCACCTCGTCGACCAGCACCGTCGCCATCAGCGGCATCACGTTGCGGCCGGGGCCGTAGCGGACGGGCTCGACGTGGGTGTGCTCGTCGGGGTGGAAGCTGGAGGTGATCGCCACCCCCTCCGACCAGTCGATCGAGTCGTCGTTGGCCGTCGCCCAGAGGATGGCCTCGGAGTTCGTGCGGGTGAGGACACCCAGCCGGTCGGAGATCCGTGGCAGCGACCCCTCGGCCTTGAGCCGGTGCAGCAGTCGCTGCGTGCCGATCGCGGCGGCGGAGAACACGACCTGGTCGGCCGTGAACGTCTTCGTCGCCGTACGTCGCGACAGCTTGGCCTTGGTCCAGCGGGCCGTGACCTCGTAGCCGCCGCCGTCGCGGGGCCGGACGTCGGTGACCGTGGTCAGCGGGTGGACGACGGCGCCCGCCTGCTCGGCGAGGTGGAGGTAGTTCTTGACGAGGGTGTTCTTGGCGTTGTGGCGGCACCCGGTCATGCACGAGCCGCAGTTGATGCAGGTGGTGCGATCGGGGCCGGCGCCGCCGAAGAACGGGTCGGCCACCCGCTCGCCCTCGGGCTGGCCGGGCTCGCCGAAGAAGACCCCGACGGGCGTGGGGTGGAAGGTGTCGCCCACGCCCATCTCGTCCGCGACCTTCTTCATGGCCACGTCGGCAGGCGTCGTCCTGGCGTACTCGACCACGCCGAGCATCCGCTTGGCCTGGTCGTAGTAGGGAGCCAGCTCGGACTTCCAGTCCGTGATGTGCGCCCACTGCGGATCCCGGTAGAACGGGTCGAGCGGCTCGTAGAGCGTGTTGGCGTAGTTGAGCGAACCGCCGCCCACACCCGCTCCGGCCAGGATGAGGCAGTCGCGGACGATGTCGATCCGCTGGATGCCGTAGAGCCCCACCTCGGGACGGAACAGGAACTTCTTCACGTCCCCGCCGTTCTCCGGCAGCTCGTCGTCCTCGAAGCGCGCGCCGGCCTCCAGCACGCCGACGGTGTAGCCCTTCTCGGTGAGCCGCAGCGCGGTGACCGACCCGCCGAAGCCGGACCCGATGACCAGGACGTCGTAGTGCGCGCTCACGTTGTCGCTGCTCACGCTCGGCCCAGCTTGTTAAGCAGGCGCAGGGCGGTGGTCATCACCTTGGCGTTGGTCTCCTCCGACATCCCGAACATCGGCGCGATCGGCATCAGCCGCTGCGTCGCGACGGACTGGGACTCGGTGTAGCGCAGGATGCCCTCGGCGCCCTGGCGGCGGCCCATGCCCGACTCGCGCATGCCGCCCATCGGCGCACCGAGCGACCCGAACGTCGCGCCGTAGGCCTCGTTGACGTTGACGGTGCCGCACTTGATGCGGCGCGCGATCGTACGGCCGCGGGCGGCGTCGCGCGTCCAGACCGAGGCGTTGAGGCCGTACTGCCCGTCGTTGGCGCGGTCGACCGCCTCGTCCTCGCTGTGGAAGCGGTAGATCGAGACCACCGGGCCGAAGGTCTCCTTGCCGAAGCACTCCATGTCGGCCGACACCCCCTCGAGGATCGTCGGCTCGAACACGTACGGCCCGAGGTCGGGCCGGTGCCGGCCGCCGGTGAGCACGTGCGCGCCCTTGGCGACGGCGTCCTCCACGTGGGCGGTGACGGTGTCGAGCTGCGCCTGCGAGATCAGCGAACCCATGTCGACCGACCACTCGTGGCTGGCGCCGAGGGTCATCGCCTGCGTGCGCGAGACGAACGCGTCGACGAACCGGTCGTAGACCTGGTCGGCGACGAAGAGCCGCTCCATCGACACGCACAGCTGCCCGGCGTTGGAGAACACCGCGCGGGTGGCGCCCTCGGCCGCGCGCTGCACGTCGGCGTCGCGGAGGACGAGCATCGGGTTCTTGCCGCCGAGCTCGAGCGAGCAGCCGATGAGCCGGTCGGCACAGCCCTGCGCGATCTTGCGGCCGGTGGCGGTCGAGCCGGTGAAGCAGACGTAGTCGGCGTGCGCGACGATCGCGCCGCCCACCTCGGGTCCGGGGCCGGCGACGACCTGCCACAGCTCCGGCGGGAAGCCGGCCTCGTCGAGCAGCTGCGCGGCCAGCAGGGCGGTCAGCATCGTCTGCGCGTCGGGCTTGGCGACGACGGCGTTGCCGGCGAGCAGGGCCGGCATGCCGTCGCACAACGCCATGCTGAGCGGGTAGTTCCAGGGCGAGATGATGCCGACGACGCCCTTGGGGACCCGGTTGACCTCGGCGCGGGTCAGCACCGGGAACATGCCGCCGACGCGCACGCTGTCGAGGTGCTCGTGGGCGGTGCGGGCGTAGTAGCGCGCGGTCAGCGCGAGGTGCGCGACCTCGAGGTAGGCGTCCTTGCGGGCCTTGCCGGACTCCCACACGACGAGGTCGATCAGCTCGTCCTGGCGGTCGAGGAGCAGGTCGTGCAGCCGCAGCAGCGCGGCGGCGCGGTCGTCGATCGAGGTCGCCGCCCACGCCGACTGGGCACGGCGCGCCCGCGCGAACGCCTCGGCCACGTCGGCCGGGCTCGACTGCGGGACGTGCGCGAGGGGGGTCCGCCCGATGGGCGAGGCCACGGCGGCCGTCTCGCCGGTGGTGCTGACGACGCGGCGCGTGAGGCTCGCGACGTACGCCCGGTCGAGGCCGTAGGCAGCCGTGCTGTCGTGCTCGGGGTCGGCGGGGCCGTCGCCGATCGAGCCGCCGGAGGACGCGCCGGTGTGGCTGTGCTCACTCATCCGTGCAGCGTAGGTCGCCCTCGCTCCCGGTTGCTACTGGTTGGTCACTTCATCCCAGCATTTGACACTTCGAGCACATTTGTCCAATGCCCGGCGCGGCCGGTCCGGTCGTGCGGCTCAGACGATCTCGGGCGCCTTCACGCGCGCCTCGTCGGCCTCCTGGTCGGTCGGCATGAGCTGGCTCTGCCGCTCGGCCTCGACGCGGCGCAGGTAGTGGTCGACCTCGTCCGCGACCTGTGCCTCGTCCCACCCCAGCGCCTCGGCCATCAGCTCGGCGGCCGGGCGGGCCGCGGAGATCCCGCGGTCGAAGGTCTCGATCGACACACGCGTACGCCGGGCCAGCACGTCGTCGAGGTGGCGCGCGCCCTCGTGGGTCGCGGCGTAGAGGACCTCGGCGCGCAGGTAGTGCTCCGCCCCGGGGAGCGGCTCGCCCATCTCGGGGCGCTCGTGGATGAGCTCGAGCAGCTCGTCGATGAGCCCGCCGTAGCGGCCGAGCAGGTGGTCGATCACGCGGACGTCGAGGCCCGACGACCTGCTCAGCGCCACGCGCTGGTTGGTGCGCGCTTCGTGGCCCCACGCGCCCATCAGCGGCACCCGGTCGGTGATCGAGGCGGGCGTGGCGTCGAAGTCGCGGATGGCGTGGTCGACGGCGTCCCTGGCCATGATGCGGTAGGTCGTCAGCTTGCCGCCGGCGACCAGGACGAGGCCGGGCACGGGGTTGGTGACGGTGTGCTCGCGGGAGAGCTTCGTCGTCTCCCCCATCTCGCCCTCCTTGCGCATCGGCTTGAGCAGCGGGCGCAGCCCGGCCCACACGCCGATGACGTCGCGGTGGTCGAGCGGGTCCTTGAGGAGCCGGTTGACGTGCCCGAGGAGGTAGTCGATGTCGGTCTTGCTCGCGGCCGGGTGCGCGAGGTCGTAGTCCCAGGCGGTGTCGGTCGTCCCGATGATCCAGAACTGGCCCCACGGGATCACGAAGAGCACCGACTTCTCGGTCTTGGTGATGAACCCGCACTCGGAGCGGATCCGGTCCCTGGGCACGACGAGGTGGATGCCTTTGCTCGCGTCGACGTCGAGCTGCGCCTGCCCGCCGATCAGCTTCTGCACCTCGTCGGTCCACACCCCGGCGGCGTTGATGACGACCCGCGCGCGGATCTCGAGGTCGCGCTGGCCCTCGAGGTCACGGGCGCGTACACCGACGACCCGCTCCCCCTCTCGCAGGAACCCGATCACCTTGGTGCGGGTCGCGACGTGCGCGCCGTTGTTGGCGGCGGTGCGGGCGATGGTCATCACCAGCCGGGCGTCGTCGACCTGGCAGTCGTAGTAGCGGATCGCGCCGTGCAGCGTGTCCGTCCGGATGTCGGGCGCCATCCGGGCGAGCTGCTTGCGGAAGACGTGCTTGTGCTTGGGCACGCCCATGTCGTACTTGCCGGTCATCGCCATGCCGTCGTAGAGCGCGACGCCGGCGCCGACGTAGGGCCGCTGCCACGCGTGCTCGAGCGGGTAGAGGAACGGCACCGGGCGTACGAGGTGGGGCGCGAGCCGGGTGAGGAGCAGCCCCCGCTCCTCGAGGGCCTCCTTGACCAGCGCGAAGTCGAGCATCTCGAGGTAGCGCAGGCCGCCGTGCACCAGCTTGGACGAGCGCGAGGACGTGCCGGACGCGAGGTCGCGCTGCTCTACCAGGCCCACCTTCAGCCCGCGGGTCACCGCGTCGAGCGCGGCGCCCACCCCCACGATGCCGCCGCCGACGACCAGGACGTCGAGCTCGCCCGACCCGAGCTGGTGGAGCGCGTCGGCGCGCTGGTCGGCATCGAGGGCCTTGGCGAGGGTCATGCCCCGATTGTCGCAGGCCGACCGAAGCAGGAACGCGGAGCCGCAAGGGCACCCCGTGACCTTGTGACTCCACTCTCTCCGCTCAGTGCTGGACGACGACCTCGATGCGCTGGAACTCCTTGACCTCGGTGTAGCCCGTGGTCGCCATCGCGCGGCGCAGGGCGCCGACGAGGTTCATGGTGCCGTCGGCCGTGCGGGACGGGCCGAACATGATCTCCTCCAGCGTCCCGACCGGGGCGAACTCGACGCGCTGCCCGCGCGGCAGCTCGGCGTGGGTGGCCTCGCTGCCCCAGTGGAAGCCGCGGCCGGGGGCCTCGGTGGCGCGGGCGAGCGGCGAGCCGATCATGACGGCGTCGGCTCCGCAGGCGATGGCCTTGGCGATGTCGCCGGAGCTGCCGATGGAGCCGTCGGCGATGACGTGGACGTAGCGGCCACCGGACTCGTCGAGGTAGTCGCGGCGGGCGGCGGCGACGTCGGCCACCGCGCTCGCCATCGGCACGGCCACGCCGAGGACCGTGCGGGTCGTGTGCGCGGCCCCGCCCCCGAAGCCGACGAGGACGCCGGCCGCGCCGGTGCGCATCAGGTGGAGGGCGGCCTGGTAGGTCGCGCAGCCGCCGACGATGACGGGGACGTCGAGCTCGTAGATGAACTCCTTGAGGTTGAGCGGCTCGGACTGGCTGCTGACGTGCTCGGCGGAGACGGTCGTGCCGCGGATGACGAACATGTCCACGCCGGCGTCGACGACGGCCTTGACGTGCTCCTTGGTGCGCTGCGGCGACAGCGAGCCGGCGACGGTGACCCCCGCTGCCCGCATCTCCTTCAGGCGCGCGGTGATCAGCTCGGGCTTGATCGGCTCGGCGTAGATCTCCTGCATGCGGCGGGTCGCCTCGGCGCCCTGGAGCCCGGCGACCTCCTCGAGCAGCCCGGTCGGGTCGTCGTACCGGGTCCACAGGCCCTCGAGGTCGAGCACCCCGAGGCCGCCCATCTGGCCCAGCGCGATCGCGGTCGACGGCGACATGACCGAGTCCATCGGAGCGGCCAGCACGGGGATGTCGAAGCGGTAGGCGTCGATCTGCCAGGCCGTGCTGACCTCCTCGGGGTCGCGGGTGCGCCGCGAGGGCACGATCGCGATGTCGTCGAAGGAGTAGGCGCGGCGACCGCGCTTGGCACGGCCGATCTCGATCTCGGTCACGGGCTGCAGCCTAACGGCGTCGGGTCAGAAGCCGAGGTCGCGGGCGGTGGCGCGGATGCGGTCGGCGCTCGTGCGCAGCCCGGCGAGCTCGCTGTCGCTCATCGGGACCTCCAGGCGACGCTCCGCGCCACCGGCGCCCACGACGGTCGGGACGGACAGGCACACGTCGCCGATGCCGTGGTAGTCGGTGAGCAGCGTGGACACCGGCAGCACGCGCTTCTCGTCGCGCAGGACCGCCTCGATGATCCGGCCGGCCGAGACGCCGATGGCGTAGTTGGTGGCTCCCTTGCCCTTGATGATCTCGTAGGCCGCGCCGACGACCTCGGCGGCCATGGCGTCGCGGTCGGCCTCGCTCACGAGCTCGGTGACCGGTACGCCGCCGATGCTCGCGCTGCTCCAGAGCGGGATCTCGCTGTCGCCGTGCTCGCCGACGACGTACGCGTGGACGTTCTGCACCGCCACCCCGCAGCGCGCCGCGACCAGCCCGCGCAGCCGGGCCGAGTCGAGCACCGTGCCCGAGCCGAAGAGCTGCTCGGTGCCGAGCCCGGTGAGCTTCTGCGCGGCGTAGGTGACGACGTCGACGGGGTTGGTGACCATCACGAACCGCGCGTCCGGTGCGGCCTCGACGAGAGCCGGCATGAGCGTGCGGAGCATGCTCGTCGTCGAGGCCGCGAGGTCGAGGCGGGACTGGCCGGGCTGCTGCTTGGCCCCGGCGGTCACCGCGACCACCCGGGCGCCCTCGCACACCGACACGTCGGTGGACGCCTCCACGTGCGCGGTCGGCAGGAACTGCAGCCCCTGGCGGAGGTCGAGCTCCTCGGCGCGCACCTTGTCGGCGTCGACGTCGTGGAGCGCGACCGTGGTCGCGACGCCACGCACCAGGCAGGCGTAGGCGAGCGTGGAGCCGACGGCGCCGGCACCGACGATGGCGATCTTCGCGGAGGTCATGCCTCAGCCTAGGTGGTGCACCTCCTGCAGCCCGTGGACCGGCGTCTCGATCCCCTCGTGGCGCGCCTTGAGCTGGAGCGCGAGGTAGAGCGAGTAGTGCCGCGACTGGTGCAGGTTGCCGCCGTGCATCCAGAGGTTGTCGACCTGGGTGGGCTTCCACATGTTGCGCTGCTCGCCCTCCCACGGCCCGGGGTCCTTGGTGGTGTCCGAGCCCAGGCCCCAGCACTTGCCGAGGCGGTCGGCGGTCTCCTGGTCGATCAGGTCCGCGACCCACCCGTTCATGGAGTTGTAGCCGGTGGCGAAGACCACCACGTCGGCCGGCAGCTCGGTGCCGTCCTCCAGCACCACCGCGTCCTCGGTCAGGTGGGTCACCTGGCCGTGGGCCAGCTTCACCTCGCCGTTCGCCACCAGCTCAGCGGCGCCGACGTCGATGTAGTAGCCCGAGCCGCGCCGGAGGTACTTCATGAACAGCCCCGACCCGTCGTCACCCCAGTCGTGCCGGAAGCCGGCCCGCTCCAGCCGCTCGTAGAAGTCCTTGTCCTTCTCGGCCATCGCCTCGTAGGCGGGGATCTGGAACGTGTGCAGGATCCGGTAGGGCAGCGAGGCGAAGATCAGGTCCGCCTTCTCCGTCGTGACCCCGGCGGCCAGTGCCCGCTCGGAGTAGAGGTCGCCGAGCCCGATCTCCATCAGGCTGTCGCTCTTGACGATGTGCGTCGAGGAGCGCTGGACCATGGTGACGTCCGCGTCGTGCTCCCACAGCGCCCCGCAGATGTCGAACGCGGAGTTGTTGCTCCCGATCACGACGGCCCTCTTGCCGGCGTACGCGTCGGGGCCCGGGTGCGCGGACGAGTGGTGCACGTCGCCGCGGAACACGTCCGTGCCCGGGATCTCGGGCATCCTCGGCTTGCCGCTCATGCCGGTGGCGAAGACCAGCTGCGTCGGGCGCAGCGTCAGCGGCCTGCCCTCGCGCTCGACCTCGACGGTCCACGCCCCCGTCTCCTCCGACCGGGTGGCGCTGGTGGCCACCGTGCTCGACCAGTAGGGCACCTCCATGACCTTCACGTAGGACTCGAGCCAGTCGCCGATCTTGTCCTTGGGCGCGAAGACCGGCCAGTTGTCGGGGAACTTCAGGTACGGCAGGTGGTCGTACCAGACGGGGTCGTGCAGGCAGAGCGACTTGTAGCGGTTGCGCCACTGGTCGCCGGGGCGCGGGTGCTTGTCGATGACCAGGCTGGGTACGCCGAGCTGGCGCAGCCGCGAGCCGAGGGCGATGCCGCCCTGGCCGCCGCCGATGACCAGGACGTACGGCTGGGTCGTGCTGCCGAGGCTCTCGGCCTCCGCCTGCCGCTGCTCCTTCCAGGTCACCCGTTCCTTGGTGGCGCCGTGCTGGGTGCCCATCGGGCGGTGCGTGCCGCGGGGCTCCTCGTGCCCCTTCAGCTCGTAGAGGGCGGTGAGCAGCGTCCACGCCCGGTCCTCTCCGTCCTCCTGCGTCAGCCGCAGCAGGCCGTTGCCGCGGCCGACGGCGGTCTCGAAGCCGATCCACGCGGTCACCACGCCGTCAGCCTCGTCCGGCGGTTCGGTGGTGGCGAACCCGGCAGGGGCGACGCGGCTCCCGACGCCGGCGATGAGGTCCGCCACCTCGTCGCGGCCCTCGACGGTCTTGATGTTCCAGGTGAAGGCCACCAGGTCGCGCCAGTAGCAGTCGGTCGCGAACAGGGCCGCCCCCGCTTGCGCGTCGCCGGCGGCGACGGCCGCCTCGAAGCGGGCGAGCCACGCATCGACGCGCGCCTGCGGGTCGGTCTCGGTGCCCGAGGTGGTGTCGGTCCCGGGATCCAGGGTCTGGGTCATCGTCTCTCCTTCGCCTACGCTGGTGTGACCGAGCACACACCTCCCACGCCGGGCGGCGACAGGGTTGCGAGACGTTGCAGCCGCTCGGGCCGGAGGGACCCACGCATGAGTGATCGCGACCTGCACCGCAGCCGGGAGGCGGCGATGTCCGGCGCCGCGCGAGCGCCGGGCGCACGTACGGAGATCGCCGCGTCGTGGCGCCGCGTCGCCGCCGCCGGGCTCGACCCGGGTGCGGGTGCCGAGGTCCCGCCGCTGGCCGAGTCCGAGCTCGAACGACGACGCGCTGCGAGCGGGCTGGCCGACTTCGTCCCGCGGCTGGCGGAGTCCTTGGCGCCGGTGGTCGACGCCGGGCAGCTGGTCGTGGTCGCCGACGCCGAGGGCCGGGTGCTGTGGCGCCTGGGCAGCAGCGCCGTACGCCGTCTCGCCGACGACCTCGGCTTCGTCGGCGGCTCCGCGTGGACCGAGGCCAACGTCGGCACCAACGCCATCGGCACCGCGCTCGTGCTCGGCTCCGCGGTGCACGTGCAGGGGCCGGAGCACTTCGTCGAGTCGCACACCCGGTGGGGGTGTGCGGCGGCACCGCTGGTCGACCCCTGGACGGGTCGCACCCTGGGCGTGCTCGACGTCAGCGGTCCGAGCCGCGGCATGCACCCCGCGGAGCTGGCGCTGGTGCAGCTCGCCGCGCAGATGACCTCCTCCGAGCTGGTCGCCCGCCACCGCGCCGACCTCGACCGGCTGCGGGCCCGCGCCGCCCCGCTGCTCGCGGGGCTCACGGGCGATGCACTCGCCATCGACCACGCCGGACACCTGGCCGCCTCCATCGGCAGCCACAGCCCCGACCGGGTAGCGCTCCCCGACCGCCTGGGTGCCGGCCGCGTGTGGCTCCCCCTGCTGGGGCACGCGACCGCGGAGCCGCTCGACGGCGGCTGGCTGCTGCGCCTCGAGGACGGCGAGACCGCCGACCCCTCGACCACCGCGCTGGTGCTCGACCTGGACGGCGACCCGCGCCTTCGTGTCAGCGGGCCGAGCGGCTCGTGGTCGCGCGCGCTGTCGCCGCGGCACGCAGAGATCCTGCTGTCCCTCCTGGCCGCCGGTCCCGACGGGCGGACGGCCACCCAGCTCTCGGAGGACCTGTTCGACGACCCGAGCCGCACCGTGACCGTCCGCGCCGAGATGTCGCGCCTGCGGCGCCTGGCCGGCAGCCTGCTGCTGTCCGGCCCCTACCGGCTGGCGACCGGACCCGGGACGGAGGTGCGTGGCAACCGCTCGTCCGCGCTGCCACGGTCCTCCGCGCCGGTCGTACGACGCTGGCGCGAGGCTCAGGACCCGCTGTAGTTGGGGGCCTCGACGGTCATCTGCACGCCGTGCGGGTGGCTCTCCTTGAGCGAGGCCGACGTGATCCGGACGAAGCGGCCCTTGTCCTGCAGCTCGGGGATGGTGCGCGCCCCGACGTAGAACATCGACTGGTTGAGGCCACCGACGAGCTGGTGTGCGACCGCGGACAGCGGCCCGCGGTAGGCGACCTGGCCCTCGATGCCCTCGGGCACGATCTTGTCGTCGCTGGCGACCTCGGCCTGGAAGTAGCGGTCCTTGGAGTAGGACTTCTTGCCGCGGCTGCTCATCGCGCCGAGCGAGCCCATCCCACGGTAGGACTTGAACTGCTTGCCGTTGACGAAGACGACGTCGCCCGGCGACTCCTCGCAGCCGGCGAGCATCGAGCCGACCATGACCGCGTCGGCGCCGGCGACGAGCGCCTTGGCGATCTCCCCGGAGTGCTTCATGCCGCCGTCGGCGATCAGCGGGACGCCGGCGGGCTTGGTCGCGAGCGAGGCCTCGTAGACGGCCGTCACCTGCGGCACGCCCACGCCGGTCACGACGCGGGTGGTGCAGATCGAGCCGGGGCCGACCCCGACCTTGACGGCGTCGGCGCCCGCGTCGACGAACGCCTGGGCGCCCTCGCGGGTCGCGACGTTGCCGCCGATGACCTGCACGTGCCTGGTCGCGGGGTCGGACTTGAGCCGGCGGACCATGTCGAGGAGCAGGTGGACGTGGCCGTGGGCGGTGTCGGCGACGAGCACGTCGACCCCGGCCTCGACCAGCGTGGTCGCGCGCTCCCAGGCGTCACCGAAGTAGCCGATGGCCGCACCGACGAGCAGCCGGCCGTCGGCGTCGTACGACGCGTGCGGGAACTGCTCGCCCTTGACGAAGTCCTTCACGGTGATCAGGCCGCTGAGCCGGCCCTCGGCGTCGACGAGCGGGAGCCGCTCGCGCTTGTGGGCGCGCAGCAGGGAGGTCGCCTCGTCGCGCGAGATCCCGACGTGGCCGGTGATGAGTCCCTCCCGGGTCATCACCTCGTCGACCTTGGTCGTCGCCCACTCCGCGACCGGGGTGAACCGGAGGTCACGGTTGGTGATGATGCCGAGCAGGTGGTTGTCGACGTCGACGACGGGCAGGCCGGAGACGCGGTACTCGCCGCACAGCCGGTCGAGCTCCTCGAGGGTCGCGTCGGGGCCGATCGTGACGGGGTTGGAGATGATCCCGGTCTGGGTGCGCTTGACCAGGTCGACCTGGCGGGCCTGGTCCTCGATGGAGAGGTTGCGGTGCAGCACGCCGATGCCGCCCTCGCGGGCCATCGCGATCGCCATCCGGGCCTCGGTGACGGTGTCCATCGCGGCGCTGATCAGCGGCACGCGGATCGAGATCTCGCGGGTCAGGCGGGTGGTGGTGTCGATGTCGCTGGGCGCGAGGTCCGACTCCCCCGGCAGCAGCAGCACGTCGTCGTAGGTGAGGCCGAGCGCAGCGAACTTCTCCGGGATCTCCACGGCGCACATTCTACGGTGCCGCGGCGGGGCGCCCGGCCCGGGTGACCCGGGATGGTCGAGGATTCCCGGGACGTGCGTGCAACCTCCGGGCCGCGTCACTGCGTTCAGACGGACATGGAGCAGAACAGTGCGTGACGAGGCGGCGTTCGTGGAGTTCGCCGCGTCGTCGCGCGCCCACCTCCGGCGCACCGCGTACCTGATGTGCGGCGACTGGGAGCGGGCCTCGGACTTCGTCCAGGAGGGGCTGATCCGGGTGTACGTCCGGTGGCCGCGGTTGGAGCGCAACGGCGGCGAGCTCGCCTATGCCCGCAAGGCCGTGGTGAGCGCGTGCCTCGACCACGCCCGGCGTCGGTCCAGCACCGAGCGGCCGCAGGAGGCCGACCACACGAGGGCCAGCGGCGAGGACGTCGCCACCGCCGTGGCCACCCGCGAGGCGCTGATGTCCACCCTGGCCGACCTGCCGCCGCGGCAGCGCGCGTGCGTGGTGCTGCGGTACTTCGAGGACCTCTCGGTCGCGGAGACGGCGGCCCTGCTGGGGTGCACCGAGGGCACGGTGAAGAGCCAGACCTCCCGTGCGCTGTTCTCGCTCCGGTCCGTGTTGAGCGACTCGCCGACCAGCGAGCAGTCCGAGGGAGCGGTGTCATGGTGAACGAGCTGCGCGAGCTGATGAGCGAGGCGTCGGCGCGCCCGCCCCAGGACCACAGTGACCTCGGCGCCGTCCTCGGCGCAGGCCGCCGCCGGGTGCGGATCCGCCGCGTCGCGATCGTCGGGGGTACGTCGCTGGCGGCGGGTGCGATCGCACTCGGGGCGCTCGCCTGGGTCAACCCCTCCCCCGCCGACCTCGCCGCGGCGGGGGTGCCCCGACCCGAGGGTCCCACGGTCCGCCTCGCCGAGGCCACGCCGGCGGTCGAGGGCCAGGACTACCGCGAGCTGGCCTCGCACACCAACGACGACCTCGACGCCGACAACGGACAGTACTTCGACGGGGTCACCGACGACGGCCTCGTCCTGTTCCGGGACGGTCCGCGCTCCACCCAGCTCTACCCGCGCTTCGCGCTCATGGACCCCGCGACCGGCGAGAAGGACTGGCTGACGGAGGCGCGTGACATCGGCCAGAGCCAGCTGTGGGCCGTCGAGCTCAGCGAGCAGCGGCTCGTTCTCGTCAGCCCCGGCGAGCCGGTGCAGTCCGGTGGCGACCTGGCGATGGCCCTGACGGCAGACGTCTACGACCGTGCGAGGGGCACCTGGGACACGTTGCGCTGGACCGGCCTCCCCGCGACCGACGGGCCGTGGGGCGCCCGGGTCGGTCCGGACGGGCGCCTCTACGTCCCCGTGCTCGCGACCCGGGGCGAGGTCCCGGAGGGCGGCTGGCCGATGGGCCCCGACGGCGAGGCCGACGACGCCGGCGCCGAGGGCGACACCTACGACCTGTGGTCGGTGTCGCTCACCGACCAGCGCGACGTGCGCGACGAGGGCCTGCGGGCGGGCTCCTTCGACTTCACCGACGACGCGCTGGTGTGGACCGACTCGCAGAACGGCGACGCCGGACGGGTGCACGTGCGCGACCTGGTGACCGGCGAGGAGACCTCCTTCGACCCCGCCCTCGGGGAGCGCTGCAACCTCCTCGGCTTCAGCGCGGACGGTGATCGCATCGCCATGTCGCAGTACTGCGGCACCTACGAGGGCGGCGTGCGCGACGACCGCGTCCAGGTCGTCACGACGGAGGGCGACCAGGTCATGACCGTGCAGGACAACGGCGTCGAGGGCGGCCAGCTGGTCGCGGGCGGGGACTACCTGACCGTGACCGCGTACGACAGGGCGACGGGAGGCACCTACCTCTACGACTTCGAGGAGGGACGGTTGCTGCGGCTGAGCGATGGCATGTCGAGCTGGAGCGTGGCCGTCGGCCCGACCCCGGGCGACCAGTTCATGTGGACCACGCCCGCCGGCGGCAGGGTCGAGCTGTTCGGCCGCAGCGGGGCGACCGCTCACCTCGGCGAGATCATCCGCTGACGCCGCCCGTCACACCGTGGCGAGCCTCCGCACCGGGATCCGCACGGTGAGGTCGTCGCTGCCCATCCGGATCCGTCCGCGCAGGCCTGTGCCGAGGACGAGCGGCAGCACGGCCGGGTTGTCCGCCGCGGTACGCAGGACGATCTCGTGGGCCTCGGAGCGCCGCGCCGCTCGCGCCGTCTCCAGGAGCAGTCGCGACCCGATCCTGCGGCGCCGCCAGGCCGGGTCGACCGACAGCTCGACGTGCCAGGCGTGCTCGGCGTCGACCTCCCAGGCGGCCTGGCCGACGACGACGCCCGCGACGACGGCACACACCTCCCCCTCTCGGACCTCGATGACCGGCTCCTCGTCGAGGGACAGGTCCTTCGGCTCGGGCGCCGCCGAGGCCGCCGAGGCGGCGAGCACGTCCGCGACGAGCTCGGCGAGCGCCCTGCCGCGGGCGTGCTCAGCGGCGGTGAACGGCGCCGTACGCCGCAGCTGGACGACGACGTCGCCGATCTCGAGGTCCATGCCGTCCATCACCGGCGAGAGCCCCGCACCGTCCGGGTCGGCCTCGGCGTCGAAGAGCTGGGCCACGACGTCGGGGAAGGTCGCCGGCTCGGCGAGGATGCTCCGCGCCGCCAGCACGTAGCGGGTGGGCTGGTCGGCCAGCGCGGCCTCGGTGCACGGGAGCACGCTCACGCGCGTGCCGCCGGAGCGCTCGACCAGGTCGGCGAGGTCGGCGAGCTCCCAGTCGTCGGGCGTACGGAGGACGAGCTCGTCGGTCACCCGGTCCACGCCGGGGAAGACCTGGAGCCCCAGGATGTTCACGCCCGCGGAGCCGCAGGCGGTGGTCAGCCCGGCCAGGGCACCGGGCCGGTCGTCCAGGGTCGTGCGCACTCTCCACAGCATGTCGCCCATGGTGCCCGGGCGATGTTTCGGGAGGTGGTGCGAGGTGTGACGCGCACGTCAACACCGCGGCCTGAAATGGCGACGGCCCGCCCCGCCCCCGCCGAGTGGCGGAGTGCGGAGCGGGCCGTACGTGCTCGTGGAGCGGCCGGGGTCAGTGACCGTGGCCGTGCCCGTGGCCACCGGCAGCGGCCGGCTCCTCGTCCTCGGGCTTCTCGACGATGAGGGTCTCCGTCGTGAGCAGCATCGCGGCGATGGACGTCGCGTTGACGAGCGCGGAGCGGGTGACCTTGACCGGGTCGAGGACACCCTGGGCGACCAGGTCGCCGTACTCGTCGGTGGCTGCGTTGTAGCCGTTGCCGACACCGAGCTCACGGACCTTGGAGGTCACGACGTAGCCGTTGACGCCGCCGTTCTCGGCGATCCAGCGCAGCGGCTCGTCGCACGCCTTGCGGACCACGCGGACACCGGCGGCCTCGTCACCGGTCAGGCCGAGGTTGCCCTCGAGCACCGACACGGCGTGGATGAGCGCGGAGCCACCGCCGGGGACGATGCCCTCCTCGATCGCGGCGCGCGTCGCGGAGACGGCGTCCTCGATGCGGTGCTTCTTCTCCTTCAGCTCCACCTCGGTGGCGGCGCCGACCTTGATCACGCAGACACCGCCGGCGAGCTTGGCGAGGCGCTCCTGGAGCTTCTCGCGGTCCCAGTCGGAATCGGTGTTCTCGATCTCGGCCTTGAGCTGGTTGACGCGGCCCTCGACGGCGGTGGCGTCGCCGGCGCCGTCGACGATGGTCGTGTTGTCCTTGGTGATGACCACGCGACGCGCCTGGCCGAGGACCTCGAGGCCCACCTGGTCGAGCTTGAGGCCGACCTCGGGGGCGACGACCTGGCCGCCGGTCAGGACGGCGATGTCCTGCATCATCGCCTTGCGGCGGTCACCGAACGCCGGGCTCTTCACCGCGGCGACGTTGAAGGTGCCGCGGATCTTGTTGACGACCAGGGTCGAGAGCGCCTCACCCTCGACGTCCTCGGCGAGGATGAAGAGCGGCTTGCCGGTCGCGATGACCTTCTCGAGCACCGGGAGCAGCTCCTGGATCGAGGAGATCTTGCCCTGGTGGAGGAGGATGTAGGGGTCGTCGAGGACGGTCTCCATCGACTCCGGGTCGGTGACGAAGTAGGCCGAGATGTAGCCCTTGTCGAACTGCATGCCCTCGGTGAACTCGAGCTCGGTGCCCATGGTGTTGGACTCCTCGACCGTGATCACGCCGTCCTTGCCGACCTTGTCGAAGGCCTGGGCGAGCAGGTCGCCGATGTGGCTGTCGCGGCTGGAGATCGTGGCGACGGACGCCATGTCCTCGCGGGTCTCGACCTCGCGCGCGGCCTCGCGCAGCGCGTCGCCGACGGCCTCCGCCGCGGCGTCCATGCCCCGCTTGAGACCCATCGGGTTGGCACCGGCCGCGACGGCGCGCAGGCCCTCGTGGACCATGGCCTGGGCGAGCACGGTGGCGGTGGTGGTGCCGTCACCGGCGATGTCGTTGGTCTTGGTGGCCACCTCCTTGGTGAGCTGGGCACCGAGGTTCTCGAACGGGTCGTCTAGCTCGATCTCGCGAGCGACGGTCACCCCGTCGTTGGTGATGGTGGGCGCGCCCCACTTCTTGTCGAGGACGACGTAGCGGCCCTTGGGGCCGAGCGTCACCTTGACGGCGTTGGCGAGGGCGTCGACGCCGCGCTCGAGCGCGCGGCGGGCGTTCTCGTCGAACTCCAGGATCTTGGGCATCTGGGTGTGCTCCTAGGAAGGGTTGATCAGGACCTGACGTGCACGGATCCCGGCCGGCGCTGGGCCGGCCGGGATGCCAGGTGCGTCAGGAGACGACCGCGAGGATGTCGCGGGCGGAGAGGATCAGGTACTCCTGGCCGGAGTACTTGACCTCGGTGCCGCCGTACTTGCTGTAGATGACCTTGTCGCCCACCGCGACGTCGAGCGGGACGCGGTTGCCGTTGTCGTCGATGCGACCGGGACCGATCGCCACGACCTCGCCCTCCTGGGGCTTCTCCTTGGCGGTGTCCGGGATGACCAGGCCGGAGGCGGTGGTCTGCTCGGCTTCGAGCGTCTGGACGACGATGCGGTCCTCGAGGGGCTTGATGTTGACCGACACTTCGGATCAACCTCCACTTTCTCTGCACGAGATTCTTCAGGAGCCCGGATCGATGTGACCCGGGGCTCCCAGGACGTGGGCTCGCGATCCGGGCGGCACGCCGTCGCGGGGGTCGTGCCAGGCTCACGAGCGTTGGCGCTCTCGGGTCGAGAGTGCCAGAACAGACGCTAGCACTCTGACCAACCGAGTGCTAGCCGGACCCGGCACCGGTCCGCACCGCCCACGCTGCGCCGGCCCGCCTGACAGGATGCCGACGTGGAGATCGAGACGCTGGACTGGCTGCGGACGTCCGAAGGCGGTCGCCTGCTCGTCCACGCGACCCAGGCCTGGGCGGACCACGCCGGCGACCCGGTGCGCGTCGCCTCGGTCGTACGCCGCCTCGAGCCCGACGCCGAGAAGGCCGCCGCGGCCACCACCCAGGCGCAGCTGCGCGCGAAGGGCGTGGCCAAGTTCGGCGAGGCCGCCCACCAGATGTTCTTCACCCCCGACGCGCTCGAGCAGGCCACGCGGACGCGGGTCGCCGACCACCGGGCGGCCCGGCTGGCCGCGGCGATCCCCGGAGGCAGCGTCGTGGACCTCGGCTGCGGCATCGGCGGCGACCTGATCGCCTTCGCCCGGGCCGGGCTCGTCGCGGCCGGGATCGACCTCGACCCGGTCCGCGCGGCGATGGCACGGGCCAACCTCGAGGCCCTTGGCCTCGCCGGCGCGGTCCAGGCAGGTGACGCCACCACCGTCGACCCGAGCGGGTTCGACGCCGCCTTCGCCGATCCGGCCCGCCGCGGCGGTCGGGGCCGTGTCTTCGACGTGGAGGGGTGGGCGCCGCCATGGCAATGGGTGCTCGACCTGCTCCAGCGGCGTGCCCTCGTCAAGGTGGCTCCGGGCATCGGCCACGACCTCGTGCCTCCCGGCGCGGAGGCCGAGTGGGTCAGCGACGGAGGCGAGGTCAAGGAGGCCGTCATCTGGTCGCCCGGCCTCTCGACCACCGACCGGCGCGCCACCGTGATCGGAGAGCGCGGGCTCGCCACCCTCACCGGCGAGGACGACCCGGGCGCAGACGTGCGCGCGGTCGGGGCGTACCTCTACGAGCCGGACGGCGCGGTGGTGCGCGCCGGGCTGGTGACGGCGGTGGCCGCCGGGGTCGACGGCGGGCTGGTCGACGAGCACATCGCCTACGTCACCAGCGACGCCTCGTTCCGTACGCCCTTCGCCCGCGGCTACCGCGTGGTCGAGCAGCTGCCCTACCGCGAGAAGCCGCTGCGCGCAGCGCTGCACGAGCGCGGGATCGGCCGCCTGACGATCAAGAAGCGCGGCGTGCAGGTCGTCCCGGAGGAGCTGCGCAAGCGCCTCGCCCTCCGCGGCGAGAACGAGGCGACGCTCGTGCTGACGCGGGTCGCCGGGCAGGGCACGGCACTGCTGGTCGAGCCGTTCTGACCCGGCCTGCACCTAGCAGCCGGGGCGCGCCACCCCGGCGACCTTGACCGGGAGCCGGCCCGGGGCGGTCGCCCGGCCCTGGAGCACCTCGACCAGGACGGCCATCGCCGCCGGCGTGTCACCGAAGGTGGCGATCCGCGTGGGCGCGCTGACCCTGCCGAGCACCCACGGGGCGTCGGTGGCGACGGCGACCTGGCCGTCGACCGGGGCGTCGCGGAAGCCTGTGAAGCCGATGGCCGTCCCGGCTGCGAGCCGGGCGTCCTCCCGCGCGGTCCAGGCCGCGAGCCGGCGTACGCGTCTGGCCTCCGCCTGCTGCCACTCCCGCGTGCGCTTCTTGAAGGCGCGCTTGCCCTCCTTCTTCCGTCGCTCCGGCTTCGGCTTCGCATCGGCGAGCCGTGACGGCGGCGACTGCCGCAACAGCACCGTCATCCCGGCGCCGCGAGCGGCCGCCGCGAACACGGCGACGGCACCTGGGTCGCCGTACGGGTGCACGGTGTCGCCCGTCAGGCGACCCGAGCACGCTCCGTCGGTCACCGTCACGGCGGCAGCCGACAGGGCACGCGACGCGGCGGCGGGCGCACTCGCTGGCTCCTGCCGCTCGTCTGCCAGGTGGGTCAGCAACGCGATCTGCCGGGCCGCGGCCTGCTCCAGACGACGGCGCGGCAGCGCCCCCGACCGAACCGCGCGGACCAGCGCGGCACGCGCGACGGCCGGTGACGGCGGCATCAGGAGGACGTCGGATCCGGCCCGCATCGCCTGCACGGCCGTACGTCGCGGGTCACGGCCACGGGTGACCGCGGCCATCTCCAGCGAGTCGGTCACCACCAGGCCACCGAAGCCGAGCTCGTCACGCAGCATCCCCGTCGTCACCTTGCGCGACAAGGACGACGGCACCCGCGGGTCGACGGCCCGGACGTCGATGTGCCCGACCATGACCGCGGGCACCCCCGCCTCGACGGCCGCGCGGAACGGGACCAGGTCCGTCGCCTCGAGCTGGGCCGACGTCTTGGTCTGCACCGGCAGCGTCAGGTGGCTGTCGGCGGGCACCGATCCGTGCCCCGGGAAGTGCTTGACGACGGGCATGACGCCCGCCCCCCCGAAACCGGCGGCCGCCGCGACCACGTGGTCGGCCGCGTCGGCCGGCCGGGAGGAGGCCGAACGCGAGCCGATGGTGGGATCGCCGGGCCCGGAGGTCACGTCCGCGTCGGGGGCGAAGTCGACGGTGAACCCGAGTCGGCGCAGCTCGGCGCCGCTCGCGGCGTACGCCTGCTCGGTGAGGGCGACATCCCCCGCTGCGCCGGCGCTCATGAACGTCGGGAACCTCGTCGCCGCGCCGCGCAGGCGCTCGACCACCCCGCCCTCCTGGTCGACGCCGAGGAACAGCGGCCACTTCCGTCGCACCTGGCGTGTCAGCGTGGTGTTCACGCGGGCGACCTGGGCGGCCGACGCGACGTTGGACGAGAAGGCGATGACACCGCCGAGGTGCAGCTCGCGCACCATCCGCACCGGCGCGTCGGTCCCCTGCCAGTCGGCGACGATGACCTGACCGGCGAGGTCCGGCAGCCGCATGCGGCCCACGATCCGCGCGGCGCGGTCCAGCTCGGACCGGTCCGGTCCCCAGCCCTCCACGAGACCGAGCTCCTCCGACGGCGTCGGCGGGACGGTCGGCGTACTGGTGGGCTCGCCGGCCGCGCCGGCGTCCCCCGTTCCCCGGTCCGGACCCTCGTCGCCGCTCCCGCTCTCGCACGCGCTCAGCGACGCGACCAGCGCGAGCGTCGTCAGGAAGGAGATCGACCGCGCACGCATCCCGTCATGGTGGCACGGGTGCCGATGTCGATCCGTCGTCGGTCACCGGCCATGTCGGTCGGGGCGCTCCCAGCCGCACCAGCCGCTGTCACCGACGACTACACCTCGGCGGCTCGACGTCCGCCGCCTGCTCCCCACCGCCCCGCGCGCCCCGCCCGCGCCCTAGCGACTGAGTCGCTCAGAGACTCAATCGCGAGGGCGCGCGACGACCCCTCGACACGGGACCGCGATCCGAACAACACGTCAGCCTGTGGAGAACCCCTTCCGAGTGTCGGTGCGCGCGGGTGTGATGCAGGGACACACACCGACGTAGGGGGCAGACATGGAGACGGAGTTCGACTGGCAGCAGATGAAGGACTGGACCCCCGAGGAGGTGGAGTGGTACGCGATGGGGCCGTTCGACGGCGGGATCCCGGGGACCGTACGCCGCCGGCGGGTGCTCGACGTGTCGCAGCGCGGCCTCGCCGCGATCCTGGGCGTGTCCCAGTCCGTCGTGGCTCGCTGGGAGACGGGCCGGACGAGTCCGCGGGCGTCGGTGCTGCAGCACCTGCTGCGCCTCGCGGGCCTCGGGAGCCGGATCCACGACGTGGAGACGGGCGAGGAGGTCGAGCCGATGCGCGACGACGGGGCGCGCGACCGCGGGGGGCGCCGCTTCCCTGCGCACGTCGACCTGTCCGTCGCCGGCTGGTGGCGACCGCGCGGCGTGGAGTCCACCGCCGACATCCTGTGGTGGCGTCGGCACTCCCGCCGGAGGCGCGCGCCGAGGGTCGTCTTCCACACCTCGTTGCGGCGCCTCTACCGACTCCTCGACGGGACCCCGGTGGACCACCCCTCGCACGAGCAGCTCGTGGCGGAGGCGGTCCACCTCGACGAGCTCAGGGAGCAGCGCCGGCGGCGCATCCTCGAGGAGCGGCCGTGGTTCCGGCCGCCTCCCGGCTGGCTGACGGCCTGAGCGGCGTCAGAGGTTCTCCCGCTCGGCCCCGATCGTGGTGTCGGGGCCGTGGCCGGTGTGCACGACCGTCTCGTCGGGCAGGTCGAGCAGGCGTCGGCGGATCGAGTCCTTGATGAGGTCGGCGTCGCTGTACGAACGGCCCGTGGCGCCCGGTCCGCCCTCGAAGAGGGTGTCACCGGTGAAGACGCAGCCGAGGTCGTGGACATAGAGGCACACGGCGCCCGGAGCGTGGCCGGGCGTGTGGATGACCGTGACCGCGGCACCCCCGATCGTCAGCGTCTGCCCGTCGGTGAGGTCCACGTCCCACAGCTCGGCGCCCTCCTCGTCCCCTCCGTGGGTGAGCTCCCACAGCGGCCGGTCGTCAGGGTGGAGCAGGATCGGTGCGCCGGTGCGCCGACGCAGCTCGGGCGCGACCCGTACGTGGTCGTCGTGGGCGTGGGTGCACACGATCGCCTTCACCGCCCGGCCGGCGACCACCTCGAGGATCGCGTCCACGTCGTGGGGGGCATCGATGACCAGGCACTGCTCGTCGTCACCGACCACCCACACGTTGTTGTCGACGTCGTGCGTCTCGCCGTCGAGCGAGAAGGTCCCGGAGACGACGGCGTGGTCCACGCGCGCGGCCATCAGAGGACCACCACGGACCGGAGCACGCTCTGCCCGTCGGGGGCCCCGTGCATCTTCTCGAACGCTGCCTCGACGTCGCCGATGCCGATCTCCTCGGTCACGAAGGCGTCGAGGTCCAGCCGACCCTGCTGGTAGAGGTCGACGAGCATCGGGAAGTCGCGCGAGGGCAGGCAGTCGCCGTACCAGGAGGACTTGAGGGACCCGCCGCGCCCGAAGACGTCGATGAGCGGGATGTCGGGGACCTTCATGTCCGGGGTCGGCACACCGACCAGCACGACCGTGCCGGCCAGGTCACGGGCGTAGAAGGCCTGCTTCCACGTCTCGGGACGACCGACCGCGTCGATGACCACGTCCGCGCCGCCCTCGTGGCCGGTGCCGTCCGGCGGCGGGGTCAGCTCGCGGATCGCGGCGACGGCGTCGACCTGGGAGGAGTTCACGGTGTGGGTCGCGCCGAGCTTCTTCGCGGTCTCGAGCTTCCGGTCCTCGATGTCGACCGCGATGATCTTCGCCGCGCCGGCCAGCGCGGCACCGGCGATCGCGGCCGCACCGACGCCGCCGCAGCCGATCACGGCGACCGTGGACCCGCGACCGACGTTGCCGGTGTTGATCGCGGCACCGAGACCGGCCATCACGCCGCACCCGAGCAGGCCGACGGCGGCCGGTCGGGCAGACGGGTCGACCTTGGTGCACTGCCCCGCCGCGACCAGGGTCTTCTCGGCGAACGCGCCGATACCCAGAGCCGGCGACAGCTCCGTGCCGGCAAGGTCACCCTCGGCGAGCGTCATCTTCTGGGTGGCGTTGTGGGTGGCGAAGCAGTACCACGGCTCGCCCCGGTTGCAGGCGCGGCACTCACCACACACCGCGCGCCAGTTGAGGACGACGAAGTCCCCCGGCTCGACGCCGGTCACGTCGGGACCGACCGACTCCACGACCCCTGCGGCCTCGTGGCCGAGGAGGAAGGGGAAGTCGTCGTTGATCCCGCCCTCGCGGTAGTGCAGGTCGGTGTGGCACACCCCGCACGCCTGCACCTCCACCACCACCTCGCCCGGACCCGGGTCGGGGACGTTGATGGTGGTGAGCTGCACCGGCTCACCCTTGGCGAGCGCGACGACGGCCTTGACCTGCTGCATGCGTGTTCCTCCTACGACGTGGATGACACGACCCTCCCAAACGGATGCAACCTTCGTCGACCGGGTCGCGTCCTCACCCCGACACGCCACAGCACGGAACACACGAGATCGAGCAGGAGGTGCAGGGTGACCGCGACACTCGTCGACATGGGAGCGCACGACCGGCGAGCCGAGAAGGACGCAGACTTCTCGGCGTACATGTCCGCGCGCCAGGCCGCCCTCTACCGGACGGCGTACCTGCTCGCCGGTGACCACGCGACGGCTGAGGACCTGCTCCAGAACGCCTTCGCCAAGCTCTACCTGTCGTGGGACAAGGTCCGCGATCGTGAGGCCCTCGACGGCTACGTCCGCCGGATCATGGTCAACGAGAACAACTCGCTGTGGCGACGGGCCTGGAAGCGCAGGGAGCACTCGACCGACACGATGCCGGAGACCGGCACCGTCGACACCTACGACGACGGCATGGGCGGCGCGCTCTGGTCGTTCGTCCAGACGCTGCCGCCCAAGCAGCGGTCGGTGATCGTGCTGCGCTACTACGAGCAGCTCAGCGAGGCCGAGATCGCCGACACCCTCGGCATCTCCGTCGGGACCGTGAAGTCCCAGGCCAGCCGCGCGCTCGCGGGCCTGCGCGCGCGGGCACCCCACTCCCTCAATCCACATGGGCTCGACCCCCACGAGTCCGGAGACGATGCGCGATGAACACCACTCCCCTCGAGGACCAGGTCCACGACGCCCTGCACCGCACGGCCGATCCGCTCGAGCGCAGGCCGTTCACGGTCGGCGACGTGCGGACGCGCGCCCGCCGCATCCAGCGTCGCCGCGCCGCGGTGGCCGGCGCCGCCGTGGCGGCGATGGTGGCCGTCGCCGTGCCGATCGGGCTCAGCACGGTCGGGCCCTCCCAGCGCAGCGAGGTCCCTCCCGCCACCCAGCCGCCGTCCCCCACGGTCACCGGCACCGTCCGCATCGACCCGCGCAGCGCCGAGGTGGTCGACTCGGTCGGCGTCCCGTTGGTCGACGTCGACAGCCCCAGCCTCATCACTCCCGAGCGCACGATCGAGCTGCCGAAGGCCTACGACACGGTCACGCCCTACCGGGACGGCTGGATGGCCGTCGCCAACGACGAGGGCAGCTACACCCTGGAGGTCCTCGACGCCGATCTCGAGGTGGTCGACCAGGTCGGGCCCACCGGCGGCGTCGTGGTGAGCCCGGACGGCAGCCGCGTCGCGTGGTCGGAGTACGACGACGTTCAGTGGCGGGTCAAGATCGCCGAGGTCGCCGGCGGCCCGATCTCGACCTACCTCGAGTTCCCGCCGAGCCCGCGGGAGCACCGGGTCGCACCGATCGGGTTCGTGTCGGACGTGGAGGTCGCCGCGACGCAGACCCACGGCGACGGCACCACCTCGACCTTCATCGCCGACGGCGACACCCCCACCGCGCTGCCCGGCCCGGTCAACGCGCGGTCGTCGTCACCGGTCGCCGGCGTGGTCGCCGCCTTCATCAGCTCGGACATCGAGGGCTCGTGCTCCGCCGTCATCGACGGTACGTCGCCCAGCGGCGCAGTGGCGTGGGAGACGTGCGACTACGCACTCGACCACTTCAGCCCCGATGGTCAGCACGTCGTCGGCACGGTCGCGTCCGGTGGCGAGTACGGCTCACCGACGCTGGCGGTCCTCGACGCGACGACCGGCGAGGTGGTCGTCGACTTCGAGCTGGTGCTGCCCCGCCGCCAGGTCGGCGGCGTCAACGAGACCAACGTCCTCTGGGAGGACGACGACCACCTGGTCGCACGGGTCTGGCAAAGTGGCGCGGGCAGCGTGATCGTGCGCCTGGGGTTGGACGGCACAGTGCAGCGGCTCGGCATCGAGAGCGCCGGAGAGTCCGGGCTCTCCATGGCCGAGGTCCGCTAGTCCAGATCGGTCTTGAACGAGGCGAGGAGGCTGGCGATGACCTCCTCGCCCTCCTCGGGCGTCAGGCTCCAGGGGTCGCCCTGGTAGATCGCGACGTTGATCAGCCACGCGCTGTCGAGGAACATCACCCCGTAGTAGTGCGACTCCTCGTTGTCGTCGCGGGTGTCGATCACGTGCCACGCGTTGTACTTGCCACCGACGACCACGTTGTCCTGGCGCTCCATCACCTTCGGACCGCCGTGGTCGCGGATCCACTCCCTGGCGAAGCCGTCGAGCGACTTCCCGAGGGTCAGGTTGGGCGACAGCGTGAGTGCGCTCTTCTCGTCGTTGTAGCCCTGGACGATGCCGTAGTCGCTGACCCGCTTGTACGACCTGAGCGCGCGCATCGACGCCCCCGGCACCTTCACCACCTTGCCGTCGGCCGGCTCGACGACCGGCGTGCTGGGCACCGGCACCGGTGTCGGGGTCGTGGAGGTCGGCGGCGTCCCGGTGGTGGGCTCCTGCGCCGACTCCCCGGAGGAGGAGGACTGGCAGCCGGCCGTGACGGCCAGGGCGCCCACCGCGACGACCGTCGAGAGCGCGCGACGAGGACGAGCTGCCCGAGAAGTCATGCGGCGACCCTAGCCGCGGGGGACGATGGTGACGGACCCAGATCAGCCACCTAAGGTTGGTTTCGGTTCTGTGACCAGGGGGAAAGGACAGACCATGCTGCCGCTCGAAGACCGCGAACTGCTCAACCAGACGATGCTGGGGCTCAACATCGACCCCGAGACCATCTCGTCGCTGCTGGTCTCGTTCGACAAGGCCGCCACCGGCCTGGAGAACGATCCGATCGCCGCCGTGCACCAGACGTCGTTCGGCGACTCCTTCACCGGTGGCTACCGCCTCGCCACCAACGTGCAGATGGCCCACGACGCCGTCGGCGAGGAGCTCAACCGGATGATCGCGGGCCTGCGCGAGCTGGGTGCCTCGGTCCAGCAGTTCAGCAACGACGTGCAGCAGACCACCGAGCAGAGCGTGGCCACGGCCGCCCGGATCGAGGTCGCCGCCGACTGCGTCGCCGCGCCCGACTTCTCCTCCAGCCAGTGCACGCTGCCGACCGAGAACCAGGACTGACGCCGTGACCAAGGGACCCAACCGGATCAACCTCGACAGCTACCTCGACAGTGCCCTCGGCGGGCACGTGCAGGTCGTGGGCCGCGACTGGAAGCGCAAGGCGCAGGACCTCCAGACGCTGAGCGACGCCCTCAAGCTCGCCGCCGCACAGGCCGAGCTCCGCATCGGCGAGCAGACCCTCATGGGTCCGGCCCTGCGAGCCGGCATGGAGAAGTCCTCCACGTCGATGTCCGAGAAGGCCGACACGCTCCGCACCGCCGGCGAGGCCCTCGTCACCGTCGGGCAGCAGATCAACGACACCAAGGACGCCCGCGACGCGATGGCCGACCTCGGCGCCAAGCCGGCGGCCTACCAGGCCCCCGCCGGCACGCCCGGCGTGGAGCCGACCCCCGAGGAGCTCCAGGCCCAGGCCCAGGCCGCCCAGGCCCGCCAGAACGAGCGCAACGCCTGGCAGACGCAGTACGACCGGCAGGAGGCCAGGTCGCTCGCGCTCACCCGGGAGCTCGACGCCGCCTTCCTCGGCGCCATCCCGCCGATGAAGGAGATCCACGGGCAGGACGACCCCACCGAGCCGACCAACGACGTCCCCTCCGGTCCCGGCGGGCCCTACCTGCCCGGCACCCAGGCCCCGCCGACCACGGGCGGCGGTGCCGGGGGCGGCAACAAGAACGCCCAGGGCTTCTACGTCGACAGCTGGACCCCGTCCGGCACCCAAGTCACCACGACCACCACGACCACCACCAACCCGCCCCAGCCGATCACCACCCCTCCGATCACCCACCCGACCTACCCCACGCAGCCGATCTCGGTGCCCACGGTCCCGACCGAGACGACCACGGTGGGCGGCAGCCAGCAGAGCGGCGTGACCTACCAGGGTCCGCAGGTCTCGACCCCGACCTCGTCGGGCGGCGCTGGTGGCGCGGGCGGTGCCGGCGGCATGAACGCAGCCGCCTTCGGCGCTGCGGGCGCGGCCGGCAGCGCGAGCGGCATGATGGGTGGCGGACGGGCGGCCTCCGCCTCGGCCGGCAGCGCGCCCACCCGCCCGATCGGTGCGACCGGTCGCAGCGGCAGCGCCGGCGCGCTCTCCCGTACGCCCGCCGCCTCGAGCGGCTCGGCAGCCGCGCGCAGCGGCACGGCCGGCAGCCCGACGTCTCGCGGCGCGGCCGGTTCGGCCGGTTCGGCTGGCGCACGCGGTGCGGCCGGCACCGCTGGATCGGCCGGCGGGCGCGGCGGTGCCGGGTCGGCCGGCGGTCGCGGTGCGGCGACCGGCTCGACCGCCGGTTCCCGTTCGGGCGGGCGTGGTGCGAGCGGTGCGCGCAGCGCAGGCGTCGGTGGTGCGTCCGGTCGCGGCGGCCGCAAGGGCGACCGCGACGAGGCACAGAAGCGCGACAGCCTGGTCTACGACCAGGACTGGCTCGGCGACGACGACGTCGCCCCCGGCGTCCTCGACTGAGCCACGCCTCGTCGGGTGTTCGAAGATGCAGGTCCCCGCTCTCGGGCGGGGACCTTCGTCGTCCGGAGGGTGGTCGCTGTGCCGAGGTGGCGTCAGTCGTGCGCGGTGGCGGTCTGCGCCCGCGCCGCACCTGGCAGCCAGCGGCACATCACCAGCGCCTCGGACCCGTCGCGGTAGTAGTGCGGGCGCACGTCGATGACGCTGAACTGGCGCGCGACGTAGAAGCCGAGCGCCGCCGCGTTGGTCACGCTCACCTCGAGCAGCATCCGCGACGCGTCGTCGGTCCCGACCAGCAGCTCGTCGAGCAGGGCCGAGGCCACCCCGGAGCGGCGGGCGTCGGGGCGTACGCCGATGCGCAGCAGGTCGACGATGTCACCGGCCGACATCGTCACGCCGTAGCCGGAGAGGTCGTCGGTCACGACGAACGTGCGGCCAGGGCCCTCGATCTCCTGCCGGATCAGCTCCTCGCTCCACGCGTCGGCCCCGAACAGCTCCTGCTCGAGCACGGCGAGGGCCGGGATGTCGGCCGGCGCGGCGGGTCGGATCACGAGACGGGCTTTCTGGGTGCGCCGGCGACCGCGTCGGGGCGTCGCAGGTAGAGGGGCTCGGGGTCCAGCAATTCTACGAGCTCGGAGCCGACGCCGGCGGCGAGCCAGCCCGCACCCGGGCGTACGGGGGCGATCGCGTGCGGGAACGCGTCGGGGTAGAGCTCCGGTCCGGCACCCGCGACCGGGACGTCGGTGGCGACGTCGGCAGGCTTGGTGACCACGGGGCCCTCCAGCCGACGGCCGTCGGCGTCGTAGGAGGCGAGGTAGACCTCCTTGCGCCGTGCGTCGGTGGCCACGAGGAAGCTGCCCGGGGTCGCACCGCTGGCGACCACCTCGAGGGCGATCGCGTCGAGCGAGCACACGCCGTAGACCGGGACGTCGAGCACGAAGCCGAGGGTCCGCGCCGTCACGACGCCGACGCGCAGGCCGGTGAAGGGGCCGGGGCCGACCCCGACCGCGATGGCGGTGAGGTCCTGGCGCACGAGGCCGGCCTCTTCGAGCGACCGGGCGATGAGCGGGGCGAGGTGCTCGCCGTGCTTCATCGGCTGGTCGGAGGAGAGCTCGACGACCACCCGCTCGCCGTCGTGGAGGGCGACGGAGACCAGCTGGGTCGCGGTGTCGAAGGCGAGGAGCACGGCGACGAGGTTACTGGCCGACGATCCAGCGGAGCGAAACCCGGCGCGGATCGAGCTCGTCGTCGTCCGGCACGGCACCCACGGCGCGGTCGATGACGACCTCGAGCCGCGAGTCGGCCAGGCCCTCGGCCAGCCCGGCGCCCCACTCCACGACGGTCACCGCAGAGTCGAGCGAGGTGTCGAGGTCGAGGTCGTCGAGCTCCTCGAGCGAGCCGAGGCGATAGGCGTCGACGTGCACGAGTGCGGGTCCGTCGCCGAGCGAGGGGTGCACCCGGGCGATCACGAAGGTCGGCGACGCGATCTGGCCCCGGACCTGCAGGCCGGCCCCGAGGCCCTGGCTGAAGGTCGTCTTGCCGGCCCCGAGCTCGCCGGTGAGCACGACCAGGTCGCCGGCGACGAGGCTGGCGCCGACGCGCGCGCCGAGGCCCCGCATCGTGTCGGCATCAGGGACGTCGAAGGTGCTGCCCAGCCAGCGGGCGAGCTCGACGTAGGGGCTGCGCTGGCCGGTGACGACGAAGTCCTGGGCCTCCCAGAAGGCGACGGTGTCGGGCAGCTCCTCGCGTGCGACCACCCGTACGGCCGACCGGCCGGTCGCCGCCTCGACGGCCGCCTCCACGAGGGCGGTCGCCACGCCCCTGCCCTGAGCGGCCGGGGTGACGCCGAAGCGACGCAGCACCATGCCGTCGGCGTCGGGGTCGAGCACCACGCAGCCGACAGGCTCGTCGTCGAGCGTGGCGAGCAGGCCGCCGCGTCGCGCGAGCAGTCGCCGGATCGAGGCGAGGTCCTCGCCCAGGGCGTCGGCGGGCGGGTCGAGGACGGGACGCGACCCGAACGCCTCCTGCACCACGGCCAGGACCTCCGCTGCCGCCTCGGGACCGACGCGGCGTACGTCCACGCTCATCGTGCCTCCTGCCCCAGGGCGAGCGAGATCAGGTCGTCGAGCTCGGCGGTCACCTGCTTGTGGCGCTCGAGCAGCACCATGTGGCCCGCGCCCTCGCACTCGAGCAGGCTGGAGCCGGGGATCCGGCTGTGCAGCTTGCGGCTGTGGCCGACCGAGGTGATCTTGTCCTCGGAACCGCAGATGATCGCCGTGGGCACCCGGCCCAGCGGCTCGAGGTGGTCGAAGTGGTCGAGCGTCGCGAACGCCGGGTAGAAGTCGGCGACCACCGCGAACGGCGTCGCGTTGAGCATCGAGTAGACGAACTCGACGTGCGAGGCGGGCACGTCGTCGCCGAAGGCGTAGAGGTCGGTGACCACGTCGGCCGCCGCGTGCCCCCACGAGCGGGCGAGGTCGACGACGCGGTGACCGCGGTCGAGGGTGCGTACGACCCGCCCGACGAACCGGCCGCCGAGCCCCAGCGGCACCATCGGGAACAGGATGCGCCCGGGGTCGAGGCCACCGGCGGTGGTGGAGATCAGGGCGGCGCCGACGACCTTGTCGCCGAAGAGGTCGGGGTGCTGCTCGGCGAGCGAGATCACGCTCATGCCGCCCATCGAGTGACCGACGACCACGCAGCGGCCGGGCACGGTGTGCTCGATGACGCGCCGCAGGTCGTGGCCGAGCTGCTCGACGGTGCAGTGGTCCTCGTCGGACCGCGCGGACCGGCCGTGGCTGCGCTGGTCGTAGAAGACGGTGCGCACGTGACCGCGGTAGGCGGCGCGCTGGAAGTGCCAGCAGTCGAGGTTGAGCGAGTAGCCGTGGACGAAGACGACGGTCAGGTCGTCGTCGGTGGCGGGACGACCGCCGAAGTCGGCCGGTTCGTCGATCTCGACGTGCAGGTCGACGGCGTCGTCGGCGACCACCACGCGCGGTGCGCTGTGCAGCTCGCCGAACGCCACGTCCTCCCCGGCGGCGCGGTTGCTGATGATGCGGTTCTGCCGGGCGATGCCGACCGCGCCGGCAGCGGCAGCCAGTCCGGCTGCGCCCACGACGGTGCCGAAGATGCGGCCCTTGATGCTCAACGCACGGTCCCTTCGCTCGCCCCGTCAGGGGCGTCGGTGTCGATGTGGCGCCGGACGAACCGACCGCCGATGCGGGTCACGATCTCGTAGCTGATGGTGCCCACTGCGTCGGCCCAGTCCTGCGCGGTCGGCTCGCCGAGGTCGCCCGGGCCGAACAGGACCACCTCGGTGCCGGGCGGCGGCAGCTCGCCGTGCAGGTCGACCACGACCTGGTCCATGCAGACGCGTCCGCGGATCGGGCGCAGCGAGTCCTCGACCCACACCGAGGCCGCGTTGCCGGCGGCGCGCGGGACCCCGTCGCCGTAGCCGGCGGGCACGAGGCCGACGGTGGTGTCGTCCGTGGCGTGCCAGGTGTGCCCGTAGGAGACGCCGTCACCGGCCGCGATCGCCTTGCTCATCACGAGCCGGGCGCGCGCGGTCATCGCCGGACGCAGGCCGATCCGCGGGCTGGTGCCGGGGGCCGGGTCGAGGCCGTACGTCGCGATGCCGCAGCGCACGAGGTCGAAGTGCGACGACGGGCGCAGGAGCGTCGCCGCCGAGTTGGCCAGGTGGGTCACCTCGGGGTCGAGACCGGCGGACGCGGCCAGCGCGAGCGCGTCGCGGAAGGCGGCCTCCTGGGCGTCGTTGGCGGGGTGGGCGGGCTCGTCGCTGGCGGCGAAGTGAGACCAGATGCCCGTCACGGTGATCCGGCCCTCGCGCTCGAAGTCGCTCGCGCGGGCGAACAGGTCGTGCCACTCCTCCCGTGCGGCCCCGCCGCGCGACAACCCGGTGTCGACCTTGATCTGCACCCGGGCGCCACCGACGGCGGCGATCTCCTCGAGCTCGTCGGCGCTGTAGGCGGTGAGCTCGACGCCCGCAGCGACGGCCGACGCGAAGTCGTCGCCCGGAGCGCTGAGCCAGCAGAGCAGGTGCCCGCGGTCCCCGGCGGCCCGCAGGGCCAGCGCCTCGTCGATCGTCGCGACGCCGAGCCAGTCGGCACCACCATCACGGGCGGCACCCGCGACCTCGACCATGCCGTGTCCGTAGCCGTCGGCCTTGACGACCGCCATCAGCGCGACGGGGCCGTCGACGGAGACGAGGTCCTTGAGGATCCGTACGTTGTGCCGCACGGCGGCGAGGTCCACCACTATTTCGGCGCGCGGCGGCACGGGATCGCTCATGCGGTCGATCATCCCAAAGACCTCGACCCCGGGGAGGTGAGGAGCTCGCGCACCAGCCGGGGGACCTCGACCGCGACCCGGCTCGCGGTGATCGGGCCGCCCCCGGCCGCGCGGGTCGCGGCGGCCCCGTGCAGCCACGAGCCCACGGACGCCGCGTCGTACGGCTCCAGGCCCGCGGCGAGCAGCGCACCGACCAGGCCGGAGAGCACGTCGCCGGCTCCGGCCGTGGCCAGCCACGGCACCCCCGTGGTGGTGACCCGGACCCGTCCGTCCGGTGTGGCGACGAGCGTGTGGTGGCCCTTGAGCAGGACCACGCAGTCCCAGCGGCGGGCGGCGGCACGCGCGTGCTCCAGTGGTGCTGCCTCCACCTCCTCGCGGTCGACGCCGAGCATCGCGGCCAGCTCGCCGGCGTGCGGGGTGAGCACGCACCCGGGGACCGGGCCGTCGACGTGGCGCAGCGCGTCGGCGTCCACGACCACCGGCACGCCGTCGGCACGGGCCTCGGCGAGCATCGGGGCCGCGTCGTCACCGCCACCGGGCCCGACGACCCATGCCTGGACGCGCCCCTCCCCCACGACCTCCGGGTGCGCGGAGCGCACGGCGTCGGCGATGGCCGCGGGGCCGATGTAGCGGGCCATGCCGACCAGCCCGGTGTTGGCGCCGGCCACCGCCAGCAGCGCAGCGCCGGGGTAGGTGCCCGACCCGGCGCGTACGCCGACGACGCCGCGGGTGTACTTGTGGTCGGCGTCGCCGGGGCGCGGCAGCAGCCCGCGCACGTCGGCGGGCTGGAGTGCCTCCACCGCCGGCTCGCCGAGGTCGAGGCCGAGGTCGACGAGGTGGAGCGCCCCGCTCGCCGCGGCGGCCGGGTCCACGAGGTGGGCCACCTTGTGCGTGCCGAAGGTGACGGTGAGGTCGGCGCGCACGTGCGGTCCGTCGAGCCTCCCGGTGTCGACGTCGACGCCCGACGGCACGTCGACCGCGACGAGCGGGACCCCGGCGTACGCCTCCAGCGCGGCGACCGCGTCGGGGCGCAGGCCCGGACGGCCGCCGATGCCGACGATCCCGTCGACGACGACGTCGGGCGCGGGATCGAGGTCGGCGAGGTCGCGGGCGACGGTCCCGCCGGCGGCCCGCAGCGCGGCGAGACCGGCCCCGTGGACGCGGTCGGCGAGGAGCAGTGCCTCGACCCGGGCCCCGCGGGCCGCGAGCCGGGCGCCGGCCCACAGCGCGTCACCGCCGTTGTCGCCCGGACCGACGAGGAGCAGCACACGGCGGCCGTAGCCGCCACCGAGCAGGTCGAGGACCGCAGCGGCCAGGCCCGCGGCGGCCCGCTGCATGAGGGCACCCTCGGGCAGCCGCGCCATGAGGGCGGCCTCGGCCCGGCGTACGTCCTCCACGGTGTGGGCGCGCAGCACGTCAGGACTCCAGTACGACGACGGCCGAGGCGATGCCGGCGTCGTGGGACAGCGAGACGTGCACGTGCGCGACGCCCAGCTGCTCGGCCCGGGCGGCCACGGTCCCGCGGATCTCGAAGCGGGGCCGGCCGGTCTCCTCCGAGACGATCTCGGCATCGTGCCAGGCCATGCCGACCGGTGCGCCCAGCGCCTTGGCCATCGCCTCCTTGGCGGCGAACCTGGCCGCCAGGGACGCGGGCGGGCGCGCGGCCTCCGCCGCGGTGAACAGCCGACCGCGCAGGGCGGGCGTGCGCTCGAGGGACTGCATGAAGCGGTCGATGTCGACCACGTCGATGCCGACGCCGATGACGGGCACGGTCGCTTCTACTCGACCGTGACGGACTTGGCGAGGTTGCGCGGCTGGTCGACGTCGTGGCCGAGCTGGGTGGCCAGCTCGCAGGCGAACAGCTGGAGCGGCACCACCGCGACGAGCGGCTGCAGCAGCACCGGCACCTGGGGCAGCGTGATCAGCACGTCGGCGTAGGGCTCGATGGTGGTGTCGCCCTCCTCGGCCAGGCAGAGCGTACGGGCGCCGCGCGCCCGGACCTCCTGGATGCCGCTGATCATCTTGTCGTGCAGCTGGTCCCGGCCGCGGGGCGGCACCACGCACAGGATCGGCAGCCCCTCCTCGACCAGCGCGATCGGCCCGTGCTTGAGCTCGCCGGCCGCGAAGCCCTCGGCGTGCAGGTAGGCGATCTCCTTGAGCTTGAGCGCGCCCTCGAGGGCGACGGGATAGCCGGCGTGGCGACCGAGGAAGAGCACCGAGCGGCTCCCGACGTGGTCGCGGGCGAGGGAGTAGACCTCCTCGGCCTTGTCGAGCACGGTCTGCACGTGGGCCGGCATCCGCTCGAGCTGGTCCATCACCTGGGAGATCTCGTCGCCGAAGCGGGTGCCCTTGACCTGCGCGAGGTAGAGCGCGAGCAGGTAGCAGGCGACGAGCTGGGTGAGGAAGCCCTTGGTCGACGCGACGCCGATCTCGGGGCCGGCGTGGGTGTAGATGACGCCGTCGGACTCGCGCGGGATGGTCGAGCCGTTGGTGTTGCAGATCGACAGCACCTTCGACCGCTGCTCGCGGGCGTGGCGGATCGCCTGGAGCGTGTCGGCGGTCTCGCCGGACTGGCTGATGGCCACGACGAGGGTGTCGCTGGTGAGGATCGGGTCGCGGTAGCGGAACTCGCTGGCGAGCTCGACCTCGACCGGGATCCGGCACCAGTGCTCGATGGCGTACTTGGCGACCATCCCGGCGTAGAACGACGTGCCGGCCGCGATGATGATGATCTTGTCGACGTCGCGCAGGTCCTGGTCGGACAGGCGCATCTCGTCGAGCTGCAGCAGCCCGTCGGTGCCGCGGCGGCCGAGCAGCGAGTCGGCGACGGCGCGCGGCTGCTCGAAGATCTCCTTGCGCATGAACCAGTCGTGGCCGTCCTTCTCGGCGGCCGACAGGTCCCAGTCGACGTGGTAGCGGCGACCCTCGGCGGGCGTGCCGTCGAAGCCGGAGACCGCGACGCCCTCGCGGGTGATGGTGACGACCTGGTCCTGGTCGAGCTCCATCGCCTCGCGGGTGTGCTCGATGAAGGCCGCGACGTCGGAGCCGAGGAAGTTCTCGCCCTCGCCGATCCCCACCACGAGCGGGCTGTTGCGGCGGGCGGCGACCACGCGGTCGGGGTCCAGGGCATCGACGGCGACGAGGGTGAAGGCGCCATGGAGCCCGCGGCAGACGTTCTGCATCGCGACGGTCAGGTCGACGCCGGTCTCGAGCTGCTCCTCGAGCAGGTGGGCCGCGACCTCGGTGTCGGTGTCGGAGGCCATCTCGACCCCCGCCGACTCGAGGCGGCCGCGGAGCTCGGCGAAGTTCTCGATGATGCCGTTGTGCACCAGCGCGACGCGCCGCGCGCGCCCCACGTGCGGGTGCGCGTTGCGGTCGGTCGGCGGGCCGTGGGTGGCCCAGCGCGTGTGGCCGATCCCGGTGGTGACCTGAGGCAGGGGCGACTCGGCGATGGCCTTCTCGAGGTTGGCGAGCTTGCCGGCACGCTTGTCGGAGACGATCGACCCCGCGTCGACGAGGGCGATCCCGGCGGAGTCGTACCCCCGGTACTCCAGCCGCCTGAGGCCTTCGATCACCACTCCCTCGGCCGGCTTGGCACCCACGTACCCGACGATTCCACACATGGCCCGGGAGTCTATCGGCAGGCCGCTGCGCGGCTGCGGGGCGCCACGATGCCACAATCGCACCCATGTCCGAGGTCGCGTCGCCCTCCCCCGGCGGCACCAGCGGCGGCTCCAACGGCAACGAGGCCTCCCCCTACGTCGAGCTCGAGCGGGCGGCCTGGGCCGAGCTCGCCGGCACCGCCGAGACGGCCCTCACCCCCGAGGAGGTCGCGCGCCTCCGTGGCCTCGGCGACCAGCTCGACCTGCGCGAGATCGAGCAGGTCTACCTGCCGCTGTCGCGCCTGCTGAGCCTCTACGTCGCGGCCAACTCCCGGCTCCACCGCGAGCAGGAGGAGTTCCTGCACCGCGTGACACCGCCGCGTACGCCCTTCGTGATCGGCCTCGCCGGCTCGGTGGCGGTCGGCAAGTCGACCACGGCCCGCGTGCTCCAGCAGATGCTCGCCCACTGGCCAGAGCACCCCAACGTCGCGCTCGTGACCACCGACGGCTTCCTGCTGCCCAACGCCGAGCTCGAGCGGCGCGGGATCCTGCACCGCAAGGGCTTCCCGGAGTCGTACGACCGCAAGGCGCTGCTCAAGTTCGTCATCGACATCAAGTCCGGCAAGGACGAGGTCGAGGCGCCGATCTACAGCCACCTCGTCTACGACGTGCTCCCCGACGAGAGGGTCGTCGTCAAGCGGCCCGACATCGTGATCATCGAGGGCCTCAACGTCCTCCAGCCCGCGCGGATGCGCGACGACGGCCGTACGGGTCTCGCGGTCAGCGACTTCTTCGACTTCTCCGTCTACGTCGACGCCGCGCTCACCGACATCAAGCGCTGGTACGTCGACCGGTTCCTGCGGCTGCGCGAGACCGCGTTCCGCGACCCGGCGTCCTACTTCCGCAAGTACGCCGCGCTCTCCCACGACGAGGCCGTCGACCAGGCGACCCGGATCTGGGACTCGATCAACGAGCCCAACCTCGTCCAGAACGTCGCCCCCACCCGCTCGCGCGCCAACCTCGTGCTGCGCAAGGACGCCGACCACTCCGTGCGCTACGTGCGGCTTCGCAAGCTCTGAGGCGTACGCCGGGCTCGCCGGACGTCATGAGAATCCGCGGTCCGAACCGGCGATTCTCATGACGCAAGGGCGAGGGAGCAGCCCCGCCCCGCAAGGGCCGCGCGAATCTGGGCGAAGAACTCGTCCGGCGCCACCCTCAGCCCGAGCAACGGCAGGCGGAGCACGACGGCTCGCTCGAGCGTCACGGCGTTGTGCCGGAGGGCATCGGAGACGACGTTGGTGGCCCACTCGTGCTGGATGCCGTCCACCTCGACGACCACACCCCACTCGTCCCAGCAGACGTCGAGGTACCACCGGCCCCCTGGCGCCTTCCGGAGCACTTGCCGGTTGGGCTCCGGGATGTCGCGGCGTCGGCATTCCTGAGCGAACTCGTGCTCACCCAGCGACCGGACCCCGCCGAGGAGGTCTCCGATGACCGTGGCCACCAGCATGCGTCGCGCGTCCCGCTTCACCGTGAGGGCCTGCGCACCGAGGCGTTCGGGGGTGGTCAACCGCTGCTGCACAGCCATCGTGAGGAGCAGCGTCGCCTGCTTGTCCGAACGTGCCCACAGCGCCGCACGCACACCGGCGACATCGGGTCGTGTACGCGGGACACCGCTGGGGGCCAGGTCCTGGGTCCGCAGGCGGCGCGTCTGGCGTACGTCGATGCCCGTGGCCCGGCGCACCAGCACCCCGCGCGGCACGACACCCGGATCACGTCCTCGGTGTAGTGCTCCAGACCCTCGGCGATGAGCGCAGACGCACCGTCGAGGCAGCTCCGGGCGCCACCCTCGAACACGGCCGCCCACTGGCGTCCCAGCAAAGGCAACGATCCGGTGTGCACGGCGACGCTCTGGGTGTGGACCGGGCGCCAACGATGCCCGGCGACGTGGGCCGCGATCTCGTGCGAGGTGATGGCGAGCGAGCTGAGCTGGTCTCGCGACACCACCCCGCCCTGGACGTCACCGAGCGCACGTACGACGGCCAGGCGCCGTTGACGCTCGTCTCGACTGCGGGGAGTCATTCCTCGGCTGGGCATCCGCCGACTGTCGCCGAGCGGAGCCCCACGCGCTCGTGTGGCGACCAACTCCTGTGGATGAAGCCGCGAGGAGCCTGCCTGTGGATGGTGGACGGCGCTCCTCCGAGCACGACGTCATGGGAATCTCCGGTGCGAACCGGAGATTCTCATGACGTCCGCGGCGGTCCCGCGTGCGGGCGGCGTACGGAGGAAACGGTCAGGCCGTGGCGGCGGTGAAGCGCTGGCGCCGGTGCCGCGGCTGCTCGATCTCGTCGACCAAGGCGACTGCGTAGTCCTCGGCGCTGATGGAGTCGCCGGCCGGGGTGTCGAGGGCGGTGGCATAGGAGCCGGTGCGCTCGCCGGGGGCGATGACCGGCGCCGGGCTGACGAAGGTCCAGTCGAGCGACTCCGGCGCGGCACGGAACAAGTCGAGGGCGGCGGCGCCGGAGGTGGCCTCGGCCTTGTACGCCTCGGGGAAGCCGTCGGTGTCGAGCAGGCGGGTGCCGTCGGGGGTGAGCAGCGAGCCGGCTCCCCCGACGAAGAGGACGCGGGCGTCGGCGGCGTTCGCGATGAGGGTGGAGACCGAGTCGAGCCACGGCTCGTGCGGCTCGCCGGTGCGGCTCGGGCCGGTGGCGGACACGACGACGTCGTGGGTGGCCGCGGCCTCGCGCACGGCGCCCGCGTCGGCCATGTCGGCACCGGTCGAGCGGCTGAGCGCGGTGACCTCGTGGCCGCGGCCGGTGGCCTCGGCGGCGATGCGGGAGCCGACCATGCCGGTGGCGCCGAACAGGGCGATCTTCATGAGGAGTCCTTCGGGGTCGTGGGGCTGAGGACATGACGGTAACCACTGGTAACCAAGCACTTCAACGTGCTATGAGTACCCTGTGGTAACCATGAGCACCCCCGACCGCGGCGACGCCTTCGACCCCGACTGCCCGACCCGGGTCGTGCTCGACCGCATCGGCGACAAGTGGACGGTGCTGGTCATCGGCGCCCTCCAGGACGGCCCCCTGCGCTTCAGCGTCCTCCGTGCGCGCATCGGCGGCGTGGCCGCCAAGGTGCTGACCCAGACGCTGCGGGCGATGGAGCGCGACGGCCTGCTCACCCGTACGGTCCACGCCCAGGTGCCGCCGCGCGTCGACTACGAGCTCACCGACCTCGGGGCCTCCCTCACCGGCCCGATCCAGACCCTCACCGACTGGGCCGAGACCCACCTGGCGCAGATCCTCGGCGCGCGGGAGACGTACGATGCGCCGCTCGACGCCCGCTGATCACAACTTCTTCTGCAGCTCCAGCAGGGTCTCGATCGTGCGGTAGCCGAGCGCCTCGTTGACAGCGTTCATGTGGGTGTTGGCATCGGCGTTGGAGGTGTCGACGGAGACCAGGTCGGGGTACGTCGCCACCGCCAGGTCGTGGGTCGCGACCTTGAGCGCCAGCCCGAGCCGACGGCCGCGGTGGGCGGGAGCTACGAGCGTGATGCCGACCTGGGCGTGCTCGTGATCCGTGTCGTCGACGCGCACGTCGGAGACACCGGCCACCTCGCCGTCGGGCGCGATCGCGAGCGCGGACAGCACGTGGCGGCCGATGCGCACCTGGCGCTGCTCGGCGTCGCGGACCCGCTCCGCGGGCCACTCGGAGTCCTCGATGTCGAGGTCGCCCAGGGGGATCTCGGCCAGGAGCGTGCCGAGCAGGCGGCCGAAGGACTCGACGTGCTCGTCCGGGCAGACGGTGTCGAAGGTGAGGACGCGGTAGGCGTCGGGCACCGGCGCCGCCGCGACGAGCGACGCGCGTCGCGCCCGGTAGTCGTCCAGCACCAGTTCCTTGATCGACTCGCGACTGGCGACGTCGTAGCCGCGGGCCTCAGCGAAGGCCTCGGCGGGGACGGTGCCGTGGGGCGGCAGGTAGGCCTCGCCGGTCATCGTCGTACGACCGTGGCCGGCCGCGACGACCTCGGCCTCGGCGAGCAGGGCCGTGCCGATCCCCTCCCGGCGGCGCGCAGCGGCGACGTACACCGCTGCGCCGCCCAGGTGCAGGTTCTCCCGGGTCGGCAGGATGGCCATCCCTGCGCCGACCATCTCGCGTCCGTCGATCGCTCCCAGCAGCATGACGGCCCGCTCCGGGTTGTCGGCGGCGAGGGCGACCCGGCTCTGCTCCCACAGCGGCCACGGCTTGCCGGGGCGGTCGGCGGTCGCGGCCCGGCCGACCTCCCACCACGCGCGCAGGGCGGCCTCGTTGCGGGGGTTGATCTGCTCGATGTCGACCACGCGGCGACCGTAGCCGCGCGGCGACGGCCCGTCATGCGGATTTGCGCGCCCGCCGCGCCGCGTGGCGCTCGACGTCGCGTTGGAGCATTCGCGAGAGGACCCGGCGACGCCACTCCCAGAGCGCGCCCAGCAGGAGGCACGCCAGCGGCAGCCCCAGGCCGAGCCACAGCCACGTGACGAGCGGTGACTCCGCCTCGACCGTCGAGCCGTCGGGTGCGACCCACAGCGTCCACGTCTCGCCCACCTCGCGGCGCGGCGGGCCGCTGCGCCGGTAGGTCGCCGACCGCACGTCGGCCCCGTCCTCCCAGCGCACCACGTACGTCGTGAGCGGGCGGTCGCTGTCACCGGACCGCGTGCCCTCCCGCACGCCGATCACCGTCGTGAGCCGCTCATCGGTGCCACCGAGGAGGTGGGTACGGACGTCGGGCATGACCGCCACCAGCACCGCCGCGAGCAGGAGGCCGGCAACCACGCCGAACGCGACGTCCCCGCGCGTCAGCCACCACCGGTGCGGCCGCGCGCGCTCCTCGAACCCGGGCCGTGGGTCACCCGTCACCACGTGGCGAGCGCTACAGCGCCAGCTGGCGGCGTACGACGTCGGCGAGGCGGGTGGCCACGCCCTGCGCCTCGTCCTGGGTGGGGGCCTCGACCATGACCCGCACGATCGGCTCGGTGCCCGACGGCCGCAGCAGGATGCGGCCGCGCTCGCCGAGCGCCGCCTCCTCCTCGGAGACGGCAGCGGCGAGCACGGCGTCCTCGTCCGCGCGCGACTTGTCGACCCCGGCGACGTTGACCAGCACCTGCGGGAGCCGGGTCATCACCGACGCGAGCTCGGCCAGCGACTTGCCGGTCGTCGCCATCCGCTCCATCACGTGGAGCGTGGTGAGGATGCCGTCACCGGTGGTCGCGTGGTCGCTGAGGATCACGTGGCCGGACTGCTCGCCGCCGAGGTTGTAGCCGGAGACCTTCATCGCCTCCAGGACGTAGCGGTCGCCCACCTTGGTCTGGCGGACGCCGACCCCGCCTGCGCGCATCGCCTGGACGAAGCCGAGGTTGCTCATCACCGTGGCGACCACGGTGTCCTTGGCGAGCCGTCCCTGCTCGAGCAGCGAGAGCGACAGGATCGCGAGGATCTGGTCACCGTCGACCACGTTGCCGTCGGCGTCGACGGCCAGGCAGCGGTCGGCGTCCCCGTCGAGCGCGAAGCCGGCGTGCGCGCCGTGCTCGACGACCGCGGCGCGCAGCGACTCGAGGTGCGTCGAGCCGCAGCTGTCGTTGATGTTGAGGCCGTCGGGGTCGGCGTGGATCGCGATGACGGTCGCGCCGGCGTCCTCGAGAGCACGCGGGCCGGCGGCGTGGGCGGCGCCCTCCGCGCAGTCGAGGACGACCTTGAGCCCCACGAGCGGGTGCGTGATGGTGCTCTCGAGGTGGGCGGCGTACTCCTCGACGGCCGTCTCGTAGACGTCGACGCGGCCGACGTTGCCGCCGGTGGGCCGGTCCCACGGCTCGCCCATCCGTCGCTCGATCGCGATCTCGATCGCGTCGTCGAGCTTGTGGCCGCCGCGGGCCAGGAACTTGATGCCGTTGTCGGGCATCGGGTTGTGCGAGGCCGACAGCATCACGCCGAGGTCGGCGCCGAGCCGCTCGGTCATGTAGGCCACGCCGGGGGTCGGCAGCACGCCCAGGAGCAGGACGTCGACGCCCGCCGACGCGAGGCCGGCGACGACGGCGGCCTCGAGGAACTGGCCGGAGATGCGGGTGTCGCGGCCCACCACGGCGAGGGGGCGGTGCCCCTCGAACTCGCCGCGGTCGGCCAGGACGTGTGCCGCACAGACGGAGAGGTCCAGGGCCAGCTCAGCCGTGAGATCGGCGTTCGCCAGGCCCCGGACCCCGTCCGTGCCGAAGAGTCGGGTCATGGCCCGGGAGCCTACGGGAGCCCCCGGGCCATGACCCCTTCCCCCACCCTTCCCCCAGTGCAGCTCCCCCAAGTCCTCCCCCGGTACTACTTGAGCTTGAAGTCCGCCGAGATCGCGGACCCGTCGGCCGTCGTCATCGTCACGCGGTAGCAGGAGCCCTTGCCGCCCGACGGCGTCGCCCAGTTCTGCACCCACTGGCCGCCCGCCGCGTCGTAGCGGAGGCTCGTGCTGCCGGTGGTGACGAACTCCTCGACCGCGTTCAGGACGTCCGAGCCGTCGCACCCCACCTTCCTCGCGCTGAACGAGGCACCGATGTCGGACGTCATGGGCGTGCTGCCCTTGAGGACGTTGAACTTCAGCGGCACCGTCGAGCCGGCCTTGACCGTGTTGGCGACGCTCGTCCCCATGGTCACCGGCTTGTAGAAGCCGTCGAGGGTCCACGCCTTGATTTCGTAGCTGCGGGTGATCATGGTCGAGTTCCCGGCATTGTCACTCGCCGACGCGATCTGCTCGTACGTGCCGACGGCGGTGCCGCCGCCGGCGACACTGCAGCCTGCCGCCGTGACCTTCGAGGTCTCGTCGGACGCCGAGCAGGTCGAGGGCTCGGGGATCGGGTCGCCGAACCAGTACGACGACCCGTCCGCGGGACCACCCGTGAAGGCGACCTCCGGCGCAGTCGCGTCGCGCTCGATGCTGACGGTCACCGGCCCAGCGGTGCCGCCCGCGCTCGTGGCCGAGCACTGGGGCGCGAAGGTGCCGTCGGCCCCGAAGGTCTCGTCCACGCACCCGACGGTGGCCGTGACGTCGGACTCGGGGTCGGTGACGGTCCAGTCGATGGAGACGTCGGAGACGTACCAGCCGTTGTCGCCGTCCGGCGTGGCGGGGTCGAGGACGTAGGAGATCTCGGGCGCCGAGGTGTCGGCAGGAGCGCAGTCCTCGACGGTCCAGGTGAAGGTGACCGGGTCGGTCCGGGTGACCGAGGTCGCGGAGGCGCCCGGCCCGGTTGCCGAGTACGTCGCGGACGCGCTCGCTGCTCCGACGGGAGCGTCGGCGGGGACACTGAGCACCACGGACGCGACCCCGGAGGCGACCCGCGTGTTGTTGTCCGCGCCCGTCCAGCCCGGCAGGGTGGTCGCGGTCGTCGAACCCAGGACCAGGCTTCCCGCTGCGTTGCCCGCGACGGCCCCGGGGGCGATCGACACGACGGCCGAGTTGCCCCACACCTGGGGGCTGCTGGTGCCGCCGTTGCGGACGAGCCCGAACGTCACCCCGGCCGTCCCACCCTCACCGCGACAGACCGTGCCGAGTGCGACGGCGCTCTTGTTCTCGAGGACGTCACCGCTGACGTCCAGGTTGTCGGCGTGAACCGCCGTGGAGAGCCCGGCGACGAGCGCCGTGGCGAAAGCGAGGCTGAAGGCCCCGCGTCGTAGTGAAACTGACACAGGCATGTGCGTGCTCCGATGCATCCAGGTGCACCCCCACGGCGCACCCTGAGGACGCTAGGAACAGCCACCGATCACGGAGGTGGCTTCGGACGACCTCGCTCGTCGCTGCGACGTTTCTTGACGTACGCACCCCCCTGGGGGTGGACGCGCGACGAGGCCCGCACCGTCCTGGACGGTGCGGGCCTCGTGGGCGGTGCTGGGATCAGCGCTTGCTGAACTGCGAGGCCTTGCGGGCCTTCTTGAGACCGGCCTTCTTGCGCTCGACGACGCGGGCGTCGCGGGTGAGCAGACCGGCCTTCTTGAGCGCCGGACGGTTGGCCTCGACGTCGACGGCGTTGAGCGCGCGGGCCACGCCGAGGCGCAGGGCGCCGGCCTGGCCGGCGATGCCGCCGCCGTGGATGCGGGCGATCACGTCGAAGCGGCCCTCGAGCTGCAGCTCGACGAACGGCTCGTTGGCGATCTGCTGGTGCAGCTTGTTGGGGAAGTAGCTGTCCATCGAGCGACCGTTGATGGTCCACTCGCCGGTGCCCGGGACGATGCGGACGCGGGCGACGGCCTCCTTGCGGCGGCCGGTGGCGCCGGCCGGCGCGATGGTGGCCGGGCGGGCGGGAGCGTCGGCGGAGGCGTCGCTCTCGGAGGTGTAGGTGACGCCGTCGGCGCCGGTCTCGAAGGTCTCCTCGACCTCGGTGCTGTTCTCAGTCATGTGTGAGTCCTCAGTCGTCACTGGGAGATCTGCGAGATCTCGAACGGAGTGGCCTTCTGGGCCGCGTGCGGGTGGTCGGGGCCGGGGTAGACCTTGAGCTTCTTCAGCATCTGGCGACCGAGCTTGTTCTTCGGGAGCATGCCCCACACGGCCTTCTCGATGGCCTTGCGGGCGTCCTTCTCGAGGAGCTCACCGAACGGGGTGGCCGAGAGGCCGCCCGGGTAGCCGGAGTGGCGGTAGGCCATCTTGGTGGTCTTCTTGGTCCCCGACAGCGACACCTTGGACGCGTTGACGATGATCACGAAGTCGCCGACGTCCATGTGAGGAGCGAAGGTCGGCTTGTGCTTGCCGCGGAGGAGGTTGGCGGTCTGGACGGCGAGGCGTCCGAGGACCACGTCGGTGGCGTCGATGACGAGCCACTCGCGCTGGATGTCAGCGGGCTTGGGGCTGTACGTGCGCACGGCGGTATCCCGTTCTGGTTCGTTGGGTCCGTCTCCCGGCCGGGAGACGGAGGTGGTGCCGCGACGTCTGACGAACACGGCCCGGATCGCTCCCTCGCTCCGCTCGCGGAGACGGGGGATGACGTCCGGATCTGCACCCGCTCTGGCCTTCCGTGGGGAGGGAGCGGACGCGGCAGGAGTCGCGACCAGCAAGACTACGGCGCCCCACGCGGGAGGGTCAAAACGCCGACGGTCCGCGATCGGGCGAGAATGTGCCCGTGCGCAACGGCGGCGTGTCCTTCTGGTGGCAGCAGGTCGGGCTGCCCTCCCCCACCGACCGGCTGGACGGGGACACGACCTGTGACGTCGCGATCGTCGGCGGCGGCCTGACGGGGCTCTGGACGGCCTGGTACCTGCACGAGGCCGACCCGACCCTCGACGTCCGGGTCGTCGAGGCGGAGTTCGCCGGCTTCGGGGCCTCGGGCCGCAACGGCGGCTGGCTGTCGAGCGAGCTGCCGGGCAGCGCGCGGACGTACGAGCGGGTCGCTGGCACTGACGGGGTCGAGCGCCTCCGGGCCGCCCTGCGCGGCACGGTCGACGAGGTGGTCGGTGTCGCCGCACGCGAGGGCATCGAGGCCGACGTCGTGCGGAGCGGGGTGCTGATGGTCGCCCGCTCCGAGGCCCAGCGCCAGCGGCTCGACGGCGAGCTGACCGCGGGGCAGGTCGCCGAGCGGATCCGCGTCGCCGGTGCGGTGTCCGGCCACTTCGACCCCGACTGCGCGCGGGTGCACCCGGCGAAGCTGGTGTCGGGCGTCGCGCGGGCGGTGCGCGAGCGCGGTGTCCGCATCCACGAGGACACCCGGGCCGTACGCCTCGACCCGGGCGCCGTCGTCACCGAGCGCGGCACGGTCCGGGCGCCCGTCGTGCTGCGCTGCCTCGAGGGGTTCACCGCCGGGCTCCCGGGACACCGCCGCGACTGGCTCCCGATGAACTCGGCCATCGTGGTGACCGAGCCCCTCACGCCCGGCCAGTGGGACGGGATCGGGTGGAGCGGCGAGGAGCTGCTCGGCGACGAGGCGCACGCCTACTGCTACGCCCAGCGCACCGCCGACGGGCGCATCGCGCTCGGCGGTCGCGGGGTGCCCTACCGGTTCGGCTCGCGCACCGACGTCGACGGCCGCACGCAGGAGTGGACGGTCGAGTCGCTGCGCGCGACGCTGGCGTCCCTCTTCCCGTCGCTGCGCGGGATCGGCCTCGACCACGCCTGGTGCGGGGTGCTCGGCGTGCCGCGCGACTGGAGCGCGAGCGTGGCGTACGACCCCGGGACGGGGCTCGGCCACGCCGGCGGCTACGTCGGGTCGGGCCTCACCGCGACGAACCTCGCCGGCCGGACGCTGCGCGACCTGGTGCTGGGTGCTGACACCGAGCTGACCCGGCTCCCCTGGACCGGGCACCGCGTCCGGAGGTGGGAGCCCGAACCCCTGCGCTGGGCGGGCGTGCACACGCTCTACCGGCTCTACCGCGCCGCCGACCGTCGCGAGGACGCCGGGCTCCGCCGCACCAGCCGCATGGCTTCCCTCGCGAATCGGGTCGCCGGCCGCTGATTCCGTGGTGGCGACCTCGGACGTGGACACCTGATTGGCCGTCGTGTCTGAGGCCGGACTAAGTTGAGGGGACAACTGACGACGTACACCAGACGCTCGAAACTCATCGAGTGCAGAGACAGGAGCCGACGTGACCGACGTTGCGGCCAAGGATTCCCTGACTGTCACCGACAACCGGACCGGTCAGACGTACGACATCGCGATCACCGACAACACGATCGCGGCCAAGGACCTGGGGCAGATCCGCCTCGACGAGGAGCAGCCCGGTCTCGCGACCTACGACCCGGGATTCGTCAACACGGCCTCGTGCCGTTCGGCGGTGACCTTCATCGACGGCGACAAGGGCATCCTCGAGTACCGCGGGTACCCGATCGAGCAGCTCGCCGAGAAGTCCAACTTCCTCGAGGTGGCCTACCTCCTCATCCACGGAGAGCTGCCCACCAAGGAGCAGTACGACGCCTGGGTGCACGAGATCACCTACCACACGTTCGTCCACGAGAACGTGAAGACCTTCATGCAGGGCTTCCGCTACGACGCGCACCCGATGGGCATGCTGATGGCCTCGGTCGGGGCGCTGTCGACGTTCTACCCCGACGCCCGCAACATCAGCGACGCCGACAACCGCCACATGCAGATCGTCCGCATGATCGCGAAGATGCCGACCCTGGGCGCCTGGTCGTTCCGTCACGCGCAGGGCAAGCCCTACGTCTACCCCGACAACGACCTCGGCTACACCGCCAACTTCCTCTCGATGCTCTTCAAGATGAGCGAGTCGAAGTTCGAGGCCGACGAGCGCCTGGTCAAGGCCCTCGACGTGCTCTTCATCCTGCACGCCGACCACGAGCAGAACTGCTCGACCAACGCGGTCCGCTCCGTCGGCTCCTCGCAGGTCGACCCCTACTCGGCCGTGTCGGCGGGCGTCGGCGCCCTCTACGGCCCCCTCCACGGTGGTGCCAACGAGGCGGTGCTGCGGATGCTCAAGCGCATCGGCAGCACGGAGAACATCCCGGCCTTCATCGACGGGGTGAAGGACGGCAACGAGCGCCTGATGGGCTTCGGCCACCGGGTCTACAAGAACTACGACCCGCGTGCCAAGATCATCAAGAAGTCCGCCGAGGACGTCTTCGAGGTCACCGGCACCAACCCGCTGCTCGACATCGCCCTCGAGCTGGAGAAGATCGCGCTCGAGGACGAGTACTTCGTCCAGCGCAAGCTCTACCCCAACGTCGACTTCTACTCCGGCCTCATCTACGAGGCCTTCCAGTTCCCGCCGGAGATGTTCACGGTGCTGTTCGCCATCGGCCGTACGCCGGGCTGGCTGGCGCAGTGGGCCGAGCTGGTGCAGGACAAGGACCAGAAGATCGCCCGCCCCAAGCAGATCTACACCGGCGACCGCGAGCTCACCTTCACCCCGGCCTCCGAGCGCTGGAGCTGAGCCCGGCCCCACCGCCCGTACGACCGAACGCCCCCGGCCTCACGGCCGGGGGCGTTCGTGCGTGCGCGGTCAGCGCTCGAACACGGCCGTGGTCCGCGCCGGGACCGTGACCGCGTCGGCGGCCACCGTGCTGCCCTTGACGACCGCGTCGCCGCCGGTGGCCTGCACGTCGTGCAGCGTCCAGCCGGCGCCGGTGCCGCTGACGGTGGTGGCGTCCGGGGTCGCGTTGAAGACGACCAGGATCCCGTCGCGGTCGGGGTCGGCGTCGGTCCCTGCGGTGTCGTCGATGAGCATCGCGATCACCCCGGGCTCGGCGTCGAGGAACGACACCTTCGCCTGGATCGCCTCCGCGCTGCCGAGGCGGAAGAGCCGCGACGACGACCGGATCCGCAGCAGGTCCTGCGCGCGGGCGTGCGCCGCGTCCATCGCGTCGGGGCCCGGGTCGAGCGCGGGGTCGGCCAGCAGCGGGCGCATGAAGTCCCACTTGTCCTCGTTGTCCGCCCGCGGTGGCAGGCCCGAGCCGAACGTGTTGTCGCGGCGCTGCCAGTCGACCCGGTTGAACCAGTCGCCGGAGTCGTAGGAGTTGCGGTCCAGGCTCTTGGAGCGGAGCAGGTCGGTCCCGGCGTGCCAGAACGCCACGCCCTGCGAGAGGGCGACCGTCGACAGCGAGACGGTGTTCATCCGCACGCGGTCGGCCATCGACGTACCCGTCGGGAGCTTGAGGGCGAGCGAGTCGAAGAGCGTCTCGTTGTCGTGCGCGTCGACGTAGGTGACCGTCTCGGACGGATCGGCGACATAGCCGGCCGGCTGGCCGTTGTAGTCGACCTCGGAGCCCAGCACGTCCTCGCCCGTCGAGGAGCGGAAGCGGAAGTCGGCGAGGTTGCCGGCCAGCCCCAGCTTGACCAGGTCCTGCTGGTGCAGCAGCTCCGCGCGCTGCTCCTCAGCCGTGCCGTTGACCTCCGCGCCGTTGGGGTCGGTGAAGAGACCGGACCCGAACCCCTGGACGCGCGGGTCCTCGTCGAAGGGCCCGCCACCGCGTACGGCGTCGCGCAGCCGGTCGCTGAACGACCCGATGCCCGTGCCGGCCAGGTTGAGCTGCGTGGCCTGCACGAAGCGGGCGTCGTCGGCGACCTCGCCGAAGTTCCAGCCCTCGCCGTAGAGGTAGATCGCCTTCCCGTCGACACCGTCGCGCTCCACCGTGAGCCCGTCGAGCGCGGCGCGCAGGCGGGTCATGTTGTCGAGCGAGTGGTGGCCCATCAGGTCGAAGCGGAAGCCGTTGACCTTGTAGTCCCGCGCCCAGGTGAGCACGGAGTCGATCATCAGCTTCTCCATCATCCGGTGCTCGGTCGCGGTGTTGGAGCAGCAGGTGGAGCTCTCGACGGCGCCCGTCGCGTTGAGCCGGTGGTAGTAGCCGGGGACGATCCGGTCGAGGACCGACTTCGGGTCCTGCCCGCTGGCCGCGGTGTGGTTGTAGACGACGTCCATGACGACCTGGAGCCCGGCACCGTTGAGGCCCTGCACCATCCGGCGGAACTCGACGGTGCGCCGGGTGCCCTCGGGATCGGTGGCGTACGACCCCTCGGGCGCGGTGTAGTGCAGCGGGTCGTAGCCCCAGTTGAAGCCGTCCCTGCCGCGCACGGCGTCGATGCACTCCTGCTGGCGCGGGGAGTCCGGGGGCAGGGAGGCCAGGTCGCACGCAGGCACCTGCTGGGCGGAGCGCCGCTCCTCGATCGTGGCGATGTCGAACACCGGAAGCAAGTGGACGGTGTTGAGCCCCGCGTCGGCGAGGCGGCGCAGGTGGCGCATGCCGGCGCTGTCGTCGCGGGTGAAGGCGAGGTACGTCCCGCGCTCGGCCGCCGGGACCGTCTCGTCGCCGATGGAGAAGTCGCGCACGTGCAGCTCGTAGACGGTGCGGTCCTCGGGCTGCGCGATCGCCGGGGGCGCGGTCCGCGACCAGCCCGCGGGCGCGAGTGACGGGTCGGCGAGGTCGACGACGAGCGAGGCCTGCGAGTTGGTGGTGAGCGCAACCGACCAGGGGTCGGTCACCCGGTTCGTGACGACCTTCCCGGCCGCGGGTGAGAACACGGTGACGTCGTAGGTGTACGCCGCGTTGCGCCACGACGCCGGCCCCGAGGCCGTCCACGTGCCGTCGGCGCGCCGGGTCATCCGGACCGTCCGGCCGGCGACCGTCGCGGAGACGTCCTGCGCCGTCGGCGCCCAGAGCGCCAGCGTCGGCCGTCCTCCGCGCCAGGTGACGCCCAGGTCGGCGTCGGCCGCCCCGGCGTACACGTCGTCGAGCACGCCCGGGAGCTGGACCCCGGTCGCGTCGTGCAGCGCCCCGCCCGGGTCGTACGACGCGACGGCCACCTGCCCGGTGAGGATCTCGGGCACGCGCCGGGCCGTGGCGCGGTCGAGGCGGAAGGCCTCGTGGCCGGCGAGGTGCGGGAAGTCCGCGAGCACGTCCGCGGGCAGGCCGGCGGGGTCGTGGGTCAGCGGGGCGCTGGAACCACCGGTGACGGCCTCGGCGTCGACGCCGAGGTCGCCGGCCTGCGACCAGTGCAGGCGGTGGCGGCGCGACCCGGGGTCGGTGACGTCCCAGGCGACGAGGTCGCGCCGCAGCCAGTGCGCGCGCGCCTTCCCGAGGTCGGGGGCGGTGCCGGCGCTGCGCGTCGAGACCTGCAGCCGGTGGGTGAGCACGTCATAAGTGAAGACCACCTGTACCCCTCCCGCGGGGACGTCGAAGCCGATGTTGGACCCGTCACGCACGCCGTCGGCGCCGTAGTTCTCGGCCCACGACAGCCCGTGGGCGACCTTCGTCTCGTAGCTGCCGGCCGGCAGCGTGCCGGTGAAGGTGTAGGTGCCGTCGCCGTCGAGGTCCTTGAGCCACCCGCGCATGCAGTCGGGCTGCCAGTCCCCGGGGCAGCCGAGCTCGGACTGCATGTCCCCGGCCAGCGTGATGATCGGGCCGTTGGCGTCGCTGGTGACCCAGTGCGAGCCGTGCTCGTAGTAGAACGTCACAGGGCTCCCGCCGGCAGGGACGTCGAGGGGGACGTTGGCGCCGCCACGGGCACCTCCGGCGCCGTAGTTCTCGTCCCACGTGCCGTCGATGGCCGCCTTGTACTCGTAGTCGCCCTCGGGGAGCGTCACGGTCCTCTTCCACACCAGGTCGTCCGCGTCGAGCGACATCTGCGCCTCGGCGCAGCCCGGGTCCCAGTCGCCGGCGCAGCCCATCTCCGAGTTGTGGCTGCCGGGGACCGACACCGCACCCGGCTGGGTGACGGGTCCGCCGTCGCCACCGCCTCCGGGCGTCGGCTCCGGCTCGGGCTCGCCCACGGTCGCCCAGGACGAGGCCACCGACAGGTTGCCGCTGCTGTCGCGCAGCACCGCGCGGTACTCGACGAGCGTGCCGTGCGGCAGCGACCGGACGTCGTGGAAGACCCGGTAGGGCGCGTTGTCGTCGGTGCCGAGCCGCGTCCACTCCGCGGCACCCGCACGACGCCAGGCGAGGGTGACCTGGTTGAAGCCGCCGTCGGGGACGGCGACGGTGATGGGCGCGCGGCCGCCGACGGTGCCGCCGGCCGAGGGCTTCTCGAGGTTGATCGCCGGCGCGGCCTCGCGCTCGGCGAGCGTGCCGTTGGCGCGCCAGACCACGGCCGACAGCGGCGGGACCGTGATCGTCGTACGCCCCTCGGCGTCGGTGCGCAGCGACTCCCTGCCCGCGGGCCAGACCCGCGTGAAGGTGCGCCGGCGCATCTCGGTGCCGACCGTCACCGTCTTCGCGGTGGTGGCGTTGTTGACCGCGACGAGGAGCTCGCGGCGCTCGGTGGCGTCGATCCGGCTGAAGGCGTAGATGCCGGCGGCGTTGGATGCGTAGCGGTGCAGCTGCGCGCCGTCGGCGAGCGCCGGGTAGGTCCTCCGCAGCGCCGCGAGGTCGCGGATGGTGCGGTAGAGCGGGTGGTCGGTGTCGAAGTTGGCCTCCGCCGTGGTGGCGTCGGTGCCGATGAGGTCGTTGTCGTTGTAGGAGCCGACCCTGCTGGGGAACATGTCCTCGCGCGCGTCCTTGTCGCCGCCGTCGCCCACGAAGCCCTGCTCGTCGCCGTAGTAGACGACCGGCTGGCCGCGGGTGAGGTACATCAGCGCGTGCGCCAGCTCGTCGCGCTCCAGCACGGAGTCCGTGCCCTGGAGTAACGTGCCGATGCGGCCCATGTCGTGGTTGCCGAGGAAGGTCGGCGAGGCGTACGCGTTGGAGTCGGCGTCGGTGTACCAGTCGTCGGCGGCGTAGAAGTCGCGCAGCCGTGTCGTCGCGGCGCCCTTGGCGAAGCCGGTGCCGACGTCCTGGAACCCGAAGTCGAGCGTGGCGTCGAGGCGACCCGCGGTGCTGAAGGTCGACAGGTACTCCGGGTTGGCGTCGTAGACCTCGCCGAAGGCGAAGAAGTCGTCGTTGCCGATGGAGGCGGCGTGCTCGCGGATCGCGGGGGCGAACTGCTGCCAGAACTCGAGGTTGACGTGCTTGGCGGTGTCGATGCGGAAGCCGTCGATGCCCAGGTCGACCCACGCCTCGTAGATGTCCGTCATGCCGTCGACCACCTCGGGCTTCTCGGTGAAGAGGTCGTCGAGGCCGACGAAGTCGCCGTAGGTCGAGGACTCGCCGGCGAAGGTCGAGTCGCCGCGGTTGTGGTAGTTCGTCGGGTCGTTGAGCCACCCCGGGACCTTGACGGTGCGGTCGGCCTCGGTGCGGAAGGTCGGCGTGTAGGGGAAGGACGTCGCCGCGTCGAGCTCGGGGAAGTCCTCGGTGCCCGCGAAGTCGCGGTCGTCGAACGCGTCGCCGTCGGCGTCGCGGTAGGGCTCCTCCTCCTTGGAGACGTAGCCGTACTGCTGCTCCTCGTAGTCGATGACGTCCGCGGTGTGGTTGGTGATGATGTCGAAGAAGACCTTGATGCCGCGCCCGTGCGCCTCGTCGATGAAGGCCTCGAGCTCGGCGTTGGTGCCGAAGTGCGGGTCGATCTGCGTGAAGTCGGTGACCCAGTAGCCGTGGTAGCCCGCGCTGGCGTCGGCTCCGCTGCCCTGGACCGGCCGGTTCTTGAAGCTCGGCGTCAGCCAGATCGCGGTGGTGCCGAGGCCGGCGATGTAGTCGAGGCGGTCGGAGAGGCCCTGCACGTCACCGCCGTGGAAGAAGCCCTTGTCGGTCGGGTCCAGGCCGGTTGCGAGCCGGTCGCCGGCGAGGCCGCCGGCGTCGTTGGCCGGGTCTCCGTTGGCGAAGCGGTCCGCCATGACGAAGTAGAAGTTCTCGCGGGTCAACGGTCCTCGCAGCGAGGTGCCCGCCAGAGCCCGGTCGGCCGCTGTCGGGCTCGACGGCGGCTGCTCCGCCGGTGCGACGGCGACGCGGTGCGAGGCGTCGTCGTAGGTGAAGCGCAGACGCGCGGCGTGCTCGAGCACCCGGGGCAGGTTCGGCCCGTCGGCCGTGCCGCCCACCCCGTAGTTCTCCTCCCACGAGCCGTTGACCGCGACCTTGTACTGGTAGGTCCCGGCGGGCACCTCCGCGACGAGCTCCCACGAGCCGTCGGGCAGGCGGGTGAGGCCGGAGGCCTCGCACGCCGGCGACCAGTCGTCCGCGCACCCGACCTCGTCCTGGAGGTTGCCCACCACGGTGACGGAGGCCGGTGCCTCGACGCGGTGCTCGGCCCGGGCGGGCGCGAGGGGTGCGAGCGAGGCGACGAGGGTGGCGACGACGGTGGCCGCGCCGAGCAGGGCAGGGGACGAACGACGCACGGTGGCTCCCGAGAGGTGCGAGTCCCCGGTCCGCGGGTGGTCGGGGTGGCGTCGGTCACACTAGGGGCGGGCTGGGAAAAGTTGCAAGGTCTGCAACAATTTTCACGTCCCGCTCCCACCCCTAGGGCGCACCCGATGCTTCGTCAGGCGCCACGCCGGTCACTACACTCCCAGCACTCGGGACCGGCCGGACAGGCAGTCACGGAGGAGACGTGGGGACACAGGGGGACACCACACTCGGCACGGTGCTGCGCGCGCTGCGCGAGGGCGCCGGGCTCTCGCAGGAGGAGCTCGCCGAGCGCGCCGGGCTCAGCCCGCACGCCATCAGCGCGCTCGAGCGCGGCACCCGCACCCGCCCGTACCCCCACACGCTCCGCTCGCTGGCGGCCGCACTCGACCTGACCGACGACCAGCGCGCCGGGCTGGTCGCCGCGGTCCCGGCGCGATCGTCCCGGCAGGCCGCCGCGACGGCCTCCGTACGCCCGCGCGACCTCCCCGTCCCGGCCACGCCACTGGTGGGTCGCGACGACGACGTCGCACGGGTCGCCGACCTCCTCGGCACCGGCCGGCTGGTCACCCTCAGCGGTCCCGGCGGCGTGGGCAAGACCCGTCTCGCCCTGGCGGTGGCGACCCGGGTGCGGGACCGCTTCGCCGACGGGGTCACCCTCGTCGAGCTCGCTCCGCTCCTGGAGGCCGGACAGGTGCTCCCCGCCGTCGCCGACGCGGTCGACGCCGTGCGGGACCCGGCACGACCCGTCCTCGACGACGTGGTCGACCGGCTGCGCGGGCAGCACCTGCTGCTCGTCCTCGACAACCTCGAGCACCTGCTCGACGCGGCCCCGGACGTGGCGGCACTGGTCGAGTCGGTCCCCGACCTGACCGTCCTCACCACGAGCCGGGCCCCGCTGCGGGTGCGTGGTGAGACCGAGTACGGCGTGGAGCCGCTGGAGGTCGAGGAGGCGCCCGACGGCTCGCCCTCCCCCGCCGCCCGTCTCCTGCTCGACCGGGCGCAGCGGGTGAGCCCCGGCTGGGGCGCCGACTCCGCGGACGCCGCCGCCGTCGCCGCCACCTGCGAGCAGCTCGCCGGACTGCCGCTGGCCCTCGAGCTCGCGGCAGCCCGCGCCCGGCTGCTCGACCCGCCCGCGCTGCTGGACCGCCTCGACAGCGCGCTGCGGTCCGGTCCGCGCGACCTGCCGCCGCGACAGCGGACGATGCGCGCCACCCTCGACTGGAGCAACGGGCTCCTCGACGCCGCCGCCCAGTCGCTGCTGCGCCTGCTCGGCGTCTTCGTCGGCGGGACGACGCTGACCGACCTCGAGGCCGTCGCCGAGCGCGCGGGAGCGACGTACGACGTGGTCGCCGCGCTGGAGTCGCTGGTCGAGCAGTCGCTCGTGGTCGCCGAGCCGTCGGGCCGCTTCCGCCTGCTGGAGCCGGTCGCCCAGTACGCCCGCGACCTGCTGCACGAGGCCGGCGAGTGGCAGCAGGCCGTCGCCGCCCATGCCGCCCACTACCTCCGGGTCGCCGAGGCCAACCACTCGAGCTACCGCGACGGAGGCCAGGTCGCGGCCCTCAACCGCATCGACCTGGAGCACGCCAACCTCACCGCGGCAGCGGAGCGCTCGCTGGCGCTCGGCGACACCGAGACGCCCGCCAGGATGGCGTGGGAGCTCTGGCTCTACTGGTGGCTGCGCGGCCACCACGACCACGGACGGCGGTTCGCCGAGACCGCCCTGCACCACAGTGCGGACCTGCCGGACGAGGTGCACGCCCGTGCCGCCCTCGCCGCCGCCACGATGGCCTTCGCGATGGACGACGTGGGGGCGGCCGGTGCGTGGTGGGTCCGCTCCCACGCCCACGCCGGCGACATCCCCGCGATCCTCGCCAACGCCGTCGCCGGCGAGGGCCTCGTGGCGCTCGTCGCCGGCGACCTCCCGGTGGCCCGTGACCGCTTCGAGGAGGCGATGCGTCACTCCGAGCGCGGTGGCACCGAGGTCCAGTGGACCTGGGGGCTGACGCACGTCTGGCTCGGCACGGTGGCCCTGCTCGAGGGCGATGCCGACGCGGCGGTGCGGCTGATCGAGGCCGGCCTGGAGTCGGCCCGCGGTCGCGAGGACCGGCTGTCGTCCTACATCGCCCTCTACAACCTCTTCCAGGTCGAGCTCGGCCGCGGTGACCACGGCGCCGCGCGCCGTCACCTCGAGGAGGGCGCCCGGCTCTCCCTCGAGACCGGCGACCAGGCCAACCTGGCGTACCTCCTCGACGCCGGCGCCGTGCTCGCCGCCGCGTCCGGCCAGCACGCGCGCGTGCCGCTGCTCCTCGGCGCCGCGCAGGCGATCCGCGAGGCCCTCGGCTCCCGCGGCTACGGCTACTACCGCCCGGACCCGGCGGCGATCGAGGCCGCCGCGACCGAGGCCCGCACCCACCTGGGACCCGACCGCTACGACGACGCCCTCGACACCGGCCGCGGTCTTCCGGCCACGGACGCCGCCACGATGCTGCGGACCTGACCGGGCCCGACCCGTACACCTCCCGCACACCTTCGCCACACCTGCGCCTGTCCGTGGTGTGCAGCGACGCCGGCTCCGAGGGTGGTGCCACGGCACGCATCCGTGCCGCCGCCGCCAGATCCAGGAGCCGCCATGAGCACCGCGCTCGACCCGTCCAGCCTCCTCCGCACGGCGCGCGAGTCCTGACATGTCGACCCCGTCCGCGCCCGGCTCCCGGGTCGTCGACTTCGAGGCGTACGTCGCCGAGCGGCGGCCCGCGCTGCTCCGGTGGGCGCGGGCCGTCGCCGGGGACCCCCACACCGCCGAGGACCTGCTCCAGGCCTCGCTGGTACGGGTCCTCCCCCGGTGGGAGTCGATCCGGGAGGGCGGCGCCGCGGACGCGTACGTCCGGCGCACCATCACCCGGCAGTACGTCAGCTGGCAGCGCCAGCCGTGGCGACGCGACGAGGTCGTCTCGTCCTGGCTCCCGGAGCCCGCGACCAGTCCACCGGACCCCGTCGACCCGCGGCAGGCGCACGAGGTCTGGGGCCTGGTGCTGGCGCTCCCGGCCCGGCAGCGCGCGGCCGTGGCACTGCGCTTCTACGAGCAGCTCAGCGTCGCCGAGACCGCCGAGGTGCTCGGCTGCTCGCCCGGCACCGTCAAGTCCAACACCAGCCGCGGCCTCGCCGCGCTCCGCCGGCTCGCCGCCGACACGGCGCTCGCCGGATGACACCCGAGGGAAATCCCATGTCGTCGCACCAGACCGCAGCCGCCACCTGGCTGCCCGCCGGCTTCCGCCACCCGACCCGGGTCGAGGTCCCCTTCGGGCACCACCTGCGCCCGATCCGCGCCGAGGACACCGACCTCGACATGATCGCGGTGATGGGCTCGCGCGAGCGGCTCTGGAGCATCTACGGCGAGGCGTGGGGATGGCCGCCGGCGAACATGACCCACGAGGAGGACCGCGCCGACCTGGCCCGCCACGCCGCCGAGACGGAGGCGCACCAGTCCTTCAACTACGCCCTGCTCGACACCGACGAGACAGCACTGCTGGGGTGCGTCTACATCGATCCTCCGGAGAAGCCCGGTGCTGACGCGGAGATCTCGTGGTGGGTCGTCGACGAGTGCGTCGGCACCGAGCTCGAGGCCGCCCTCGACGAGCTCGTCCCGCGGTGGATCGCCGAGGAGTGGCCGCTCGAGAACCCCCGCTACGTCGGGCGAGACCTGACGTGGGCTGCGTGGATGGCGTTGCCTGGGCTGCCCCGCTGAACCCCCGGACAGGTCTCTGCACCTTCCCAGCCGGTTCTCAGCACATCCACAGGGTCCCGGCGCATCGTCGGAGACATGGACGACCGACAGATCCCCCAGCACGGCAACCCCTACCAGCAGGCCCACACCCAGGCCTTCCCGCAGCAGCCGGCGCAGCAGCCGACCGCGCCGCCGCGACCACGGCGTACGGGTCTGGCGGCGGCGGTCGTCGCCACGTCGCTGCTCGTCGGCGGAGGAGCGGGCATCGGCGGGGCCGCGTGGTGGGACGCCACCCAGGGCGAGTCGTCGGGCTCGTCCCGGACGAGCCCGGTCTCGACGGCGACCGTGTCGCAGGACCAGGCACCGGCAGCCGACGGCTCGGTCGAGTCGGTCGCCCAGACGGTGCTGCCGAGCGTGGTGAAGATCGACGTCACCGGCCAGCAGGGCTCCGGGTCGGGGTCCGGCATCATCCTCACCGCCGACGGCACCATCCTGACCAACAACCACGTGGTCGAGCCGGCCACGCAGGGCGGGTCGATCGAGGTCTCCTTCGACGACGGCACCAGTGCCGAGGCGGAGATCCTCGGCACCGACCCGCTCACCGACACCGCCGTCATCCAGGCCTCCGACGTCTCCGGCCTGACCCCGGCGACGATCGGCAAGTCCGCCAACCTGGGCGTCGGCGAGGGCGTCGTCGCCATCGGCTCGCCCTTCGGGCTGGACGCGACCGTCACCAGCGGCATCGTCAGCGCGCTCGACCGTCCGGTCAACGTCGGCTCCGACGACCAGGGCAACTCCACGACCTACCCCGCGATCCAGACCGACGCGGCCATCAACCCCGGCAACTCCGGCGGCCCGCTCGTCGACATGACCGGGGCGGTCGTCGGGATCAACTCCTCCATCCGCACCGCCGCGTCGCAGTCGCCGTACGGGCAGTCGGGGTCGGGGTCGATCGGCCTCGGCTTCGCGATCCCCATCGACGAGGTCATGCCGGTCGTCGACCAGATGGCCGCCGGCGAGACCCCGACGCACGCCCGCCTGGGCATCCGGGTCGCCGACGACGAGGCCGGCGCCCGGATCGCCGAGGTGACCGAGGGCTCGACCGCCGCGGAGGCGGGCATCGCGGCGGGCGACGTCATCACCTCCATCGACGACCGCCGGATCACCGGCGCGGACTCGCTCGTCGCGACCATCCGCTCCTACCGTCCCGGCGACCAGGTCGAGGTCACCTGGACGCGCGACGGCGAGAGCCAGTCCGCGACCGTGACCCTCGACTCCGACGCCACGGAGGGCTGAGACCGCGTCCCCTTCCGGCAACTGCCCGGGAGATGCACTCCCGCCCCCACCAGTGGGGGCGGGAGTGCGCACGTGGACCCGTTACCGGCGGGCCGCCATGATGGGGCCACCGACCCGAAGCGAGGAGCCACATGCAGCTCGAGCTCAGTCCCGCCGACGCGGAGTTCCGGAACCGGATGCGGGAGTTCTTCACCACGAAGGTCCCGCAGGAGATCCGCGACACCGTCCTGGAGGGCCGCCACCTCAGCAGGGACCAGATCGTCGAGAGCCAACGGGTGCTCAACGCCGAGGGGCTCGCCGTGCCGCACTGGCCGGTCGAGTGGGGCGGCCAGGACTGGACCGACCTCCAGCGACACCTGTGGCACGAGGAGATGCAGCGCGCCGGGGTGCCGATCCCGCTGGCCTTCAACGCCTCGATGATCGGCCCGGTCCTCGCCCACTTCGGCACGCAGGAGCAGAAGGAGCGCTTCCTGCCCGCGACCGCCAACCTCGACATCTGGTGGTCGCAGGGATTCTCCGAGCCCGACGCCGGGTCCGACCTCGCCAGCCTGCGTACGAGCGCCGTGCGCGACGGGGACGACTGGGTCGTCAACGGGCAGAAGACGTGGACCACCCTCGGCCAGCACGGCGACTGGATCTTCACCCTGGTGCGCACCGACCCCGAGGTGAAGAAGCAGGCCGGCATCTCCATGCTCCTCATCGACATGACCTCCCCCGGCGTGGAGGTGCGACCGATCGAGCTGATCGACGGCGGCCACGAGGTCAACGAGGTCTGGTTCTCCGACGTACGCGTCCCGGGCGACCTGCTCGTCGGCGAGCTCAACGGCGGGTGGACGATCGCGAAGTTCCTCCTCGGCAACGAGCGCGTCGGAGTGGCGCCGGTCGGCGCCACGAAGCGTGCCCTCGCCACCCTCAAGACGGCCGCCGCCGCGCAGCTCGAGGACCCGCTCGTCCGCGCCCGGGTCGCCGAGCTCGAGAACGACCTGCTCGCCCTCGAGCTCACCGCACTCCGGGTGGTCGCCCACTCCAGCGACGGCGAGCCCCACCCGGCCTCGTCGGTGCTCAAGCTCCGCGGCACCGAGCTCCAGCAGGCGGTCAGCGAGCTCGCCCTCGACCTCGCCGGCCCGGCCTCGCTGGCCTCCCGGGCCAACGACGACTCACCGCAGGAGGGCTGGGCCAGGCGGGCGGCACCGACCTACCTCAACCTCCGCAAGGCCTCGATCTACGGCGGGTCCAACGAGATCCAGCGCCAGATCATCAGCCGCACGATCCTGGGACTCTGAGGGGGACGACGTGGACTTCACCTACGACGACGAGCAGCAGGCGCTGCGCGAGGCCGTCCGCGGCCTGCTCGCCAGCGCGTACGCCGACCACGAGGCACGACGCCGCACCGTCGCCTCCGACGACGGGTTCGACCGCGCCCTGTGGGGCCGGCTGGCCGAGATGGGCGTCCTCGGCCTGCCCTTCAGCGAGGCCGACGGCGGCGTCGGCGCCGGGCCGGTCGAGATCGGCATCGTGTGCCAGGAGCTGGGCCGGGTGCTCGCGCCCGAGCCCTACCTCGCCTCCGTCGTGCACGCCGGCGGGCTGGTCGCCGCGGTCGGCTCGCCCGAGCAGAAGGCCGACCTGCTGGGCCGGCTCGGCGCCGGCGAGCTCCTGCTGGCGGCGGCCGACACCTCTCCCGGCAGTCGGTGGTCCTCGCACGCCGACGGCGTACGCGCCTCCGTGTCCGGCGGCGCCTGGACCCTCGACGGCGTCGCCGACCCGGTGATGGGCGGCGGCACTGCCGACGTCCTCGTCGTGACCGCGGCGCTGCCCGACGGCGACGGGACAGGCACCGGCGTCTTCCTCGTGGACGCGTCGGCCGCGAGAGTGACGGCGTACGCCGCCGCCGACCTGACGCGAGCGGCCACCGTGCGCTTCGACGGCAGCGCCGCGACACCGCTCGGCCAGCCCGGTCGCGACCTGTCCGTCAGCATCGCCACGATCAGCGACCTGGCCCGGATCATGGGCGCCAACCAGGCGCTCGGCGTCATGCAGTCCCAGGTGCGCGCCACGACCGACTACCTCAAGAGCCGCAAGCAGTTCGGCGTCACGCTCAACACCTTCCAGGCGCTGACCTTCCGCGCCGCCGACATGTACGTCGAGCTCGAGCTCGCGCACAGCATGGTGGACTGGGCGACCATGACGATCGGCGGCGGGGACCGTGACGCGGTGGCCGACGCGGCCGACCGGGTCGGGCTGCAGGTCAGCCGGTCGGGCCGGCACGTCGGGCAGGAGGCGATCCAGCTGCACGGCGGCATCGGCATGACCGGGGAGTACGCCGTGGGCGTCGGCACGGCCCACCTCGAGGTGCTCGACCAGTGGCTGGGCAACGGGCCCCACCACCTCCGCAGGCTGGCCGAGCGGGTCACCGACCACGACCTCGTCGAGGCCCTGTCATGAGGAGTCGGCACTGATGGACCTCTCCCTCACCGAGGAGCAGCAGGCCTTCCGCGCCCTCGCCCGCGACTTCCTCGAGCGCGAAGCCGTCCCGCACCGCATGCAGTGGGACCACGACGAGTCGGTGGACCTCGCGATCGTGCCGAAGATGGCCGAGCTGGGATTCTTCGGCCTCACCATCCCCGAGGAGTACGGCGGCGTCGGCGGCGACTACGTCACCTACTCCCTCGCGATGGAGGAGCTCGGCCGCGCCGACTCCGCCCTGCGCGGCATCGTCTCGGTCAGCAGCGGGCTGGTGGGCAAGTCGATCCTCTTCCACGGCACCGAGGAGCAGAAGCAGGAGTGGCTGCCGCAGCTCGCGGCCGCGACGAGGCTCGGCTGCTTCGGGCTGACCGAGCCCGGCACCGGCTCCGACGCCGGCAACCTCACCTCGCGCGCGAGCCGCGACGGCTCGGACTGGGTGATCACCGGGCAGAAGCTCTTCATCACCAACGGCACCTGGGCCGACGTTGCGCTCGTCTTCGCCCGCACCAGCGACGACGGCCCGCGTGGCGTGACGGCGTTCCTGGTGCCGACCGACTCCCCCGGCTTCGAGGCGCGCGAGATCAAGCACAAGCTCGGGCTGCGCGGCCAGGCCACCGCCGAGCTGTTCCTGCACGACGTACGCGTCCCGGACTCGGCCCGCCTCGGCGAGGTCGGCCACGGCTTCAAGATCGCGATGGGCACCCTCGACAAGGGCCGGCTCGCGGTCGCGTCGGGCTGCGTCGGCATCGTGCAGGGCTGCCTGGAGGCCTCGGTCGCGTACGCCAGCCAGCGCACGCAGTTCGGCAAGCCGATCGCGTCCTTCCAGCTCGTGCAGGACCTCATCGCCGACATCTCGCTCGACGTCGACGCCGCCCGGCTGCTGGCGTGGAGGTGCGCCGACCTCATCGACCGCGGCGAGCCGTACGGCGTGGCCGCCTCCAAGGCCAAGCTCTTCGCCTCGGAGGCCGCCGTGCGCGCGGCCAACAACGCGATCCAGGTGCACGGCGGCGCCGGCTACGTCGACGACTTCCCGGTCGCGAAGTACCTCCGTGACGCCCGCGTGATGACGCTCTACGAGGGCACCTCGCAGATCCAGAAGCTCATCATCGGGCGTGCCGAGACGGGGATCAGCGCATTCACGTGACGCGGGTCTCGTCGCGCCGCCGCGTCAGTCGGAGATCGCCAGCCTGATCCCCCAGGATGCGGCCCCTGGGTCGTCGACGTCGGTCACGGCGAGCAACGTGGTCCGGTCGTCGCGGCTGTCGACCACCATCAGTCCCTCGACCTTGATCACGCTGTCCTCCAGCCGGGGAAGCGAGACGACGTCGACGACACGGTCGCCTCGCAGACGGGCCAGCGCGGAGGCCACGACCGGTCCGTCGTCGCGCGGGTTGGGGCTGTCCTCGGCGGCAGCGCTCACGAGGAGGTCGCCACCCGGCAGCGCGACGACGTCCGTGACGGCCAGGCCGACGCCGTGCACCTCTCCGAGGTCGTAGTGTGCCGGCCCGCTCGCGACCACCTCCGTGGGTGCCGCCAGCCCGAGCGCCGCAGCGACGGCCGCGGATGCGTCGAGGTCGATGCTCGCGGACGGCAGGCCGGCGGCCGGCAACCCCCGCTGGAACCACCGCAACACTCCGTCGACGATGCAGGCGCCCTCCATGTTGAGGACGTCGGGATCGAGGCCCAGTCCTGCTGCGACGGTGGCGTAGACCGGCGCCATGTCAGCCACCAGCGCCGTCGGTCCACGCGTGCCTTTGCGCAGCAGGCACCACCGCATCCGGGCGGGCGAGGAGCCCGAGCCCATCAGGAGCAGCGCGGGTGCACCGTCCACCTCGACGCGGCACGCCGCTTCCAGGTCCGGCTTGAGGTGCTTGGTCCCGGACTGCTCGTCGAACACCTCGTGTCCGTCCACCGGTGGCAGGAGGCGTACGGATGTCACCGCCGCACCGCGGAACCAGCTGGCGTGGGTGGAGTCGTCCGACACCACCAGGTGGCCCTCCTCCCAGGCGTCGACGGCCGACGCAGCACGCACGGGCGAGCCGTCCGGGAGGCGGAGCCGCTCGGCTCCGAGCACGTCGACCTTCATGATGCGATCGTCCCAGATCCGTGTCGCCGTGTGCGCGCGGCGGGTCCGCTGTCGTCCCACCCGGCCCAACAGTGCGAGGTCGCCGTCCGGGCTTGCCTGACGTCGTGATCTCCCCACTTCGAGCGAAGACCGGCCCGACCGGCGCCACCTAGGGTGGAACGGTGTCCGGACGATGGGCGGTCGCCCTGTTCCTGATGGCGCTGGTGGGGTGCTCGAGCGACGGCACCGGGACCGGTCCCACGAGCGAGCCCACCTCGGTGGCTCCGGCGGCGGGAGACGAGGCCAGCGCGTCCCCGGCCGCCGAGGACGAGGTGGCTCGAGCCACTGCTCGGTTCGACGCCATCGCGGTGGTCGGTCACTCCGGCGCGACAGGAGTGGCGTCCGACCCCGACTCGCCGATGGAGAGCGTCAACGCCAATTCGTGGGCCACTGGGGACAACCCCGAGGTCGACAGCATCTACCTCCGCCTGCTGGAGGACCACCCCGCCATCGAAGGGCACAACTACAACCTGTCCGCCAACGGTGCCGCCATCGACCAGATGCTCGGGCAGGCCGCAGCGTTGTCGACCGTGGAGGGCCCGCTGCCGGACCTGGTGCTGGTGCAGGGCATCGACAACGACATGCGCTGCGACGGCACCGATCCGGCCAACGCCCGCCGGTTCGCACGGAAGTTCGAGCAGCTGGTCCGCACCATCAGGCGCGGCAACGACTCCGTCGCGATCTTCGTGGTCGACCAGTGGGGCACCCCCGACGCGTGGGCGCGGGCGGTGTCCGACGTCGACGGCCTCGTCCTGGGCAACACCGGGAGCGGACCGTGCGACCTCTTCGACGGCAAGGGGCGCGTGCGTGCAGAGGGCGTCGAGGGCATCCGTCGCATCTCGCGCCTCTACTACGACGCGATGACCGAGACCTGTCGCCGGACCCCCAGGTGCTGGACCGATCGCGGCGCCGCGGGGACGATGCCCGTCACCCCGGACCTGCTGGGCGCGGACTACAACCACCTCTCGGTCGCCGGGCACGCCGTCCTCGCCGAGACGATCTGGGAAGCGCTGCCGAGACAGGTGACGCAGCCGTCGTGAGCGGCGCACGGAGATCGGCTCGCCCGTCTTCCGCGTCGCTCCCTCCGATCCGCCCTTACGCCCGTGGCGGCGGCCCTCCGCCGCACGTGTGGCGGATGTGGCCCCCGCGACCGGCCTCTCGGGGGCCAGCACCGCCGCACGTGCGGTCGATGAGCCCGGCCGGGTCACGGACCCGCCGCGATGATGCGGCGCGTCTCCTCCACGTCGAGGTCGTAGGGCCCGATCCGGGTCAGCACCCACGACGCGCCGGCGTCGAGCCAGGGTGCGACGTCCTGCTCGGGGCTCCAGGTCGACCACGACCTCGAAGCCGGGCGCCGGCTCGTGCGCGGCGAGGGCGGACGTCACCTCGTCGAGGTCGCCGGGCCCGTCGAGGCCGATGACGAAGAACCCGCCGTGCCCGGCTGCGCGCCGCAGCGGCGCCCGGTTGCCGAATCGACCGGCCAGCCAGATCGGCACCGCGGGCGCGGGCCGGAAGCGTACGCCGTGCGCCGCGTGGTGCTCTCCACCGACGTCGACGCTCTCGCCACTGAGCAGAGCGGTGAGCACGCCCAATCCCTGGTCGAGCATCCGGCCGCGCACCTTCGGGTCGGCCTCGTCGCCGAACGCGCTGAACTCCCCCACCCAGTCGTCGCCCAGCCCCAGGCCGAGGACGAACCGGCCGCCCGACAGCACCGCCAGGCTGGCGGCCTGCCGGGCCAGCACCTGCGGTCGACGTCGCGGCAGCGGCGTGACCATCGGCCCGAGGACCATCCGCTCGATCCGCATCGCGACGGCAGCGCAGCAGGTCCACGGGTCGGCGATGTCGGTGACGCGCTCGCCGTAGAGCAGGTGGTCCCACACGAAGAACCCGTCCCATCCCGCGGCTTCCGCCTCCGCTGCCAGGTCGCCGATCAGGCGCGGGTCGGCGAGGGCGTCGAAGGGGGCGACGAAGAGGCCGCGGCGGGTGGTCATGGCGTCGATCGTGCCCCATGGCGCGAGCGCCGCCTCCGAGTCAGCCCAGCTTCTTCTGGAAGTCCCCGAGCCGTGCGACCGGACGGAAGCCCAGCGCCTCGTTGACGCCGATCATGTGCGCGTTGACCTCGGCGTTGTAGGTGGTCAGCCGGGTGACGTCGGGCCGCTCGCGCTGGAGCAGCTGCAGGGTGGCGACCTTGACCGCCAGACCGAGCCGGTGGCCGCGATGTGCCCGGTGGACGAGCGTGCCCCACTGGTAGGCCCGCCCCGGCTCGTGGATCGTCGTCGCGAGGTCGGAGTAGGCGACGACCTCGCCCGCGGCGGAGAGCGCGACGGTGTTGTACTTCGTACGCCCCTGCCGGGCGATGGTCGCCTCGCGCTCGCGCACCGCGTCCGTGCTGACCGCCTCCGGCTCCAGCTCGAGGTCACCCGTCGGCGCCTCGGTCGCGAGGGTCGAGGTGATCTCGGCCCACCCCTGCAGGAGCTCGTCGGGCACCGGTCCGCTCCACGACCGCAGCGTGTACGCCGCGTGGGCGGGCGCCGCGGTCGCCGCCAGGCCGGCCAGCACGGACTCGGCGACCGGGAGCGCGAGCTCGCGCTGCACCTCCGACAGCGCGAGGTCGAAGCCCGCCGCGCTCGCGAACTCCGGGCCCGAGGCGCCGGCACCGTCCGAGCCGGCGGCGTACGGCCAGGACGCCAGCCCCATGAGCACCCGCCGACCGCGGGCGCGGGCCTCGTCCTCCAAGCCGGCGAGCACGGCCGAACCGACACCCCACCGTCGGTGCGCAGGCAGGACGTGGACGTCGATCTCGGCCAGCTCGAGGTTGTCGAGCAGCGGGGTCCGCATCCACCCCGCACCGACCACCTCCCCGTCGAGCAGGGCCGACCACCCGCCGCTGCGGCTGTGCCGGGCCGGGTCCTGCATCATCGCCCGCAGCTCCTCGAGCTGCCACACCGACGCCACGTCGCCCAGCTCGTGCCGGGCGGAGGTCTCGTACACGTGGTGCCAGGCGGCAAACGCGGCGTCGTCGGCAGGGTCGAGCGCGTGGATCTCGAGGCCGTCGGGAGCGTTCATCGCGAGCGCGCCACCCGTCCCTCGTCCCACACCGGACCGGGCGACTCGTAGACCTCGCCGTCGGCACCGTAGACCAGGAAGCGGTCGAAGCCCCGCGCGAACCAGCGGTCGTGCGTCACCGCCAGGACGGTCCCGTCGAAGGCCTCGAGCCCCGCCTCCAGCGCCTCCGCGGACTGCACATCGAGGTTGTCGGTCGGCTCGTCGAGGAGCAGCAGCGTCGCGCCGGACAGCTCGAGCAGCAGGATCTGGAAGCGCGCCTGCTGCCCGCCGCTCAGCGACTCGAACCGCTGCTCGCCGGCGTGCGCCAGCTCGTAGCGGTCGAGCACCCGGCTCGCCGCCTCACGGCCCATGCCGTCGCGGTGGTCGTCGCCGCGGTGCAGGATCTCCAGCAGCGTGCGGCCGACCAGCTCGGGGTGCTCGTGGGTCTGGACGAACCATCCCGGTCGGACCCGCGCACCGAGCTTGGCGCTGCCGGTGTGCGCGACCGGCGCGGGAGGCGCGCCGACGGGCTGGTGCTCGACGTCGGGATCGCTGCCGCCTGCGGCCAGGAGGCGCAGGAAGTGCGACTTGCCGGACCCGTTGGAGCCCAGCACGGCCACCCGTTCTCCGTACCAGACCTCGAGGTCGAACGGGCGCATCAGGTCGGTGAGCTCGAGGTCGGTGCACACCACGGCCCGCTTCCCCGTACGCCCACCCTTGAGCCGCATCTTCACCTGCTGCTCGCGCGGCTGCTCCGTCGGCGGACCGGCGTCCTCGAACTTCTTCAGGCGGGTCTGGGCCGCCTGGTAGCGGCTGGCCATGTCGGAGTTGTACGCCGCCTTCTGCTTGTACATCAGCATCTGCGCGCGCAGCTTGGCGTACTCCTCGTCCCAGCGCCGGCGCAGCTCCTCGAACCGCTCGAACCGCTCGGCGCGCGCCTGGTGATAGCTCGCGAAGCCGCCGGGGTGGGTCCACACGAGGTTGCCGGCGCTGCCGAGCTCGACGGTCACGATGCGGGTCGCGGTGTTGTTGAGCAGCTCGCGGTCGTGGCTGATGAACAGGATCGTCTTGGCCGACTCGCGGATGCGCTCCTCCAGCCAGATCTTGCCCGGCACGTCGAGGTAGTTGTCCGGCTCGTCGAGCAGCAGGACCTGGTCCGGCCCCTGGAGCAGGTACTCCAGCACGAGGCGCTTCTGCTCACCGCCGGAGAGGGTGGTGAGCGCGCGGTACTTCGCGCGGTCGTAGGGCATGCCCATCGCCGCGGTGGTGACCTTGTCCCAGACGACCTCGAGGTCGTAGCCGCCGACGTCGCCGTAGTGGCCGAGCGCCCCGGCGTACGCCATCTGCACCGACTCGCTGTCGTCGTCCATGAGCCGCAGCTCCTGGGCCGCGACCTCCTGCGCCCACCGGCGTACGTCGGCCGGCGCCACGGACAGCAGCAGGTCGGCGACCGTCTCGTCGGCACCCCCGTGGCCGACGAACTGCCGCATCACGCCGAGGCCGCCTGACCGGGTGACCACGCCCGCGTGCGGCGTGACGTCGCCGGTCACGATCCGCAGGAGGGTGGTCTTGCCGGCACCGTTCGCCCCCACCAGGGCGACCTTCTGGCCGTCCCCCACCCGGAAGCTGACGTCGTCGAGCAGCACCCGGCCGTCCGGCAGCTCGTAGCGCACTCCAGCAACGTCGACGTGTCCCACGAGCAGGATTGTCGCAACCCCGCGCCCTCCGCGTCGCGGGGTTAAACGACTCGAGGCCCGCAGGCCGAGGTGCGTGCTGTTCGGTGGTCGAGGAAGCCGGCCCCAGCCCCGGTGGTTGAGTGCGACGAAGTCCCGTTCGAAACCCGCCGAGAAACCCTGGCCAGCAGATGTCCACAGGCATGGCCGACTGTCGGACCCGACAACTACAATCGAGCACATGATCGACGGAATGGCAGCCGAGATACGAGAGGTCGCAGACGACCTCTCGGCCTCCGAGCTGCTGTCCGCGATCCGCGACCGCAAGACCGCCGAGGACCGGGCCGCGGCCGACCAGCTCGTCCTTGCCGCCCGGTGGGCGGACCTGCACCCACCCGAGTCGATCCACGACGCCGCCTCGTTCACGGTCCCGGGGTGTGAGCACGAAGAGCCCATCGCCGGCGACGGCGCCCCGCTGGTGGCGGAGTTCTGCGTCGCCGAGCTCGGCACCGTCCTCAGCATCTCTCCGACGGCGGCGAAGAAGCTGATCGGTCACGCCCTCGAGCTTCGGCACCGGCTGCCCCGGCTCTGGGAGCAGGTCCACGCCGGCCTGGTTCCGGCGTGGCGGGCCCGCGCGATCGCGGAGGCCACGATCCACGCCACCACCCCGCTGACGGTCCAGGCGGCCGGGTTCGTCGACTCCCAGGTCGCCGCCGTCGCCGGGAGGATCGGGTCCGCGCAGCTCGACCGGCTCGTCGCCGAGACGATCAAGCGCTACGACCTCGCCGTCGCGGACCCCACGAAGGACCCCGAGGACGGCTACCTCGCCGTCGACCCTCGCCACGTCACGGTGAACAAGGACGACGTGCACTACGCCGGCACCCTGCACCTGGAAGCCGACCTCGACATCGCCGACGCCCTCGACCTCGACCGAGCCGTCGCCCACCACGCCGCCACGCAGAAGGCCCTCGGATCGCAGCTGCCACTCGACGCACGTCGGGCCAAGGCCCTCGGTGAGCTCGCCCGGACGCAGACCGCGCTCGACCTCGCATTCCAGGACGGTGCAGCACCGGACGGTGGTGTCGACGCTCGCACCTCAGCCACCGACACCAACGCCGACGCCGACACCAACGCCGACGCCGACGCCGAAGACCAGCCGAGCCTGCCTGCCGCTCGTGAGGTCGTCATCCACGCCCACTTCGACGCATCGGTGGTCGGTGAGCAGACGGTGTTCGGTCCCACCGGGCGCATCGAGAACGGGCAGCGCCTCGTCCTGCTCGACCAGGTCCGGTCGTGGTGCGCCGACTCGCGCACCAAGGTCGCGATCAAGCCGGTCATCGACCTCAACGCCCAGCTCACCGCGCAGGGCTACGAGATCCCCGACCGGATCCGTGAGCAAGTACAGCTCCGGGATCGCACGTGCGTCTTCCCGCGGTGCACGAGACCGGCCCGAGGCTGCGACGTCGACCACATCGTCGCGTACGACCACGACGCCGAGGCCGAGGGCAGACCCCAGCCCGGTCCCACGCGGACCGACAACCTCGCCTGCCTGTGCCGCTTCCACCACCGCCTCAAGACCCACTCCGCCTGGCGCTACGCGATGGTCGAGAACGGGGTGTTCGAGTGGACCTCACCCCACGGCCACCGCTACCGACGCGACCGGACCGGCACCACCGCGCTCGACCCACCGGCACCGCCGGGCATCCCGCGACCACGCCGACGATGACCCCGCCCCACACCCCGCCTCTCACGCCAAGGCGGGGTCACAGGCACGCTCGGGTCAGCAACTCGCCGGCGCTCGTGCTGAGCACCAGGACGGGACGCGTGCCCATCAGCGCGCTGAGGGTCTTCGACTCGGACCGCGTGCACTCCGGCGGGCAGGCAGATCTTCTCGCGATGACCTGTGGTCTAGACCACGGTTAGGGTGCTGGCCATGGCGACCTCCACCTCGGAAGAGCAGACCACCGTCCCCCGCTGGCGCATCATCGGACCCGGGCTCGTCGTCGCGGCGACCGGCGTCGGTGCGGCCGACCTCGTGGCGACCCTCATCGCGGGGCAGAAGTTCGGCTACACGCTGCTGTGGTGCGTGGTCGTCGGGTGCCTCATGAAGATCGTGCTCGTCGAGGGCGCGGGCCGCTACTGCCTCTCGACCGGCCGGACGATCTTCGAGGGCTGGCGCTCGCTCGGAGCCTGGACGACGTGGTACTTCGCGCCGTACATCGTCATCTGGGGCTTCGTCTACGGTGCCGCCGCCATGGCCGGCACCGGCCTCGCCCTCGCCGGGCTGACCGGAGTCCTGTCGACGACCTGGTGGGGCATCCTGTCGGGCGTCCTCGGCCTGGTGCTGGTGTGGGCCGGGCGCTACAACGTCTTCGAGAAGGTCCTCGCCGCTCTGGTCGGCATCATGTTCGTCACGATGGTCGGGGCCGCGCTGCTGACCCTGCCCAACCTCGGCGAGCTCCTCACCGGCCTGGTCCTGCGGATCCCCGAGGACTGACTGGTCAACACCCTCGCCCTCGCCGGCGGCGTCGGCGGCACCATCACCCTCGCCGCCTACGGCTACTGGCTGCGCGAGAAGGGCTGGAGCTCCCCGGCCTACATGCGGGTCATGCGCATCGACAACACCGTCGCCTACGTCGTCACCGGCATCTTCGTCCTCGCGACCCTCGTGGTCGGCGCCGAGCTGCTCTACTCGACCAGCGTCGCGATCGAGACCGGCGACGCGGGACTCCTCGACCTCGGCGTGGTGCTGCAGGACCGCTACGGCCAGTGGGCCGGCAAGCTCTTCCTGCTGGGCTTCTGGGCCGCCGCGATGTCGTCGCTGGGCGGCGTGTGGAACGGCGTCAGCCTGATGTTCGCCGACTTCATGACCAACGTGACCGACGGCGACGAGGCCGACGCCCGCGCCGGAGGCAAGTGGTACCGGGTCTACATCCTCTGGCTGACCTTCCCGCCGATGGTGATGATGTTCCTCGGCAAGCCGGTCTGGCTGATCCTCGCCTACGGCGTGCTGGGCGCCTTCTTCATGCCATTCCTGGCGATCACCCTGCTCTGGCTGCTCAACACCGACCGCACCCCGGCGGAGTGGCGCAACAAGATCCACTCCAACGTGCTGATGGCGATCATCGCGCTGGCCTTCGTCGCGCTCTGCGTCAACGAGGTCCGCAAGGCGGTCGCGGGGGCCTGACCCTCACGCGCCCGTCGGGTGCCTGACCCACACGTTGGGCTCGACGTACGTCGCGGTGCCGTGCTCGGCGTCGCACATCACCGGCGCGAGGGCACCGGGCACGACCACGGGGCCGGTCGTGTCGAAGGGCAGCCCGGTCCACTCGCGCCACTCCTCGACCGTGCCGGGGATGACCATCGACCGCGGGCAGACGCGGTCGATCCGGCCCCCGGCGCGTACGTGCACCCGCAGCCACGGGTCCACGGGGAGCCCGTCGTCACGGGTGCGGCGGGCGTACGCCGCCATCGGCTCGTGGACGTCGGCCTTGCCGTTGGGTCGCACCGGTGCGAGCAGCTCGCCGAACCCGAGCCGGCCCGCGTTGTCGCGCAGCGCCGCGACGATCCGGCCCGAGAGCCCGGCGCCCTGGAGACCCGGCTCGATCGCGATCTCGACCGCCGACACCGCGACGGGCTGCTCCCCCCACAACTTCGTCAGCAGGCCGCTGCGGATGGCGAAGTCCCACCCCGCGTCGGGCAGCTCGCCCTCGGGCAGTCGGAACGGCACCGAGTGGGCCTTCGCGACCATCCGCCCCGACTCGTCGAGGCAGACCAGGACGTACTCGGCGAACTCCTCGAGCGAGCCGTAGTAACCGTTGCCGATCGGGTCGTGCAACATGAACTCCGGCCACGACGTCTCCATGTCCCAGAAGACGTCCATCAGCTCCGGTCGCTGGGCCAGCGTGACGAACTCGAGGTGCATACGGGCCATTCTGGTCGTGGCCGCAACAGGTTTCAGAGCCGCTCGGCCACCCGACGGGCAGCCACCTGCAGCACGTCCCACGCGGTGGCGAAGGGCGGCGCGTAGGCCAGGTCCATCCACGCGAGGTCGTCGACCGTCCCCTCGTGCCACAGCACGGCGGCCGCGGCGTCGATCCGCTTACCGGCTCCGCGACCCCCCACTATCTGTACGCCCAGCAGCCTGCGGCTGGCGCGGTCGGCCATCACCCAGATGGCGACCGGGTCGGCCTCCGGCATGTAGCCGCTCGCCGTCGAGCCCTCGGTGACGAGCGCGACCGGGTCGAGGCCGGCCGCCTCCGCGTCGGCGCGGGACAGCCCGGTGCGGGCGATCTCGACGTACTGCCCGCACGCGGCGAAGCGGGTGATCGAGGTGTCGGTCATCCCCTCGAAGGCGAGGGAGCCGCCGGCGAGGCTGTCACCGAGCGCGCGGCCGTGCTTGTTGGCGTGGGTGCCGAGCGGGCGGAAGACCCACGCGCCGTCCATCCGTCGCCGCACCTCGCAGCAGTCGCCGGCAGCCCAGACGTGGTCGGCCACGCGGCCGTGCGGGTCCGGCCGCAGCGCGCCGTCCTCGGTGAGCGGCAGCCCGGTCCCGCGCAGGAAGTCCGTCGCCGGGCGTACGCCGACCGCCACGGCCACGAGGTCCGCCTCGCGGCTGCCGCCGTCCCAGTGCACGCCGGTCACCCGGTCGCCGTCGAGGTCGAGACCGGTGACCTCGGCCCCCAGCACCAGCTCGACGCCCGCGTCGACCAGCGCGGTGTTGACCCGGTCGGACATCTCGTCCTCCAACGTCGACATCCCGCGGCCACGGGTGAGGACGGTGACGCCGTACCCCCGCCGCAGGGCGGCCTCGGCGACCTCGACGCCGATGTAGCCCGCGCCGACGACCACGACGTGCGCACCGTCGCCGGCCTCGGCGAACCGCTCGACCCAGGCCGTGCCGTCGTCGAGCGTCTTGACCACCCCGACCCCGGCGTGGCTCGTGCCATCGGGTCGCAGCGCCCAGTCGGGCACCACTGCGGGGGCACCCGTCGCGACGACCAGCTCGTCGAAGTCGATCGCCTCGCCGTCGGCGGTCGTGACCGTACGCCCGGACAGGTCGGCCGCGACCACCTCCACCCCGAGCCGCAGGTCGATCCCTGCCTCCCGGTGCTGCTCGGCAGTCCGGGCGACGAGGTCGTCGCCGCCGTCGACGTCGCCCGCCATCCAGTAGGGGATCCCGCAGGCGCTGTAGGAGGTGTGGGTGCCGCGGTCGAGGACGGTGATCGCCAGCTCGCGCCCCGTACGCCGCGCGGTCCGCAGCGCCTGGTGCGCCGCGGACATCCCGGCGGCGTCGGCGCCGACGACGACGATGCGCTGCGCCGGACTCATGTGCGCGCTTGCTTCGCTGCGCGCGTCCATGAGTGCTTTCGCTCGCTGCGCTCGCTCACGCCCACAGGTTGACCCCCGAGTCCACGGCGTGGCGGTCGATCTCGGCCAGCTCGTCGTCGGTCAGGGGCGGCCCGGAGAGGGCGTCGAGGTTGGTGTCGAGCTGCTCCACGCTGGAGGCGCCGATCACCGCGCTGGTCACCCGCTCGTCGCGCAGCACCCACTGCAGGGCGAGCTGGGCGAGCTTCTGGCCGCGGGCCTCGGCGACCCGGTTCAGCGCCCGCACCCGCTCGAGCGTCTCCTCGTCGAGGCCGGTGAGCGTGGAGTCGTCGCGGGCGGCGCGCGAGTCCGCCGGCACGCCGTCGAGGTAGCGGTCGGTGAGCAGGCCCTGGGCGAGGGCGGTGAAGACGATGCAGCCCATCCCCTGCTGCTCGAGCTCGTCGAGCAGCCCGCCCTCGACCCAGCGGTTGAGCATCGAGTAGGACGGCTGGTGGATCAGCAGCGGCGTGCCGAGGTCGCGGGCGATCTCGGCCGCCTCCCTGGTCTTCGCCGGGGAGTAGGACGAGATGCCGACATAGAGCGCGCGCCCCGACCGGACCGCCGCGTCGAGCGCCGTCATCGTCTCCTCGACCGGCGTCTCCGGGTCGAAGCGGTGGCTGTAGAAGATGTCGACGTAGTCGAGGCCGAGGCGGTCGAGCGACTGGTCGAGCGAGGCCAGGACGTACTTCCGCGACCCGCCGCCCTGTCCGTACGGGCCGGGCCACATGTCGTAGCCGGCCTTGGTCGAGATGACCAGCTCGTCGCGGTATGGCTTGAAGTCGTCCTTCAGGTAGCGGCCGAAGTTCTCCTCGGCGCGGCCGTAGGGCGGGCCGTAGTTGTTGGCCAGGTCGATGTGCGTGACCCCCCGGTCGAAGGCGCGCCGCAGGATCGCGCGCTGCGTCTCCTCGGGCCGGTCGGTCCCGAAGTTCTGCCAGAGGCCGAGCGACAGCGCGGGCAGTTTGAGCCCGCTCCGTCCCGTCCGCCGGTAGTGCATCCCGGTGGAGTCGTCGTACCTGTCGTCGGCTGCGTCGTAGGCCATGGCCCCATCCTGCCCGGTCGGGTACCGGGGACGCGTCCGGGACGGACCGGGGTGATGCCCGATGGCCGCCTGCCGTGTCGCAGCGTGCACTGGAGACATGGCTCCCTCGTTGCGCGGCACCGCCCTCCGGATCGCCGTGTCGTCTGCCGGACGGGTGCCCGCGGCCGTGCGGTTCCCGCTGCAGCGCGACGGAGTCGACCCGGTGGCTCGACTCGAGGCGAGTCGCGCGCGCGGCGACGTGGTGCGCCTCGCCCGGCTGCTGGGGACGCGCGTCTGGCTCGTCACGGGGTACGACGCCGCCCGGGCCGTGCTCGCCGACTCCGACGCCTTCGCCAACGACGTGCGCAACCTGATCGGCCGCCAGGGCCGGGCGCCCGCCGAGCGGATCGGCGGTCTCGGGATGACCGACTCCCCCGACCACGAGCGCCTGCGGCGGGTGCTGACCCCGTACTTCACCCGGCGCCGGCTGGTCGGGATCCAGCAGGACGTCGACCGCGTCGTCGAGGCGGCCCTCGACGACCTGGTCTCCCACGGACCGGAGGTCGACCTGGTCGAGCGCTTCGGCTTCGCGGTGCCCTTCGGCGTCATCTGCGACCTGCTCGGCATGCCGGCCGTGGACCGCGACGAGTTCCGCCGCCACGGCTCGGCGCGCTTCGACCTGCGCGACGGGAGCGCTCGGATCTTCGACACCGCGGCCGGGACCCGGCAGTTCCTCATCGACCTCGTGGCCGCCGAGCGCCGGTCGCCGCACCTGCCGGACGGTCTGCTCGCCCGGATGGTCGCCGACCACGGGGCGGGCTTCGACGACGTCGAGCTCGGTGGCCTCGCCGACGGGGTCTTCCTGGGCGGCTACGAGACCAGCGCGAGCATGCTGTCGCTGGGCACCTGGGTCCTCCTCCAGCACCCGGGCGCGTGGGCGACGCTCCAGCGCGGCGAGCGCGCCGAGGTCGACCGTGTCGTCGAGGAGCTGCTCCGGTTCGTCTGCCCGGTGCAGGTCGCGTTCCCGCGCATCGCCCGCCGGGAGGTCGTCGTCGGGGACCAGCGGGTGCGCGCCGGCGACGTCGTCGTCGTCTCGCTGACGGGCGCCGGACGCGACCCGGCCCGCCACGCCGACCCCGCCCGTTTCGACCCCACAGCGGCCGCCGCCGGGACGCTCGCCTTCGGCCACGGCCTGCACCGGTGCGTCGGCGCGGAGCTGGCCCGCATGGAGCTCCGTACGGCACTCGTCGCGCTGGCCCGCCGCTTCCCCGACCTCGCGCTGGCCTGCGATCCCCGCGACCTGCGGTTCACCGAGCTCGCCATCGTCCACGGGGTCGAGCAGCTGCCCGTACGGCTGGGGTGACGCCCACCGGCTGCGTACCGTGGTGCGGGTGGCAGGCAGAGTCGTCGTCCTCCTGGCCGCGGCCGTCGTCGCGGTGACGTCGTCCTGCGCCGCCGGGGACCCGCGCGGCGCGAGCCAGGGGGCTGCACCCGTGGAGCGACGTACGACGAGCGCGCCGCCGGAGACGCCCGCAAGCCCGGAGATCGAGAGCGCGACGCCCGCCCCCGAGCCCACCACCGAGCCGCCCGAGCCGGTGGTGCCCGAGCCGCGGCGCTCGTTCGTCACCATCCCGGCCATCGGGCTGAGGGACTTCCCGGTCGTGCGCTACCGCGGGTCGCCCGACGACGCCCCGGGGACCGCGCTGCAGAACGCCGGGGACATGGCGTCCCCGCGCGGACCGGCCGGCGGCGCCGGCCCCGGCGAGGTCGGCAACTACATCGTCACCGGGCACCGGCTGACCGGGACCGCCCCGCTGCGCGACTCCCCCTCCCTGCGCCGCGGCGACCGGATCCTGGTGCGCACCGGCGACACCGTGCACGTCTACGAGGTCCGCCGCACCCGCTGGACGTCCTTCCGGCGGCCGGCCTCGCTGCGCGCCCAGCGTGCCGAGGTGCCGGGGCGCCCCGGCACGGACGCCACGCGGCCGATGATCACGCTCTCGACGTGCGCGACCCTCGAGGACCACGCCAACGGCAACTACTGGTCCGACGAGTTCGACAACCCCGAGCACCGCATCGACAAGATCGGCGTGCTCGTGGCGACCCGACCCGCGTGAAACCCGTTGCCCGCACTCGGCTCGGCGCGGTGGAATGCACGCCATGCCCGAGCTGACCGCGCTGAGCGACCGGTGGCGCGATCCCAGCTTCGTCGACGCCGCGCACGCGTGGATCGTGGCACGGCTCGCCGAGCACGGCCGCTCGGTCGTCGCCCCGGTCGAGCAGCCGCACGTGACCGACTGGTCGACCGTGATGCGGGTGCCGACCGAGGACGGGCCGGTCTGGTTCAAGGCCAACGACGAGTCCATGCGCCACGAGGCGGCCGTCACCACGATCGTCGCGCCACTGTCCGGCGGGCGGGTGCCGGTGCCGCTCGCCAGCGACCCGCTCACCGGCTGGATGCTCCTCGCGGACGCCGGCCCGCGGCTGCGTGACGTCATCCCCGCTGAGCGCAGCCTCGAGCGGTGGCACGACGTGCTGGAGGCGTACGCCCGGCTCCAGATCGCCTGTGAGGACCGGGTCGGCGCCCTGCTGGCCGCCGGCCTCCCGGACCGCCGGCTGCACACGCTTCCCGGGGCGTACGCCGCCCTGCTCGCCGGGCTCGACGACGTCGACCCGCGCCTCCCGGGGCCCGAGGCGATCGCCGACCTGTGCGAGCGGCTCACCGCCTTCGGCCTCTGCGAGACCGTGCAGCACGACGACCTGCACGACGGACAGGTCTTCCTCGGCAGCGGCGTGCACCAGGTGCTCGACTGGGGCGACGCGTGCGTCTCGCATCCCTTCTTCACCCTGTCGGTCACCCTCGAGGGCGTCATCGCGTGGGGCGTCGACGACGAGGAGGGCTCCGAGGACCTCGACCCCCACCTGGCGGCGTACCTCCGGCCCTACGCGGGGACGTACCCGCTCACCGAACCCGAGCTCCGCGAGGCGGCGCGGATCGCGATGCGGCTGGGCTGGGTGTGCCGCGCGATCAACGGTGCGCTGCCCCAGGACCCGGGCCAGACGCACACCCGCCTGAGGATGTTCCTCGACGGCTCGCCCTAGGCGCTCACGCGCGCCGCGTCTCCAGCACCCGGAACCCCTTGCTGCTCGCCAGCCGCTGCGTCGGCCAGCCCTGGTCACCGAGCCAGCGCTGGAGCGAGTCGGCACCCAGGTTCTTGCCGACGACCGTGACCATCCGCCCGCCTGGCGCCAGCCGGGGCAGCCAGGTGAGCAGCAGCTCGTGGAGCGCCTCCTTGCCGATCCGGATCGGCGGGTTGGACCAGATCTCGTCGAAGACCTGGTCGCTGGGCACCTGCTCAGGCAGGCACGCGACGAAGCGCGAGGCCAGGCCCGCCGCGCGGGCGTTGTCGTTGGCCAGCAGCAGCGCGCGCTCGTTGACGTCGACGGCGGTCACGTTGGCCAGCGGCACGGCCTTCGCGATGGCGAGCCCGATGACGCCGTAGCCGCAGCCGAGGTCCAGGAACTGCCCCTGCACCGGCGGCTCGAGCTCCTTGAAGAGGACGGCCGTGGCGTGGTCGAGGTGGCCCCGGCTGAAGACGCCCGAGCCGGTGTCGAACCGCAGCTCGTGGCCCCACAGCTCGGCGGTGAACGCCTCGCGCTCGAAGGGGACGGCAGGGTCGGCGGAGAAGTAGTGCTCAGGCATCGATCGCCTCTCGTCTGGCTCGGGCCCGCGCGGCCTGCGCCGCGAGCTCGTCGTCGTCGGGGTAGCCGACCTCCTCCAGCGTGAGGCCGTGGGCGTGCACCACGCGCACGCCCTGGTCGCGTCGCCGTCCGGCCATCACCTCGGCCGGCCAGGTCGTCGGCCGGCGCCCCTCCCCGACCGCGATGAGGCAGCCGACGAGCGAGCGCACCATGTTGTGGCAGAACGCGTCGGCCCGCACCGTGCCGACCGCGAGGCCGGCGTCGTCGCGGCGCCAGGAGAGGTCGAGCAGCGTGCGGACCGTGGTCGCGCCCTCCCGCTGCTTGCAGAAGGACGCGAAGTCCTGGAGGCCGACCAGCGGCGCGGAGGCCTCGTTCATCGCGTCGAGGTCGAGGCGACGGCCCCAGGTCAGGACGTGGCCGCGCACCAGCGGGTCGGCGAGCTCCTGGGCGTCGGCGATCCGGTAGGCGTAGCGCCGCCAGGTCGCGGAGAAGCGGGCGTCGAACCCGTGGGGTGCCTCGACCACGCGGCGTACGCGCAGGTCGGGCGGCAGGATGCCGTCGACGCGACGGGCGAGCGCGTCCAGCGGAGGGTCGGTGGACCGGCCCGCGGACGCCGCCACGACGTCGGGATCGACGTCGACGTGGGCCACCTGCCCGCGCGCGTGCACCCCGGCGTCCGTACGCCCGGCGACGGTGACCCGCACCTCCGGCAGCCGCAGCGCGGTGGCCAACGCGTCCTCGAGGGTGCCCTGCACCGTGCGCCGCCCCGGCTGCGCGGCCCAGCCGGAGAAATCGGCGCCGTCGTAGGCACAGTCGATCCGCAGGCGCACGCCAGCGATCCTAGGCGCTGGGCGAGGCTGGCCCACGAGGTGGTGACCGACCGCCCGGCAGCGCCTAGGCTGACGGCGAGATGACCCGGTCCCGAGGTGTCAGCCGAGCCGTCGCCCTCCTGGTCGCGACGTTCTCGCCGGCAGCCCTCAGCGTCCCGTCGGCCTCGGCGGCAGCCCCCCGCACCGCCGTAGCATCCGCGGGCGACACCGACGGCGACGGGCTCGATGACCTCGTCGACGGCTGCCCGGCGGTGGCGTCGTCGAACCCGACCGGCTGCCCCAGCGCCTCGCGTACGGCCCGCCTGCGCTGGGTCGAGGGCCGCGACCGGCTCGAGGCCAGGATCCTCTCCCCGGAGCAGACCTGCGCCTCGCGCGCCCGGGTCAACCTGTGGCGCGTCCGGCGCGGTGGGGACGTCAAGGTGGACGGCGCGACCGCGTCGTACGCCGGCCGCCAGCGCTTCCGCGCCAAGCGACGTGCGACCTACTACGTGACGGTGTCGCCGTCCTACAGCTCGGGCAGGGCCGAGTGCCTCAAGGCGGTCTCGAGGAAGGTCCGGGTTCCCCGCCCCTGAGACTTGTTCAACCACATGGTTGACAACGCCGGCCGTCCGTCCTACCTTTTATTCAACCGCTCAGTTGAAGAAGGTGCCTCGTGACCGACCAGCTCTCCCGCGTCTTCGCCGCCCTCGCCGACCCGACCCGCCGCGACATGGTGGCCCGCCTCACCGAGGCCGACCACACGGTCAACGACCTGGCAGCGCCCTACGAGGTCAGCCTCCAGGCGGTGTCCAAGCACCTCAAGGTGCTCGAGGAGGCCGGCCTGGTGACGCGGAGCCGTGAGGCGCAGCGCCGGCCCGTGCACCTGGAAGCCGAGGTGTTCGACCTCATGACGAAGTGGATCGAGCGATACCGCCGACAGGCCGAGGCGCGCTACACCGCGCTCGACGGCGTGCTCGCGCGGATGCAGGACGAGGAAGACCCCACCCACACCAGCGACAACCGCACGGAAGGAACCGCATCATGACCACCACGCACAGCCCCGACACCACCACCCGCTTCCCCGAGGCCGCGATCCTGGCCGACGAGCACGTCCCCGCCATCCACATCTGGCGCGACTTCACCGCCACCCCGGCCCAGCTCTTCCGCGCCCACACCGACCCCGAGCTGTACGCGCAGTGGATCGGCCCCGACGACGTCGGCGCCGACATCACCCACTGGGACGCCCGCGACGGCGGCAGCTGGAGCTACACCGCACGCGGCAGCGACGGTCGCGAGGACTTCGAGACCTCCTTCCGCGGCTGCTTCCACACCGTGCGCGAGGACCGCATCGTGCAGACCTTCACGTGGGACGGGATGCCCGACGACGTGGCCCTGGAGACGATGACCTTCGAGGACCTCGGCGACGGGCGCACCCGCCTGCACGCCATGAGCCTGTGCGACTCGTTCGAGGGCCGCGACGCCTGGCTCCGCAGCGGGATGGAGGTCGGCGTCAACGACGGGTACGCCGCGATCGACCGGATGCTCGCCGCGGGCACGGTCTGATGGCCCTCCCGGACGCCCCGGCCGCCCGCCACCGCGCCGTGGCCGGGGAGTTCTCGCGGCTGGTCGGCGGCACCCGCGACTGGTCCGCGCCGACGCCCGTCGCCGGCTGGAGCGCCCGCGACGTGGTCGACCACCTCGTCACCTGGTTCCCCGGGTTCCTGTCCTCCGGCGGCGTCGACCTCGCCGCCGGGCCGTCGGCGGCCGACGACCCCGCGGCGGCCTGGCAGCACCACGCCGACGCCGTCCAGGCGCTCGTCGAGGACCGCGGGGCGGAGGACTTCACCCACCCCTCCCTCGGCACGCAGCCGCTCGCCCGGGCCGTCGACCGGTTCTACACCTCCGACGTGTTCATGCACTCCTGGGACCTGGCGCGCGCGAGCGACCAGGACGCCGGGCTCGACGAGGACTTCGCCGCCGAGCTGCTCGGCGGGATGGTTGCCATGGAGGACGCCCTGCGCAGCTCCGGGCACTACGGCCCGGCCGTGCCCGTGGCCGCCGACGCCCCCGTCGTCGACCGGCTGATGGGCTTCATCGGTCGCGATCCGGGCTGGCAGCCCGGGACGGGAGGCACGCCGTGAGCACCGTCGTGATGCACAACGTGGTCTCCCTCGACGGGTTCGTCGCCGACCCCGACGACGACCCCGGCCCCCTGTTCGACTGGTACTTCAACGGGGACCAGCACCTCGCCGCGCAGGAGATGGACGACCCGGCCCCGGGCGGCCTGCGGGTGTCGCGGGCCTCCTACGACCACGTCCGCCCGGTCTGGGACGGCATCGGCTGCATGGTGATCGGCCGCCACCTGTTCGACATCACGAACGGGTGGGAGGGTCGACCCCCGACGGGTGAGCACGTGGTCGTGGTGTCCCACCGCCCGAAGCCCGAGGGCTGGCACCCCGAGGCGTCCTACCACTTCGTCGACGGCGTGGCGCGCGCAGTCGCGACCGCGCGCGAGCTGGCCGGGGACGCCACCGTCTCGGTGGCGGCCGGCGACGTGGGCGGACAGGCCTTCGCACTCGGTCTCGTCGACGAGGTGGCGATGGACGTCGCGCCGGTCGTGCTCGGCACCGGCAAGCGCTACTTCGGCTCGGTCCAGACCCAGCACCTGCTCGAGGACCCGCATGTCGTCGTCCAGGGCGACCGCGTGCTCCACCTGCGGTTCCGCGTGCGTCGCTGAACCGGGCGTCGCGGGAGCGTCCCCGGGCTCCCCCTAGGGTGAGCTCATGCGCTATGTCGTGTACGGGGCCGGCGCGGTCGGTGGAGTCATCGGAGGCCGACTCGCCCTGACCGACCACGCGATGACCCTCGTGGCCCGCGGGGCACACCTCGAGGCGATCAGGGCGGGTGGGCTGGTCCTCGACGCCGGCGACGGCCGCCACCGCATCGACGCCCCCGCCACCGACACGGCCGCGGAGGTCGGCTGGACCGACGACACCGTCGTGCTGCTGGCCGTGAAGTCGCACCAGGCGGGCGCCGCGCTCACGGACCTGCGTGCCCACGCCCCGGCCGGCGTACCCGTCGTCTGCGCCACCAACGGCATCGCCACCGAGACCGCGACGCTGCGGCTCTTCGCGCGGACGTACGCCGTGTGCGTGATGCTGCCCGCCACCCACCTCGAGCCCGGGGTCGTGGTGGCCGGGTGCCACCCGACCCCGGCGATCCTCGACATCGGACGGTTCCCCGGCGGGACCGACGCCGTCACGGCGGCCGTGTCGGCCGACCTCCGAGCGGCGGGGATCTCCTCGGAGGAGCGCGAGGACATCATGGCCAGCAAACGCCGCAAGCTCATCATGAACCTCGGCAACGGCGTGGACGCCTCCTTCGCGCAGGGCGACGCGGCCGACGAGCTCGCCGCGCGGGCGCAGGCCGAGGGCGAGGACGTCCTCGCCGCCGCGGGGCTCACCCTCGTCACCGCTGAGCAGGACAGCGATCGCCGCGGGGCGATACTCCGACGCCGCCCCGACCTCGAGCGCTCCGGCGGGTCGACGTGGCAGAGCCTCGCCCGCGGCACCGGCGACTCCGAGATCGACTACCTCGCCGGCGAGGTCGTGCTGCAGGGCCGGCTCCTGGGCATCCCCACCCCGGTCAACGAGGCCGTCGTCGCCGCGACGCGAGCCCTGGCGTACGCCGGGGGTCCCGCCCGCAGCCTCGATGCCGCCGAGGTCCTGGCGCGCCTGTGACGGCTCGCCGGGATGCGACGAGGCCCGCCACCCCAGCGGGGTGACGGGCCTCGTCGTGGCGTTGCTAGGCGATCACTCGCCGGCGCGCGTGAAGCCCGCGGCCTCGGCGGACTCGACGGAGTCGAACCACACCTCGGCCTCGGTCTGGGCGTACCACTGGCTGTCGGGCTCGTGGAACTTCATCGAGTTCTCGTTGCCCTTGATCGGGAAGCCGTCGGGGGCCTCGTCGACGTTCTCCATCGGCGCGTGCGAGCCGGCGTACTTGCCAGCCACGTTGCCGTCGGTGACGCCCTCGTCGGCGGCGACGACGGCGACGTCCTGACCCTCGATCTCGACGACCTCGGTCTCACCGTCGACGTGCTCGGCCTCCACCTCGGCCGGAGCAGCGGTCTCCTCGGCGGCGGGCGCCGGAGCGGCAGCAGCCTCGGTCTTCCTGGTCGAGGGAGCCTTGGGGCTGTAGGCCTCGGTCACGAGCTCGATGACCGCCATGGGGGCGTTGTCGCCCTTGCGGGGGCCGATCTTGGTGATGCGCGTGTAGCCACCGGGACGCTCGGCGAAGGTCGGCGCGATCTCGGTGAACAGCGTGTGCACGACCGACTTGTCGCGGATGGTCTTGAGGACCTCGCGACGGTTGTGCAGGTCGCCACGCTTGGCCTTGGTGATCAGCTTCTCCGCGACCGGGCGCAGCAGGCGCGCCCGGGTCTCGGTGGTGGTGATCCGGCCGTGCTCGAACAGGGCGGTCGCCAGGTTCGAGAGCATCAGGCGCTGGTGGGCGGGGCTGCCGCCGAGGCGGGGACCCTTCTTGGGCTTGGGCATGGTGTGCCTTCTTCCTCTCGGGCCGTGTCAGGTACCCGGGTAGACGACCGGCCCAGCATGCGCTGAGCCCGGTCGGTTTTCGTGGGACGGCCCCGTGGTCGGGGCCGGGAGATCAGAGCTGCTCGTCCTCGATGAACGCATCGTCGTCGTCGTCGCCGTAGGCGGCGAGGGCGGCGTGCGGGTCGAAGCCGGGCGCGCTGTCCTTGAGCGAGAGGCCCATCTCGACGAGCTTGGCCTTCACCTCGTCGATGGACTTCGCGCCGAAGTTGCGGATGTCGAGCAGGTCCTGCTCGGAGCGGGAGATGAGCTCACCCACGGTGTGGATGCCCTCGCGCTTGAGGCAGTTGTAGCTGCGGACCGTGAGCTGCAGGTCCTCGACCGGCAGGGCCAGGTCGGCGGCGAGCTGCTCGTCGACCGGCGACGGGCCGATGTCGATGCCCTCGGCCTCGACGTTGAGCTCGCGGGCCAGGCCGAAGAGCTCGACGAGCGTCTTGCCGGCCGAGGCGATCGCGTCGCGGGGACGGATCGACGGCTTGGTCTCGACGTCGATGACGAGCTTGTCGAAGTCGGTGCGCTGCTCGACTCGGGTGGCCTCGACCTTGTAGGTCACCTTGAGCACAGGGCTGTAGATCGAGTCGACCGGCATGCGGCCGATCTCGTTGTCGGCGCCCTTGTTCTGCACGGACGACACGTAGCCGCGGCCACGCTCGACCACGAGCTCCATCTCCAGCTTGCCCTTGTCGGACAGCGTTGCGATCTTGAGCTCGGGGTTGTGCACCTCGACACCGGCGGGCGGGGTGATGTCGGCGGCGGTGACGTCACCGGCACCGGACTTGCGCAGGTACATCACGACCGGCTCGTCGTGCTCGGAGGACACGACGATGCCCTTGAGGTTGAGGATGATCTCGGTCATGTCCTCGGTGACGCCCTCGATGGTCGAGAACTCGTGGAGGACGGAGTCGACCTTGATGCTGGTGACCGAGGCACCCGGGATCGAGCTGAGGAGCGTACGACGCAGCGAGTTGCCGAGCGTGTAGCCGAAGCCGGGCTCGAGGGGCTCGATGACGAACCGCGAGCGGAACTCGTCGACGGTCTCTTCCGTGAGGGTCGGGCGCTGAGCGATAAGCACGGAGTTTTTCCTTTCCGGATCCACCCACTATTTGACGGATCCGAACATGGTGAGGAGTGATGTGGAAGAGGGGCGACGGTGGCCGCCCGGAGGGACGGCCACCGACGGTGGATCACTTCTTGGAGTAGTACTCCACGATGAGCTGCTCCTGGACCGGCACGTCGATCTGCGCGCGGACCGGGACCTGGTGCACGAGGATGCGCATCCGGGACGGGATGGCCTCCATCCACGCGGGGACGACGCGCTCGCCGTGGGTCTCGCGGGCGACGATCAGCGGGGTCAGCTCGAGCGACTTCTCGCGCACGTCGATGATGTCGTGGTCGGTGACCTGGAAGGACGGGATGTCGACCTTCTTGCCGTTGACCAGGAAGTGGCCGTGCACGACGAGCTGGCGGGCCTGGCGGCGCGTACGGGCGAAGCCGGCGCGGTAGACCACGTTGTCGAGGCGGCACTCGAGCAGCTGCAGGAGGTTGTCGCCGGTCTTGCCCTGGCGGCGGCTCGCCTCCTTGTAGTAGCGGACGAACTGCTTCTCCATCACGCCGTAGGTGAAGCGAGCCTTCTGCTTCTCACGGAGCTGCAGCAGGTACTCGGACTCCTTGATGCGACCGCGGCCGTGCTGGCCGGGGGCGTAGGGACGCTTCTCGAAGGCGGCGTCGCCGCCGACGAGGTCGACACCGAGACGGCGCGACTTGCGGGTCATGGGACCGGTGTAGCGGGCCATGTGTCAGTCTCTCTTTCTCAGTCTCGGGTCAGACGCGGCGGCGCTTGGGCGGCCGGCATCCGTTGTGCGGGGTGGGCGTGACGTCCTGGATGGTGCCGACCTCGAGGCCGATGGCACCCAGTGACCGGATGGCGGTCTCACGACCCGAGCCCGGACCCTTGACGAAGACGTCGATCTTCTTCATGCCGTGGTCCATGGCGCGACGGCCGGCGGCCTCGGCAGCCATCTGCGCGGCGAAGGGGGTGGACTTGCGCGAGCCCTTGAAGCCGACGGTGCCGGCAGAGGCCCACGAGATCACCGCACCGGTCGGGTCGGTGATCGTGACGATGGTGTTGTTGAACGTGCTCTTGATGTGGGCTTCGCCCTGGGCGACGTTCTTCTTCTCCTTGCGGCGGACCTTGGTCGCGCGGCTCTTGGGAGGCATTCAGTAACTCCTGTGAGGTTCTGGTCTGGAAGCTTCGTGGGAAGAGGTCAGTGACACGCCGTGAGGCGTACGGTCACTTGGCCTTCTTCTTGCCGGCGACGGTGCGCTTGGGGCCCTTGCGGGTGCGCGCGTTGGTCTTGGTGCGCTGGCCGCGGACCGGGAGGCCCATGCGGTGGCGGCGACCCTGGTAGCTGCCGATCTCGATCTTGCGGCGGATGTCCGCCTGGACCTCACGGCGGAGGTCACCCTCGATCTTGAAGTTGGCTTCGATCTCGTCGCGAAGCTTGACCAGCTCCTCGTCACCGAGCGTGTGGACCCGGGCGTTCGGGTCGACGCCGGTGGCAGCCAGGAGCTGCTGGGCGCGGGTACGGCCGATGCCGTAGATGTAGGTGAGTGCGATCTCGATGCGCTTGTCGCGCGGGAGGTCGACACCAACGAGGCGTGCCATGTGGCGTTTCCTTGTCTGTCTTCGCAGTGGTTTCTGGTCGTGTCGCGTCCCATCCCGCCTCGGGTGGGCTCCGGCCAGTGCTCCGGAGGTGACTTCGACTCAGGCGGTGCCTGGCCTAGCGATCACGTTGTGGGTGATTCAGTTGTTGCTGGTCGTGCCTGATCGGCGCGGACGGCGGAGCCGGCCGCGGCGGTCAGCCCTGCCGCTGCTTGTGGCGGGGGTTCTCGCAGATGACCATGACCCGGCCGTGACGGCGGATGACCTTGCACTTGTCACAGATGGGCTTGACGCTCGGGTTGACCTTCATGCCAACAAATCCTTGCTGCTCGGCTGGCGCTTGCGCAGATGGTGATCTCGCAAGCTCGATCACTTACTTGTAGCGGTAGACGATCCGACCTCGCGTGAGGTCGTACGGCGAGAGCTCCACCACGACCCGGTCCTCGGGGAGGATCCGGATGTAGTGCTGTCGCATCTTGCCGCTGATGTGCGCGAGCACCTTGTGCCCGTTGGCCAGCTCCACGCGGAACATGGCGTTGGGAAGGGCCTCCACGACGGTGCCCTCGATCTCGATCACGCCTTCTTTCTTCGGCATGTCCTCCACAATCTGTCGTCTCGTTGTCTACCGTGGCCCGGGAACCGCCCGGCACCTGCTGCGCAGGTGACCGGTGGACCTCGTGGGCGGATCCGGGAACCTCTTCCCGGGGCACGCGCGCGAGCGTCTGACGACGATCGCACGAGGTCCGGGCAGCCGCGAGGCACCACGAAACACAGCCCACGTTGGGCCGACGCACCAGTTTAGTCAGGCCTACGTCGAGAACGCCAATCAGCGAGGCCGCGCAGCCGGCCCGCGGCGGTCGCGACACGCCCGGTTGCGGGGGTCGGCGCGTCGCCGGCGGTGTGGGAGGCGGTGTCGGGCTCGGCGTCGGGCGCCGTTCCCCTGCCCGGGGACGTACGCCGCAGCGACCGCAGGCTGACCGCGGCCCGGACGCGCTGCCACCGGCCGACCTCGTGCGACATCGCACGGCGCTCGGCGTCGATGGACTCCCAGTAGGTCGTCGCCGCGGCCACCTCGGGTGCGCTGGGCCCGAAGACGAAGCCGTCCGCGCGCCGGGCGAGCACGCCGGCCTGCCCCGACACGATGCCGACGGACTGCTCGCGCCGGGTGACGGTCGGACCGAGCGGGACGACCTGCCCGAGGTCGCGGGCGTGGTCGACGAGCTCGCGCCAGGCCCCGACGAAACGAGCCGACGGCGACTCGGCGCTGCGGCGCCGGTGCCGGCGCCACGCCTTCAGTCCGACGACGGCACCGAGCAGCAGCGCGACCAGCAGCAGCGGGCCGCCGACGTAGGTCAGCACGACCCCGATCCAGCCGGGCACACCCGGGATCAGGCCCTCGTCCTCCTCGGCGGCCTCCTTGCGCTTGGCCTTGCGCTCCTTGAGGTCGGCGTCGCTCTGCTCCCCGGCGTCGGAGGGCGGCGGGATCGGGTTCGGCGGCGGGATGACCGTGCCGGACATCGGCGTGTTGGTCTCGGGCACCTGGTCGGCGGGCGGGGTGGTCGACATGAACGCCTCGGTCGGAAGCGTCTTCCACGAGCCGTCCGCGGCCCGCAGCTCCACCCAGGCCGACACGTCCTTGCCGGTGACCCGGCCGCCCTCGGGCACGACCGCTCCGAGCACGACGCGCGCCGGGACACCGATGTCGTTGGCGATCAGCGCCATGGTGGCGGCGTACTGCTCGTCGTTGCCGACGATCTGCGGAGCGTTGACGAACTCGTCGGCCAGGCGCCACACGCTGTGGCCGGCGACGTAGATGCGCTCGGTGCGCCCGATCCCGTCGGAGTACTTGCCCTCCGACCGCAGGTGCTCGGCCGCGGCCAGCACCCGGTCCATCGGGTCGGGTCCGGCGTCCTCGGTCCACTTGTCCGTCGGCCCCTGGATGAACCCGGCACCCGTCGGCAGCGGGGTCAGCTCCGAGGAGCCCACGGTCTCCCCGGTCAGCTCGTCGTCCGGCTGGACGGCGGTGAAGGAGTAGCGGTCGCCCGGCTGCAGGCCGGTCGGCACGACCGCGGTGGAGGTGGCGAGGTTGTAGCGGAAGACCTCGGCCGTGGCACGCGGGTCACCGGTCTCGAACGCCATCGACCGGAGCGCCCCGACCGTCGGCAGCCACACGCCGGTCCAGCCCTCGCCGAGCGTGACGGTGGCCTCCACCTCGGCGCCGTCGACGGGGTTGTCGATCGTGGAGGACACCCGCTGGAAGGAGTCGTCGGCCGGCCCGGGGAGCGCGTTGTCCGTCGCGCCCCAGACCATCCCGTCGTAGCGGTCCATCGTGGCGAACCGGATCCGCGTGTCGGCCGGGACGCCCTCGATGTCGAGCAGCGTCTTGTCGTAGACGTTGGCGGGGTCGGACCTGCCCTTGAGGTCGACGTACTTGCGGAAGCCCGCGAGCGGCGAGGGATAGCGCCCGATGTCGAAGGGCGGCTCGACCCAGTTGCGGGCGACCGTGCGGGCGTCGTCGCCGTCGGTGAACAGGGCGCTGACGGGGTGGGCGACCGCGGCCGCGAGGCCGAGCATCGCGACGGCGCCCACCCCCCGGACGTACGACGTGCTGCCCCCCTGCACGGTGGCACTGGCCCGGCGGGCCCGGACCGCCAGCCACCCGAGGGCCAGCGCGGCGAAGACCGACCCCTGGAGCAGCAGCGACTGCGGGTGACGCACGCCGAGCAGGATCACGCCCGAGAGCAGGACCGTCATGCCGACGACCGGCAGCATCGCGGCCAGCCACGCCCGGCGTACGGGGAGGTGCGCGAGCGCGAGCCCCACCAGGCCGGCCAGCATGCCGGAGAGCCACGGCAGGACCAGCAGCGGTCCGTCGCCGTCGACCGGCGGCAAGGTGGTGAGCAGGTCCTTCCAGCCGAAGATCGCCTGGTCGGCCACCCTGGCCAGCGTCGCCGCACCCGGCAGGGCGTACGTGTCGCCCAGCGAGCGCAGGGCCAGCGGTCCGCCGAGCAGGAAGAACAGCACGAGGCAGATCACGACGGCCGAGATGATCGGCCACCCGGCTGCCCGCGTGAGGTGGGTGACGGCCACCGCGACGACGGCACCGATCAGGCCCACCACCAGGTAGGCGCTGCCCGTGAACGAGGTCCCGAAGGCGCTCAGGGCCACACCCGCGAGGGCGAGGGTGAAGGCGATGTCGACCCACGCGTGGCGGTCGGGGACGAGGGCGTGGGGGCGCACGCGGGTGCGGGTGCTGGTCGTGCCGGTGGTGAGTCTCATCGCACGCTCCAGCGGAGGAGGCCGCCGAGGTCCTCCTTGGCGGAGAGGTGGAGGACCGGCAGGCCACCGGTCTCGGTCACCCGGCTGGTGCCGGTGGGGTCCACGACGATGCCGAAGCGGCGCACCTCGGGCGGGAACGCGGCCGCCGCGCGGAGCAGGTCGGTGAACGCCGACTCGCTGCCGCCGACGAAGAAGGCCAGGCTCGTGTCGGGCGCGAGCATGGTGGCCTGGCGGCCGGACTCCACGAGCCCGCGGTCGCCGAAGTCGGCCCGGCACACCGCGTCGAGCGCGAGGTGGCCGTCGGAGCCCGAGGAGGCGTGCGCGCCGCAGACGAACGAGACGTCGAACTCGTCGAGCACCGCGCGGACCGCGATCGAGGCCGCCACGGCCATCGCGGTCTCGAAGTCCTCGGGGTCGGCCCACGAGCCGAGCCGGTCGTCGACCACGATCGTGGCGTGGCTGCGCCGGGTGTCGAGGTACTGGCGGACCAGCAGTGCCGACTCGCCGGTGGACGCCATCACCTTGGCCGAGGACCGCCAGTGGATGTGGCGCAGGTCGTCGCCGGGGACGTACTCGCGCAGCGCGTGGAAGGCCAGGTCGCTCTGGCTGACGGCGTCGGTGGAGACGCCCTCGAGGTCGCGGAGCAGGCCCGCACCGAGGGACTCCATCGGGACGAGGTGCGGGCGCACCAGCACCTCGCGCACCGGGGTCCAGACCACGTCGCGCGAGAAGATGCCGATCGGGTCGCCGCGCCGGGTCATGGCCGGTCCGACCGCGATCACCCCGCGCCGCTCCGTGCGGATGGTGAACGACTCCTCGTGGGTGGCGCCGGGCGCCAGCGAGCTGATGCCGTAGCGGTGCACGGCGGACCCCACCGGCACCTCGAGCGTGGTGGGGACCAGCCGGGAGCTCGCCCGGTTGACGACGAGGACACCGGCCGCCACGGACTCCCCCGCCGCGACCCGCTCGGGCTGCAGCCGCAGGTCGACCGACACCGAGGTGCGGCCCAGCAGGAACGGCAGCGCCAGCACGATCAGCGCCAGGCACGCGGCGCCCAGGACCGCCAGCTCACGCCAGTGCGTGGCCGTGGCGACCAGGAGCGCACCCAGGCCCAGGGCGAGGACCAGCCAGCCGATCGGCTTGATGACCTCCAGCGCGTCGTTCAACCGCTGCCTCATCGGGGTCGTCAGGTCCCCACGCGATCGGTCGGCGGGGCCACGGAGTCGAGCAGCCGCGAGATGACGGTCTGGACGTCCACACCGCTGAACTGCGCCTCGGCGTCGAGCAGCAGCCGGTGCGAGAGCACCGGCTCCGCGAGGTCCTTGATGTCGTCGGGGACGACGTGGTCGCGACCGTCCGCGGCCGCCCACGTCTTCGCGACCCGGACGAACGCCAGGCACCCGCGCGGGGACAGGCCGAGCTTGACGTGCGGCTGGCGTCGCGACTCCTCGGCGAGCTCGGCGACGTAGCCCACGACGGCGGGGTCGACGTAGACCTCGTCGGCGAGCCCGCTCATCTGCGCGATCGTCGCGGCCGTGATGACGGGGGTGACCAGGGCGGCGCGGTCGCGGATCGCCGCGTTGTTGAGCAGCTCCACCGTGGCCTGCCGGTCGGGGTAGCCGACCGACGTCTTCATCAGGAAGCGGTCCAGCTGCGCCTCGGGCAGGCGGTAGGTGCCGGCCTGCTCGATGGGGTTCTGGGTGGCGATCACCAGGAACGGCCTGCCGACGGGGTGCGCGACTCCGTCGACGGTGACGCGACCCTCCTCCATGACCTCGAGCAGCGCCGACTGCGTCTTGGGCGAGGCACGGTTGATCTCGTCGGCCAGCACGATCGTGTGGAAGATCGGCCCGGGGTGGAACTCGAAGGTGCCCTTGTGCTGGTCGTAGACCGTCACGCCCGTGACGTCGGACGGCAGCAGGTCGGGCGTGAACTGGATGCGCGCGTGGCTGCCCTGGACGGTGTTGGCGAGGGCCCGAGCCAGCATCGTCTTGCCGGTGCCCGGGAAGTCCTCGAGCAGGACGTGACCCTCGGAGAGCAGGCAGGTCAGTGCCAGCCGTACGACGTGGCGCTTGCCGAGGACGGCCTTCTCCATGTTGTCGGTGAGCTGGTCGAAGGTCGACTTGAACCACTCGGCCTGTTCGTGGCTGATCGTCATCGCGTTGTTCCTGTCAGGGGGTCTGGGTTCGGGTGCATCAGTCGTTCTTGACTTCCCACGAGACCGTGGACGAGTTCGTCTGCAGCCCGGTGGTGTCGGTGCACGTGACGGTCACCGTGCCGCCCGGGGCGTACCACTCGGTCTCGATGCCGCTGCCGGGGTGGTTGGAGCTCTGGAGACCGGGGTTGCCGCTCGTGGGGTTGAGCACAGCGCCGTCGACGGAGCAGTTGTAGTTCTCCAGGAAGCCCTCGGTCGCGAGCCGGATCGTGCTGCAGCTGTTCACGAGGCAGGCGGGCTGGCTGGGGCTGGTCTTGCAGGCACGCGTGGTGTCGAGTCCGTCGCCACAGGCCTGACCTCGGGCGATGCTGACCGTCGGGGCGGGCGGGAGCCCGGACTTGGTCCGGTTCTCACCCTCGTCCTCCCCCCTCCCCGACCTGACCGGGTCGAAGACGACCACGCTGAGCCGGACGTCCTGGTTGAAGCTCGCGGTCGTGTAGGTCTTGGTCTGCACGCTGAACTGGCCGGTCACGCCGGGCTGGGTGGTGACCGGCTGCTCGCCGTCACTGTCGAGGTCGTAGCGGACGGACACGGGCGCGCCGTTGGCGGTGCCGGTGATCACCCAGTAGATGTTCTTGCCGTTCACGACCGGACGGATCTCGGTGAGGGAGTTCCCGAGCGGGCCGTAGCTCTGCGCCTGTTTCGCCCCGCTCAGGGTGCAGCCCGCGGGCGCCTTCTCGTTGCACACCCGCAGCTCCACGTTGTAGGCCTGCTCGTTGCTCGGCATGCTGACCTTCGTGGTCACGGTGCCGGTCGTGTTCGGCAGCGGCCTGGCGACCACGCCGCCGACCAGGACGTCGACGTTGCTCACGCTGCCTCGTGAGTCGGGCACCGTGAAGGTGACCTGCACCTCCTGGCTGACGCCGGTGGGGGCCACCGACCAGTCCGACCAGCCCGCCGGTCGTCCGACGAGCGCCACGGAGCCGCCCTCGCTCGGCGCCGACCGGTTGCCCGGCTCGCCCTCCGGCTGGTTGGCCGCGACCACGCGGTAGGTGTAGGTGAGCCCGTCGTAGGGCAGCCCCGAGTGGGTGCACGTCAGCGAGGCGAGCCGCTGGCAGCCCGACACGGTGCCCGAGGTCTGGCCGTTGGTGTAGGTCACGGTGTAGACGGCAGGCCCGGGGCCTTCGGCCTGCACCGCCTGCCAGCCGATGCGTACGTCGGTCTGGTTGGCGCCCGACTGCAGGTCTGTCGCCGTCGGCGCGGCAGGCGCCGGCGGGGTGCCGAGCGGCTGGAACTCCGTCGACGAGCGCGGCAGGGAGTACTCGATGCGGTTGCGTGCCCGGACGGTGAAGACGTACTTCTCGTTGTTGTTGAGGCCCGTGGCGGTGAACTCGGTCTGCTCGCCGGGGATCTCCGAGGAGCCCCCTCCGACCCACGTGACGGAGTAGTTGAGGATCCGCGAGGTGTTGGTGGCCGGCTTGTCCCACGCGATGGTGATCGTGCCGTCGCCGCGGCTCTTCATCCGGATGTTCTGCACCCGCCCCGGCGCGGTGTCTGCCCGCGCGGAGCGCGACAGCTCGCTCCACTCGCTCGCGCCGACGCGGTTCACGGCCTGCACGCGGAAGCTGTAGTTGCCTGCGGAGTCGAGCTTGCGGAAGACGCACTCGTTGGTGGCGCAGCGCTGGGTCGTTCCCTTGCGCTCCTCGCGCACGACGTAGTGGGTGATGGGCGCACCCCCGTCGTCGTCCGGCGGCTTCCACGACATCTTGATCGTGCCGACCTCGTCGGAGACCGGGTAGGGACGCGGCTCGCCGGGCTGCGACGGCGTGCCGATCACCTGGAACTGGATCCGGGCGTCGGCGCGGCGCTCGGGCGGCGGGTCCGAGGACGAGACGTCGCTGACGACGAGGCGGAAGCCCGCCTGCACGCCCCGCGTGTCCTTGGCCGCGGTGAGGGTGAGCCGGCTGCCGTCGGCGCTCGCCCGCACTCCGGGGTTGCCGATGTTCTCGACCGAGACGATGCTCGGGGACGGGTCCGCCACACCGGCCTGCAGGTAGGCGCCCACGTCGAAGGTGCGGGTCTGCCCGGCCTCCATCGTCTCGACCTTGATCGGCAGCATGGTCGGCGGCGGCGCCTGGGCGAGGCGGAAGCGCACCACCTCGGTGTTGCTGTCGCCGGCGCGTACGGCGAGGACGGCCTCCCCGCCCTGGGTGGCGGAGTCCGAGGCGGTGATCGCGACGACGGAACCGACTGCGTCGCCGACGCCGACCCCGGCCAGGTCCTGGCTCCACTGGGCGTCGTAGGTGAGGCCGACCGCGTCGCGCGGGTCCACGGTGAAGACCTTGCAGAACGTCGCGATGTCGAGGTCGTAGCGTTGGCCGGCCGCGATCGGCACGACCGTGTCGGGGCACTCGAGGGAGGGCGTGTCGTCGCCGACCTGCACCGGGATCGACAGCAGCACGGTCGCGCCGTCGGCGGTCGTCGACGTGTCCTCGTTGCCGCTGGCGTCCGCGGCCGAGGTGACCTCGACCAGGACCGCGCCCGGGCCGCGGAACCCCGGCGCCGAGCTCAGGGTGAAGCCCCGCTCGCCGTCGGAACCGGCCTGCAGCGCGGACGGCGACGCCGACCAGGAGCGGCGACCCGAGGCGAGCCGTACCTCCGCGTCACCGGGCGCCTCGACGTAGTCGGCGAGCTTGCCGGTCATGGAGTCCCCGGGGTCGAGCTCGATGAGCGTGCCGTCCGGGACGTAGGGCAGGCCGTTGCCGGTCGGGGGGATGTAGACCGACGCCGCGCTCGACGAGCCCTCGGCGTCCTCGACCACGAAGGGCAGGACCTTGGGCGCGGTGCCGCGGTCGGCACGCACCTCCACCCCGTCCACGACGGTCGCCCCCGCGCCGACATCGGTGACCTCGAGCGCCTCGGCCGGGCCGTCGGGGTCGTACGCGCCCTCCAGCACGTCGACCAGGACGCTGCCGCTGTCGTTGGCGCGCCCGAACGCGTCGTAGACGACCGGCGGGTTGTTGAACGAGCTCGCCGTCTGCAGCGTCATGGTCGCGCGGGACTCGCTCAGCCCGTTGGACACGCTGTAGACGATCACCACGGGCGGCGCGTCGAGCGAGTCCGGGGCGGGGACGCTGACGAGGTTGGTGTCCTGGTCGTGGGTGACCCCGTCCGGCGCGTCGAGCAGCTCGATCTCGGCGGCGTCGCCGGGGGCGATGAAGTCGTTGGCGAGGGGGTCGAACGTGGCGGTGCGCCCCGGCTCGACGGTCAGCCGGTCCTCGACGGCCAGCGGAGGCTGCGGCTGGCCGGGCTTGACGACCGCCACGCGCGCGGTGCCGGTCGCGAACGCGCCCTGGGCGTCGACGACCGAGTAGGTGAACTCGTCGGTGCCGACCGTGCGCGGGTAGGCCTGGTACTCGAGGAAGTTGCCGCCGTAGGACACGATCCGGCCCAGGCGAGGGGCGGAGGTGACGCCGGTGACCGTGACCGGGTCACCGTTGCGGTCGACACCGACGCCGGGCACGCGGATCTTGATGGTGTCGCCCGAGACCACCCGTCCCTCCAGCGTCGGGGGCTCCGGCGGGTCGTTGGGATCGTCGGCCGGGACGACGGTGACCTCGAGCAGGCCGTTGGCCCGCTTGCCCTCGAGGTTCTGGGCGACATAGGTGATGGAGTAGGTGTCGCGCTCCTTGATCTTGTCGGGGGCGACGTAGCGCACGACGCGGCCCGACACGAAGGCCTTGCCGACGTCACCGGTGACGTCGATCGGGGCCACCACGTCGAGCCGTCCGGGGGCGTCGGTGTCGACGAGGTCGGCCAGCAGGGTCAGGCGGTCGCCGGCGGGCGACACGTCGTTGTCCAGGACCGGGGCCGAGACCGCGGCGCCCGCGCGGACGACGACCTTGTCCGCGACCGTGATCGGGGTGTTGTCCTCGGGCTCGGCGCGCTGGGTCACCACGACCTCGCCGCGTACGCCGGAGCTGGGGCCGTTGGTGATCGTGTAGGACACCGTCTGGGTCTTCGGCAGCAGGTCGGGTTGGATGGCGGAGATCCGCAGCCAGCGGCCCTCGACGATGGCGACGTCGAGCTGGCCGGCCCTGTCCCCCGACGCCCGCTGGACGGTCAGCAGGCCGCCGGCCGGGTCGAGGTCGTTGGCCAGCACGTCCACGATGCCGGGGGCCTGGCCGTAGAGCGTGAGGGTGTCGGGCATCGCGACCGGGGCGGCGGCGCGCTTGGGCGGGGGCTTCACGTCGACCCGGACGGTGCCCTGGTCGAGCGGTGCGTTGCCGTAGCCCGCGTCGTAGCGCAGGAAGTAGGTGCCCGCGCGGTCGCCGGTGAAGGTCAGCTGGCCGGACTCGAGGTCGGAGACGACCTTCGCGCCGGGCTGCTGCGGGACCTTGGCCCCCAGGACGAGCTCGGCGTCGAGGTCGGTGGGGTCCGAGCCCGGGAGGTCGTTGAGCAGCGGACGGATCTTGATCGGCTTGCCGACCTCTCCGCGGACGACGTCGGGCTCGGCACTGGGCGCGAACGCGTTCTGGTCCGAGCGCGCCTGGACCTGGAAGCTGATCGCCTTGCGGACCGGCGCCGAGCGGCCGTCGGTGACGCCGAACTCCACCCGGACGAGCTGCTGCTGGGCCGCGGCGTCGCCGGTCGGGGCGGTGAAGCGGATCCGGCCGTCGGCCGTCGTGCGCGCCCGCGCGCCGGACTCCTCGCCGCCGACAGCCTGCGCCGAGTCGAGCAGCAGGGTGTCGCCGTCGCGGTCGTCGCGCCAGTCGGACAGCACGGGGACGGAGAGCGCGCCGCCGTGCGGCACCTTGTAGGTGGGCTTCTCGTAGCCCTCGCGGAGCGCGGGCGCCTCGTTCTGGGCGTCGGCGCGCACCTCGATGTCGACGGCAGCCTGGGCCGAGACCCCGTTGCGGCCGTCGTCGATGTAGTAGTCGAAGGTCGCCGGGCGGGCGTCCTCGGGCATCTGCAGCACCAGGGTCTGCCCGTCCGGGCTGATCTCCACGCGGGCGCCGCCCGAGGGCTGGTCGACGTCGACGATGCTCAGCAGCCGTCCCTCGGGGGCGGAGTCGTTGTCGAGCGGGTGCAGCACGGTGGTGCGGCCGGCCCGCACGCCGTAGGAGTCGGGCTTGGCGCGGGGCGGGCGCCGGTCGGCCTCGCTCTGGTTCTCGTTCTCGTCGTCCTCGTCGTCCTTCTTCTTCTTCGACGTGAAGGAGTCCCAGTTGTCGATCCTGACCGGCTTGTCCGCCTGGACGTCCCAGACGGTGCCGCTGTTGGCGTCGTTGAGCACGATCTCGCCGCGGTTGACCCGGAAGGCGAGGCTGCTGGCGTTGCCGGTGAGGTCCTTCTCGTTGACCTCCTGCGACCCGCACTGGACCGCCACGGCGCCCAGTCCGCCCGACCACGCGCCGAAGACGCAGGCGCCGAGGCGTACGGGCGCGGCCGGGTCGCCCGACAGGTCGGAGACCGAGGTGGTCTCGCCCGACTCGAGGTCGATGCTCAGCAGCCCGTCGGGGGCACCGACCAGGACGGCGTCGTACGACGGGCCGGACTGCTGGAGCACGCTGTCGGGCGGGACGGACGCCGTCGCGCCCCCGACCACGGCCAGGACGCCGGCGTCGGCGTCGAGGGTGACGATCCGGTCGCCGACCGTGGTGACCTCCGAGACGCTCCCCGCGTCACCCGGGAGGTCCGCGACGACGGGCTTGCCGAACGCCGTGTCCCGGGGTGCGAGCGTGGTGACGGTGCGCTCCTCGGTCGAGGTGACCACGACCGTGCCGTCGAGGCCGACGGCGAGGGCCGCTCCCTCGCCGGCCTCGGCGAGCGGGTCGGCCTGCCGGTCGACCACGCTCATCAGGGGCTTGCCGAGCTGGCTGTCGTAGCGCACGGCCCAGACCTCGCCGGTCTCCGTGTCGGCCGTGGCGAGCGTCCCGCCGGCCATCCGCACGTCGCCGTTGACCGGGACCGCGGCCGAGCCGCCGTCCTGGGCCTCGAGCCGGCTGGTCTCGATGGACTGGCCGCGGGCCGCGTTGCGGTTGAGCGTGACGACCGCGGCGCCGTCCTGCACCACGTCGAGCCGTGCCTTGCCGTCCTGGCCGGGCACGACGCCGTCGAGCTGGTTGATCGGCTTGTTGAGCCGTCCCGACCAGCCCAGCTTGCCGTTGACCACCCAGACGCCGCCGTCGTTGAGCTCGGCCTCGTGCTTCTTGTAGCCCTCGGCGGAGAGCGCGTAGGCCACGACCGCGGCCGAGGCGACCGCCAGGGCGACGCCCGAGGCGATGCCCACCCTGTGCCGACGCAGAGCCGTCCCACGTGCCACGCCAGTCCCCCTTGGCCCCCCGGATGACGTGCGCCCGCCGCAGTCACCCAGAGGAGGGTATGTATGTCTCGGAGGTTCCGACAAGTTTCCGACCAATCCTGATCATGTGCGCGGGACAGGTCCGATGGGTGATGATGGAGCGGTGGGCGTGTACGAGGGGAGCCGACGTTGATCGTGGAAGCGCGGTACGCCAGGGGGGCTGGCGTGCTCGTCGGCAGCGGAGCCCACTGGGTGCTGCTCACCGACCCCGGCGACGAGCAGGTCGTGCAGGAGATCTGGGACGTGCTGGCGATGCCGGCGACGTCCGGCGCCGGCGTGCTCGAGCGCGTGACGGCGATCGTCGAGAAGGCGTTCGAGGGTGATCCACCCGCCCTCGCGGCCGTCGACTTCACCTCGGGGGCGTCCTCGACGCTCTCGCGCGGCTCCGGGCACGTACGCCTCGCCGGTCCGTCACGCGTGCTGAGCCTCGACGCCGGGGCGGATCCCGCGGAGCTGCCGGCGACCCGACGCCTCGTCGGCGGGGTCGTGGCGGCCGACCGCGTGGACCTGACGCCCATGTCCGCCCGCACCGCTCCCGCCCCGACGCCCCGAGCCCGGGAGGTCGCGGCGCCGCCGGCGTCCGCCGCGCTCATCGACGGCATCCCGGAGGCGATCCTGGCCGCCAAGGGACCCGAAGGTCCTCCCCCGCGCACCCGCGTGCGCCGGCCGGTCGAGGACACCGGCTCGCTCATGGACACCTCCGAGCCCGACCCGCTGGTGGTCCAGCGGATCGAGGAGGGCGCCCACACCACCATCCGCCCCGCGTCCGACCCGCACGCCGCCCCCGAGCCCGACGACCACGACGGCGCCACCACGATGCGACCGTCCCACCTCGCGCACGGCACGGTCCCGACGGTGCTGGCGGTCAGCTGCCCGCTCGGGCACCTGACGCCACCGGTCTCACCGCAGTGCCGGGTCTGCCACCAGCGGGTCGCCCCGCAGGAGCCGCGCCGCGTCGACCGGCCGGCCCTCGGCGGCCTGCGGCTGCCCACCGGCGAGGTGGTGCCGCTGGACCGCGGGGTCGTGCTCGGCCGCAAGCCAGCTCCGCCCACCGGCAGCAGCGACTGGCCGCACCTCGTGCACCTGCCGTCGGACCACTCCTTCGTCTCGCGCCGGCACCTCCAGATCGAGCTCGACGGCTGGGACGTCGTCGCCCGGGACCTCGACAGCCGGGGTGGCACCACCATCGCCCCGCCGGGCCGCGACGCCGAGCGCATGCGGCCCGGCGACGCCTACGTCCTCGAACCGGGCACGGTCCTCGACCTGGCCCACGTCTATGCGGTCCGCTTCGAGACGGGGGCGGTCGCCCGGTGAGCGCCCCGATCATCCCCGGGTTCGCCTTCGTCGAGCACCTGGGCAGCGGCGGCTTCGCCGACGTGTTCCTCTACGAGCAGCAGTGGCCGCGCCAGCGCGTGGCGGTCAAGGTCGTGCGCCCCGACGTGCCGCTGACCGACCGCGAGAAGTACCTCTTCACCGCCGAGGCCAATGCGATGGCCCGGCTGGCCGACCACCCCTACATCGTGTCGGTGATCACCGCCGGCGTGACCGCGGAGGGCGGGCGACCCTTCCTCGTGATGCGCTACTGCCCACCGCCGGACCTCGGCGTGCGCGTCCGGTCCAACCCGATGGCGCCCGTCGACGCGGTCTCCACCGGCATCAAGCTCGCGAGCGCGATCGAGACGGCCCACCGCTCCGGCATCCTGCACCGCGACATCAAGCCGAGCAACGTGCTCGTCACCACCTACCACGAGCCTGCGCTGACCGACTTCGGCATCGCAGGGCACATGGCCGACGTCGACGGCGACAGCGACGTCCGCATCTCCTACCCGTGGTCCCCGCCGGAGCTCCTCGACGGACGCTCCAACGGCTCCGTCGCCTCCGACGTCTACTCGCTCGGCGCCACGATCTGGCACCTGCTGGTGGGACGGTCCCCGTTCTCCATCCCGTCGGGCGACAACTCCACCCGGGCGCTGAGTGCACGGATCCTGCACGCCACGCCCCCCGCCACCCAGCGCCCCGACGTGCCGCCCGCACTCGACCGGCTGCTCCAGCAGTGCCTGGCCAAGCGGCCCGAGCACCGTCCGGCGAGCGCGCTCGAGCTGGCGCGCGCGCTCCAGCGGATCGAGTCCGCCGCCGGGTGGGCACGCACAGCCGTGGCGGTCGAGGGCGACCGTCCCGACGCGTCCGTGACGGCCTCGGAGGTCCCGGAGGCGCCGGAGGACGCCACCGCGATGAAGCCGGTGACGGTGATCTCGGCCAGTGGTCCGCGCCGCATCGCCGCCCAGGACGTCGTGCCGGTGGTCGACCCCGACGCCGAGGAGCCCGCAGCCAGGTCGGGCCTCGTGTGGGCCGGCGTCGGAGTCGCCGTCCTCGCGCTCCTCGTCGGCTTCCTGGTGCTCGGGGGTGACGGTCGCGAGGAGGACCCCGGGGTCGTCGTCCCCACCGAGTCCCGGACGCCGGACCCGGTCGTTCCGGACGTGCTGACCGAGGCGGTGGCCCTCACCGGCAGCCGCACCCCGCAGGGGGTGCTGTTCGAGTGGCGCCCGCCCGTGCCGGTCGAGCCGGGCGACTCGTTCAGCTGGCACCGCGACGACACCGACCAGTACGGCAGCACCGATCGCCGGCGACTGCTCGTACGCACCGACGCGCCCGTCTGCCTCGACGTCAAGATGACCCGCGGGTCCGACAGCTCGCCCCGGGCGAGCCAGTGCGTGTCCTGACCTCGCCGTGTCGGGGGAGGTCAGGACCCGGTCGTCAGTCGTCCTGCCAGTCGCGGCGCGGACCCGAGCGCGCGTCCTGCTCCGCAGCCGACATCCGGCTCGACGCCCACAGCGACAGCACGGCGGTGATGGCCAGCGTGGCGACGATGACCACGAGCGAGAGCCAGATCGGGATCTCGAGCCACGCGTAGTCGAGGTGCTCGCCGCCGTTGATGAACGGCAGCTCGTTCTCGTGCAGGGCGTGGAAGAAGAGCTTCACGCCGATGAAGGCCAGCAGGAACGCCAGGCCGTAGGACAGGTAGATCAGGCGCTGGAGCAGGCCGCCGATGAGGAAGTAGAGCTGCCGTAGGCCCATCAGCGCGAAGATGTTGGCCGTGAGCACCAGGTAGGGCTCCTTGGTGATGCCGAAGATCGCGGGGATCGAGTCCAGCGCGAACAGCAGGTCCGTGGTGCCCAGCGTGAGGATCACGATGAACATCGGGGTGATCATCCTCTTGGCGTTGTCGCCGGTGATGAACAGCTGCTTGCCGTGCCACTCCGAGGTCGCCGGGAAGCGACGCTCGATGAAGGCGACGAGCTTGTTCTCCTCGAACTCGTCCTCGTCCTCGTCCTCCGCGCCCTCCTTGGCGAGCTTGAACGCCGTGTAGACCAGGAACAGGCCGAACAGGTAGAAGATCCAGCTGAAGTTGCTGATCGCCGCGGCACCGACCGCGATGAAGATGGCGCGCATGACCAGCGCCATCACGATGCCGATCATCAGCGCGTACTGCTGGAGCTCACGCGGGACCGCGAACTTCGCCATGATGATGATGAAGATGAACAGGTTGTCGATCGAGAGCGAGTACTCGACCAGCCAGCCCGAGAAGAACTCCAGCGCGGGCGTGCCGCCGGAGGTGAACCACACGCCGAGGCCGAAGAGGATGGCCATGCCGACGTAGATGGAGAGGTAGGTCGCGGCTTCCTTCATGCTCGGCTCGTGCGGCCGCCGGCCGACGATGGCGAGGTCGAAGATGAAGATCGCGATGGTCACCACGGCGGTGGCGATCCAGACCCAGGTGGGGACGTCCACTCTGTTGCTCCTAGCAATGAGGCGAGTTCGGTGCCCGCGCGCAGCGCACGGACGCCGGAGGTCTCTTCCGCTCGCCGGACGACGGCGAACCAGTGGCACCGGGCGCCGCTCACGCGGCCGCCGTACTGACGACACCACTACCGGGGAATACTCCCCTCCAACCGCGCCAGTCTGTCACGCACCCTCGGGCGGAGCGAAACGGGCGTCAGCGTCCGCCGAATGGGACGCCGAGCTCGGCGAAGCGCGCCGCACCGCCGTCGACGGCCGTCAGCACCCACGCGCCCCGGTCGGTCAGGGTGAACGTGTGCTCGAAGTGGGCGGCGAACGAGCCGTCGACCGTGGCGACGGTCCACTCGTCCTCCAACAGGTCGGTGTGCTTGGTGCCGAGCGTCACCATCGGCTCCACCGCGAGCGCGAGGCCCTCCACGAGCGTGGGGCCGCGACCGCGACGTCCGACGTTGGGCACGTTGGGGGGCATGTGCATCTCGGTGCCGATGCCGTGCCCGGTGTAGTCCTCGAGGATGCCGTAGCGGCCCTGGCCGCGGACGTAGGTCTCGACGGCATGGCTGATGTCGGTGACCCGGCCGCCGAGGCGCGCCGCGGCCATGCCGCGCCACAGCGACTCCTCGGTGACGCGCAGCAGCTCGGTCACGTCGTCCGCGACCTCACCGACGGGGACGGTGATCGCGGCGTCGCCGTGCCAGCCCGCGACGATCGCGCCGCAGTCGATGGAGATGACGTCACCCTCGGCCAGCGTGCGCGGACCGGGGATGCCGTGGACCACCTCGTCGTTGACCGAGGCGCAGATCGTCGCGGGGAACGGCGGGTGGCTGTAGCCCTTGAACGACGGGATGCCGCCGTGGTCGCGGATGTTGGTCTCGGCGAGGGCGTCGAGCTCGAGCGTGGTGACGCCGGGGCGTACGGCCCCGCGCAGGAGCTCGAGGGTCTCCCCCACGAGCCGTCCGGCCACCCGCATGAGGTCGATCTGCTCGGGGGTCTTGATCTCGATGCCCCGGTCGCGGAAGCCCACGGGACCGCTCAGCTCCGCGGGATCTCGTCGAGCGCGGCGAAGATGCGGGCCGTCACGTCGTCGACCTCGCCCATCCCGTCGACCTCGACGAGGATGCCGCGCTCGCGGTAGACCTCGATCAGCGGCGCGGTCTGCTCGAGGTAGACCTCCTGGCGGCGCCGGATGACGTCCTCGGTGTCATCGGCACGACCGTCCGTCACCGCGCGCTGGAGCAGGCGCTGGACGAGCTCCTCGGAGTCGACGGTCAACACGACCACGGCGTCGAGGCGGTGGCCGGTGAACTCGATCATCCCGTCGAGCTCGGTGACCTGGGCGAGGGTGCGCGGGTAGCCGTCGAGCAGGAAGCCAGGTGCGGCGTCGGCCTCGTCGATGCGGTTGCGCACCATGTGGTTGGTGACCTCGTCGGGGACGTACTCACCGGCGTCCATGTAGCGCTTGGCCTCGACCCCGAGCGGGGTCCCCTGCGAGACGTTGGCGCGGAAGATGTCGCCGGTGGAGATCGCAGGGACGCCGAAGTGATCGGCCACGAAGCGGGCCTGCGTGCCCTTGCCCGCACCGGGCGGGCCCATGAGGATGAGTCTCATCTACTTCAGGAATCCTTCGTAGTTGCGCTGCTGGAGCTGGCTCTCGATCTGCTTCACGGTGTCGAGTGCCACGCCGACCATGATGAGGATGGACGTGCCGCCGAACGGGAAGTTCTGGTTGGCCTGGATCATCGCGAAGGCGACGAGCGGGACCAACGAGATCAGGCCGAGGTAGAGCGCTCCAGGGAACGTGATGCGGGACAGGACGTAGGACAGGTAGTCCTCGGTCGGCTTGCCCGCCCGGATCCCGGGGATGAAGCCGCCGTACTTCTTCATGTTGTCCGCCACCTCGACAGGGTTGAAGGTGATCGAGACGTAGAAGTACGTGAAGAAGATGATGAGGGCGAAGTAGGTCGCCATGTAGAGCGGGTGGTCGCCGCCGACGAGGTAGGTGCCGATGAAGTCCAGCACCGGGTTCTGGCTCTCCGGGTTGAACTGCACCGCCATCGCCGGCAGGTAGAGCAGCGACGAGGCGAAGATGACCGGGATGATGCCGGCCTGGTTGACCTTCAACGGGATGTAGGTCGAGTTGCCGCCGAACATCTTGCGCCCGACCATGCGGCGGGCGTACTGGACCGGGATGCGGCGCTGCGCCTGCTCGATGAAGATGACGCCCGCGACGAGGACCAGGCCGACCACCATGACGATGGAGAAGGTCACCCAGCCCTGCGAGGTCTGGACGCTCCACAGCGACGCCGGGAAGGTCGCGACGACCTGCGTGAAGATCAGGATCGACATGCCGTTGCCGATGCCGCGGTCGGTGATGAGCTCACCGAGCCACATGATCACCGCGGTGCCGGCGGTCATGGTGACCACCATGACCAGGAACGTGGAGGTGCCGTTGTCGTGCAGCAGGTCGCGGGTGCAGCCCTGGAGGAGCGCGCCGTTGCGGGCGAGGGCGACGATGCCGGTGGCCTGCAGGACCGCGAGGCCCAGCGTCAGGTAGCGGGTGTACTGGGTGATCTTGGTCTGCCCGGCCTGGCCCTCCTTCTTCAGCGCCTCGAGTCGCGGGATCACCACGACGAGCAGCTGCAGGATGATGGAGGCCGTGATGTAGGGCATGATCCCCAGCGCGAAGATGGTGAGCTGCAGCAGCGCACCACCCGAGAAGAGGTTGATCAGGCTGTAGAGCCCGCCCTCCTCCAGCTGGTCGATGCAGGCCTGAACGTTGGCGACGTTCACACCGGGGGTGGGCACCTGCGAGCCGAGCCGGAAGATCGTGATGATCAGCAGGACGAAGAGCAGCTTGCGCCGCAGGTCCGGAGTCCGGAAAGCGTTGGCGAACGCGCCTAGCACTGGTTCCTCTTTCGTATGGGTGCCCGGCCAGGATCGGCGGGCGGACGAGAAACCCTCACCGTCGTACGGCGGAGGGCCCGGGGAAGCCTAACAGTCGGGGTCCGACCCGCTTCACCCCGACGATGGGGAGAGAACGACGAAGGCCCGGCCGACAGTTCCCACTGTGCGGCCAGGCCTTCACCGGATGTGCGATCAGATGACCATGAGGGCAGGCCTCAGGCCACGGTCACGGAGCCGCCGGCGGCCTCGATCTTCTCCTTGGCGGAGGACGAGAACGCGTTGGCGCTGACCTGGACGGCGACCGAGATGTCGCCCTGACCCAGGACCTTGACGGGCTGGTTCTTGCGAACCGCGCCCTTGGCCACCAGGTCGGCGACCGTCACGGTGCCACCCTCGGGGAACAGCTCGCCGAGGCGGTCGAGGTTGACGACCTGGAACTCCACGCGGAAGGGGTTCTTGAAGCCCTTCAGCTTGGGCAGGCGCATGTGGATCGGCATCTGGCCGCCCTCGAAGGCAACCGGAACCTGGTAGCGCGCCTTGGTGCCCTTGGTACCGCGGCCGGCCGTCTTGCCCTTGGAGCCCTCACCGCGACCCACGCGGGTCTTGGCGGTCTTGGCGCCCGGAGCGGGACGCAAGTGGTGCAGCTTGAGCGTCATGTCACTCCACCTCCTCGAACGTCACCAGGTGACGGACGGTGTTGATCATGCCCCGGATCTCCGGGCGGTCTTCCTTCACGACGACGTCGCCGATCCGCTTGAGACCGAGCGAGCGCAGCGTCTCGCGCTGGTTGGCCTTGAGGCCGACCAGCCCGCGCTTCTGCTGGACCTTGAGCTGTGCCATCAGGACTGCACCCCCGCGGTCTCGTTCAGGCCCTCGGCGCGCGCCTTGAGCAGCGCGGCCGGGGTCACGTCCTCGACGCGCATGCCGCGACGAGCGGCCACGGCCTCGGGCTCCTCGAGCATGCGGAGCGCCTCGACGGTCGCGTGCACGATGTTGATCTGGTTGGACGAGCCGAGCGACTTGCTCAGCACGTCGTGGATGCCGGCGCACTCGAGGACCGCGCGCACCGGGCCACCGGCGATCACACCGGTACCGGGAGCGGCGGGACGCAGCAGGACGACGCCCGCGGCCTTCTCACCCTGCACCGGGTGCGGGATGGTGCCCTGGATGCGGGGGACCTTGAAGAAGTGCTTCTTGGCCTCCTCGACACCCTTGGCGATCGCCGCGGGAACTTCCTTCGCCTTGCCGTAGCCGACGCCGACCAGACCTTCACCGTCGCCGACGATCACGAGGGCGGTGAAGCTGAAGCGACGACCACCCTTCACGACCTTGGCGACTCGGTTGATCGCCACGACGCGCTCGATGTAGGCGGTCTTGTCAGCCTGGTTGCGACCGTTGTCGCGTCCGCGACGGTCACCAGACTGGCGCTCGCCACCGCGCTGTCCGCGCTGGGCTCCGCTCATGAGACTTGCTCCTTAATCAGAATCATTGGATGTCGTGCGATCAGAACTGGAGGCCGCCCTCACGGGCGGCGTCAGCCAGGGCCGCGATGCGACCGTGGTACTTGTTGCCGGCACGGTCGAAGACGACGTCCTCGATACCTGCGGCCTTGGCACGCGAGGCCACCAGCTCTCCGACCAGCTTGGCCTTGGCGGTCTTGTCGCCGTCGGTGCCGCGCACGTCCGCCTCCATCGTGGAGGCGTACGCCAGGGTGGCACCCTGCAGGTCGTCGACGACCTGCACCGAGAGGTGCTTGGCCGACTTGGTGACGACCAGGCGCGGACGCTCGGCGGTCCCGTTGATGCGCTTGCGACCACGCGCCTGACGGCGCAGGCGCGCACGGACACGGTTCGCCGTGTGCTTGTTGTTGCTCAGGGAGATCGCCATGTCACTTACCGGCCTTTCCGACCTTGCGGCGGATGTGCTCGCCGGCGTAGCGCACGCCCTTGCCCTTGTAGGGCTCAGGCTTGCGGAGCTTGCGGATGTTGGCCGCAACCTCTCCGACGAGCTGCTTGTCGATGCCGACGACACCGAGCTTGGTCGGGCCCTCGACGGTGAAGGTGATGCCCTCGGGGGCGTCGAAGATGATCGGGTGCGAGTAGCCGAGCTGGAACTCGAGCTGCGTGGGGCCCTTGGGCAGGACGCGGTAACCCACGCCCACGATCTCGAGCTTCTTCTCGTAGCCCTCGGTCACGCCCACCACCATGTTGTTGATGAGCGTGCGGGTCAGGCCGTGGAGCGAGCGGCTGTTGCGCTCGTCGTCGGGACGCTTGACCTCGAGGATGCCGTCCTCGCCCTTGGCGACCGTGATCGGCGACGCGATGGTGTGCGACAGGGTGCCCTTGGGGCCCTTGACGGTCACCAGCGAGTCGTCGATCGCGACGTCGACACCGGACGGGACCGCGATGGGGAGCTTGCCAATGCGCGACATGCTTCTCTCTCTTCCTGGTCTCAGTTGGTCCGGGTCACCAGACGTAGGCGAGGACTTCGCCGCCCACGCCCTTCTGGTTCGCCTGGCGGTCGGTCAGCAGGCCCTGCGACGTCGAGATGATCGCGACGCCGAGGCCACCGAGGACCTTGGGCAGGTTGGTGCTCTTGGCGTAGACACGCAGGCCGGGCTTGCTGATGCGGCGTACGCCCGCGATCGAGCGCTCCCGGTTGCGGCCGTACTTGAGGGTCACGGTCAGCGTCTTGCCGACGGCGGGCTCGCCCTCGGCGTTGACGTTGTCGGCGACGTCGTAGGAGGTGATGTAACCCTCCTGCTTGAGGATCTCCGCGAGGCCGGCCTTCATCTTGCTGTAGGGCATCGACACCACGTCGTGGTACGCCTGGTTGGCGTTGCGCAGACGCGTGAGCATGTCTGCGATCGGGTCAGTCATCGTCATGATGTGGTTCTTTCTCGTCGTGGTTTCCTCAGGCTCACGGCCTGGGGACCTTCAACGTGTGTGAGGTGATTACCAGGAGGACTTGGTGACGCCGGGGAGCTCGCCGCGGTGGGCCATCTCCCGCAGGCAGATGCGGCACAGGCCGAACTTGCGGTAGACGGCCTTCGGGCGGCCGCAGCGCTGGCAGCGGGTGTAGCCGCGGACAGCGAACTTCGGCTTGCGAGCGGCCTTGACCTTGAGAGCAGTCTTCGCCATGTCGTCAGTTCTCCTTGAACGGGAACCCGAGCTGCTTCAGCAGCGCGCGGCCCTCGTCGTCGTTGGTGGCGGTGGTCACGATGGTGATGTCCATGCCGCGCGACCGGTCGATCTTGTCCTGGTTGATCTCGTGGAACATGACCTGCTCGGTGAGACCGAAGGTGTAGTTGCCACGACCGTCGAACTGCTTGGGCGAGAGCCCGCGGAAGTCGCGGATGCGGGGCAGCGCCAGGGACAGCAGGCGGTCCAGGAACTCCCACATGCGGTCGCCGCGCAGCGTGACGTGCGCACCGATCGGCATGCCCTCACGCAGCTTGAACTGCGCGATCGACTTGCGGGCCTTGGTCACGGCCGGCTTCTGGCCGGTGATCGCGGTGAGGTCGCGGATCGCGCCCTCGATCAGCTTGGAGTCGCGAGCAGCCTCGCCGACGCCCATGTTGACCACGATCTTGGTCAGGCCGGGGACCTGCATGATGTTGGCGATGTCGAACTCCGAGCGCAGCGCGGGGATGATCTCCTCGCGGTAGCGCGCCTTGAGCCGCGGAATCTCAGTGGTCTGGGTCTCGGCCATCTCAGATCTCCTTGCCGGTCTTGCGGGACACGCGGACCGACCGGGTGGCGGTGTAGGTCGAGCCGTCGGGACGGCGCTTGGTGACCTCGTCGCGGCGGAAGCCGACACGCGTGACACCGTCGTCCTCGACGAGCATCACGTTGGAGACGTGGATGGGCGCCTCGCGGGTGATGATGCCGCCGGTGGTGTTGGTCTGCTGCACGGACTTGGTGTGGCGCTTGACGAGGTTGACACCCTCGACGATCACGCGGTCCTCCTCGCGGAGCACCGAGATGACCTTGCCCTGGGCACCCTTGTCCTTGCCGGCGATCACCTTGACGGTGTCGCCCTTCTTGATGTTCATGTGCTTACCCATCTCTCACAACACCTCCGGGGCGAGCGAGATGATCTTCATGAAGCGCTTCTCGCGCAGCTCGCGGCCGACGGGGCCGAAGATGCGCGTGCCACGAGGCTCGCCGTCGTTCTTGAGGATGACGGCGGCGTTCTCGTCGAAGCGGATGTAGGAACCGTCGGCGCGGCGACGCTCCTTGACGGTGCGTACGACCACGGCCTTGACGACGTCGCCCTTCTTGACGTTGCCACCGGGGATCGCGTCCTTGACGGTGGCGACGATGACGTCACCGATGCCGGCGTAGCGACGCCCAGAGCCACCGAGAACACGGATGCAGAGGATCTCCTTCGCACCGGTGTTGTCGGCGACCTTGAGTCGCGACTCCTGCTGGATCATTGATTTCTCCTGGTTGTCGAGCTGGTTCTCGCTCCCTCAGCGGGGGGCGAGCCTGGCCGAACTGATGTGTGGAAATGTGGAGCTCGAGGCCGGGGGCCTCAGGTCACTTGGCCTTCTCGAGGACCTCGATGAGGCGCCAGCGCTTGGTGGCGGACAGCGGGCGGGTCTCCATGATCAGGACCCGGTCGCCGATGCCGCACTGGTTGGTCTCGTCGTGGGCCTTGAGCCGCGACGTCTTGCGCATGACCTTGCCGTAGAGGGCGTGCTTCACGCGGTCCTCGACGGCGACGACGATGGTCTTGTCCATCTTGTCGCTCACGACGAGGCCCTCGCGGACCTTGCGCTGGTTGCGCTCGCCGGACGTCCGGGTCGCAGTGTTCTCGCTCATGCCTTCGCCTCTTCGTTGGTGCCCGGGGTGGTGCGGATGCCGAGCTCGCGCTCGCGGACCACGGTGTAGATGCGGGCGATGTCCTTCTTGACCACGCGGAGCCGGCCGTTGCTCTCCAGCTGGCCGGTGGCCGCCTGGAAACGGAGGTTGAACAGCTCCTCCTTGGCCTCGCGGAGCTTCGCCTCGAGCTCGGTGGCGTCGAGCTCGTCGAGCTCGTGGGCGTTCAGCTTGGTAGCCATCAGAATTCACCGGCCTCACGGGAGATGAACCGGCACTTCATCGGGAGCTTGTGCATCGCGCGGCGCATGGCCTCACGGGCAGTGGTCTCGTCGACGCCGGAGAGTTCGAACATGACGCGGCCGGGCTTGACGTTGGCAACCCACCACTCGGGGGAACCCTTGCCGGAACCCATGCGGGTCTCGGCAGGCTTCTTGGTCAGCGGGCGGTCCGGGTAGATGTTGATCCAGACCTTTCCACCACGCTTGATGTGACGGGTCATGGCGATACGGGCCGACTCGATCTGTCGGTTGGTCACGTAGTGACCCTCGACCGCCTGGATGCCGAAGTCACCGAAGGCCAGCGTGGTGCCACCCTTGGCAACGCCGCGGCGCTTGGGGTGGTGCTGCTTGCGGTGCTTGACACGACGGGGCATCAACATGAGGTCAGGCCTCCTGTCCGGTGCTCGGTGCAGCCTCGGCGGCCGGGGCCGCTGAAGTCTCAGCGGTGGCCTCGGTGCGAGGAGCGCGGTCGCCGCGCGAGCCACGGCTCGGACGGTCGCCGCCACGGGTGTTGGGACGGCCGCTGCGGCCGGGGGCACCGGCGCGGGCGGCCTGCTGGGCCTGGCGCTCGGCACGGGTGCCGGCGACCTCGCCCTTGTAGATCCAGACCTTCACGCCGATGCGGCCGAAGGTGGTCTTGGCCTCGTAGAAGCCGTAGTCGATGTCGGCGCGGAGGGTGTGCAGGGGCACGCGACCCTCGCGGTAGAACTCCGTGCGCGACATCTCGGCGCCGTTGAGACGACCCGAGCACTGGATCCGGATGCCCTTGGCACCGGAGCGCATCGAGGTCTGCATGGCCTTGCGCATGGCGCGGCGGAACTGCACGCGGCCCGCGAGCTGCTCGGCGACACCCTGGGCGACCAGCTGCGCGTCGATCTCGGGCTGCTTCACCTCGAGGATGTTCAGCTGGACCTGCTTGCCGGTGAGCTTCTCGAGCTCGCCGCGGATGCGGTCCGCCTCGGCGCCACGGCGACCGATGACGATGCCGGGACGCGCGGTGTGGATGTCCACCCGGACACGGTCACGGGTGCGCTCGATCTCCACCTTGGAGATGCCGGCCCGCTCCATGCCCTTGGAGAGCAGCTTGCGGATGGCGACGTCCTCACCGACGTACGACTTGTAGAGCTTGTCGGCGTACCAACGGCTCTTGTGGTCGGTGGAGATGCCCAGGCGGAAGCCGTTCGGGTTGATCTTCTGGCCCATCAGGCACCCTTTCCGTTCTTACCCTTGGGGTTGGTCAGCGCGTCGGCCGGCTGCACCGCGAGGGTGATGTGGCTGGTGCGCTTGTTGATGCGGGTCGCACGACCCTGGGCACGCGGACGCCAACGCTTCATCGTCGGGCCCTCGTCGACCATCGCGACGGACAGCACCAGGTCGGCCCGGTTGAGGCCCTCGGTGGTCTCGGCGTTGGCGACGGCGCTCTCCAGCACCTTGTAGACGGTCTCGGAGGCGGCCTGCGGCGCGAACTGCAGCAGGGTCAGGGCCTCGTCGACCTGGAGGCCGCGGACCATGTCGACGACACGGCGGGCCTTCATCGGGGTGATCCGCACGTAGCGTGCGCTGGCGAACGCGCCCGGCTGGTCGCCGAGCAGCGACTCGCGGCGCGCACTGGTGCGGCTGCGCTCGGTGGTGCTCATCGACGGCGTCCCTTCCGGTCTTCCTTGACGTGCCCGCGGTAGGTGCGGGTCGGGGCGAACTCCCCGAGCTTGTGGCCGACCATGGAGTCGGTCACGAAGACGGGGACGTGCTTGCGACCGTCGTGCACGGCGATGGTGTGACCGATCATGTCGGGCACGATCATCGACCGGCGCGACCAGGTCTTGATGACGTTGTGGGTGCCCTTCTCGTTCTCGGCGTCCACCTTCTTCTGAAGGTGGTCGTCGATGAAGGGGCCCTTCTTCAGGCTGCGAGGCATGTCGGTTACTTCCTACCCTTGCCGGACTTGCGACGACGGATGATCTGGGAGTCGCTGGCCTTGCGCTTGCGCGTGCGGCCCTCGGGCTTGCCCCAGGGGGAGACGGGGTGGCGACCACCGGACGTCTTGCCCTCACCACCACCGTGCGGGTGGTCCACCGGGTTCATGACGACACCGCGGACGGTCGGGCGGACGCCCTTCCACCGCATGCGGCCGGCCTTGCCCCAGTTGATGTTGGACTGCTCGGCGTTGCCGACCTCGCCGATCGTGGCGCGGCAGCGCACGTCGACGAACCGCATCTCGCCCGAGGGCATGCGCAGCGTCGCGCGGCTTCCCTCACGGGCGACCAGCTGGGCGGAGTTGCCGGCCGAGCGGGCGATCTTGGCGCCGCCGCCCGGACGCAGCTCCACGCAGTGGATGGTCGTACCGACCGGGATGTTGCGCAGCGGCAGGTTGTTGCCGGGCTTGATGTCGGCGTTGGGGCCGGACTCCACCGCGGTGCCCTGCGTCAGGCCCTTGGGCGCCACGATGTAGCGCTTCTCGCCGTCGGCGTAGTGCAGCAGCGCGATGCGTGCGGTGCGGTTGGGGTCGTACTCGATGTGAGCGACCTTGGCCGGGACGCCGTCCTTGTCGTAGCGACGGAAGTCGATGATGCGGTAGGCGCGCTTGTGGCCGCCACCCTTGTGCCGGGTGGTGATGCGGCCCTGGTTGTTGCGGCCACCGTTCTTCGGCAGCGGGCGCGTCAGCGACTTCTCGGGCGTGGACCGGGTGATCTCGACGAAGTCGGCCACCGACGAGCCACGACGGCCCGGGGTGGTCGGCTTGTACTTGCGGATAGCCATATCAGTTCCTAGTCAGGAGCCCGGTCAGGAGACCGGACCTCCGAAGATGTCGATGCGGTGGCCCTCGGCGAGGCTGACGATCGCGCGCTTGGTGTTGGGACGCTTGCCCATGCCGTAGCGGGTGCGACGCGTCTTGCCCTGGCGGTTGATCGTGTTGACCGAGGTGACCTTGACGCCGAAGACCTTCTCGACCGCGATCTTGATCTCGGTCTTGTTGGCGTCCGGGTGGACGATGAAGGTGTACTTGTTGGCGTCGAGCAGGCCGTAGCTCTTCTCCGACACGACCGGCGCGATCAGCACGTCGCGGTGGTCCTTGTGCAGGGTGCTCACTTGTCGCTCTCCTTCGCGTCGGCGCGGGTCAGGCCGGCCGCCTCGGCGTCCTCGGCGGACTTGAACCAGAAGTCGCCGCCGGAGACGTCGTAGCCGGCGTCGCCCTCGACGAGGTAGGTGCCGGACTGCAGGCCCTGGACCTCGTGGCCCTTGGGGTTCTTGCCGCTCTTGAGCGGGGCCTTCGCGCCGGCCGGGAGGGCGGGCTCGTCGGCGGACTGCTCGGTGGCAGCGGGCGTCTCGACCGTCTCGGCCTGGGCGGCCGGGGCGGAGGCGCCACCGACGAACACGTCGTAGGCACCCTTGGTGAAGACCACGTCGTCGGCGTTGAGCACGTCGTAGGTGTTGAGCTGGTCGACGGCGACGATGTGGACCTCGGGCGCGTTGCGCAGCGAGAGCCAGGTGATCGCGTCGGAGCGCTCGAGCACCACGAGGTAGCCCACGCGGTCGGTCAGCGTGACCAACGCGGCCAGGGCGGCCTTGGTGGAGGGCTTGTCGCCCGACACCAGGGCGTCGACCACGTGGACGCGGCCGTTGCGGGCCCGGTCGGAGAGGGCACCGCGCAGGGCGGCGGCCTTCATCTTCTTGGGGGTGCGCTGGTCGTAGTTGCGCGGCTGCGGGCCGTGGACGACGCCACCGCCGGCGAACTGGGGCGCGCGGGTCGAACCCTGGCGGGCGCGGCCGGTGCCCTTCTGCTTGTAGGGCTTGCGGCCACCGCCGCGCACCTCGGCGCGGGTCTTGGTGGCGTGCGTGCCCTGACGAGCAGCGGCCTGCTGCGCGACGACGACCTGGTGGATCAGGGGAATGTTGACCTCGACGTCGAAGATCTCGGCGGGGAGGTCGACCTTGATGGTCTTGACAGCCATGCTCAGGCCTCCTGCGTCTTCTTGGCGGCCGAGCGGAGGACCACGAGCCCGTTCTTGGGGCCGGGGACGGCACCCTTGACCAGGATCAGGCCCTTCTCGGCGTCGACGGCGTGCACCGTCAGGTTCTGGGTGGTGACCGTGTCGTTGCCCATGCGGCCCGCCATGCGCGTGCCCTTGAAGACACGGCCCGGCGTGGCGCAGGCACCGATGGAGCCGGGCTTGCGGTGGTTGCGGTGGGCACCGTGCGAGGCGGAGACACCGTGGAAGCCGTGACGCTTCATGACACCGGCGAAACCCTTGCCCTTGCTGGTGCCGGTGACGTCGATCTCCTCGCCGGCGGCGAAGGTGTCGACACCGATCTCCTGGCCCACGGTGTAGGAGGCAGCGTCAGCGGTGCGGATCTCGGCCACGTGCCGGCGCGGGGTGACCCCGGCCTTGGCGAAGTGCCCGGCGTCGGGCGAGTTGACCTTGCGGGCCTCGATCTCGCCGAAGCCGACCTGGATGGCGTTGTAGCCGTCCACCTCGGGCTGGCGGACCTGGGTCACGACGTTGGTCGCGGCCGCGATCACGGTGACGGGGACGACCTTGTTGTTCTCGTCCCAGAGCTGGGTCATGCCGAGCTTGGTGCCCAGCAGCCCCTTCACGTTGCGTTCGAAAGTCTTAGCCATGTCGTCGCCTCAGAGCTTGATCTCGATGTCGACACCGGCAGGCAGGTCGAGACGCATCAGCGAGTCGACGGTCTTCGGCGTCGGGTCGATGATGTCGATCAGGCGCTTGTGCGTGCGCATCTCGAAGTGCTCGCGGGAGTCCTTGTACTTGTGGGGCGAACGGATGACGCAGTACACGTTCTTCTCGGTCGGCAGCGGCACAGGGCCGGCGACCTTCGCACCCGTACGGGTGACGGTGTCCACGATCTTCCGCGCCGAGGTGTCGATCACCTCGTGGTCATAGGCCTTGAGCCTGATGCGGATCTTCTGTCCCGCCATAGGTCCGTGTCCTCTTCGATCTCGTACGCCTGGTCTGGTTTCGGCTCCCGGCCCCTGGTGGGCTGGCGCCGCCTGTCTCTCCTCCACCCTCCGACCCCCGCGGTCGGGCGTGTCGCTCGGCCAACTGAACTGATCTGGCCCGTGACACGACCCGGAAGGGAGGTGGTGATGCTCTGGGTGGCACCCGACGGTTGTCGGATCTGGTCGGGTCTCCGATCACCATGTGATCCGGTGCGGTGCACGCAGGACGACTGGTTCGATCAAGGAGACGCGATTCAGAAGTCAAGGTGTGCCGCACCCCGGCAACCCGCCGGAGCAACCGGAACATCTTGGCAGACTCCGTACGCCCACGCCAAATCGCAACGTCATGGGTGCCGGTGGCCCGCGCCCCACGTCCCGGAGGGCGTACCCATCCTACTCGCTGGCCTACGCTCCGGGGCATGGCCGAGCACCTCCGCGACCTCTGGGACTTCGCCGACCCCGCCGGCAGCGAGCGACGCTTCCGCGACCTCGCCGAGAGGGCTCCAGCCCCGCTGCGGACCCACGCGCTGACCCAGGCCGCCCGCGCGCTGGGCCTCCTGGAGAGGTACGCCGACGGGCACGCGGTGCTCGACGGCCTGGCCCCCGTCGACCCTGAGGCGCGCGTGCGAATCTCCCTCGAGCGGGGCCGGCTGCTGCGCTCCGCCGGGGACGAGGCGACAGCCCGGGAGCACTTCGAGGACGCCGCGACCGCGGCCCGCGGCGCCGGGCTGGATGAGCTGGAGGTCGACGCCCTGCACATGGTGGCGCTGGTGGCCGCCCCGGCTGACCGCCTGTCGGCGCACGAGGCGGCGCTGGGCCGCGCCCGGTGCGCGAGCGACCCGGCGGCACGCGACTGGGACGCCTCCCTCCTCAACAACATCGGCATGACCCACGCCGACGCCGGCGACCACGCGGCGGCACTGGTCGCCTTCGAAGGCGCGCTCGCGGCGCGGGAGCGCATCGGCGACGCGTCGCGCACGCGGGTGGCGCGGTGGATGGTCGGGTGGTCGCTGCGGCACCTCGGGCGCACCGTCGAGGCCCGCGAGGTGCAGCTGGCGCTCAGCGCCGAGCTGGCGGCAGCCGGCGAGCACGACCCCTACGTCGACGAGGAGCTGGAGCTGCTCGGGTAGGGCCCCTTGCCTCCCCTCCGAGGCAGACCTACCGTCGAAGGATGGCCGGTCTGGTCGCGCTCGTCGTCTGCACGTTCATGCTGGGCGCCGCGCTGGGCCTGGCCCTGTGCCAGGACGAGGTCGGCCGGGCGGTGCGCCGGGTCCGCGAGCGCCTCTCCCCTCCCCCACCCGCGCCGACGGCGCCGGCCATCGAGGACCTCGCCGCAGCCCTGCGCCGGGTGCGGCGGGACGTGCTCGCCACCGCGCCGGGCACTCCCATGGCGCGCCGCCGCGGGACCGTGGCGGCGTACGACGACCTGCTCGCGCAGGCGGCCCGCGCGCTCGGGGTGCCGGACCTGCTCACCGACCTGCGCGAGGGCACCGACCGCGAGGCCGAGCGGTTGCGCCTCGAGCACCTGCTGCGGCAGGCGGGACTCGCGCTCGACTGAGTCGCGTCGCGCCCGTACGGCCTCAGTCACGCCGGCGGTAGCAGAAGTCGGCGATGTCGCGACCCACGTCGAGGCCCTTGCGCTCGAACCGGGTGAGGGGGCGCTCGACCCACCGCTCGACGCGGCCGCCCTCGAGCGTCGGCTCGGCGTCGAGGACCTCCTGCATCTGGTCGGCGTAGTCGGCCCAGTCGGTGGCCAGGCGCCACGCCCCGCCCGGCACCAGGCGCGAGGAGGCGAGCGCCGCGTTGGCCGGGTTGACCAGACGACGCTTGCGGTGCTTGGTCTTGCGCCACGGGTCGGGGAAGAAGGTCCAGATCTCGGCGAGGCTCGCCGGGGCGATCAGGTGCTCGAGCGACCACACGGCGTCGACGGAGCAGAACCGGACGTTGTCGGCCCCCGCCTCCGCCACGCGCCACAGGGAGTCGGCGACACCCGGGCGCCACACCTCGAGCGCGAGGACGTCGTGGTCCGGGCGGGCCGCCGCGAGGACCGCGGTCGCCTCACCGATGCCCGGTCCGATCTCGAGGATCAGCGGGGCCTGGCGCCCGAACCACTCGGCCAGCGAGAAGTCGGGCCTGTCGACGGCCTCGTCGGGGATCACCCAGTCGGCGTGGTGCGCGGCCCACGACTCGGCCTGCCGGGGCGTGAACCGGCTGCCACGCCGGGAGTAGGTCAGGACCTCGCGCATGCGGCGTCCGTCCTCGGTCAGTTTGAGGTGGGGGCGCGCGGGGCGTACGTCGTTCACGCCGCCATCCTCCCCGCTCCCCCGGGTCGGACGCACATCCGAGGGGATGCTCAGAGGTGCGCGAGGGCTCCCGTGAGCACCGAGCGCAGCCGCTGCTCGATGTCGTCGAACTCGGGCTGGCCGATGATCAGCGGCGGGGCGAGCTGGATGACCGGGTCGCCGCGGTCGTCGGCGCGGCAGTAGAGCCCGGCCTCCCACAGCGCGCCGGAGAGGTAGCCGCGCAGCAGCCGCTCGGACTCGGCGTCGTCGAACGTCTCCTTGGTCTCGCGGTCCTTGACCAGCTCGATGCCGTAGAAGTAGCCGTGGCCGCGGACGTCGCCGACGATCGGGATGTCGAGCAGCTTCTCCAGCGTCGTCCGGAAGGCAGGGGCGTTCTGCTGGACGTGGTCGGTGAGGCCCTCGCGCTCGAAGATGTCGAGGTTGGCCAGCGCCACGGCCGAGGAGACGGGGTGGCCGCCGAACGTGTAGCCGTGGGCGTACGCGGTGGTGCCGGTCCTGAAGGGCTCGAAGAGCCGGTCGCTGGCGATCATCGCGCCGATCGGCGAGTAGCCCGAGGTCATGCCCTTGGCGCAGGTGATGATGTCGGGCTGGTAGCCGAACTCGGCGGCACCGAACATCTCCCCGACCCGGCCGAAGGCGCAGATGACCTCGTCGGAGACGAGCAGCACGTCGTACTCGTCGCAGATCTCGCGGACCCGCTCGAAGTAGCCGGGGGGCGGGGGGAAGCAGCCGCCGGCGTTCTGCACCGGCTCGAGGAACACGGCGGCCACCGTGTCGGGGCCCTCGAACTCGATGGCCTCGGCGATGCGGTCCGCGGCCCAGCGGCCGAAGGCCTTCTCGTCGTCGCCGAGGTAGTCGGGGCGGCGGTAGAAGTTGGTGTTGGGCACCTTGTGCGCCCCCGGGACCAGCGGCTCGAACATCTCCTTGAGCGGGGGGATGCCCGTGATGGAGAGCGCGCCCTGCGGGGTGCCGTGGTAGGCCACGGCCCGGGAGATGACCTTGTGCTTGTTGGGCTTGCCGGTGAGCTTGAAGTACTGCTTGGCGAGCTTCCAGGCCGACTCGACGGCCTCGCCGCCGCCGGTGGTGAAGAAGACCCGGTTGAGGTCGCCGGGCGCCATCGCCGCGATGCGGTCGGCGAGCTCGACCGCGCGCGGGTGCGCGAAGGACCACAGCGGGAAGAAGGCCAGCTCCCTCGCCTGCTTCGCGGCCGCCTCGGCCAGCTCCTCGCGACCGTGGCCGACCTGGACCACGAAGAGGCCGGCGAGGCCGTCGATGTACTCGCGGCCGTGGCTGTCCCAGATCTTGTGCCCCTCGCCCTTGACGATGAGCGGCATCTCGCCGCCCTTCTCGTAGGTCGAGTGGCGGGTGAAGTGCAACCACAGGTGGTCGCGACCGGCGGCCTGGTAGTCGAAGGACTCGTCGTGGGACGGGTGGAGGCTCATCGTGTTCCCCAGTTGTAGTGCTGCTTGTTGAGCTTGAGGTAGACGAAGGTCTCGGAGGAGACGACGCCCTCGAGCTCGCGGACCTGACGGATGACGTCGAGCAGGTGCGGGTCGTCCTCGCACACCACCTCGACGAGGAGGTCGAAGCTGCCGGCGGTGGTGACGACGTAGTCGACCTCGGGCACCTGCGCGAGCCGGTCGCCCACCTTCATCGGGTCGCCCTCGGTGCGGACGCCGATCATCGCCTGGCGGGTGAAGCCGACCTGGGTCGGGTCCGTCACGGCGACGACCTGCATGACCTCGGAGTCGAGCAGCTTCTGGACCCGTGCCCGGGCCGCGGCCTCGGACAGCCCGACCGCCTTGGCGATCGCGGCGTACGAGATCCGCCCGTCCTCCTGCATGAGCTCGATGATGCGCTTGGCGGTCGCATCGAGCTTCACGGGTCCCTCGCGCTCGCTCATGGCACACATGGTGGACGGGCGAGGCGTGGGTTTGCAAGTCACCTGACGCGGAATCCGCATTTCGGGCCCGTAAATTCTGCGATTCCCGCACATTATTTTGGCGGAGGCTATAGAGATTGTCCCCGGTCGCGTCCTACTCTCCCTTCACCGCACCCGACCGGGAGGACTTCCGTGACCAGCCCACGCACGTTGCGCAACTTCATCGGCGGCACCTTCGTCGACAGCGATGCCGGCGCGATGAGCGACGTCGTCGACCCCGCCACGGGCCAGGTCGTGGCCCGGGCGCCGATCAGCGGCACCGAGGAGGTCGACGCCGCCTACGCGGCCGCCAACACGGCGTTCGGCGAGTGGGGGCGTACGACGCCGAGCGAGCGCCAGCAGGCGCTGCTCAGGATCGCCGACGCGATCGAGGCGAACGCCGAGGAGCTGATCGCGCTCGAGTCGGCGAACACCGGGAAGATCAAGGCGCTCACCGCGAGCGAGGAGATCCCCCCGATGGTCGACCAGCTCCGGTTCTTCGCCGGCGCGGCGCGGGTCCTCGAGGGCAAGGCGGCCGGCGAGTACATGGCCGGCCACACCTCGTGGGTCCGGCGCGAGCCGATCGGCGTGGTCGGCCAGGTGACCCCGTGGAACTACCCGCTGCTCATGGCGGTGTGGAAGATCGGCCCGGCGCTCGCCGCCGGCAACACGGTCGTCCTCAAGCCGAGCGACACGACCCCGGAGAGCACGCTGCGGCTGGCCGAGCTGGCCTCGGAGTTCCTGCCTGCCGGCACCCTCAACGTGGTCACCGGCGACCGGGAGACCGGTCGCCGCCTCGTCGAGCACGAGACGCCCGCCCTGGTCGCCATCACCGGGTCCGTACGCGCCGGTGCCGAGGTCGCGGCGAGCGCCGCCCCGCGCGTCAAGCGCGTGCACCTCGAGCTGGGCGGCAAGGCGCCCGTGGTGGTCTTCGACGACGCGGACATCGAGGCGGCCGTCGAGGGCATCGCCATCGCCGGCTACTTCAACGCCGGCCAGGACTGCACCGCCGCGACGCGGGTGCTCGCGGGCCCCGGCATCCACGACGACTTCGTCGCCGCCCTCGCCGACTACGCCCGCAGCTCGGCACCGGTCGGAATGCCCGACGACGCGGACGCGCTCTTCGGTCCGGTCAACAACGCGACGCAGCTCGCCCGCGTGAGCGGCTTCATCGAGCACCTCCCCTCGCACGCGACCGTGTCCGCGGGCGGCAACCGGCGTACGGACCTCGGCGACGGCTACTTCCTCGAGCCCACCGTCCTCTCGGGCCTGCGGCAGGACGACGACGCGATCCAGAACGAGATCTTCGGCCCGGTGATCACCGTTCAGCGCTTCACCGACGAGGACGAGGCCGTGCGTTGGGCCAACGGCGTGGACTACGGCCTCGCGTCCTCGGTGTGGACCAAGGACTTCGGGCGCGCGATGCGGATGTCGCGGGCGCTCGACTTCGGCTGCGTGTGGATCAACACGCACATCCCGCTGGTGGCCGAGATGCCCCACGGCGGCTACAAGAAGTCCGGCTACGGCAAGGACCTGTCGATGTACGGATTCGAGGACTACACCCGCATCAAGCACGTCATGGCCAACATCGAGAGCTGACAGCACCCACATCCAGAGCGACTCGGGGGCTGAGCGGAGGACCTGAACTGATGACACCGATCCCGCGCCGATCACGGCGCCACCTGTCGGCCCCGGCCGCGGCACTGACCCAGGCCGCCTCCGGCGGCCTGAGCCGCCGCGCACTGCTGGGCACCGGGCTCGCCGCCGGTGCGGGCGTGGCGCTCACCGGGTGTGCCCCGCCCCCGCCCCCGTCGGGGGGCGGACTCACGAGCCTGAAGCTGCCGACGGACGTCTCGGACACCGAGAAGATCCTCAAGTGGGCCAACTGGACGGCCTACCTCGACATGAACGGCAAGGAGACGAAGTCCCCGACGCTCGAGGCGTTCATGGAGCAGACCGGGATCGAGGTCACCTACAGCGAGGACGTCGACGACAACGACTCCTACTACGCCAAGGTCGCGCCCCAGCTGCGCGCCGGCCAGAGCATCGACCGCGACATCTTCACCCTCACCGACTGGATGAGCGGCCGCGTGATCCGCGACCAGCTGTGCCAGCCGCTGGAGCTGATCCAGATGCCCAACGTGGTGAGCAACCTGCTCCAGCCGCTGAAGGACGTGTCCTTCGACCCCGGCCGCAACTTCTCGGTGACCTGGCAGAGCGGCTTCGCCGGCATCGGCTACAACCGGGACAAGGTCGGCCGCGAGCTGAAGACTCTCGACGACCTCTGGGCCGACGACCTCAAGGGCCGGATCGTCGTCCTGTCGGAGTTCCGCGACACGGCCGGGCTGGTGATGCAGTCGCAGGGCGTCGACATCGACAGCGACTGGGGGCGCGCGGAGTTCGAGGCGGCCCTGGACTTCATCGAGCAGAAGATCGACGAGGGCTACATCCGCAAGGTGAAGGGCAACTCCTACATGGAGGACCTCACCAGCGGCAACGCCGTCGCCGGCATCACGTGGAGCGGCGACATCTTCGTGCTGGCCTACGACACCGAGGACCCCAGCTGGACCTTCACCATCCCCGAGTCCGGCGGCACCCTGTGGTCGGACAACATGATGGTGCCGATCACGTCCACGCACCGCAGCAACGCCCAGAAGCTGATGGACTACTACTACGACCCGGCGGTCGCCGCCCAGGTCGCGGCGTGGGTCAACTACGTCTGTCCGGTGGAGGGCGCGCAGGCGGAGATGGAGAAGATCGACCCCGAGCTCGCCGAGAGCCCGTGGATCTTCCCGACCGCCGACTTCATCTCGGAGCGCAACATCCAGCAGTTCCGCGCGCTCGATGCCGACGAGGACATCGAGTACGCCGACCTGTGGTCCACGAAGGTGATGGGGAACTGACATGGCCGGATTCCGCGAGGCGCGCGGCGACCTCCAGCTCGAGAGCGTGACCAAGACGTTCGGCGACTTCGTCGCCGTCGACGACATCGACCTGGTCGTCCCCCGGGGCTCCTTCTTCGCCCTCCTCGGCCCGTCGGGGTGCGGCAAGACCACCACGCTCCGGATGGTGGCGGGGCTCGAGCAGCCCACCGCCGGCCGGGTGCTGATCGGCGACACCGACCTCACCGGGTCCCGGCCCTACGAGCGGCCGGTCAACACGGTGTTCCAGTCGTACGCGCTGTTCCCGCACCTGACCATCCGCGACAACGTCGCCTTCGGCCCCAAGCGCCGCAAGGACAAGGATGCGGCGAAGAGCGCAGCCGACGCCCTCGAGCTGGTGCAGATGACCGACTTCGCCGGGCGCAAGCCGGCGCAGCTGTCCGGTGGCCAGCAGCAGCGGGTCGCGCTGGCTCGGGCGCTGGTCAACCACCCGGAGGTGCTGCTCCTCGACGAGCCGCTCGGCGCGCTCGACCTCAAGCTGCGCCGCGAGATGCAGGTCGAGCTGAAGCGCATCCAGACCGAGGTCGGGCTCACCTTCATCCACGTCACCCACGACCAGGAGGAGGCCATGACCATGGCCGACACCGTCGCGGTGATGAACCGGGGCCACATCGAGCAGCTGGGTGCACCCGAGGAGCTCTACGACCTGCCGCGCACCCGGTTCGTGGCCAACTTCCTCGGCCAGGCCAACACCGGCGTCGGCACCATCGAGGGGATCGACGGGGACCACCTGGTCGCCGACGTGGTCGGCACCAAGGTGAGGATCCTCAAGGACCGCTCGCAGGTGCACGAGGGCGAGGTGCTGTTCGGCGTACGTCCCGAGAAGGTGACCGTGTCGCGCAAGCAGCCCGAGGGGGTCGGCAACGACGTCAAGGGCGTCGTGCGCGACGTCTCCTTCCTCGGGGTCGCGACGAGCTACCTCGTCGACATGCCGAGCGGGACGACCTGGAGCTGCTACGAGCAGAACCTCGACGTCGAGCCGCTCGACCTCCGTCCCGGCGACGAGGTCTGGCTGACCTGGAACCCCGGCCACGCCTTCGGCGTCCCGGTGGACGCCGGATGAGCGCCCTCGCGCCGGTCTCCCAGGTGGCGGGCGACCCCGCGGTGCACCCCGCGCCGCCGGCGCCCGAGACGCAGAAGCGGAGCTGGACGGCGTACCTCCTGCTCCTCCCGGGCGTGCTGTGGCTCGGCGTCTTCTTCATCCTGCCGCTGGTGCAGCTGGCGTCGGTCAGCCTGCAGAGCCGCTATCCCGGTTTCCCCGGCTACTACTACCGCGACCTCAACTTCGAGAACTACGCCGCCGCGCTGACCGACTACGCGCCCCACTTCGCGCGCTCGTTCCTCTATGCCGGGCTGGCGACGCTCCTGGCCTTCGTGATCGCCTACCCCCTCGCCTACGCGATGGCGTTCAAGGCCGGCAGGTGGCGCAACCTGATGATGATCTGCGTCATCGCGCCGTTCTTCACCTCCTTCATCCTGCGCACGTTCGCGTGGTCGCAGATCCTGGCCGACGAGGGCTGGGTGGTCGGGGTGCTCAGCTTCCTCAACCTGCTGCCCGGCGGGAGCATCGTCAACACGCCCGTCGCGGTGGTCGCCGGCCTGACCTACAACTTCCTGCCCTTCATGGTGCTGCCCATCTATGCCTCGCTCGAGCGCGCCGACCCGCGCGTCATCGAGGCGGGCGGCGACCTGTACGCCAACGGGTTCACGACGTTCCGCACGGTGACGCTGCCGATGTCCATGCCCGGCGTGCTGGCGGGGACGCTGCTGACCTTCATCCCCGCGGCCGGCGACTTCGTCAACATGGAGCTGCTCGGCCCCCAGCGCGGGAAGATGGTCGGCAACGTCATCAACGACCAGTTCCTCGCGATCCCCGGCGGCTACCCCGTCGCCGCGGCACTCTCCTTCACCCTGATGGCCGCGATCCTGGCGATGGTCTTCCTCTACGTACGCCGCTTCGGCACCGAGGAGCTGGTGTGACATGGCCACGCTGACCCCGACGTCCCCGTCCGCCTACCGGCCCTCGGCCGCCAAGCGGGCCCAGCTGTGGCTGGCCCAGCACTTCGCGATGCTGTCGGCGATCCTGGTGCTGCTCTACCTGTTCCTCCCGGTCGCCTACACCTTCGCCTTCTCGTTCAACGACCACGGCAAGACCAACATCGTGTGGCAGGGCTTCACCTGGGAGCACTGGCAGGACCCGTGCGGCGTCACCGGCGCGTGCGAGTCGCTGGTCACCTCGCTCCAGGTCGGGGCGATCTCCACCCTCGTGGCCACGGTCCTCGGCACGATGATGGCGCTGGCGATGGTGCGCTACCGGTTCCGCGGCAAGCAGGCCAGCAACGTCCTGATCTTCGTGCCGATGGCCACGCCCGAGATCGTGATGGGTGCCGCGCTGCTGACGATCTTCGTGCAGGGCTTCGCCAACATCGGCATCAGCCTGGGCTTCGGCACGATCGTGTTCTCCCACATCATGTTCTGCCTGAGCTTCGTGGTCGTGACGGTCCGGGCACGCATCCAGTCGCTCGACCCGCGCATCGAGGAGGCCGCGCAGGACCTCTACGCCAGCCCGATGCAGACCTTCTGGAAGGTCACCTTCCCGCTGATCCTGCCCGGCATCCTGGGCGCGGCGATGCTCGCCTTCTCGCTGTCGTTCGACGACTTCATCATCACCAACTTCGTCTCCGGAAACGAGAACACGTTCCCCAAGTTCGTCTACGTCGCCTCGCGCCGCGGCATCCCTGCCGAGGCCAACGTCATCGGCTTCTCGATGTTCGTGATCGCCGTCCTGCTCGTCGTCGGCGCGCAGGTCGTGGGCTCGATGCGGGCCTCGAAGTACAAGAGCTGACTCCCTCAGTCCTTCAGTCCAAGGAGAGAACGAGTGTCCCAACCCATGCGCGTCCTGATGGTCGGGGCGGGCGGCGTCGGCGACGCCGCCGCCCGGATCGCCGTCGAGCGCGACTTCTTCGAGGCGTGGGTGGTGGCCGACCACGACCTCGACCGGGCCGAGCGCACCGTCGCGGCGGCGCGCGGGCGGCGTACTGGAGAGGAGCGCTTCTCCGCCGCCCGGGTCGACGCCTCCGACGCCGACGCCGTGGCCGCGCTCGCCCGCGAGGTCCGGGCCACCCACGTGTTCAACGCGGTCGACCCGCGCTTCGTGATGCCGATCTTCACCGGCGCGCTGGCCGCCGACGCCGACTACCTCGACATGGCGATGAGCCTGTCGGTCCGCCACCCCGAGGCGCCGTACGAGCAGGTCGGCGTCAAGCTCGGTGACGAGCAGTTCGCGATGGCCGGCGAGTGGGAGTCGGCCGGTCGGCTCGCCCTGCTCGGCATCGGCGTCGAGCCGGGGCTGTCCGACGTCTTCGCGCGGTACGCCGCCGACGAGCTCTTCGACCACATCGAGGAGCTCGGCACCCGCGACGGAGCCAACCTGGTCATCCGCGACGACGACGGCAACGAGGTCTTCGCGCCCGGGTTCTCGATGTGGACGATCATCGAGGAGTGCCTCAACCCGCCGGTGGTGTGGGAGCGCGAGCGCGGCGGCGGCGACCTGGAGGCGGGATTCTTCACGCTGCCCCCCTTCTCCGAGCCCGAGGTCTTCGACTTCCCCGAGGGCATCGGCCCGGTGGAGTGCGTGCACGTCGAGCACGAGGAGGTGCTCCTGATGCCGCGATGGGTCGAGGCGGACCGGGTGACCTTCAAGTACGGCCTCGGCGAGGAGATGATCACGATCCTGCGCACGCTGCACACGCTCGGCCTCGACGCAGTCGAGCCGGTCACCGTCAAGGGCGTCGCGGTCTCGCCGCGCGACGTCGTCGCCGCCTGCCTGCCCGACCCCGCGACGATCGGTCCGCGGATGGAGGGCAAGACCTGCGCCGGCCTGTGGGTCACCGGGACCGGCAAGGACGGGGCGCCACGCTCCACGTACCTCTACCACGTGGTCGACAACGCCGACTCGATGCGCGACTACGGCGCGCAGTGCGTGGTGTGGCAGACCGCGCTCAACCCGGTGGTGGCCCTGGAGCTGCTGGCCGACGGCACCTGGAAGGGCACCGGCGTCCTCGGGCCCGAGGCGCTGCCGCCCAAGCCGTTCCTCGAGCTGCTCGCCGCAGCGAAGCCAGAGGGATACGGCTCCCCGTGGGCGATGGAGGAGCGAGCATGAGCACCCTGACCGGACTGTCCCAGGAGCGGATCTTGGCCACCGAGATCCCCGGCCCGCGCTCGCGCGCGCTCCAGGCCCGCAAGGTCGCCAGCGTCTCCGCCGGCGTCGGCACCACGCTGCCGGTCTACGTCGAGCGAGCGGGTGGGGGCATCCTGCGCGACGTCGACGGCAACCAGCTCATCGACTTCGGCTCGGGCATCGCGGTGACGACGGTCGGCAACGCGGCACCCCGGGTGGTGGAGGCGGTGCAGCGCCAGGTCGCCGACTTCACCCACACCTGCTTCATGGTCACGCCCTACGAGGAGTACGTCGCGGTCTGCGAGAAGCTCGCCGAGCTGACGCCGGGCAGCCACGAGAAGCGCTCGGCACTCTTCAACTCCGGCGCCGAGGCGGTGGAGAACGCGGTCAAGGTCGCCCGGCACCACACCGGCCGGGACGCGGTCGTCGTCTTCGACCACGCCTACCACGGCCGGACGAACCTGACGATGGCGCTGACCGCCAAGAACATGCCCTACAAGCACCGGTTCGGTCCGTTCGCCGGGGAGATCTACCGCGCCCCGATGGCCTACCCCTACCGCTGGCCCGGCGGCGCCGAGGCGTGTGCCGACGAGGCGTTCGACGCGTTCGTCACGACGGTCCACACCCAGGTGGGGGAGGAGAACTGCGCCGCGGTGCTGATCGAGCCGATCCAGGGCGAGGGCGGCTTCATCGTGCCCCCGCCGGGGTGGCTGGCCCGCGTCGCAGAGTGGTGCCGCGAGCAGGGCGTCCTGCTCATCGCCGACGAGATCCAGACCGGGTTCGCACGGACCGGCGACTGGTTCGCCTGCGACCACGAGGGCGTCGTGCCCGACCTGCTGACGACGGCCAAGGGCATGGCGGGCGGGCTGCCGCTCGCGGCGGTCACCGGGCGCGCCGAGGTGATGGACTCCGTCCACGTCGGCGGCCTCGGCGGCACCTATGGCGGCAACCCGGTCGCCTGCGCCTCCGCGGTGGCGGCCATCGAGACGATGGAGGCCGAGGACCTCCGCGCCCGCGCCCGCGAGATCGAGGCGGTCTTCGTGCCGCGCCTGCGCGCGCTGGCCGAGCGCCACCCCGACCGGGTCGGAGACATCCGCGGCCGCGGCGCGATGCTGGCCGTCGAGCTCGTCAGCGACGGTCCCGGTCGTACGCCCGACGCAGCGCTGGCCGGCGCGGTGCACCGGGCGTGCTCCGCCCAGGGGTTGGTGACGCTGACCTGCGGCACCTTCGGCAACGTGTTCCGCTTCCTGCCGCCGTTGGCGATCGGCGACGACCTGCTCGCGGCGGGGCTCGACGTGTTCGAGGCCGCCTTCGACGACGCGGTCGGTGGCAAGGTGGAGTGATGGAGACCGTGATCGAGACCGTTCCCACCCAGCTGCTCGTCGACGGCGCGTGGGTCGACGCCACCGGCGGCGGCACCTTCGAGGTGACCAATCCCGCCACGGGCGACGTGCTCGCCCGGATCGCCGACGCGACGCCGGCCGACGGCGAGCGCGCGCTGGCGGCGGCGGCCGCGGCACAGCGCGACTGGGCACGCACCGAGCCCCGCGCCCGGGGCGAGATCCTGCGCTCGGCGTTCGAGCTGCTCACCGAGCGGGCCGACGACTTCGCACGCCTCATGACGCTCGAGATGGGCAAGGCGCTGCCCGAGGCGAAGGGCGAGGTGGCCTATGGCGCCGAGTTCTTCCGGTGGTTCTCCGAGGAGGCCGTACGCATCCACGGGCGCTACTCCGCCGCACCGGCCGGCAACACCCGCCTCATCACCATGAAGGCCCCCGTCGGGCCGACGCTGATGATCACGCCGTGGAACTTCCCGCTCGCCATGGGCACCCGCAAGATCGGCCCGGCCATCGCGGCCGGCTGCACGATGGTGGTCAAGCCCGCCCACGAGACGCCGTTGACGATGCTCGCCCTGGCCGCGCTGCTCGAGGAGGTCGGCCTCCCGCGGGGTGTGCTCAACGTCGTCACCACCACCGACTCCGGTGGTGTGTGCGAGCCGCTCATCCGTGACCCGCGCCTGCGCAAGCTCACGTTCACCGGCTCCACCGCGGTCGGCAAGGTGCTCGTCGGGCAGGCCTCCGACCAGCTGCTCCGCGTCTCGATGGAGCTGGGCGGCAACGCACCGTTCATCGTCTTCGACGACGCCGACCTCGACGCGGCCGTCGACGGCGCCATGCTCGCCAAGATGCGCAACATCGGCGAGGCCTGCACGTCGGCCAACCGGTTCCTGGTGCACGAGTCGGTCGCCGAGGAGTTCTCGACCCGGATGGCCGAGCGGATGGGCTCCCTCACGGTCGGCGACGGCACGCAGGACGGTGTCGACGTCGGCCCGCTGATCACGGAGAAGGCCCGCGCCGGCGTGCACGAGCTCGTCTCCGCCGCCGTCTCCGGCGGTGCCCGCGCGCTCACCGGCGGGGAGGTCCCCGACGGCCCCGGCCACTTCTACCCGCCGACCGTGCTGGTCGACGTACCCCCGTCGGCGCGCGTGTTCCGCGAGGAGATCTTCGGTCCCGTCGCGCCGATCGCAACCTTCGCCGACGAGGACGAGGTGGTCCGGCGCGCCAACGACACCGAGTACGGCCTGGTCGCCTACGTCTTCACCCGCGACCACGCCCGGGTGCTCCGGGTGAGCGAGGCCCTGGAGTTCGGGATGGTCGGGGTCAACACCGGCATCGTGTCCAACCCGGCGGCACCCTTCGGCGGCGTGAAGCACTCCGGGTTCGGGCGCGAGGGCGGGTTCGAGGGGATCGAGGAGTACCTCGAGACCAAGTACGTCGGCAGCGCGCTGTGACCGCACCCGCGTCACCCGTGGACCGCGGGCGCCTGGCGGCGCTGCACGCCGAGGAGGAGCAGCGCTTCGTCGACCTGCACCCCACCTCCGCGCGGCTGGCCGCCGAGGCCGGCGAGCACCTGCTGGCGGGCGTGCCGATGCCGTGGATGACGCGGTGGCCGGGCTCGTTCCCGCTGTTCGTGGAGACGGCGGGCGGCGGGCGGTTCACCGACATCGACGGCATCACCTACGTCGACCTCTGCCTGGGCGACACCGGCTCGATGACCGGCCACTGCCTGCCGGCCGTCGCCGAGGCCGTGCGCGAGCGCACCGAGCGCGGCATCACCACCATGCTGCCCTCGACCGATGCCGCCTGGGTCGCCGCGGAGCTCAGCCGGCGCTTCGGCCTGCCCCGCTGGCAGATGGCGATGACCGCCACCGACGCCAACCGGTTCGTGCTCCGCTTCGCCCGCCACCTCACCGGACGGCCGCGGATCGCCGTCATGGACTGGTGCTACCACGGCACCGTCGACGAGACGCTCGGCGTGCTCGAGCACGGTCGGGCCGGTGACCGGGTCGTCGCGCGTCCTGGCGCCCTCGGGCCGCAGGTCGACGTCGCGACCACCACGGCCGTCGTGCCCTTCAACGACCTCGAGGCCCTGGATGCGCGGCTCGCCGAGGGCGACGTCGCCTGTCTGCTCATGGAGCCGGCCCTCACCAACATCGGCATCGTGCTGCCCGACGACGGCTACCTCGCCGGGGTCCGGGAGATCACCCGCCGGCACGGTGTCCTGCTGGTCAACGACGAGACCCACACGATCTGCGCCGGTCCGGGCGGGGCCACGACCGCGTGGGGCCTCGAGCCCGACCTGGTGGTGATCGGCAAGCCCATCGGCGGCGGCATCCCCGTCGCGGCGTACGGGATGACAGAGGACGTCGCGGCCCGGCTCGAGGGCCCGATGCTGGGCCACGACATCGACGTGGCCGGCGTCGGCGGCACCCTGTCGGGGTCCGCGCTGGCGATGGCCGCCGTACGCGCGACGCTGTCGACGGCGCTGCGACAGGAGGACTTCGACGTCTCCATCCCGCTGGCGGAGTCGTTCACCGCCGGGATCCAGGGCGTGATCGACGAGCACGACCTGCCCTGGCACGTGCAGCGGCTCGGCTGCCGCGCGGAGTACTGGTTCTGCCCGCCGCCGCGCACCGGGGCCGAGGCCGCCGCCGCGGTCGACGAGGAGCTCGACGCCTTCTTCCACCTGTGGACGGTCAACCGGGGCGTGCTGCTGGCGCCCTTCCACAACATGTCGCTGTTCTCGCCGTTCCACGACCGGACCGACGTCGACGCCCACACCTCGGCGTTCCGTGGTGCCGTGGAGGCGCTGCTCGGATGACGGTTCTGGTCCTGGTCGAGAAGCGGGACTACACGCCCGAGGACTTCGAGGGCGTCGACATGGACTGAGGCACTGATGCGCGCGCCCGCACCGGCGTACCGTGGAGCGATGCGGCTCTGGCTCCAGGTCGTCGGCCTGGCACTGCTCACCGGTGCGACCACCCGGGTCGCGATCGCGTGCTGCTTCGGCGACATCGTCGAGTGGCGGAGCTACCGGCTCGGCGCCGCCGTCGTGCGACGCATCGGCCGCCGTGGGGCCGGCGCGGACGTCGTGCCCCTCCACCGCCCGATCGAGCAGGTGGGCGCCGACCTCAACAGGCTCCATGCGGCGTTCCACCGCGGCGGCATGCGGTTCGCCAAGTACGAAGGGTGCCGCCAGGCCTACGACCGGGTCCTCGCGGAGGCGGCCGACATGGCCGGGGTCGCCCACCTGCTCGGCATCCTCACCCCCGGCTCCGAGCTCGACCACGAGCGCACGCGGGTCGAGCTGCTGCTCCGCCACCACGGGCTGCTCCCGCCGTACGCCGCCTGACGGACGCCGCGCCGGCCGACGCGGCTCAGTGCTCCGGGAGCCGGCCGACGACGCCCGCGGCCAGGGCCGCCTCGGCGTAGGCCCGGGCGAGCGTGTCCACGGTGTCGTGCGCGTTGAGGCCCGACGGGTTGGGCACCACGAAGACCCGTGTCCGGCCCCACGTCGACGGCTGCTCACCGACCCGGGCCTTCCGCTCGCCGAACGCGGTGCGGTAGGCCGTCACGCCGGCGACGGCGACCACGACCGGATCCCGCTCGGCGACGAGCTCGCGCAGCCGCGCGCCGCCGGCCCTGAGCTCCTCGGCCGTGAGCTCGTCGGCCCGGGCAGTGGCCCGCGCGACGACGTTGGTGATGCCGATCCCGCGGCGGCGCAGCGCCGCACGGTCGGCGTCCGTCATGCCGGCCGACGGGTCGACCGGCTGCTCGATGATGCCGGCGGCCAGCAGCGCGGGATAGAACCGGTTGCCCGGGCGGGCGAAGTGGGTCTGCGTGGCGGCCGTCCACAGCCCGGGGTTGATGCCGACGAAGAGCAGCCGCAGCGACTGGTCGGCTGCCGGGAGGAGGTCGGGGACCTCGACGTCGCGGAACGACTCCAGCTCGGCCCTGGTGAACCCCATGCGCGCCATCATGCCGTGACGTCAGCCGCGGTCCGCCCCCGGCCGGCCGTCGAGCTCGTCGAGCAGCCGGGCCTCCGCCCGCTCCTGGCCGACCAGGGTCCAGGTCCCGCTGCACAGGCGGTGGAGCTCGGCGGCGAGGACGGGCTGCTCGGTGGCCGAGGCGCGGCCGAGCTCGACCACGAGGGCGCGGACCCGCTCCTCGCACCCACGGATCGCCTCGACCGTCGTCACCGGGGCCAGGCCGGAGTCGGCGTGGTCGACCGCGTCGAGGTAGTCGCGCCACGCCATCGCCGGGCCGGCCGGCAGCGCGACCGTACGCGGCCACACGTCGCGCCACGACAGGGCCCTCCCCCGGAACCAGACGACCGCCGTCGGCACCGCGGCGAGCACCGACCAGCCGGGGTGGCCGGCGACCAGGAGGCCCCACGACACGACCAGGCCGGCCAGCACCACGGCCGCCCCGGCCACCACCCGGCGCCGCCGACGCTCGAGCCCGCTGGCACCGACCAGCAGGGGCTCGGACGGGTCCGGCAGCCTGGCGTCCGGACCGTCCGCGCGGGCGTACATCGCCGCGCGCCTGCGCGCGAGGTCCGCGAAGTCGAGGTCGTACTCCCCCTCCCCCAAGGCCGCCGTGGCGGCGTCGGCGCTCGCGTCGCTGGCCGAGGACGCCTCCTCCACCGTGGGCCCCACCACCGCCGGGAGCCGGTCGAGCGGCGAGACGCCCCGCGCCGGGGGCAGCCCCACCTGACGACGCCGCCACGCCTCGGACGTCGCCCACGTCAACGCGCCGGCCTGCTGCACCTCGTCGCGGACCGCGTCCGCGGGCAGGACTCGCGTGTCCCACCGCCGGGCCTCGGGACGGAGCAACCGCTGGACCCGGCCCACGTGGGACAGCGCGACGCCCCGCGCCGGGTTGGCGGGCTCCACGGACCCGAGCCGCAGCCCGTCGAGCACGTCGAGCCAGGGGCGCGCCAGCTCGGTCCACAGGGCGACCTGGCCGGTGCGCCGCCTGGCCCGCCAGACGATCAGCGGAGCGACGAGCAGACCGAGCACGAACAGGAGCACGGCGAGGCCGGACAGCCCGTCGTCGGCGGCGTCGGAGAGGAAGGCGAGGTAGAGGAGTGCCGCTCCGTAGCCGACCCACCCCACGACCGCTCCGGTCCGACCCGGGACCGCACCGTCGACGGCGAGCGGTCGGCGCGGGTTGGGCACGTGGTCCCGCCCTCCGGGGCTCGCGTACCACTCGAGACGCTGCGCGACGAGCGCCCCGATTTCCTGCCCGCGTGCTGTGTCGTCCCCCGTCACCGGCGACACCCTAGATCCCCCGGGCCGGACATGCACGAGACCCCGCCTCCCTTGCGGGAGACGGGGTCTCGGGTGCTACGGGGTGCCGGTCAGCGACCGGCGGTGATCACTTGGTGATCTTGGTGACGCGGCCGGCGCCGACGGTGCGGCCACCCTCGCGGATGGCGAAGCGCAGGCCCTCGTCCATGGCGATGGGCTGGATGAGCTCGACCGACATCTCGGTGTTGTCACCCGGCATGACCATCTCGGTGCCCTCGGGCAGGGTCACGACACCGGTCACGTCCGTGGTCCGGAAGTAGAACTGCGGACGGTAGTTGTTGAAGAACGGCGTGTGACGGCCGCCCTCGTCCTTCGAGAGGATGTAGACCGAGGCCTCGAAGTTGGTGTGCGGGGTGGTCGTGCCCGGCTTGATCACGACCATGCCGCGCTCGACGTCCTCGCGCTTGGTGCCACGGAGGAGCAGACCGACGTTCTCGCCCGCCTGGCCCTCGTCGAGGAGCTTGCGGAACATCTCGACACCGGTGACGGTGCTCTTCTGCGAGCCCTCGCGGATGCCGATGATCTCGACCTCCTCGTTGACCTTGACGATGCCGCGCTCGATGCGACCGGTGATGACGGTGCCACGACCGGTGATCGTGAAGACGTCCTCGACGGGCATGAGGAAGGGCTTCTCGGTGTCACGCTCGGGGGTCGGGATGTAGTCGTCCACGGCCTGCATGAGCTCGGCCACCGACTCGCCCCACTTGGCGTCGCCCTGCAGCGCCGGGAAGGCGGCAACGCGGACCACGGGGATGTCGTCGCCCGGGAACTCGTACTCGGAGAGGAGCTCGCGCACCTCCATCTCGACGAGCTCGATGAGCTCCTCGTCGTCGACCATGTCGCACTTGTTGAGCGCCACGACCAGGGCGGGGACGCCGACCTGGCGGGCGAGCAGCACGTGCTCGCGGGTCTGCGGCATCGGGCCGTCGGTGGCGGCGACCACGAGGATCGCGCCGTCCATCTGCGCCGCGCCGGTGATCATGTTCTTGATGTAGTCGGCGTGACCGGGGCAGTCGACGTGCGCGTAGTGGCGCACCTCGGTCTGGTACTCGACGTGCGCGATCGAGATCGTGATGCCGCGCTGACGCTCCTCGGGAGCCTTGTCGATCTGGTCGAAGGCCGAGGCCTCGTTCAGATTCGGGTACTTGTCGTGCAGCACCTTGGTGATCGCCGCGGTCAGCGTCGTCTTGCCGTGGTCGATGTGACCGATGGTGCCGATGTTGACGTGCGGCTTGGTCCGCTCGAACTTCGCCTTAGCCACTGGGGCTCCTCCTGATTGTTGTTCTCTGCGTGTGAGAGTTTGGGACTCGTGGGTGTGGGGTGGTGCTGGTGCCGAGGATCCGGACGCGATTACTCGCCGCGGACCTTCTTCACGATCTCGTCGGCGATGTTCGTCGGAACCTCGGCGTACGAGTCGAACTCCATCGAGTACGACGCCTGACCAGAGGTCTTGGACCTCAGGTCGCCAACGTACCCGAACATCTCTGACAGCGGCACGAGGGCGTTGACGACCAGGTCGCCGTGACGCTCCTCCTGGGCCTGGATCTGGCCGCGGCGCGAGTTGATGTCGCCGATGACCGTGCCGAGGAAGCTCTCCGGCGTGGTGACCTCGACGGCGAACACCGGCTCGAGCAGCACGGCCTGGGCCTTGTGCGCGGCCTCCTTGAACGCCTGGATGCCGGCGATCTTGAAGGCGAGCTCGGAGGAGTCGACGTCGTGGTAGGCGCCGTCCTCGAGGGTGACCTTCACGTCGACCATCGGGAAGCCGGCCTTGATGCCGAACTGCAGTGCCTCCTGCGCGCCCTGGTCGACCGAGGGGATGTACTCCTTCGGCACGCGACCACCGGACACGGCGTTGACGAACTCGTAGCCCGCACCGGTGCCGGTCTCGGGGTCGATGTTCGGCTCGATGGAGATGACCACCTTGGCGAACTGGCCGGACCCACCGGTCTGCTTCTTGTGGGTGTAGGAGTGGTTCGCCACCTTGCGGCGGATGGTCTCGCGGTAGGCGACCTGCGGCTTGCCGACGGTGGCCTCGACCTTGAACTCGCGCTTCATCCGGTCGACGAAGACCTCGAGGTGGAGCTCGCCCATGCCGGCGATGATGGTCTGGCCGGTCTCCTCGTCGGTCTTGACGGTGAAGGTCGGGTCCTCCTCGGTGAGCCGCTGGATCGCGGTGCCGAGCTTCTCCTGGTCGCCCTTGGTCTTGGGCTCGATCGCGACCTCGATCACCGGGGCCGGGAACGTCATCGACTCGAGGACGACCTGGTTCTGCGGGTCGGACAGGGTGTGGCCGGTCTTGGTGTCCTTGAGGCCCATGACGGCCACGATCTGGCCGGCGCCGACCGACGCGATCTCCTCACGCTTGTTGGCGTGCATCTGGTAGACCTTGCCGATCCGCTCCTTGCGGCCGTTGACCGAGTTGACCACGGTCGAACCGGCCTCGAGCTTGCCGGAGTAGACGCGGACGTAGATCAGCTTGCCGAGGTGCGGGTCCGAGGCGATCTTGAACGCGAGGCCCGAGAACGGCTCGTCGTCGTTGGGCTTGCGCAGGATCTCGGTGTCCTCGTCGTTGGGCTTGTGGCCGACGATGGCGTCCACGTCCAGCGGCGAGGGGAGGTAGTCGACGACCGCGTCGAGCAGGGGCTGCACGCCCTTGTTCTTGAACGCGGTGCCGGTGAGGATCGGGTTGAGCTTGTCGGCCAGCGTGGCGCGACGGATGGCGGCCTTGAGGGTGGGCACGTCGAAGACGTCGCCGTCCTCGAGGTAGGTCTCCATGATCTCGTCGTCGGCCTCGGCCACGGTCTCCACGAGCTTCTCGCGGTACTCGGCGGCCTTCTCGACGAGGTCGGCCGGGATCTCCTCGACCGCGTAGTCCTCGCCCATCTCGGTCTCGCCGCGCCAGACCTTGGCGTGCATCTCGACCAGGTCGACGACGCCGATGAAGTCCGACTCGGCACCGATCGGGAGCTGCAGGACCAGCGGGGTGGCGTGGAGGCGCTCGACGATCGAGTCGACGCACTTGTAGAAGTCGGCGCCGGTGCGGTCGAGCTTGTTGATGAAGCACATCCGCGGGACGGCGTACTTGTTGGCCTGGCGCCACACGGTCTGGGACTGCGGCTCGACACCGGCGACACCGTCGAAGACGGCGACGGCGCCGTCGAGGACGCGCAGCGAGCGCTCGACCTCGACGGTGAAGTCCACGTGGCCGGGCGTGTCGATGATGTTGATCTGGTGCTTCTTCCACCAGCAGGTCGTCGCGGCCGACGTGATGGTGATGCCGCGCTCCTGCTCCTGCTCCATCCAGTCCATCGTGGCGGCGCCCTCGTGGACCTCACCGATCTTGTAGGTGATGCCGGTGTAGAAGAGGATGCGCTCGGTGGTGGTGGTCTTGCCGGCGTCGATGTGCGCCATGATGCCGATGTTGCGGACCTGCTTGAGGTCGGTGGTGATGTCGACAGCCACTGTTGTGTCTCAGTCCCTCGGAAGTCGGTTAGGGTTGGGGCGAGAGGTCGTACGCCGCGGATCGCGGGGCGTACGACCTCCCGGCGTCACCAGCGGTAGTGGGCGAAGGCCTTGTTGGACTCGGCCATCTTGTGGGTGTCCTCGCGCTTCTTCACAGCGGCACCGAGGCCGTTGCTCGCGTCGAGGATCTCGTTCATCAGGCGCTCGGCCATGGTCTTCTCACGTCGGTCGGCGGCGTAGCCCACGAGCCAGCGCAGGGCCAGCGTGGTGGAGCGGTTGGCCTTGACCTCGACGGGGACCTGGTAGGTCGCGCCGCCGACGCGGCGGGACTTGACCTCGATGGCCGGCTTGACGTTGTCCATCGCGCGCTTGAGCGTGACGACCGGGTCGGTGCCGGTCTTCTCGCGGCAGCCCTCGAGGGCGGTGTAGACGATGCGCTGCGCCACGGCCTTCTTGCCGTCCTGGAGGACCTTGCTGACGAGCTGGGTGACCAGCTGCGAGCCGTAGACCGGGTCGACGACGAGGGGGCGCTTGGGAGCGGGACCCTTGCGAGGCATTACTTCTCCTTCTTCGCGCCGTAGCGGCTGCGGGCCTGCTTGCGGTTCTTGACACCCTGGGTGTCGAGCGAGCCGCGGATGATCTTGTAGCGGACGCCGGGAAGGTCCTTCACACGGCCGCCGCGGACGAGCACGATCGAGTGCTCCTGCAGGTTGTGACCGACACCCGGGATGTAGGCGGTGACCTCGACGCCACTGCTCAGGCGCACGCGGGCGACCTTGCGGAGGGCGGAGTTCGGCTTCTTCGGGGTGGTGGTGTAGACGCGGGTGCAGACGCCACGGCGCTGCGGGGATCCCTTCAGGGCAGGCGTCTTGTTCTTGGACACCTTGTCCTGGCGGCCCTTGCGGACCAGCTGGTTGATGGTGGGCACCGGGTGGTTCCCTCTCTCTGTCTGCTCATCACGGTCCGACGCGGTGCCGGACTCGGGTGTCGTGCGTTGTTGCGGTGTGCCTGTGCGACTGCGGGCGGGCGGCGCCTCGACGGACCGCCCTCTCGGACCATCACGGTCCGAGCATGCGCATGGGTCTGGACGGACCAGACACAAGGATTGAGGCTACTCGGGCGCTACGGCAGGGTCAAAATGCCGCCGGAGCCTGCTCCGCGGGCGTCTTCTCCAGCGTAGCGGCCCGCGCCGAACGGGCCCGCTGGAGGCGCAGGTGGACCAGCGCCGAGAGCGCCACCCCCGCGATGGTGAGCATCCCGCCCCCGAGCAGGGTCCAGCGGGCGCCGTACGTCTCACCGATCCACCCGATGATGGGCGCGCCGACCGGCGTCCCGCCCATGAAGATCATCAGGTAGAGCGCCATCACCCGGCCGCGCACGCCGGCGTCGGTGTGCAGCTGCATGTAGGTGTTGGCGCTGGTGATGAAGGTCAGCGCGGCAAGACCGGTGACCGGCGCCAGCAGCGCGAAGGTGAGGTAGGACGGCATGAGCCCGGCCAGCACGACGGTGGCGCCGAAGGCCAGGGCGGCGCCGACCACGAGGCGCTGCCGCACCAGGGGGCGCCGGGCGGCGAGCAGCGCACCGGTGAGCGAGCCGACCGCGAGGAAGGTGCCGAGCAGCCCGAACTCCTCCGGCCCCTTGCCGAAGACCTCGGTGGCCATCAGCGCGGAGGTGATCTGGAAGTTGAGGCCGAACGTGCCGGCGAAGAACACCAGGCTCAGCACGAGCAGCAGGTCGGGGCGGGCACGGACGTAGGCGACGCCCTCGCGGATCGCTCCCGGCCCGCGGTCCGCGGGGGCGGCGGCGTCGATCCGGCTGGCGTCGAGGTGGCGCAGCGACCAGATCGGGGCGGCGTACGAGACCGCGTTGAGCAGGATCACCCACCCGGTCGCCACCGCTCCCCCGCCGAAGGCGGCGATCAGCACGCCGGCGAGGCCGGGCCCGACGAGGCGCGCGGCGTTGAAGCTGGCGGAGTTGAGGCCCACGGCGTTGGTCAGGTCGCCGGGCTCGACGAGCTCGGACACGAACGACTGGCGCGCGGGCGCGTCGAAGGCGGAGGCCGAGCCGAGGAGGAAGGCGAGGACGTAGACGTGCCACACCTCGGCCACGCCGGTCACGGCGAGGATGCCGAGCAAGGCGGCCGGCACCGCCATGCCGATGTTGGTCAGCTGGAGCAGTCGCTGCTTGGGCATGCGGTCGGCGACGAGGCCCGCGAAGGGCGTGAGCAGCAGGAAAGGGAGGAACTGCAGGCCGGTCGTGATCCCGAGCGCGGTCGCGCCGGAGCCGACGGCCAGCTCGAGCACCAGCCAGTCCTGGGCGACGCGCTGCATCCAGGTGCCGGTGTTGGACACGACGCCGCCGGCGGCGTAGCGGCGGTAGTTGGGGTTCGCGAGGGAGCGGAACGTGGGACTCGTGGTGACTCCTCGGTCGTGAGGTGGTCGGTCGGGTGGTCAGGGGTGTGGTCAGTCGGCCTGCGCGAGGCGGGCCAGGATCGGTGCCGCCTCGCGGAGGGTGGCGCGCTCGGCGGGCGTGAGGCTGCCGAGCCGGCGGGCGAGCCAGGCGTCGCGCCGCTGGCGGTCGGCGAGGACCGCGGCGCGACCGGCGTCGGTGAGCGAGACCACGACCTGGCGGCCGTCGGTCTCGTGGGGGCGGCGTACGACGTAGCCGTCCGCCTCCAGGCAGTTGACCGTGCGCGTCATCGACGGCGGCTGCACCCGCTCGGCGCGGGCCAGGTCGCCGACGGTCTGCTCCCCCGTGCGTACGAGCAGGCCGAGGACGACCATCTGGCTGATGCTCAGGTCGTTGTCGGGGTGGCGCTCGGAGATCAGGCGGCGGCGCAGCCGCATGACGCCGGCCCGGAGCTCGGAGGCGAGCCCGGTGTCGGTGCGGAGGTCGGCGGTCGGCATGTCGTTAGCATAACTCATTACCTGTGCTAACTATTCCGGCGACCGAGGTCGCTCGCGTGGAGTCCCCGCATGAGCGGGGACTCCACCTCCTGGAGGGGGTTGCAACGGCCTCCAGGAGTCAGACTTCCCCGACAAGTCGCGGGGGTCGTACGTCGCACACGCGCGGCAGCCGCGACGTGTGGCCCGACGCCGGGTGGTCGCCCGGGCGGGGAGCGGTCAGGAGAGCCAGCCGCTGATCGGCGTGTAGGCGAAGTAGACGACGAACAGCGCGGCGACGACCCACATCAGCGGGTGCACGTCGCGCAGCTTGCCGACGACGACCTTGATGAGCACGTAGGCCACGAAGCCGGCGCCGATGCCCACCGAGATCGAGTAGGTGAAGGGCATGAGCACGATCGTGAGGAAGGCGGGGATGGCCAGCTCGAGGTCGCGCCAGTCGATGTCGGCGACCTGCTGCATCATCAGGAACCCGACCAGCACGAGGGCCGGGACGGCGGCCTCCGACGGGATGGCCGAGACCAGCGGGGTGAAGAAGGTCGCCAGCAGGAACAGCACGCCGGTCACGATCGACGCGAGACCCGTACGGGCGCCCTCGCCGACGCCGGAGGCGCTCTCGATGTAGGAGGTGTTCGAGGAGACACCGGCCGCGCCACCCGCCATGGCGGCGACGGAGTCGACGACGAGGATGCGCTGCGCGTTGGGCGGGATGCCCTCCTCGTCGTTGAGGCCGGCCTCGGCGCCGATGGCCGTCATCGTGCCCATCGTGTCGAAGAAGTCGGCAAGCAGGAGGGAGAAGACCAGCAGCAGCGCGGCCAGCACGCCGGTGCCGGCGCTGCCGAAGGCGCCGAACAGATCGACGTCGCCCATGGTGTCGAACGACGGCAGGCCGACGACGTCACCACTCAGGGCCGGCACGGTGAGCGACCAGCCCTTCGGGTTCTCCGCCGAGGAGGCACCGATGTCGCCGACGGCCTCGACCACGACCGCGACGATCGTCGTGACGACGATCGAGATCAGGATCGCTCCCCGCACCCGGCGTACCCACAGGGCGATGACCAGGACCAGCCCCAGGCAGAACACGAGGACCGGCCAGCCGCCGAGGTGGCCGTCGGAGCCCAGCTGAACCGGGACGGTGGTCTGGAAGGCGTCCGGGATCCGTGTCACGACGCGGGCGTCGACGAAGCCGATGAGCGCGATGAACAACCCGATGCCGACCGAGATCGCCACCTTGAGCTGTTGCGGCACGGCGTGGAAGACCGCCTTGCGGAAGCCCGTCAGGACCAGCAGGAGGATCACGATGCCCTCGAGCACCACGAGTCCCATCGCGGCCTCCCACGTCGACTGCCGCGCGATCGAGTTGGCGACGAAGGCGTTGAGCCCGAGCCCGGTCGCCAGGGCGAGCGGGAAGTTGGCGAAGCCGCCCATGGCGATGGTCAGCACGCCGGCCACCAGCGCCGTGCCGGCCGCGATGGCCGGGATCCCGCTGCCCGGCTCGGCCCCGCCGCCGAGGAAGGCCCCGGTGGAGTCGGGCACGAAGCCGAGGATGAGGGGGTTCAGCACGATGATGTAGGCCATCGTCAGGAAGGTGACGACGCCGCCGCGCACCTCGCGGCCGACGGTCGAGCCTCTCCTGCTGATCTCGAAGAACCCGTCGAGGCCGGTGGCCCTCGGCGGCTGGGGTGCGGTCTGCGTCTGGTCGCTCACGGGACCGCAGTCTGGCAGAAGCGTGCTACGTCCGTGTTTCATCTCCGCGCGCGCGTGTAGCGTGACGGCCGTGGACCTGGGTGACGAGCAGCCGACGCAGCACGAGATCGGCCGGCGCACCTACATCGTCGCGCAGGTCGAGCCGCTCGACGTCGACGGCGTACGCACCACCGAGGTCGGCACCGCGCTCTGGCTGCTGGGCTTCCTCGGGCTGCTGCCCTTCTGGGGCGCGCTCCAGGAGAGCGGCCGCACCTGGTGGCTGTGGACCTGCCTGGCCGGGTTCGGGCTCGGCCTGTGCGGGCTGGAGTACTGCCGCCGACGGCGCAAGGAGCGCGCTGCCCTGCAGGCGGAGGCATGAGCCTGCCCCCGACCCGCTGGGAACTCAGCGGCCCGGCCAACCACGGCTACGGCAGGAGGTTCGGCGAGCTCGTGGCATCGGGCGAGGACGTCGACGGCGAGGCCCGGCTGGCCGACACGCTCCTCCCGCGCGGGGGTCGGGTCCTCGACGTCGGGTCGGGGATGGGGCGGGTCGCGGCGGCACTGTCCGCCCGCGGGCACGAGGTCGTCGCGGTCGAGCCCGACCCGGTGCTGGCCGAGCAGTCGCGGCGTACGTATCCCGACCTCGAGGTGCTCCCGCTCGACGCCCGGTTGCTGGCCGCCGACGCGCTGGAGCGGCACGGACGACCCACCTCGTTCGACCTGGCCGTCCTCGTCGGCAACGTCATGGTCTTCCTGGCCGAGCGGACCGAGCGCGAGGTGCTCCGGCGCGTACGGGACCTCCTGGCGCCGCGCGGCCGCGTGCTGGTGGGCTTCCACCTGGACGGCGGACCGCCGACGGCCCGCCGCTATCCGGCGGACGAGTTCGTCGCGGACGTCGAGGCCAGCGGCCTGCGGGTCGCCCTGCGAGCCGGCTCCTACGAGCTGCACCCGCCCGCCGACGACTACGCCGTCTGGGTGCTGGAGCACCACAGGAGCTGATTGCGACGCGCTCGTGCGACTTCGTGCCTCAGTCGCGTCGCTTGCTCGATCTGGCCGCACCCACGTCACGACCTCGTTCGTCGGTCGCGACCGTGCGTCTCAGAGCGCCTCGACCTCGTCGTCGGTCAGCGTGTCGAACACGTGGTCCGGCAGCGGCAGCGGCTGCTGCTTGCGGGCGAGCTTGACCTCGGAGTGGGCGCCGCACCCGTGATCGAGGGTGACCACCCTGCCGTCGTCGTTGGCGTTGCCGTTGGCGCAGACACCGAACCGGTCGGACAGTGAGCCGTTGAGGCGCACCAGGAAGCCGCAGGACCAGCAGTGGTCGGGGGCGCTCTTGGCCAGCGGCGCCTCGGGGCCGCCGGGTCCGGCGTGCCACCGCTCGGCGGCCATGTCGATGCCCTCACGGCTCAGGGTCCGTACCCGGCCCAGGCCGAGGTCCTCGGCCACGCGGCGCACCTGCGCCCGGGCGTCGGCGTCGAGCGGGTCGTCGCCGACGAGGTAGGTCGGGACCAGCCGGACGTCCTCGTCCTCGACGGGGAGCAGGTCACCGGGCGAGAGGTCGCCGGGCTGGAGCCGCTCCTTGTAGGGGACCCACGCGGGTGCCACGATCGCCTCGTCGCCCGGCAGCAGCACGACCTCGTTGACGGTGAGGTCCTTGCCGCGCTTGGCGCGGGTCATCGTCACCGACCAGTACCAGCCGGGGTAGCCCGCGCTGAGGCACGCGAAGTGGTGGGTGACGACGCGCTCGCCGTCGGCCCGCACCCCCAGGTGGTCGCCGACGTCGCCGGGCTCGGCGACCTCGAGGACGACGGTGCGGGCGAGGTCCACGGCCTTGGCGAGGGTCGCGTCCGGCTTGCCGGCACGGGTGGGGAGAGCAATCACCTGCGCATCATGGCAAATGGTCGGTGGTCCTGTCCCGTCGGGACGCCTGCCGGGACGGCGTACGCGGCGCTGTCGGGCGCGTAGGTCAAGATGGTGCCCGTGACCTCCGAGCGCCCCGACACCGCTGCGGGACAGGAGCACGGGCCCCCGCGCGACACGTCCGGCGGGAGCTCGGGGGGCGCGCCACGGCCGCCGCGCGACAGCGCCGTACGCCGGTCCCTGTCCGGTGCCGCCCGCGGGGTCAAGGCCGCCGGCCGCGGGGCGCGCGTCGCCGGCCGCGGCGCCGGCAGCGCGGGCCACTACGCCGTCTCGCAGGCCAGGCGGGCAGCGCGCGCGGAGGGCGCCGGCGACTCCGGGCTCTCCCGACTGATCGAGCTCCACGCGTTCAACGCCGCCGGTGACGCCGCGGTGGCGATCTCGCTCGCCGGCACGCTCTTCTTCCAGGTCCCGACCGGCGAGGCGCGCGGCCAGGTCGCGCTGTTCCTCGGGCTCACGATGCTCCCGTTCGCGATCGTGGCGCCCCTGATCGGGCCGTTCCTCGACCGCTTCAGCCACGGTCGGCGGTGGGCCGTGGGCGCGACGATGGCGATCCGCTGCTTCCTGTGCTGGGTGCTCGCCACCGCGGTGGTGACCGAGTCCGGCTGGCTGTTCCCGGCCGCGCTCGGCTGCCTGGTGGCGTCCAAGGCCTACGGCGTGACACGGGCCGCGGCCGTGCCCCGGCTGCTGCCGCCCGACCTGACCCTGGTCAAGGCCAACGCGCGCGTCTCGCTGGCCGGCGTGGTCGGCGCCGGCATCTCGGCACCCCTGGCGATCCTGGCCTCGACGTTCGGTCCGGAGTGGTCGCTGCGCTACGGCTTCGTCGTGTTCGTGCTCGCCACGATCTGGGCGATCCGCCTCCCGGAGAAGGTCGACGCCAGCCAGGGCGAGGGCGAGCTGGTGCTGACCGGCTCGACCGACCACACGGGCACCACCCGCCGGCCCCGCACCCGGATCCCGGGCGCGGTCGCGTTCGCGCTGCGGGCCAACTGCGGGCCCCGGTGGCTGTCGGGGTTCCTCACGATGTTCATGGCGTTCCTGCTGCGCGACAACCCCATCGGGGAGTGGCGGCCCGAGGTGCTGCTCGGCCTGGTGATCGGGGCGGCCGGGCTCGGCAACACCCTCGGCATCGCGATCGGGTCGGTGCTCAAGCGCCTCAACCCCGCGGTGACGGTGGTGCTCGCCCTCCTCGCCGACGTGGCTGTCGCGGCGCTCGCCGCGATGTTCTACGGGTTGGTGACGCTGGTGCTGCTCGGCCTCACGGCCGGGCTGGCCCAGTCACTGGCCAAGCTGTCGCTCGACTCGACCATCCAGCGCGACGTGCCGAGCCGGATCCAGGCGAGCGCGTTCGCCCGGTCCGACACGACACTTCAGCTCGCCTGGGTGATCGGCGGCTTCGTCGGGATCGCGATGCCCCTCATGCCGCAGCTCGGCCTCGGCATCGCCGCCGGTGTGCTCGGGGCGTGGGCGACCTTCGTGCTCCTCAGCCGCCCGGGCCGCGCGGCGCAGCCGGCCAGCACCTGAGGGGCCCGTACGTCGCCAGGGACGGGTCTCAGATCTCCAGCTCGTCGGCGAGCGCGCGCAGCACCTTGGCGGTCCCACGGGCTGCGGCACGCTCGGGGTGCCGGCCGCGACGGTAGGTCTCCTCGACGCCCTCGAGCATCTTGATCAGGTCCTCGACGATGGTGACCATCGCCTCGGGCTGCTTGCGCTGGGCGTTGCGCTGGTTGCGGGTCACCGAGGCGGGCGCGTCGACGACGCGCACCTGCAGCGCCTGGTCGCCGCGGCGCCCCTGGGCGATGCCGAACTCGACCTTGGTGCCGGCCTTGAGGGTGGTGGTCCCCTCAGGCAGCGCATCGGAGTGGACGTAGACGTCCGGGCCGTCCTCCTGCGACAGGAAGCCGAAGCCCTTCTCCGCGTCGTACCACTTCACCTTGCCACTCGGCACGGTCCACCCCACTCAGCTCTGCGCGACTCTGCGCCCGACGCCGCGCGGATCGCGGCCCGGCAAAGGATAGGCGGCCGGGTGGCCCGCCGACCAACGGGTTGCACACTCGTGCCGGACACCACCTGGGGATCCCTCCACGTGACTGGTGGGACCGTGGGAGACTCTGAGGTCCCACCGCGCGGGGGCGCGGCGACCAGACGATCGACAGCGGGAGAACAGCGTGCGTGCACGACGAGCGGGCAGACTGGCGGGCAGCGCCATCGGGTGCGGGCTGCTCGCGCTCTCCCTCGGCCTGCCCCTGGCCGGCGTCGCCACCGCCGACGACGCCCCGACGACCGGTGCTCCCCCGCCGCTGACGCTCGTCACCCTGACCGGCGCCGGCACCGCTGGCGGGCGCGCCGCCGCCGATGAGCTCTTCGCACGCCAGGACGCCGTGCTCGCCGCCATCGGTGCCGACCAGCCCGTCTACCGGTGGACCACCGCGCTCAACGGCTTCGCCGCCCGCCTGAGCGACGCCCAGCTCGCCGCCCTCGACGACCAGCCGATGGTCGCCTCGATCGAGACCGACACCGTGCGCCCGCTGGCCGGGCGTACGTCCCTGGCCGCGGTGCGCGGCGCCACCGCTAGCCCGCGGCTGCGCGGTGGGGCGGGAGTGGTCATCGGCGTCGTCGACTCGGGCATCGCGCCGGAGTCCCCGGCGTTCGCGGACGTCCCCGGTCTCGGCGCCGACCCGGAGGGTTTCGCCGGCGCGTGCGCCGAGGGCGACGGGTGGACGGCCGAGGACTGCACGCGCAAGCTCGTCGGGGCGCGGTGGTACGTCGAGGGCTTCGGCGCCGACCGGGTCCGCTCCTCGGAGTCGCTCTCCCCTCTCGACGTGCTCGGCCACGGCACGCAGGTCTCCTCGGTCGCAGCCGGCAACGCCGCGGTCAGCGTCCGGGTCGAGGGCCGCCCGGCCGGCAGCTTCGGCGGCGTCGCGCCGCAGGCGCGCATCGCCGCCTACAAGGCGTGCTGGGGAGCACCCGACCCGACCGACGACGGCTGCTCGACCGCCGACGTGGTGTCCGCGGTGGACGCCGCCGTCGCCGACGGGGTCGACGTGCTGACCCTCGCGCTGGCCGGCGGCGAGCGCCTCGACACCCTCCAGCTCGCCCTGCTCGGCGCGGCGGAGGCCGACGTCGTCGTGGTCGGCGCCGCGGGCAACTCCGGAGCCTCGGCGTACGCCTCGCACGCGGGCCCGTGGGTCACCACCGTCGGCGCCGCCGTGGGCCGGATGTCGCGCGGACGCGTGGCGTTGCCCGGCGGCAGGGCGTGGACCGGCGGCGGGCGGCCGAACGACGTGAGTGGCAGGGCCGTCCTGGCGCAGGACGCAGCCGCTCCCGGGGCCTCGCGCAGTGCGGCCGGCCAGTGCCGGCCCGACGCCCTCGACGCACGCGCGGTGGCCGACCGGATCGTGGTCTGCCGCCGCGGCGGCATCGGTCGCATCGACAAGTCGGAGTCGGTCTCCCGAGCGGGCGGGCGGGCCATGGTGCTCGTCAACCGTGACCCCGGCGCGGTCAGCGCCGACTTCCACTCCGTGCCGACGATCCACCTGTCCGCGGCGGACGGCCGGACCTTCAGCCGCTGGGTGGCCCGCCACCCCGACGTCCGGCTGCGGATGTCGCGGGTGCTCGGCGACCCCGGCACCCGGCGTACGGCTCCGTGGAGCGCCGCGGGCGACCCGCGCGGGGCGTCCCTCAAGCCCGACGCGGTGGCCGACGGCGACGCGGTCCTCGGCGCGCTGCCGGAGTCGACCGGGCGGAGCTGGGGCGTGTTCAGCGGGAGCTCGGCCGCCACCGCCCACGCCAGTGGCCTGGCCGCCCTGCTCCTCGGTCGCCACGACGACTGGTCGGCGGCCAGGGTGCGCTCGCTGATCGTGACGTCGGCCCGGCCGATCCCCGGCTCGTCCGTCCTCGAGCAGGGCACCGGCGCCCTCCCCGGCCGCGCACCGACCGCGCACCTGGCCTTCGACGTGTCCCCCCGCGCGTGGCGGCGTGCGCTGCGCACCCGCTCGCTCGACCGCCTCAACACCAGCTCGCTGCTGCTGTCGGCGCGGCAGTCGCGGGCCGTGCGCACCGTGACCAACGTGGGACCCCGCCCCGAGTACTTCTCCGTCACCGCCCGCGGCTTCACCTCGCACCGGGTCCGCGTGCAGCCGCTCGCCGTACGCCTCGCGCCGGGTGAGTCGGCCGACTTCACCGTGACGGTCTCGGGGCCGACCAGCCCGGGCGTCCTCGACGACGGCGTGCTCGTCTGGCTCGGCGCCCGCGGCGGAGTCACCCGCGTCCCGGTCGCGCTGACCCGCTGAGCCGCTGACCCGCTGAGCCGTACGGCGCGTCGAACAGGACGAACCCGCCGCAGGAAGCCCCTCGCCGGTCGGCGCACGCCGCGGCACCGGACTTCCTCCTGTCCGACAGGCCGGAACGCACCGACGGGCCGCCGTCCCCTGGGGACGACGGCCCGTTCTCCTTCGTGGTGCGTCAGTCCAGGACGCGGTCGTGGCGCAGCGAGCTGGCCTTCGTCTCGTGGGCTAGGAGCACGGCCACGACGGTGATCACCGACGCGACGGTCATGTAGATGGCGACCTTGGGGACGTTGCTGACCCCGGCGCTGGCGTCGCCGAGCAGCTCGATCGCGATGATCGGGGCGAGCGCGCCGGCGAAGATCGAGGCGAGCTGGTAGCCCACCGAGGCGCCCGTGTAGCGCACCGAGGTGCCGAACAGCTCGGAGAAGAACGCCGCCTGCGGGGCGTACATCAGGGCGTGCAGGACCAGGCCGACGACGATCGCGAGGATGATCTTGCCCTCCGAGCGCGAGGCGATCAGGTCGAAGAAGATCCACGACCAGGCCGCGACGCCGACGGCGCCGACGAGGTAGAGCGGGCGGCGGCCGACGCGGTCGCTGAGCGCTCCGATGACCGGGATCGCGAGGAAGTGCACGACGGAGCCGATCAGCAGGGCCTTGAGGATGAGCGACTTGTCGTCGGCGGTGCCGGCGTAGATCGTGAGGAACGAGATCGAGATGATCGTGAAGAGGTAGTAGGAGATGTTCTCCGCCATCCGCATCCCCATGGCCACGAAGACCTCCTTGGGGTACTTGCGGAAGACCTCGACCAGCGGCAGGTGGGCGGTCTCCTTGGTCTCGAGCTCGGCCTTGGCCTCGGCGAAGACGGGCGACTCCTCGATGGAGAGGCGGACCCACAGGCCCACGCCGACCAGCACGGCGCTCAGCAGGAACGGGATGCGCCAGCCCCACGACTCGAAGGCCGCGTCGGACTGGACGGCCGCCAGCACCCAGAGGACGCCGGTGGCGAACAGGTTGCCCAGCGCGACGCCGGCCTGCGGCCACGAGGACCAGAAGCCGCGCTGCGAGTCGTCACCGTGCTCGGCCGCCATCAGGACCGCGCCACCCCACTCGCCGCCCACCGCGAAGCCCTGGAGCAGGCGGCAGGTCAGCAGGAGCAGCGGGGCCGCGACGCCGATGGAGGCGTACGTCGGCAGCAGGCCGATCGCGAAGGTCGCCACGCCCATGAGGAACAGGGAGAAGACCAGCATCTTCTTGCGGCCGACCTTGTCGCCGTAGTGGCCGAACACGATGCCGCCGAGGGGGCGTGCGACGAAGCCGAGGGCGTAGGTGCCGAACGCCAGCAGGGTCGCGGTGGCCGGCTCGCTCTCGGGGAAGAACAGCGTGCCGAAGACGAGCGCGGCCGCCGACCCGTAGAGGAAGAAGTCGTACCACTCGACGGCGGTGCCGATCAGGGACGCGAAGACGACCTTGACGATGCTGGTGCGCTCGGGCTCGGTGCCCGGTGACCCGCTGCCGGTCGCGGTGGAGGTGTCGGTGGTCATGACGTGCCTTTCGTGGGGGGGGCGGTGAGGGGCCGGACGCCTCAGGCGGCGGTCCAGCCGCCGTCGAGGGAGAGGGAGCTGCCGGTGATGGAGGTGCCGGCCGAGCCGCAGAGGAAGGCGACCGCGTCGGCGACCTCCTCGGGCTCGACCAGCCGCTTGAGCGGGGTGCGGGCGAGCAGGACGGTGTCGAGGACCTCGTCCTCGGGGATGCCGTGGGAGCGGGCCTGGTCGGCGAGCTGGCCCTCGACGAGCGGCGTACGGACGTAGCCGGGGCACACGGTGTTGCTGGTCACGCCCTTGTCGGCCGCCTCGAGCGCGATGACCTTCGAGAGCCCCTCGAGGCCGTGCTTGGCGCTGACGTAGGCCGACTTGTAGGCCGACGCGCGGTGGCCGTGCACGCTGGAGACGTGGACGATCCGGCCCCAGCCCCGGGCGTACATGCCGGGCAGGACCCGGCGGGCCAGGAGGAACGGGGCGTGCAGCATCAGCGCGTGGATCGTGCGGAACCGCTCGGGCTCGAAGTCCTCGATCGGCGCGACGTGCTGGATGCCGGCGTTGTTGACGAGGATGTCGGCGGCGACGTCGAGGCGCGCGATCGCCGCCTCGTCGGTGAGGTCGACCACGTGCGGGGTGCCGTGGACCTGCGCGGCCACCTTGGCGACGCCCTCCTCGTCACGGTCGACCAGGTGGACCTCCGCGCCCGCCTCCGCGAGCCGCGCGGCGACGGCGGCGCCGATGCCACTGGCGGCCCCGGTGACCAGCGCGCGACGTCCGGCCAGGGCGGGCGCGGCGGTGTCTCTGACGGTGCTCATGCCCGACACCGTAGGGACGGGCGTGACGCACGGCACATGGTGTCGGAATCCATACTTCGTGCGGCTCAGTGTGATCAAGTCACACCTTCAGGCGTGGATCAGCCGCCCTGGAGCCGGGCCAGCCGCAGGGCGAGCTGGAGGTCGAGCGCCCGTGCCGGCTCCCGCCAGCCACTGCCGAGCAGCTCCCCGACCCGCTCCAGCCGCTGGGTCACGGTGTTGGGGTGGACGTGCAGGACGCCCGCGGTGTCCTTGAGGTGGCCGCCGGTGGCGAACCACGCCTCGATCGTCGCCACGAGGCCGGTGCCGCGGCGCTCGTCCCAGGCTCGCACCGGTCCGATCATCGTCTCGACGAAGGCGGCGACGTGCTCGGGATCGTTGTCGCCGAGCAGCAGCCGGGCCACCCCGAGCCCTGCGGGGTCGCTGACCTCGCCGCGCCGGCCGAGGCGTACGAGCGTGTCGAGGCAGCGCCGCGCCTCGTGGTGGGCCGCGACGAGCCGGTCGCCGCGGAGGCCGTCGCTCGTCGCGGCGACGCCGACGGTGCCGACGCCGCCCAGGTCGGCGATGGCCGAGCTGAGCTCGGCGCCGACCCGCAGCGGGTCCTCGCCCGGCACCACCAGCACGATCGCACCGCGGTGCTCTCCGGCGAGACCGGCGCTGCGCCGGGCCAGGGCGACGGCGGCACGGCTGGCGCGGTGCCGGTCGGCGCCTTCCACGGTCGCGGTCGCCACGACCAGGGGGCCGTCGAGGCGGGCGCCGTGACGGCGTACGCGCTCGCGCAGCCGCTCGCGCGACTCGGCGTCGGCCTCCAGCAGGTCGGCGAGCAGCTGGCCGCCGAGCCGCTCCTCGGCGTCGGTGACGGACCGGGCGAAGAGGAGGACGAGCGCGGTGACGAGTGCACCGCGTTCGAGCGTGCGGCGCCCGGCGAGGTCGAGCGGCTCGTCGCGCCGCAGCACCAGGGTCGCGACGTGCTCGGTGCCGGCGAGCGCCGCTGCGACCATCCCCGAGCCGACGGCCACCGATCGCCCCGAGGCGACCGCGCCGGGCACGACCTCCCGCCACTCCAGGCCGGGGTCCTCCCCCGCCAGCAGCTCGCCCGACGAGGTCCACACCGAGGCCGCACCGTCGAGCACGCCCGACAGCACGTCGGCGACCTCGGCCACGCCACCGCCGCCGATGAGCACGTCGGTGAGCCGGTCGTGCGCCAGCGCGGCGGCGTCCACGGCCTCGGTGTGGCGGGTCAGGGAGCGGTTCGCCTCGTCGAGCTCGGCGAACAGCCGGGCGTTCTCCAGCGCCACGACGGCGTGGGCCGCGAACGACGTCAGCAGGCTGACCTCGTTCTGCGGGAAGCGGCGTACGGACCGGTGGACCGCGAGCAGGGCGCCGATCACGACCCCGTCGAGCACCAGCGGCACCCCGAGGATCGCCCGGATCTGCTCACCGGCGACGGCCTCGTCGATGTAGCCCTGGTGCACGAACCGCTGGTCGGTCGAGTAGTCCTCGGTGAAGTAGGCCGCGCCGGTCTGCGCGACCAGCCCGAGCAGGCCGGTCCCCAGCGGCAGGCGGAGGTTCTGGAACTCCCGGGTGAGCGCGCCGTCGGTGACCTTCATGTAGGACGCGCCGTCGCTCTCGTCGTTGAGGGAGAGGTAGGTCATGTCGCAGTGCAGCAGCTGGCGCGCGCGACGCACGATCGCGGCCAGGATCGTGTCGACGTCGCGGATCGCGGTGAGGTCCGAGGCGGTCTCGTAGAGCGCGGAGAGCTCCGCCTCCCGCGAGCGCATCCGCCCCATGAGGTCGCGCAGCCGGACGGCGACGTCGTACTCCGATCGCAGCACCGCGGCCTCGGCCTCGCCGAGACCGGCCTCGGCACGGGCGAGGTGCTCGTCGAAGGCGGCGAGCGGCGCCTCGTCGTAGAGCAGGTCCAGGAAGGTCGGCACGGACACATCCTGCCGCCACGTCCTGTCGCGTGGGCAGCGGCGGTGGCTGCGCCGAGTGCTCAGTGCTCGCGGGAGATGGTCATCTCGCGGTCGCCGTAGACGACCTTGTCGCCGTCGACGAGGGCCGCGGGCTTGCCCGGCGCGAGCTGGCGCGAGACGCCCTGGCGGACCAGGACGGTGCCGTTGGTCGAGCCGCGGTCCATCACGACGATGGTCCCGTCGTGCGCCGGGCCGAACTGGGCGTGGGTCTTGGAGACCGACATGTCGGCGGAGGAGAGCGGGATCAGGTGGGCGACGTTCTCCCCCGACCGGGCCTCGGGCCGCCGGCCGACCAGCGCGAGGCCGGCGATCACGAAGCTCTCGCCGTTGTCGAAGTGCACCCGCCAGCGCGGGTGGGCTGACGCAGGCGTACGGGTCGGCGCCGGCTGCTGGTGGTGCGGCGGCTGCTGCCACTGCGGCGGGGCCGGGTGCGGCTGCTGGGGCCACGGCTGCGCAGGCTGGCGCGGGGGCTGCTGCGGGGGCTGCTGCGGGGGCTGCAGCGGGGACTGCTGCGGGTGGGGCCGGACGGGTGGGGGCATCGGCGCCGGCGCCGGGTGGGGCGCGGGCTGGGGAGGAGCGGCCTGGGGCGCGGCGGCGCGGGGCGGAGCGGTGACGGCGGCGGGAGGCTGGGCGAGGTCGGCCGGCAGCGGCTGGCGGCGTACGGAGTTCTCCGAGCGTTCCGGCGTCTTCACCGCCTCGACCGGCGGAGCCGGGACCAGCCGCATCGCGGTGAGGTTCACGATGTGCCGCGGGCCGTCGTCGGCGCCGTCGTCGGCGACCTCGACGACGGGGCGTACGTCGACCACGACGGTGTCGGTCAGGTGGTCGTGCCATCCGCGGCGCTGCCGGCCGCGGTCCTCGACGGCGGTCCACGCCAGGGTGGCGACCCCGATGCCGAAGGTGGGCAGGCCCGAGGCCCCGAGCACGAACGAGCGGAGCAGGGCCGGTCCCACGCCGATCGGAGTGCCCGTGCCGTGGTGCACCACGCGCAGGCCCGTCATCGCCTTGCCGGGCGAGGTGCCGCTGACCCCGAGCACGATCGCGAGCACCAGCCAGAGCAGCACCATCGCACCGGCCACGGCACCGACCACGGTCCAGACGTCGTCGGAGACGAACAGCGCCGTGCCGACGCCGACGGCCGCCAGCAGGGTCCACGCGAGCAGGCGGTCGACCGCGAACGCGACGAACCGCCGCTCGAGCTGGGCGACCGGATAGGTCAGGGGCTGGGGGTGCTGGGTCACGACGGTGCGGTTCAGGGGTTGGTGACCTGGATGGTGACGCCGTCGCCCAGGTCGAGCACGGCGCCGGGGACGAGGCTGACCGCGATGCCCGGCTTGAGCTCCTCGGCGTCGAGGCCGGGCAGGGCGAGCACGGTGCCGTTGGTCGAGCCGAGGTCGGTGGCGATCGCGGAGCCGTGGTCGGCCCCGGCGCCGGGCCGGATCTCGAGGTGCGTGGAGGAGATCTCCTGGTGCGGGCTCGGCACCGTCACGACGTGGGGCTGGTCCTGGGAGGCGAAGCGTCGTGCCTCCGGCGCGCGACCCACCAGGACGGTCCGGTCGACGGCGACGACGTCGCCGGTCGAGAAGACGAGGGCGGCGACGGGTCGCGAGACCACCTCGGGGGCGATCTCCTGGCCGGGGATCGGCGGGCGGTCGAAGTCGGGCGCCGGCGCGCCGATCTGGGTCTGGCCGTCGCGGTCGGACCAGTCGTCGGCCACGGCGGGCGTCTCACCGGTGGGCGTCGGGTCGTCGGCCGGCTCGCCGAACTGCATCGGCGCGTCCGCCGGCTCGGGTGCCGGCTCCACGGCGGCGACCGGCTCGGGAGCGGCCTCCGGCTCCGGCTCGGGCTCCGGCTCGGGCGTGACGGCGGGCTCGGGCTCGGGCTCCGCCTCGGCCGCGAGGGCCGGGGCAGCATCCTCGGTCGCCGGCTCCGCGGCGGGGGCCGGCGCACCGAACTCGACCACCGACACGCGCGCCAGGCCGGGCGCGAGGAGGTGCTCGGCCGCGGCGTCTCCGGTGAGGGTGACCCTGATGCTGGAGACGCCGGTCACCAGCCGCTCGGCCCAGGCGGTGCCCGGGGCGGCGCTGACGAGCTCGTCGCCCCCGGTGGAGGAGACGGCTGCTGTGGGGGCACCGCGGACGAGGAGCCGGGTGCGTTCGTCGCCGTGGGCGACGAGGGCGAAGTGGTCCAGCGAGGACAGACCGTCCGCGAGGAGGGCGTCGAGGAGCGCGTCGGCACCGGCGCCGGAGTCGGCGAGGTCCCAGAGGCCGGCGACGCGCCCGCGCTGGCTGCCGGGCAGCAGGACCGTGGCCCGGTCACCGACCACGGCGTACCAGTCCCCCGCGGCGAACCTGGCCTCTGTGCTCACAGTCGTCCCCCCAGCTTCGATTCGAGACTCTCCAGCTGCCGCTGCGAGTCGTAGGTCGCGTCCTTCACCAATCCCACCACATCGACGACGATCGCCGTCGCGTTGTCGCGACCGCCGGCGGCGACCGCCGCCTTGACGAGCCGGTCGGCGGCGTCACGCGGGTCGGCGACGGACTCGAGGATCTCCTCGATCTCCTCGTCCTCGATCATCCCGGTGACGCCGTCGCTGCACAGCATCAGGCGCTCGACCGAGCCGAGGGGCAGCAGGAAGAAGTCGGGCTGGATGCCTCCGGGGCTGCCGAGCGCGCGCGTGATGACGTGCCGCTCTGGGTGCACCGAGGCCTCCTCGGGCGTGATCTGGCCGGAGTCGACGAGCTCCTGCACGACGGAGTGGTCGACGCTGACCTGCTCGAGCCGGCCGTCGACGATGCGGTAGATCCGCGAGTCGCCGAGGTTGACGAGCAGCCACTTGGTGACACCGTCGTCGTCGACCAGGACGGCGGCCACCGCGGTCGTGCCCGCGTGCCAGCCCGGCTGGAGGGCACGGTGTGCCTCGCCGTAGTCGATGATCCGCGCCTGGGCGCGGGCGAGGGCGTCGGACACCAGCTCGGCCCCGCGACGGGGGTCGTAGGCCTCCGCGAGCCGCTGGAACTCCTCGACGACCATCCGGCTGGCCACGTCACCGCCGGAGTGTCCGCCCATGCCGTCGGCCACCACGAACACCGGGGGCGCGACGAGGTAGGAGTCCTCGTTGACCTTTCGCACCAGTCCGACGTCGGTCGACGCCCCGTGGTGCAGATCGACGTCCTTCATGCCCAGCCCTCTTCGCCCCGTGTCGAGATGTGGGGCCGCGGTCTCGACCCGGCGAGTAGCGTAAGAGGGATGTCCAGTTCAGGGCGGACGACACCCGCACGCACCCTCGCCGACCAGCTGCGCGGCTGGCCGGACGAGCGGCTCGTGGCGCTGCTCCGGGCCCGTCCAGATCTCGCCACACCCGCCCCTCAGGATTCGTCGCAGCTGGCCTCGCGGGCCGCCACGCGTTCGTCGATCCACCGCGCCCTCGACAGCCTGGACCATCTGGAGCTCTCGGTGCTTGATGCCCTGCTGGTTGCAGGTCAAACCACCTCCGAGGAGCTGATCTCGATCGTGCGGGCCGACGGGGACCGGACCGCTGCCGCGCTCCAGCACCTGCTCGACCTGGCGCTGGCGTGGGAGGCGCCCGGAGGCGTACGCCCACTGACGGGCGTGGCCGACGCGATGCGCGGGATGCCCGGCCTGGTGAGCGGGCTGCGGCCCTCCAGCCCCGACCCGGCGGCTCCCGCCGAGGTCACGGCGCGGATCGCGGAGCTCTCCCCCGCCGCGGCCGCCCTGCTGCGCCACGTCGACGAGCACGGCGGGGAGGGGACGACCGGGTCGGCGCGGCGCACCGTGTCACCGGCCGAGGCCCGCTCGCCCGCCGAGGAGCTGCTCAGCCGCCGCCTGCTGGTGCCGCGTGACGGCGACTCGGTGGTGCTGCCGGGCGAGGTGGGCCTGGCGCTCCGCGGAGGTCGTACGACCACCGAGCCGGTCGACGACGTGCCGGCGCTCGCCACGTCGGCGCGCGACGCCGCGCTCGTGGCCCGCAGCGCGGCCGGCGCGGCCTTCGACGTCGTACGCCGGGTGGAGCTGCTGCTCGACCACTGGGGCGTGCAGCCCCCGAGCGTGCTGCGCAGCGGCGGACTGGCGGTCCGCGACCTCAAGGCCGTCGCGCGCGACCTGCACGTCGACGAGCCGGGAGCGGCGCTGGTCGTCGAGGTGGCGCTCGCGGCCGGACTGATCGCCGAGGCCGCCGACACCGACGGCTCCCCCGCATGGCTGCCGACCGACGAGTTCGACGTGTGGTCCGGCCGGCCGATCTCCGAGCGCTGGACCCGGCTGGTGGGCGGCTGGCTCGCGAGCAGCCGGGTGCCGTCGCTCGTGGGCTCGCGCGACCCCGCCGGCAAGGCCTGGAACGCCCTCGCGCCGGAGCTCTCCAGCGGGCTGGCCGAGGAGGCGCGCCGGCTGGCCCTGCGGGTGCTGGCGGAGCTGCCGGACGGCGAGGTCCTCGCCGCGGGCACCGGCATCGCCTCGCTCGTGCAGCGCGTGCGCTGGCTGCGCCCGCGGCGGCCCACGACCTTCGCCGACCTGGTCGCGGCCGCCGTGAGCGAGGCGGCGGTGCTCGGCGTCAGCGGAGCCGGCGGGCTCCCCCCGAGCGGTCGGCACGCCGCCGAGGACGACCTGACGGCCGCCGCCGCGGCCATCGACCCGCACCTGCCCCGGCCGGTGGACCACGTGCTGCTGCAGGCCGACCTCACGGCCGTCGCGCCCGGCCCCCTCGAGACCGAGGTCGCCCGACGGCTGCACCTGCTCGCCGACGTGGAGTCCCGCGGCGGGGCGACCGTCTACCGGTTCACCGCCGGGTCGGTGCGCCGCGGCCTCGACGCGGGCTGGTCGGCGGCCGAGGTGCGCGACTTCCTGGCCGCGGTGTCGCAGACCCCGGTGCCGCAGCCGCTGGAGTTCCTGGTCGACGACGTGTCCCGCACGTTCGGCAGCGTCCGCGTCGGCCACGCCGAGGCCTTCCTGCGGTCCGACGACGAGGCCGCCCTCGCCGCGCTGGTGCACGACGCGCGCGCCCGGAGCCTCGGCCTGCGCCTGCTCGCACCGACGGTGGCGATCGCCACCTCGCCCCTCGACGTGCTCCTGCCCCGCCTGCGCGAGCTCGGCGCCGCTCCCGTCGTCGAGGCCGCCGACGGCACCGTACGGGTCAGCCGTCCCGACCTCCGGCGCGCGCGCACCCGTCGCGGTCGCCGGCCCGCCGGTGCGGTCGAGGCCCGCCGGGCGGCCGAGCTGCAGGCGGTGGCCACCGCGATCCGTGCCGGCGACCGGGCCCGGTCCTCGCGACCGGCGACCGCGGAGACGACCACGCCGTCCGGCGCGCTCGCGGCGCTGCGCGAGGCCATCGAGGCGGGCAGCACCGTGGTGATCGGCTACGTCGACAACCACGGCGCGACCGGTGAGCGGGTCGTCGACCCGCGCCGCCTCGACGGCGGCCGGCTGGCGGCGTACGACCACCGCGCCGACGACGTGCGCGAGTTCGCGGTGCACCGCATCACCGGCGTCCGCCGGGCGTAGGCGCGCCCCGCCCCCTCCGTAGACTTGCCGGATGGACTTCATCCGGTACGCCGAGCGCTCGGCGGCGCTCGTCAACGCCGAGCTCCTCGACGAGGAGGCGCTGCGCGCGCACCTCGCGGACCGCTCGTGGCTGCACCGGTCGCTCGTCGAGGGCGACGTGGAGTCCCTGCAGGCCTTCCGCTCCGAGCTGCGGGCGGTGTTCGAGGCCTCCGACGTCGACGACGTGACCCTCGTCGTGAGCTCGCTCAACGACCTGCTCGCGCGGCACCCGGTCACGCCGATGATCTCCGACCACGATCCCGACAACCTGCACATGCACGTCGCCAACCGCGCCGCCTCGGTGGCCGAGCTGCTCATCGGGGAGGCGCTGATGGGCCTGGCCAACCTGGTGTGCGACCTCGGCGCCACCCGCCTCGGGATCTGCTCCGAGGCCCGCTGCGACCACGTCTTCGTGGACACCTCGCCCAACCAGTCGCGGCGCTACTGCTCGGACCGGTGCTCATCGCGCGCCAACGTGGCCGCCTTCCGGGCCCGCCAGAAGGCCGCGTCCGCCAGCTGATCCGCTCGATCCGGCTGCCTCAGCGCGGCAGCACGTGGAGGTCGACGAGCAGCGCCTCGGGCACGGCGTACCGCCCGCGGCCGAGCATCAGCTCGTAGCCGTAGGGACCCTCACCGGGGTCGAACAGCACCCCCGCCACGACCCCGTCGAGCTCGACCGCCTGCGCGCCGTCCGGGACGTAGGGCCACGGGAGCCGGTCCGCGACCGCCGACACCTCGTCGACCCGGTCGGCCGCGACGAACGCGCCACACCCCTTGTCGATCGAGAGTCGGGTCGCGGACGGCATCTCGATCCACTCGCGGACCGCGGCCAGGTTGCCGACCACCGCGACGGCTCCCTGCACGCGGACGCCTCGCGGGGTGTCGCGCCGCAGGACCGCCATCTCGACGGGCAGCAGCTCGCCGCGCAGCTCGATGCGGACGGACACTCCTTGCCAGGCGACCGACATCGGGTCGTAGGCACAGATCGAGCCGTGCGGGGCGACGATCGGGGGCGCGACGACCCGCTCGACGACGGGGTCGGCCCCGTACGCGGTCGGCACGACCGTGCCGTAGGGCAGCAGCTCGTCGGTGGTCATGCCGCTGCGCAGCCGCGGCGGTGGAGGAGCGTCCTCCAGCTCCTCCTCCGCGCTGAGCGGTGTCGGGTACGTGCCCCAGCCTGCGGGCAGGCCCGCTGCCTCCTTGGTCGCCGCCACCACCGACTCGAACCAGTCCAGCTCGTCCTCGTCCATGCCGTCCCCGCCCTCACGTGCGCCGTCCGTACGGTCGCTGCGCCGCATGCTGGCACGGCCGTGCTGGCCCCGTCCGTAGAATCGTCGGGTGCAGATCACCCCACGAGATCGCTCGCTGCGCTCGCGCTCCCGCAGGGACCCCGAATGAACGACGGTCCCCTCATCGTCCAGTCGGACAAGACGCTCCTGCTCGAGGTCGACCACCCGTCGGCCGCCGAGGCGCGGAAGGCGATCGCACCGTTCGCCGAGCTCGAGCGCTCGCCCGAACACATCCATACCTACCGCCTCACGCCGCTCGGCCTCTGGAACGCCCGCGCCGCCGGCCACGACGCCGAGCAGGTGGTCGACGCCCTGCTCACCTGGAGCCGGTACGCCGTCCCGCACGCGCTGCTCGTCGACGTCGCCGAGACGATGGGCCGCTACGGCCGGCTCCGGCTGGAGAAGCACCCGGTCCACGGGCTGGTGCTCTCCTCGACCGACCGGCCGGTGCTCGAGGAGGTGCTGCGCGCCAAGAAGGTCGCCGGCATGGTCGGCGCGCGCCTCGACGACGACAGCGTCGCGGTGCACCCGAGCGAGCGCGGCAACCTCAAGCAGGCGCTGCTCAAGCTCGGCTGGCCGGCCGAGGACTTCGCCGGCTACGTCGACGGCGAGGCGCACGCGATCGACCTGGCCGAGGACGGCTGGACGCTGCGTCCCTACCAGCGCGAGGCGGCCGACTCCTTCTGGGACGGCGGGTCCGGTGTGGTCGTGCTGCCCTGCGGGGCGGGCAAGACGATCGTCGGCGCGGCCTCCATGGCGCAGGCGCAGGCGACCACCCTCATCCTCGTCACCAACACGGTCAGCGCGCGGCAGTGGAAGGACGAGCTCGTCGCCCGCACCTCGCTGACCGCCGACGAGATCGGCGAGTACTCCGGCGCCGTCAAGGAGGTCCGGCCGGTCACGATCGCGACCTACCAGGTGCTGACCACCAAGCGGAAGGGCGTCTACCCGCACCTCGAGCTCCTCGACGCGCGCGACTGGGGGCTCATCGTCTACGACGAGGTGCACCTGCTGCCGGCGCCGATCTTCCGGATGACCGCGGACCTCCAGGCCCGCCGCCGGCTCGGCCTCACCGCGACGCTGGTGCGCGAGGACGGCCGCGAGGGCGAGGTCTTCTCCCTCATCGGCCCCAAGCGCTACGACGCGCCCTGGAAGGACATCGAGGCGCAGGGCTGGATCGCGCCCGCCGACTGCGTGGAGGTGCGGGTCACCCTCCCCGACGGCGAGCGACTGGCGTACGCCACCAGCGATCCCGACACCCGCTACCGCCTCGCCTCCTGCACCCACGCCAAGATCGACGTGGTGCGCGACCTCGTGCGCCAGCACGCCGGCCAGCCGACGCTGGTCATCGGCCAGTACATCGACCAGCTCGACGAGATCAGCGAGATGCTCGACGCCCCCGTGATCAAGGGCGAGACGACGGTCAAGGAGCGACAGCGGCTCTTCCAGGCGTTCCGCACCGGCGAGATCGACCTGCTCGTGGTCAGCAAGGTCGCCAACTTCTCCATCGACCTCCCCTCGGCGGAGGTGGCCATCCAGGTCAGCGGGTCGTTCGGCTCGCGCCAGGAGGAGGCGCAGCGCCTCGGCCGGCTGCTGCGGCCCAAGACCGAGGGCCGCACCGCGCACTTCTACACGATCGTGTCGCGCGACACCGTCGACGCCGACTTCGCGCAGAACCGGCAGCGGTTCCTCGCCGAGCAGGGGTACGCCTACCGGATCGTCGACGCCGGGGACCTCGCCGCCGAGGCGTGACGCCGAGGTCCGCCGGGACCGGCGGCGTACAACATCCGACCGGGCCCCGGCGTGACGACCACCGCGGGTCAGGCGAGCGTGCTGCTGTCGATCACGAACCGGTAGCGCACGTCGGAGGCGAGCACGCGCTCGTACGCCTCGTTGACCTGGTCGGCGGCGATGACCTCGACCTCGGAGCCGATGCCGTGCTCGGCGCAGAAGTCGAGCATCTCCTGGGTCTCGGCGATGCCACCGATCATCGAGCCGGCGAAGGTGCGGCGGTTGCTGAGCAGCGAGAACACGTTGAGGCTCAGCGGCTCGGCGGGGGCGCCCACGTTGACCATCGCGCCGTTGACGGCGAGCAGGCCGAGGTAGGCGCTGACGTCGATCTTCGCGCTGACGGTGTTGATGATCAGGTCGAAGGAGCTCGCGAGCGCCTCGAAGGTGTCGGGGTCGCTGGTGGCGAAGTAGTGGTCGGCGCCCAGGCGGAGGCCGTCCTCCTGCTTCTTCAGCGACTGCGACAGCACCGTGACCTCGGCACCCATGGCGTGAGCGATCTTGACGGCCATGTGCCCCAGCCCGCCGAGGCCGACGACGGCGACCTTCTTGCCGGGCCCGGCCTGCCAGTGCTTGAGCGGCGAGTACGTCGTGATGCCGGCGCACAGCAGCGGCGTGGCGGCCGCGGGGTCGAGGCCCTCGGGGATCGAGAGGACGTAGTCGGCGTCGACCACGACGTGGGTGGAGTAGCCGCCCTGGGTGATGGTGCCGTCGCGGTCGGTGGCGGCGTACGTGCCGACCATGCCCTCGCGGCAGTACTGCTCGTCGCCGTTGCGGCAGTTGTCGCACGTGCCGCACGAGTTGACCATGCAGCCGACGCCGACCCGGTCGCCGACGCGGTGGCGGGTGACGTCGGCGCCGACCTCGGTGACGGTGCCGACGATCTCGTGACCCGGGACGAGCGGGAAGGGCTGCGGGCCCCAGTCGCCGTTGACGGTGTGGATGTCGGAGTGGCAGATGCCGGCGTACTCGATGGCGATCAGCACGTCGTCGGCGCCGACCTCGCGGCGCTCGATGGTCGTCGGGGCCAGCGGCTCACCGGCTGCGGGTGCGGCGTAGGCGTTCACGCGCATGGGGGTGTCTCCTTGGTCTCTGGGGTGCTCTGTGGGGATGCCCCGGGGCTGCCCCGGGGCGTACGTCGGCGGGTGCCGACTAGTGGTCGGTGACCGCGCGCAGCTCCTCGGCGAGGTCACGCGCCCGGGACGCGATGTCCTCGCTCCGGGCGGCGTCGCCGTCCTCCACGGCCTGCCAGTAGCCGATCTTCAGGTCGACGTAGCGCTGGCGCAGGACCAGCCGCTCCGCCTCGACCCTGAGGTGCTGCTGCTGCAGCTCGAGCAGCTCGCGCTGCTCGGCCGCGGCAGCGGCACCACGCCTGGCGTTGGCCATGTAGTGGCGCATGTCGTCGAGCCCCATCCCGGTCGCGGCCAGGCAGGAGACCGCCATCAGCTGGTCGAGGTCGTCCTCGCCGTAGACGCGGTGTCCGCTGCTCGCGCCGCGGCTGATCGGGGGGATGACCCCGACCTGCTCGTAGTAGCGCAGCGTGCTGGCCGGCAGCCCGGTGAGGGCTGCGGTCTCCCGGATGGTGTAGCTGCGGGGCTCGGCGTAGGCGGTCACGACCTCGACGCTAGGAACTTCGAGTACTCGAAGTCAAAGCCGGACCGGGGCGTTGGGGGCCGTCGCTACTCTCGACGTCGTGACCCTCCGCGAACGCCTCGGCGCCGAGCTGTTCCGCAAGGTCGCCGGCCCCGACGGCCCGCGCAACCGCGAGCGCGTGCACGGCACCCCGGGCCCGCGGTGGTTCGCGCCCGACTCCCCGATCACCCGCGTGCACGGCGACGCCTCGATGTTCGTCGGCGGCATCCGCGCGATCATGCTGCAGTCGCTGCACCCGGCGGCGATGCAGGGCGTGGCGGACCACTCCGGCTACCGCGGCGACATGTGGGGACGCCTGGCGCAGGTCTCCACCTACATCGCGATGACCACGTTCGGGGCCGAGCGCGACGCCCTCCAGGTCATCCGCGCCGTCCAGCGCGCCCACGAGTCGGTGACCGGCACGATGCCCGACGGCACCCCGTACGCCGCCTCGGACCCGCACCTCCTCGGTTGGGTGCACGTCGCCGAGGTCGACAGCTTCCTGCTGGCGCACGACCGGTTCGGGCACGAGCCGCTCGTGGGGGCGGAGCGCGACGAGTACGTCGCCCAGACCGCGCACGTCGCGGCCCTGCTCGGCGTGACGGACCCGCCCACGACCGAGGCCGGCCTCCGCGCGACGCTCGACGCCTACCGGCCCGAGCTCGCCGGGACCCCCGCCGCGCGCGACGCCATCTCGTTCCTCGTCTGGCATCCCGACCTGCCGGTCGCCGCGCGCCCGGCGTACCTCGCCCTCGTCGGTGCCGCCGTGTCGCTGACGCCCGAGTGGCAACGCCGCGAGCTGGGTCTGCCCCATCCGCCCGTGCTCGACGAGGCGCTGGACCGGGTCGTCGGCCGCGCGCTCGGGAAGGTGTCGACCGGCGCCATCCGGTGGGCGATGGCGTCCGGGCACGCGCAGGCGCGCGAGCTCCAGGACGCCCGCGGGTGACCCCCGCCCCGATGACGCTCGCCGGGCGGTGGCCGCTCCCCGACCACCACGACCTGCGCGAGGAGCTGCTCGCCGCCTGGGACCGTCCCGGCTACCACGACCTGCTGCACCTCGAGGAGGTCCTCGAGCGGCTCGACCGGCTGGCCGCCGCGGGCGCCGGGTTCGACCGGACCGCCGTCGCGCTCGCCGCCTGGTTCCACGACGCGGTCTACGAGGGGGCCGAGGACGACGAGGAGCGCTCCGCCCGCTGGGCCGAACGGACCCTGCCCGCGGCGTACGCAGCCGAGGCGGCGCGGCTGGTGCGGATGACCGTCCACCACCGCCCGGACGACGACGACCCCGCGGGTTGCGCGCTCAGCGACGCCGACCTCGCGATCCTCGCTGCGCCGCGCGAGCGGTACGACGCCTACGTCGCGGGCGTGCGGGCCGACTTCGCGCACGTGGGCGACGCGGACTTCCGCGCCGGCCGGGCGGCCGTGCTCTCGGACCTCGCGGCGAAGCCGCACCTGTTCCACACCTCGCAGGCGCGCGAGCTGTGGGAGGCGGCGGCGCGGGCCAACCTCGAGCGCGAGCTCGCCGAGCTGCGCCGCGGGTGACGCGTCAGCGGTCGTTGAGCTGGAGGTAGACGGTGAAACGGTCGTGGCGGTAGCAGGTGCGCGACACCTCGACGATGCGCCCCTCCGACACGGCACGACGGGCGTGGCGCAGGACCGGGTCGCCCTCGGCGATCTCGAGGATCGCCGCCTCGTCCGCGCTGGCACGGTCGGCGCTGATGGAGTCCTCGACCTCGGTCGGGCGCAGGCCGCGCGCACCGAGGGCCTCGTAGAGGCTCGTGGGCGTGCCGTGTTGCAGGAAGCCCGGCAGCAGCACCTCGTTGAGGTAGGCGTCCTCGACGCAGACGATGGCCGCGTCGGCACGGCGCAGCCGCCGCCAGTGCAGGACCGGGTCGCCCGGTGAGATGTCGAGCGCCCGGGCCACGCCCGGGCCGGCCTGCTCGACGCGGGCGAGCAGCGTCTGCGACTCCGGCAGCATCCCGCGGCGGCGCATCTCCTCGGTGAAGGAGGTCAGGCGTCCGGCGTTCTTGGGCGGCTGTGCGACGAAGGTGCCGCGGCCGGGGATCCGCTCGAGGAGGCCCTCGGCGACGAGCGCGTCGAGCGCCTGTCGTACGGTCATCCGCGCCACGCCGAAACGAGCCACGAGCTCGCGCTCGGACGGTGCCGCGGAGCCCGGCGGCTGCGCCTCGATGAGGCTGCGGACGTGCTCGCGGACCTGGACGTGCTTCAGCGCCCGCTGTCGCGGGACGACGACGTCGACCGGATCCATAGCAGTCAGGCTAGGACTGGTCTGGACGGGTGTCTCCAATTTGACGGTTCCTTCGATAAACCCTCGACATCCCGAGGGGGTCGAACGTCTGTTCGACTCGGCTGGTACGCTGCCGTCGTGGACTACCAGACGTCCCTCTTCGCCGACCACACCGCGGATTCCGTGGCGCTGTCACCTGAGCGTCGCCTGCTGACCCGCGGAGCGTGGGTCGACGTCCAGCGCAGCTGGCTGGCGGACCCCGACGCCGTGTTTTCCGCACTCGTCGAGGAGGTGCCGTGGCGCGCCGAGCGACGCGAGATGTACGACTCGGTGGTCGACGTCCCCCGCCTGGTCCACACCTACCTCGCTGGTGCCCCGCTCCCCCATCCCGCACTGGACGAGGCACGTACGGCACTGAGCCGGCACTACCGGCCCGAGCTGGGCGAGCCGTTCGTGACGGCCGGCTGCTGCTTCTACCGCGACGGTCGCGACTCGGTCGCCTGGCACGGCGACACGATCGGCCGCGGCCGCACCGCCGACACGATGGTCGCGATCGTCAGCGTCGGCGACCCGCGCCGGCTGCTGCTGCGGCCCCGGGGCGGCGGGTCGTCGATCGCGCTGACGATGGGGCACGGCGACCTCGTCGTGATGGGAGGCTCGTGCCAGCGCACCTGGGAGCACGCCGTGCCCAAGGTGGCTCACGCAGGGCCGCGCATCTCCGTCCAGTTCCGCCCGCTCAACGTCTTCTGAGCAGCCTCCGCACGACGACGAGCACCACGATCGCGGCCAGAGCCTGCTTCCAGTAGGACTTGAGGATCACCGGCAGCACGGCGCTGCCGAGGTCGAGCGCCTCGGGCTCCCGTACGGGCCGGGGCGGGGGTGGTGCCGGAGGAGGCGGCGGCGCGGCCGCGGCCGCCGGCGCAGTCGCCTCAGCGGCAGGCTCGGTCGGCGGCGCGGGTGCCGGTTCGGGCTCAGGCGCCGTGAGCCGCTGCTCGAGGCACGCCACGAACTGACCCAGCAGCTTGTCCGAGACGTCCTGCATCACCCCGCGCCCGAACTGTGCGGGCTTGCCGGTGATGGCGAGGTCGGTCTCCACCGCCACGTCCGTCGAGCCGCCCGCGTCGCTCATCGACACGGTCACCTTCGCCCCGGCCGTACCGTTGCCGCGCTTGTCCTTGCCCTTGGCGTCGACGACGAACCGGTGGGCCTCGGCGTCCTTCTCCACGAAGGTGCCGCTCCCGTTGTACTGCAGCGCGATCGGCCCGAGCTTGACCTTGACCGACCCCGAGAAGGAGCTCTCGTCGGCCTCGGTGACCTGCGCGCCCGGGAAGCACTCGGCCACCGAGGCGATGTCGTTGAAGTGCGCCCAGGTCTCCTCGACGCCGATCGGGACGGTGAACCGGTGGTTCAGCTCCACCCCTACACCCCCGCGGCCTTGAGGACGGCCCGTCCGGTGAGGACCCGGGCGAGGTGCTGCCGGTAGTCGGCCGCGCCGTTGAGGTCCGAGGGCGGGTTGGTGCCGTCGGCGGCGAGGTCCGCGGCGGCGCGTACGCCGTCCTCGGTCGCGCTGGCGCCGGCCAATGCCTGCTCGCTGGCGGTGGCCCGCAGGGGCGTCGAGCCCATGTTGGTCAGACCGATGCGCGCCTCGTCGATCGAGCCCTTCACGGTGGCGGCGACGGCCACGATCGGCCACTGGTGCGCGACGCGGACGAACTTCTCGTAGTGGGCGCCCCAGCCGGTGTGCTTGGGGATGCGCACCTCGGTGAGGATCTCGTCGTCGCCGATCGCGGTCTCGAAGAGGTCGACGAAGAAGTCGGACGCCTCGACCGTACGCGCCCCGCCGGGCCCGGCGATCACGAACTGGGCGCCGAGCGCGAGCGCGGGTGCACCGAGGTCGCCCGCGGGGTCGGCGTGGGCGAGCGCCCCGCCGAACGTGCCGCGGTGCCGGATCTGCGAGTCGGCCACCTCGGCCGCCGCCTTGGAGAGCAGCAGCGCGTGCTCCTTGACGAGACCGTCGTCGCGCACGTCGTGGTGGGTGGTCATCGCGCCGATCACGATGGCGTCGCCGTCGTCGCGGATGCCCCGCAGCGAGGAGATGCCGCCGAGGTCGATGACGACCTCGGGGGCGTTGAGGCGCATCCGCAGCACCGGCAGCAGGCTCTGCCCGCCGGCGAGGATCTTCGCGTCGTCGCCGTGCTGGCCGAGCGCCGAGATGGCCTCCTCGACCGACGTGGGTGCGAGGTAGTCGAACTTCACCGGGATCACTGGCCTGCTCCTTCGTCCTGGTTGAGGGCGCCTTCCTCGAAGTGCGGCATCGCCGTCTCCGGGGTCGGTGCGTCACCGTCGCCCGCGTGGATCGCCCGCCACACGCGCTCGGGCGTGCAGGGCATCTGGATGTCGTGGACGCCGAGGTGGCGTACGGCGTCGACGACGGCGTTGACGACCGCCGGCGTCGAGGCGATGGTGCCGGCCTCGCCGACGCCCTTGGTGCCCAGCGTGTTGGTCGTGCACACGCTCGGCTCGTCGGTGTGCACGACGTCGAAGGAGATCGTGTCGGCCGACGTCGGGAGCAGGTAGTCGACGAACGACCCGCTCACGAGCGTGCCGGCCTCGTCGTGCACGGCCTCCTCCCACAGCGCCTGCGCGATGCCCTGCACCAGTCCGCCGTGGACCTGACCAGCCACGATCAGCGGGTTGATGATGACCCCGATGTCGTCGCAGCAGGTGTACTTCCGCATCTTCACCGCACCGGTCTCGGTGTCGACCTCCATCGCGCACAGGTGCGTGCCGTGGGGGTAGTTGAAGTTGACGGGGTCGTACGTCGCGTCGGCATCGAGGCTGGGCTCCATGTCCTCGGGATAGTTGTGCGCCGCGAACGCCGCGGTGGAGAGCTCCTGGATGGTCACGCCCTGGTCGGTGCCGCGGACGCTGAACCGCCCGGCGGTGTAGTCGAGGTCGTCGGCGTTGGCCTCGAGCAGGTGCGCGGCGAGGTGCTTGGCCTTCTCGATCACCTTGTCGACCGCGCGGACGAGCGCCTCGCCGCCGACCACCAGTGACCGCGAGCCGTAGGTGTCGAGGCCCTTGTGCGCGATCTGGGTGTCGCCGTGCAGCACCTCGACGTCCTCGAACGGCACCCCGAGCCGGTCGGCGACGATCTGGCTGAACGCCGTCTCGTGGCCCTGGCCGTGCGCGCTGGCGCCGGTGACGATCTCGACCTTGCCGGTGGCCAGCATCCGTACGCTCGCGTGCTCCCAGCCGCCTGCGCCGTAGTCGAGGCTGCCGAGCACCCGGCTCGGCGCGAGGCCGCACATCTCGGTGAAGGTCGAGACGCCGATGCCCAGCTGGACGCGGTCGCCACGCTCGCGGCGCTCCTTCTGCTCGGCGCGCAGCGCGTCGTAGCCGAAGGACTCCTTGGCCTTGGCCGTGGCGGCCTCGTAGTTGCCGGTGTCGTACTCGAGCCCGGCGACGGTCGTGAACGGGAACTCCTCGTGCGTGATCCAGTTGCGCTCACGGATCTCGAGCGGGTCCACCCCCACCTCGGCGGCCAGCTCGTCCATCAGCCGCTCGATGGCGTACGTCGCCTCGGGACGCCCGGCACCACGGTAGGCGTCGGTGAAGGTCGTGTTGGTGAGCACGGTCTGGCACTCGAAGCGGTAGGAGGGGAACTTGTAGATCGCGTTGAACATGAAGGCGCCGAGGACGGGGACACCGCCGCCGACGATCGCGATGTAGGCGCCCAGGTCGGCGTCGAGGTGCACCTTGAAGCCGGTGACCTTGCCCTCCTTGTCGGCCGCGAGGGTCAGCGTCTGCACCTGGTCGCGGCCGTGGTGGGCCGCCAGCAGGCTCTCGCTGCGGGTCTCGGTGTACTTCACCGGCTTGGAGAGCCGGCGCGCGACGGCCCAGGCGATCCACTCCTCCGGGGTCGTCTGGAGCTTGCCGCCGAAGCCACCACCGACGTCAGGCGCGATGACCCGGATCTTGGACTCGGGCACGCCGGTGGTCGCCGCCAGGGCGAACCTCAGGATGTGCGGGATCTGGGTCGCGGACCACATCGTGATCTGCTTGCCGGTGGGGTCCACCACGACGCTGCGCGGCTCCATGAACGCGGGGATGAGCCGCTGCTGGCGGTACTCCCGCTCGATGACGATGCCGTTGGCGCGGGCCTCCTCGATCGCGGCCTCGACGTCGCCGCCGGTGCCGGCGTCGCTGGAGTCGAAGACCCACAGGGCCGACTTGTTGGTGCCGAGGTCGGGGTGCGCGAGGACCTGGTCCTCGAGGGCGTTCTTGATGCCGACGACGGCGGGCAGCTCCTCGTACTCGACGTCGACGAGCTCGGCGGCGTCACGCGCCTCGGCTGCGCTGCGCGCCACGACCACGGCGACGACCTCACCGGCGAAGGCCACGCGGTCGGACGGCATCGGCGAGTGGGTCGGGGTCTTCTGGTCCGGCGTGATCGGCCAGGCGTTGATGCACACGCCGAGCTCGTCGCCGAAGTCCTTGCCGCTCAGCACGGCGACCACGTTGGGGGAGGCCTTGGCGGCCTCGACGTCGACCGAGGTGATGGTGGCGTGGGCGAAGGGGCTGCGCACCATGGCCAGGTGCAGCATGCCGGGCAGGGTGATGTTGTCGGTCCAGCGCGTACGACCGGTGATCAGCCGCTGGTCCTCCTTGCGGCGCCGGTCCTTGCCGATCTCCGCGGCGGGACGGTCCTGGGTGGCGGTCATGCCTTGGCTCCTTCAGCTGCGTGGAGCACGCTCTTCACGATGTTGTGATAGCCGGTGCAGCGGCAGAGGTTGCCCTCCATGCCGAGCCGCACCTCCTCCTCGGTCGGGTCCGGGTTCTCGGCGAGCAGGTCGACGGCCTGCATGATCATCCCCGGGGTGCAGAAGCCGCACTGCAGGCCGTGGCACTCGCGGAACGCCTCCTGGACGGGGTGCAGCTCACCCTCGGCGGCGTCGGCGAGCCCCTCGATCGTGGTCACGGTGCGCCCGTTGGCCTGCACGGCGAGCACGTTGCACGACTTCACGCTCGTGCCGTCGAGGTGGACGGTGCAGGCGCCGCAGTTCGAGGTGTCGCACCCGATCACGGTTCCGGTCTTGCCGAGCTTCTCGCGCAGGTACTGCACGAGCAGCATCCGGGGCTCGACGTCGTCGGAGACCGCAGCCCCGTCGACGGTGAGTTCGATCTTCGTCATCTGGCCGCTCCAGTGTGAGGTGGGTCACTCCTGGTGCCGAACCTAGGTCGGACTGGTTGGCGAACGGTTGGGGGCGGGGTCGACCGGCTCAGACCACCTCGCCGCCAGCCCGCATGCTGTCGGCGATCTTCCTGGCCGCGCCGCTGACCTGGTGGGTGTGCAACCCCTCGTCGGGGCCGGCGGTGTGGGCGACGATCGAGGTGGACACCACCTCGCGGAAGGCCAGCGCGATGCCCATGGAGATCCGGTCGTGGCCCGTCTCGTCCACCGACCGGCACGTCGTACGCAGCCGCCGCGCGTCGCCACGCACCTGCCCGCACCGGATCTGCTCGTCACCTGCCCCCTCGAGCGTGCCCGTGATCATGCGGACCATGTCCTTGGGGACCAGCCGGAGCCGCAGCCCGACGTCCTCGAGCACCACCACCAGCTCGGTGCGACCGGCCTGGTGCGCATAGGTGTAGGTCGGGAACCGGTGTCCGGCCACGACCTGCTCACCCTCGACCGGCGTCGCCGCCACGGGGAAGTCGAACCGGATTCCCGTGCCCTCGTCGACCACTGTCTCCCAGGGCCCGGCGTCGGGGGCCTCGCTGGACCGCGTCACGGGCTCGGGAGCCGGTTCCTGACGATCGCCGCCGCACGCCGTCAGCACCGCGAGCGCGGTCACGAGCGCGGCAACGGACGCGGTCGCGCTCCGCAGGTCGGTCATCCGCCGGAGGCGGCCAGCTTGCCCTTGAGCAGCGGCGCGACCGGGTGGTGGACCGGCAGTGCCGCGAGGCACGCCTCGACCACGGCGGTGTCGTAGGGCGCGAGCTCGCTGTAGCGGAGCACCGCGTCGGCGTCGGGGTTGGCGAGCAGGGCCTCGCGCACGCTCACCGCGAGGTAGTCACCCATCTGCACCAGCGCGGGCGAGTCGGTGCCGGGCAGCAGGTCGCCGCCGTACGCCCGCACGGCCGCGCGTACGTCGCCGCGGCGCAGCAGCCGCTGGACCTCCTCGACGTCGGTGGCGACCGGCATCGTGAGGCGGTAGGGGCGCGAGGACAGCTGTCCGGCCAGGGCGGCCCGCAGGTGCGAGACCTCCGCCTTGAGGGTCGAGGTGGTCACCGACGAGTCGCCGTAGAGCAGCGAGTGCAGGTGCTCGACCGACAGGCCCGCCGGGTGCATGGCGAGCAGGGCGAGGATCTCGGTCTGGCGGCGGTTGAGCAGGAGCCGTTGCCCGTCGAGCCACACCTCGGCGGTGCCGAGCAGGGTCAGGGTGAGCCCGGGCTCGGTGGGGCCGGCGTCGCCGGCGAGGGTCGTACGCCGGTCGGCCGGCAGGGCGCCCTCGATCAGCCGGGCCATCACGCGCGCGGTGGCGAGCCCGATCGGGTGGGTGCGGTCCCACGTGGTCGACAGGTCGATGACCCCCAGCGAGCGTCCGGTCACCGGGTCGAACACCGGGGCCGCCCAGCACACCCAGTTGTGCACGACCTCGGCGTAGTGCTCGGCGCTGAACACCATCGCCGGCCGCGCGGTCCGGCCCGCGATCGCCAGCGCGTTGGTGCCGACGCTCTGCTCGTCCCAGCGGCCGCCGGGCACGAAGTTGACCGTCTCGGCCTTGCGACGCATGACCCGGCCGCCGTAGGTCCACAGGATCCGGGTCTGGTCGTCGGTCACCGCGATCACCAGGTCGCCGTCCTCGGCCGTGCGCCGCAGCTCGTCCTGGACGCGCTCGACGGCGGTCTGGAGCGGTGACTGCCTCCAGAAGTCGGCCGTGTCGCCCTCGTCGGCGAGCGGCGCGTGGGTCACCGTCGGCGACACGACGCCCGACAGCTCCCAGCTGCGCAGGATCTCGGGCCGCACCGCGGTGGCGCCGCCCTCCCCCTCCTCGACGAAGCGCGTCCAGGCGCGCACGGCACTCACGCGGCGGGCGTGCAGGTCCTCACTGGTCATGACGGCTCCTGGTGGGTCATCGCAAACCTAGCCCGCGTGTGATGACCGCAACAGGGATTCTGTGTCGCTCCTCCCCCTCTGTGGTCGAGTGGCCCGCTTCGCTTCGGTGGTCGAGTAGCCCGCGAGGCACGAGCGGGCGCATCGAGACCTCGTCCTGGCGGTCAAGGACTCGCCTCACTTCGCTGGTCGAGTAGCCCGCGAGGCACGAGTGGGCGTATCGAGACCCCGGTTCCGGTGGTTGAGGTGCGAGCGCAGCGAGCCTCGAAACCACTCCGAGATCGTCTGGCCTGCAACCATCAGAGCCGTGGCCACCGTCGCGGCCACTGTCGGTGGGTTTCCGTAGGATCGAACACATGATCGACGGACTGGCAGCCGGGGCACGAGGGGTCGCAGACGACCTCTCGGCCGCCGACGTGCTGTCAGCGATCCGCGACCGCAAGGCCACCGAGGACCGGGCCGCAGCCGACCAGCTCGTGCTTGCCGCCCGGTGGGCGGACCTGCACCCGCCGGAGTCGATCCACGACGCCGCCTCGTTCACGGTCCCTGGGTGCGAGCACGAAGAGCCCATCGCCGGCGACGGTGCACCCTTGGTCGCGGAGTTCTGCGTCGCCGAGCTCGGCACCACCCTCGGGATCTCGACCACGGCGGCGAAGAAGCTCATCGGCCACGCCCTCGAGCTGCGCCACCGCCTCCCCCGACTGTGGGACCAGGTCCACACCGGCCAGGTACCCGCGTGGCGGGCCCGTGTCGTCGCGGACACCACCATCCACTCCTCACCCGCCCTGACTCGCGAGGCGGCCGGGTTCGTCGACTCCCAGGTCGCCGCCGTCGCCGGACGCATCGGCACCGCACAGCTCGACCGGCTCGTCGCCGAGACCATCAAGCGCTACGACCTCGCCACCGCCGACCCCACGAAGGACCCCGAGGACGGCTACCTCGCCGTCGACCCCCGCCACGTCACCGTCAACAAGGACGACGTCCACTACGCCGGCACCCTGCACCTGGAAGCCGACCTCGACATCGCCGACGCCCTCGACCTCGACCGCGCCGTCGCCCACCACGCCGCCACGCAGAAGGCACTCGGATCGCAGCTGTCGCTCGACGCACGACGCGCCAAGGCCCTCGGTGAGCTCGCCCGGACGCAGACCGCGCTCGACCTCGCCTTCCAGGACGGTGCAGCCCAGACCGACGCAGCCCTGGCCGACGTCGACGCAGCCAACGACGAGCCGAACCTGCCTGCTGCTCGCGAGGTCGTGATCCACGCCCACTTCGACGCCAGCTTCTCCGGCGACACCACGGTCTTCGGGCCCACCGGACGGATGGAGAACGGCCAGCGCCTCGTCCTGCTCGACCAGATCAAGTCGTGGTGCGCCGACTCGCGCACCGAGGTCACGATCAAGCCGGTCATCGACCTCAACGCCCAGCTGACCGCGCAGGGGTACGAGATCCCCGACCGGATCCGCGAGCAGATCATTCTCCGGGATCGCACGTGTGTCTTCCCGCACTGCACGCGCCCGGCCCGCGGCTGCGACGTCGACCACGTCGTCGCGTACGACCACGACGCCAACGCCGAGGGCAGACCCCAGCCCGGTCCGACACGCACCAACAACCTCGCCTGCCTGTGCCGCTTCCACCACCGACTCAAGACCCACTCCCCCTGGCGCTACGCGATGGTCGAGAACGGGGTGTTCGAGTGGACCTCACCCTACGGCCACCGCTACCGCCGCGACCACACCGGCACCACCGCGATCGATCCACCCGCCCCACCGGGCATCCCGCGACCCCGCCGACGATGACCCTGCCCCACACCTCGCCCTCCATCTGACGGCGGGGCCAACAGGCACGTCCTGACCTGAAGGGCGGGACAGCAGCCGCGATCAGTGCGGCGGCTGTGATGCACCTGGTGCGTCACAGGCACCGCACAACTGAGCCGAAGCAGACGGGCCAGGCTCAGTGACCGGGTCTGCCGCGACCCGTGCGTCCGCTCGTGCCCGATGAGCCGGCTGGTCGTTGCGACTGATCGGCTGCGACCTGGACGGCGCTGACCGCGTGACCAGGAACGCATGCATGTCGAGAGTGGGGTCGCTGACCGTCATCGGGATGGGTCCGGGGTCCTGGACGTGGACCCCGAGCTCTTCGAGACATTCCCGCGTGACGGCCTGGTGGGGCAGCTCGTTCGGCTCGACATGTCCGCCGACGAGGTCCCAGCAGTTGGGATACCACGACGTGATGCATGGCGGTGCACCAGGAGCACGAGGCCGTCGCGCACGAGTGCAGCGATTGCGAGCGGGATCCGGGCGGCCACTCGCAGGACGCTAGTCGTAGAGGGCCATGCCCAGCCCGCTCAGCGCTTGCGCGTGAAGGTGGCGACGATCCCGGGGTGGTCGGTGACCAGGTGGCGGTAGGACCGGAAGGAGTCGATGCGGAACCGCGAGTCGCGCTCGCCCATCACGTAGTCGATCCCCGACCCACCCTTGCGGCCGCTGTAGTTGGTCTCCAGCCGCAGCGGCCTGGTGATCCGGCCCTTGACGAGGTGGTCGGTGGTGTCGCGGTTCTCGGTGACGTTGCAGTCGCACATCGCGACGAACTGGTGCTCCTCAGGCGCGTTCTCCTTGAGCGCGCGCACCCGGGCGGCCATCCGCCACATCGCCTCGACCCCCTGGCGGTTGGCGTAGTTGGGCCCGCCCGAGCGGCGGTTGTGCAGGTGGTTGGGCAGGTGGAAGCTCACGGCGCGGATGACGTGGCCGCTCGCACGGTGCCGGAGCACCGCCACCACGCCGTACTGGTCGTGGGCGACCCGACCGGAGTAGCGCCGCCAGGTCCGGCCGGTGAGGAGGGCGGACCAGGACTTCTCGAGATTCCAGACGTCCTTGTCGAAGGCGATCGGGTTGTCGTCCGTGCCGGTCGGGCCGCTGGGCATCAGCAGGGTCCACGACTTCGGCAGGGACGCGCGCAGCGCGGGCCGGCTGAAGAGGCGCTCCTGGAAGCCGATGACGGAGGCGCCACCGTCGAGGACCCGCCCGATGTCGTGCCGCATGCCCGCGACCCGCATCCCCTTGCGCAGGTTGAGCGTCGCCACGCTGAAACGCCCGGCGGGCCCGGTGGCCCGATCCTGCGACCGGCTCTCGTCGCGAACGTCCACTGCCGAGGCGCCCGGCGTCAGGACGGCGAGCAGCAGGACGACCGCGACGATCAGAGCGGTCGATCGGGCACGGCGACGGGGCGGCGCAGCAGGCAAAAGCATTGGAGGACCCTAGGTTGCCCCACCCGCACGGGCCAACTCGGGCCGACGTGGGCCGGCTCGGACCGATCCGTCGTCAGGACCAGCCGCCGCCGACCGGTCAGTCGTCGTGGTGGATCCGACCCTGCGTCGTGGCCAGCCGCTCCCCCGACCCGCCCCACTGCCGGGCCACGATCTCGGCCGCGATCGACACGGCCGTCTCCTCGGGCGTACGGGCGCCGAGGTCGAGGCCGATGGGCGAGGACAGCAGGGACACCTCGTCCTCGGTGAGGCCCGCCTCGACGAGCCGCGCGAGCCGTTCGTCGTGGGTGCGACGGGACCCCATCGCCCCGATGTAGCCCGGGCGTACGTCGTCGTCGAGGCGCAGCGCGACCTCGAGCAGCGGGACGTCGAACTTCGGGTCGTGGGTCAGCACGGCGAGCACGGTGCGCCGGTCGATGCGGCCCGCGTCGAGCTCGGCCTGCAGGTAGCGGTGCGGCCAGTCGACGACGACCTCGTCGGCGCCGGGGAAGCGGGAGGTGGTCGCGAAGACGGGCCGCGCGTCGCACACGGTGACGTGGTAGCCGAGGAACGAGCCGACCTTGGCCACGGCGGCGGCGAAGTCGATCGCGCCGAAGACCAGCATGCGCGGCTTGGGCGCGAAGCCCCAGACGAAGACGCGCATCCCCTCGCCGCGGCGCTCACCGTCCGGGCCGTAGGTGAGGGTGGCGTTGGTGCCGGCGGCCAGCAGGCCGAGCGCGTCGTCGTGGACGGCGGCGTCGGCGCGCGGCGAGCCGAGGCTGCCGTCCGCCGGGACGTCCGGGCGGATCACCATCCGGCGTCCGACCCAGGCGGGGTCCGGGTGCTCGATGACGGTGGCCAGCGCGACGGGGCGTCCGGCCTCGATGTCGGCGGCCACCTCGCCCAGCTGGGGAAAGGTCTCACGGGAGACCTGCTCGACGAAGACGTCGAGGATGCCGCCGCAGGTGAGGCCGACCGCGAAGGCGTCGTCGTCGGAGACCCCGTAGCGCTCGAGCACCGGCTCCCCGGAAGCCACGACCGACTGGGCGAGCTCGTAGACCGCGCCCTCGACGCAGCCGCCCGACACCGATCCCACGGCCGTCTCGTCGGGGCCGACCAGCATCGAGGCGCCGGCCGGGCGGGGCGCGGAGCGGAAGGTCGCGACGACGGTCCCGACGCCGATCGTCTCGCCGGAATCCCACCACTGCATCAGCTCGGGCAGCACGTCACGCACGGGAGATCACCTCGGTCAGGTCGGCGAAGGTCGCCAGCGAGTGGCCGGCGAGGAAGTCGTCGCAGTGCGGGAGGGCGGCCACCACCCCGCCCTGGAGCGGCTCGTAGCCGGCCTTGCCGCGATGCGGGTTGACCCACACCACGCGGTGCGCGACCCGCTTGAGCCGGGCCATCTGCTCGCCGAGGAGCTCGGCGTCGCCGCGCTCCCACCCGTCGCTGAAGACCACCACGACGGCACCGCGCGCCATGCCGCGCTGGCCCCACCGGTCGAGGAACACCCGCAGTGTCTCGCCCAGCCGGGTGCCGCCCGACCAGTCCGGCACGACCTCGCCGGCGGCGACGATGGCGCGGTCCGCGTCGCGCGAGCGCAGGGCGCGGGTGACGTGGGTCAGCCGGGTGCCGATCGTGAAGGTCTCGACCGTGCCGCCGACCCCGCGCGCCGACTGGGTCAGCCGGTGGGCGAGGCGCAGCAGCGCGTCGGCGTACGGGCTCATCGACCCGCTGACGTCGACCAGCAGCACCACCCGGCGCGGGCGGGTGCCGCGCCGGCGCCACGCGATCTCGCCGGGCTCGCCGAGGTGGCGCAGGGAGTTGCGCAGGGTCCGCGAGGCGTCGAGCTCCCCGCGGTGCCAGCGCCGGTGCCGGGCCGTACGCCGGACGGGCGGGCGCAGCGACAGGCGGACGAACATCGAGGCCAGGCGCCGCTTCTCCGCCGCGTCGAGAGTCGCCACGTCGCGGTGCTTGAGCACCTCCGCCTCCGAGGCCTTCGCCCGGACGAGGTCCTCCTCCCCCGCCTCGTCGCCGCCACCGGCGCCCTCGGCGTCGGGCAGCAGGTGCGCGGTGGAGGGCCGCGAGGCCTCGCGCGGCTGCGCCCGCGGCAGGCCGTCGCGCGGGTCGAACCACGCGGCGAAGACCTGGTCGTGGCGGGCCAGGTCGTCCGGCGAGCCGCAGAGGGTCGCGCGGCCGGCCCAGTAGGTCGCCTGGCGGTCGTCGGCCCCCACGGCCGCCACCGCGGCCAGGAAGCCGTAGGCCCGGTCCTGGGTGACGGGGACGCCGGCGGCGCGCAGCGCGCGGGTGAAGCCGAGCAGCACCTCGTCGGCCTCGTGGAGCACGGCGTTCATCGCGACAACATCCGGTCCAGGGCGGCCTTCACCCGGTCGGCATCCTCGCGGTACTTCAGCAGGGCGCCGAGGGTGGCCGCGGCGGAGGCCAGGTCGAGCTCGACGGTCCCGAGGTAGGTGAGGGCGCGCGCCCAGTCGAGGGTCTCGGCGACGCCGGGCGGCTTGAGCAGGTCGTCGCGCTGGCGCAGCTGCTGGACGAGCCCGACCACCTGCCGGGCCAGCGTCTCGCTGACCTCGGGTGCCCGCGAGCGGACGATCTCCACCTCGCGCTCGAGGCCCGGGTGGTCGATCCAGTGGTAGAGGCAGCGGCGCTTGAGCGCGTCGTGCAGCTCACGGGTGCGGTTGGAGGTCAGCACCACCAGCGGCGGCTCCGGCGCGGTGACCGTGCCGAACTCCGGGATCGTCACCTGCCACGTCGACAGCACCTCCAGCAGGAACGCCTCGAACTCGTCGTCGGCCCGGTCGACCTCGTCGACCAGCAGCACCGCCGGCGCCTGCCGCAGCGCGGCGAGGACCGGTCGCGAGAGCAGGAATCGCTCGTCGTAGAGGCTCTTCTCGGCCTCGTCGGAGTCGACCTCCCCGGCCGCCTCGAGCGCCCTGAGGTGCAGGATCTGCCGGGGGAAGTCCCAGTCGTAGAGCGCCTGGCTGGCGTCGATCCCCTCGTAGCACTGGAGGCGCACGAGCGGCAGGTCCAGGCTCTGGGCCAGCGCCTCGGCCAGCGCGGTCTTGCCCGTGCCCGGCTCGCCCTCGAGCAGCAGCGGGCGCTGCATCCGCGAGGCCAGGAACACGACGGTCGCCAGCTCCTCGTCGGCGAGGTAGCCGGTCGCGCCCAGCCGGGCGGCCACGTCTGCAGCGGAGTCCATGCCTTGCATGCCGTCAGGCTACGACCCGGCACGTTGGTCGCACGTTGGACCGGGCCTCGGACCGGACGCCGGACCGGACGCCGTCAGCGGTGATCCACGTCGGTCCCGGTCGCGAGGTCCCCGCACTCGACCAGCTCGACGTCGTGGGTCGCGAGGTAGTCGCGGGCCCCGCGATCACCCGTCGCGGCGTCGACGACGCCCGCCCAGTGGTCGCGCCCGAGGAGCACCGGGTGCCCCGGCACCCCGCCGTACGCCGCCCGCGCGAGGGTCGCGCGCCCGTGCGCCGCGTCGAGCACCCGGGCCACGACGGCCGCGTCGACGTCGGGGAGGTCGACCAGCGAGACGAGCACTGCGTCGTGGTCGGTGTACGTCAGCGCCTCGAGCCCCACGCGCAGCGACGCTCCCATCCCCTCGGCCCAGTCGTCGCAGCGGATCCGCGACACCGACATCGGCAGCAGCGCCGCCGCCCGTCCGGCCTCGGCCCCGAGCACCACCACGATCTCCTCGCACGGTTGCAGGGCGTGCACCGACCGGAGCAGCCACGAGGTGCCGTCGGCGTCGCGGGCCAGGGCCTTGGGACCACCGAAACGGCTCCCCGCCCCTGCGGCCAGCAGCAGTCCGACGGTCATGCACCCACCGTACGGCCCGGCGGCGACGTGCGGTCGGGACCTTGGGCCCGCGACCTCGGGCCGTTGGACCGCGGCGTCCGCGGCGCGGACCTTGAAGGCTGGCGACACACGATCGCCACGATCGCCATCCCGCACGCAAGGAACCCGCATGAGCACACGCACGCAGTCCACGCGACCCTCGGCCACGCGCTACCGCGTGGCCCGATGGGTGGGCATCGGCGTCCTCGTCGCCCTGGTGGTCGCCGTCATCGCGGTCGTGGTCCGGGACCCGGCCGAGACGGACCGTGCCCCGCGCGCCGCGGACGGCGAGGTCGTCGCGCCCAGCGGGCTGGGCCCGGAGGGCTCGATCGCCATCGGGGAGGGGCCGGTGACCGTCACGATCTACTTCGACTACCTGTGCCCGGCATGCGGTGCGTTCGAGCAGGCGAACGGCGAGACGCTCCAGCAGCTGCTCGTGGCCGAGGACGTCACGGTGGACCTCCGCCCCATCGCCTTCCTGGACCGCCTGTCCGAGGGCACCGAGTACTCCACCCGCTCCGCCAACGCGCTGGCGACGGTGGTGGACGCCGACCCTGACCACGCCTGGTCGTTCCACCGCGCGCTGTACGCCCACCAGCCCCCCGAGGGCGCGGAGGGGCTGACGGACGACCAGCTCGCCGGCATCGCTCGCGACGTCGGGGTGCCGTCGGAGGTGGCGGCGCTCTTCGCGGAGGGTCGTCACGAGGGATGGGTGGCCCAGCAGACCGCCCGGGCCTTCGCCAGCGGCGTCGAGGGGACGCCCACGATCCTGGTCGACGGGAAGCCGTTCGCGGGTGACCCCTACGAGGCCGGGTCGCTGGCGTCCGTCGCCGGGCAGGCGGCACCGTGACCCTGCAGACGGCCCGGAGGGGCGCCGACGGCGCGAGGACGACACCGGGGCCCGCTCGGTCGAGGGTCCGCGGCGCGTGGCTCGCGATGCTCTTCTGGTCGGCGGCCAGCCTCACCGCGTCCTTCGTGCTGGCCGCGGAGGCCGTCACCCTCGCCGGCAACCAGGACGCGGTCTTCGGCTGCGACATCAACGCCGTCGTCAGCTGCGGCACGGTGGGCAGCTCCTGGCAGGCGTCGGTCTTCGGCTTCCCGAACGCGTTCCTCGGCCTGGTCAGCGAGCCCGTCGTGCTGACCCTCGCGGCCGCCGGTCTCACCGGCGTACGCCTCCCGCGCTGGATGATGCTGACCGCGCAGGTGGGCTACACGCTGGGGCTCGCACTGGCGTACTGGCTGCTCCACCAGGCGATCTTCCACATCGGCGCGGTGTGCCCGTGGTGCCTGCTGGTGACCGTGGCCACCACCTTCGTGTTCGTCGAGATGACCCGCATCAACGTGCTGGAGGGCAACCTGCCCCTGCCACCGGCGGCACGCCGGTTCCTCGAGGAGGTCATCCGCCACCGGCTCGACCTGCTGGCGACCGCGGTGTGGTTGTGCGGGATCCTCCTGCTCCTCGTCACGCGGTACGGCAGCGCGCTGTTCGGCTGACCTGCCGCGGGCGACGTCCGTACGGCCGGGTCAGGCTCCCGGCACGCCGTGCAGGGCGACGGTCAGCAGGACGGCCGCGTCCTCGAGGGCCTCGAGGTCGTGCCGGGTCGGCGGGATCACCACGTGGTCCCCGGCTTCGCCGTTCCAGGTCTCGTCACCGGCATGGAGCCGGACGCTGCCGCGCAGCACCTGCAGCGTCGCCTCGCCGGGGCTCTCGTGCTCACCCAGTCGGCGGTGCGCGGCGAGGGCGATGAGCGTCTGGCGGAGCACGTGACCCTGTCCGCCGTGGAGGGTCCGGGCGCTGCGACCTGCGCTGTTGCTGCGCGCCTCCGCCAGGTGCTCGTCCACCAGCGCGACCAGGGACGTGCTGTTCATCGTGGTGCTCATCGTGCTGCTCCGTGATCTGTCGTGGTGGCCAGGGCGCGGGACGTGATGTCGGCGTCGGAGCAGAAACCTGCTCCCGAGCTCTTGAGGCACAGCAGGCCGAGGAGGGTGCCGTCCGCGTCCGTGACGGCCAGGCGACGCAGCCCCCTCCGGACGAGGAGCTCCCGCAGCGGTGCCACCGGCACGTCGGGGACCGTGGTCCGCCCGGACAGCGTCGACCACGACAGGGCCGGTCCGTCCCCGGGCGCGCTCGGTGGCAGGTCTGCCCGGACCAGGGTCCCCACGAGCGTCGCACCCCGGGTCAGGAGCACCATGTGGACGTGGTCGTCGGCCAGCACGGACCGTGCGTCGTCGACCGATGCCGACGCCGCCAGCACCTTCGGGCGGGTGGCCATCACGTCACGGACCATGTGCTGCCGGATCCGCGCCCGACCACGTGCGAGGTCGAGCACGGCGTCGTCGCCGGCACAGGGGTGCCTCACCGCGAGACCTGGTCCCAGCCCCGTCGCGGCGCGGCGTTGCCGAGGGGGCGGTCGTCGCGGGAGCGGTAGACGATGTAGGGCCGGGTGACGTAGCCCAGGGGCGCGGAGAACACGTGCACCAGCCGCGTGAAGGGCCACAGCGCGAAGAGCCCGAACGCGACGAGCGCGTGGAGCTGGAAGCCGATCGGCGCCTCGGCCATCAGGTCCGCCTCGGGCTGGAACGCCAGGAACGAGCGGAACCAGACCGACACCCCCTCGCGGTAGTTGTACTCGCCGCCCAGGCTGAAGATCGAGCCCGCGATGGTGTTCCACATGCCCAGCACGATGGCGGCGGCCAGGAAGGCGTACATCACCTTGTCCATCACCGTGGTGGCCGAGAAGACCGGACCGACGGTGCGGCGACGGTAGATGAGGATGCTCATGCCCACCAGCGCCATGAAGCCCGCGATGAGCCCGCCGATGACGGCGCCGTAGTGGTAGAGGTGGTCGTCGACGCCCACCGCCGCGGTCCACGAGCGCGGGATGAGCAGTCCGATCACGTGGCCCCCGACGACGCCGAGCATGCCGAAGTGGAACAGCGGCGAGCCCAGGCGCAGCAGCCGGTCCTCGTAGAGCTGGGAGGACCTCGTGGTCCAGCCGAACTTGTCGTAGCGGTAGCGCCACACGTGCCCGACGACGAACACCGCCAGGCACAGGTAGGGGACGATGACCCAGAGGAAGACGTTCACCGGGGGGCTCCTACGGGGATGGTGGCGGACGAGATGAGGGCGGGGCCGGTGGCCAGCGCCGGGTCGGCGCCGTAGCCGGACAGGCCGACCTCCTCGGCCGGCGGGCCCTGCTCGACGAGGCGGCGTACGGCGTCGGCCTCCTCCCCCTTGAGCGTGGGGAGCGTGCCGCACAAGGCGGTCAGGGCCGCCGCCCAGGGTGAGCCCGTGGTGCCGTCGTCGTTGCGCCAGCCCGTCAGCGCCAGACGCAGCATCTCGACGCCCGCGCGGTAGTCGTTGAGCAGGCGCCAGGCGACGTCGGCATCGACCGTCGCCCCGAGCTGGAGGACGGCGCACAGGTGGTCGGGCAGCTCGCCGAGCTCCTCGGCCCACTCCACCCCCGCGCGGCGGTAGGCCTCCTTGAACTCCACCAGGGCGGCTCCGCGCCGGCGGGTGTCGCCGTAGGCGAAGTAGGTGAGGTAGAGAGCGCACTTGCGCGTGAGGTCGAACGTGGCGACGTACTCCTGCTGGAGCTCGGTCAGCCCGACGCTCCGCATGTGCGCGAAGAGCCCGAGCAGCTCGGCGTTGCCGGGGACCAGCGCCTCGAGGTCGTCGAGGGACGCCACGAGCTCCTCGGTCGGGTAGTCCAGGACCGCCGAGCACACCGCCCAGGTGCGCATCGTGTCGGCCGGGACGGTGCGGGCCCTGCGGCCGAACATCAGGCACCTCCCTCGTCGCGGGGCGGGAAGAGCCCCTCGGGGGTGCCCTTGCCGTCCCAGTTGAGCAGGTTCACGCGCGAGGACTTGTCGCTGGGAGAGGCGAGCGTGTCGGAGGTCTGCCGGTCCTGGAGCATCCGGAAGTTCTCGACCGCGACCGGGGTCGGATATCCCGAGCCCTCGCCGAAGAGGTCCTGCTGGCCGCCGCCGTAGTCGGAGACGGCGCACTCGGTGGCCAGCTCCTCGAGGGCGTGCGCCTGCTCGGCGTGGGCCGTGGGGATGACGTAGCGCTCGGAGTACTTCGCGATCGCGAGCAGGCGGAACATCTCGTACATCTCCTCCCCCGTCATCCCGACCGCAGCCGGGATGGACTCGTCGGGGTCGCGACCGAGGTTGATGTCGCGCATGTAGGAGCGCATGGCCGCCAGCTTCTTGAGCACCTTGTCGACGGGCTCGGTGTCGCCGGCGGTGAAGAGGTTGGCGAGGTACTCGACCGGGATGCGGAGGGTGTCGATGGCGGCGAACAGGTTGCCCCGGTCCTCGGCGTCCTCCCCCGTGTCGCGGACCACGTCGACCACCGGCGAGAGCGGCGGGATGTACCAGACCATCGGCATCGTGCGGTACTCCGGGTGCAGCGGCAGGGCCACCTCGTACCGGTTGATCAGCGCCCAGACGGGCGACTTCTTCGCCGCCTCCACCCAGTCACCCGGGATCCCGGCCTGCTCGGCGGCGCGCTGGACCTCGGGGTCCTCGGGGTCGAGGAAGCACGCCCGCTGCGCGTCGTACAGCGCGTGCTCGTCCTCGATCGAGGCCGCCTCCAGCACCTTGTCGGCGTCGTAGAGCACCAAACCGATGTAGCGCAGCCGGCCGACGCACGTCTCGGAGCAGACGGTCGGGATGCCGACCTCGATGCGGGGGTAGCAGAAGGTGCACTTCTCGGCCTTGCCGGTCTTGTGGTTGAAGTAGATCTTCTTGTAGGGGCACCCGGACACGCACATGCGCCAGCCGCGGCACCGGTCCTGGTCGACCAGGACGATGCCGTCCTCCTCGCGCTTGTAGATCGCACCGCTGGGGCAGGACGCGGCGCACGACGGGTTGAGGCAGTGCTCGCAGATGCGGGGCAGGTAGAACATGAAGGTCTGCTCGAACTCGAGCTTCACCTTGTCCTCGATGCCCTTCAGCATCACGTCACGCGCCGCGTGCTCCTGCGATCCGCCGAGGTCGTCGTCCCAGTTGGCCGACCACTCGACGTTCATGTCCTTGCCCGAGATCAGGCTCTTGGGCCGCGCCACCGGGAAGGTATCGGTCTGCGGCGAGTTGAGCAGGGTCTCGTAGTCGTAGGTCCACGGCTCGTAGTAGTCGTTGATCGAGGGCAGCTTGGGGTTGGAGAAGATCGTGAGCAGCTTCTTCCACCGGCCGCCGGCCCGGAGCTCCAGGCGACCGTTGGGCTTGCGGATCCACCCGCCCTGCCACTCGTCCTGGTCCTCGTAGGTCCGGGGGTAGCCGAGGCCGGGCCGGGTCTCGACGTTGTTGAACCAGACGTACTCCGTGCCGGCGCGGTTGGTCCACGCCTGCTTGCAGGTCACCGAGCAGGTGTGGCACCCGATGCACTTGTCGAGGTTCATCACCATCGCCATCTGGGCCATGACGCGCATCTCAGTACTCCACCTTCGCGGTCCGCTTGCGGATCATCGTGACTTCGTCCCGGTTGTTGCCGATGGGACCGATGTAGTTGAAGAAGTAGGCCAGCTGGGCGTAGCCGCCGACGATGTGGTTGGGCTTGAGCAGGATGCGCGTGAGGCTGTTGTGGATGCCGCCGCGCTTGCCGTCGCGCTCGGTCAGCGGGACGTCGATGAGGCGGTCCTGGGCGTGGTGCATGTAGACCGTCCCCTCGGGCATCCGGTGGCTGACGATGGCCCGGGCCGCGACGACGCCGTTGCGGTTGACCATCTCGATCCAGTCGTTGTCCTTGATCCCGATCTTGGCCGCGTCGCGGTCCGAGACCCACACCGACTGGCCGCCGCGCGACAGCGACAACATGAACAGGTTGTCCTGGTACTCGGAGTGGATGGACCACTTGTTGTGCGGGGTGAGGTAGCGCACCGAGACACCGAGCTCGTTCTGCTCGCCGATGGGCGCCTCCCCGAACAGGTCGGTCATGTTGAGGGGCGGTCGGTAGACGGGCAGCATCTCGCCCATCCCGATGAACCAGTCGTGGTCGACGTAGAACTGCTGCCGGCCGGTGAGCGTGTGGAAGGGCTTCTTGCGCTCGATGTTGATGGTGAACGGGCTGTAGCGGCGCCCGCCGGACTCCGAGCCCGACCACTCGGGCGAGGTGATCACCGGCACCGGTGCCACCTGGGTGTCGGCGAAGGTGATCTGCTTGCCCTCGTGCTCGGCGGCGAGGTCGGCGAGCTCGGTGCCGGTGCGCTTCTCCAGGAACCGGAAGCCCTGGGTGGCGAGGTGGCCGTTGGAGACCCCGGCGAGGTGCAGCATCGCGTCGGCCATCTGCACGTCGGTCTCGACCTTGGGCTGGCCGTCGCCGGCCCCGCCACGCGCGACGCCGTTGCGGGTGCGGAGGATGTCGATCTCGCGCTTCACGTCGTAGGCCACGCCCTTGGTCAGCATCCCGACGCGCTCCATCAGGGGGCCGATCGAGGTCATCTTCTCGTAGATCGCGGTGTAGTCCCGCTCGGCCACGGCGATCACCGGCATGGTCTTGCCCGGGATCGGCTCGACCTCACCGGTCTTCCAGTCCTTGACGACGCCGTGCTCGGTGGCCATCGCCTCCGGGGTGTCGTGCCACAGCGGCTTGGCCACCACGTCCTTGCGGGTGCCGAGGTGGTCGACGGCGAGCTCGGAGAACCGCCGCGCGATGACCTTCCACGTGTCCCAGTCGGACTTCGTCTCCCACGGCGGCGAGATGGCGGGGTTGAAGGAGTGCACGAAGGGGTGCATGTCGGTCGTGGAGAGGTCGTGCTTCTCGTACCAGGTCGCCGCCGGCAGCACCACGTCGCTGAAGATCGTCGACGAGGTCATCCGGAAGTCGATCGTGGTCAGCAGGTCGAGCCGGCCCTCGGCCGCCTTGTCCGGCCACTCGACGTCGCGCGGGCGCTGGTCCGGCGGCGCCTCCACGGCGGTCGCGGCCGAGTCGGTGCCGAGCAGGTGGCGCAGGAAGTACTCGTTGCCCTTGGCCGAGGAGCCCAGCAGGTTGGAGCGCCACAGCGACAGGATCCGGGGGTGGTTGTCCTCGTGCTCGGGGTCCTCCACCGCGAAGCGGAGCGCGCCCTCCTTGAGCTGCTGGGCGACGTACGCCGGCGCGTCCATGCCGGCGGCCTCGGCGTCGTCGGCGAGCTGGAGGCTGCTGCGGTCGAAGGTCGGGTAGGACGGCGACCACCCGAGGCGTACGGACTGGGCCAGCAGGTCCATGACCGACTTCCCGGCGAAGACGCCCGTCCCGGCGTCGAGGTCGTCGGCGCTGAACGTGTCGTAGCGGTACTGGGAGGTGTTCACGTACCAGTAGGCCGTCTGGTTCATGTGCCGCGGCGGGCGGTGCCAGTCCAGGGCGAAGGCCATGTGCTGGAAGCCCATGATCGGGCGGATCTTCTCCTGCCCGACGTAGTGGGCCCAGCCGCCGCCGTTGCGACCCTGGGTGCCGGTGATCGTGGTCAGCAGCAGGATCGCGCGGTAGATCTGGTCGGAGTGGAACCAGTGGTTGACCCCCGCGCCGAGCAGGATCATCCCGCGGCCCTCGGTGTCGATCGCGTTCTGCGCCCACTCGCGCGCCAGGCGGGTCACCTGCCGGGCCGGGACACCGGTGTGCTGCTCCTGCCACGCGGGCGTGGCGGGGATCGCGGGGTCGTCGTAGCCGTACGGGTCCGCCTCGTCGGCGCGCGGCCACGCGCCCGGGAGCCCGGGACGGGCCACGCCGTACTGCGCCAGCAGCAGGTCGAGGACGGTGGTGACGAGGCGGTCGCCCACGCGGGCGACCGGAACCCCGCGCCGCTCGAAGGCGACCTTGCCGTCGGCGGCGTCGAACCGGGGCAGCTCGACCTCGACCGACTCGCGGGTGCCGCCCTCGTGGTCGAGGTACATGGTCAGCGCGGGGTCGATGTCGCCGAGCTCGAGGTTCCACCTGCCCAGGCCCTCGTCGCCGTAGCGGTCGCCGATGGAGCCGTGCGGGATGCGGACCTCGCCGGTGGCGGCGTCGATGACCGCCGGCTTCCACATCGCGTTCTCGCTGGTGCCGCCGAGGTCCCCCTCAACCAGGAACTTGCCGGGACGGTAGGTGCCGTCTGCGGAGGCCTCGAGTGAGACGAGGTGGGGCAGGTCCGTGTACTGCTTGGTGTAGTCGGCGAAGAACGGCGTCGTGGTGTCGACGAAGAACTCCTTGAGCACGACGTGCCCCATCGCCATCGCGAGCGCGCCGTCGGTGCCCGGCGCCGGGGTGACCCACTCGTCAGCGAACTTCACGTTCTCGGCGTAGTCGGGCGCGACGGCGATGACCTTCTGACCGCGGTAGCGCGCCTCGGTCATCCAGTGGGCGTCGGGCGTACGGGTCATCGGGACGTTGGAGCCCCACATCATCAGGTAGCCCGCGTCCCACCAGTCGCCCGACTCCGGGACGTCGGTCTGGTCGCCGAACATCTGCGGCGAGGCGTTGGGCAGGTCGGCGTACCAGTCGTAGAAGGAGAGCATCGGGGCCCCGATGAGCTCGAGGAACCGCGACCCGGAGGCGTACGAGACCGGCGACATGGCGGGGATCGGGGAGAAGCCCGCGATCCGGTCGGGACCCCACCGCTTGACGGTGTAGACGTGCGCGGCCGCGACGATCTCGGCCACCTCGTCCCAGCTCGCCCGGACGAGCCCGCCCTTGCCGCGGGCCGACTTGTAGGCCCGCGCCTTCTCCGGATCCTGCACGATCGAGCCCCAGGCGACCACGGGGTCGCCGCACTGGCGCTTGGCGGCGCGGAACAGCTCGAGGAGCACGCCGCGGACGTAGGGGTAGCGCACGCGGGTCGGGCTGTAGGTGTACCAGCTGAACGCGGCACCGCGCGGGCACCCGCGGGGCTCGTACTCCGGGCGGTCGGCGCCGGCGCTGGGGTAGTCGGTCTGCTGCGCCTCCCACGTGATGATGCCGTCCTTGACGTAGACCTTCCACGAGCACGAGCCCGTGCAGTTCACGCCGTGCGTGCTGCGGACGACCTTGTCGTGGCTCCAGCGCTCCCGGTAGAAGACGTCACCCTCCCGGCCGCCGCTCTTGTGCACCGTGCGGAGGTCGTCGCTCACCTCGGCCTTCGTGAAGAACCGGCGGCTGCCGATCAGGGCGGACGACAGCGGGCTTTCCAGACTCATCGGACCTCCGGGTCGGGCGGTGCGTCAGGTGACGGTGGGCCAGTGGCCCGCCATCCGACCCTAGAGCGACCGGCACCCGGCGGCCACCCCCTCGGGCCGGTTGGAGCACTAGGTCCCCCGCCCCACGGGACCTAGGTCCCCTCCGTTGGCGACGCGGTTCCGAACCGGCCTATTTTCCGCCAAGGTGGGTCCGAGCCCGCCTCGTCCCGAACGGAGTGCAGATGAGCGAGACGACGACCGGCCCCAACCGGGTGCTCTGGCTGTCCACCATCGGATTCACCCTGATGTTCGCGGTGTGGCTGATGTTCGGCATCCTCGGCAAGCCCATCCAGGAGGAGTTCGGGCTGAGCGAGGTCCAGCTGTCCTGGATCGTGGCGGCCGCGGCGCTCAACGGCTCGCTGTGGCGGCTCCCCACCGGCATGATCACCGACCGCATCGGCGGCCGGAAGGTGATGACGTTCCTGCTCGCGGCGACGGCCGTGCCCGCGTACCTGGTCTCGCGCGCCGACTCCTACGTCATGCTGGTGGTGCTGGCCTTCTTCGTCGGCTTCGGCGGCAACTCCTTCTCCGCCGGCATCGCGTGGAACTCCGCGTGGCAGCCCCGCGAGCGCCAGGGCTTCGCGCTGGGCCTCTTCGGGGCGGGCAACGTGGGCGCGTCGGTCACCAAGTTCATCGGCCCGCCGCTGATCGCCGGCACCGCCGGTGCCTCCTACTTCGGCTTCATCGACGGCGGCTGGCGCCTCGTCCCCGTTGTGTACGCCGTCCTGCTGCTGGTCATGGCGGCGCTGATCTGGTTCGGGACGCCCAGCGAGGACCGGGCGCCCGGCACGGGCCAGCCGCTGCGCCAGCAGGTCCGACCGCTGCGCAGCATGCGGGTCTGGCGCTTCAGCCTCTACTACGTGGCCGTGTTCGGGGCGTACGTCGCCCTCGCCGCCTGGTTGCCGACCTACTACATGGACAACTTCGCCGTCTCGCTCCAGACCGCGGCGCTGCTGACGGCGACGTACATCTTCCCCGCGTCCCTGCTGCGTCCGTACGGCGGCCACCTGTCCGACCGCTTCGGCGCCCGGCGGGTCATGTACTGGACGTTCGGCGCGATGCTCGTCGTCACGGGGATCCTGATGATGCCCAACGGGCACATCGTCATCAGCCACCCCGACGGGACGCAGAGCGAGCACCTCGCCTACAGCATCGGCCTGGTGCCGTTCGCCGTGCTCGTCTTCCTGCTCGGGTGCGCGATGGGCGTCGGCAAGGCGGCCGTCTTCAAGCACATCCCGGAGTACTTCCCCGACAACGTGGGCGCCGTCGGTGGCCTGGTGGGGATGCTCGGCGGCCTCGGCGGGTTCTTCCTCCCGCCCCTGTTCGCCTACACCAAGGCGTGGTCCGGGTTCCCCTCGAGCACGTTCTTCGTCCTGTTCGTCCTGACCCTCGTGTGCGCCGTCTGGATGCACTGGACCGTCGTCCACATGCTGCACACCGAGTCCCCGGAGCTCGCCCACCGCCTGGAGAGCCCGTCCGACGACCGCCGACCCGTGCCCGGGTTGGCGTCCGCCCCGACTGCCTGAGGAGGCACCCATGAGCACCCAAGCACCGCGCAGGAGTGGGGAGTGGCTCGACTCCTGGGACCCCGAGAACGAGGAGACCTGGGACGAGCGCCTGGCCTGGAAGACCCTCTGGCTCACCACGTTCGCCCTGTTCCTCGCCTTCGTGGCGTGGTTCCTCCCGAGCGCGCTGATCCCCAAGCTGAATCCCCTGGGCTACAGCTTCAGCACCACCCAGCTCTACTGGATGGCGGCCATGCCCGGCCTCTCCGCAGGCCTCTTCCGGCTCCTGTGGATGGTCCTTCCCCCGATCATGGGCACGCGCAAGATGGTGGCCCTGACCTCCCTGCTGCTGGTGTTCTCCACCCTCGGCTGGGGAGTCCGCGTCCAGGAGCCGACGGCCCCCTACTGGGAGCTGATGGTGCTGGCCTTCCTGGCGGGCATCGGCGGAGGTGCGTTCTCGGGCTTCATGCCGAGCACGTCCTACTTCTTCCCCAAGCGCAAGCAGGGGACGGCGCTGGGCCTCCAGGCCGGCATCGGCAACTTCGGCGTCTCGGCCGTCCAGCTGCTGACCCCGTACCTGATCGGCTTCTCGTGGCTGGCGTTCTTCGGGTCCAACCAGACCATCTCGATGCCCGGCAAGCAGCCGCAGGACGTCTGGTACCAGAACGCCGCGTTCATCTGGATCCCGCTGATGGTGCTGGCCGCTGTGCTCGCGTGGACGATGCTCAAGTCCGTGCCGATCAAGGCCAACATCCGCCAGCAGTTCGACATCTTCGGCAACGTCGACACGTGGCTGATGACCCTGCTCTACATCATGACCTTCGGCACCTTCTCCGGGCTGGCGGCCCAGTTCGGCCTGCTGATGGCGGACCTCTACGGCATCAGCAACCCCGAGATCGTCCAAGGCACAGGAGCCGCCGCGACCGTCCTGATCGAGGGCTACGACGTCCCGGACGTGGTGAAGTTCGTGTTCCTCGGTCCACTGGTCGGCGCCGGCGCGCGCGTGCTGTTCTCCCCGCTCACCGACCGTACGGGCGGTGCGATCTGGACCCTCGTGTCAGGCATCGGGCTGATCTTCTCCATCGCCTTCACCATCCCGGCGCTGACACCGGACACCACGTCGGCCGCGACCCTGGACGCCGGCTTCGACCAGTTCCTGTGGGGCATGCTCGCGATCTTCCTCTTCGCCGGCATCGGCAACGCCTCGACGTTCAAGCAGATGCCGATGATCTTCGAGAAGCGGCAGGCCGGTGGCGTCATCGGCTGGACCGCGGCGATCGCCGCCTTCGGCCCGTTCTTCTTCGGGATCGGTGTCACGACGCTCGGTCCGACCACCTTCTACGCCATCGGGATCGCGTGGGCCGTCATGTGCGTGGCCATCACCTGGGTCCGCTACGCTCGGAAGGGAGCCCCCAAGCCCGGGTGAGGTCGCACCGGGCTCACCCGGCGTACGCCTCCGCGTACAGCGCCTCGAGCTCGGGCGACGTCTCCGCGGTGAAGCCGCAGAGGGTGACGCGGTCGTCGTCGGCACTGACGAGGTAGGTCCTGCCCTCCTGGAAGTCGACGGCCATGAGGAGGTCCTCGAGGGCCTTGCTCGGCGCCTCGACGGTGACCGTCGACGCCTCGTCGCCGGCGTACCAGCGCTCGACGTCGAGGGTGACCGTGCCGTCGGCGATCGACGTCACCGTGCCCTCGAAGGCGGTGTCGAAGGTGGCGAGGATCTCCGCGGACGGCATCGCGCACTTGGCGGTCGCCGACCCGTCGGCGGTCAGGGCGAGGGTCTCGTCCCCCGCGGGGCTCGAGCTGTCGCTCGCGGAGGGGTCGGCGGGCGTCGACGTGTCGTCAGCCGAGCCGCAGCCGGAGACGGCGAGGGCGAGGACTGCTGCGAGGCCCGGGAGCAGGCGGGCGGTGCGGAATCGGCTCTCGTGTCGGCTCATGGCTGGCATCCCTTCGTCAGGCGTGCGTCGGGCGGGTCGGCCCGGGTCGTCCATCACTGGGACGGAACGCGCTCCGGGGAGGTTCCGCCCGACGGCATCACTTCAGCGTCTCGTCGGTGTGGTCATCGCCCACCTCCTCGTCGACGCGGCGCTTGATGCGCCCCATCCCCGGGATCTTGGCGAGCATGTCGTTGAGCTCGCGGGCCACGGTCAGGAGGTCGTGCACGTCGGGCGCCACCGTGCCCAGCGTCGTGAGCACCGGCAACACGTCGCCCTCCACACGCGCGGTCAGCTCGGGGAGGTGGTCGACGAGCTGGACCAGCGCCTTGACCTCGTCGGGATGCGTGGTCTCCGCCAGGGTCTGCAGGGTCGGCTGGAGCGCCGTGAGGGAGGGCTCGAGGCTGTCGATCAGCGCCGCCGCGCGACCCGCCTGGACGGCGGCGCCGCCGACGACGGTGTCCACCCGCTCGATCTGCGTGGCGGCCGCGTCCACGACCGCGCCGACGGACTCGACGCGTGCCGTCGCCGCGTCCACGACCCCGCCCACGCGCGCCACCTCGGCGGTCGCCGCGTCCACGACCGCGCCCACGCGCGCCACCTCGGCGGTCGCCGCGTCGGCAACCACCTCGACCCGGTCGACGATGAGGGACGCCCGTGCGACCAGCGCCTCGGCCTGGTCGAGCAGGGCGAGGACCCGCGGCACGGCCCCCAGCAGGGCCTCGACCTGCTCGCTTCCTCGCTCGAGGGCGGAGAGCACGTCGCGAGGGCCGGGAACGGGGAGGCGCATGCCGCATTCCTACCAGCGCCTCCCCCGGGGTGGGACGTACGCCGACGACGTCATGGCGCCCGGTCGCGCGGGCAGCCCCGCGCCATGACGTACGCCGCGGACGTCATGGCCAGCGGTTGCGGGGACGACCACCGGCCATGACGTACTCCGCGGACGGAGGGGGCCGGAGACGGCAGCAGGGCCCCCGCCGGAGCGGGGGCCCTGCTGGTGGTGCTGGTGGAGCTGGTGGAGCGGTGGACGATCAGAAGTCCATGCCGCCCATGCCGCCCATGCCGCCGTCGCCGCCACCCATGGCCGGCGCCTTCTCCGGCTTGTCGGCCACGACGGCCTCGGTGGTGAGGAACAGCGCAGCGATCGACGCGGCGTTCTGCAGCGCGGAGCGGGTGACCTTCGCCGGGTCGATGATGCCCTCGGCGATCATGTCGACGTACTCGCCGGTCGCGGCGTTGAGGCCGTGACCGGCCTCCAGGTTCGCGACCTTCTCCGCCACGACGCCGCCCTCGAGGCCGGCGTTGATGGCGATCTGCTTGAGCGGGGCGGAGGTCGCGACGCGGACGATGTTCGCGCCGGTGGCCTCGTCGCCGGTCAGCTCGAGCTTGTCGAACGCGGTGGCAGCAGCCTGGACGAGCGCCACGCCACCTCCGGCGACGATGCCCTCCTCGACCGCAGCCTTGGCGTTGCGGACGGCGTCCTCGATGCGGTGCTTGCGCTCCTTGAGCTCGACCTCGGTGGCCGCGCCGACCTTGATGACGGCCACGCCGCCGGCCAGCTTGGCGAGGCGCTCCTGGAGCTTCTCGCGGTCGTAGTCGGAGTCCGACTTCTCGATCTCGGCGCGGATCTGGTTGACCCGGCCCTCGATCTGGCCCTGGTCGCCGGCCCCCTCGACGATGGTGGTCTCGTCCTTGGTGATGACGACCTTGCGCGCCTGGCCGAGCAGCTCCAGACCGGCGGACTCGAGCTTGAGGCCGACCTCCTCGGAGATGACCTGGCCGCCGGTGAGGATCGCGATGTCCTGCAGCATGGCCTTGCGGCGGTCACCGAAGCCCGGGGCCTTGACGGCCACGGAGCGGAAGGTGCCCTTGATCTTGTTGACCACCAGGGTCGACAGCGCCTCGCCGTCGACGTCCTCGGCGATGATCAGCAGCGGCTTGCCGGACTGCATGACCTTCTCCAGCAGCGGCAGCAGGTCCTTGACCGTCGACACCTTGGAGTTGACGATGAGGACGTAGGGGTCCTCCAGCACGGCCTCCATGCGCTCGAGGTCGGTGGCGAAGTAGGCCGAGATGTAGCCCTTGTCGAACCGCATGCCCTCGGTCAGCTCGAGGTCCAGCCCGAAGGTGTTGGACTCCTCGACGGTGATGACGCCTTCCTTGCCGACCTTGTCCATCGCCTCGGCGATGATCTCGCCGACGGTGGTGTCGGCGGCGGAGATCGACGCGGTGGAGGCGATCTGCTCCTTGGTCTCGACGTCCTTGGCCATGCTGAGCAGCTGCTCGGACACGGCGGCGACGGCGGCCTCGATGCCGCGCTTGAGACCCATCGGGTTGGCGCCGGCCGCGACGTTGCGCAGGCCCTCGCGCACCATGGCCTGGGCCAGGACGGTGGCCGTCGTCGTGCCGTCACCGGCGACGTCGTCGGTCTTCTTGGCGACCTCCTTGACCAGCTCGGCGCCGATCTTCTCGTAGGGGTCCTCCAGCTCGATCTCCTTGGCGATCGAGACACCGTCGTTGGTGATCGTGGGAGCGCCCCACTTCTTCTCCAGGACGACGTTGCGGCCCTTGGGGCCCAGAGTGACCTTGACCGCGTCGGCGAGGGTGTTCATGCCCCGCTCGAGGCCGCGGCGGGCCTCCTCGTTGAAAGCAATCAGCTTGGCCATATCGCGTGCGATTCCTATCGACGTGAGTCTGTGGGTCGACCACAGGCGGGCTGCCCGCGACGGACGGTCCGCTCCGCCGGCGATCCATTCCCGCCGGCATCTGCGCACCTCAGCGTCACCTGAGTCGTTGTCACTCTCATGACGAGAGTGCCAACGTCATGTTTAGCACTCGGCCCATGAGAGTGCAAACGCTCCGGTCCTCCGGATCAGGGCATCCGGATGAGCTTGATGCTCTCCGTGACGGCGTTGACGGCCGTCGCGAAGATCGGCCCCAGCTCGGTGCCGCTGGCGGCGCAGTAGAAGTAGTCGCCGTCCTTGTTCTCCGCCACCCGCTCGGCCGTGGTCGAGCAATCGCTGTCGGCCCTGCTCGGGGCGCCGGAGGGTGTCGGCGACGCGGCCGCGGCCAGGTAGTCGCGCACCCACGGTGAGCGAGGCGTACGGCCGTTGGGCTTCTCGCACGACGCCGACCGCGCGTCCCCGAAGCCGATCACCAGGACCGTGACACCGCGCGCCTTGGCCTGCTCGGCCACCGTGGTCAGGTTGTCGCAGCCCTTCTTGCCCTTGCCGTTGCCGTAGGAGTTGCGGCCCGCCCCGATGTCGCCCGCGCTCGTGATCGACGTGCTGCCCTCCTCGAGGAGCTCGTCGGGCTGGCCGTCCGTCTCGAAGATCAGCACCTTCTTCGCCGTGCCCGGTCGCTCGGGCAGCGACGCGAGGTTGTTCGGGTCGAGGCCGAGCAGGTAGCGCGACGCCCCCTTGAACGCCGACGCCAGGTGGGTGCCGTAGCTGCCGGTCGACAGACCGGGAACCGCACCGTTGGGCATGCACTTCACGCCCCTGACGAGCTTGCTGCTGGAGCTGATCGGCGACTCACGGTTCGCCCGGTAGTCGTTGGTGAAGTCGATCGCGATCCACGTGCCGCCCTTGGCGCCGTCCGACGCCGTGGTGGCCGCCGTGGCGCACGTCGAGGTGGCCTTGCTCTTGTGCATCGCCCCGAACGCGACGTAGTGCAGCGTCGGGTCCATCACCGCCAGGCTGTCGACGATCGCGGACTGCATGTCCTCCCGGTCGTCGTCGGCCATGCTCGTGGTGCGGTCGGCCATGAAGACGATGTCCATCGGGTTCGGCAGCGTCTCCCCGCACGAGCCCCGGCAGGCCGACGACGACACGGAGCCGGTCGACCCCCGGTCGCGCCCGATCACCGGGGCGAAGTCGAAGTCGACGTCCTTGGAGTCGCTCACCCTGATGGTGTTGCAGCGGGCCGTGACCGGGCACGGGATCGAGCAGATCTTCGTGTTGCACCGCACCTGCGAGCTGGAGTACGTCCCGGGGTCGCACGTCGCGGGGATCTGACCCGACGCCACCTGCCTGCTGGCTCCGGTCGACGCGACCACGCAGAAGAGCTCGGTGTCCGGGGTCATGCCGGCGTCCTGCGTCTTGGCCATGGTCACCGCCCAGGCCTTGGCGTCGGCACCGCTCGCCGGGAGCTCGAACGCACCGGCGTGCGCCGCGGAGTCGACGTGGTCGTGGAGCTTCTGGCGCTCCATGGCGAGGGAGGAGATGTCGACGGCGAGGGCCGCGCAGGCGAAGATGACCAGGGCGAGCAGGGCGACCATGATGGCCACCGCGCCCGTCTCGTCCGTTCCTTCGTCCCTGCGCGCCCCGAGCGCGCGCCTCACTCGATCCTCATCTTGCTGGTCTTGGACAGGGTGAAGCTCGAGGACAGCGCCTTGCCCATCGGGGTCAGCCACGCGTGCTCGTAGGTCGCCGTCACCACGGCGACCCCGCCGGCGGTGTGGTCGCCGTCCCAGGACCCGCACGCGCCGCCCAGCGGCGTCTCGCAGGTCACCTGGACCGTCACCTTCCCCTCGAGGTCGGTCAGCGAGCCGTTGACGACCGCGTCGACCTCGCTGCTGCTGGCGCTGAGGCTGGCGGCGCGCACCCCCTCGCGGGTGGCGTTGTTGAGCACGGTGTAGCGGTTGATCGCGAACCCGAGGTCGATGATCGAGAACACGACCGCCAGCAGGAGCGGCACGACGAGTGCGAACTCCACAGCCGCCGCTCCGCGCTCCGCGCGTGGGCGTGAAAAGGGCATGACTATTTCCTCCCGCAGGTGCGGCGCCGTCGAGGCACCGCGAAGGTTGTGACGGTGACCCGGCACGGATGTCGGATCACCGGCCGTGCCCGCACCCCCCAGCGCAGGCAGAACACGGGCAACCTAGGGGCGTGAGGTCACCCTCACCGGCGATGTGGGGATTTGTTTGCCGACCTGTCTAGACAGGTCTGGTTCAGGCGTGCGTACGCCTGCGCGCCGCGAGCATGTCGGCGAACGGACCCGCGTTGGCGGGCGAGACGTCGAGGTAGAGCCCGGGCTCGATCAGCTCGAGCTCGCTGACCACCCAGCGGTCCTCCCACCGCAGGAGGTCGACTCGCAGGTAGTCGACCGGCCGGCCGAACCGCTCGACCATGGCGGCGTGCGCCCGCATCGCCAGGTCGCCGACGTCACCGGTCGCTACGGCGCGCACCCGGCCGCCGAACTCCTCGTTGACGCGTACGTCGCCCGCGCCCGGCAGCTTGTCGAAGCGCTGTCCGAGTCGCCCGTCGATGACGTAGACCGAGGCCTCCCCGTGCTCGCGGATCGACTCCACGAGAGGCTGCACCACCCACGGCCCGTCGACCTCGGGGTAGTCGGGGTGGCTGCGGACCGGCCGGCCCAGGCGGGGGTCGTCGGGGTCGGTGACCACGAGGAGGCCCGCTCCCCCGGCGCCGACGCGCGGCTTGACGACCGCGGTGCCGAAGCGGCGTACGCCGTCCGCCAGCCCCGCACGGTCGTCGGCCAGCAGGGTCGGCACGGCCGGCAGGTCGGCCAGCTCGGTGAGGTAGCGCTTGTCGTGGTTCCAGGCGAAGACGTCGGCGCCGTTGAGCAGGCGGGACTGGTCCAGCGACGAGGCCCACGCGAGGAACTCGGAGTGCCGGGTGACGTAGTCCCAGGTCGAGCGGACCGCCACGAGGTCGGCCGCGGCCCAGTCCACGACCGGATCGTCCCAGCGGGCCCAGGCGTGCTCGATGCCGCGCTCGCGCAGGGCCGCGTCGAGCACGGCGGCCCCGGGCTCGCCCCGGGGCAGGTCGCCGCTGGTGGCCAGCAGGACGGTCACTGCTCGGGGAGCTCCGAGGAGCCGTAGAGCTCGTGCGCGACGTCGTCGCGGTTGCTGCCCTCCCGGTTGTCGCCCTTCTCGATGATCACGAGGTTGTGGTAGCAGTGCACGGCTCGGACCCACTGGTCGGTGTAGGTCGGCTCGTAGCCCTCGACCAGGAACTCCTCGTGGTTGAGGCCGTCGACGAGGTCCTTGACCAGGTCCATCGAGGTCCCCGGTGCCCGCGGGTCGAGCTGGCCGCCCCACGCCGGCCAGTAGGAGGTCTGCGTGTCCTCGATGCAGTAGATCGCACCGTCGGGCAGCAGCGGGAAGAGGATCCGGAACGACTCGCGCACGTGGGCCGGGATGTGGCTGCCGTCGTCGATCACCACCAGCGGCGCGCCCTGTTCGTCGATGATCCGCCGGAGGATCTCCGGGTCGGTCTGGTCACCGTGGTAGGCGTGGATGTGCCCCCGGGTGAGCCAGGTCTTGTCCTCGATGTCGAGGCCGACGATGCGGGCCTTGGGGAAGAACCAGCGCCACATCTTCATCGAGGCGCCGCTCCTGCGGCGCTTCTTGTAGCCGCCGATGCCGAGCTCGAGCAGCGTGAAGGACTCGCCTCGCAGGTGCTCGAGGTGGCGCTCGTAGTGGGGGGTGTACTTGTGGACACCCCACTTGTCGGTGCGGAACTCGATGGCGAGCTCGGTCAGGTTGCTGGCCAGGAGGCGGCGGCGACGCTCGGCCTTGGGGTCGGCGGGAGGCCCGACGACCTCGGACTCCGAGGATGCCTGCATCCGGCCGGCCTTGCGGGCCGCCTTCTTGACGGCCTGGCCGGCTCGTCGAGCAGTGGTGCGCACCCGGGAACCCTAGCCTGACCCGCCGACCCCCGGTGCGTGGTGCCCGAACGGCACGTCCTCGACCACGCCGAGGGCGGCGAGGACCGAGGGCAGCATCGCCTTGGCGGTGCGCTTGTAGCCGTGCGCGCTGGGGTGGAACCGGTCCAGGCTGAACATCTCGTCCGGGTTGGTGATGAAGAACGGTCCGACGACGTGGCCGAGCGAGACCACGCGCGCCCCACGGTCCAGCGCGACCGCGCGCTGGGCGTCCGCGAGCTGACGGGACGCGCGCGAGCCGAGCGCCCGCAGCGGCTGCGGGACGGGTCGCAGGGCACCGAGGTCGGGGCACGTCCCGACCACCACCCCGGCCCCGCGGGCACGCAGCTCGTCGATGGCCTCGGCGAGGTGGCGTACGGACTCCGCGACCGGCACCCGGTGGGTCACGTCGTTGCCGCCGACGACGATGACGGCCACGTCCGGGCGGTACGCCGGGGGCAGGGACGCGAGCTGGGCGGCGAGCATGCTGCTCTCCGAGCCGACGACCGCCGCCGTCCGCAGCCGCACCGATCGCTCGGCGCCGACGGCGATGCCCCGGGCCAGCCGGCCGCCGAGCGTGTGCTTCGCCTTCTCGGCCCCCAGCCCCGCCGCGACGGAGTCGCCCAGCATCAGCAGGTCGACCGGCGCGCCGTACTTCTTCTTCCAGTGGCGGTCGGCCGCGGGAGCGTGCTCGCCGAGCGGCTTGCCGATCCTGCGCCGCGCCTGCGCGGCCTGGCGGTGCAGCAGCTCGCGGGCACCGTACGCCGTGCCTCCCGCGACGCTGCCGAGGACGGCCAGCGCGACGCCGGCCCGGGTCAGGTGCTTGCTCGCCACGACACCTGTGAACCACAGCGACCTGAACGCCGGCGCAACCGGGCGCGACGCGTGGCCCAACGGCACTCCACAGATGGGTCGATGTACTCAGGACAACCCGGCTCCGGAGGAGAACGCTGGAGGCATGAGCACCTCTGCCCCGGGCACGTCCCTCGCAACCCGCCCAGTCCCGCCGCGCCAGCTCGCCTGGTTGCGCACCGAGCTCACCGACTGGACCTCGCAGGGGATCATCAGCGAGGACCAGGCCACCCGCATCTCCACGAGGTACAGCGCCGACAGCCACACCAGGTTCAGCATCGGGCGCATCCTGCTCACCCTCGGCGGCGGCTTCGTCGGCGTCGGCCTCATCTGGCTGATCGCAGCCAACCTCGACCAGCTCTCCCCCGTGGCCCGCTTCGTCGCGGTCACCCTCATCTGGCTCGCCTTCCTCGTCGGGGGCGAGGTGCTCGCGGGCCGCAAAGCGTCGGCCCCCGTCGTCGGGGCCGCACGCCTCCTCGCCGCGCTGGGGATCGGCGCGGTGCTCTTCCAGGCCGCCCAGTCGCTGCAGGTCCCCGCGTTCGAGCCGCGCCTCCTCGGGCTCTGGTCCGGGGCAGCGCTGCTGCACGGCTATCTCACCCGGGCCTACCTGCCCTTCCTCGTCGGCGTCGCCACCGGCGTCGCGTGGTGGTTCACCCAGCCGATGTGGGACGAGCCCAGCGGACTCACCGTCGTGATGCTCTTCGGGGCCGGCTCGGTGCTGGCTGCCGCCCTCGCCGTGCTCCACGACGGTCGGTTCGACTCCTTCGCGTGGACCTGGCGCACGGTCGGCGGTGGCATGGCGCTGCTGGCGATGTTCGTCGCCGCGATCCCCGAGATCGGCGGGGACGGGATCGTCTGGTCGGGCTGGCTCGTCGGGGCCCTGGTCGTCGCCGGGGTCTCCGCGGCCGCTGCTGCCGCGACGCGACCCGGCGTACGCGCCCTCGAACCGCTCGGCGCGGTCGTCGTGCTCGTGGTCGCCATGCTCATCGGGCTCTGGACCACTGGGACCGACACCGCGGACATCGACACCGCCGACTGGCTGCACGCCTCGGTATCGGTGATCGCGTACGTCATGCTCGCCGTCGGGCTCGTGGCCCTCGGGACGGTGCGCGACCACTCGGTCATCACCGCGATGGCCATGGTCGGCCTGGTCGTCTTCACGACCTTCCAGAGCTTCGCGGTCTTCGCCCCGATCGTCACCGGCGCGTGGCTCTTCGTGGTGCTCGGCACGGTCTTCCTCGGCACCGGCTTCCTGTTCGACCGGGCCCGCCGCGAGCTGGCCCACGCGCTCGACACCGACACCACTGAAGGAGCAGACCGATGAACCGCATCGCCGTCACCGCCGTCGTCGCCGCGTCCCAGCTGGCGCTGGTGGGCGTGGGCGTGGCTCCCCAGCTCTCCGCCCGCCTCACCGGAGACACCTACCTCATGACGGTCGCGCCGCTCGACCCCATCGACCCGTTCCGGGGCGCCTACGTCGCCCTCGACTACCCCGACCTGCGCCACGACGACTCGCAGTCCTTCGGCGAGCCCGGCCTCGGCGCGCTCGAGGACGGCAAGGAGGGCGACGTCTACGTCACCCTCGTGCAGCAGGGTGACGTCTGGGTGGCCGGCGAGTGGAGCCGCGACCGGCCCGAGGACGGGCCCTACCTCGCCTGCGACGACCGGTCGTGGCAGATCCGGTGTGGCATCGAGAGCTTCTTCCTCCCCGAGGACGAGGCCGCCGCGACCGAGGACCTGCTGCGCGACGGCGCGGTCGCGGAGGTCCGCGTCGACGGACGCGGCAACGCCGCCGTGGTCGACGTACGGGCTCCCTGAGCTCAGCCTCCGGCGACCGCCGGGATCACCGAGATCTGTACGCCGTCCGGAGTGGGGGTCGCGAGGTCCTCGAGGAAGCGGACGTCGTCGTTGCCGACGTAGACGTTGACGAAGCGACGCAGCTGGCCCGCCTCGTCGAGGATCCGCCCCTTGATGCCGGCATAGCTGGCGTCGAGGTCGTCGAGGACGGCGGCGAGGGTGTCGCCCTCCGCGCTCACCTCGGACTCGCCGCCGGTGTAGGTGCGCAGGATGGTCGGGATCCGGACCGAGACGCTCATGTGCTGATCTTCCCTCTCAGAGGATGCCGGACGCCACGAAGGCGTCGTAGGACGGGGCGATGGTGGCGGCCGGGCCGACGCGGTCGGACACCGCGTCGAGGGTCTTGAGTCCGTGTCCGGTGTTGATCACCACGGTCTCCAGCGACGTGTCGAGCTGGCCGGTCTCGACGAGCTTCTTGAGCACGCCGACAGTGGTGCCACCGGCGGTCTCGGTGAAGATGCCCTCGGTGCGGGCCAGCTGCACGATCGCGTCGCGGACCTCGTCGTCGGAGATGTCCTCGACCGCCCCGCCGGTGCGGCGGCAGATGTCGAGGACGTAGATGCCGTCCGCGGGGTTGCCGATCGCGAGGCTCTTGGCGATGGTGTCGGGCTTGACCGGGCGGATCGCGTCGGTCTCGGCCTTGTAGGCCACCGACACCGGCGAGCAGCCGGTCGCCTGGGCGCCGTAGACCTTGTAGGGCTTGTCCTCGACGAGGCCGAGCGTGATGAGCTCCTGGAACGCCTTGTCGACCTTGGTCAGCTGGGAGCCCGACGCGACGGGGATGACGATCTGGTCGGGCAGGCGCCAGCCGAGCTGCTCGGCGATCTCGTAGCCCAGTGTCTTGGAGCCCTCGGCGTAGAAGGGGCGCACGTTGACGTTGACGAACGCCCAGCCCTCCTCCTCGCCGGCGATCTCCGAGGCGAGCTTGTTGACGTCGTCGTAGTTGCCGTCGACCGCGACGAGCTTCTCGGTGAAGACCGCCGAGTTGACCTTCTTCGGCGTCTCGAGGTTGCTCGGGATGAACACCACCGTGGGGATCCCGGCGCGGGCACCGGCTGCGGCCACCGCGTTGGCGAGGTTGCCGGTGGAGGGGCAGGCGAAGACCTTCGCGTCGAGCTCGCGCGCGGCACTCAGGGCGCAGGCGACCACGCGGTCCTTGAAGGAGTTGGTGGGGTTGGTCGAGTCGTCCTTGACCCAGAGCTTGTCGATGCCGAGCTCGCGGGCGAGGTTCTTCGCCTCGAGCAGCCGGGTGAAGCCGGGCTCGGTGTTGGGGCTCTGCTCGATGTCGGTCGGCACCGGCAGCAGCGCCTTGTAGCGCCAGATGTTGCGGGGCCCGGCGGCGATCTCCTCGCGGGTCACCGTCGGGAAGTCGTAGGCCACCTCCAGTGGCCCGAAACACTCCGGACAGGCGTACGACGGGCCGAGCTCGACCTCGTGGCCGCACTCGCGGCAGGCCAGGGCGCGCGCGTTGCCGAAGGCACCCTCCCGCAGGCCCTTGCGCGGGGTCGTCGTGCTCGTGGTCTCGTCCAGCAGGGTGCTCATGAAGTCCTCCTTCTCATCTGTCCCCGCGACTCTCGCGTGGGTCGGATTTGGCACCTGCTCCCGCGACTGGCCGGACGATTCCGGACAGGAGGCTCGCGGGTGGTTGCCGGGACTTCAACGGGCCGTTCCCTCAGTCCCTCGTGATGAGCAGGCTCAGCCTAGGCGGGCTGTCTCACGATGCGCACATCGAGTCCACGATGTGGTCACACCGCGGCGCCGGTGGTGTCCCGACGCGGGCGGCTCGATCAGCGGCGGCGAGCCAGTCCGCCGAGGAGGTCGACCACCCCGGCAGGGCCGTCGACGACCACGTCGGCCAGGCGCACGAGGTCGGGCTGCTCGTGCGACGCCGAGCAGACGACGAGGCCGGGCAGGCCGTCGGCGCGCAGCGAGCGGACGGCCTCGAAGGCCTCCACGTCACCGAGGTCGTCGCCGCCGAAGACCACGCCCGTGGCCTCCTGCTCGGCGACGAAGGTGCGCACGGCCTGGCCCTTGTGCATGTCGCCCGAGCGGATCTCGATGACGTTGCGGCCCGGCTCGATGGTGAGGTGGTGGCGCTCGGCGAGGGCGGCGATCGGCTTGACGAGCCTCTCGAAGGCCCCTGCGGGGTCGTCCATCCGCCGCGTGTGGACCGCGACGGCCAGGCCCTTCTCCTCGACGTAGGCCTCGGCCGCCCCGGCGCCGCGCAGCACCTGGGGCAGCTCGCGCTCGAAGCTGGCGAGCCCGGCCGGCGGGCGGGGCGAGCGGATCCGCTGCTCGGTGGCCGACCACCGCTCGTTGCCGTACTGGCCGAAGACGAAGAGCTCGGCCCCGCGGTCGAGCATGGCGTTGCCGAGCGCGTCGAGGTCGCCCATGGCGATCGCCTGGCGGGCGGGACGCCCGGTGATCACCGCGACGGCCCGCACCGCCTCGGCGAGCTCGAGCAGCGCGCCGGGGGCACCGGGGTGCAGGCGGGCGGCCTCGGGGTCGTCCACCACCGGCGAGAGGGTGCCGTCGAAGTCGAGCCCGACGACCACACCGGCGAGGACGTCGCGTACGGCGTCGTAGTGGGCGCGCGCGTCGTCGGAGGTGAACTCCATGGACTCACCCAACCACGCGATGCCCACAGCCGCCGAACCGTCCCGGAAATCCGGAGGCCGCCGGACGGGTCAGCGCGGGGCGTCCGCGGTGAGGATGACGGTGAGGCGGTCGCGCTTCATCACGCCCACGGCGGGCGCCGTGCGCTTGATGCCGAGGTCGAGCGCGAGCTGCTTGCCGGCGGCCTTGAGCCGCGGCGGGAAGTAGACGGTGCTGGTGGGGATCAGGCCCTGCCAGTTGTCCTCGCCCACGACAGACCAGCCGACGCCGGTGGCGCGGGCCGCTGTCGCGGCCGCGAGGCCCTTGATGCCGGAGTTGTTGTAGACCTCGACGTAGACCTCGCCGCGCTTGACCCGTGGCTTGGGCTTGGCCGTCTCGGTCTCGGTCGGGGCCGGCTCGGGCTCGACGGAGGGCGACTGCTGGGCGCTGGCGATCGTCGCGGTGTCGACCCGTCGCTCGGTCGGCGCCTGGTCGCGGGTGGCGATGAACGTGATCGAGGCCATCGCGACGGCGAGGACCGACAGCATCACGAGCGGGGACGGGAACGCCACACCCCGCTCGTCGCGACGGCGACGGCGCGGGGAACGGCCGGGACTGGGGAAGGAGGTCGTGCGGAAGGTCATGGGGAAGGTGACCGATCGTGAGTGGGCGGGTCTCGCTGGGTCAGATCTCGAAGCCGAGGCGGCGCGCGGAGCGCTGTCGCTGGCGGGAGGCGCGGAGCCGACGCAGCCGACGCACGAGGAGCGGGTCGGCCTCGAGCGCCTCCGGGCGGTCGATGAGGGCGTTGAGGACCTGGTAGTAGCGGGTCGAGGACATGTCGAACTTCTCGCGGACGGCCTGCTCCTTGGCGCCGGCGTACTTCCACCAGTGGCGCTCGAACTCGAGGATGTCGCGGTCGCGCTGGCTCAGCCCGGCAGCAGTCTCCTGCTCGGTCGGAATGTGCTTCGCTGCGTCCATGCGTGTGTTCCTCCTCGACCCCACGTCCAGCCCGTGACCGGGTGGACTGGACTCAGTCTAGGTGACGAACCACAACGATGTCATTCGCCTCCGGCGAGTCGTCTGGACAAACCCACGGGATCGCTGGGGTCTCCCGCGAGCCTCCCGGGCGACACTCCGGGGTGACCCCGGCGTCACCGGTCGTCGTTAGGGTGGCCGGTGTGAGCCCCACCCCGCAGGCAGACCTCGTCATCGTGGCCAACAGACTGCCCGTGGACCGCGTGATCGCCTCCGACGGCTCCGCGTCGTGGCGCACCTCCCCCGGCGGGCTGGTGACCGCCCTCGAGCCGGTGCTGCGCGCCAACGACGGTGCGTGGATCGGCTGGCCGGGGTCGGCCGACGACGAGGACTTCGAGCCCTTCGTGGAGGACGGGCTCTCCCTGGTCCCGGTGGCGCTGAGCGCGCAGGAGGTCGAGGAGTTCTACGAGGGCTTCTCCAACGGCACGCTCTGGCCGCTCTACCACGACGTGATCGCCAAGCCGGAGTTCCACCGTGAGTGGTGGGACTCCTACGTCGCGGTCAACCAGCGCTTCGCCGACAAGGCCGCGGAAGTGGCCGCCGAGGGCGCGACGGTCTGGGTCCAGGACTACCAGCTCCAGCTCGTGCCGCAGATGCTGCGCACCAAGCGGCCCGACCTGCGCATCGGCTTCTACCTCCACATCCCGTTCCCCCCTGCAGAGCTGTTCTCCCAGCTGCCGTGGCGCCGCCAGATCCTCGAGGGACTGCTCGGCGCCGACCTGATCGGCTTCCAGCTGCCCGGCGCGGCCGCCAACTTCGTACGGCTCGTGCGCAGCCGGGTGGGCCACAAGACCCACCGCGACACCATCTACCTCCCCGACGGCCGCCCGGTGAAGGCGACCGCGTTCCCCATCTCGATCGACACGGCGGGCTTCGAGAAGCTCGCCCGGTCCGAGGGCGTGGAGAAGCGCGCCGCCGAGATCCGTGACGCGCTGGGCAACCCGCGACGGATCTTCCTCGGGGTGGACCGCCTCGACTACACCAAGGGCATCCACTCGCGCCTGCGCGCCTTCGGCGAGCTGGTCCGCGACGGCGAGCTCGACGTCGAGGACGCCGTCTTCGTCCAGGTCGCCACCCCCTCGCGCGAGCGCGTCGAGCAGTACCGCATCCTCCGCGACGAGATCGAGCTCCTGGTCGGCCGCATCAACGGCGACCACGGCCGCATCGGTCGTCCGGCCATCTCCTACATGCACTCCTCCTACCCCCGCGAGGAGATGGCCGCCCTCTACCGGGCAGCCGACGTGATGGTCGTGACCCCGTTCCGCGACGGGATGAACCTCGTCGCCAAGGAGTACGTCGCCTGCCGCTTCGAGGACGACGGCGCACTGGTGCTCTCGGAGTTCGCCGGCGCGGCGCAGGAGCTGCGCCAGGCGTGGCTGGTCAACCCCTACGACATCGACGGCATGAAGTCCGCGCTGCTCGAGGCGTACGCCGCCGAGGGCAAGGAGACCTCGCGACGGATGCGTGCGATGCGCAGGACGGTCGTCGCCAACGACGTGGCGAAGTGGGCCGCCGACTTCCTCGACGAGCTCGAGGCCCTGCCCGAGCACCACGACAAGACCGTGCGCGAGTCGCGGGCGCGCTGACGCGACGCGCCAGGGCTCACGCCCCGTCGCTGGCGCCGGCCGCGGCGCCGTGCGTGGCGTCCTGCGCGACCATGATCGCCTCGATCTCCTTCACCAGCGCCGGGCCGAGCCGCTGCCAGGACGGGTCGTAGCCGTAGGTCTGCGCGAGGCCGACCGAGGACCTCGTGCCGTCCAGCAGGTCGATGTCGCCCGGCGCGATGAGGCCCGGGTGCACGACGCCGATCGCCTCCGAGACCTTGAGCAGGTCGCGCCGCAGGGAGCGGACGTAGTTGGCGGCCCGCACGCTCTTCAGGCTGACGTCGAGCCCACGCGTGTAGCGGGGGTTCTGGGTGGCCACGCCGACCGGGCAGTGGTCGGTGTGGCACTTCTGCGCCTGGATGCAGCCGATGGCCATCATCGCCTCCCGGCCGACGTTGACCATGTCGGCGCCGAGGGCGAACGCGACGACCGCGTTCTCCGGGATGCCCAGCTTGCCGGCGCCGATGAACACCACGTCGTCAGTCAGCCCGGCGGCGGCGAAGCGGCGGTAGACCTCGGCGAACCCGATGCGGAAGGGGTAGGCGACCGAGTCGGCGAAGATCATCGGCGCGGCACCGGTGCCGCCCTCGCCGCCGTCGATGTTGACGAAGTCGACGCCGCGCCCGCCGCGGGACATCTCCTCGGTCAGCTCGTCCCACATGGTGAGGTTGCCGACGGCCGACTTGATGCCGACGGGCAGGCCGGTCGCCTGCGCGACCGTCTCCACGAAGTCGAGCATCGAGTCGACGTCGGAGAAGACCGCGTGCCGGCTGGGCGAGGCGCAGTCCCGGCCCTCGGGGATGCCGCGGATCTCGGCGATCTCCCTGCTCACCTTCTCCCCTGGCAGCATCCCGCCGAGCCCCGGCTTGGCGCCCTGGCTGAGCTTGACCTCGATCGCGCGTACGGGTGCGGACTGCACGACGTCGACCAGGCGGGACAGGTCGAAACGACCGTGCTCGTCGCGGCAGCCGAAGTAGGACGTGCCGATCTGGAAGACGATGTCGCCGCCGTGGCGGTGGTGCGGCGAGAGCGCGCCCTCGCCGGTGTTCTGCAGGCAGTCGGTCATCGCGGCGCCCTTGTTGAGCGCCTCGATCGCCTTGCCCGACAGTGAGCCGAAGCTCATGCCGGAGATGTTGACGACCGACCCGGGGCGGAAGGCGTGCGTACGTCCGCGGGCGGCTCCCATCACCTTGGTGCAGGGCAGGGCGATCTCCTCCTGCGCGTGCGGCATGGTGGCCGCCCCCGGACCGGCGAAGGTGCGGTGCTTGATGATCGGGTAGCCCTCGACGCGCTCCACGTCGTTGTCGGTGCCGAAGCCGAAGTAGTTGTTCTCGAGCTTGGAGCTGGCGTAGACCCAGCGCCGCTGGTCGCGGCTGAACGGACGCTCCTCGTCGTTGCTGGTGACGATGTACTGGCGCAGCTCGGGACCGAACTTCTCCACGAGGAACCGGCCGTGGCCGACGACGGGGAAGTTGCGCAGGATCGCGTGCTTGCGCTGAACCAGGTCGTGGACCGTCGTCGCGGCGGCCGCGGCCGCGGAGCCGCCCAGGATCGCGTACCTCCACCTCATGGAGACGTTCCTAGCCGCACCGCGCCGCGATGTCGAGGAAGCCCACCCCTCCGGACCCGGTGCGCAGGCTCAGGCGAGCTCGCCGCGGGCCACGCTGACGCCGGAGTGGGTGGGGTCGCCGTCGTCTGGCTCGACCGAGATGTCGACGATCCGGTAGCCCTCGTCGATCAGCTCCATCGGGACGGCGAACTCGCCGTCGTCGCCCGAGGCGAGCAGGCCGATGGAGACCATCCGGACCCCGTCGACGTGGATCAGCCACACCTCGCGCACGCCGGGCTCGTCACCGAGCTGAGTGGCGCTGACCCGGATGGTGAAGGTGTCCTCGGACCGCACGGCGCTGGCCTCGCCGCGGTCGGCGTCGCTGTCCAGCGCCGTCAGGGTGGCGGCTGCCACGACGGTGCCGGTGTCGACCGGCGGGACCACCGCCTCGGGCGCCTCTGCACCTCCGGTGCCCCAGCGGCCCAGGCCCACCCCGGCGAGCAGCGCCAGGGCCGCGGCCACCGCCGCGAGCCAGAGCGGTACGCCGCGGCGCCGGGCCAGCTCGTCGGGCACGGGCAGCGGCGCTGGGTCGGCGGCGGGCTCGCCGGCACGGACCTCGGCCAGCACCTGCGCGCGGACCCGCGTCGGCGGGGCGACGAGTGCGTCGGCACCTGCGCGGCGGCGTACGCCGGTGAACGCAGCCAGCAGCCCGGCGCAGTCGGGACAGGTCGCGGCGTGGTCGCGGACGTCGTCGGGGCCGTCGGTGGGGTCGAGGGCGAGCCCGGCCAGCTGGTCGGGATCAGCGTGATTCATGGCGCACCCCCTCGAGCTGCTGGTGGAGCTTGATCAGGCCACGACGGACGTGGCTCTTGACGGTGCCGAGCGGCAGGCCGACGGTCTCGGCGATCTCGGCATGGCTGCGCTCCTCCCAGAAGGCGAGGAACATGATGGTGCGGCGCGGGTCCGGCAGCTCGTCGACGGCCTGCCGTACGACCAGTCGTTCGGCGACGTCGTCGTCGACGGATTGGTCGGAGCCGTCGTGGGCCCCCGGGAGGGACACGACGGCGGCCACCCGGTGGGCGTCGCGCGCCCGCGCCGCCCGTGCGTCCGCCACCTTGTGGCGGGCGATGCCCAGCAGCCAGGCGGGCAGGGCCGCGGGGCTCGGGGTCAACGTGTGGCGACTGCGCCACGCCGCGACGAAGACCTGCTGGGTCACGTCCTCGGCGTCGTGCGGGTCGTGCAGCGCACGGAGCGCGTAGGTGTGGACCAGGGCGGACCACCGGTCGTAGATCTCCTCGAGGGCGCTCTCGTCGCCCGAGACCAGTCGCGCGGCGAGAGCACGGACGGCGTCGTCCTGCTCGTCCTCGAAGGACATCGCCTGGGTGACCACGGGGTCACCGTACCGGCGGGGCGAGCGAGCGGGGAACGGGATGATGGTCATCGCCGCTCCCCGCCCGTCAGGCTTCGCGTCGCCGTCGGTGGATCAGAGGTCGATCGGGCGGAGCACGCGGTCGATCGCGTGGGCGACCTGCTTGTTGCCCTTGTTGATGTCGAGTGCCGCGAGGATCGCCCGCGGGTTGCGGTCGTTCTTGTCGCGGTCCTTGAGCGTGATGCGCAGGCTGGGCTTCATCCGGACCTTGACCTTGACCTTGCCGCCCTGGGCGGTGGTCAGCCTGGCGCCGTCGGCCTTGAGCACCTTGTTGCTGGTGAGCGTGGCACCGGGCACAACGTGGTAGAGCAGGATGGTCTCGATCGTGTCGACCCCGGCGAGCTCCACCAGCGCGTTGAACAGCTTCTTCTCGCTCTTGATGGTCTGGCCGGTGAGGTCCTCGGCCAGGAGACGGAAGGCCTGGTCAGTGGGGGCGAAGACGGTGAGCCGGGTCTTGCCGTCGGCCAGCAGGGCCACCGGGGAGTCCGGCTTGGCGCCGATGACCGCGAGAGCGGCCTCGGTGACGATGTCGAAGTCGGACTTGTTCTTGTCGAACGTGTTGCCGTCCGAGGTGAGCACCTCGGCGAGGCTGGTGTTGCCGGGCTTGGCCGCGGGGGCAGCGGACGCGGCGGGTGCCGTGGCCATCGCGCCGAGGGCGAGGGCCGAGGCGGCGAGGATGGCGGGTACGCGACGAGCCATGGGAAGTCCTTCCATCAGGGGCGCCCGGTGGCGCCCGTCGCCCCCTTCTCCGGCCGAGGCCCCCCGGTGGATGCACCCGGGCCGTAGATTTCTTTCCATGGACCTCATCCCCAAGCCCGAGCAGGTCGTCGCCGCGGCCGGGAACGTGGCGCACACGCTGCTCTACGGAGGGCTGGCCGACCTGCGCCCGATGCCCCGCACGCTGATCGACGACGGGGAGCTGCGCGAGGTCTACCACTACCGGCCCGCCAAGGACGTGCCCGAGACGGGCGACCCGGTCCTGCTGGTCACGCCGCTGGCCGCACCGGCCCTGTGCTTCGACCTGCGCCGCGGGTGCTCGCTGGTCGAGCACCTCGTGACGGCCGGCCGGCCGACCTACCTGCTGGAGTACGGGCAGGTGTCGTTCCGGAACCGGTCGCTGGGCATGGAGCACTGGGTCGACGAGGTGCTGCCCGAGGCGATCCGGACGGTGCACGAGCACTCCGGCGGTCGCGGGGTGCACCTGGTCGGGTGGAGCCTCGGTGGCATCTTCACGCTGCTCGTCGCCGCCGACCGGCAGGACCTGCCCATCGCGTCGATCACCGTGGTCGGGTCGCCCGTCGACGTCACCAAGGTGCCGCTGGTGGCGCCGGTCCGTCCGCTGCTCAACCTGACCCAGGGTCGCGGCGCGATCACCCGCGCCTACCGGGCCCTGGGTGGCATCCCCCAGCCGATCGTCAACTGGGCCTTCACCGCCGCGTCCGCCCAGAAGCTGGTGACCAAGCCGCTGGCGGTGCTGACCCACCTCGACGACACCGACTACCTCGCCCAGCTGGAGGCGGTCGATCGCTTCCGGGCCAACATGTCCGCCTACCCCGGCAGGACGTTCGGCCAGCTCTACCACCGCTTCGTCAAGGGCAACGCCCTCGCGCGGGGCACCATGGAGGTCGGCGACCGGACGATCGACCTGGCGGCGATCTCGGTCCCGACGCTCGTCTTCGCCGGCAACACCGACGGCATCGCACCCCTGCCCGCCGTACGCGCCGTGGTGCCGTTGCTGATCGGCGCGCCGCAGGTGCGCTTCGAGGTCGTGCCGGGCGGCCACCTCGGCATGTTGACCGGCCGGGCCGCCCGCGGGACCACGTGGACGGTCATCGACGAGTGGGTCGACGAGTGGTCGGGCGCAGCCCCGGCGACACGGGCGGCCCCGAAGCGTCCGGCCCGCAAGGCGGCTGCCAGGAAGGCCCCGGCCAGGAAGGCCACGGCCAAGAAGACGGCTACCAGGAAGACCGCAGCCAAGAAGGCGTCCGCCGACACGATCGGCTCCAACCCGTCCCGGCGCTACGGGTCGGCGGGCTCGCGGGCGCTGGGTCAGCGGTGACGTCAGCCCTTCCGGCGAGCGAGCCCGCGACGCTGCCCCGCGGTGTCCGGATCGGCTACGGCAGCGGGTCGGTGGCGACCGGTGCGTTCGGCACCGTGCCGGGCCTGATGCTGCTGCCCTACCTCACCGACGAGCTCGGGATCGCCGCCCTGTGGGCGGGCGTCATCGTCTTCGTCCCGAAGGCGTGGGACGTGGTGCTCAACCCTATCGCCGGGCGGGTGAGCGACCGGACGGTCGACCCGGCCGGCCCGCGCCGGCCGTGGCTGATCCGTGCCGGGCTCATGCTCGCGGGCGCCTTCGCGCTGATCTTCGCCGCTCCCGACCTCGGGAGCTCGGTGCTCGAGGCGGGCTGGGTGCTGCTCTTCTTCGTGCTGGCCGCGTCGGCGTACGCGTTCTTCCAGGTGCCCTACGTCGCGATGCCTGCCGAGATCACCACGTCGTACGACGAGCGGACCCGCCTGATGACGTGGCGGGTGGCGATCCTGGCCTTCACGATCATGCTGGCCGGCGCGACCGCACCGCTGATCCGCGACGCCGTGGGCGGCCGCGACGGCTACCGGGTGATGGGCGTGGTCATGTCGGTGCTGATCGCGGTCGGGGTCGCCAGCGCCTGGTGGGGCACCCGGAGCGCGCCCATCGGCGCGGTCGCCGCCGGCGCGGGCTCGCTGCGCGAGCAGCTGCGGGTCGTGGGTCAGGCGCGTGACTTCCGTGTGCTGCTGACCACCTTCGTCCTGCAGGCCCTCGCCACCGGCTGCATGCTGGCGGGCGTGGACTACCTCGCCGGCGACGTGCTGGAGCGGTCGGGCGCCGCCACCATCCTCTTCGTGTGCTTCGTCGGGCCCGCCCTGCTGCTGACGCCGGTGTGGGCCTCCATCGGCACGCGCATCGGCAAGCAGCGCGGCTACGTCATCGCCTCGCTCGTGCTGGCGGCGGGGGCGGTGCTCGCAAGCGCCGCCCGGGTCGCGCCGCCCGCGGTCGTGTTCGCCGCGACCGCGCTGGTGGGAGTGGGCTACGCCGGGTGCCAGGTCTTCCCGATGGCGATGCTGCCCGACGCGGCAGCCGTCGACTCGGCGCGCACGGGTGAGAACCGGGCGGGCGTCTACACCGGCGTGTGGACGGCCGGGGAGACCCTCGGCCTCGCCCTTGGGCCAGCCGTGTTCGCGGTCGTGCTCGCGCTCGGCGGCTACCTCTCGAGCGAGGGTCGCGAGATCACCCAGCCGGACTCGGCCCTCACCGCGATCACGCTCGGGTTCTCGGTGCTGCCCGCGGTCCTGACGCTGCTCAGCCTGTGGTGGCTGCGGCAGTACACCCTCGACGCCGCCGAGGTGGCGGCAGCGGAAGGAGCCGTCCGTGCCTGACCCGATCGAGCGACTGGCCGAGATGCAGCGTGGTGACCTCCCGGTCCACGGCGGGCGCACGCTGGCCTACGTCTACGACTCCGGCGACCCGGAGGTCGATCGCATCGCCCGCGAGGCCGTCGCCGCCTATGCCGCCTCGAACGCGCTCGACCCCACGGCCTTCCCGTCGCTGCTCCGGATGGAGAACGACCTCGTCGGCTTCGCCTGCGACCTCCTCGAGGCCCCGGACTCCGCGGTCGGGACGGTGACCTCGGGAGGCACGGAGTCGATCCTGCTGGCCGTCCAGGGGGCACGGGACAGCCGCCCCGACGTCGTACGGCCCCGGATGGTGCTGCCCGCCACGGCGCACGCCGCCTTCCACAAGGCGGCCCACTACTTCGGGGTCGAGGCGGTCCTCGTGCCGGTCGGCCCCGACTTCCGCGCCGACGCCCGGGCGATGGCCGAGGCGATCGACGACGACACGGTGCTCGTGGTGGCCAGCGCGCCGTCGTACGCACACGGGGTGGTCGACCCGGTGGCGGACATCGCGGCGGCTGCGGCGGCCCGCGGCGTCCGCTGCCACGTGGACGCCTGCATCGGCGGGTGGGTGCTCCCCTACGCCGCGCGGCTCGGGCGTCCGGTGCCGCCGTGGACCTTCGCCGTCGAGGGCGTCACCTCGATCTCGGTCGACACCCACAAGTACGCCTACGCCCCCAAGGGGACGTCGCTGCTGCTGCACCGCTACGCCACGCTGCGCAGGCCCCAGTTCTTCGCCTCCGCTGCCTGGCCGGGCTACACGATGCTCAACGCGACGACGCAGTCGACCCGTTCGGGCGGTCCGATCGCCGGCACGTGGGCCGTGGTCGAGCACATCGGCGACGCCGGCTACCTCGGCCTCGCCGACCTCGCGTTCGCGGCCGTCGACGCGATCGTGGCGTGCATCGACGCCGAGCCTGCGCTGCGCCTGGTCGTGCCCCCCGACTCGACCCTCGTCACGCTGGCCACGGACGACTCGTGCGACCCGTTCACCCTGACCGACGAGCTGGTCTCGCGCGGCTGGTACGTCCAGCCCCAGCTGTCGTACGGGGATGCCGGGCCGACCGTCCACCTGTCGGTGAGCGCCGGCACGCACCAGCACGTCGAGGAGCTCGCGACGGCGCTGTCGGACTCGGTCGCGGCCGCGCAGGCTGCCGGCCCGGTGGCGGTGGACCCGGAGGTGGTGGCGTTCATCGAGGCGCTGGACCCGACCGCGCTCGGGGACGACGACTTCGACGGCCTCCTCGCCGCGTCGGGCCTCGTGGGGGCCTCCGCGGACGGCGGCCTCGAGCTGCCCGGCCGGATGGCGGAGGTCAACGCGATGCTCGACGTCGCCTCGCCGGCGATGCGGGAGGCGCTGCTGGTGGCGTTCCTCGACCGGCTGCAGCGCCCGACCCGGGGAGGTGCGCGATGACCACCCGGACGAGCGCGCTCGCCGGCCTCGTCGAGAAGGGCCGGGTCGCCCCGGACTGGGCCGAGGCGCTGGCGCCGGTCGACGACCAGATCGCCGCGATGGGCCGGTTCCTCCGTGACGAGAACGCCGCCGGCCGCGGCTACCAGCCCGCCGCCGATCGGATCTTCCGGGCGTTCGAGCGCCCGCTGGCCGACGTACGCGTCCTCGTGGTCGGGCAGGACCCCTACCCCAACCCGACCCACCCGATCGGGCTCAGCTTCGCCGTCGAGCGGCACGTGTGGCCGCTGCCGCCGAGCCTGGTCAACATCTATGTCGAGCTGCGCGACGACCTCGGCATCGTGCCACCGCGCCACGGCGACCTGTCGGCGTGGGCCGACCAAGGAGTGATGCTGCTCAACAGGTCGCTCACCGTGCGGCCCAACGACTCCAACAGCCACCAGGGCAAGGGCTGGGAGGCCGTCACGGAGCGGGCGATCGTCGCCCTCGCGGAGCGCGGCGGCCCGTGCGCGGCGATCCTCTGGGGCCGCCACGCCCAGTCGCTCAAGCCCCTGCTCGGGCCGGTCCCGTGCGTGGAGTCGGCGCACCCGTCCCCGCTCAGCGCGCGGCGCGGGTTCTTCGGGTCGAAGCCGTTCAGCACGGTCAACCGGCTGCTGGAGGAGCAAGATGGTGACCCGGTCGACTGGACCCTCCCGGAATATAATTGAAACTTGTACTATTGAGGATGTCATGAACGCACGCATGCCTGCCCTCTACATCGGCCACGGTGCGCCGCCGCTGCTCGACGACCCGGTCTGGTCGGGGCAGCTCGCCGCCTGGGCCGGCGACCTGCCGCGCCCCAAGGCCATCCTCATCGTCTCCGCGCACTGGGAGTCCGCCCCGGTGAGCCTGTCCGCCAGCGGCGCCCCGCTGGTCTACGACTTCGGCGGGTTCGCGCCGAAGTACTACCAGATGACCTACGAGACCCCCGACGCCTCGGCTCTGGCCCAGAGGGTCGCCGCGATGATGCCCAGCGGCGAGCCCGTGCACCAGCACTCCTCGCGCGGCCTCGACCACGGCGCGTGGGTGCCGCTCAGGATCATGTTCCCCGAGGCCGACGTCCCGGTCCTCCAGATGTCGCTGCCGACCGACGACCCGCACCGCCTCATGAAGCTCGGCGAGCGGCTGCGCCCGCTGCGCGACGAGGGCGTGCTGATCATCGGCTCCGGCTTCCTCACCCACGGCCTGCCGTTCCTCACCGAGTGGAGGATCGACGCCGCCGTGCCGGGCTGGTCGCGCGACTTCGACCTGTGGGCCGCCGACGCGCTGACCCGCGGCGACGTCGACACGCTGTCCGACTACAAGGCCAAGGCCCCGGGCATGCCGTACGCCCACCCGACCGTCGAGCACTACACGCCGCTGTTCGTGACGCTGGGCGCGGCGACGACCGCCGACGACCCCGGCATCCAGGTGATCGACGGATACTGGATGGGGCTCTCCAAGCGGTCACTGCAGGTCGCCTGACGGGTCGCGGAGGAACGAGGCGGCCCGCAATCCGGCGAGGTCGACTGCGCCCACGACCGAGGCGATGCCCTGAGTGCCCGCGAGGGACGAGCGGGTGTATCGAAGGGCACGAGGTCGTGACGGCGTGCATCGAGACCTGATCTAGTCTCAACGGATGCGCGTCCTCTCCATCCAGTCCCACGTCGCCTACGGCCACGTCGGCAACTCCGCAGCCGTGTTCCCCCTCCAGCGGCTCGGCCACGAGGTGTGGCCGGTGCTGACGGTGAACTTCTCCAACCACACCGGCTACGGCGCCTGGCGCGGGCCGCTCATCGCGGCCGACGACGTGGCTGCGGTGATCACCGGGATCGGCGAGCGCGGTGCGTTCGAGACCTGCGACACCGTGCTCTCGGGCTACCAGGGCTCGCCGGAGATCGCGGACGTCATCGTCGACGCGGTCGCCCAGGTCAAGGCGGCCAACCCGGCCGCCACGTACACCTGCGACCCGGTCATGGGCAACGCCACCTCGGGGTGCTTCGTCAACCCGGCGATCCCGCCCAAGTACCGCTCCACCGTCATCCCGGTGGCCGACGTCCTGACGCCCAACCAGTTCGAGCTCGGATTCATCACCGACCGGGACGCCCTGAGCGGGCCGTCGTCCCTCGACGACGTCCTGGCGGCGGTCGACGAGGTGCGCGACCTCGGCCCGACGACCGTGCTGGTCACGTCGGTCGACCGCGAGGGCGCGCCCGAGGACGTCATCGAGATGCTGGCCGTCACCGCGGACGGTGCCTGGCTGGTCACGACGCCGCGACTGCCGATGAAGGCCAACGGCTCCGGTGACATCACCGCCGCGCTGTTCACCGCACACCTCAAGGCGACCGGCTCCCCCGCCGACGCGCTCGCGCGTACGGCCTCGTCGGTCTTCGCGGTGCTCAAGGAGACCCTCGAATCCGGTGAGCGCGAGCTGCGGCTGATCGCCGCGCAGGAGGCCATCGCGTCGCCGGCGTGCGAGTTCGAGGTCGAGCAGGTCCGCTGAAAGGCTCGATGGTTTCGAGGCTCGCTGCACTCGCACCTCAACCACCGACAGCGGAGCCGCGTGAGAGATTCGAACTCTCGCAACCCAATTTACAAGATTGGTGCTCTACCCCTGAGCTAACGCGGCGTGCGTCCCGGGACGCGGCCGCAATCCTAGTCAGGGCAGCCGCTGCTGCGAGGATGAGGCCCGTGAGCCTCCTCCACCACCCCCACCACGACGGCTCGCCGCTGTTCGTCTCCGACGAGGCGCCGGCTCTCGGCGGCACCGTCACGGTCCGGGTGCGCACGCACGCCGAGGACGCCCCGGTCGAGAGCATGTGGCTGCGCACGACGTACGACGCCGAGCCGGTCTACGTCGAGATGCACCCGAGCGCGGCGGGGGCCACCACGTGGTGGGAGGCGGGCCTGCTGGTGCACAACCCGGTGACCCACTACCGCTTCCTGATCGAGCGCTCCGACGGGTCGCAGGAGTGGCTGACGGGTGCCGGGCTGGTGGGCCACGACGTGCCCGACGCCGCAGACTTCCGGATCTCGGCCTACCCGGCCGCGCCCGACTGGGGCCGGGACGCCGTGGTCTACCAGGTGTTCCCCGACCGGTTCGCCCGCTCGGCAGCCGCCGACGGGCGGGACGTCCCCGACTGGGCGCTGGCGGCCGAGTGGGACGACGAGGTCGCCTTCGAGCCGGACGACCCGCGCACCCCCATGCAGTTCTTCGGCGGCGACCTCGACGGCATCACCGAGCACCTCGACCACGTCGCCGACGTGGGTGCCGACGTCGTCTACACCACGCCCGTCTTCCCCGGCGAGAGCAACCACCGCTACAACGCGACCACCTTCACCGAGGTCGACCCGCTGCTCGGCGGCGACGAGGCGTACGCCCGGCTCAGCGCCGCCGTGCACGCACGCGGCTGGCGGATCCTGGGCGACCTGACGACCAACCACACCGGCGACACCCACGAGTGGTTCCTCTCGGCGGTCGACGACCCCGACGACCCGCACCGGTCGTTCTTCTACTTCGACGAGGACGGCACCTACGCCTGCTGGATGGGCCACGGCACGCTGCCCAAGATCAACCACGCCGACCGCGACGTGCGGCACGCGATGGTCGAGGGACCGGACTCCGTCGTCGGCCGTTGGCTCCAGCCGCCCTACGACGTCGACGGGTGGCGCATCGACGTCGCCAACATGACCGGGCGCCTCGGCGCCGTCGACGTCAACCACGAGGTCGCCCGCGCCGTCCGCGCCACCGCCGAGGCGCTGCGCGCCGACCCGTGGGTCATCGGCGAGCACAACCACGACGCGACCGGGGACGTCGACGGTGACGGCTGGCACGGGACGATGAACTACTCCGGCTTCTCGTGGCCGGTGTGGTCGTGGCTCCGCGACCCGGCCTCCCCGGCGCGCGCGTTCGGTCGCCCGGTGCCCGTCGCCCGCCGCGACGGGACGGCCGTGGTCGACACCTTCCGCGCCTGGCAGGGCAGCCTCGGCTGGCGCGCCACGGAGTCCAGCTGGAACATCCTCGGCTCCCACGACTCGGCCCGGATCCGCACGGTCGTCGGTGGCGACGCGGCGGTCCACCGGGTCGCCGCAGGGCTGCAGTTCACCCTGCCGGGCGTCCCGATGGTCTTCGCCGGCGACGAGATCGGCCTCGAGGGCGTCACCGGCGAGGACGCCCGCCGCACCATGCCGTGGCACCGCCGCGACGAGTGGGACGCACGGACCCTCGGGACGTACGCCGACCTCGCCGCGCTGCGCCGCGACCACGTCGCGCTGCGCCGGGGCGGGCTGCGCTGGGCACACGTCGACGCCGACACGATCGCGTACCTCCGCGAGCACCCGGACGGGAGCCTCCTCGTGGTGGCGCGGCGCAGCGCCGGGCAGGCGCTCACCCTCCCCCTCGGCCCCGGCCGGCACCTGTTCGGGACCGAGCCGGGCGGCGCCGACCTGGCCACCCGTGACGACGGCGGGGCCACGGTCCCGGCCTCCGACGGCCCGCGGGTCGACGTGTGGGAGCTCGGCGCGCACTAGCCGCTAGTGTCATCGCATGGCCATGCGGATCGTCGCCAGCCGGCCCGACCCGGCGATCCTCGGCCTGCCGTGGGACCTCCCGCTCGAAGAGTGGCCCGACGACGTCGTCGTCCCGCTGCCGCGAGGCCTGTCGCGCCACGTCGTACGGATCGTGCGGCTGGGCAGCAACGTCTACGCCGTCAAGGAGACCAACGACGACATCGCGTTCCGCGAGTACCGGATGCTGCGCGACCTCCAGCGCATGGGCATGCCCTCGGTGGTGCCCCAGGGCGTGGTGACGGGGCGTGAGGCCAAGGACGGTGAGGACCTGCCCGCGGCGCTCATCACCCGCCACCTCCAGTTCTCGCTCCCCTACCGCAGCCTCTTCAGCCGCGGCATGGACGCCGAGCACGTGCCGACGCTCATCGACGCCATCGTGGTCCTGCTCGTCCGGCTGCACCTGGCCGGTTTCTACTGGGGCGACGTGTCGCTGTCCAACGTGCTCTTCCGGCGCAACGCCGGCGCCCTCGCGGCCTACCTCGTCGACGCCGAGACCGGCGAGCTGCACGACGCGGTCGGCGACCGGCTGCGCGAGTACGACATCACCGTCGGCTGCGAGAACATCTTCGCCGAGCTGATGGACCTCAGCGCGAGCGGCGCGGTGCAGCAACCCATCGACGGCTTCGCGATCATCGAGCACCTCCGCTCGCGCTACGAGGCGCTGTGGCGCGAGCTGACCGACCTCGAGGAGTTCGGGGGCGACGAGATGTGGCGCATCGAGCGTCGCGTCGAGCGGCTCAACGACCTCGGCTTCGACGTCGACGAGCTCGACATCGTCACCGACCTCGGCGGCGACACCATCCGGATCCAGCCCAAGGTCGTCGACCTGGGCCACCACACCCGCGAGATCCGGGACCTGACCGGCATGACCGTCGAGGACAACCAGGCCCGCCGGATGCTCAACGACCTGGCCTCGTTCACCGCCCACCACGACCTCGGCCGCGAGGACCGGCACCTGGTGGCGAGCCGGTGGATGCACGAGATCTTCGAGCCGATCATGGCGATGATCCCGCCCGACGCCACCGGCAAGCTCGAGCCGGCCGAGATCTTCCACGAGATCCTTGAGCACCGCTGGTACCTCTCCGAGCAGGCCGGACACGAGATCGACATCCACACGACCGCGCGCGACTACATCGACCGCTTCCTCACCACCCGACCGGACGAGGCCATCACAGGTCAGGAGTGAACGGGGCAGGAGAGACGGGCTCCCACTCGCCGACGCGCCACGACCCGTCGGTGCGCAGCCGCACCCACTGCAGGCCCACCGGCCGGCCGTCGGCGTACGTCACCAGGCTCACCTCGGCGTCGCGCCGCGGCTTGCTGCCCAGCGCGATGGCGTACGCCGCCCCGCCGGTCGTGCCGTTGGTCCAGGAGTAGCCGGTCGCGCCGTCCTCCCCCTCGAAGGCCTCGGGCCCCGACTGGACGTGCGTGTGGCCGCCGACGACCAGGTCGACGCACCCGCGCTCGAGCGCCTCGTCGCCGAGGTTGGCGTCGTGGACCAGGACGGTGCTGACCCGCTCGCCGTCCGCGGCCGCCGCGCACGCGTCGTCGGCCAGCCGGTCGCCCACCTCGGCGAAGCTGAGACCCGACTCGTCGCGCCAGTTGCCGAGGCCGCTGCTGCGGGGGTCGTCGACCCCGAGGACCGTGCCGCCCCACGGGGCGTCGACGGCCTCCCCGGCGAGCATCGTCCAGCCCTGGTCGGCGAGGTAGGTGCTGACGAACGTGCCGTGGTCGTGGTTGCCGGCGACCCCGAAGCGCTCCCAGTCGGCGAAGGCCGACTGGACCGAGTCGAGGCTGAACGCCTCCCACGGCTGGCCCGTGGAGGTGTCGTCGCCCGCGTTGAGCACGACCGAGGCCCCGGCAGCGTCGCCGATGGCTCGCGCGACCCGGTCCATGCCGATGTTGTCGTGCCGGTCGCTGACGAGGAGTGCGACGGTCTCGCCGTCCTCGGGCTCGCGCAGTCCGAGGTCGACCAGGTCGGCAGCCCCCTCGGCGGCCGCGGAGTAGAACTCGCGACTCTTGTCGTAGGTGTCGATCGCGCTGAGCACCAGCCGCCTGCTCTGGGTGGTCACCGGCCCGGTCCGGACCTCGATGTCGCGCACCTCCGCCGGCAGCACGACGTCGGGTCCGGCGAGCTCGGCGAGGGTCTGCCAGCTGCCCTGCTCCTCCTGGGTCTCCTCCTCGGACTCCCACGGCTGCCAGACCAGCACCGGCAGCACCAGCAGGAGTGCCAGCGCGACCAGCCCCTGCCGGGTCCGTACGCCGCGGAACAGCTCGCCGCGCCGGTGCCGGCCGAGCAGCAGGAAGAACGCGACCGGGACGAGCCCGACCCCGAGCCCGCGCAGCGCGGCGGAGACCGCCATCTCGACCACGACGCCCTGCACCTTCTCGATCGGCGCCCTCGGGTCGCCGGCGATGAGGGCGTAGCGCTCGACGAGCTCCTCGATCGAGCCGACCTCGGTCTTGCCGAGGGTCAGGGTGACGCCCAGGGGCCCGACGTCGCGGAACCGGAAGTCCGGCAGCAGCGGGCCGGTCTCGACCACGGCGTCCTTCGCCAGCGTGGGACGTACGACGGTGTCGTGGCCGACGAGCACCACGGTCCGCGAGCTGGTGAGGAAGAGCGAGACCGCCACCACCAGGCCCAGCGCGACGCTGAGCGACACCAGCGCGGCGCCGACCAGCAACCGCCGGGGGGTGGGCCTCACGCCGTGCGGGCCTGCGAGATCGCGTAGAGGGCGACCGAGGCGGCCACACCGGCGTTGAGCGACTCCAGCTGGGCGGCCATCGGGATGGACACGATCTGGTCGCACGTCTCGGCGACGAGGCGACCGAGGCCCTTGCCCTCGGACCCCACCACCACGACCAGCGGCCCCTCGACGAGACCGCCGGGGGCGACGAGCTCGGGCAGCGAGAGGTCGCCGTCGGCAGCGAGGCCGACGACCATGCAGCCCGCCTCCTGGTAGGCCTTGAGCTGGCGGGTCAGGTTGACCGTCTGGGCGACCGGCAGGCGCGCGGCGGCACCGGCGCTCGTCTTCCACGCGGACGCGGTCATGCCCGCGGCCCGGCGCTCGGGGATCAGCACGCCGTGGGCACCGAAGCCGGCGGCCGAGCGGATCACGGCACCCAGGTTGCGCGGGTCGGTCACGGAGTCGAGTGCCACGATCAGCGCCGGCTCCTTGGCCTCGTCGGCCCGGTCGAGCAGGTCGTCGGCGTGGGCGTAGTCGTAGGCCGGGAGTCGCGCCGCGAGGCCCTGGTGGACGGCACCGCCGGTCATCCGGTCCATCTCGTTGCGGGTGACCTCGAGCAGGGTCAGGCCCTGCTCGGCGGCCAGCCGGAACGCCTCGCGCATCCGGCCGTCACGCTCGGCGCCCTCGGCGACGTAGATCCCGGTGACCGGCACCCCGGCCTGGAGCAGCTCCACGACGGAGTTGCGGCCGGCCGCCCACTCGGCGTCGGACGACGTACGCCGCTTGGGCCGCGTCTCCTTGGCCTTCTCGGCGCGCTTCGCGGCCTTGTGAGCCTGGTGGTAGGGGCGGTCCTTGGCCTTGGGGGTCGGTCCCCGACCCTCGAGACCGCGGCGCACGCGCCCGCCGGAGCCGGCGGTGGGGTTGCCCTTGCCGGTCTTCTTGATGGCGCCCTTGCGCTTTGAATTGCCTGCCACGTCAGTGTCCTTGTCGGTGGTCGAGTAGCTCGCGAGGCACGAGCGTGCGTATCGAGACCCCTGCCATTGCCTCACACGCTCCACTTCGGGCCGGTCGGGGTGTCCTCCACCTCGACGCCGGCCGCCTTGATCCGGTCGCGGATGGCGTCGGCGCGGGCCCAGTCCTTGGCCTCGCGCGCCGCCGTCCTCTCCTCGAGCAGTCCCTTGACCAGGGCGTCGACGACCTCGGTCAGCCGGTCGTCCGACCCGCGCTCGGCCCACGCGGGGTCGGCGGGGTTGAGTCCGAGGACGTCGAGCATCGCGATGACCTCGCCGAACTTCTGGCTCAGCGCGTCGGACGGCCCGTCGGCCAGCAGCCGGTTGCCCTCACGGACCGAGTCGTGGATGACCGCGACCGCCGCCGGGGTCCCGAGGTCGTCGTCCATCGCCGCGACGAACGCGTCGGGCAGCGCCGCGAACCAGGTGCCGACGACCGGTGCGGCCCGGTCGAGGAAGTCCTCGATCCGTCGGAACGCCTTGGCCGCCTCGTCGAGCGCCTCGAAGCTGAACTCCACGTGGGAGCGGTAGTGCGCCGCGACCATGTAGTAGCGCAGCTCGATCCCGCGCACCCGCTCGAGCACGGACGGGATGAGCAGCGAGTTGCCGAGCGACTTGCTCATCTTCTCGCCGGCGGTGGTGATCCAGGCGTTGTGCAGCCAGTAGGACGCGAACGGCCGCCCGGCCGCGCGCGACTGGGCCTGCTCGTTCTCGTGGTGCGGGAAGCGCAGGTCGACGCCGCCACCGTGGACGTCGAAGGCGGGGCCGAGGTACTTGCCGGCCATCGCCGAGCACTCGATGTGCCAGCCCGGACGACCGGGGCCCCACGGGGAGGGCCACGACGCGGTCTGCGGCTCGGAGTCCTTCTTCCACCCCTTCCACAGGGCGAAGTCGCGCGGATCGCGCTTGCCTCGCGGGTCCGCGTCGCCGGCGGGCTCCATGTCCTCGACCTTCTGGCGGGTGAGCTCGCCGTACGCCGGCCAGCTGCGCACGTCGAAGTAGACGTCGCCGCTGCCGTCCTCGGCGGCGTAGGCGTGGCCGCGCGCGATGAGCTGCTCGATGAGCTCGACGATCTCCGGGACGTGGCCGGTCGCGCCCGGCTCGTAGGTCGGCGGCTGCACGTTGATGGCCGCGAGGGCCGCGTCGAGCTCGCGCTTCATCGCGGCGGCGAGGGCGTACCAGTGGACGCCCTGCTCGGCCGACTTGGCGAGGATCTTGTCGTCGATGTCGGTGACGTTGCGGATGAAGTCGACGTCGTAGCCGGTCGCGGAGAGCCAGCGCCGCAGCACGTCGAAGTTGACCGCCGAGCGCACGTGGCCGACGTGCGGCTCGGACTGCACGGTGAGACCACACACGTAGATCCCCGCCCGGCCGGGGACCAGGGGGACGAAGTCGCGGGTCTCGCGCGTCGCGGTGTCGTGGAGCCTCAGAGTCACCGGGCAAGTCTAGGGGTGGAGGGCCGATCGGCTGGCTTCCACGGACCCGGCCGCGGGACCGAGGCTGTGACTCCTGAGACGTGTGGGACTTCTCGGGTTATCGTCGACCGGTGCTCCGACGTGCCGCCACCCTCGCCCTTCCCCTCCTCCTCGCAACGGCGCTGGTGCCCCCAGCGGGTGCCGCGACCCAGGCGGAGGCGCGCAAGCGGGCCACCCCGCAGGTGCAGCTGACCTCCTGGAGCAGCTATGCCGAGCTCAAGGCCGGCACGCGCAAGGGCCTCAAGATGGGTCGCGGCCAGGTGGCGCTGCGCAAGGCGAAGCCGCGCACGGTCGCGGGGAAGGCGTACGAAGCCGGCACCTGGACCTCCCCGTGGGCCACCCCGGGCTTCGGCGCGACCGCGCTCGTCCCGAGCTGGGAGGCCACGACGCCCGGCAAGAGCCTGGTCCGGGTCGAGGTCAGGGCACGCGACGCGAGCGGCCTCACCGGCACGTGGGACACCGTCGCCGACTGGAACCTCACCAACCGCCCCGTCTCCCGCCGGACCTACTCCGGGCAGACCGACGACCTCGGCCGGGTCAGCGCGGACACCTGGCTCGCCGCGGGCTCGGTCACGTCCTGGCAGGTTCGGGTGACGCTGCTGCGGCCCCGCGGCTCCAGCCTCGCCGTGAGCCTGGAGCGCGTCGGCGCCGTGGCCTCGGCCGACGCGACCGCTGCCCGACCTCCGTCGAAGCCGGGGCCCGCAGCCGGCACCGTGCTCGCGGTGCCGACCTACTCCCAGATGGTCCACAGCGGCCACTACCCGAAGTGGGGCGGCGGCGGCGAGGCGTGGTGCTCACCCACCTCGACGGCCATGGTGCTCGCCTACTACGGCATCTCCCCGACCCCCCGCGGCATCACGGCGGGCCACGCTGACGCCGTGGTCGACCACACCGCCAAGATGGTCTACGACCACGGCTACCGCGGCACCGGCAACTGGGCGTTCAACACCGCGTACGCCGCCACCCTGGTCGCCGGCGACGCCTACGTCACCCGGATGCGCGACCTGCGCGAGGCCGAGGACCACATCGCCGCCGGGGTGCCGCTCATCGTCTCGATCGCGTTCGGCCGCAACGAGCTCACCGGTGCGCCGATCTCGGCGAGCGACGGCCACCTGCTGGTCGTCGTCGGCTTCGAGGCCGACGGCGACGTCGTCGTCAACGACCCGGCCGGCGCCACCAACGCCGAGGTGCGCCGCGTCTACGACCGCGCCCAGTTCGAGCGGCTGTGGATCTCCGCCTCCGGCGGCACGGCGTACGTCATCCGCAACAGCTGACAGCGGGGAGTCCCGGCTCGCCCTGAGCAGGCCGCCGCTCCCCCATCACGGCCCAGCCGATCACACCGCGCTGAACTCGATGGCGTGCCAGCCGGTCGCGCCGTCGGGGTCGGGAGCCCGTACGACGCTCGTCTGGGTCTCGCCGTCCTTGCCGGTGGCCCGCACGCGGACCTCGTGGTCGCCCTCCGCCACGTCGAGGGTCACCGCCCACTGGACCCATGTGTCCACCGACGGCACCCCGCCGAGCTCGGCGGCCGTCCACTCGCCCCCGTCGACCTGCACCTCGACCGACTCGATACCCGTGTGCTGGTGCCACGCCACGCCACCGAAGGACACCGGTCCGGCCGCCACCTCGTCGCCGCCGCGCGGGACGTCGATGCGTGAGGCGACCTTGACCGGTCCCTCGGCCGACCACCCGCGCGTCGTCCAGTAGCCGGTGGACTCCGCGAACGTGCTGACCTGCAGGTCCACGACCCACTTGGTGGCCGACACGTAGCCGTAGAGGCCGGGAACGATCGTGCGCACCGGGAAGCCGTGCTCGATCGGCAGCGGCCAGCCGTTCATCGCGACGGCGAGCATCGCGTCGCGGTCGTCGGTGAGGGCGGCGAGCGGGGTGGCGCAGGTCCAGCCGTCGTGCGAGGTCTGCAGGACGCAGTCGGCCTCGTCGGAGACGCCGAGGTCGGCGAGGAGGTCCGCGATCCGTACGCCGCTCCAGCGGGCGTTGCCGACCAGGCCACCGCCGACCTCGTTGCTCACGCAGTTGAGGGTGATCCACGACTGGGTCATCTGGCGTCGGACCAGGTCGGAGTAGCTGAGGGTCAGCTCGCGCTCGACCAGCCCGTGGATGCGCAACGACCACTCCTCCGGCTCGATGGTCGGCTTCGCGATGGTCGTGTCGATCAGGTAGAAGTCCTCGTTGGGCGTCTGCCACGGCGCGATCCCGTCGAGACCGACGGAGGTGTCGGCCGGGGGCTGGCGCCTCGTCACGCCGGGGATCCGGAGCAGGCGGCGGCTCACCTCGACGTGGCGGCGTCCCGACCCCACGAGCCGGCCGGCCACGGCGATCCCGACCGCTGCGACCGACACGACCCCGGCCACGACGAGGAAAACCCGCCGCTCGTGGGACTCCAGGTCGGGCCGGCCCAGGCCGCGGTGCAGCGCGTCGGTGAGGGCCGAGTGGAGCGTCACCCAGGTGACCAGCCCGACGGCCACGGGCAGGACGTCGACCGGACCGGCGCCGCGCTGGACCAGCACCGCGACCAGGCCCACCCCGGCGAGCGGGAACCACACCAGGAGCGGCGCCCACCAGCTGCGGCGGGCCAGCATCCCGGCGACCGCGAAGAGGGCCAGCAGGAGGAGCAGGATGACTCCGACGAGGAACGGCTTGTCGAAGAGCCCCAGGACGGAGATGGCGCTCTCGACCACCGGTCCCGGGGTCAGCCTGATGACCAGCTCGGCCACCGCCACGACGGGCGACTCGCGGATGGTCAGCACCATCGCCGTGGCATAGCTGGTGGCCAGGCCGGCGAGTCCGGCGAGGACTCCGGCCAGCACCCAGGGCGGACGGCGAGTGGTCACGCTCCCATTGTGACGGGCGTCGGGCATGATGCCGACGTGACCTCACCCTTCCCCACTCCGAGCGTCGGGATCGGCACCGACGTGCACCGTCTCGTCCCGGGCGTGCCGATGCACCTCGCCGGCCTCGCGTGGCCGGACGAACCGGCCGGTCTCGAGGGCCACTCCGACGCCGACGTCGCAGCCCATGCCGCCTGCGACGCACTGTTCTCGGCGGCCGGCCTCGGCGACCTCGGCAGCCACTTCGGCACTGCGGAGCCTGAGTGGGCGGGCGCCTCCGGCGCCACCCTCCTTGCGGAGACCGCGCGTCGCGTACGTGCCGCCGGCTGGGAGATCGGCAACGTCGCGGTGCAGGTCATCGGCAACGTCCCGCGGCTCGGGCCGAGGCGCGACGAGGCCACGGCGGCCCTGTCGGCCGCGGTCGGCGCACCGGTGAGCCTCTCGGCCACGACGACGGACGGCCTGGGCCTCACCGGTCGGGGCGAGGGCGTGGCGGCGATCGCCACCGCGCTGGTCACGCGGTGACGGCGACCCCGCCCGCCACTGCCGTGGTGATCCTGGCCGCGGGCTCGGGGAGCCGGGTCGGCGCCGAGGTGAACAAGGTGCTGCTGCCGCTGCGCGGGGTTCCCGTCCTGGTGTGGTCGCTGCGCGACGCGCTCGCCCTGCCCGGCGTACGCCGCGTCCTGCTGGTGGTGCGGCCCGAGGACCGGGCCGCCGTCGGCGAGGCCGTCGCCCCCCACCTCGGCGACCGCGAGGTGCTCGTGGTCGACGGCGGCGCGACGCGGCACGCCTCGGAGTGGGCGGCGCTGCAGGTCCTCGCCGCCGACGTCGAGTCGGGCGAGGTGGAGGTCGTCGTCGTCCACGACGGAGCTCGTCCGCTGGCGGGCCTGCCGCTGTGGCGGGCCGTCGTCGAGGCGGCCCGTGAGTCAGGTGGGGCCGTGCCGATGGTCCCGGTGACCCAGCTCGTGCACGACGACCTCGCACCGGTCGCCGCATCCACGGGCGGCGTCCAGACGCCGCAAGCCTTCCGCGCCGGTGACCTGCTCGCTGCCTACCGGGCGGCGGCGCGGGAGGGGTTCGAGGGCACCGACACGTCCGCCTGCGTGGCGGCGTACGGCGACGTCGTCGTCACCGCCGTCCCCGGCAGCTCCCTCAACCTCAAGGTCACCTTCCCCGAGGACGTGGCGCTCGCGGAGGAGCTCAGCCCGCTCAGCGCAGCGGACGCGTGAGGGCCTCGAGGAGGCGTACGTCCTCGTCGGTGGCCACCCGCCGGCCCTCCGGGGGTGCTTCGACGGTCTCGACGTGATGACCCGCCGCGGCCAGGTCGCCCACGGCCCGCGCCAGGTCGGCGGACGGACGCTGCGCGAGCGACGCCAGGACCGCGGCGGGCAGGACCAGGGGGGAGGCGATCGCGAGCAGGCCGTCGCGGTCGAGGGTCTCCCCCACGACACCGTCGGCCACGACCTTGACGGTGTCGGTCACCGGACGGGTGCCGACCACCGGGCGGCCGGTCTCCCGCGCCCGCTCGAGGCAGGCGGCGAGGAAGGCCGGCGGGGCCATCGGGCACAGCGCGTCGTGCAGGACGAGGTCCTCCCCGGACTCCACGAGCCCGGACCACGGCACGCTGGCGTCGACGAGGTGGACCCCGGCCTCGCCCAGCGCCCAGGCGGCGCAGGCGACGAGCGCCTCCCCGTGGACCAGGGTGTAGGGCAGCGCGCCCCGGTCCTCGTCCAGAACGAGACCGAGGCCCCGGGGAACGTCGTCCCAGGGGCCTCGGTCGGCGTCGTCCACGCTCAGGAGGCGAGCACCTCGTCGAGCATGGCCTCGGCCTTGTCCTCGTTGGTCTTCTCCGCCAGGGCGAGCTCGGAGACCAGGATCTGGCGTGCCTTGGCCAGCATCCGCTTCTCGCCGGCCGAGAGGCCGCGGTCACGCTCGCGGCGCCACAGGTCGCGCACGACCTCCGACACCTTCATCACGTCACCGGAGTGCAGCTTCTCCAGGTTGGCCTTGTAGCGGCGCGACCAGTTGGTCGGCTCCTCCACGTGGGCCGCGCGCAGCACGTCGAAGACGCGGTCGAGGCCCTCCTTGTCGACGACGTCACGGACGCCGACGAGGTCGAGGTTGCAGGCCGGCACTCGCACGACCAGGTCCTGCTGGGCGACAATCCTGAGGACGAGGTACTGGCGGTCCTCTCCCTTGATCTGCCGCATCTCGATGTCCTCGATGACTGCGGCCCCGTGATTGGGATAGACGACCGTTTCGCCGACGGTGAAAGTCATATGTTCAGTTCCCCTTCCTAGGTGAACATTCTAACACGGGTTCGAACCGGCTCCCGACGCGTTTGTGCAGGTCAGAGGCCCTATGCGGGCTTGACATATCCCGGGTGCATGTGGTGCGCACCCGTGTCGGACCGGGCTGCGGGCACTCCGTCGGGCCATACTTCGGCCCATGCCCCGGGCCCTGCCGACGACGCCGTCGCTGCTCCTCGTCCGGTCGGCGCACCCGCGCCAGGCGCTGGCGACCGCGACCACGCTGGCCGCGGCGGCTGCCGTGGCCGGCAGGCCGCTGCGCGAGGTCGGGCTCGTCGCCGCCACCGTGCTGGTCGGCCAGTGCGTCCTCGGCTGGGCCGACGACCTGACCGACCGCCCGCGTGACACCCGGCGCCGCCCGGACAAGCCGCTGGCCGGTGCCCGGCTCGACCCGGGCACCGTGTGGTTCGCGCTCACCTGCGCGGTCCTGCTGGTCGTGCCGCTCGCGGTGGCCCACGGCCGGCGGGCGGGGGCGACGTACCTCGCCCTCCTCGCGGTCTCCGCGGTCGGCGACCGACTGCTCCACGCCCGGCCGCTGTCGTTCGTCCCGTGGATGGCGAGCTTCGCGCTATACCCGGCGTTCCTGGCGTACGGCGGGTGGGGCGGCGTCGGGACAACCACGCCACCGACCGTGGTCATGGTCGCCCTCGCCGCGGTCCTCGGGCTCTGCGTGCACGTGCTGGTCGCGCTGCCGGGCCTCGTGGACGACCACGAGGAGGGCGAGCGGTCGCTCCCCATGCTCGTCGCGCTGCGGACGGGCACCCCGCGCCTGCTCCTGCTGGCGGGCGTGCTCACCGCGCTCGTCGTCGCCGCCATCTTGATCGCAGGGCGGACGGTCGGGCTGACCTGAGCCGACGCTAGGCTGTCGCCCATGCGACTTCGACCCCTCGCGACCGCCGCCGCGGTCATCGCGCTCGCCGCACCACTGACCTCCTGTGGCTTCGACTACGCCACCGAGCGCGACTACACCCCGGGCAGCGGCGCCAACACCCGCGAGGGCGAGGTGGACGTGCTCTCCGCGGTGGTCGTCTCGGCCGCCGAGGGATCGGGCACGTTCATCGCCTCCCTGTCCAACAACGACCGCTCCGACGAGCAGAGCTTCACCGGCATCGCCGGCGCCGAGGGCACGATGGTCGAGGTCGCCGAGTTCGAGCCCGTCACGGTCCCGGCCGGCGGCCTGGTCAACCTCGCCGAGCCGCCCGCCGGGATCATCCTGACGGGCGAGTTCACCGCGGGCGACGTGGTCCCGCTGTCCTTCGACTTCGGCAACGGCGAGCGCGTGCAGCTCAACGTCCCGGTCGTCGCCGACGACACCGGCTACTGGGAAGGCATGGACGCCTCATGACGTACACCCTGGTCCTGCTCCGCCACGGCGAGAGCGAGTGGAACGCCAAGAACCTCTTCACCGGCTGGGTCGACGTCGCCCTGACCGAGAAGGGCGTGCGCGAGGCCGTGCGCGGCGGCGAGCTGATCCGCGAGGCCGGGCTGCTCCCCGACGTCGTGCACACCTCGCTGCAGCGTCGCGCGATCACGACCGCGTGCCTGTCGCTCGACGCCGCCGACCGCCACTGGATCCCGGTCAAGCGGTCGTGGCGCCTCAACGAGCGCCACTACGGCGCCCTCCAGGGCAAGGACAAGAAGCAGACGCTCGAGGAGTACGGCGAGGAGCAGTTCATGCTCTGGCGCCGCTCGTTCGACACCCCGCCGCCGCCCATCGAGGACGACGACGAGTGGTCGCAGGCCGGCGACCCGCGCTACGCCGACCTCGGCGAGGAGATGCCGCGCACCGAGTGCCTCAAGGACGTCATCGCGCGGTTCCTCCCCTACTGGGAGGGCGAGATCGTGCCCGACCTCCAGTCCGGGAAGACCGTGCTGGTGGCCGCCCACGGCAACAGCCTCCGCGCGCTGGTCAAGCACCTCGACGGCATCTCCGACGAGGACATCGCCGGGCTCAACATCCCCACGGGCATGCCGCTGGTCTACCGCCTCGACGAGGACCTGCGTCCCACGGTCGCCGGCGGCGAGTACCTCGACCCCGAGGCGGCGGCGGCCGCTGCCGCAGCCGTCGCCAACCAGGGTCGCTGAGCTTCCGTCAGGGCCCGTAGGCGAGACCGGTCCGGCGTACGGCGCCGCTCGCGGGCTGCGTGACGGTGCCCCCGCACCGGGGCTGGAATCCGTCGAGGCCGGTGTTCCACCGCGGCTGCAGCAGGAAGCACTGGCGGTCGCGGACCTCGCCGACGAGGACGGACTGGGCGGGCTCGGCCGGTGCGACCGGCTCCGGCACCGCCTGGACCGCGGCCGGCAGGACCAGGATCGCGGCGATGGCCGCAGCCCCTGCTGTGCCTGCGGCGGCCGACGGCCACCACCAGCGACGCGAGTCCGAGGTGAGTGAGTAGCTGTTCATCAGGTGCTCCTTGGGAAGCGGGACCGGCTGTCCCGGACTCCCCTGTTCTGGCACCGCCCGGTATCGAACCCGCTCCGGACCGGTACCGCACTGGTATCGACCGGGTATCGGCGGCATTGACCGCGATCCCCGGCAGGCGGACTCTGGCGAAGTGGGTATCGCAGTCCTCGGCCCCCTTCTCGTGGCGGGTGCCCCCAGCCTGAGTCCCCGGGACCGAGCGGTCCTGGCGGCCCTGGCCGTGCGCGCCGGTCACCCGGTGCGCACCGAGGAGCTCATCGACGTGCTCTGGGGTGAGCACCCGCCCGCGTCGGCGCACAAGATCCTCCAGGGGTGCGTCGTCCGGCTCCGCAAGGCGCTGGGCCCCGATGCCATCGAGACCTCGGCCCACAGCTACGTGCTCGCCCTCCCCACCGACCAGCTCGACTCGCGCCGCTTCGAGCGGCTGGTGGTGCGAGGCCGCGAGCTGCTCACGCTCGCGCAGGCCGATCGCGCGGCGTACCAGCTGACGGAGGCCCTGTCGTTGTGGAACGGCGACGCCTTCGCCGACCTCGAGGAGTGGCCGCCCGCCATGCGCGAGGCGCGACGGCTCGGCGAGCTCCGGCTCGAGGCCGAGGAGCTCCGGGTGGACGCCCTCCTGCGCGCCGGCAGGTACCCCGAGGTGCTCGCCGAGATCCAGGCGCTGGTGCGGGCGGCTCCGCTCCGCGAACGCCGCTGGGTGCTGCAGGCCCGTGCGCAGTACCAGGCGGGCCAGCAGGGCGAGGCCCTCCGGACGTTGCACCAGTTGAAGACGGTCCTCGCCACGAGACTGGGCGTCGACCCCGGTCCGGACGTCGCGGCGCTCGAGCAGGCGATCCTGCGCCAGGACCCGTCCCTGCTCTCCGGCGGCCCGGTGGTGGCCGCCAGCAGCGCGTGCCCCTATCAAGGGCTCCATGCCTTCGACATCGACGACGCCGACCGGTTCTTCGGGCGGCAGGGCGACATCGAGGCCTGCCTGGAGGTGCTGCGGCGTACGCCCCTGCTGGCGCTCGTGGGCCCGTCGGGCTCCGGCAAGTCCTCCCTCATGCGCGCCGGCCTCGGCGCGGCGCTGCGCGCCCGGGGCAGGTCGACCCTCGCGATCACTCCGGGGTCTCGGCCGCTCGAGGCCCTCACCGCGCTGGCGGGCGCTCCTGCCGGCGCCACCCTGCTGGTGGACCAGTTCGAGGAGATCTTCTCCCTGTGTGAGGACGTGGCACAGCGCCAGGAGTTCCTCCGGCTGCTCGTGGAGGAGGCGCAGACGCGCACCATCGCCATCGCGCTGCGCGCCGACCACCTCGCCGACCTCGCGGCGTACGCCGACTTCGTGCGGCTCGTCGAGCGCGGCCTCTACCTGGTTGGCGGTCTCGGCGAGGAAGGGCTCGCCCAGGCGATCGAGGCCCCGGCCCGCCAGTCCGGACTCGTGATCGAGGCCGGGCTCGTCGATCTGCTGGTGCGCGAGGTCAAGGACGATCCCGGGGCACTGCCGCTGCTCTCGCACGTGCTGCTCGAGACGTGGCGGCGGAGGGAGGGCAACACCCTCACCGTGGCCGGCTACCGGGCATCGGGAGGCATCCACGGCGCCGTCGCCCAGTCCGCGGAAACCCTCTACTCGAAGGTCGCGGTCGACCAGCGGCACACGCTGCGGGACCTGGTCCTGCGGCTCGTCGCGCCCGGACCGCAGGGTGAGCCGGTGCGCAGCCGCGTGCCCCGTCGGATGGTGGCCACCGACACCGACCGCGATCGGCTCATCGAGCAGCTCGTCGCGGCCCGCCTCGTCACCAGCGACGACGGTGTCCTCGAGATCACCCACGAGGCGCTCGCCCGGGCCTGGCCGCGCCTGCGGGGCTGGCTGGACGACGACGTCGAGGGCCAGCGGATGCTGCACCACTTGTCCACCGCCGCCGACGCCTGGGACTCCATGGGCCGTCCCGACAGCGAGCTCTACCGCGGCGTCCGGCTGGCGCGGATCCGGGACTGGCAGGCAGGGTCGATAACCCCCCTGACCGACACCGAACGCGCGTTCCTGGTCGCGTCGCAGGAGCAGGCCGAGCTGGAGGAACGCAGCGCGGAGGAGCAGGCTCGGGCCCAGGCGCGACTGATTCGGCGCCTGCGCGGCGTCCTGACCGGAGCCGTCGTGCTCCTCGTGCTGGCGCTCGCCGCCGGAGGGGTCGCGGCCGTGCAGTCGAAGCGGGCGGGCGACAACGAGGCGCAGGCGGTGTCGTCGCGGCAGACGGCGGAGCAGAGCGCGTTCACGACCCTGGTCCGGCAGGCAGCCCTGCGCTCCGAGGCTACGGACGACATCGACCTCTCGCTTTTGCTCGCGGTGGCGGCGTCGAGGCTCGACAGCTCACCTGAGTCGGCGGCGGCCCTCGGCAACGCACTCTCCCGTAGCCCCGCCCTCGTCTCCTCCGCCGTATTCAACGGCGAGGACCACATGGCGCTGGACCTCAGCTTCGACGACCGCACCGTAGCCATCATCGACGGTCTCCACCGGGTTCAACTGCTCGATGCCCGGACCGGTGCGCTGCTGGCCGATGATGAGGCCGGCGCCACGAGGGAGGATCCCTACCCTCGGTCCATCGGGTTCAGCCCCGACGCGAAGATGCTCGCCGTGGGCATGACCGCACTGTCGCCCCGGCCGGTCTCACTGCTCGACGTGCCGAGTCTCGCCGAGTCGAGCACACGGCTGGAGGGGCTGCCCAGGGGGCGCTGGCAAGCCGTCAGCATCGCCTACAGCCACGACGGTCGCTTCCTGGCCACGGGACTGCAGAGGCTCAAGGAGGGTGAGGACACCCTCGAGGTCGCGTCCACCTGGGCGGCCGTCTGGCGGCTGGCCCGCCCGAACAAGCCGACGTTGGCGCGATTGGCGGATGACCAGAAACCGTTCGTCGCACTGAGTCCGGATGGGCGCCGGCTCTATGCTCTGCCCGATCGAGCGGTCCTGGACCTGAGTACGGGCGAACGGACGACATTCTTCCCTCCTGGGCCCGACTGGAACTCCCGCATCGAGGTGAGCCCCGACGGGAGGTGGCTGGCCTTCGGGGCTGGTCCGAACCAGGGCGCTGCAGTGGTCGACACCCGGTCACTGCAAGAGGTGCGCCGGTTGAGCGAACTATCCATAGAAGACGTGCGTTTCAGCGCCGACTCCAGCCGACTCCTCACCACCGCGTTCGGCAGACCCGCCCAGGTCTGGGAGGTGGCGACCGGCCGCAAACTGGCGGACCTCGCTCTCACCGGTCGAGCCGCGGGGGCTGTCGACCTCGACGCCGCCGGCCGCACGATCGTGAGCGCCGAGGCGCACAAGGCCATCGACCTCCTCCGTCGTTGGGACGCGACCGGCGAGCGCGGCTTCCTGCGACGCATCCCCGTGACCGGACTCCCATGGCCCGAGCAGGCCGCCAGGAACTGTGGGTCGAGCGTGGCACCCGACGGGTCCCGCGTCATGTACGTCCTCTGCGAGGAAGTGGCGCCCCGCCTGGAGAACTCGTACGTCTTCCTCGACGTCGCCCGGCGAAAGGTTCGCATCGCGCGGCACGCCATCGAGGGTTCCCACTTCGGCGTCGGAAGCTGGCGCGCCGACCAGCCCACCTTCCTGCGTGCCGACGGAAGCACCATCCGCGAGTTCGACGCCCGTTCGGCTCAACTCGTGCAGACTCGCCAGATGTCCGGCCTGGTCGCGGATGTGGCCTACTCCCGAGATGGCACGGCCGCAGTGGTCGGGCAGCTCAACGGCGATGTCACCCTGCTCGACGCCGACACCCTCGAGCCGCTGGCGAGCCCGGTCAAGGCCGGCGGAGCGGTCATCTCGTTGGGACTCGGACCTGACAACCGCACCGCGTTCGTCGTGACCTCGGAGAGACCTGGTGGCCAATTCTGGATGTCCTGGGCGAACCGATGGGCCTTGCTCGACCTGCAACGAGGTGTCGTGACGCACGAGGGCGAATTCGGACCCTTCATCGGCAACGCGGGACTCATGTCACCCAGAGGCGATCGCGCCGTGCTCTTCGGGATCGAAGGTGGGGAGGTCCTCATCCTCGACCTGGTGAAGGGCGAGCCGGTACGCCCGTTCGCGGTGGCCCACACGGGCAACATCTCCGGGGTCGCCTTCTCCCCGGACGGCTCCCGCCTGACGACCGGCTCCGAGGACGGATCCGTCGTGCTCTGGGACACCGAGACAGCCACCCAGGTGGCGCGGGTCAAAGTCCCGACGCCGGGACACGCGTTCGCCGGGTTCAGGCCCGACGGCACGCTCCTCCTGGCCCAGGCCCACAACGCGGAGCCAGCGGTCTACGTCTGGGACCCCAGCCCCGAGCGCGCCATCGAGTTCGCCTGTCGCGCAGCCGGTCGCGAGCTCACCCGCGAGGAGTGGCAGGACACCTTCGGAGACCTGCCCTACCAGGAGGTGTGCGCGGACTAGTGATGTCGGCCCCGGGACCACGCGGCCCTCGCTCTGTCCACAGGCACCGTGCAGGCAGTTCGAGGCTGGATCCCTGTCGGGCACGCTCAGCCACACCCGACAGCAGCCGAACTGCCTGCACGGTGTCAGCTGTCAGTCCACGGGGCGAGGTCATGACCCGCGCCCGGGCACCAGCCGAGGCTCAGTCGCGCGCCGGCATGTCGCCCGTGACGACGAAGACGACCCGGTTCGCGACCGACACGGCGTGGTCGGCGATCCGCTCGTAGTAACGGCCGAGCAGGGCGATGTCGACCGCGGCCTCGACGCCGTGGTGCCAGTCGGTGGAGAGCAGCTCGGTGAAGCTCTTGCGGCGCAGCTGGTCCATCACCTCGTCGTCGCGACCGAGCTCGATGGCCGCCTCGACGTCGCGGTCGATGATGATGCTGCGCACGCGACGGACCATGTCCTCGGCGGTCGCGGCCATCTTCTCCATCGTCGGACGGAGCTCCTCGGGGACGGCGACCGACGGCACCCGCAGGCGGGCGATCTTGGCGACGTGGACCGAGAGGTCGCCCATCCGCTCGAGCTCACTGACCATCCGCAGCGCCGAGACGATGATGCGCAGGTCGCCGGCGACCGGCTGCTGGAGCGACAGCAGCGCGAACGCGGTGTCGTCGACCCGCTCGCGGGCCGCGTCGATCGCCTTGTCGTTGCCGATCACCTGCTCGGCGGTGTGGACGTCACCGGTCATCAACGCCTTGGTGGCCTCGCGTACGGCGACCTCGACCTGTCCGCAGATCTCGGAGAGGTCGGAGAAGATGCCGTCGAGCTGGTCATGGAAAGCCTCACGCATGCCGCGCACTCTAGGCAGCCGAAGCGAACAGATGCACGTGCCCGATGAACGACGGGTGAACAGTGCGTGCCGGGCGCTCCTCGGGGTGTCCATCGGCGCCGAGCGGCGTCGCGCGATGCGTACGATGGTGAGCGTGGATCCGACGATGCAGGCCGCCCTCGCGGCGGTCATCGGGGCCGTCGTCGCTGGAGGCGCGGTGCTCGCGTGGCACATCAGCGACCGCCAGCGCCACACGCTTCCGGAGGTCGAGGAGCCCGTCGTGCAGGCGGGTGTCGCCGCGGTGCTCAGCATCCTGCGCTCCAGCGCGGTCGTCGTCGACGAGTCCGACCACGTGCGCAAGGCCTCCGCGCCGGCGTACGCCTTCGGCCTGGTGCGCGGCGACACGGTGCTGGTGCCGGAGCTGGTCGACCTCATCGCCCAAGTGCGGCGCGACGGCCAGATCCGCGAGCGCGACATCGACCTTCCGGCGCCCGACGGCGGCTTCACCCGTACGCTCACCGCGCGCGTGGCACCGCTCGGCGCACGGCTGGTGCTGGCCCTCGTCGAGGACCGGACCCGCGAGCGGCGCGTCGAGGCGGTGCGGCGCGACTTCGTCGCCAACGTCAGCCACGAGCTCAAGACCCCGGTCGGCGCCATCCGGTTGCTCGCCGAGGCCGTCACCGACGCCGCCGACGACCCCGAGGCCGTGCAGCGCTTCGCCGGCCGGATGATCACCGAGAGCGACCGGCTCTCCAAGCTCGTGCAGCAGATCATCGAGCTCTCCCGGCTCCAGGGCAACGACCCGCTCGAGACCCCGGTGATGGTCGACATCGACACCGCGGTCGCGACCGCGGTGGACACCAGTGCCATGGAGGCGGCGGCCAAGAACATCACCGTCGACTCGCGCGGCGAGCCGGGCCTGGAGGTCTTCGGCTCCCAGGAGCAGATCGGGGCGGCGATCAGCAACCTCGTCGCCAACGCCGTCGCCTACTCCAACGAGGGCTCCCGGGTCGTCGTCACCTCCCGTGCCGAGGGCGCGAAGGTGCAGATCTCCGTGGTCGACCAGGGCATCGGGATCCCCGCCGAGGACATCGACCGCATCTTCGAGCGGTTCTACCGGGTCGACCCCGCGCGGCACCGCTCCACGGGCGGCACCGGCCTGGGCCTGTCCATCGTCAAGCACGTCGCGGCGACGCACGGCGGCGACATCTCGGTCTGGTCGGTGCAGGGGCAGGGCTCCACCTTCACCCTCACCCTCCCCCACCACGCCGAGCCCGGACCGGGCTCGGGACAGACGACCACCCCGGTCGAGGTCGTCGCACCCGAGCGGCCCGCGAGCGGCACCGCACCCACACCCCGCAGAGCACAGCAGGAGACATCGACATGACCCGCGTACTCGTCGTCGAGGACGAAGAGAGCTACAGCGACGCCCTCGCCTACATGCTCCGCAAGGAGGGGTACGAGGTGGCGATCGCCGCCGACGGCAACACCGCCCTCACCGAGTTCGACCGCTTCGGCCCCGACATCGTCCTCCTGGACCTGATGCTGCCCGGCGTGCCGGGCACGGAGGTGTGCCGGCAGATCCGGCAGACCTCCTCGGTCCCGGTCATCATGGTCAGCGCCAAGGACGACGAGGTCGACAAGGTCGTGGGCCTCGAGCTCGGTGCCGACGACTACGTCACCAAGCCCTACTCCCCGCGCGAGCTGGTCGCCCGGATCCGTGCCGTCCTGCGGCGAGGCCACGAGCCGGACCTCGCCCCCGACACCCTCGAGGCCGGCCCGGTCCGGATGGACGTCGAGCGCCACGTCGTGACCGTCGACGGCACGGAGCAGCGGCTGCCGCTCAAGGAGTTCGAGCTCCTCGAGATGTTCCTGCGCAACCCCGGCCGGGTGCTCACCCGCGGCCAGCTCATCGACCGCGTGTGGGGCTCCGACTACGTCGGTGACACCAAGACCCTCGACGTCCACGTCAAGCGGCTGCGCGCCAAGCTCGAGCCCGACCCGAGCGAGCCGAAGTACCTCGTCACGGTCCGTGGGCTCGGCTACAAGTTGGATCTGTGAGTCCCTGTGGCAACCACCGGCGGGATGTCGGCGTACGGCGTCCGAAATGCGCTGGCGGCTCGTCATGACCGTACCTAGCCTTGACTCGTGACCGCCGCCAGCCAGACCACGCCACCGCCCGCCGGAACCACCACCGGGAGCACCGGGACCACTGCTCCCGCGCCCTGGCTGCCCGTCGCGGCCGGAGCGGTCACCCTGGTCATGTGGGCCTCGGCGTTCGTGGTGATCCGCCACGTCGCCCACGACGTCAGCCCGGGCGCCCTCGGATCCGGCCGCCTGCTGGTGGCGGCCCTGGTCGTGCTGCCACTGGTCCTGCGCCGGGGCTGGGTGCGCCCCACCCGGCGCGAGTGGACGCTGCTGACCATCGGCGGCATTGGCTGGTTCGGCATCTACAACCTCGCCCTCAACGCCGGTGAGCGGCACGTCGACGCCGGCACCGCGGCGATGATCATCCAGATCGGTCCCGTGATCGTGGCGCTGCTCGCGGTGCCGCTCTTCGGCGAGCGGCTGCACGCGTGGCTGCTGGGCGGCATGGTCGTCGGCTTCGCCGGGGTCGCGGTGATCGCGCGCGGCTCCTCGACCTCCGCCGACGCGAGCCTGGTGGGCGTGCTGCTCGTCCTCGTCGCCGCCGCGATGTACGCCGTGGGGGTGCTGACCCAGAAGGTGCTGCTGCGCCGCATCCCGTCGGTCCAGGTCGTCCTCGTGTCGTTCCTGATGGGCGCAGTGACCTGCCTGCCGTTCTCCGGCGACCTCCCGGCGATCGTCGCCGACGGTGGCGCCGAGCTGTGGTGGATCGTCTACCTCGGCGTCTTCCCCACCGCGGTCGCCTTCACGACGTGGGCCTACGCACTGACCCACACCGACGCGGGCGCGCTGTCGCTCACGACGTTCCTCGTGCCCCTGATCGCGACCCTCGTCGCGTGGCTGACCATCGACGAGGTGCCGCCGTCCCTGACCTTCGTCGGCGGGGCGCTCGCGATCGTGGGCGTGCTGATGACGCGGCGACGGCCGCGGACCGCGAGCTAGGCGGGCGGCTCCGGGTCGGACCCCGCCTCGAGCCAGCCCCGGAAGGCCTCGAGGTTGCGGGTGGACTCGCCCCGCGAGATGCGCCACTCCCACTCCTTGCGGATGGAGGAGGCGAAGCCGAGCTCGAGGATCGCGTTGAAGGACTCGTCGGCGTTGGCCAGCACGGAGCCGAGGATCCGGTCGAGCTCGTCGTGCTCGACCGACGCGAGCGGCAGCCGCGCCTCGAGGTAGATGTCGCCGTGGCGGTCGACTGCGAACGAGACGGCGTACATCCGCAGGTTGCGCTCGAGCAGCCACCGGTGCACCCGCGCGTGGTTCTCGTCGGGGTTGCGGCACACGAACGCGTGGACGGCGAGCGCGTGCGCGCCGACGTCGAGGCGTACGGGCGTCTGGAGCTTCTTCTCCCCCGGCAGGGTCAGCGAGAAGCTGGCCCCCTCCACGCCCTCGCGGGCCGTCTCGTCGTGCTCGATCCGGTTGTCGGCGAGGTAGGTGCGGACGGTCTCGACGGCCGTGGAGGTCATGACGCCATCACAGCATGCATGCGGCTGCCGGCGCGTTCGTACGCCTCCAGGGTGCGCGCGGCGGTGCGCTCCCAGGAGAAGTCCTGCGCGTGGGCGACCGCACCGCGCCCGAGCCGCTCGACGAGGGCCGGGTCGTCGACCAGGCGGCGCAGCGTGGCGGCCCAGTCGCGGGGGTCGTGGGTGTCGACCAGCAGTCCGCTCACGCCGTCGCGCACGACCGTCGTCAGCCCGCCGACGGCCGCGGCGACGACGGGGGTGCCGGTCGCCTGCGCCTCGACGGCGACGAGGCCGAAGCTCTCGTTGTAGGACGGCACGGCGACGGCGGTCGCGGCCGACGTCCACACGGCCAGCTCGGTCTGGGTGACCGGCGGGACGAACCGGACCACGTCGGCGATGCCGAGGTCGGCGGCGAGGTCGGCGAGCGCGGTGGGGTGCTCGAGGCCCGACCCGGACGGTCCGCCGACGACCGGCACGACGAGCCGGTGGCGCAGCGTCGGGTCCTGCTCGAGGAGCACCCCGACGGCGCGCAGCAGCACGTCGGGCGCCTTGAGCGGCTGGATCCGGCCGGCGAAGAGCAGGACCGCAGCGTCCTCGGGCAGGCCGAGCTCCCGGCGGGCCTCGGCCCTGCCGCGCGGGGCGAAGACGGAGAGGTCGACGCCGGGGTGGATGACCTCCACCGCGTCGGGGCTGGCGCCGTAGAGGTCGACGAGCTGGCGCGCCTCGGTGTCGGTGTTGGCCACGAGGAAGTCGGCGGCCTCGACGACCTGCTCCTCGCCGATGACCCGGGAGAGGGGCTCGGGGGTGTCGCCCTCGGCCAGCGCCTCGTTCTTGACCTTGGCCATCGTGTGCATCGAGTGCACGAGCGGCACGTTCCAGCGGTCGCGGGCCAGCGCCCCGACCTGCCCGGAGAGCCAGTAGTGGGAGTGGACGGCGTCGTAGTGGCCGAGGGGCTGCATCGCCTCGGTGCGCAGCACCTCCCGCGCGAAGGTGCAGAGCTGCCCGGGGAGCTCACCCTTGGCGAGCCCCTCGAACGGGCCGGCCGCGACGTGGCGCACCAGCACGCCGTCGGCGGCCTCGACCACCTGCGGCAGGCTCGAGGACGTGGCCCGGGTGAACACGTCCACCGCGATGCCCTGCGCGGCGAGGCGTCGGGAGAGCTCGATGACGTAGACGTTCATCCCACCCGCGTCACCCGTGCCGGGCTGGTCGAGGGGTGAGGTGTGCAGGCTGATCATCGCCACGCGCTCGCCCACGCTGCCTCCTTGGGATGTCTCGATGGTCACGGCACCCGCCACGGGCACTCACGGCACAACCGCGCGGGCGGCCCGGGGATTCCCGCGACCTTCGACACACCCTCCCGGGGTGGGAGTCAGCGGGCGTGCGCGCCGGCGGACGGCCGACCGGATGGCCTGCCGCGCCCGCGCAGCAGCGCGATGCCGCCGAGCAGCGCGGCGACCACGCCCCAGAACCCGTCGTACCAGGCGGAGTCGGCGGGCCGGAACGCCTCGATCAGCGACAGGGCGAGCAGTCCGGATGCGATCGCCACCACGGCACGCATCGCGACGGCGTCGCTCTTGACGAGCGTGGAGCCGAAGACGGCCGAGGCGGCCATCACGCACGCGAGACCGACGAAGTGGAGGGTGCTGGCGAGCGGGTCGCTGCCGCCCCCGAGCAGCGCGTGGACGATCCACAGCGCACCACCCAGGAGCGAGAGGACGGCGGCCAGCCTGGCGGGAGACACCCCGAGAGTGTGCCACGCCACACCCCCACGGGCTGGATCAGGGCTCGTCGGTGCCCTGGTGGAACCGGGCCTGCCACTGTCCGCCCGAGCGCACCCACAGGGTGCTGCGCAGGGTGGAACGCTCGTCGGTGGACGTACGCCACAGCAACAGGATCGTGTCGGGGCCGAGGCGGTCGACGGAGACGACCTCGAAGCCCATCGGCTCGATCGGACCGATCACGTCGAGGGTCTCCTCGCGGGTCCACAGCCGGCCGGAGCGACCCACCTCCCGCCAGTCGGGGTGGAGGAGGGCGGCGACCGCGGCACGGTCCGAGCGCACCTCGTCGCTGAGCAGCGCGCGCTCCATCGCGACCACGTGCTCCTCGTCGGTCGGCGCGACGTCGAGGTCGTCGGCGGCGAGACCCGAGAAGAGGTCGGGCTCCGGCTCGACCTGACCGACCTCGGCGGCCGGGTGGGCGGTGGTGCTCCCGCTGAAGCCCGGACCGGGGTCGGGCTCCACGCCGCGCTGGTAGGCCACAGCCGCCGCGTTGGCCCGCCTGTCGGCCGCCTCGTTGAGCTCGTGGCCGGCGTGGCCCTTCACCCACTCGAAGTGGACGCGGTGGCGCCGGCCCTCCATGGCCGCGTCGATCGCCTTCATCAGCTCGACGTTGAGGACGGGCTTGCCGTCGCCCTTCTTCCAGCCCTTGCGCTTCCACCCCGGCATCCACTTGGTGACCGAGTCGATGACGTACTTGCTGTCGCAGAAGACGTGCAGGTCGTCGTCGAGGTGGGCGGTCTGCTGCAGGAGATCGAGCACCGCCATCAGCTCGCCCATGTTGTTGGTCCCGTGGGGCCAGCCGCCCGAGGCCCAGCAGCCGTCGTCGACGTACCACGCCCACCCGGCGGGGCCGGGGTTGCCGAGTGCCGAACCGTCAGCCGCCGCGATGATCACCGGCACATCTTGGCAGGATGGGGGCATGAGCACCCCACCGGCCGCTGACAGCGCCCAGTCCCGCACGGCCGTCGTCACCGGAGCCTCGAGCGGCATCGGCGCCGCGACCGCACGCGCGCTCGCCGCGCAGGGGTTCCGGGTCGTGTGCGCCGCCCGGCGCACCGAGCGGATCGAGCAGCTCGCCGCCGAGATCGGCGGCGTGGCCGTCACCTGCGACATCACCGACGCCGCCTCCGTCGAGGCGCTCGCCGCCGCGGTCCCGGTCTGCCACGTGCTCGTCAACAACGCCGGCGGCGCCGTGGGCATCGACCGCGTGGACGACGCCGACCTCGACGCGTGGCGCTGGATGTACGACGTCAACGTGCTCGGGCTCGTCCGGGTGACCAAGGCGCTCCTGCCCGCCCTCCGCGCCAGCGGCGACGGCGTGGTCGTGAACGTCGGCTCGACGGCCGGGCGCTGGGCGTACGAGGGTGGCGGCGGCTACACCGCCGCCAAGCACGCCGTGAAGGTCGTCACCCAGACCCTGCGGCTGGAGCTCAACGGCGAGCCGATCCGGATCAGCGAGGTCGCACCCGGCATGGTGCGCACCGACGAGTTCGCCCTCGTGCGCTTCGGAGGCGACCGCGAGCGTGCCGAGGCGGTGTACGCCGGGGTCGACCAGCCGCTGCTCGCCGAGGACGTGGCCGACGCGATCGCGTGGGTCGCGACCCGGCCCTCCCACGTCGACGTCGACGAGCTGGTGATCAAGCCGCGTGCCCAGGCTGCGGCACACAAGGTGCACCGGACCGGGTAGATGGCAGACTGCCACGCGTGAAGACCATCGGACTCGTCGGCGGCATGAGCTGGGAGAGCAGCGCGGTCTACTACCGCGACCTCAACCTCGGGATGCGGGAGCGGCTCGGCGGGCTGTCCTCGCCGAAGCTCGCCCTCACCACCGTCGACTTCGCGGAGGTCACCCACCTCGAGGACGACGAGCGCTGGGACCAGGTCGGGCTGCTGCTCGCCGACGCCGCGCGCCGCGTCGAGCGCGCGGGCGCCGACTTCCTGCTGCTGTGCACGACGACCTTCCACAAGGTGGCCGACCAGGTGGAGGAGGCCGTCGACATCCCCGTGCTGCACCTGGCCGACGTCGTCGCCGAGGCCGTCAAGGCCGCCGGGGTGGAGAAGGTCGGGCTGATCGGCACCAAGGTCGCGATGTCCGAGTCGTTCTTCGTCGACCGGCTCGAGAGCCACGGCCTGTCGGTCCTGGTCCCCGACGCCTCGCACCACGACTTCCTCAACGACGCCATCTACGAGGAGCTCGTGCACGGCGTGGTTCTGCCCCGCACCCGCGGCCGGGTGGTCTCGATCATCGAGGAGCTGTGGGACGCCGGGGCCGGGGGCGTGCTGCTCGGCTGCACCGAGCTCGAGCTGCTGGTCAAGCAGGCCGACGTCGAGCTGCCGGTGTTCCCGTGCACGACGCTGCACGTGCAGGCAGCGCTGGACGCCGCGCTGGCCTAGGGCTGGAGCGGGGCACCCCTCGCGACCGCGAGCCAGCGCAGCGCGGTCCAGGCCGGACCCGCCAGGTCGGTCGGGCCCGCCTCCGCCGGGAGGTCGACGGCGAGCACCTCCGACCGCGCACCCTCGGTGCTGACCAGCACCTGCCCCACGGCGTACGCGATCCCCTCGCCCTGGTCCTGCGGGGGGAGCTCCCACGACGCCACCGGCTGCCACGACGGGTACGCCGTGAGGTGGGCCGCCGAGTAGGTCCGCATCACGACGCCTCCGCCACCCGGCAGGAACGTCGCGTCGGTGACGATGCCGGGCGCCTCGGCGACCTCGACCAACCGGTTGGGCCGGTCCGCACGCAGCCGCGTCGGGGCGGCGTACACCTCCCCGGCGAAGACGCCCTTGGTGACCACGTGCAGCCGCCCGGTCAGCGGGTCGGCGAGCAGCGCCTCCGCGTCCCGCGCGCCGTGGGGGTAGACGAGCTCGTACGCCTCCGGGGTGGCGGTCCGCTCGCCCGGCCCGACCGGGACGCGCAGCACCTCGACGGAGTCGCGCACGCGCCGGTTGTCGCCGATGTCGGCCACCCAGACGTGCCCGCGACCGGCCGGGGCGAGCGCCTCCACGTCGACGGGGTCGGCGTCCCACGACGTCACGCCGACCGTGCTGCCGGTGGCGGTGTCGACGGTGAACACGCGCCCGGAGTCGCCGGAGTCGTTGACGGTGTGCACGAGCCCGCCCCGCGTGGTGGCGCTGAAGGCCAGCCCCCTTGACTCGACGATGTCGGGGTCACCGAAGCGGAGGACCGGCGTGCCGGCCGGGTCCGGTGCCCCTACAGCCGCGCCCAGCAGGAAGGGCAGCGCGACGGCCACTCCCACCGACGCGCCGACCGCCACCCGTCCCGCTCGCACGTGGCCACCGTAGCCGCGTGGAGGTGGTGGAGCCTCACTCGCCGAGCAGCTCGCCCAACCGGGGCCGCACGCCCCACGCGGCGAGGAGCTCGTCGTACTCGCGGGACGCGCCCGCACCCTCGGCACCCGTCCGGACGGCCCGCAGGAGGGTGTTGCGGGGCGTGTGGGCGCTCTCGACGAACTCCACCACGTCCACGCGGTAGCCCTCGCGGCGCAGCAGCGAGGCCCGCAGCGCGTCGGTGAGGGTGTCGGCGAAGCGCTCGCGCAGGATGCCGTGGCGGGTGAGCATCGCGTAGGGGCCGGGCGCCTCGGCCGTGCGGAGCTGCGCCGCGATGTCGTGGTGGCAGCAGGGCGCGGCCAGCACGAGGGGGGCCTGCCACTCCAGCGCCCGGTGGAGCGCGTCGTCGGTCGCGGTGTCGCAGGCGTGGAGGGCCAGCACCACGTCGGGCGCGAGCTCGAGCTGCGCGTCGGCGATCGAGCCGACCACGAAGTCGGCGTCGATGCCGAGCCGCTCGGCGACCTGCGCGTTGTGGTCCGCGGACTGCTGCTTCACGTCGACGCCGGTCATCCGTACGGGCCACCGACGGCTGAGGTGGGCGTGGGCGGCGAAGGTGAGGTAGGCGTTGCCGCACCCGAGGTCGACGACCCGTAGCGGCTCCTCGGTCGTGGGAGTGCGTACGCGTCCCTGCGCGATCGCGTCGGAGAGGCCGGCGTCGAGCAGCCGGACGAACTCCTCGACCTGGCGGTACTTGGCCTGCCGCGTCGGCTTCACCCGGCCCTGCGCGTCGCTGATGCCCAGCGCGACCAGGACCGGGTCGTCCTCGGCCAGCAGCCGGTCCTTGGGCCGGTCGTGCCCGCGCGCCGGCTCGACCTCCTCGGCGCGGGCCGAGGTGTGCAGCAGGGGCACCCCCTTCTTGGTGACCCGCAGCTGCAGGGTCGCCGTGGCCGTGTCGACGTGCCAGTTGGCGAAGGGCTCGGCGAGCAGCGCGTCGACCGCGGCCTCGGCGGCCTCGCCGAGGCGGTGGTTGGCGGTGTGCGCCTGCGTCGCGTCGTACGACGTCACCTGCAGGTGGCGACCGGCCTTGAGGTCGACGACGCGGACCTCGACGCGTCGTACGTCCCGGTCGCCGACGCGCGGCACCGGCTGTCCCTTGCGACGGCCGCTGCCCAGCGCGCGGACGAGGTGGTCGGCGTCGAGGATCGCCGAGCGGACCGTGGTGAGCTCGTCATCCACCGGTGCGGCTCACAGGATGGCGGCGAGGACGACGATGAGGATGAGGGCCCCCAGCGCGACCGGGATCACGAGTCGGCGGTGGCGGGGGTTCATGGGTCCATCCTAGGTCGGGGGCGGCCGTCGGCCGGCATCCGGTGGACCGCCCCCCGGCGCAGGCGAGCGGTTGCGGTCGAGGGCCCAGCGGACCAGCTCCAGCACGTCGACCGCGCCCGAGTCGATGTCGCCCACCGACACCCAGGCGGCGGCGTCCGTGGTGCCGTCCTGCTCGAGCACGCGGGGCTCCCCGTCGTCGACGGCGGCGGCGTAGACCAGGTGGACACCGTGGTAGTCCTCGATGCGCCCCGACGGGGCGGTGCCGGCGAAGTGGGTGTCGTGCACGCCGACGAGCTCGCCCACGCGGCACGGGAGCCCGCACTCCTCCTCGACCTCGCGGGCCAGCGCGAGCGACGGGTGCTCGCCGTGGTCGACGCCCCCGCCCGGGAGCGTCCACCTGCCCGGGTGCGCGGCGCGCGGCGACAGGCGGGTCAGCAGCAGCTCCTCGCGCCCACCGTGTCGGCGGGTGACGAGGGCGTACGCCGCGACGCGCTGCAGGCGGAACGGCTGGTGGTCGACGAGGGCCTCGGTCACGACCGATGCCACCGGCACCGCGCCGGACGCGATGTCGTCGAGGGGGCGCCACGCGGCCTCGATGGTCGAGCCGTCGACCTCGACCACCCGCGGCGCCGGCGAGTCCGGGGAGACCCAGCCCTCGTAGACGAGGCGGATCGCGTGGGCGTCGACCAGCTGGCCGTCACGCGGGGACCGGGGCATGTGTGCGCTGTAGACGCGGGCCCGGTCTCCGACGGCCGCGGCGAGGCCGGTCTCCTCGTGGACCTCACGGATCAACGCGTCCCGCGGGTCCTCCCCGTGGTCGACGCCGCCGCCCGGCAGCGTCCAGAGCTCGGCGCGCGAGACCCGCGGTGCGAGCCTGCTCAGCAGGATCTCGACGCGGCCCTCGCGCTCGCGCAGGATGACGGCGTACGCCGCCACGCGCTGTCGCCTCGGCAGGGATCCCATGCGCCCAACCTAGTGAAGTACGGTGAGCGCCGTGGCTCCCCCGTCCCGCGACCCGTGGCTCGACAACGTCAAGATGGTCCTGGTCACCCTCGTCGTGGTCGGGCACGCCATCGGGCTCGTCGAGGACACCGCGGGCAGCCACTGGGTCTACGACTTCATCTACCTGTGGCACATCCCGGCGTTCGTCTTCATCAGCGGCTACCTCTCGAAGTCCTTCGAGTGGGACCGCCGCCGGATGAAGAGCCTGGTCTACACCCTCGCGATCCCCTACCTGCTCTTCGAGCCGGCGCTGTTCTACTACCGCCGCGAGGTGGTCGACGAAGGGGTGACGGGTCCGCTGTGGTTCGAGCCGCACTGGACCATGTGGTACCTCATCGTGCTGCTGATGTGGCGCCTGGTCACCCCGATCCTCACGTCGCACTGGCTCTTCCTGCCGCTGTCGGTGATCGTCAGCCTGGTGGGCGGGATCTGGGACACCGAGGCCCTGATGATCCCCCGCTTCCTCGGCCTGCTGCCGTTCTTCGTGCTCGGCCTGCACCTCAAGCCCCGCCACCTCGCGCACCTCGACGACGTGTGGGTGAAGGTCGCGGCGGTGCCGATGCTCGTGGGCATCGGGATCATGGCGGTCTACACCGACACGTGGGCGGAGTCGGCGCTGCTCTGGTACGACACCGGCTACTCCGAGATCCCGATCGACAACGAGTTCGTCTTCCAGACCCGGCTGACGGTGATGATGGTCGGCCTGCTCGGCGCCTTCGCGGCGATGTCGCTGGTGCCGCGGCGCAGCCTCGGCTGGTTCACCACGATGGGCACCGCCACGATGGTGGTCTACCTCTTCCACGGTTTCGTCATCAAGACGTTCAAGGCGCTCGGCTGGCCCGACTTCACCGCTTCCTACCCGATCACCGGCCTGGTGCTCACCATGCTCGGCGCGGTGGCCCTGACGCTGCTGCTCGCCTCCCCGCCCGTACGCCGGGTGCTGGAGCCGTTCACCAACCCCCTCGGCTGGCTCGAGGCGCGGCGCGACGCCCGACGACGCCGGGACGACTCCGCTAGCTCGGCCCCCACGTCGGCCTGATCGCGGACCGCGGCACCACGTCGAGGTGCGCCGCCCCGGCCCGGGTGGGCGCGTGCCCACCGAGGTGGGCCGGGTGCCACGGGGCGTGCTCGCCGGGTGCGGGCACGTGGTGCGGGAGCCGCTGCAGCTCCTCGAGCTGCACGGTCAGCACCTCCCCCAGCCGGCGGGTCCACCCGGCGATGTCCTCGCCCGGACCGATCGTCATCGGCTCGCCGAACGACACGTCGATCCGGCGCCCGCGGGTCAGGTCGGGCCGCGGCTTCCCGCCCCGCTCGTCGGGCAGCCCGACCGACCAGACCCGCTGGGACCCCCAGATCGCGACCGGCACCACGGGGGCGCCGGTCTCGCGGGCCAGGCCCGCCACGCCGGGCATGAGGGACCGGACCGTGTAGGACCAGCTGATCCCGGCCTCGGGGAACGCGCAGACCGCCTCGCCCTCGCGCAGCAGCCGCCGCGCCCCGACGTACGCCCCTGCCGGCGCCTGCCGGTCGACGGGGACGTGCCGCATCCGCGTCATCGCCTGCGCCACGCCGGGCACGTTCCACACGTCGTGGCGGGTCATGAACCGCAGGAAGCGACCCGACGACCGGACGGCCCCCTGCACGAACAGGAAGTCGGGGTAGGACACGTGCGTGGCCGCGAGCAGCACCGGCCCGGTCCGCGGGACGTGCTCGGCGCCGGTCCCGGTGACCGTCATGTCGAGCGCCCGCAGGCCGACGCGCCCGATCCGTACGGCGGCCCGGTAGGTCCGCTCCGTGCGCACCGTGCTGTCCGTCGCGCTGCTCGTCGCGCTGTCCGTCGCACTGTCCGAGGTCCTGCCCACGGTCCTGCTTCGGCGCCGCAGGGGCGGCGGATGGCCGTCGCTCACGCGCCCGGTCGCATCAGGAGAACGGCGGGCGCGCGTCGCGGGCCATCGACCGGCGCCCGGCCCAGCGCCACACGCGAGCCGCACGGTCGCGGTCGGCCTCGTCGACGAGGTTGCCCATCCAGCGCAGGGCGAGCGTCATCAGCCAGTCGGACCGCATGCCGGCCGGGCCGAGGGCGGCCACGACCCGGGGCTGGGTGGCGATCCCGGCGAGACGGCGGGCGATGGAGAAGGACTCGCCGTAGTGCTCCACGAGGGTGGCCCGCCAGGCCTCACCGAGGCCGGTGCCGCCGGCGATGTGCTCGGCGACCAGGCGGCCCGTCTCGAGGCCGTAGTCGATGCCCTCGCCGTTGAGCGGGTTGACGCAGGCCGCGGCGTCGCCGATCAGCGCCCAGTTGGGGCCGGCGACGTTGCTGACTGCTCCTCCCATGGGCAGCAGCGCCGACGTCGGCATCCGAAGCTCGCCCGACAGGCCGAAGTCCGGCCCGATCGTGTCGGCATAGGTCTGCATGAGCGGCTTGATCGCGACCTCGGCGGGCCGCCTGCTGGTCGCCAGCGTGCCGGCACCGAGGTTCACCGTGCCGTCGCCCAGCGGGAAGATCCAGCCGTAGCCCGGCACCAGCTCGCCCTGCTCGTCGCGGAGCTCGAGGTGCGAGCTGATCCACGGGTCGTCGGAGGCGGTGGAGTCGACGTAGGAGCGCCCGGCGACGGCGTACACGGTGTCGCGGTGCCACTCGCGACCCAGCAGCTTGCCGAGCGGCGACCGGACGCCGTCGGCGACGACCAGCCAGCGACAGGCGATCTCGAAGGGGCCGTCCCCGTCGCTTGTCGAGGTGCGAGCCTGCGAGCCCCGGAACTCGACCGCAGCGATCCGCTCGCCCTCGCGGCGTACGCCGACCGCGCGGGCGCCGTCGATCGCGCGGGCGCCGCTCTTGATCGCCACCGTGCGCAGGTGGTCGTCGAGCTCGGTGCGGGCGACGGCCGATCCCCAGTCGGGGTGCGACCCTCCCGGCCACGGGAGCAGCAGCGTCTGGTCGAACCCGTGGGCGCGGAGGCCCTGGTTGACGGTGTGGGCGCGCAGCCAGTCCTCGAGGCCGAGCTTCTGCATCTCCCCGATCGCGCGGGGCGTGAGCCCGTCCCCGCAGGTCTTGTCGCGCGGGAAGGTCGCCGCGTCGGCGAGCACGACGTCGAGGCCGGCGCGGGCGGCCCAGGCCGCGGCAGCGGAACCCGCCGGGCCGGCGCCGACGACCAGCACGTCGGTCGAGGAGGGGATCTGCACGGGCAAATTCTAGGTGGCCGCCGTAAGCGTCTCGTAATCCCGGGACCACCCGCGGGCCAGCACCGCGCTGGGATGCTGGATCCATGAGACGCCTCGCGCACGCCATCGTGGCGCCGCTCGCCGTCGCACTCGCCGCCTGCGGTGGCGAGGCGACCACCTCCGCCGACGCGCCGGCCGCGACCAGCGAGTCCCCCGTCGACCCGCCCGGCGAGTCCCCCGACGCCTCCGGGGCCGCAGACGGGGCCGGGCAACCCGACGCGACCGTCCCCGAGCTGCTGGACTTCACCTCCACGACCGTCGCGGGTGAGGAGTTCGACGGCGCCTCCCTCGCCGGCAGCCCGGCGGTGCTGTGGTTCTGGGCACCGTGGTGCCCGACCTGCCGCGGCCAGGTGCCGCAGGTGGAGGAGCTCGCCCGCACCTACGGGGACGAGGTCGCCGTCGTGGGCGTCGGCTCGCTCGACAGCGCCGAGGCCATCGCCGGGTTCGCGGGAGACGTCGAGGGGATCACCCACCTCGAGGACGTCGACGGTGTGCTGTGGCAGCGCTTCGGGGTCACCGAGCAGTCCTCCTTCGTGGTCCTCGACGCCGACGGTGAGATCGCGTTCGAGGCCGGCTACGGCGGCGAGGACGACCTCGCGGCCGAGGTCGAGGCCGTGCTCGGCTGACCGTGGGCGACACCCTGACCCTCGCCGTGGCGGCGGGGATGCTGGCGGCGGTCAACCCGTGCGGCTTCGCGCTGCTCCCGGCCTACCTCTCGGTGCTCGTGCTCGGCGACGACGCGCCGGGGCCGGCGCGGTCGGTCGGCCGCGCGCTGTGGCTGACCGCGTGGATGACGGTCGGCTTCGTGGCCGTCTTCGGGGTCTTCGGCCTGGTCGTCTCGCCGGTCGCGGCCCAGGCCCAGCAGTACCTGCCGTGGTTCACCACGGTGTTCGGCGCCCTGGTCGCCCTGGCCGGCCTGTGGCTGCTCGCGGGCCGGGAGCTGCCCCGCCTGCAGGTGGGGCGCGCTGGCGGCCGGCCGGTCACCCGGCGGGTGCCGGCCATGGTCGGGTTCGGCATGTCGTACGCCGCGGCCAGCCTCACCTGCTCGATCGCGCCGTTCCTCGCGATCGTGGTGACGAGCTTCCGCTCGGGCTCGACCGATGAGGGGGTCGGCCTCTTCGTCGCGTACAGCGTGGGCATGGGCCTGCTCGTCGGCGTCGCGGCCGTGGCCGTCGCGCTGGCCCGTCGCGGGCTCGTCACCGGGCTGCGGCGCACCGGCCGATGGATCCCCCGCGTCTCGGGACTGCTGCTCGTGCTCGTGGGCGCCTACGTCGCGTGGTACGGCGCCTGGGAGCTGCGGGTCCTCGGCGGCGCCGACGCTGCCGACCCGGTCATCGAGCTCGCGGCCCGCGTGCAGCGCACGCTCGCCGGGTGGGTGCGCGCGCTCGCGCCGTAGCCGGCGACCCCGCTGGTCAGTGAGGCTGCTGCGCACCCTGGTCGATCTCGGACGCCCACTGGTGGATCTCGATACGCACAACGCCCGCCCTCGCAAGCGAGGGCGGGCGTTGGTGCTACTCGATCTGGCTCGTCACACCAGAGCTGATCGCTTCGCGATCAGTTCTGGTACGAGCCAAAGTCGAAGTCGTCGAGCGCGACGGCCTGCGACGACGGACCGAAGTCGTAGTCGTAGGAGTCGTAGCCGGTGACCGAGTAGGCCGCGGCGCGCGCCTCCTCGGTGGGCTCCACCCGGATGTTGCGGTAGCGCTCGAGGCCGGTGCCGGCCGGGATGAGCTTTCCGATGATCACGTTCTCCTTGAGGCCACGGAGGCTGTCGGAGCGGCCGTTGATCGCGGCGTCGGTGAGCACCCGGGTGGTCTCCTGGAAGGAGGCCGCCGAGAGCCACGACTCGGTCGCGAGCGAGGCCTTGGTGATGCCCATGAGGACCGGACGACCCGAGGCCGGCTTGCCGCCCTCGGAGACCACGCGCCGGTTCTCCTCCTCGAACCGCACCCGGTCGACCAGGTCGGACGGGAGCAGGTTGGTGTCACCGGACTCGATGACCGTCACGCGGCGCAGCATCTGCCGCACGATGATCTCGATGTGCTTGTCGTGGATCGCCACGCCCTGCGAGCGGTAGACCTCCTGGACCTCGTCCACGAGGTGCTCCTGGGCCTTGCGGACACCGAGGATGCGGAGGACGTCCTGCGGGTCGGGCGTACCGGACGTGATGTGGTGACCCACGTCGATGTGGTCGCCGTCCTCGACGTTGAGGCGCGAGCGCTTCGACACCGGGATCTCCTGGACCTCGGAGCCGTCGTCGGGGGTGACCACGACGACGCGGGCCTTGTCGGTCTCCTCGATCTTCACGCGACCGGCAGACTCCGAGATCGGCGTACGACCCTTGGGCGAGCGGGCCTCGAAGAGCTCGACCACACGGGGCAGACCCTGCGTGATGTCGTCGGCGGAGGCCACACCACCGGTGTGGAAGGTACGCATGGTCAGCTGCGTGCCGGGCTCACCGATGGACTGGGCGGCGATGATGCCGACCGCCTCACCGATGTCGACCAGCTTGCCGGTGGCCAGCGAGCGGCCGTAGCACTTGGCGCAGGTGCCGGTGCGGGCGTCGCAGGTCAGGACCGAGCGGACCTTGACCTCCGTGATGCCGGCCGCCACCAGCTCGCCGATCTTGACGTCGCCGAGGTCCTCGCCGGCGGCGGCGAGCACGTCGCCGGTCTCCGGGTGGGTGATCTCGACGGCGGAGGCCCGGGCGTAGGCCGAGGTCTCCACGTGCTCGTCGTCGATCCGCTTGGGCAGGCCGCGCTCGGTGCCGCAGTCGTCCTCACGGATGATGACGTCCTGCGACACGTCCACCAGACGACGGGTCAGGTAGCCCGAGTCGGCGGTGCGCAGCGCGGTGTCGGCGAGACCCTTGCGGGCACCGTGGGTGGCGATGAAGTACTCGAGGACGGTGAGTCCCTCGCGGAAGTTGGCCTTGATCGGGCGCGGGATGATCTCGCCCTTCGGGTTGGCCACCAGTCCACGCATGGCCGCGACCTGCCGGATCTGGTTCATGTTTCCGGAGGCACCCGAGTCGACCATCATGTAGATCGGGTTGGCGCGGTCGAAGTTGGCCTCCATGGCCCGCCCGACCTCGGCCGCAGCCTGGGTCCACAGCTCGATGAGCTCCTGACGACGCTCGTCGTCGGTCATCACACCGCGCTCGTAGTTCTTCTGGACCTTCTCGGCCTGCGCCTCGTAGCGGCCCAGGATCTCGGCCTTGCTGTCGGGCGTGGTGACGTCGTCGATCGAGACGGTCACACCCGAGCGCGTGGCCCAGTGGAAGCCGGCGTCCTTGAGGGCGTCGAGCGAGGCAGCGACCTGCACCTTGGTGTAGCGCTCGGCGAGGTCGTTGACGATCGCGCCGAGGCGCTTCTTGCCGACCTCCTCGTTGACGAACGGGTAGTCCGCCGGGAGCGTGTCGTTGAAGTAGACGCGGCCCAGGGTGGTCTCGAGCAGGATCGCGGTCCGCTCCTCCCAGTCGGCACCGAGCTCGAGGTCGAGCGGCGGGACGACGTCGGTGAGGCGGATGCGGATCTTGCTCTGCAGCGTGATCTCGCGGCGGTCGAAGGCCATGATCGCCTCGGCCGGGCTGGAGAAGACGCGACCCTCGCCGGGCTCGCCCTCACGGTCGGTGGTCAGCCAGAACAGGCCGATGATCATGTCCTGCGAGGGCATGGTCACCGGACGGCCGTCCGACGGCTTGAGGATGTTGTTGGTCGACAGCATCAGGATGCGGGCCTCGGCCTGCGCCTCCGCGGACAGCGGGAGGTGGACGGCCATCTGGTCACCGTCGAAGTCGGCGTTGAACGCGCCGCACACGAGCGGGTGGATCTGGATGGCCTTGCCCTCGATCAGCTGCGGCTCGAAGGCCTGGATGCCGAGGCGGTGCAGGGTGGGGGCACGGTTGAGCAGCACGGGGTGCTCGGTGATGACCTCTTCGAGGACGTCCCACACGACCGGGCGGGCGCGCTCGACCATCCGCTTGGCGGACTTGATGTTCTGCGCGTGCGACAGGTCGACGAGGCGCTTCATCACGAACGGCTTGAACAGCTCGAGCGCCATCTGCTTGGGCAGGCCGCACTGGTGGAGCTTGAGCTGCGGGCCCGAGACGATGACCGAACGACCCGAGTAGTCGACGCGCTTGCCGAGCAGGTTCTGGCGGAAGCGACCCTGCTTGCCCTTGAGCATGTCGGACAGCGACTTGAGCGGGCGGTTGCCCGGCCCGGTGACCGGACGGCCGCGACGACCGTTGTCGAAGAGGCTGTCGACGGCCTCCTGCAGCATCCGCTTCTCGTTGTTGACGATGATCTCGGGAGCGCCGAGGTCGAGCAGTCGCTTGAGACGGTTGTTGCGGTTGATGACGCGGCGGTAGAGGTCGTTGAGGTCGGAGGTGGCGAAGCGGCCACCGTCGAGCTGGACCATCGGGCGCAGGTCCGGCGGGATCACCGGGACGGCGTCGAGCACCATGCCGATGGGCTGGTTGCCGGTCTTGCGGAACGCGTCGACGACCTTGAGGCGCTTGAGGGCGCGGACCTTGCGCTGGCCCTTGCCGTTGGCGATGGTGTCGCGCAGCGACTCCACCTCGGCCTCGATGTCGAAGTCCTGGAGGCGCTTCTGGATCGCCGTGGCGCCCATGTGGCCCTCGAAGTACTTGCCGAACCAGGTCTTCATCTCGCGGTAGAGCAGCTCGTCGCCGAGCAGGTCCTGCACCTTGAGGTTCTTGAAGGTGTCCCAGACCTCCTCGAGCCGCGCGATCTCACGGTTGGCGCGGTCGCGGAGCTGGTTCATCTCGCGGTCGGCGCCGTCGCGCACCTTGCGCTTGGCGTCGGCCTTGGCGCCCTCGGCCTCGAGGGTGGCGAGGTCCTCCTCGAGCTTCTTGGCGCGGTCCTCCACGGAGGTGTCGCGACGCTTCTCGAGGCGCTCGCGCTCCAGGCCGACCTTGTTCTCGAGGGAGTCCATGTCGCGGTGACGGGCGTCCTCGTCCACCGAGGTGATCATGTAGGCCGCGAAGTAGATGACCTTCTCGAGGTCCTTCGGGGCCAGGTCGAGCAGGTAGCCCAGGCGCGACGGGACGCCCTTGAAGTACCAGATGTGGGTCACGGGAGCGGCGAGCTCGATGTGGCCCATCCGCTCACGGCGGACCTTGGAGCGGGTGACCTCGACGCCACAGCGCTCGCAGATGATGCCCTTGAAGCGCACGCGCTTGTACTTGCCGCAGTAGCACTCCCAGTCCCGGGTGGGACCGAAGATCTTCTCGCAGAAGAGGCCGTCACGCTCGGGCTTGAGCGTGCGGTAGTTGATGGTCTCCGGCTTCTTGACCTCGCCGTGGCTCCACGTGCGGATCTCGTCCGCGGTGGCCAGGCCGATCTGAAGCTGGTCGAAGAAGTTAACGTCGAGCACGATGGCTGTAGTCCTTCGTTAGATACGTGAGAGAAAAAGCTGGGACTGACCGGGGTGGACGCGCTCCGCGCGACTGTCTCCTCGTTCCGGAGGACAGGCGCTTCGCGCGTCCACCGGTCAGACTTCTTCGACGGAGCTGGGCTCGCGGCGGGACAGGTCGATGCCGAGCTCCTCGGCCGCCCGGAAGACGTCTTCCTCGGCGTCCTTCATCTCGATGGTGGAGCCGTCCTGCGACAGCACCTCCACGTTGAGGCAGAGCGACTGCATCTCCTTGACGAGCACCTTGAACGACTCGGGGATGCCGGAGTCGGGGATGTTCTCGCCCTTCACGATGGCCTCGTAGACCTTCACGCGGCCCGGCACGTCGTCGGACTTGATCGTCAGCAGCTCCTGAAGGGCGTACGCGGCGCCGTAGGCCTCCATCGCCCAGACCTCCATCTCGCCGAACCGCTGGCCGCCGAACTGGGCCTTACCGCCCAGGGGCTGCTGCGTGATCATCGAGTAGGGGCCGGTCGAGCGAGCGTGGATCTTGTCGTCGACGAGGTGGTGGAGCTTGAGGATGTACATGTAGCCGACAGCCACCGGCTCCGGGAACGGCTCACCCGAACGGCCGTCGAAGAGGTTGGCCTTGCCGTCCTCCTTGACCATCCGGTCGCCGTCGCGGTTGGGCAGGGTGGACCCGAGGAGGCCGGTGATCTCGTCCTCGCGGGCACCGTCGAACACCGGGGTCGCGACCTTGGTGTTCGGGTCGGCCTTGTCGGCGCCGATGGAGATGAGGCGCTTCTTCCAGTCGGACTCGCCCTTCTCGCCGGAGAGGTTGAGGTCCCAGCCCTGCTTGGCGAGCCAGCCCAGGTGCAGCTCGAGGATCTGGCCGATGTTCATACGACGCGGCACACCCAGCGGGTTGAGCACGACGTCGACCGGCGTGCCGTCCTCCATGAAGGGCATGTCCTCGACGGGCAGGATCTTGGCGATGACGCCCTTGTTGCCGTGGCGTCCGGCGAGCTTGTCGCCGACCGAGATCTTGCGCTTCTGCGCGACGTAGACGCGGACCAGCTCGTTGACGCCGGGGGGCAGGTCGTCGCCGTCCTCGCGGTTGAAGACGCGAACGCCGATGACCGTGCCGGACTCACCGTGCGGCACCTTCATCGAGGTGTCGCGGACCTCGCGCGCCTTCTCGCCGAAGATCGCGCGGAGCAGGCGCTCCTCGGGGGTCAGCTCGGTCTCGCCCTTGGGCGTGACCTTGCCGACGAGGATGTCACCGGTGGTGACCTCGGCGCCGATGCGGATGATGCCGCGCTCGTCGAGGTCGGCGAGACCCTCCTCGGAGACGTTGGGGATGTCCCGCGTGATCTCCTCGGGGCCGAGCTTGGTGTCGCGGGCGTCGACCTCGTGCTCCTCGATGTGGATCGAGGTGAGGACGTCCTCCTGCACCAGGCGCTGGCTGAGGATGATCGCGTCCTCGTAGTTGTGGCCCTGCCACGGCATGAAGGCGACGAGCAGGTTGGTGCCCAGCGCCATCTCGGCGTCGTCGGTGCAGGGGCCGTCGGCGATGGGCGTGCCGACCTCGAGGCGGTCACCGGCCTTGACCAGCGGACGCTGGTTGATGCAGGTGCCCTGGTTGGAGCGACGGAACTTGGCCAGGCGGTAGGTCTGGTAGGTGCCGTCGTCGTTCATCGTCTCGATGGCGTCGGCGGACACCTCCTTGACCACACCGGCGTTGTCGGCGACGACCACGTCACCGGCGTCGACGGCGGCGCGGTACTCCATGCCGGTGCCGACCAGCGGGCTGTCGCTGGTGATCAGCGGCACGGCCTGGCGCTGCATGTTGGCGCCCATGAGCGCACGGTTGGCGTCGTCGTGCTCGAGGAACGGGATCAGGGCCGTCGCGACCGACACCATCTGGCGCGGTGAGACGTCCATGTAGTCGACCTCGGCGGCCAGGATCGCGTCGACCTCGCCGTCCTTCTGGCGGACCAGGACGCGCTCCTCGACGAACCGCATGGTGTCGTCGAGCGGCGCGTTGGCCTGAGCGATGACGTAGCGGTCCTCGTCGTCAGCGGTGAGGTAGTCGATCTGGTCGGTGACGACACCGTCGACGACCTTGCGGTAGGGCGTCTCGACGAACCCGAACGGGTTGATCCGCCCGTAGGAGGCCAACGAGCCGATCAGGCCGATGTTGGGGCCTTCAGGGGTCTCGATGGGGCACATGCGGCCGTAGTGCGACGGGTGGACGTCACGGACCTCCATGCCGGCGCGGTCGCGGGACAGACCACCGGGACCGAGGGCCGACAGGCGACGCTTGTGCGTCAAGCCGGCGATCGGGTTGGTCTGGTCCATGAACTGCGAGAGCTGCGAGGTGCCGAAGAACTCCTTCAGCGCCGCGACCACGGGACGGATGTTGATCAGGGACTGCGGCGTGATGGCCTCGACGTCCTGGGTCGTCATCCGCTCGCGGACCACGCGCTCCATGCGGGCCAGGCCCGTGCGGAGCTGGTTCTGGATGAGCTCGCCGACCGTGCGCATGCGGCGGTTGCCGAAGTGGTCGATGTCGTCGGCCTGGACCTTGACGGGCGAGCCGTCGGGGCCCTCGACCACGTTGCCGGCAGCGTCGACCAGGTCAGGGGACTCGCCCTGGACACCCGCGGCGTGCAGCTGCACGACGTAGCGGATGGCGGCCACGACGTCGTCGATGGTCAGCGTCTGCTGGTCGAACGCCTCGTGGAGGCCGAGCTTCTTGTTGATCTTGTAGCGGCCGACCTTCGCCAGGTCGTAGCGCTTGGGGTTGAAGTAGTAGTTGTTGAGCAGCGTCTGCGCGGCCTCGGCCGTGGGCGGCTCGCCCGGGCGCAGCTTGCGATAGATGTCGAGCAGCGCGAGGCGGGTGACCTCGTCGTTGACCTGCTCGGCGGTCGGGGCCTCGCCCCGCGCCTTCTTCTGCAGCTCCTCGTAGACGACCTCGTAGCGGACGCTGTCCTTCTCGAGGGTCAGCATCATGGACTCGTACTGGCCGAACTCCTCGCGGATCTGTTCGGTCGTCCAGCCGAGGGCCTTGAGCAGGACCGTGACGTTCTGCTTGCGCTTGCGGTCGAGGCGTACGCCGACCAGGTCGCGCTTGTCGATCTCGAACTCCAGCCAGGCACCGCGGCTCGGGATGAGCTTGGCGGTGAAGATGTCCTTGTCGGAGGTCTTGTCCGGGGTCGACTCGAAGTAGACGCCGGGCGACCGCACGAGCTGGGACACGACGACCCGCTCGGTGCCGTTGATGATGAAGGTGCCCTTCTTGGTCATCATGGGGAAGTCGCCCATGAAGACCGTCTGGCCCTTGATCTCACCGGTCTCGTGGTTCATGAACTCCGCCGAGACGTAGAGCGGGCGGGAGTAGGTGAAGTCCTTCTCCTTGCACTCCTCCTCGGTGTACTTCTCGTCCAGGAAGACGGGGTTGTCGAAGGAGAGCATCATCGTCTCGGAGAAGTCCTCGATCGGGGAGATCTCCTCGAAGATCTCCTGCAGACCGGTCTTCTCGGAGACGTCCTCACCGGCGGCCCGACGGGCTGCCACCTCCTCCTCCCAACGCTCTCCGCCGACCAGCCAGTCGAAGCTGCTCGTCTGGAGCGAGATGAGGGGGGGAACCTCGAGAGGTTCGGTGATCTTTGCGAAAGAGGTGCGACGGTGGTTACCAGCGGAGCTGCGCGCGGCCAAGAGGTGTCCTCACAAATGATCCAAGTGATCTCGGCGCCGGCCGACCACCGCAACAGCCGTCCGGAAGGCGTCGGGCATCTGAGGGCAGGCGCAAGGACCCACACTAGCGCACATCAGGACACGCCTCAAACGCGGGGTCAAACTCCGGAGACCGGGTGCCACGCGTTGGCGTCGACTATGAACGTCGAAGCCTCCCGGGTCAAGCAGAACGCGCCGATCCGGGCGCACCGACCGGGGCGCTCACCCCTGGACGGGTGAGGTCGTCAGGTCGTCGACCAGCCACTCGCCGTCGACGAGCTGCATCGCCACCGTCACCTGGTCCTTGTAGACCACCGGCTCGGCGCTGAGCTTGTTGGTCGTCGGGCGGTCCACGAAGACGAGCACCTGGACCCGGTCGGCCGCGGCGCGCACGATGCCGGAGGCGATCACGTCGGCGGTGACCCGGGTCTGCGTCTGGGGCGCGTTGTCCTCGAGGACCGTGAAGAGCTTGTCGTACTCCTCGCGGTAGCCGCCGGTCATCAGTGCCTGCGCGGCCTTCTGGTCGGCCTCGAGGGTCTCGTAGTCGTAGGACAGCACGGGCACGACGGCCCGTTCGGCCGCGACCTGCGCCTCGCGCGCCGCGGAGTCGTCGCCCTCGTCGCCGGCGGTCCACATCCACGCCGTCGCGGCCACGAGGCCGGCGGCCAGCACGCCGAGACCGGCGAGCAGCCACGAGGGGACGTCCCCCGACGTCGGAGCGGGGCGGGTGGCGCGCTGCTCCTTCTCGCGGGTACGCCGCACCCTGGCCTGGTCCCTGGAGCGCTGCCGCAGCAGGCGGCTCCGCTCGCGCTCGGTCTCGACGTCGGTCAGCGCCGGGGCGCCTGCCTCGACCGGCTCAGGCTCGACCAGTGCAGGCTCGCCCAGCTCAGCCTCGACCAGCTCAGACTCGCCCAACCCGGCGTCGTACGCCTCCCGCGCGGCCGGGTCGAGGAGCACCTTGGCGGCCCGGTTGAGGGCGTCGAAGCGGCGGTCGCCGGGCTCGAGGTCGGCGATCTGGGCCTTCCAGGCGGCCCGGACGTCCTCGGTCGAGGCGTCGCGGGGGACGTCGAGGAGGTCGTACCAGGTGGGTGCGTCGTTCACGGGGTGCTCCCCTCGCTGCTGCCGGTGCCCGTCGCCGGGTCACCGGACTCCTGCGGGGCGCTCACCGGGGTGAAGTCGTCGACGAGCCACTCCCCCTCGATCCGCACCAGGTCGACGGTGAAGCGGAACGGCAGCGGCTCCTGGTCGACGGTGCGGGCCTCGTCGCCCGTGCCCTGGGTGTAGCTGTCGGTGAACGCGCCCGCCACCAGGACGCGCGCGGAGTCGTCGTCGACGGAGGACACCGCGGTGGCGAAGACCTCGGCGCTGCGGGTGATGCCGCCCTGGGCGACCAGCTGCTCCGCGGTGGCGACCTCCTTGTCGAAGTCGGCCGCGAACTTGGGGGTGATCACCTCGCGGACCTGCTCGCGGTAGGCGGGCATCTGGCCGGAGTCGTCGAGCATGTCGGGGCTATAGGTGCCGAGTCGCTTGACGAACTGGTCGGTCAGGCTCATCGCCTGCTCGCGCTCGCGGGGCAGGTCGAGCGCGCCCGACGCGGAGGAGCGGCCACCGGCGGCCATCCAGACGAGCAGCACGACGCAGGTCACCACGATGACGGCGAGGACCCCCGCCAACGCCCGCCGCAGGCGGGTGCGGCGCGGTGCGCCGGCGGTGTCCGGCGGCGTGGAGTCCGCGGACAGGTCGGCCTCGTCGTCGCGGACGGACGTGTCGGTCAGCACAGGCATGTGTTCCCTCCCTCGAGAACGTCGGGGCCACCCTCCCGGGGCCCTGTCTGTCTCACTGGTTGTCTAACGAGGCTCTCCGCCCGGGGTCACGCCTCCGGCCAGCAGCGGCTCCAGGTAGAGCCACTTCCACGAGTCGCGGCCCAGGGTGCCCGGCGCGGTGGCCCGCTCCCCCAGGAGCCGCTGGATCTCGGCCGGGTCGGAGGTCACGGCGCCGGACTCCGGGTCGTACGCGAAGTCGGCCGTGCCCCAGCCGGTCGCCGCTCGCGGGGCCTGGACGTTCTGCGAGCCGCGGGCGTTGGACTTCGAGGCGGGCTCGGTGCAGCGGGCGTCCTCGTTCATCGGTGCGTTGCTGCCGTCGAGCGGCGAGCGCCGGTCGGTGCCCTCGTAGCCGCCGAGGCACACGTGCGGCTCGGACGTCATCACCATGCCGAAGTGGGCGTCGTAGAGGCCGGTGCCCGGCGACTTCGACACGACCGTGTAGCCGCCCTCGACGACGTAGGGGTAGAGCACGAGCAGCTGCTCGATGCCGTCGAGGTGCTTGACGACCACCTCGCCGGTGGTGACCAGGTTGTTGATCAGGTCGCCGAGCTCGACCTCGTTGTCCTCGAGGAAGACGCGCAGCTCGTTGGCCCCGAGCGAGCCGTCCTCGATCAGGCGCCGCAGGTCCTTGTCGTTGTCGGCCACCGTGGTGGTGAAGAGCGACAGGTCGCGGGCGAAGCGACGGAACGCGCGCTCGGAGTCGATCTGGCCGTTGAGCACGGTGTTGCTGTCGCGGATCAGGTCCACGGTGACGTCGAAGTTCTGCTCGGCGGCGGTGATGAACTCGTCGCTGCTGTCGAGGATCGTCTGGAGGTCCTCCCCTGCCCCGTTGAAGGCCATTCCGAACTCGGAGGTGACGGTCCGGAGGTCGTCCTCGTCGACGCTGCGGACCGTCTCGTCGAGGTTCGTGAGCAGGGTGTCCGTCGCGATCGGCGTGGTCGTCAGCTCCCGCGCGATCTCGGACCCGTCCTCGAGGTAGGGGCCGCGGTCGCTCTGCGGCTGGAGCTCGACGTACTGCTCGCCGACGGCGGACCGGTTGCCGACGAGCGCGTGGGCGTCGGCCGGGATGTCGTCGTGCTCGTCCTCGATGTCGAGGACCAGGTCCACGCCGTCGTCGGTGAGCACCAGCTCGCGGACCTCGCCCACGCGTACGCCGCGGTAGGAGACCAGCGCACCGGCGAACGCCCCGCCGGAGTCGGCGAAGTGGGCCGTCACGGTGTAGCTCTGGTCCATCAGGAGGCGGTCCAGCCGCGCGTAGCGGGCGCCCACGAAGCTGACGCCCACCAGCGTGATGATGGCGAAGACGAGCAGCTGGAGCTTGGTCCGACGGGTGATCATCGCTGCACCATCCCCGGGATCAGCAGGCTCACCAGGTCGGGGTCGTAGGCCTCCATGAGGTCACCCATCGTCGGGTTGCCGGGGCGCGGCTCCTCGCCGGTGCCCGCCCGGGGCAGGCCGGTCGGGACGAGCGTCGGCAGGAGCGTGGACGGGATCGGCAGGGACGGCTCGGGCGGCAGGCCCGGGATCGAGTTGAGCTCGCGACAGACGTCCTTGTCCTTGTTCTCCGACTTGGCGCACTCCTCGCGCAGCCGGGTGAGCTTCTCGAGGTTGGCGAGCACCTTGGCGCAGGCCTCGCTGGTGAGTGATCCGCTCTGCAGGCAGGCCAGCACGTCGTTGACCACGACGGTGGGGTCGATCACCGTCGGCAGGTTGGTCGGCAGCGTCGGCGTGCTGGTCAGGCCGCCCTGGACGTCGACGTCGAGGGTGATCGAGAGGTTGGTGTAGTCGCCCATGTGCAGGTTGCGGGCCACCTGCGGGTCGCGGCCCACGACCTCGTCGACGAACGGGTAGGTGAGGAAGACGTGGAAGGCGTTGGTGAAGTCGTCGCCGGAGGCCGCCAGCTGGGTGAGCACCGGGTCGAGCCGCTCGAGGGAGGTGATCGTCGCCCCCTTGGAGCGGGTGATGACGTCGACGGCGACGTCGGAGAGGTCGTTGAGCGCGGCGAGCATCTCCACCAGGTCGTCGCGCTGGCGGTCGATGGAGTCGAGCGCGCTGGGCAGCTCCTCGAGGGCTGCGTCGATGGTCGGGAGCTGCTTCTCCGCCGCCAGCGCGAGGCGGTTGAGCGACTCGATCGCGGCGACGATGTCGGCCTTGTTCTCGTCGAGCTGCCCGGTGAAGGTGCGCAGGTTGCGCAGCACCGACTTCGCCGACTCCTCGCGACCCTCGAGGGCCTTGTTGAGCTCCTGGGTGATGGTCTTGAGCTGCGCGACGCCGCCGCCGTTGAGCAGCAGGCTCAGAGCGCCGAGCACCTCCTCGACCTCGGGGTTGCGGCCGGCACGCTCGATCGGGATCGTCTCGCCGTCCTCGAGCGGGTCGTCGATCGCGCCCTCCTCGGGCGCGCTGAGCTCGACGAACTTCTCGCCGAGCAGGCTGGTCTGTCGCAGCTCGGCGACGGCGTTGCCGGGCAGCTCGACGTCGCGGCGGACCTCCAGGGTGACGAGGGCCTGGTAGCCCTCGAGGTCGATGTCGGTCACCTTGCCGACGCTGACGTCGTTGACCTTCACCGTCGACTGGGGCACCAGGTCGAGGACGTCGGCGAACTCGACCTTGACCGTCATCGGGTCCTCACCGACGTCGGGTCCGCCCGGCAGGGGCAGGGAGTAGACGCTGGCGTCGCAGCCCGCAAGGACCAGCGAGCCGAGCATGCCGAGCACGAGTGCCCTGAGGCCGGCCTGGGGGCGCATCACCGCTCCTCCCTGTCGGTGGCGGCGGCGTCGGGTGCGACGAGTCCGCCGAGCGTCGGGTCGAACACGTCCTGCGCCGGCAGCGCGGCGCTCTCGCCGAGGGCACCCGCGCGCGGCCGGGCCAGCAGCTGGGTGATCCGGTCGCAGACCTGGCCCGACCGCTCCACCTGGCCGACGAAGCCGCACAGGAACGCGGCCGGGTCGAGCTCGAGCTGGTTGATCGACTCGCCGAAGTTTGCCCGGGTGTCGAGCGTGCCGGCCTGCGGGTTGTAGGTCAGCGCGAGGTTGTTGAGCGCTCCCGGGGCGACGCGCAGGATCTCGTCGAGCGCCCCGCGCTGGCGTACGAGCACCTTGGCCACCCGGTTGAGGCCGGTGATGTTGCGGCTGAGCGAGCCCTTGTTCTCCTCGACGAACTCCTTGACCGCGGTCAGCGCCACGGACAGGTTCCTGGTCGCCGCGACCAGCTCCTCGCGCTCGCCGGCGAGCATCGTGGCGACGTCGGCGAGGGACTGGTTGAACTGGCGGACGGTCTGGTCGTTGTCGGCGAGGGTCTCCATGAAGTTGCCGAGCGCCTCGACCGAGCCGAAGAGCTCGTCCGAGTTGCCCGCGAGCGTGTCGCTGAAGCGGGAGTAGTCCCGCAGGGTCTGGCGGAAGGTCGTGCCCTGGCCGCCGAAGTTGTCGGCGGTCACCGACAGCAGGTCGGACAGGGCGCCGGTCCGGTTGGCGCCGCGCGGGCCGAGCGCCACGTTGAGGCGGTCGAGGCTGTCGTAGATCTGGTCGAGCTCCAGCGGCTGGGAGGTGTCCTCGACGCTCAGCTCGGCGCCGTCGGCGAGGATCTCCCCGGTGCCGGAGTAGGCCGGGGTGAGCTGGACGTAGCGGTCGCCGACCACCGACGGCGCGATGATGACGGCCTTGGCGTCGGCCGGCAGCTTGACCTCGTCGTCGTACGTCATCGTGACGGTCACGTCCGTGCCGGTGGGCTCGACGCGGGTGACGGTGCCGACGGGGACGCCGAGGACGCGGACGTCGCTGCCCTCGTAGACCGAGATCGCCCGAGGGAAGTGCGCGACGACGGTGCGTGAGGTGTCGCCGCCGAGGACGCTGACGGCCGCCGCGACGACGAAGCCGAGCACGATGAGGGGGACGAGGATGCGCTTCACGAGGTCCATGGGTCAGCCCACCTGCGGGACGGGCGGGAAGTTGGAGATCCAGGTGTCGAACCACGGACCGGTGCCGAGCGTGTTGGCGAAGACGCGGTAGAACGGCGCCATCAGCCGAAGGCTGCTGTCGAGGTTGTCCTCGTTCTTGTTGAGCACCGCGATGACGTTCTCGAGGTGCGCCAGCGCCGGCTTGAGGTCCTCACGCGACTGGTCGATGAGCCTGGTGAGCTCCTTGGACAGGGTGGTGCTGGAGACCAGCAGGTCGTGCACGGCCTCCCGACGGGCCACGAGGGCGCGGAACAGCACGTCGCTGTCCTCCATCAGCCTGATGATGTCCTGGTCGCGCTCGTCGAGGACCGTGGAGACGCGCTCGAGGTTGACCAGCAGCGTGTTGAGCTGCTCGTCCTTGGCGGCGATGTTGGCCGAGAGCCGGCTCAGTCCGTCGAGCGCCCCGCGGAACTCCTCGGGGGTGTTGCGGGTGAGGTCGGCCAGCGTGGTCAGCGACTCGGCGAGCTGGTCGGTGTCGATCTGCTCGGAGGTCGACGCCAGCCCCTCGAACGCCTCGACCACGTCGAACGGCGAGGTCGTGCGCGCGGCCGGGATGGTGGCCCCCTCGTCGAGCTGGCCGCCACCGGCCGGCTCGAGCGCGAGGAACATCGACCCGAGGATCGTCTTGACCTTGATCGCGGCGCGCGTGTCGGCGCCGAACTCGGCGGCGTCGTCGACCTTGAAGCTCACCTTGACCTCGTTGCCGGCCAGCTCGATCTCGTCGACCTTGCCGACACGTACGCCTGCGATGCGGACCTCGTCGTTGACCTTGAGCCCGCCGGCCTCGGTGAACATCGCGTGGTAGGTGTCGCCGCCGCCGATGACCGGGAGGTCGTCGGCGCGCAGCGCGGCGACCAGCACCATCGCCAGCACGACGATGCTGACGGCGCCGACGACGACCGGGTTGCGTTCACGGAAAGGTTTCATCCCAGATCACACCTGTCGGAGCCGGTGTTGTACTTCACCGGGACCTGCACGTTGCCGGGCAGGTTGACCCGGCCCTGGAACTCGCAGAGGTAGAAGTTGAAGAACGAGCCGTAGATCGCGGTGCGGCCGATCTTGTTGAGCTTGATCGGCAGGACCTGGATGGCGCGGTCGAGCTCGGCCTTGTTCTTGTCGATGTTGCCCGCGACCGCCCGCAGCTCCTTGATGTCCTTGACGAAGGGCTCGCGGATGCCGTCGATGAGCGAGGCCGTCTCGACCGACAGGGCGGAGACCTCCTCGAGGGAGCCGAGGATCGCGTTGCGGTCCTTCTTGAGCCCCCCGACGAGCGTGCGGAACGACCGGATCAGTCGGGTCAGCTGCTGGTCGCGGTCGGCCACGTGGTCGAGGACGAGCGAGAGGTTGTCGATCAGGTCGCCGATGACCTCGTCGCGGTCGGCCAGCGTGGAGGTGACCGACGCGGTGTGCGCGAGCAGCCCCTCCAGCGTCCCGCCCTCGCCCTGGAAGACCTGGATCAGCTCGAACGACAGCTGGTTGACGTCCTCGGGCGAGAGGGCCTGGAACAGCGGCTTGAAGCCGTTGAACAGCACGGTCAGGTCGAGCGCCGCCTTGGTGCGCGAGACCGGGATCGTCGAGCCGTCCGGCAGCCGCTGGGTGTCGCCCACCTCCTGGGTCAGGGAGATGTAGCGCTGCCCGACGAGGTTGCGGTAGCGGATGGCCGCGTTGGTGCCGCCGTTGACCGAGGTCTCGTCGTCGACGGAGAAGGTGATCAGCGCGCGGGTGCGGTCGACGATCTCGACGTCGTCGACCGTGCCGACCCGTACGCCGGCGACGCGGATGTCGTCGCCCTTGTTGACCCCCGTGGCGTCGGTGAACTCGGCGCGGTACTGGCGCGAGGAGCCGAAGCCGAGGTTGCCGATGGTGACGACGAGGACCGTCGTGGCGAGCGAGGTCACGACCACGAAGACCAGGAGCTTGAACAGGTCGATGGACGTCTTCTTGTCGAGGAGCTGGCTCATCGCAGCGACACCTCCGCCCCGCGTGCCATCGGGCCGACGAGGAGGACGCCGAGGTCGGGCACGTCGTCGGCGCTGAGGCCGAGCCCGGGCGCGAGCAGGGCCTTGAGGAGCGCGGTCTCGTCGCGGCCGCCGGCATAGCCGGCGGAGGTGCCGGACCAACCGGGGCCGACTCGGCTGGTGCCCTTGCCGGTCGGCTCGTCGACGCCGTCGACGAAGTTGGGCTGGTGAGTCACGGGGTTGCTCTGCGACCACGGCGGGTTGGGCAGCCGGCCGCAGTAGGGGCCCCGCTTGTCGCCGTAGACCGGCGCGTCGGCGGCGGTGTAGCCGCGCGGCTGGTTGGGCAGCGTCTCGAGCACGATGTGCAGGGTGAAGCCGCGGAAGGCCTCGGCCTGGAGCTTGCCGGCGCCGACGATGCCGCCGAGCAGGCACGGGTAGCCGGGCGCGTAGCGGGCGAACACCTCGAGCTGCTCGGCACCGAGGTCGGCCAGCCGCACCAGGTTGTCACCGTTGGCGCGGGTGAACCGGTCGGCGACGGCGGCGAACTTCGACACGTCGTTGAAGAGCGCCTTCAGCTTCTCCTCGCGGTCCTCCAGCGTGGAGGTGGTGGTGATCGTGTTGCGCAGGATCGTGGCGACCTCGGGCAGCACGTCGGCGTACGTGTCGGACACCTCGGCGGTCAGGCGCAGGTCCTCGACGAGCGCGGGGAGCTCGGGGTTGAAGCGGGTGAGGTAGCGGTCGAGGGTCTCGAGGGTCTCGCCGAGCTGCTCGCCGCGACCCTCGAGCGCCGTGGCGACGGCGTTGAGCGTCATGTTGAGGTCGGCCGGCTGGACCGCTCGCAGCAGCGGGTAGAGGTCGCTGAGCACCTGCTCGACCTCGATCGAGAGGTCGGTGCGCTCGATGACGTCGCCGTCGGCGATGGGCTCGGCGGACGAGCCGCCGTCGGGCACGTCGAGGGAGACGAACTTCTCGCCGAACAGGGTCTTGGGCAGGATCGAGGCCGTGACGTCGCTCGGGATGTCGGTGGTGCGGTCCTGGTAGAGCCCGAGGGTGATCTCGGCCCCCTCGGCGGTGGGCTCGTAGTCGAGCACCTCGCCGACGATGACGCCCTTGATCTTGACGTCGGCGCGCTGCGGCAGCTGCAGGCCGATGCGGGACGCCTGCAGGGTCACCTCGTCGTAGTCGCTGAACTTCTTGGTGAACACGCCGTAGGTCGCCCAGACCGCGGCGAGCATCAGGACGAGGAACACCACTCCCAGTGCCTTGGTCCTCATCGCGCCCTCACCCCGCCAACCGCACGGTCGTGGACGCGCCCCAGATGGCCATCGACATCAGCAGGTCGAGCACGTTGATCGCGACGATGCTGGTGCGTACGGCGCGCCCGACGGCGACGCCGACCCCGGCGGGACCGCCGGAGGCGGTGTAGCCGTGGTAGCAGTGGATGAGGATGACGGTGACGGCGAAGACGAGGACCTTGCCGAAGGACCACAGCACGTCGCCCGGCGGCAGGAACGCGTTGAAGTAGTGGTCGTAGGTGCCGGAGGACTGCCCGTAGATCTGGGTCACCACCAGCCGGCTGGCGAAGTAGGACGAGAGCAGCCCGACGACGTAGAGCGGGATGATCGCGATCAGGCCGCCCACGACGCGGGTGGCGACGAGGAACGGCATCGACGGGATGGCCATCACCTCGAGGGCGTCGACCTCCTCGGAGATGCGCATCGCACCGAGCTGGGCGGTGAAGCCGCACCCGACCGTGGCGGCGAGCGCGATGCCGGCGACCAGCGGGGCGATCTCACGGGTGTTGAAGTAGGCCGAGACGAACCCGGAGAAGGCCGCGGTGCCGAGCTGGTTGAGCGCGGCGTAGCCCGACAGGCCGACCTGCGCGCCGGTGAAGAAGGTCATGCCGATGATCACGCCGACGGTGCCGCCGATGACCGCGAGGGCACCCGAGCCGAGGGTCACCTCGGCGAGGATCCGCATGATCTCGCGGGGGTAGCGCGTCACCGAGCGCGGCACCGACCGCAGCACCTTGAGGTGGAAGGCCAGCTGGCCTCCCAGGTCGTCGAGGGAGGAGAGCGGCTTGGCGTAGACGTCCTTGAGAGCCATCGTCATCCGCCCTTCGGGGGCACGACCTGCAGGTAGATCATGCTCAGGACGAAGTTGGCCACGAAGAGCAGCAGGAACGTGATGACCACCGACTCGTTGACGGCGTCGCCGACGCCCTTGGGTCCGCCCTTGGCGTTCATGCCCTTGTAGGAGGCGACGATCGCGGCGATGAGGCCGAAGACCAGCGCCTTGATGAGGCCGATCCAGAGGTCGGGCAGCTGGGCCAGCGCGGTGAAGCTCGCGAGGTAGGCGCCGGGGGTGCCGTCCTGGAGGATCACGTTGAAGACGTAGCCGCCGGTCACGCCGACCACGCTGACCATGCCGTTGAGGAAGAACGCCACGAGCATGCAGGCGAGCACGCGTGGCACCACCAGGCGCTGGATCGGGTCGATCCCGAGCACCATCATCGCGTCGAGCTCCTCGCGGATCTTGCGCGCGCCCAGGTCGGCCGCGATCGCCGACCCGCCGGCCCCCGCGATCAGCAGCGCCGTCCCGATCGGCGCGGCCTGCTGGATCACCGCCAGCACCGACGCGGAGCCGGTGAAGGACTGGGCACCGAACTGCTTGATCAGCCCGCCCACCTGGAGGGCGATCACGGCCCCGAACGGGATGGCCACCAGGGCCGTCGGGATGATCGTCACCGACGCGATGAACCACGACTGCTGGATGAACTCGCGCAGCTGGAAGGGCCGCCTGAACAGCCCGCGGAAGACGTCGAGGGCGAACGCGAACAGGTTGCCCGCGACCCCGATGGGGGCGAGCGCGCGCAAGGACAGCGAGGTCGACATGGCTCGTCAGACCCCCGGGGCCAGGCCGGCGTTGCTGGACTCGAAGGACCCGGGCGGCGGGGTGATGCCGTTCTCGCGGCACCACTCCCCCGCGGGTCGCTGGCTGCGCCGCGGGATGCCGTTGGACGGGTCGAGCTGCAGCGGGATCGGCGGCAGCGGCGGCAGCTCCTGGCCGGCCTCCGCGGCGAGCTCGTCGGCGTCCTTCTCCTCCGACATGCCGATGGGTCCGACGCGCTGGGCGTTGAGGAACTGGCGCACGACCGGCTCCTCGGAGCTGAGCAGCTGCTCGCGCGGACCGAACATCGCGAGGTGGCGGTGGTAGAGCAGCCCGATGTTGTCGGGCACCGTACGCGCGGTGTTGATGTCGTGGGTGACGATCAGGAAGGTGGCGTCGATCTGGGCGTTGAGGTCGACGATCAGCTGGTTGAGGAAGGCGGTGCGGACCGGGTCGAGGCCGGAGTCGGGCTCGTCGAAGAGCACGATCTCGGGGTCGAGCACGAGCGCGCGGGCGAGGCCGGCGCGCTTGCGCATGCCGCCGGAGATCTCGCCCGGGAGCTTGTCCTCGGCGCCGAGGAGCCCGACGAGGTCCATCTTCTCCATGACGATCTCGCGGACCTCGGACTCGGACTTCCTGGTGTGCTCGCGCAGCGGGAAGGCGACGTTGTCGTAGAGGTTCATCGAGCCGAACATCGCGCCGTCCTGGAAGAGCACGCCGAACAGCTTGCGGATCTCGTAGAGGTCGCGCTCGGAGCAGCTGGCGATGTCGGTGCCCTCGATGATGATCGAGCCCTTGTCGGGCTTGAGCAGGCCGATGAGGGTCTTGAGGAAGACCGACTTGCCGGTGCCGGACGGACCGAGCATCACGCAGATCTCGCCCGCGGGGACGGTGAGCGTCACGTCGCCCCAGATGAGCTGCTTGCCGAAGGACTTCGTGAGGTCGTTGACCTGGATCTCGACACCCATGTGCACCCTCCTGCCGTCTGGTTCCTGGCTCGAGCCGGGCTCCCGTCCCGCGCTACTACTGGGTAGACAACGCGGGAGGTCGCGAGAGGTTACGGGCGGGTTGAGACGGTCGTCACCACCCTTGGGAGGGGTCAGCCGCGGCGGCGGGGGCAGGAGGACCTGCCCTGCAGCGCCGCCCGCCGGCTCAGCTGGACCATGCGGACGTGCCGATGAGCGGACTGTGTCGCGGCTGCGGGCCGTTGGTGGCGGTGGGTGAGCCACATCCCGCGCCCCAGGAATGTGGCTGGGACACCGCTGTTGATGTCGCACACGAACACGCGCCCAGTCGCGGTGCCTGAGCCACATTCCGCACCCCACGGATGTGGCTGAGACACCGCTAGGGGTGCGCGCAACATCCGGACCTGCCGAGATGCGGTCGTGCCGCGGAGGTCATGGCTGGTGGTCACGTCCGCGACCGGCCCCCATGACGTCGGGGGCGGAACGTCATGGGTTCAGGTCGTACCAGCAGCCGCACAACCATGACGTTGCCGGCTCAACTGTGGCTCGACTCGAAGGTCTGGATGACCGGAGCCGCGATCAGTGCGGTCGCTGTGACGCATCTGGCGCATCACGGGCACCGCACAACTGAGCAGATGCGCGGGCAGTCACGGAGCTCAGTGGCCCCGCGCGCCACGCCTCACGTAGGACCAGTCGCCGACCGGCCGCGTTGCGATGGCGGTCCGGCTGATCGGCTACGGTCGCCGTCATGGCATCTCCGGAGGCGAAGTTCGCACCTGTCGGCGCTTTGCGGGGCGGTCTGGCCCTCCTGGTCCTCGGTGCTCTGATGGCCTGGGACCCCACCGACTCGATCCCAGAGTGGGTCTGGCTCGGGACAGTGTCCGTCGGCGCGCTGTTGCTGGCGGTCGCTCTGGGCATCCGGACGTTGCGCACGTAGGCAGGGCCGCACGTCGCGTCGGTGCAGCCGAACGCCCCTCAGCCGCGGCGGCGGCGGATCTCGGCGTTGACCGCCGGGATGATCTCGTGCAGGTCGCCGATGACGGCGTGCGTGGCCTTGGTGACCATCGGGGCGTCCGGGTCGGTGTTGATGGCGAGGATGGCCTTGGCGCTGCTGCACCCGGCCCAGTGCTGGATCGCGCCGCTGATGCCGCACGGGATGTAGAGGTCGGGCGAGATCCGGCTGCCGGTCTGGCCGACCTGCTCGTGGTGCGGACGCCAGCCGAGGGAGGTCACCACCCGAGAGACGCCGAGCGAGGCGTCGAGCAGGTCCGCGAGCTCCAGCAGGTCGTCGAAGCCCTCCGCCGACCCGGCACCGCGACCGGCACCCACGACCACCCGCGCCGACGTCAGGGCACCGGACAGGTCGGGCTCGGGCTCGTCGGTCGACACGACGCGGGCGACGAGGTCGGCGTCGGCCACCGCGGGGGTCTCCACGACCAGCTCGCCCGCGCCGGGTGCGTCGGCGGGCGCGGCCGCCACGGCGTGGCCGGCGACGGTGAAGATCGCGGGCCGCTGCGCGAGCCGCATCTCCTCGAGCGCGGCGCCGCCGACGACCTGGCGGGTGACCGTGAAGGGCGACAGGCCCTCGAAGGAGACCACGTTGGCCGCCATCGGCAAGGACGTACGGGCTGCGACGTGGGCGAGCACCTCGTTGCCCCGGGGCGTGCCCGCGGCCATCACGACGACGGACCCCGACCGCTCGCGCACCTCGAGCAGGCCGGCCGCCCACGCGGCTCCCGAGAAGGAGTCGTACGCCGGGCCGGTGAGGGCGTGGACGCGACGCACGCCGTAGGACGCGAGCACCCCGACGAGGGCGTCGTCGGGCGTGCCGACCAGCACGGCGTCGATCGGCACGCCACCGCCGGCGGCTGCGAGGTCGCGGGCGAACGTGACGGCCTCCCGCGAGGTCTCGACCGCCTCGCCGGCGGGAGAGACCTCCACCAGCACCAGGATCATCGCGCCAGCACCCCCAGCCGCTCGAACAGGTCGACCACCGCGGGCGCGGCGCCGGGGCCCTCCCCCAGCACCTGCACCGTGGACGGCGAGGGCGGCGGGAGCACGAGGCGTACGCGGGACGTCCCGACGGGCTCGGCGACCGGCTCCCGCTCCTCGATCGGCACCTTCCTGGCCTTCATCCGGCCGGGGACGGTCGGGTAGCGCGGCTCGACGCCGCCCTCGAGGACGGTGACGACGGCGGGCAGGGGCAGCCGGAAGGTCTCGTGGCCGTCGGGGCCGGAGCCGCTCGCGGTCACCACGCCGTCGGCCACCGACACCGTGCTGACGCCGTTGACGACCGGCCAGCCGAGCTCGTACGCGAGCCGGATCCCGACCTGGAAGTCGCCGCTGTCGGCGGCGTCGTTGCCGAGCAGGACGAGGTCGTGCGGGGTGCCGGCGGCGGCGTGGTCACGGACGACCGCGGCGATCTCGCGCGCCACGTCGGCGGGGCCGTACGCCTGGGGGTCGGCGAGCACGTGGGTCGCGGCGGTGCACCCGACCGCGAGCGCGGAGCGCAGCTGCTCCACCGCGTCGGCGTCGCCGAGGGTCAGGACGGTCGCGCCGCCACCTTCCTCGGCGGCGATCCGCACGGCCAGCTCGACCGCGCACTCCTCGTGGGCGCTCGTGGTGAAGCCGGCGAAGCGGCCGTCGACGCCCTGGCCGTCCTCGGTGAGGACCACCTCGCTGGAGGAGTCGACGACGCGCTTCACGCAGACGAGAGGGCTCACCATCAGCGAATCCGCTCGTTGGCGGGGTCGAGGAGCGGGGTGGCGTCGACGGAGCCGACCGTGACGGGGTAGAGCTCCTCCATGTAGGACACGGCGAGCTCGTTGCCGATCACGGCCTCCTCGGGCGGGAGGTAGGCCAGCAGCACGTGCTTGCCGAGCGACGGCGCCGAGCCCGCGCTGGTAACGTAGGGGTGGTGGCCGTGGCCGTCGGTGAGGGTGCCCCCGTCGCGAGTCAGGATCGGCTCTCCGCCGAGCATGTAGCGCTTGGTGCCGGACGCCGACGTGTGGTCGTCGACGGTGAGCGTGCAGAGCACCGACTGCGGCTCCGCCTCGCGCTGGGCGAGGTAGGCCTCCTTGCCGACGAAGTCGGCCGCCTTGACCTTGGGCCGCTGCATGCCCGCCTCGACGACGGTCCGCTCGGAGTCGAGCTCGGCGCCGTACGCGCGGTACCCCTTCTCGATGCGGCCGGTCGTGCCGTAGACGCCGATGCCGGCCGGGACCGCGCCGTGCGGCGCGCCGGCCTCGAGCAGGACCTCCCACAGGTCGGCGGCCCGGTCCATCGGCACGTAGAGCTCCCAGCCGAGCTCGCCGACGTAGGAGATGCGCGAGGCGAGGACAGTGATGCCCTTCCCCGATCCCGACGACACCGAGATCTCGCGGCAGGACAGGAAGCCGAAGCCCTCGTCGGAGACGTCGTCGGAGGTCAGCGAGGAGACGATGTCGCGGGCTCGTGGTCCCCAGATGCCGATCGTCGAGACGTCGTCGGTGCGGTCGGTAAGCGTGGTGGTGCCGGCCTCGGGCAGGTGCCCGGTGAACCAGGCGCGGTCGGCCATGCCGTGCGCGCCGCCGGTGACGACCCGGAAGTGGTCCGCACCGAGCCGCATGACCGTCAGATCGGAGCGGAAGCCGCCCTTGGCGTCGAGGACGGGCGTGTAGATGACCTTGCCGACCGCGACGTCGCACTGTGCGACACACGTCGTCTGGACGACCTCGAGCGCCGCGGGGCCCTCGATGTCGAAGATGCAGAACGCCGAGAGGTCGATGACCGCCGCGGCCTCCCGCATCCGGAGGTGCTCGGCGTTGATGATCGGGCTCCACCACCGTGCGTCCCACTCGTGCTCGCGTGGCATCACGGCGTCGCCGTACTGCTCGAGCAGTCCGGCGTTGGACTCGTACCAGAACGGGCGCTCCCAGCCGGCGGTCTCGAAGAAGACGGCGCCCAGCTTGGCCTGCGAGTCGTGCATCGGTGAGAGCCGCTGGTCGCGGTCGGACTCGTACTGCTCGGCCGGGTGGATGATCCCGTAGGTCTTGATGAAGGACTCGGTCGTGCGCAGCCGCGTGTGCTCGCGCCGCTTCTGGTGCTGGTGGAAGCGGGCGATGTCACTGTGGTGCAGGTCGATCTCGGAGTGGCCGTCGGTCATCCACTCCGCCACCGCCCGACCCACGCCGGGGCCCTCCTTGATCCACACGGCCGCGGCGGTCCACAGTCCGGCGACCTCGCTCTCGCCCAGGATCGGGTTGCCGTCGCAGGTCAGGGAGAGCAGGCCGTTGATCGCGTAGCGCATCTCCGCGCCCTCCGCGCCGAGCAGCTCGGGCATCAGCTCGTAGGCCTGCTCGAGCTGGGGGTCGAAGTCGTCGGAGGTGAAGGGCATCTCGGTCGGCGACAGCCTGGCCTGCTCAATCGAGGGGATGTCCTCGGGCTCGTGGAGGATCGCGCGGTGGGCGTAGGAGCCGACCTCCATGTCGGCGCCGTGCTGGCGCTCGTAGCAGAAGGTGTCCATGTCACGGATGATCGGGAAGGAGATCTCGCCCTCCTTCTCGGCCAGCTGGGGGCACGGCCCGACGCTGATCATCTGGTGCACGGCCGGGGTGAGCGGGATGCTGATGCCGGCCATGTCGCCGAGCTTGGGGCTCCACACGCCCGCTGCGATGACCACGGTGTCGGTGTCGATGTCGCCACCCGTCGTACGCACCCGGGTGATGCGACGGCCGCGGGGGCCGTCCTCGGTGTCGAGCCCGACGACCTCCACGGTCGGCACGACGGTCAGCTCGCCCGTGGCGAGCGCGCGCTCGCGCATGATCGTGCCGGCGCGCAAGGAGTCCACGACGCCGACGCCCGGGGTCCAGAACGCCCCGATGAACTGGTCCTCCTCGATGAAGGGGACCCGCTCCTTGACGAAGGCCGGGCTGACCAGCTCGGCCTCGATGCCCCACGCCCGCGCGCTCGACATGCGGCGCCGCAGCTCCTCCATCCGCTCCTCGGTGCGGGCGATCTCGAAGCCGCCGGACCGGGTGAAGACGCCCATCTCCTCGTACTGCGCGACCGAGTCGAGGGTGAGGTCGGTGATCTCGCGGGAGTGGTCGACGGTGAAGATGAAGTTGGAGGCGTGACCGGTGGACCCTCCGGGGTTGGGCAGCGCCCCCTTGTCGATCTGCACCACGTCCTTCCACCCGAGCCGGGTGAGGTGGTGCACGAGGCTGTTGCCGACGATGCCGGCTCCGATCACGACGACGCCGGCGGTCGGGGGGACATCTGCCATGGCTGGCTCCTGTGCGGGGGACGGCTCGGATGCTGCGTGGTGGCGTGTTGCGTATTGTGCAACTGGTTGCGTCATGCGCGACACTCGAAATGTACGCCGCCGCCCCCGCGCACTGTCAAGGGTGCGCGGGGGCGGCGGACGGGCTCGGGCTCCCGTCAGGACCCGGTCAGGACCTCTTCTCCCCGTCGGGCATGGGGCTGACCTCGTCCGGGTCGGCGCCGAGCGCGGCGAGCGCGACCGAGTGGTTCTCGACCGAGTCGTACTTCTGCGCGTGGAGCACGGCCTTGCGCACCCGCGACGGGAGCGTCGACTCGTACGGCTCCTCGTGCTCCGCCCCCGGCGCGGGTGTCAAGGACTCCCGGCCGGGGGCGGAGCGCAGCACGATCAGCCGAGCCAGGCGTCGACCTTGTCCTGGTTCTCCTCGATCCACGTCGCGGCCGCGTCCTCGGGCGACATGCCGTCCTCGGCGATGTAGGCAGCGACGACGTTCTGGTCCTCGTTGGTCCAAGTGAAGTTCCGCACCAGGTCGACGGCAGTGGAGTCCGACGCCGCCCACTCGGTGCCGACGATCTTCTTCAGGTCGGTCTCGGGGTAGTCGCAGGCGACCTCCTGCGGGTCGTCCTGGCACCCCTCCTCGTAGGGAGGGAGGGCGACGCGCTGCATGGCGACCTCGGCGTTGAAGTACTGCGGCTCGTACCAGTAGCCGATGACCCACTCCTTGTTCTCCTCGGCCTTGCGGAAGGCCTCGATGCTGGCGGCCTCCGAGCCGGAGAAGACGACCTTGAAGTCGAGGTCGAGGTTGGACACGATCGCCTCGTCGAACTGGACGTACGACGGGTCGGCGCCCAGGAACTGGCCCTTGCCTCCCGACTCCGAGGTGGCGAACTCGGAGGCGTACTTGTTGAGGTTCTCCCACTCGAGGATGTCGGGGTGCTCCTCGGCCAGCCACGGCGGGACGAACCAGCCGATGATGCCGACGTTGCCCTGCGGGCCGAAGTCCTCCGCGGTGCCGTCGCCCTCCTCGGCGAAGAACTTCTTCTCCAGGTCGGGGTGGCCCCAGTCCTCGATGACCACGTCGACCTCACCGGTGCCGAAGCCCTGCCAGGAAACGTCCTCCTTGAGCTCCTTGTAGTTGACCGTGCAGCCCAGCTGGTCCTGGGCGACGGTGCCGACGACGTAGGCGCTCGCCTCGTAGCCGACCCAGGGGTTGACGGCCATGTTGAGGTCGCCGCACTCGCCCCCGGCCTCGCCCGCGGCCTCCTCGTTGGCCTCGGTCTGCTCGTCGATGGATCCCCCGCCGCAGGCGGAGAGCGCCATGACTGCGACGGTGGCGAGCGCGCCCAGGCGGGCCGCTCGGCTTCGGGTGTTGCGCATGGTGCTGCTCCTTCTGTGAGGGTGGTGCTAGTTGCTCGGCGGGCCGATCGGCAGCCGGAGGTTGAAGGCGCGGCGCGATCCGGGGCCGTCGTCACGACGTACGTCGGCGGCCGCGCGGGTGATCCGGTCGAGCATCACGCCGAGCAGCACGATCGTGATGCCCGCGGCGAGGCCCTTGCCCCAGGCCTCGCTGCGAGCGAAGCCGTAGACGACGTCGTAGCCGAGCGCGCCGGCCCCGACCAGACCGCCGATGACCGTCATGGCGAGGACGTAGAGCAGGCCCTGGTTGGTGGCCAGCACCAGCGACCCTCTGGCCATCGGCAGCTGGACCTTGGTGATCTCCTGCCAGGTTGTCTGGCCGGTGGATCGACCTGCCTCGATCGTGGTGGGCGAGACGGCCTTCACCCCGTCGGCGACGAGCTTGATGGCGGCTGGGGCGGCGTAGACGATGCCGGCGGTGATCGCGGTGAAGCGGGAGGGACCGAAGAGGGCGAGCACCGGGATCAGGTAGACGAACGGCGGGATCGTCTGCCCGGCGTCCAGCAGCGGGCGGATGCCCAGGTCGACGCGGCGGTCGCGCGCCATCCAGACGCCGAAGACCAGGGCCAGGACCATGACCAGCACGGTGGCCACCAGCGTCATGTTGAGGGTGATCATCGCGTCGTGCCACAGGTCGAAGTACCAGATGCCGGCCAGGCAGATGATCGTGCTGACCAGGGCACGCACTCCGCCGAAGACGAGGGCGAGGGCGGCGAGCGCCACGAACGCCAGCCACCAGGGTGAGTCGGCGAGCAGGGCCTGCGTGCGGTTGAGGAACTGGTTGGTGATGAGGTCCTTGATCCACTCGGTCGCGCCGCCGAAGGTGCCGGTGAACCAGTCGACGCCGTCGCTCACCGCCCGCGCGACCGTGTCGCCGATGCTGTACGCAGGGAACTCGGCCAGGCTGACGTAGGTGCGCGAGAGGTAGATCGCGACCAGGGTCGCCACCCCGCCACCGATGATCAGCCCCCGGCGCACCCGCGGGTCGCCGCCACCACCGCGGGCGACCTTCTCGGCGCGTTCGCTCGCCGCGGTCGTGGTCCGGTCGAGCATGACCGCCATGACCACGATCAGCGCGCCGGGCACGAATGCCGTACCGACGTCGTTGATGCGCAGGCCGGCGAGCACGGGCTTGCCGAGCCCGGGGCCGTTGACGAAGGCGGCGAGGGTGGCCATCGACAGCGCCGCCAGCGTGGTCTGGTTGAGGCCGACGATGATCGTCTTGCGGGCCATCGGGACCTGCACCTTGAACAGCCGCTGCCAGTAGGTCTGTCCGGCCGAGTCGGTGGCCTCGACGGTCGTCGCCGACACCTCGCGGATGCCGAACCCGGCGATCCGGATCAGGGGTGGCAGCGCGTAGATCAGCGTGGAGACCACGGCCGCGCTCGGGCCGATGCCGAAGAAGAGCACGATCGGCAGCAGGTAGACGAACGTCGGCATCGTCTGCATGAAGTCGAGGAAGGGCGTGACGACCTGGTTGGCCCGTCGGCTGGTGCCGATCAGGACGGCCAGCGGGATCCCGATGACGACGGCGAGCACGACCGAGATGCCGGTGATGATGAGCAGGTCGAGGGAGTCCTGCCAGTAGCCGAGGACGCCGAAGGAGAGGAACGACGCCGCCACCAGCAGGGCGATGCGCCAGCTCGCGACGACCAGTGCGACGTACGTCGCGAGGGCGACGACGCCCAGCCAGCCGATCTCGGGCACCGGCCGCGGGAAGTTGGGCAGCACGACCATCCGCTGGAGCCACTCGACGGCGCTGCGCAGGGCATCGGCGATCGCGTTGGTGAACTGCATGACGGGGTTGGTCGCGCGCCCGGCCAGCAGCTCGTTCTGGAACTCGGTGAGCCGGTCGTGCAGGTCGGTGCGGGACGTGCCGGGCAGCGCCAGCGTCTGGGTGCCGTTGGTGAAGTACCAGACCACGACCCAGACAGCCAGGATCACCGCAGCCGGGATCCAGCGGCTGATGCTGGCCTGCTCCTCGGCCGGCGGCGGAGCGCCGGGCTCGACGGGCTTGGGCGTCGGCGACGGTGAGGGAGAGATGGTGGCGGTCACGTCACGTCTTCCTCCGCCACGACGACCCGCATGATGTCCTCCTCGTCGACCACCCCGACCAGGGTGTCCCCGTCCATGACCCGGATGGGGGCGTCGGACGCGATCGCGGCCCGGGCCGCCTGCCGCACGATCGTCGACACCGGCAGCGCAGGCCCGTCCATCGGCTCCCCCGCACGCGGCTCGCGCATCACCCACTTCAACGTGAGCACGTGGGCCTTCGGCACCTCGGACACGAAGTCCTTGACGTAGTCGTCGGCGGGCTGGGCCACGACCTCGTCGGGAGTTCCGATCTGCACGATCTCGCCGTCGCGCAGGATCATGATCCGGTCGCCGAGCTTGAGGGCCTCGGCGAGGTCGTGGGTGATGAAGACCATCGTCTTCCCGAGCTCGCGGTGCAACCGGATGACCTCGTTCTGCATGTCACGCCGGATCAGCGGGTCGAGCGCGGAGAACGGCTCGTCGAAGAGCAGCATCTCCGGGTCGCCGGCCAGCGCCCGGGCGAGGCCGACCCGTTGCTGCATGCCGCCCGAGAGCTGGTCGGGATAGGACTTCTCATAGCCCTGCAACCCGACCAGCTCGACGATCTCGGCGGCCTTCGCCCGACGCTCCTTCTTGGCGACGCCGCGCACCTCGAGCCCGTAGGCGACGTTGTCGATCACCTGGCGGTGGGGCAGCAGGCCGAAGTGCTGGAACACCATCGACACCTGCGTGCGGCGTACGTCGCGCAGCTGGCTCGCCGAGGCCGAGGTGATGTCCATCCCGTTGAGCGTGACCGTGCCGCTGGTGGGCTCGATGAGCCGGGTCAGCAGCCGCACCAGCGTGGACTTCCCCGAGCCGGAGAGGCCCATCACCACGAACACCTCTCCCGGAGCCACCTCGAAGGAGACGTCCTTGACCCCCACCACGCAGTCGGTCCGGGCCTTCAGGTCGGCGCGCGAGAGCTCGGCGTCGGGCGTGCCGATGATCTTGTCCGCGCGGGCGCCGAAGATCTTCCAGAGACTGTCGACCGCCAGGGCTGCCGTCATGGCTGCTCCTCCGCCTCGCTGCTGGCTGTTGCGTATGTCGCAACCAGATGCTCTGAACGCAACCAGCCGGACAAGCGAAGGATCCTGCGACTCACCTCCGCGGTCAAGAGCAGGGGCGACACCGTGCCCTGCCCGTGACCCGGTCCAGACCGGCTGGCCGGCCGTTCACAGCGCGCGGAGGAACTCCAGGTGCCGCTCGTACTGGTCGAGGCAGTCGTGGATGACCTGCTCGGCCGTGTAGCCCATGACGTCGTAGTCCTGGCCGCCGTCGGCGAGGTGCACCTCCAGGCGCGCGTACTGGTCGCGGTTGCCGATCATCCGGCCGCCGTAGGTCGGCACGGGCGAGCGCCGTACCACCACGCGGTAGACGAAGCTGTCAGCCTCGAGGTCGGTGGCGAGCTCCGCCCACGGGAGCTCGTCGCTGCCGATCGCCCCGCCACCCGTCACCGCGGCGGGCACCCCCATCGACGAGAGCTCCTCCGCGACCTCCACCAGCGCGGGGCGGACCGTCGAGACGAGGTACGCGGCTGCGGCCTCGTCGTCGACGAAGTTGATCGCCCGGGCGAGCCGGGCCTTCCACGCCTTCCGGTTGTCCTCGGTGGACCCGGTGCGCGCCGAGAGGAGTGGCGCGATGCCGCGTACGCCGCCCTCGGCCTTGCGGCCCTCGCTGCGGAGCGAGCGGAACAGGCCCCACATCACCAGCACCAGCACGAACGCGAACGGCAGGCCCATGATGATCGTGGCGTACTGCAGGGCGAGGATGCCGCCGACGGCGAGCATGGCGACCGTCAGCAGGCCGGTGGCGCTGGCCCAGGTGATCCGCAGCCAGGCGGCGCAGTCCTGCTGCACGTCGTGCAGCTCCGAGCACAGGTTGCCCATGACCAGCGCCGCGGAGTCGGCGGAGGTGATGTAGAAGAGCAGGCCCACCACGACGGCGAGGAACACGACGACGTCGGCCAGCGGGTAGTCGCGCAGCAGGTCGTAGAACCCGACGCCGGTGAAGTCGACGGCAGCCTCGGCGAAGGCCTCGTCCCCGCCGCGGACCTTGTCGATCGCGGCGTTGCCGAAGATCGAGATCCACATGACGATGTAGCTGAACGGGATCACCATCGTGCCGAGCACGAACTGCCGGATCGTGCGCCCGCGCGAGATGCGGGCCAGGAAGAGGCCCACGAAGGACGCCCAGGCCACCCACCACGCCCAGAAGAACAGCGTCCAGAGCTCCATCCACTCCTGCGTGTCGGTGAAGGCGAAGGTCTCCATCGACTTGGCCGGGAAGGACCTGATGAAGTCGCCGACGTTCATCACGACGGCGTTGAGCAGGAACGAGGTCCTGCCGGTGATCAGCACCCAGCCGGCGAGCGCGAGGGCGAGCAGCACGTTGAGCTGGGACAGGAACCGGATGCCCTTGTCCACGCCGGTGGTGGCCGAGACCGCGGCGACGGTGACGGCGAGGACCGCCAGGGCCGCCTGCGCCCCGGTGCCGACGGGCACGCCGAAGATGACGTTGAGCCCGACGTTGAGGAACACCACGCCGATGCCGAGGCTGGTGGCGACCCCGAAGATCGTGCCGAGGACGGCCGCGGTGTCGACGGCGTGGCCGAGCGGGCCGTCGATGCGCTTGCCGAACACCGGGTAGAGCGCGGACCGCACGGCCAGCGGCAGGTTCTTGCGGTAGGAGAAGTAGGCGAGGGCCAGGCCCATCAGCGCGTACATCGCCCAGCCCGTCACGCCGTAGTGGAACAGCGTCCACACGGTCGCCTCGCGGGCCGCGTCGACGGTCCCGGGCTCACCGACGGGCGGCGCGGTGTACTGCGAGACCGGCTCGATGACCGAGTAGAACATCACGTCGGTGCCGATGCCGGCGGCGAACAGCATGCTCGCCCACGCGAAGGTCGAGAACTCCGGGCGGGAGTGGTCGGGGCCGAGCCGGATGCTGCCGTAGCGCGAGACGCCGAGGAAGATCACGAAGCCGACGATGAAGGTGGCCAGCGCGACGTAGAACCAGCCGAAGCCCGTCCCGACCCTGCCCACGAGGTCGCCGATGACGCTCTCGGCGTTGGTGGGCGCGACGATCGCCCACAGGGTGATCAGGCAGACGCCGACGAAGGACGTGATGAAGACCGGCCACCGCACGGTGGGGCCGGGCGCACCACGGTCCGGCTCGGCAGGTGCGCGGGCGTCGAGCTGTGCGGTCATGTGGGCCTCCGGTCTCGAGCGGTCGGGGTCACGTGGCGTTGCGGGGGTCCCCCGGCGGGTAGAGCGGGGACTGGTCGCGGTGACGGTAGTAGGGCACGTCGGCCGGCGGGAGCGGGGTGTTGCCGAGGATCAGGTCGGCGGCCTTCTCGGCGACCATCATCACCGGGGCGTAGATGTTGCCGTTGGTGACGAACGGGAACACGCTCGCGTCGACGACCCGCAGACCCTCCGTGCCGTGGACCTGCATGCTCCCCGGGTCGGTCACCGACTGCTCGTCGGTGCCCATGCGCGCCGTGCACGAGGGGTGCAGCGCGGTCTCGGCGTCCTTGCGGACCCACTCGAGGATCTCCTCGTCGGTCTCCACCTCGCTGCCCGGCGACAGCTCGCCGCCGTTGAACGGCGCGAGGGCGGGCTGGCCCAGGATGGTCCGGGCCACCCGCACCGCCTCGACCCACTCGCGGCGGTCGTTGGGCGTGGAGAGGTAGTTGAAGAGCATCCTGGGCTTCTGCCGCGGGTCGCTCGACGCGATCCGCACCCACCCGCGGGTGTCGGCGTACATCGGGCCGATGTGGACCTGGTAGCCGTGGGCGTAGCGGTCCTGGCCCTCCGGGGGCGACCCGTCGTAGCGGATCGCGATCGGGAGGAAGTGGAACATCAGGTTGGGCCAGTCGACGTCCTCGTTGGACCGGCAGAACCCGCCGCCCTCGAAGTGGTTGGACGCCGCCGTGCCCGTCCGCTTGAACAGCCACTCCAGGCCGACGAGCGGGCGGTTGTGCCACTTGAGGCCCTCGACGATCGACACCGGCTGCAGGCAGGCGTGCTGGATGTAGACCTCGAGGTGGTCCTGGAGGTTCTCCCCCACCCCCGGCAGGTCGTGGACCATCTCGATGCCGAGGGGCCGGAGGTGCTCGGGGTTGCCGACGCCGGAGAGCTGCAGCAGCTGCGGTGAGTTGATCGCCCCGCCGCACAGGACCACCTCGCCGGCCGCGGCGTACTCGTGCTTGCGCCCGGCGCGGAGGTACTCCACGCCGACGGCCCGCCTGCCCTCGAAGCGCACGCGCGTGGCGTGCGCGTAGGTCTCGACCGTGAGGTTCTTGCGGCCCATCACCGGGTGCAGGTAGGCCCGCGCGGCGGACATGCGTACGCCGTTGACGATGTTGCGGTCGAAGCGACCGAACCCCTCCTGGCGGTAGCCGTTGACGTCGTCGGTCAGCGGGTAGCCGGCCTGCTGGGCGGACTCGAAGAAGGCGCTGAAGAGGGGGTTGAGCGCCGGGCTGCGCTCGAGGCGCAAGGGGCCCGACCCGCCGCGCCAGGGGTCGGCGCCGACCTGTCCGTCGGGCAGGACCAGTGACTCCATGCGGCGGAAGTAGGGCAGGCAGTGCCGGTAGTCCCAGGCCTCCATGCCGGGCTCGGCGGCCCAGCGCTCGTAGTCCATCGGGTTGCCCCGCTGGAAGATCATGCCGTTGATCGACGAGGAGCCGCCCAGCACCTTGCCGCGCGCGTGGTAGATGCGCCGGCCTCCCATCGCCGGCTCCGGCTCGGACTCGTACTTCCAGTCGTAGAGCGAGTTGCCGATCGGGAAGGGCAGGGCGGCGGGCGCGTGGATCAGCGGGTCGAACCGGTCGGTGCGTCCGGCCTCGAGCACCAGGACGCTCGTCGCGGGGTCGGCGGAGAGCCGGTTGGCCAGGGCGCACCCGGCCGACCCGCCGCCGACGATCACGAAGTCGTACGCCTTGGTCACGACGAGGACCCGCCGAACCAGCGCTGCGGCTCCGGCGCGATGTTGTGCCAGACGTGCTTGGTCTCGCGGTACTCGTCGAGCCCCGCCCGGCCCAGCTCGCGGCCGATGCCCGACTGCTTGTAGCCGCCCCACTCGGCCTGGGCGACGTAGGGGTGGTAGTCGTTGATCCAGACCGTGCCCATGCGCAGCCCGGCCGCGACCCGCTGCCCCCTGCCCGAGTCTTGCGTCCACACCGCACCCGCGAGCCCGTAGATGCTGTCGTTGGCCAGCCGCACGGCCTCGGCCTCGTCGGCGAAGGTCTCGACGGTGAGCACAGGGCCGAAGGACTCCTCCTGCGTGACGCTCATGGAGCTGGTGCACCCGTCGAGCACGGTCGGCAGGTAGTAGAACCCGTCGGCGAGGGCGGGGTCGTCCGGGCGCGCGCCGCCGCACCGCAGCACCGCGCCCTCGGCGAGGCCGGCGGCGACGTACGCCTCGACCTTCTCGCGGTGGGCGGCGCTGGTGAGGGGGCCGGTCTCGGCCGTCTCGTCGAAGGGACCGCCCAGCCGGATCTCGCGGGCGCGGGCGACGAGGTCGTCGACGAACCGGTCGTGGATGGACTCCTCGACGATGAGGCGCGCGCCGGCCGAGCACACCTGGCCGGAGTGGAGGAACACCGCGGTGAGCGCGAAGTCGAGGGCGGTGTCGTAGTCGGCGTCGGCGAACACGATGTTGGGGTTCTTGCCGCCGAGCTCGAGGGCGACCCGCTTCACCGTGCCGGACGCCGCGGCCATGATGCGCTTGCCGGTCGCGAGGCCCCCGGTGAAGGACACCAGGTCCACGCGCGGGTCCTCCGAGAGCGGCGCTCCGGCGGTCGGCCCCTCCCCCAGCACCAGGTTGGCCACACCCGCCGGGACCCCCGCCTCCTCCAGCACCCGCATGAGGTGGATGGCGGTGTGCGGGGTGATCTCGCTCGGCTTGAGGACGAAGGTGTTGCCCGCCGCCAGGCAGGGCGCGACCTTCCACGCCACCTGGAGCAACGGGTAGTTCCACGGCGTGATCAGGCCGCACACGCCGACGGGCTCGTGCACGACCCGGCTCACCACGGCGGGGTTGCCGGTGTCGACGACGCGGCCGCCCTCGCCGTCGGCCGCGTGGCCGAAGTGGCGGAACACCGACACCACGTCGTCGACGTCGTAGCCGCTCTCGACCAGCCGCTTGCCGGTGTCGAGGGACTCCGCTCGCGCGATCGCGTCCTTGTCACGCTCGAGCAGGTCGGCGACGCGCAGCAGCAGGTCGCCCCGCTCCCGGTTGGACCACCCGGGCCACGGGCCCTCGTGGAAGGCACGGTGGGCGGCAGCGATGGCCAGCTCGGTGTCGCCGGCGTCCGCCTCGGCGACCTCCGCGACCAGGGACCCGTCAGCCGGGCAGCGGATCTCACGCCGCCCACCTCCGCGGGCCGGGATCCAGCTGCCGTCGATGTACAGGTCGGCCACGTTCGCCTCGCTCTCTCTGTGCGGAAGGATCCTGCGGCCCGGGTTCGGCCGTCAAGGTCTGGGCTGGTCCGGTCGTCGGGTCAGCGGTGCCCCCAGCCCAGGCGGTGGGACACCTCGACCGCAGCCGCGACCACGAGGCGTACGACCTCCTCGACCTGCTCCTCCGGCAGCCGGAAGGACGGACCGGACACGCTCATCGACGCGATCACGTCGCCGTGCGCGTTGCGGATGGGAGCCGCGACCGCCGTCAGCCCGACCTCCAGCTCGTCGACCGCGACGGCGTAGCCCCGCTCGCCCACGCGCACCAGCTCCTCACGCAGCTCGGGCAGGCGGGTGATGGTGCGCGAGGTGTAGGTCGCGAGCGTGCCGAGGACCGCGTCGAGGCCGTCGTCGTCGAGACCGGCGAGGAGCACCTTGCCGTTGCTGGTCGCGTGGAGCGGGATGTGCTGGCCGACCCAGTTGTGCGACTGGAGCGCGGACGACCCGGCGACCTGGTCGAGGTAGAGGGCCGAGCTCTCCGAGAGCACGGCGATGTTGACGGTCTCGCCGGTGTCCGCGGCGAGCTGTCGCGCGATCGGCCGGGCCTCCTGCACGAGGTCGAGGCGGGCCGTGGTGGCGCCCGCGAGCCTCAGGATCCCGACCCCGAGGCGGTAGCGGCCGCGGTCGGCGGTCTGCTCCACGAGCCGGTGCGCCTCCAGCGTCGCCACCAGGCGGAAGGCCGTGCTCTTGTGCACGCCCAGCTCCAGCGCGATCTCGGTGACCCCGGACTCGCCGGTGCGCGCCAGCACCTCGAGGATGCCGAGCGCCCGGTCGACCGACTGCACGCCGGCGCCCGTCACGGCGGGGCTGGGCTGCGCGTGATCCCCGCCCGGGTCGCGGGTGTCGGCCACGTCCACCATGGGGGGACACTAGCGCAGTCACTGTTGCGTATCGCAGACTGCGTTTCGTCAAGCGCAACAGCAACGCGCTCGACGACACCCCCTCTCGCTGCAGGAGACACCATGCCGCACGGCCCCACCGGAGCCGAGTTCGTCCTCACCCTGTCGTGCCCCGACCGACCCGGCATCGTGCACGCCGTCTCGGGCTTCCTGGTCGAGCGCGGCGCCAACATCGTGGAGAGCCAGCAGTTCGGTGACCGGCTCACCGACCGCTTCTTCATGCGGATCGCCTTCGTCACCGAGGCGGCGGCCGACGCCGACGACCTCCGCTCGGCGTTCGCACGTGTCGCCGAGGACTTCGGCATGCAGTTCGAGCTCTGGGCCGCGACCGCGCCCTACCGCACGCTGATCATGGTGTCCAAGCACCTGCACTGCCTCAACGACCTGCTCTTCCGCGCCAGCACGGGCGCGCTGCAGATCGAGATCCCGGCCATCGTGTCCAACCACCCCGACGCGGGTGCGCTCGCGCGCTCGTACGGCATCGAGTTCCACCACGTCCCCGTCACCCCGGACACCAAGGCCGAGGCGGAGGCACGCCTGATGCAGCTCGTCGACGACACCGGAACCCACCTCGTCGTCCTGGCCCGCTACATGCAGGTGCTGTCCGACGACCTGTGCCGCCGGCTGTCCGGACGCGCGATCAACATCCACCACTCGTTCCTGCCGAGCTTCAAGGGAGCCCGGCCCTACCACCAGGCCTTCGACCGTGGCGTGAAGCTGGTGGGCGCGACCGCGCACTACGTGACCGGCGACCTCGACGAGGGGCCGATCATCGAGCAGGACGTCCTGCGCGTGGACCACGGCTACGACCAGGACCAGCTCGTCTCGGCAGGACGCGACGTGGAGGCGCAGGTGCTCTCGCGGGCCGTGCGCTGGCACAGCGAGTCGCGGGTCCTGCTCAACGGCGAGCGCACCGTCGTCTTCCGCTGAGACGCCGGGCCAGCAGCAACCGCCACCGACCACCGCCCAGGAGCCCGCCATGCAGTCCGACATCGAGATCGCCAACGCCGCCGTCCTGCGGCCCATCCGCGAGATCGCCGAGGAGACGCTCGGGATCGGCGAGGAGCACCTGGTCCCCTACGGCCACTTCAAGGCCAAGGTCGACGTCGGCTACCTCACCTCGCTGGCGGACCGCCCGCTCGGCCGGCTCGTCCTGGTCACCGCCCTCTCCCCGACCCCGCCCGGCGAGGGCAAGACCACCACCACCGTCGGACTGACCGACGCGCTGCACGGCCTGGGCCACCGCGCCATGGCATGCCTGCGCGAGCCGTCCATGGGCCCGGTCTTCGGCATGAAGGGCGGCGCCGCCGGCGGCGGCTGGAGCCAGGTCGTGCCGATGACCGACATCAACCTGCACTTCACCGGCGACTTCGCCGCCATCGCCGCCGCCAACAACCTGCTCTCCGCCCTCATCGACAACCACGTGCACCACGGCAACGAGCTCGACATCGACGTGCGCAGCGTGACCTGGAAGCGCGTCGTGGACACCAACGACCGCGCCCTGCGGGAGGTCGTCGTGGCGCTGGGCGGGCACATCAACGGCTTTCCCCGCGAGGACGGCTTCGACATCGTGGTGGCCTCCGAGCTGATGGCGATCTTCTGCCTCACCGAGTCCTGGGCGGACCTCAAGCGGCGCATCGGCGACATCGTCATCGGCTACACCCGGGCGATGGCGCCGGTGACCGCGCGCGACCTCGGCGCCGAGGGAGCGATGGCCGCGCTGCTGCGCGACGCGCTCGCGCCCAACCTGGTCCAGACGCTCGAGGGCGCCCCCGCCTTCGTCCACGGCGGGCCGTTCGCCAACATCGCCCACGGCTGCAGCTCGGTGATGGCGACCCGCGCCGGGCTGCGGCTGGCCGACATCGTCGTCACCGAGGCGGGCTTCGGCGCAGACCTGGGGGCGGAGAAGTTCGTCGACATCAAGTGCCGCAAGTCCGGCCTGCGTCCCGACGTGGCCGTCGTGGTCGCGACCGTACGCGCCCTGAAGTACCACGGAGGCGTGCCGCTGGAGGACCTCGGGCGCGAGGACGTGGCGGCCGTCGAGGCGGGCATGGTCAACCTGCGCCGACACCTCGCCAACATCCGCGACGTCTACGGCATCCCGGCCGTGGTGGCCGTCAACCGCTTCCCCACCGACACCGACACCGAGGTGGACCGGGTGGTCGCGCTCGTGGCCGACGAGGGCGTACGCGCCTATCCCGCCACCCACTTCGCCGACGGCGGCAACGGCGCGAAGGGCCTCGCCGAGGGAGTGCTCGCGACGCTGGCCGAGCCGTCCCCGTACGAGTTCTCCTTCACCTACGACGACGAGCTCTCGCTGACCGCCAAGGTCGAGGCGATCGCCACCCGCCTCTACGGAGCGGGGCTCGTGACCTGGGACGCCAAGGCGCGGCGCCGGCTCCAGCGCATCGAGCGCGACGGCTACTCCGGCCTGCCCGTCTGCATCGCCAAGACCCAGTACTCGTTCTCGACCGACCCCGCCTCGCTGGGCGCGCCGTCGGGCCACGAGCTGCACGTGCGGGAGGTACGCCTCTCCGCCGGCGCCGGGTTCGTGGTGGTCGTCTGCGGCGACATGATGACCATGCCCGGCCTGCCCCGCGACCCGTCCGCGGCGCGCATCGACCTCGCCGACGACGGCACGATCCTCGGCCTGTCGTAGGCGACCCGGTTCAGTCGCCGAGCTCGGCCCTCCGGCGGATGACGTAGTCCTCGAGCTCCTCGCGGACGGCGTCGTCGAGGGCCGGCTGCTCGTACTCCTCCAGCGTCTTCTGGTACGCCACGGTGGCGCGCTCGTTGGCGTCGTGGCCCCCGTTGCGCATCCACCGCTCGTAGTTCTCCGACGACGACAGCAGCGGCCGGTAGAAGCAGGTGCGGAAGCGCTCCATGGTGTGCATCGCGCCGAGGAAGTGCCCTCCGTGGCCGACCTCCTCGTGCGCGCCGAACGCCATCGACTCCTCGTCGATCTCCAGCGGCGTGAACTCGTGGCGCAGCATCTGGAGCAGCTCGACGTCGACGATGAACTTCTCGTAGCCCGCGACCAGGCCGCCCTCGAGCCAGCCGGCCGAGTGCATCACCCAGTTGGCCCCGGCGAGGAAGGTCGGCATCAGGGTCATCAGCGCCTCGTAGCCCGCCTGGGCGTCGGCCACCTGTGACGAGGTCAGACCGCCCCCGGTGCGGAAGGGCAGGCCGAAGTGCCGGGCGATCTGACCGGTGCACAGCAGGCCGATCCCGGACTCGGGCGTGCCGAAGGTCGGGGAGCCGGACTGCATGTCGATGTTGGAGAGGAACGACCCGAAGATCACCGGCGTGCCGGGCCGGATCAGCTGGGACAGCGCGATCCCCGACAGGGCCTCCACGATCTGCTGCACGAGGGCCGCGGGGATCGTGACCGGCGACATCGCGCCCATCAGGATGAAGGGCGTCAGCACGACCGGCTGGCCCGCGGCGGAGTACTCGAACTGCGCCTCCAGCATCCGGTCGTCCCAGCGCAGCGGCGAGTTGCAGTTGATGAGCGAGATCGTCGCGGGCGTCTCCTCGATGGCCTCGCGCGAGCCGAACAGGATCGAGGTCATCGCGATCGTGTCGGCTGCGTTGACCCCGGAGACGACGTTGCCCATGTAGACCTTGTCGGTCAGCGTCTGCAGGGCGTACGTCATGTCGAGGTGGCGGCTGTCGAGCGGGGTGTCGTTGGGCTCGCAGATGACGCCGCCCGCGGAGTCGAGCACGGCGAAGGACTGCGCCAGCTTGGTGAAGCTGCGGAAGTCCTCCATCGTGGCGTCGCGGCGTACGGCCCCCTGCCGCACGAACGGCGGGCCGTAGACCGCGCCGAAGGCCATCGAGTCGCCGCCGATGTGGATGGTGTTGGCGGGGTTGCGCGCCTGGACGTCGAACTCCCTCGGCGCCTTGGCGACCTGCTCGAGCACGAAGTCGGGGTCGAGGAAGACGGTGTTGCCCTCGACCCGCTGGCCGGCCTTGCGGAACAGCTCCAGGGCGCGGTCGTCCATGAACTCCACGCCGATCTCGGTCATCAGCTTGCGCCAGCCTCGGTCGAGGGTGGCCATGGCGTCCTCGGACAGCACCTCGTAGCGCGGCATCGTGTTGCGGAACACGGGTCCTCCTGGGTCCGGCTGGGTCGGAGCGGCCGCCCACCGACGTGCCCGGGGCCTTGACCTCGACTCACGACGGCTTCTAGCCTCATGATGTGGAACCACGGTTCCACATCATGGAACCTCTGGGAACCCCTCCAGCGAAGGAGCTGCCGTGAGCGAGGCCGCCACCGGCACGCGTGCGCTGGACCGCGCCGCCGACCTGGTCGCCACCGTCGTCCACGCCGACGAGCCGCTGTCGTTCGCCGACCTCCAGGACGCGAGCGGGCTCGCCAAGTCGACGACCTCCCGCCTGCTCACCGCCCTCGAGCGCTCGGGGCTGGTGGAGCGCGACCCGGCGGGGTCCTACGTCGCGGGCCGGCTCTTCTGGCTCTACGCCGCGCGCCACGACCCGTGGGAGGAGCTGGTGCGGCTCGCCCGCCCCGTGATGGACAGGCTCGGCGCCGACACCGGCGAGACCGTGCACCTCAGCGTCACCCGCGGCGACCGCGTCGTGCAGGTGGCCCAGGTCGACTCGACCTACCTGCTCGGGACCCGCGACTGGACCGACATCGAGGTGCCCGCCCACTGCTCGGCCCTCGGCAAGGTCCTCCTCGCGTGGGGTGCGCTGGAGCTCCCCGAGGGCGAGCTCGAGCGACCCACGCCGACGACGCTGCCGGACCGCGAGGCCGTACGTCGCGACGGCGAGCGCTCGCGCCAGCGGGGCTGGGCGCTGACCGAGGACGAGCTCGAGATCGGGCTGACCGGCATCGCCGTCCCCGTCTTCGACATCCGCGGCGACGTCGTCGCCTCGCTCGGGATCTCCGGCCCGACCCCCCGGCTGGCGCAACGGCTCGACGAGCTCGGCCACCGCCTGCTGGACCAGTCCGCCGCGCTGTCCTCCCTGCTGCGCGGTCCCGCCCGCCCGACACCCGCCAGCCGCACCGCTCGCACCGAGGAGAACGAGGAAGTGGTCGCATGACCCCCGAGGACATCCTGCAGGCCCTCTACGACGAGACGCTGGTGGGCAACGCCCCGCGCGTGCTCGACCTGACCAACGAGGGGCTCGCCCTCGACATGGAGCCGCAGACGCTGCTGTTCGACGCCCTGATCCCGTCGCTGGAGGAGGTCGGCGCGCGCTTCGAGCGCGGCGACTTCTTCGTCCCCGAGATGCTCATCGCCGGGCGCGCGATGGCGGGCGCGATGGAGCGCCTGCGACCGCTCCTCGCGGAGACCGGCGTGGAGACCGTCGGCAAGTTCCTGATGGGCACCGTCAAGGGCGACGTCCACGACATCGGCAAGAACCTGGTCAACATCATGCTCGAGGGCGCAGGCTTCGAGGTGATCGACCTCGGCGTGCAGGTCGCGCCGGAGAAGTTCGTCGCCGCCATCGAGGAGCACCAGCCCGACATCGTCGGCTTCTCCGCGTTCCTGACGACCACCATGCCGATGTTCAAGGCCAACATGAACGCCCTCGAGAAGGCCGGCATCCGCAACGAGGTGATCGTGATGGTCGGCGGCGCCCCCGTCACCCAGGAGTACGCCGACGCGGTCGGCGCCGACGGCTATGCCGCCGACGCGTCCCAGACGGTCAAGCGCGCCAAGAGCCTGCTCGAGGCGAAGCGTACGAAAGTCCCCGCCTGATGAGCGCCGAGCCGCTCCGTACGGTCCTGCGCTCCGCCTCGCGCGAGGTCGTCATCGGCCACGACACCCGCTTCACCCTCATCGGCGAGCGGATCAACCCGACCGGTCGCCGGATCTTCCAGGAGCAGCTCCGCGCCGGCGACTTCTCCGCGATCGAGCGCGACGTCAAGGCCCAGGTGGAGGGCGGCGCCGACGTCCTCGACATCAACATGGGCGTCCCCCTGACCGACGAGCCCGAGCTGCTGGCCAAGGCCATCCAGATGGTGCAGGAGCTCACCGACCTGCCGATCTGCATCGACTCCTCGGTCGTCGAGGCCCTCGAGGCCGGCCTCTCGGTCTACCAGGGTCGAGCCCTGGTCAACTCGATCACCGCCGAGGACGACCGCATGGAGGCGATCCTGCCGCTGGTGAAGAAGTACGACGCGGCGGTGATCGCGCTGCCCAACGACCACGACGAGATCCCCATGGAGGCCGACAAGCGCCTCGACCTCACCGCCAAGATCGTCCGCGTGGCCACGCAGGAGTACGGCATCGCCCAGGCCGACATCGTGATCGACCCGCTGGCCATGCCGATCGGCGCCGACACGACGACCAGCCTGGTGACCTTCGAGGTGATGCGCCGCATCCGCGACGACTTCGGCGTCAACATGACCTGCGGGGCCTCCAACGTGTCCTTCGGCATGCCGGGGCGGCACACCCTCAACGGCACCTGGCTGCCGATGGCGATGGTGTCCGGCCTCACGAGCGCGATCATGGACACCCGCACCCCGCAGGTGGTGGAGGCGGTCAAGGCCGCCGACCTCTTCCTCGGCCACGACGACTGGGGCATGGCCTGGATCTCCGCCCACCGGGCCAAGCAGGCGGCGGACGGCGCGTGACGACAGCCGCGCGGGAGCACCACGATGAGCCGACCTCCTGACGGACCGGACTTCTCGCTCGCGGACGTCGCCCGCGAGGGCCTGATCGAGAGGCCGGGAGCCGAGCCGCCCACCCACGACGGCACCGGTCGCGTCGACCTGTCCTTCACCGTCCGCAGCACCTCCGACGACGGCGTCGAGGTCCCGCCGACGGTGCGAGGCGTACGCGTCCCGCCCGGGGTGACCGTCTTCGACGCCGCCTCGTGGAACGGCATCGCGATCGACTCGACCTGCGGCGGCCACGGCACCTGCCACAAGTGCCGGATCCAGGTCACCTCCGACGCCGATGTGCCGGTCACCCGCCACGACGTACGCACCTTCACCGCCGACCAGCTCTCGGCCGGCTGGCGGCTGGGCTGCCTCCTCCACGCGACCCGCGACCTGTCCGTCGAGGTCCCGCCGCTGACCACGCGCCCCAAGGCCGCGACTGTCGGCATCGGCCGGCAGGTCATCCTGCGTCCGGCCCTCCAGAAGCGCTACGTCGAGCTCACCGAGGCGACCCTGTCGGACCAGCGCACCGACCTCGTCCGGCTCACCGACGCCATCGACGACCTCGAGCTCACCGCGGACCTCCACGTCCTGCGCCGGCTCTCGACGGTGCTGCGCTCCGCCGACTTCAAGGTCACCGCCGTCATCCTCGACGAGGCGCTGGTCGACGTGGAGCCGGGCGACACGACGGCGATCCGCTACGCCATCGCCTTCGACCTCGGCACCACGACGGTCGTCGGCACCCTCCTCGACGTCAGCACCGGCACCCCGCTCGCCGTCGCCTCGACGCTCAACGCGCAGCAACCCTTCGGCGGCGACGTGATCACCCGCATCAGCGCCACGATGATGGACCCCGCCGCGCTCGGCCGCCTCCAGCAGGCAGCCGGCGCCACGCTGGCCGACCTGGCCGGTCGCGTGTGCCGCGAGGCCGGGGTCGACCCCAGCGACGTCTACGAGGTCGCGGTCGCCGGCAACGCCACGATGACCGCCCTGGTCCTCGGCATCGACCCCGAGCCGCTGGGGGTCGCGCCGTTCGTCATGTCGGCCGCGCAGCCACCGACCGTCCTGGCGTCCGAGATCGGGCTGAACCTGCACCCGCGGGCCCGGGCGTTCTTCTTCCCTGCCCTCGGGGCCTACGTCGGTGGCGACATCGTCGCCGGCATGCTCGCGACCGGCATGGACCGCGACAAGCGCACGCGGCTGTTCATCGATGTCGGCACCAACTGCGAGATCGTGCTGAGCGACGGCGAGACGCTCCTCTCCACCGCCGCCCCTGCCGGCCCGGCCTTCGAGGGCGGCGCGATCCGCTGCGGCATGCGCGCCGCCGACGGGGCGATCGAGGTCGTCAAGGTCGACGCGCACGCGGAGGAGCCGGACGTCTCCGTCACGCTCGGGGTCATCGGTGACGTCGAGCCCCGGGGGCTCTGCGGCTCGGGGCTGGTCGACGCGGTGGCCGAGCTCGTCCGGGTCGGGCTGCTCGACGCCAGCGGTCGGCTCGTGCCCGACGAGGAGGCCAAGGAGATCGCCCCCGCGCTCGCCGACCGGCTCTCGCTCGTCGGGGAGGAGCGTGTCTTCCTCCTGCACCGGCCCACGGCCGACACCGAGCCGGCCGAGTGCGTCTACCTCTCGCAGCGCGACGTCCGCGAGCTCCAGTTCGCCAAGGCCGCGATCTCCACGGGATGGTCGCTGCTGCTGGAGGAGCTCGGGCTGGAGCACCGCGACATCCAGCAGGTGCTGCTCGCCGGGTCGTTCGGCAGCTACCTCTCCCCCGCCTCGGCCGTCCGCATCGGCCTGGTCCCCCGGCTGCCCGTGCTGCGGATCGTCGCGGCCGGCAACGTCGCTGGCGAAGGGGCGAAGATGGCCCTGCTGTCCGTGCGCGAGCGGGCCGGCGCGCTGGCGCTGCTGGAGGAGGTGCACTATGTCGAGCTCTCCGACCGCCCCGACTTCAACGACGCCTTCGTCGAGCAGCTCTCGTTCTGAGCGGGTCGCGCTGGTCGCCTGCGGCGCCATCGCCCAGCCAGCCGCCGAGGTCGTCGTACGCCGCGGCTGGCCGGTCGACGTGCACCCGCTGCCCCCGCTGCTCCACAACCACCCCGGGCGGATCGCCGACGAGGTGCGCACCCTGGCCGAGCGGCTCGCGGAGTCGTACGGCCGCGTCGTCATCGGCTACGCCGACTGCGGCACGTACGGCGCCCTCGACGAGGTGTGCCGCGACCTCGGGGTGGAGCGGCTCCCGGGCCTGCACTGCTACGACGTGTACGCCGGGGCGTCGCGCCTCGAGCGGTTCTTCGACGAGCAGCCCGGCACCTACCTGCTGACCGACTTCCTCGTGCGCTCGTTCGCGCGCACCGTGGTCCAGGAGATGGGGCTCGACCGACACCCCGAGCTGCGCGAGGCCTACTTCGGCAACTACACCCGGGTGGTCTGGCTGGCCCAGTCGCCCGACGACGAGCTGCAGGTCCTCGCAGAGCAGGCCGCCGACACCATCGGGCTCCCCCTCACCGTGGTCGAGACCGGCGACCAGGGCCTGGAGCGGGCCCTCGCGGCCCTCGTGGCGGGGTAGTTCGGGACGAACTGGTAGGTGGACGGTCGCGTACGCCCCCACAACGTCCCGAACTATCGCGCGTGGCCGTCTCGCAGGCGCTCGAGCATGTCGGTGCGCCAGGCCTCGGTCTCGCCGATCTGGTTGAAGGTGAAGACGTGCAGGCCCTCCACGAGGGCCCCGTCCTCCCCGAGCGCCGGCGCGCACCTCTCGAGGAACCTCTCGCCGGTGAACCCGCCCGGCGCAGCGAGGCGGGCGAAGACCCCCTTGTTCTTGGCGAGGAACTTCGTCGACTCGCCGACGCCGATCCTGGTCGCCATGCCGAGCAGCTTGGCCCTCTCGACCGGCCCGGGGATGCCGACGAGCAGCGGCATGGTGACCCCGCGGGCGCGCAGCCGGCGCACCCAGTCGCGCACCACGGCCGGGTCGAAGGTGAGGTTGCTGACGATGTGGGTGGCATAGCGGCGCTTGTCCCACATGGACTGCACCGTGAGGTCGTCGTGGATGGTCGGGTGCGACTCGGGATAGCCGGTGATCCCGACGTGGGCGAACGGCGAGCCCAGCTCCTTCAGGTCCTCGAGCAGCGCGAGTGCATCGGGGTAGTCACCGACGGCCTCGGCATCGCCACCGGGGACGAACACGCTCGTGATGCCCTTGCCGTGCAGCCGCTCGGCGATCTCGGCCAGCTCGTCACGACCGGAGACCATGCGGGCGGCGAGGTGCGGCACGGTGGCGTAGCCGTGGCCGGCGAGGCGCTCGGCCAGGTCGAGCGTGGCCTCCAGCCCCTTGGTGGGCGAGGCGGTGACGGTGACGGTGCGGTCGCGCGCCAGGTGCTCGAGGACCTTGTCCTCCGTGGACGCGGTGGGCAGCACCTCGTAGCGGGCGTTCTCGAGCAGCCGGACGAGAGTCGCCGTGGTTCTCTTGTTGCGCATGGAGCAACTCGTTTCGTGATGCGCATCCAGACCCGCTCACTCTAGTGGCTGCCGCCCCCGCGCGACAGGGCAGGAGGTGGCCCGAAATGACACGAGGGGCGGCCACCTCACGGTGACCGCCCCTCGTGGAGCGACTAGCGGATCGTCACTTGACCGTGACGGTGGCGCCGGCGGCCTCGAGGGCCTCCTTGGCCTTGTCCGCGGCCTCCTTGGTGGCGTTCTCGAGGATCGTCTTGGGGGCGGCCTCGACGAGGTCCTTGGCCTCCTTCAGACCGAGGGAGGTCAGGGCGCGCACCTCCTTGATGACGTTGATCTTCTTGTCGCCGGCGGCCTCGAGGACAACCTCGAACTCGTCCTTCTCCTCGGCGGCGGCGTCGCCACCGGCAGCGCCACCGGCGGCCGGGGCGGCGGCCACGGCGACGGGGGCGGCGGCGGTCACGCCGAAGGTGTCCTCGAACTGCTTGACGAACTCGGAGAGCTCGATCAGGGTCATCTCCTTGAACGCGTCAAGGAGCTCGTCGGTGCTGAGCTTCGCCATGGTGGCGGTTCCTTCCGTGTGTGGCCCGTCCGCGTCGTGCGGTCGTGCCGGGTTTCAGGTGGTGTACGTCGGCCTGGGCTCAGGCGTCGGTGGACTCGGCTGCCGGCTCGGCAGCCTCGTCGGTCGCCTCGGGCTCGGCGGCTCCCTCCGAGGGGGTGGCCTCCTCCGCCGGGGCGTCCTCGGCAGCGGCCGGCGCGCCGGCACCACCTGCGAGGATCGTGGGGTCCTGCTCGGCCTTGGCCTGCAGCGCACCCGCGAGACGGGCGGCCTGGGCGATCGGCGCGTTGAGCAGGTAGACGGCCTGGGACAGCGAGGCGAGCATTGCGCCCGCCAGCTTGCCCATCAGCACCTCACGCGACTCGAGGTCGGCCAGCTTGGCGACCTCTGCAGCGTCGAGCGGCTTGCCGTCCAGGACTCCACCCTTGATGACAAGGGCGGGGTTGGCCTTGGCAAAGTCACGCAGACCCTTGGCGGCCTCGACCACGTCTCCATTGATGAAGGCGATGGCGGTGGGGCCGGTCAACAGGTCGTCGAAGCCTTCGATGCCCACCTCAGTGGCGGCGATCTTGGCCAGCGTGTTCTTGACCACGGCATAGTTGGCGTTCTCGCCGAGGGCGCGCCGCAGGTCCTGCAGCTGCTTCACGGTGAGCCCGCGGTACTCGGTCAGCACAGCGCCGGCGGAGTCGTTGAAGGACTCAACGATCTCTGCAACGGCGGCAGTCTTCTCTGGCCGCGCCATGGGTCTCCTTCCGGGGTTGACCACCGGCGTCGGGCCCACAGACGACGAACGCCCTGAGCACAGGCTCAGGGCGTGGGGCGGGATGTTCCGCTCTGCTCTGTCACCTGCGCCGGCCGCCCGCTGCTGCGGACCTTCGGTCACGAGCGTGGAGCTCATGACAACCTGCGGTCTCTGGTTTCGAGTGGGAACTGTACGCGCCACCGTGCGGAGCCGACAAATCGGCGCGGTCGGCCGGGGCAAACCGTGCAATCGGCACCCGGCGGGCACCCATCACTGGTTCCATGGTCGCGTGGACCACCAGCTCATGACCGTAGGGGCCTCCCTGGCTCGCAGCGACGAACGCATGCTCACCGGACGCAACGCCGCCGGGCGGGTGTGGAAGACCGGCTTCACGGGCCTCGATCCGATCATCGGCGGCGGGATGCGCGCGGGCTCGCTCGTCCTCCTCGCCGGCCCCCAGGGCCTCGGCAAGTCGACCTTCGCGCTGCAGGTCGCGCGCAACAACGCCGCGACCGGCCGCCCGGTCATCTACTTCTCCTACGAGCACGATGCCGAGGACCTCACCCAGAAGCTCCTCGCCATGGAGGCGGGCGAGCTCGACGACTCCGACCAGGTGCGAGTCAACAGCATCCGGTCGATCTTCGACGACCTGTGGGTGAGCTCGCTCGAGCACCGGCTGGAGTCGGTGCCCGCCGGCGTCGAGGCGCTGGCCAAGGTGTCGCACTACTCCGAGATGCTGTTCGTGCACCGCTCGACCGGCACGCGTACGGACCTCTCCGCCATCGAGGCCGCCATCACGGCCGTGCGCGAGCTGTCGGGCACGACCCCGCTGGTGATCGTCGACTACCTGCAGAAGGTGAAGACCAGCCACGACGACGAGGAGTCCAGCACGACCCAGATCGTGGAGGGCCTCAAGGACCTCGCCATCGACATCAGCGCCCCGGTCCTGGCCATCGCCGCCGCGGAGAAGGAGGCGCTGCGCTCCGGCAAGCGGATGCGCGCCAACGACCTGCGCGGGTCCAGCGCCCTGGCGTACGAGGCCGACGTGGTGCTGGTGCTCAACAACAAGTTCGACATCGTCGCCCGCCACCACCTGACCTACGACCTCGGCAACGCCGAGCGGTTCCGGGAGTACGCCGTGCTGACGGTGGAGAAGAACCGGTTCGGCCGCGACGGGGCCGTGCTCCAGTACCGGACCCGGTTCGACCAGGGCCGCTACGAGCCCGAGGGCAGTGAGGTCAAGGAGCAGCTGATCGACGAGCGGGTCTTCCGGGAGTGAGCCGAAGGCTGGTCGTCACAGTCCCGGCTGCTCGGTGACCTCGCTGGCCGGGGGCTCCTCGATCTCGACGTCGGTGCCGAAGTCGGAGTAGGTGCCCTCGGTGGTCGAGGTCGTGGGCTGGCCGCCGCCCATCGCCGGGACCTCGGTGGTCTGGGCGAACTTGCGCGGCAGGTTGTCGGCGTCGACCCACATCTCGGTCACCAGCTCCTTGGGGAGCATGTCGGCCATCGCGGCGGGGAACTCCATCGCCTCGAGGTACTGGGCGGGGTCGAGCGTGATCCGGTAGTGGTTGGTCTCGACGCCGTCGACCTCCTCGGAACCGACGAGCTCGAGCTTCTTGGGGGTCTCCATCGCCTTGAACATGACCTCGGGGTCGGTCGCCTTGCCGATCATCCCGAACAGCGAGCTGGGGTCGCTCAGGTCGATCTTGAGCCACTTGTCGCCCGTGCCGAGGTCGGGAGACTTCATGTACATCGCCTGGCCGAGCAGGATCATGTCCATGGCCTGCGCGCCGGTGCCGGTGGCCTGCATCTCGACGCCCTCGTCGCTGAAGCGAGCCGTTCCGGACATCGTCTGCGTCCGGCCGCCGGTGTCGGAGGTGGTCTCGAAGGCGAAGGTCTCGGCGTCCTGCAGCGCCGCCATGACCGACGGGTAGAAGTCCGCTGCGGACAGCTCGGCGAGCGACGACTCCGCCGCCTCGTCGGGCTCCTCCGCGGAGTCGTCCGCGGACTCCTCGGTCGCGTCCGCGCTCTCGTCGGTCGCCGTGCTCGAGTCGGCGGAGCCGGAGTCGTCGCTGCACGCAGCAAGTCCGGCTCCCATGGTCAGCACCAGGGCGGCGGAGCCGAGGCGGCGGGCGAGGGACGTGACGCGCATGTGTGTCTCCTGGGACGAGTGGTGCGACGAGCCGGCGGCTGCTTGCCTGGGGAGGTTCTACCCGATGCTTCCACAGCCAAACGGCCCGGCCGCCCCGTGGAGGGGCGACCGGGCCGTTGCGGCTGCGGGGATCAGGCCTGGACGGCCTCGTCCTCGGAAGCGACGTTCTTGGTGCGGTTGGGGTCGACCTGGATGCCGGGGCCCATCGTCGTGGAGACGGTGATCTTCTTGATGTAGCGACCCTTGGAGCTGGCCGGCTTCAGACGCAGCACCTCTTCGAGGGCGGCGGCGTAGTTCTCTGCGAGCTGGACCTCGGAGAAGGACGCCTTGCCGATGATGAAGTGCAGGTTGGCGTGCCGGTCGACGCGGAACTCGATCTTGCCGCCCTTGATGTCCGTGACGGCCTTGGCGACGTCGGGGGTCACCGTGCCGGTCTTGGGGTTCGGCATGAGCGAGCGGGGGCCGAGGACGCGGCCGAGGCGACCGACCTTGCCCATCATGTCGGGCGTGGCCACGACGGCGTCGAAGTCGAGCCAGCCGCCGGCGACCTTCTCGATCAGCTCGTCGCCACCGACGAACTCGGCGCCGGCCTCACGGGCGGCGTCGGCCTTGTCGGCGTTCGCGAACACGAGGACGCGGGCGGTCTTGCCGGTGCCGTGCGGGAGGTTGACGGTGCCGCGGACCATCTGGTCGGCCTTGCGCGGGTCGACACCCAGGCGCATGACGACGTCGAGGGTCTCGTCGAACTTCTTCTTGGAGCCGCCCTTGGCGATCTTGATGGCGGCCAGCGGGGCATAGAGCTCGTCCTTGTCGAACTGCTCTGCCGCCGCGCGGTAGGTCTTGCTGCGCTGCATGGTCTTCTCGTTTCTCTGGTGCGAAGGATGTGGTTAGCGAGCCAGCGCGGCTCTCCCACGTGTCAGTCGGTCGTGACGCCCATCGAGCGCGCAGTGCCCTCGACGATCTTCATGGCCGCGTCGATGTCGTTGGCGTTGAGGTCGGGCAGCTTGGTGGTCGCGATCTCGCGGACCTGGTCCTTGGTCAGCTTGCCGACCTTCTCCTTGTGCGGGACGCCGGAGCCCTTGGAGAGACCGGCAGCCTTCTTGATGAGCTCGGCGGCCGGCGGGGTCTTGGTGATGAACTCGAACGAGCGGTCCTCGTAGATGGTGATCTCGACGGGGATCACGTTGCCGCGCATGGACTCGGTCTGGGCGTTGTAGGCCTTGCAGAAGTCCATGATGTTGACGCCGTGCGGACCGAGCGCCGTACCGACCGGCGGGGCCGGGGTGGCCGAGCCGGCCTGCAGCTGCACCTTGACCAGTGCGGCGATCTTCTTCTTGGGAGGCATTGCCTTCTACTTTCTCTCGTGTGGTCATGACGAGGGCACCTGCCCCCTGCCACGGGTTGTCGCTACTGCATTGTCGGCCCGACGAGCAGGCGGACGGAAATCGTCAGACCTTCTGGATCTGCGAGAAGGAGAGCTCGACCGGGGTCTCGCGGCCGAAGATCTCGACGAGCGCCTTGACGCGCTGCGACTCGGCGTTGATCTCGGTGATCGTCGCGTGGAGCGTGGCGAACGGGCCGTCGACCACCATGACGGAGTCGGAGACGTCGAAGTCGGCGACCTCGACCGGCTTGCGCGGGGTGGTGGAGGAGCCCTTCTCGCCCGAGGCGGCGGCCTCGGCCTCGGCGACGGCCACGACGGCCGGCGCGAGCATGTCCTCGACCTCGCTCATGCTCAGCGGCACGGGCTGGTGGCTGTGGCCCACGAAGCCGGTGACCGACGGCGTGTGGCGCACGGCCGACCAGGACTCGTCGGTGAGGTCCATGCGGACCAGGACGTAGCCGGGGAGCACGGTGCGGGTGACCATCTTGCGCTGGCCGTTCTTGATCTCCGCGACCTCCTCGGTGGGGACCACGATCTCGTGGATGTAGTCCTCCATGTTGAGGGAGATGATGCGGTTCTCGAGGTTGTGCTTGACCCGCTTCTCCATGCCCGAGTAGGTGTGCACCACGAACCAGTCGCCCGGCTTGGCCCACAGCTCGCGGCGGAAGGCCTCGAGGGGGTCGTTCTGCTCGGCGTCGGCGGACTCGGTCTCGCCCTCCCCTTCGACGGTCTCGGCGTCTGCGTCCTCGTCGGACTCGACGGTCTCAGCACCGTCGAGCTCGTCGGTCACGGTGTCGTCCTGGGCCTCGGCGGCGTCGTCGCGGGCGTCGTCCTCGGTGTCCGCGACGGAGTCCGCGGAGGCGTCCTCCGGGGTCGCCTCGTCGAGGGACTCGACCTGGTCGTCGACCTGGTCCACGTCATTGTTCTCAGACACGTCTCACTCCGTACGTCGTTGCTGGGCCGGTCTCCGGGACCGGGGCCGGGATCACCCGGCGGGATTCACGAGCGGTGGGTCACTGCCGTGTCGTCACTGGGTGTTGCTGCCGGTGAAGACCTCGAAGACCAGCTTTCCGAAAGCCAGGTCGAGCAGCGTCACGATCGCCATCACCACGACGACGAAGACCAGCACGACGAAGAAGTAGGTGATGAGCTGCTGCTGGGTGGGCCACACCACCTTGCGGAGCTCGGCCACCACCTGGCGCAGGAACGTGGCGGGGCTGGTGCGCCCACGGTCGTCGCCGCGCGAGTCGCGCCGGTCCTGAACCGCGTTGCCGTCGGCCACGTCATCCACCTTCTCGTTGTTGCTGTGCGTGTTGCTGGTGCAGTGATTCCTCGCAGGGCACGAGGGACTTGAACCCCCAACCTTCGGTTTTGGAGACCGATGCTCTGCCAGTTGAGCTAGTGCCCTTCGGCGGTCTCAGTCCCATCGCTGGGGGCATGCCGAAGCATGTGGCGAAACCACCAATCGGGAAGCATACGGGGCTGATCCAGCCCGCGTCGAACCGAGGTGGTCACCCCTGCCTACGATGCGGGGCATGACGGCAACGGGGGCGGGCGGCGTACGACCCCTGCGTGACGTGTCCCGGCTGCCCAAGGCCCACCTGCACCTGCACTTCACCGGCTCGATGCGGCACGGCACGCTCCTCGAGCTCGCCGAGCGGGACGGCATCGTGCTGCCCGACTCGCTCGTCGAGGACTGGCCGCCGCAGCTCAGCGCCGCGGACGAGAAGGGCTGGTTCCGGTTCCAGCGCCTCTACGACGTGGCGCGCTCGGTGCTGCGTACGCCCGAGGACGTGCGCCGGCTGGTGGTCGAGGCCGCCGAGGACGACGTCCGCGACGGCGGACGGTGGCTGGAGATCCAGGTCGACCCGAGCGGTTACGCCGCCAGGTTCGGCGGGATCACCGCCTTCACCGACCTGGTCCTCGACTGCGTGCGCGACGCCTCCGAGCGCACCGGCCTCGCGATCGCCGTCGTCGTCGCCGCCAACCGCACCCGGCACCCCCTCGACGCCCGTACGCTCGCGCGTCTCGCCGCGCAGTACGCCGGCCGCGGGGTGGTCGGCTTCGGGCTCTCCAACGACGAGCGCCGCGGCACCACGGCCGACTTCGAGGGCGCGTTCCGGATCGCCCGTCAGGCGGACCTGCTGCTGGTCCCCCACGGTGGCGAGCTGCGCGGCCCCGACCACGTCCGGCAGTGCCTCGACAGCCTCGGCGCGCACCGCCTCGGCCACGGCGTACGCAGCGTCGAGGACCCCGCACTGCTCGAGCGCATCGTCGCCGCCGGCGTCGCGCTCGAGGTGTGCCCGACCTCCAACGTCTCGCTCGGCGTCTACTCCGACCTCACGTCGGTGCCGCTCCCGCAGCTGCTGGCCGCGGGCGCGACGGTGGCCCTCGGGGCCGACGACCCGCTGCTGTTCGGCTCGCGGCTCGCGGGCCAGTACGCCACGATGCGCGCCGCGCACGACCTCGACGACGCCACGCTGGCGCGGCTGGCGGAGATGTCGTTCGAGGCCTCGCGCGCCCCGTCGGACGTCGTCGCCGCGGCCAGGCGTGACATCGCCGCCTGGCTCGCCTGACCCGGAGGGCGCACGAGACGGGTCAGAGGGAGCAGCCGACCGTCACGGGCTCGTTGACGAGGGTGACGCCGAAGCGCTCGCGCACGCCGTCGCGCACCTCGCGCGCGAGCGTGAGGAGCTCCTCGGTGGTGGCGTCGCCGCGGTTGGTGAGGGCCAGGGTGTGCTTGGTCGACAGCTGCACCCGCTCCCCCGCCGCGGGGCTCTTGTAGCCCTTGCCGAAGCCGGCGTGCTCGATGAGCCAGGCGGCGCTGGACTTCCACGTGCCGTCGGGCTGCTCCCACCGCGGCGCGCCGTCGGGCAGGGCGGCCGCCTGCTCGGGGGTGAGGAACGGGTTGGTGAAGAACGAGCCCGCGCTCCACGTGTCGTGGTCGGCGGCGTCGAGGACCATGCCCTTGCCGCGCCGCAGCGCGAGCACCGCCTCGCGGACGTCCGCCAGCGGCGCCCGCGCGCCCTCGGCCACGCCGAGCGCCCGCGCCAGCTCGGCGTACGCCACGGGCGCGCCCAGCGTGCCCTGGCGGAACTGGAAGGTGACGTCGAGGACGACGTGGCGGCCCGGGTCGGCCTTGAAGCGGCTGCTGCGGTAGCCGAAGCCGCACTCGCTCGCCGGGAAGGTGCGTACGCCGCGCAGCACGCGGTCCCACACGCGGACCCGGGCGATCGTCTGGGAGACGTCCTGGCCGTAGGCGCCGACGTTCTGGATAGGGGTGGCGCCGACCGAGCCGGGGATCCCCGACAGCGCCTCGACGCCGACCCAGCCCCGCTGGACGGCCTGCGCGACGACGTCGTCCCAGGTCTCGCCCGCAGCCACGGTGACGGTCGCGCCCGAGCAGGACGGGTCGCCGGAGGCGTCGACGTCGGGGGCCACCCCGCGGGTGGCGACGTGGACGACGGTGCCGGGGAAGCCGTCGTCGGCGACGACGAGGTTGGAGCCGCCACCGAGGACGAGGACGGGCTCGCCGCGCTCGTCGGCGGCGGACACGGCCGCCACCAGCTCCTCCTCGGTCCGCGCCTCGACCCAGCGGCCGGCCGGACCGCCGAGGCGGAGCGAGGTGTGCGGGCCGAGCAGCTCAGCCACGCACGACCGCCTCGCGCACGACCGCCTTGGGCATGCCGAGCACCTTCTGGCCGCCGCAGGTGACCTCGAGGGCGAGCGTGACGAGGCCGTCGGCGACGGACTTCACGGTGCCGCCCACGACCACCTCGGCCCCGCCCTCGGCGGGCACGACGACGGGGCTGGTGAACTTCGCGCCGAGGTCCACCACCTCGGCGCCGTCGGTCCACTCGGCGACGGCGCGGCCGACCAGTGCGAGGGTGAACATGCCGTGGGCGATGACACCGGGCAGGCCGACGCTGCGGGCGACGTCCTCGTCCTGGTGGATCGGGTTGTGGTCGCCGCTGGCGTCGGCGTAGGCGACGAGGTCGGCGCGGGTGACGGTGAAGGTCGACGGCCCGAGGGCGTCGCCGGCGGCGAGCTGGGTGGTCACTGGGCTGTCTCCGCTCCGGACGAGTGGACGAGGGTTGCCTTGCCGGTGCACACGACGGCGCCGGTCGTGTCGGTGAGCTCGCTGGTCGTGGCGATGATGTCGGCGCCGCCGATCTGGCGCAGGCCGGTCACGGTCAGCGTCGCGCTGAGCTCGTCGCCGACCGCCAGCGGGCGTACGTAGGCGAAGCGCTGCTCGCCGTGGACGATGCGGTGCAGGTCGATCGCCTCGGCGTCGAGGAACGCCATCATCGCGTCGAAGGCGAGGACGATCGGGAAGGTCGGCGGCACGTCGCCGCCGGGGTGGCCGACGGCCGCCGTGAAGGCGGCGACCCGCTCGGAGGTCACGGTCAGGGGCGCCGGCGCGGGGAACTCACGCCCCACCAGCGAGGGGTCGACAGGCATACGTCGACCCTAGCGTCCGAGACCCGACCCCCCTCGAACACGCAACGACCCGTCCGAGGAGTCGGACGGGTCGGAGACGGGGAGGAGAAGCGTCAGCGGGTCTCGCGGTGAGCCGTGTGCGCGCGGCAGCGCGGGCAGAACTTCTTCAGCTCGATGCGGTCGGGGTCGTTGCGACGGTTCTTCTTCGTGATGTAGTTGCGCTCCTTGCACTCCGTGCACGCGAGCGTGATCTTGGGGCGAACGTCAGAAGACTTGCTGGCCATGGGAGAACCTTTGCGTTGGCGGGTGGTGCGGGGTGGAGCTGCTGGACTGGCGGTAGCGGGGGCGGGACTCGAACCCGCGACACCACGATTATGAGCCGTGTGCTCTAACCACCTGAGCTACCCCGCCGCGGAGGTCGGGGGCTCCCGGAGGAGACCCGACCCAGAGCCCCTTTACGGAATCGAACCGTAGACCTTCTCCTTACCATGGAGACGCTCTGCCGACTGAGCTAAAGGGGCAACGACGGAGAACGATACACACGCCCCGCCACGATGAGAAATCGACTCGGGCGCGGCCTCATCCGGCCTCTGCGGCCCCCTGGATCCGGGGCCAGCCGACCGCCTCCTCGAGCTCGTAGGCGAGCCCCAGCAGGCGCGCCTCGCGACCGGCTCCGGCACCCAGCATCATGCCGTGCGGGAGCCCGCTGGCGGTGGTCGCGAGGGGCAGCGAGATCGCCGGCTCGCCGGTGGCGTTCTGGAGCGGCGTGAACGCCACCCAGTCCATCAGCCGGCCCATGAGCTCCTCGTAGTCCTGGTCCGGTCGGAGGTGCCCGACGCGCGGCGTCTCGGTGGCCAGGGTGGGCGTGAGGGTGATGTCGTACGCCGCCCGGTGCCGGGCCGCGAGGTGCTGGGAGCGACGCAGCACCGCGATCGAGAACGGCTGCTTGTGCAGGTTGCGCGCCGCGTGCCTGGCCAGGCCGAGGGTGAGGTTGTCGAGCCTGGTGGGGTCGAAGGTGTCTCCGTAGTCCTTGCGACCGCGCTTGGCGATCACGTAGGCGAGGAGCGACCAGAAGCGCACGAAGTGGTCGGGGAAGCTCGCCGGGACCGGGTTGTCGACCTCCTCGACGTGGTGGCCGAGCGACTCCAGCAGCGCGGCGGTGGCGAGGGTGAGCTCGCGCACCTCGGGGCTGCAGTCGCGGCCGATGCCCTGGGTGACCACCGCGACCCGCAGCCGCGCGCGGCCGGGGCGGGTGATGTCGCCCACCGGCGCGAGGAGCGGGTTGCGCCAGATCTTCTCGGCCTCGCGGTAGAACGCGGCCGTGTCGCGGACGCTGCGGGTCAGCACGCCGTCGGAGACGATGCGCACGGGCATCTCGCGCATGATCCGGTCCTGGGCGAGGCGGCCTCGGGTGGGCTTGAGCCCGACGAGGCCGTTGACGGCCGCGGGGATCCGGATCGAGCCGCCGCCGTCGTTGGCGTGGGCGATGGGCACCGCCCCGGCGGCGACCAGCGCGGCGGACCCCGCGGAGGAGGCGCCGGCGTAGTGGTCGGGGTTCCACGGCGAGCGCACCGGGCCGAGGCGTACGTGGTCGGCCGCGCCCGAGAAGCCGAACTCGGACAATTGGGTCTTCCCCAGCGGGATCAGCCCGGTGGCGAGGTACATCCGGGCGAAGTCGCCGTCGGCCCGGGCGGGCCGGGCCGTGAACGCGTCCGCGCCGTGCTGGGTCGGCATCCCTGCCACGTCGACGTTGTCCTTGACGAAGGTCGGCACCCCGGCGAACCAGCCCCCGCGCGGGTTCCTCGCCTCCGCGCGCGCCCGGTCGTAGGCGGCGTACGCGACGGCGCCGAGGGCGGCGTCGACCCGCTCGGTGCGCGCGATGGCCGCGTCGACCACCTCGGGCACCGTGACCTCCCCCGCCCGGAGCGCGGCCACCAGGCCGGTGGCGTCGAGGTCGGCCAGGGCGTCGTCGGCGGAGAAGGCGTGCACGCGCGTCATAGCGGGGCAGCCTACGGACTGGGCGCGCGCGGCGGCAGGGGTCAAATCGGTTGTGGTCGGCGACCGCCGCCGGGCAGCGTGCAGCCATGACCAGCAGCGACTACTGGGACGCAGAAGCAGCGGCGACCTATGACGAGAGCTCGGCCTTCATGTTCGACCCCGAGGTCCTCGACCCGGCGGTCGACTTCCTGGCTGCGCTGGCCGGTGGTGGTCCAGCCCTCGAGCTGGCGGTGGGCACCGGCCGCGTCGCGATCCCGCTGGCCGACCGGGGGTTGCGGGTCAGCGGCATCGAGCTTTCTCAGCCGATGGCGGACCAGCTCCTGGGCAAGCGGGGCGACATCCCCGTCGTCGTGGGCGACATGGCCACCGCCCGGGTGCCGGGCGAGTTCAGCCTCGTCTACGTCGTGTGGAACAGCATCGGCAACCTGCGCACCCAGGCCGAGCAGGTGGCGTGCTTCGGCAACGCGGCACGGCACCTCGCGCCGGGCGGCCGCTTCGTCGTGGAGCTCTGGGTCCCCGGCATCCGGCGGTTCCCTCCGGGACAGGACGCGGTGCCGTTCCACGTCGGAAGCAGCCACGTCGGCTTCGACACCTACGACATGACCACCCAGCAGGGCACGTCCCACCACTACCGCCGCCACGACGACGGCACGGTCACCTACGGGGCGAGCAACTTCCGCTACATCTGGCCGGCGGAGTGCGACCTGATGGCCCAGCTCGCCGGGATGTCGCTCGAACGACGCGTCGCCGACTGGCACGGCGCACCCTTCACCAGCGACAGCGAGAGCCACGTCTCGGTCTGGCGCAAGTCCGACTGACGTCCGTCAGTCAGCGCAGCCGCGGCGGTGGCAGTCCTCGAGGTGGTCGTCGACGAGGCCGATGGCCTCCATCAGGGCGTACATCGTGGTGGGACCGACGTGGGCGAACCCGGCCTTCTTGAGCGCCTTGGAGAGGGCGAGCGACTCGGGCGAGGTGGTCGGCACGTCGGCAGTCGTGCGCGGCGGCGGGCCAGGCTCGGGGCGGAAGGACCAGATGAACGCCTCCAGACCGCCCTGCTCGCGCAGCGCGACGGTGGCCCGGGCGTTGGCGATCGCGGCGTCGACCTTGCGCCGGTTGCGCACGATGCCGGCGTCGGCCATCAGCCGCTCGACGTCCGTGGGCCCGTACGCCGCGACTGCGTCGGCGTCAAAGCCGGCGAACGCCGCCCGGAAGTTCTCCCGCTTGAGCAGGATCGTGCGCCACGACAGGCCGGACTGGAACGCCTCGAGGGTCAGCCGCTCGAGGTGGGCCGACTCGCCGGAGACCCGCAGGCCCCACTCGGTGTCGTGGTAGGCGAGGTTGACCGGGTCGCCGCTGCCCCAGGGGCAGCGGGCGACGCCGTCCGTGCCGACGACCGCGGAGGAACCCATCGCGGTCAGTGCCGGAGCTTGAGGCGTACGTTGGGCATCTCGGGGGCGGGGATCGCGTCCATGTCGATGTCGACCACCCCGAACCGGCCGTCGACCTGCCGGCCGCCGCGGATCTGCGCCTGCCACTCCTCGCGGTAGCCGACGATCTCCTCGTGGGTGCGTCCGATGAAGTTCCACCACATCACGATCGGCTCGCCGAAGGGCGGACCACCGAGCACGAGCAGGCGGGCCTCCTCGTGGGCGGTGACGGTGAGCGTACGGGTGCCCGGGGCCGCGTAGGCGAGGTCGCTGGGCTTGAGCTCGGTGCCGTCGACGTCGATCGCGCCGACGTCGAGCAGCACGCCGTGCTCGAAGGACTCGTCGACCTCGATCTCGAGGGTCTTGCCGGTGGCGAGCATCACCTCCGCACCCAGCAGCGGGGTGTGGGTGGCCACCGGCGACTCGGCGCCGAGGAGCGAGCCGAGGAAGACGCGGGCCTCCCAGCCGGGGCCGCGCACGGGCTGCGGGACGAAGTGCTCGAAGCCGGGGTCGGTGTCGCGGGTGCCGCCGGGCAGGGCGATCCAGAGCTGCGCGCCGTGCAGCACGGACGTGCCCTCGGTGGAGACCTCCGAGTGGGAGATGCCGCGCCCCGAGGTCATCAGGTTGAGCTCTCCGGGACGGACGATCGCGCGGTTGCCCGCCGAGTCGCGGTGCTCGATCTCGCCCTCGAAGAGCCAGCTCGCGGTCTGCAGCCCGGTGTGCGGGTGGGGCGCGACGACCATCCCGCCGGTGTGCGCGACCTCGTCGGGGCCGTAGTGGTCGACGAAGCACCACGCCCCGATGAGCGAGCGGTGCCGTTGCGGGAGCGTTCGGCGTACGCGCATCGCCCGGGGGCCCCCCAGCGGGACCTCGCGCGAGGTGAGCACGTCGATCTGCGCGGTCATCGTCGGCCACGCTAACCGATCGGGTGAACTCGTGCGGAGGCTCAGCTCAGGTGGTGCGGCTCGTCGTCGCGGAGGGAGCCGGGTCCCTGGTCCTTCGACCCGTGCCCGCTGCCCGTCGCGTGCTCGTCGGAGCCGGGCCGCTCGAGGCGCACCACGACCGACTTGTAGACCGGCTGGTTGCTCTTCTCCGCCGTGGAGTCCAGCGGGACGAGCGCGTTGGCCTCCGGGTAGTAGGCGGCCACGCAGCCGCGCGGCTGGTCGTAGGGGACGACGCGGAACGACCGGGCGGTCCGCTCGATGCCGTCCTTCCACTCGCTGACCAGGTCGATGACGTCGCCCTCGGCGAAGCCGAGGTCGCGCACGTCGTCCGGGTTGACGAAGACGACCCGCCGCCCGCCCTTGACCCCGCGGTAGCGGTCGTCGAGGCCGTAGATCGTGGTGTTGAACTGGTCGTGCGAGCGCATCGTCTGCAGCAGGAACCGCCCACGCGGCACGTCGAGGACGTCGAGCGGGGTCGAGGTGATGACCGCCTTGCCGCTGGGGGTCTCGAAGACCCGGTTGTCGCGGGGCGGGTGGGGCAGCACGAAGCCGCCGGGCTCGTGCACCTTCTCGTCGTACGCAGCGCAGCCGGGCACCACGCGCGCGATCCGGCGGCGGATCTCGCTGTAGTCGTCGCGGAACGCGGCCCACGGGACGGGCGAGTCCTCGCCGAGGGTGGCGAGTGCGAGCGAGCAGATGATGTCGACCTCGGACTTCAGGTGCTCCGAAGCGGGTTCGAGCGGCCCGTGGGAGGCGTGGACCGCCGACATCGAGTCCTCGACCGTCACGCGCTGCAGACGCCCGCCGGTCAGGTCCTTCTCGCTGCGCCCGAGCGCGGGGAGGATCAGCGCCTCGCCGCCGTGGACGACGTGCGAACGGTTGAGCTTGGTCGACACGTGCACGGTGAGGGCGGCGTTGCGCATGGCCGCCTCGGTCGCCTCGGTGTCGGGCGCGGCACCGACGAAGTTGCCGCCCATGGCGAAGAAGACCCGGACCCTCCCGTCGCGGAGCGCCTGGATGGACCCGACGGTGTCCAGACCGTGCTCGCGTGGCGGCTCGAAGCCGAACTCGTCGCGGATGGCGTCGAGGAAGTGGTCGGGCAGCCGCTCCCAGATGCCCATCGTCCGGTCGCCCTGCACGTTGGAGTGCCCGCGCACCGGGCACACGCCGGCGCCGGGCCTGCCGATGTTGCCCTGGAGCAGCGCCACGTTGACGATCTCCTTGATCGTCCCGACGGCGTTGTGGTGCTGGGTGATGCCCATCGCCCAGCAGGTGATCGTCGCGGGCGAGTCAGCGAACATCCTGGCCGCCTCGGTCACCTGCTCGCGGGAGAGCCCGGTGGAGGCCTCGACCTTCGCCCAGTCGAGGTCGGCCACGTGGGCGACGTACTCGTCGTAGCCGGTGGTGTAGCGGTCGAGGAAGTCGCGGTCGACGGCGTCCCACTCGACCAGCAGCGAGCCGATCGCCTGGAAGAGCGCCAGGTCGCCGTTGAGCCGGATGGGGAGGTGGAGGTCGGCCAGCGCGGTGCCGACGGTCAGGCCCTTGGCGTGCTGGGGGTTCTTGAAACGGACCAGGCCGGCCTCCTTGAGCGGGTTGACCGCGATGATCCGCGCGCCGCGCGACTTGGCCTCCTCGAGGGCCGACAGCATGCGGGGGTGGTTGGTGCCGGGGTTCTGGCCGACCACCACGATCAGCTTGGCCTGGTGGATGTCCTCGAGGCTCACCGAGCCCTTGCCGATGCCGATGGTGTCGACGAGGGCCGACCCGGACGACTCGTGGCACATGTTGGAGCAGTCGGGGAGGTTGTTGGTGCCGAACGCGCGCACGAAGAGCTGGTAGGCGAACGCCGCCTCGTTGGAGGTCTTGCCCGACGTGTAGAAGGTCGCCTGGTCGGGGTGGTCGAGGCGGCGGAGGTGGCCGGCGATCGTGGCGAACGCGTCGTCCCACGAGATCGGCGTGTAGTGCGTCGCGCCGGGACGCAGGACCATCGGCTCGGTGATGCGCCCCTGCTTGCCGAGCCAGAACTCGGTGCGCCCGGCGAGGTCGGCGACCGGGTGCGTGGCGAAGAACTCCCGGTCGAGCAGCTCCTTGGTCGCCTCCTCGGCGACGGCCTTGGCACCGTTCTCGCAGAACTCGGCCGCGTGCCGGTGGCCCGGCGCCGGGTCGGGCCAGGCGCAACCCTGGCAGTCGAAGCCGTCGACCTGGTTGAGCCTGGTCAGCGTCGAGGCCGCGCGGCGCACCCCCATCTGCCCGATGGCGCGCCGCATCGCGACCGCGACGGCCGTCGCACCGGCCGCCGCATGGGCGGTCGACTCGACCTCCACCTCCGTCTCGTCGATGTCGTCGGTGGGCACCTGCCGGGACTCGTTGCGGAGCCGGGCGGGCACGTCTCGCAGGTGGGAGAGGAAGGTCACGGGTCCATCCTGCCTCGCCGGTGGCGCTCCCCACACCGCCCGGACGGGCCCGTCCGGGCGGTGTGCGGCGAGGCAGCGCACGGAATAGCGGCCACGCGGAGGCCGTTGCTCCCCGTCATGGCCTCCCTCTTCGATCCCCTGACCCTCGGCGCCGTACGCACGGAGAACCGCGCCTTCATGGCGCCGCTGACCCGGATGCGCGCGACCGTGCCGGGCGACGTGCCCAACGACCTGATGCGCGAGTACTACGTGCAGCGAGCCAGCGCGGGCCTCCTCATCTCCGAGGGGACGCAGATCAGCCCGGAGGGCAAGGGCTACATGGACACCCCCGGCATCTTCAGCGACCAGCAGGTCGCGGGCTGGCGGAGGGTCACCGACGCGGTGCACGAGGCGGGCGGCCTGATCGCCGCGCAGCTGTGGCACGTCGGCCGGGTCTCGCACGAGTCGTTCCACGACGGCGCGCTGCCGGTCTCGGCCAGCGCCGGCCCCTACCGCAACCGCACCACCGTGCGCGGCGAGGACGGCCGCCCGACGCGGGTGGCCTGCCCGGTGCCGCGCGCGCTTGACCTCGAGGAGATCCCGCGGGTCGTCGAGGACTACCGGCGGGCCACGGTCAACGCCCGCGAGGCCGGCTTCGACCTCGTCGAGATCCACGGCGCCCACGGCTACCTGCTGCACCAGTTCCTCGCCGCGGACAGCAACCTGCGCACCGACCCCTACGGCGGACCGCTGGAGAACCGCGCGCGGCTCATGCTCGAGGTCACCGACGCCGTGGTCGGCGCGTGGTCCGCGGACCGGGTGGCCGTACGGATCTCGCCGATCGGGTCCTTCAACGGCACCGAGGACCCCGAGGGCGCCGAGGCCGGCCTGTACGTCGCTGCGGAGCTCGGCCGCCGCGACCTGGCGTTCCTCCACCTGTCCGAGCCCGACTGGGCCGGCGGCCCCGAGCTGGACGACGACTACCGCCGGGCCCTGCGCGAGGCGCACCCCGGCCCGATCGTCGGCGCCGGCAACTACGACCTCGCCAAGGCCGAGCGGCTGCTCGACGCGGGCTGGATCGACGCGGCCGCCTTCGGCCGGACCTTCATCGCCAACCCCGACCTGCCCCGCCGACTGGCCGAGGGGCTGCCGCTCAACCCGCCCCGCCCGGAGTCCTTCTACGGCGGCGACGCCGAGGGCTACACCGACTACCCGGCGTACGGCGCGGCCTGAGGCCCACGACCCCGTCCGGGCGACCTGGTTATTGCGTCGTCCGGACGGGGCCCGACCGCTTAGGGTCGACGGTGACATGCAGGACTTCCCACCCCGGACCGCGACGTTCTTCTCGGGTTCAGACGCCGCCCCCTCTCCGGACCCCGACACCCGGACGCCTGCCGCATTCCTGAGGTGGGTGCTGGGCCAGCAGAAGGCGCTCATCGCGCTGTCCTCGCTGTGCTACTCGCTGTGGTTCCTGCCGATGACCCTCGGCCCGTGGATCTTCGGCCGCGCGGTCGACGACGGCATCGTGGGCGGCTCGACGGCGGCGCTGCTCGGCTGGGCGGCGCTGCTGCTCGGCGTGGTCCTGATCGGCGCCGTCTTCGGGATCGTGTCCCACACGCTCGTGGTGCGGACCTGGCTCATCGGCCTCTACGGCGCGCTCGAGATGGTCACCCGCAAGGTCGTGCAGATGGGGCACGTGCTGCCCCGGCGCTCGCCGACCGGTGAGGTGCTGAGCGTGGCCTCCAGCGACTCCGACGAGTTCGGCGCGCTCACCGAGATCCTCGCCCGCACCGTCGGCCAGCTGGTCTCCTACCTGACGGTCGCGGTCATCGTGCTGACCATGTCGTGGCAGCTCGGCCTGCTCACGCTGGTCGCGGCGCCCGTGCTCGTCGGCGCGGCGCTGCCGCTGCTGCGGCCGCTGCACCGCCGCCAGCAGCTCGAGCGCTCGCGCACGTCCGACCTCACCTCGCTGGCCACCGACATCGTCGCCGGCCTGCGGATCCTGCGGGGCATCGGCGGCGAGCAGACCTTCGGCGCCAACTACGACCGCCAGTCCCAGTCGGCCAAGGACGCGGGCGTCGCGGCCGGCATCTGGCAGGCCGTCGTCGAGGCCGTCGGCGTGCTGCTCTCCGGCATCTTCCTCGTCGCCCTGGTCTGGCTCGGCACCCGGCAGGTCGAGGCCGGCGCCCTGACCGTCGGCCAGCTCATCACCTTCCTCGGCTACGGCCTGTTCATGGTCGGGCCGATCCGGACGTTCTTCGAGTTCGCCCAGAAGGGCGTGCGCTCGATGGTCAGCGCCCGCAAGGCCATCGCGATCTTCGAGCAGCGACCCCCGTGGCGCGACCCGGCCGAGCCGGTCGCCCTCGACGGCACCGCCGCCCTCCACGACGCGACCAGCGGTCTCACCGTGCAGCCGGGCATCCTCACGGTCGTCGTCAGCGCCGTCCCCGAGCAGAGCTCCGCCCTGGCCGACCGGCTCGGCCGCTACCTGCCCGCCGACACCGAGCCCGTCCCCGTCGACGGGGATGACGCGGTGCGCGGTCGGGCCGCCCGACGCGCCCGCGCCGAGAAGGCCCGTGAACGCGCCCGGATCGCGGCGCTCGACGAGGAGCGCGCCGGCCGCGACTGGGGCGTCACCCTCGGCGGCGTCGACCTGGCCCGCGCCGACCTGGCCGACGTACGCCGCCAGGTGCTGGTCAGCGACACCGGCAGCCAGCTGTTCGCCGGCACGCTCCAGGACGCCGTCGACCCCCACGGCCGGCTGACCCGCGAGCAGGCCGAGCACGCCCTCCGCGTCGCCAACGCCGAGGACGTCTACGACGCGCTGCCCGAGGGATGGCAGGGCCAGCTCGACGAGCGCGGCCGCGGCCTGTCCGGCGGGCAGCGCCAGCGCGTCGTCCTCGCCCGGGCCATCGCCGGGGACCCGCCGGTCCTGGTGCTGGTCGAGCCGACCTCGGCCGTCGACGCCCACACCGAGGCCAGGGTCGCCGAGCGGGTCGCCCACACCCGCCGGGGCCGCACCACGGTGGTCACGACGGTCTCACCGCTCTGGCTGCACCACGCCGACCACGTCGTGCTGCTGCACGACGGCACGGTGGTGGCCGAGGGCCGGCACGCCGACCTGCTCGCCGTCGACGACTACCGCCGCGTGGTCGCCCGCGCCCTCGACGAGGAGGAGGCCGCCCGATGAGCACCGACCTCCTCGCCACCTCGGCCGCGACCTGGCGCGACCGGACCGAGGACCCGCCCGCCATCCCCGACGAGCTGCACCCGCCGCGGGGCGTCGGGGCTCGCGAGCGCCACCGGGCGCTGTGGCAGCGCCACGCCCTGCGCCGCCAGCGCGCCGAGGACGTCTACGCCGCCTCCCGCAACCCGGCGCGCGGCTGGCCGGTGTCGGGCAACCGCGCGGTGCTCGCCTTCTTCGGCGACCTGGTGCGCAGCCGCAAGAAGTCGTTCGCCCTGCTCGTGGCCCTCAACGCGCTCGCCGCCGGCTCCGCGCTGGTGGTGCCGCGGCTGCTCGGGGAGCTGGTCAACCGCGTCCAGACCCAGGGTGCCGCCGTCGAGGGGCTCGACACGCTGGCCCTCGTCGTGGTCGGCGTGGTCCTGCTCCAGGCCGTCTTCACCTTCGGCGCCCAGCGGACCTCCACCCACTTCGGCCAGGACCTCCTCGCCTCGGCACGCGAGTACATCGTCGGCACGATCCTGCGCCTGCCCTTGGGGCGGGTCGAGGGTGCCAGCACCGGCGACCTGGTCACGCGCGTCACCCGTGACGTCGGGACCATGGCCCGCAGCGTGCAGTGGGGCGTACCCCGCCTGCTGATCTCGCTGCTGACGGTCCTGCTCTCCGTCGTGGCGATGCTGCTCAACTCCCTCGTGCTCGCGGTGCCGGCCCTCGTGGTGTTCGCGCTGTGCACGCCGGCGGTGCGCACCTACCTGAGCCGCGCCCCCAAGGCCTACATCACCGAGGGGGCGACCTACTCGCGGATCAACACCACTCTCACCGAGACCGTCGAGGGCGCCCGCACCGTGGAGGCGCTCGGGCTCTCGACCGCCCGGGTGCGCGCGGGCTCCGACGACATCGAGGTCTCCGCGCAGGCCGAGCGCTACGGCATGACGCTGCGCAACGTGCTGTTCGCCGCCCTCAACGGTGCCTTCCAGGTGCCGCAGGTCGTCACCCTGCTGGTGGGCGCGTACGCCTACAGCCGCGGCTGGGTCGACCTCGGGCAGATCACCGCGGCGATGCTCTACGTGGTGGCGCTCAGTGAGCCGCTCGACGCCGTGATCGGCGAGGTGGACCGGCTCCAGGTCGGTGCCGCCTCGACCAGCCGCCTGCTCGGCATCGCCGAGGTCCAGCCCGACCGCGAGCCCGGCGACCGGCTGCCCGACGGGGTCGAGCTGGTCGGGGAGGACCTGCGGTTCGCCTACCGCGAGGGCCACGACGTGCTGCACGGCATCGACCTGCGGCTGCGTACGGGCGAGCGGCTCGCGGTGGTCGGCCCCAGCGGCTCGGGCAAGTCGACGCTCGGCCGGCTGCTCTCGGGCATCAACCGCCCCCGCACCGGGTCCGCCCGGGTGGGCGGCGTCGACCTGGTCGACCTGCCGCTGGAGGTGCTGCGCACCGAGGTCGCGCTGGTCACCCAGGAGCACCACGTCTTCATCGGGACGGTGCGCGACAACATCGTGCTCGCGCGCGAGGACTCCTCCGACGACGCCGTGCGCGAGGCCCTGCGCGCCGTCGGCTCCCTCGCCTGGGTCGAGCGGCTGCCCGACGGCCTCGACACGATGATCGGGTCCGGGCGATTCGCCCTGACGCCGGCGCAGGCCCAGCAGGTGGCGCTCGCCCGGCTGATCATCGCTGACCCGCACACCCTCGTGCTCGACGAGGCCACCTCGCTGATCGACCCGCGCACGGCGCGCACCCTCGAGGGCTCGATGAACAACCTGCTCGAGGGCCGCACCGTCGTCGCGATCGCCCACCGCCTCCACACCGCGCACGACGCCGACCGCATCGCGGTCGTCATGGACGGGCTCGTCGTCGAGCTCGGCAGCCACGACGAGCTGATCGACCTCGACGGGGAGTACGCCGCGCTCTGGCGGGCCTGGACCTCCTGAGTCGGCGGTCGGCTCGCGGCGGCTGGAGTCACCGGATATCCGGTGACCGCCCTGCTTACAGGTACAGATCCGTACCTCGAAGCAGGGAACTCGGGTGCAAAGCCCGTGCCGCCGGCCCGGCGTGCGGGGGTGGCGGCACATCACAACCCGCACACTCCCGTACGCGCCATCTGCCGCCACCACCGCCGCCCGACCTCGAGGGGTGGCGGCACATCGCACCTCCCAGGCACCCCCACCCGTCATCTGCCGCCACCCCCACCGCCCGACCCGGGGGTGGCGGCACCTCGCACCCGCGCGCCCCCGTACGCGCCATCTGCCGCCACCACCGCCGCCCGACCTCGAGGGGTGGCGGCACATCGCACCTCCCAGGCACCCCCAACCGCAATCTGCCGCCACCCTCGGCCGCGGCGGCGGGCGGTCGTTCAGGCGCGGACCGAGGTGCGCGAGGCGTGCTGGTGCCAGCGCCAGCACGCCCAGCCGAGGAGCACGCAGACGGCCGCGGCCACGGCGAAGCCGAGGACGGAGCGACCGGCGTACGGGGCGAGGACGGCTGCGCTGACGGCGTTGAACACGAGCGTGACGAACGCCCCCGCCGACATGACCGCACCGCGACGGGTGGGGACGAGGTCGAGCATGAGCAGCTGGATGTTGGGGTAGGCCAGGCCGTTGCCGAAGGCGATCAGTGCGACGCCGGCCGCCGCCCACGGCAGCACCTCGCCGGCGGGGGTCAGCGCGACGACGACGCCGAGGAGCGCGCCCGCGGCGCTGGCGGCGTACCCGGCGGACACCAGCTGGGAGCTGGTCACGAGCGGTCCGAGGCGCCCGCTCAGGACCGACCCGACCACCATCGCCCCGATCATCGGGACGAAGAGCTTCCAGAAGTCGAGCTCGCCCTCGCCCAGCAGGTCGACGACGAAGATCGCGGCGCCGCCGATGTAGAGGAACTGGGCGGCGAAGACGAGGGTGCCGGCCCAGGCCATCCGGTGGAAGGCGGGCACGGCCACGACCGCGGCGAGGCCGGCGACGACCTCGCCGACCCGCAACGGCACCCGCCGCTCGGGCGGGTGGCTCTCGGGCAGCAGCGCGAGCGAGCCGACCAGCAGGACCAGCGCGAACGCCGCCATGAACCAGAACACCGTCTCCCAGGGCCCGACCTGCACCAGCAGCCCGCCGACGACCGGCGCGATCGCCGGGGCCAGCCCGAAGATCACCGCGACCTGGCTCATCAGGCGCTGCGCGTCGGCGCCGTCGAACAGGTCCCGGATGATCGTGCGGCTCACGATCGTCGAGCCGCCCGCCGCCAGCCCCTGCACGACCCGCCCGACGAGCAGCCACTCGAGGGTCGGCGCGAACGCGCACGCGACGGAGGCCACGGCGTACGCCGCCAGCGACCACACGATCACCGGCTTGCGGCCGAGCGCGTCCGACAGCGGTCCGTGGAAGATGCTCATCGCCGCGAACGCCAGCATGTAGGCGGTCACCACGAGCTGGAGCTCACCCACGGACACGTCGAGGGCGTCGCCCATCTGCGAGAACGCGGGGAACGGGGTGTCGATGCTGAACGGGCCGAGCATCGCCAGCATCGCCAGAACGAACGGGATCAGCACCAGGGTGCCGCGGGCCGGACGGGTCCCCGGCGCGCTGGTCATGCGTCGAGGCTACGGTCCAGGTTGATCACGGCGCTGATCAGGCTCAGGTGGGTGAAGCCCTGGGGGAAGTTGCCGAGCTGCTCGCCGTTGAGCCCCACCTGCTCGGCGTACTGGCCGAGGTGGTTGGCGTAGGTGAACATCTTCTCCAGCGCGAGGCGCGCATCGGCCAGCCGGCCGGCGCGGGTGAGGGCCTCGACGTACCAGAACGAGGCCAGCGAGAACGTGCCCTCGCCGCCGGCCATGCCGGCCTCGGTCCCACCGGCGTCCGAGACGCCGTCGGCGAACGACTCCGGGTCGTAGCGCAGCACGAGGCTGTCGGACACCAGCCGCTCCTCCACCTTGGCGAGGGTGGAGAGGAACCGGGGTCGTCGGGCGCGAGCATCTTGACCATCGGCATCAGCAGGGCACCGGCGTCGAGCACCTTCCCGCCGGGGAAGGCCGTGAAGGCGCCGAGCTCGTCGTTCCAGCAGTCGGTCATCACCCGCTCGTAGATCGCGTCGCGGGTCGTGGCCAGCTCGGTCAGGTCGCTCGGCAGGCCACGCCGCCGCGCCACCCGCATCATCCGCTCGACCGCGACCCAGCTCATCACCAGCGACGTGGTGTGGGTCCGCGGCTCGCTGCGGATCTCCCACATCCCCGCGTCGGGGCGCTCCCAGTTGTCCATCAGCCAGGCCATGATGCGGCGCAGGTCGGACCACGCGTCGTGGCTGATGCCGCGCCCGTGCTTGTCGAAGAGGTAGACCGAGTCGATCAGCTCGCCGTAGACGTCGAGCTGCAGCTGGTCGACGGCGCCGTTGCCGACGCGTACGGGTCGCGAGCCGCGGTGGCCCGCGAGGTGGCCCAGCTCGCGCTCGTGGGGCAGGTTGCCGTCGAGGTCGTAGAGCACCCGCAGTGGGCCGAGCTCGTCGTCACCGTCCTCGGCCGCCTCGCCGAGCCGCTCGGACAGGAACCGCACGAACGCCGCCGCCTCGTCGGTGAAGCCCAGGCGCAGCAGGGCGTACACGCTGAACGCGGCGTCGCGCACCCAGACGTAGCGGTAGTCCCAGTTGCGGGTGCCGCCGATGCTCTCGGGGAGGCTGGTGGTCGGGGCGGCGACGATGCCGCCGGTGGGCTCGTGGCACAGCAGCTTGAGGGTGAGCGCCGACCGGTCGATCCACTCGCGCCACCGCCCGGTGTAGGTGCTCTGCGACAGCCACGACCGCCAGAAGGCGGCGGTGGCCTCGAACAGCTCGTCGACGTCACCCTTGCCGCACCCGTGGGCCGGTTCCCCGGGCGCGAGGACCTCGAGCACGAACAGGGCCGACTCGCCGGCGCGCAGGGACAGCCGGGCCGAGGCGGAGCAGTCGTCGACGTCGAGGTCCACGGTGCTCGACAGGGCCAGGTGGACGTCGCCGTCGGCGAAGCGCACCACGCCGTCCTCGACGTCGAGGTCCGGCTCGGTCGTGCCGTAGTCGGGGCGCGGCGCCATCGACGTCGTGAGGTCGACGGAGCCCCGCAGCCCGACGACGCGGCGTACGAGGCGCTGGCGGTGGTCGGGGTCGTGGGCCCGCAGGACGGGCATGAAGTCGTGGACCTCGACCACCCCGCGCTCGGTCATGAAGCGGGTGATGAGGATGTTGGTCTCGGGGAGGTAGTACTGCTGGCTGCGGGCGTCCTCGTCGTCGGGACGCAGCTGCCACGACCCGGCGCCGGGGTCGAGGATCGACGCGAAGACGCTCGGTGCGTCGAACCGGCCGGGGCAGAACCAGTCGATGGTGCCGTCGGTCGCCACGAGCGCCGCGGTGCGCAGGTCACCGACGAGGCCGTGCTCCGCGATGGGGAGGGCCTCGGGGTCACTTCCCCTGTCACGACCCATCGGAGTCCTCGCGCCCCAGCCGCCAGCCCCCGTCGGGGAGGCCGAGTGCCTCCTGCGGGCCCCACGACCCGGAGGCGTACGGGCGGGGGTCGGGGCGGTCGTCGAGGACGGGCTGGCAGACCTCCCAGAGCCGGCGGGTCTCGTCGGCGTGCGCGAAGAGCGTGTGGTCGCCGTGGAGCACGTCGAGGAGCAGCCGCTCGTAGGCCTCGAGCGGCTCGTCGTGCGGGAGCTCGTCGCCCAGGTCGAGCCGCATCGTGGCCGGGGCCAGCTCCATCTCCGGGCCGGGACGCTTGCCGAGCAGCTCGACGTGCACCTGCGCCTCGTCGGTGAGCTCGAGGACGAGCTCGTCGGGCGCCAGTCCGGTGCCGAACACCGACGACTCCGGCTCGCGGAAGCGCAGGGTCACCGTGCGCCGGGTCTCGGCCATCGCCTTGCCGGTGCGCAGGTGGAACGGCACGCCGCGCCACCGGTCGTTGTCGACGAAGGCCTCGAGCGCCACGAAGGTCTCCACGTCGGAGTCCTCGTCGACGTCGTCCTCGTCGCGGTAGCCGTCGTACTGGCCGAGCACCACGCGCGACGGGTCGAGCGGGCGCACGTCCGCGAACACCGCCGCCCGCGCGCGGCGCACGGCGGCTGCTGACCACTCCCCCGGGTCCTCGAGCGCGACGGCGCCGAGGATCTGGAAGAGGTGGGTGGAGACCATGTCGCGCAGCGCGCCCGTCGACTCGTAGAACGAGCCGCGGCCCTCCATCGCGAGCGTCTCGGGGACGTCGACCTGGACCGAGGCGATGCTGTGGCGGCTCCACGCCGGCTCGAACAGCGCGTTGGCGAAGCGCAGGGCGAGCAGGTTCTGGACGGCCTCCTTGCCGAGGAAGTGGTCGATGCGGAAGACCTGCTCCTCCTCGAAGACCGCGTGCACGTCGTCGTCGAGCTCCTCGAAGGAGGCCAGGTCGAGGCCGAAGGGCTTCTCGATGACCAGCCGGGCCCGCTCGGCGAGGCCCTCGCGACCGAGCATCGCCACCATCCCGGACATCGCGGTCGGCGGCACGGAGAGGTAGACGAGGCGGCGTACGTCCTCACCGAGGTCCCTCTCGACCTCGCGCACCCGGGCCGCGAGCTCGGTGCCGTCGTCGGCGTCGGAGGTGCAGAAGGCGGTCCGCTCGAGCAGCTCGCGGGCGACGTCCTCGTCGAGGTCGTCGACGGAGTCGCGCAGACCCTCGAGCACCTCGTCGCGGAAGTCCTCGTCCGAGCCCGGCGAGTGCCGGCCGCTGCCGATGACCGCGTAGTCGCGCGGCAACCGCCCCGCGGCCGCGAGGCGGTAGAGGCCGGGGAAGAGCTTGCGAGCGGCGAGGTCGCCGCGGGCACCGAAGAGGAGCAGGACGCAGGGCGGGAGGTCGGCGTCGCCGCCTCTGTGCTCAGCGGTCGTCATGCCGGCCACGCTAACGACCACCCGAAGGAAGGGGCCGCGGCGACGGGGCGCTCAGCTGTTGCTGAAGACCGCCGGTCCGCCGTCCTCGCCGGGGGCACGACCCGAGGGGCTGGGGCTGGGGCCACGCCCGGCCCAGCTCCAGGCGTACGCCGGGTCCTCCACCGCGAGGCCGCCCTCGCCGAGCTCGAGCGGGGCGAAGGTGTCGACCATGACGGCGGACTCCTCGAAGTACTGCACGCCGAGGGACGCCTCGATCGCGCTGGGCTGCGGGCCGTGGGCGTGGCCACCGGGGTGCAGGCTGATCGAGCCGATCCCGATGCCCGAGCCCTTGCGGGCCTCGTAGTCGCCGCCGACGTAGAACATGACCTCGTCGGAGTCGACGTTGGAGTGGTAGTAGGGCACCGGGATCGCGAGCTCGTGGTAGTCGACCTTGCGGGGCAGGAAGTTGCAGATGACGAAGTTCCAGCCCTCGAAGACCTGGTGCACCGGCGGCGGCTGGTGCACCTTGCCGGTGATCGGCATGTAGTCCTCGATGTTGAACGTGTAGGGGTAGAGGCAGCCGTCCCAGCCGACGACGTCGAAGGGGTGGGTGGCGTAGGTCAGCCGGGTGCCGACGATGCCCGAGCTGGTGCGGTGCTTGACCAGCACGTCGACGTCGGTGCCGTCGGCCTGGAAGGTCTCGGCGGGGCCGTGCAGGTCGCGCTCGCAGTAGGGCGCGTGCTCGAGCAGCTGGCCGAAGCGCGAGAGATAGCGCTTGGGCGGGTGGATGTGGCTGTTGGCCTCGATCGCGTAGAGACGCGAGGCCTCGGCCGGCACCCAGCGGTGGTCGGTGGCGCGCGGGATGACGACGTAGTCGCCGGCGCGGTATGGCACCACGCCGAAGGCGGTCTCGACGGTGCCGCTGCCGGACTCGACGTAGACGCACTCGTCACCGATCGCGTTGCGGTAGAGCGGGGACGGGTCGGTGCCGGTGACGACGTAGGCGATCCGGACGTCGTTGTTGCCGAGGACCAGTCGGCGGCCCTCCACGGCGCAGTCACCGGTGGCCAGGTCGTGCAGCTTGAGGTGGCGGGGCTTGAGCGGGTGGTTGGGGGTGCGGGTCTGGTCGCCGAGCTCCCAGACCGTGCTGTCGGTGATCGCGCTCGGGACGCCGCGGCGGTAGAGCAGCGAGGAGTCGGAGGAGAAGCCCTCCTCGCCCATCAGCTCCTCCCGGAACAGGTGACCGTCGTCGTCGCGCAGCTGGGTGTGGCGCTGGCGGGGCAGCTGGCCGAGTGCTCGGTAGTAGGCCATCGGTGCGATCCTGTCATCCGATTATCGGACTCTCACGTCCGCTATCTGGTGGCTAGAGTAGACCCGTGACGCCCTCCCCACCACCTGTCGACCCCGCTCCTGCCGATCCCGCCGACTCCTCGGGCTGGCCCGACGAGTGGACCGGCCTCGTCGACGACGCCGCCATCTTCCCGCCGGGCGACGCCCCCCTCCACGACGCGACCGCGGCGTACGGCGCGCGTCGCGAGGAGTGGTGGGCCGACCTCGTCGGCAGCTTCGTGCTCCGTGACACCGACCTGCCGCTGGTGCGCGGCTTCGACGCCCCGCTCTCCGTGGTGGTCACCGGCGGCGCCGGCCAGCTCGCCGGCCCCCTGGGCGCGGCGGCGAGGCTCGGACTGGACGTCGCGGCCGTCGAGATCGTCGTCCGTGACACCGACGACCCGGTCGGCAACGTCCGCCGCATCGACGCCGCGGCCCGGGACGCCGACCTCGACGTGCCCCTCTTCATCGAGCTCCCCGGACCGCCGACCGCCGCATGGCTGGCAGCGGCCGACGAGGTCGCCGCGTGCGACCACCGGCTCAAGCTGCGCCTCGGCCACGTCGACCACGACCTGGTGCCCGACTCCGCGACCGTCGCGGCGTGGATCGACGCGGCGCTCGACCGCGAGACCAGGTTCAAGGCGACCGCCGGCCTGCACCGCGCCGTACGCCACGACCCGGAGGGCGGTGGCACGCACGGCTTCCTCAACGTGGCGGCCGCGACGAAGGCGCTGTGGGACGGCGGCTCGGTCGACGACGCGACCGCGGTGCTCGAGCAGCGCGACGGCGCGGCGCTGGCCGCCGACCTCGCCGACGGAGGCGTCGCCGCCGCCCGCCGCTGGTTCACCTCGTTCGGGTCGTGCTCGGTCACCGAGCCCCGCGACGACCTGATCGCCCTCGGGCTGCTGCCCCACCGGAAGGACGCCCCATGAGCACACCCACCACCCCGAGCAGCTGGGTCGAAGGGGCTGCCGGCTCCGGCTTCGACGTCGACCACCTGCCCTACGGCGTGTTCGCCAGCTCCGGTGAGCGGCCGCGGGTCGCCGTGCGGATCGGCGACCAGGTCCTCGACCTCAGCGTCGTCGCGGCCGCCGACATGGTCGACATCCACGAGCTGTTCGACCAGCCCACCCTCAACCCGTTCATGGCGGCCGGCCCCGCCGTGTGGGACTCGACGCGCGCCTGGGTGACCGGCCTGCTCACCGACCAGACCGAGCGCGACCTCGTCGAGTCCGCGCTGGCCCCGCTCGACTCGGTGACGATGCTGCTGCCTTTCACGGTCGGCGACTACGTGGACTTCTACGCCTCCGAGCACCACGCCTCCAACGTCGGGCGGATGTTCCGCCCCGACGCCGAGCCGCTGCTGCCCAACTGGAAGCACCTCCCCGTCGGCTACCACGGCCGGTCCGGCACGGTGGTCGTCTCGGGCACCGACGTCGTACGCCCCTGCGGGCAGCGGAAGGCGCCCACGGACGACGACCCGACGTACGGCCCCTCCCAGCGCCTCGACATCGAGGCCGAGCTCGGCTTCGTCGTCGGCGTGCCGTCGGCCATGGGCGAGCGCGTCGCGACGTCCGACTTCGCCCGGCACACCTTCGGCGTCGTCGGCCTCAACGACTGGTCGGCGCGCGACATCCAGGCCTGGGAGTACGTCCCGCTCGGGCCGTTCCTCGGCAAGTCGTTCGCCACCTCGATCAGCGCGTGGGTGACGCCGCTGGCCGCCCTCGACGCCGCGTGGACCGACCTGCCCGGACAGGACGACCCCGAGGTCCTCGACTACCTCCGCGTCGACGGCCCGGCCGGCCTCGACATCGAGGTCGAGGTCGTGCTCGACGGAGAGGTCGTCGCCCGCCCGCCCTACCGCACGATGTACTGGTCGCCCGCCCAGATGCTCGCCCACACCACGGTCAACGGCGCGAGCGTGCGCACCGGCGACCTGTGGGGCTCGGGCACCGTGTCCGGCCCCGAGCGGCACCAGCGCGGGTCGCTGCTCGAGCTGTCGTGGGGCGGCAAGGAGCCGTTCACCGTCGCCGGCCGGGAGCGCACCTTCCTCGAGGACGGCGACGAGGTGACCCTGCGCTACACCGCGCCGGGCACGGGCGGCGGCCGGATCTCGCTCGGCGAGGTCACCGGACGCATCCTCCCGGCCCGCTGACGGCAAGGCGCACGTCGAGGTCCGTTCACCTCGTTGCGCCAGCGTGCGCGCATGCGCATCGCCCAGCTCGCCAACTTCGTCGGCCCGGCCTCGGGAGGGATGCGTACGGCGCTGCGTGCCCTCGGCGAGGGCTACGTCGCGGCCGGCTGCGAGCGGCTGCTCGTCGTCCCCGGCCCGGAGGACACCCGCACGTCGACGCCGCTCGGTGACGTCGTCCAGCTCCGCGCACCGCGGGTCGGCGGCGGCTACCGGCTGATCGTCGAGCCGTGGCGGGTGACCGAGGTCCTCGAGCAGTGGCAGCCGACGTCGATCGAGCTCAGCGACAAGCTCACCCTCCTCCCCGTGGCCCGCTGGGCACGCCGCAACGGCGTGGGGTCGGTGCTGCTGTCGCACGAGCGGCTCGACGACATGCTGGCGCTGCGCACCGGCCTCGACGCGACGTCCAAGGTCTCGGTCGGGCTGCTCAACCGGCTCCTCGTGCGCAGCGTGGACACCGTCGTCGTCACCTCCGACTACGCCCGCCACGAGTTCGCGGCGGTCGCCGGCGCCGCGGGCTGCCCGGTCGTACGCGTCCCGCTCGGGGTGGACCTCGAGACCTTCCGACCGCACCCGCGCGGGCCCGTCGAGGTGCTGCGACTGGCGCACGCCGGCCGGCTCTCCCGGGAGAAGAGCCCACACCTCGCCGTCGCGACCGCCGTCGAGCTGCACCGCCGTGGCGTACCGGTCCGGCTGGACGTCTACGGCGTCGGCCCGCACCGCGACGAGCTCGTCGCGATCGCCGGCTCCGCGCCCGTACGCTTCCGCGGGTACGTCGACTCCCCCGCCCGCCTCAGCCGGGCGCTGGGGCACGCCGACGTCGCCCTCAGCGTCTGCCCGGGCGAGACCTTCGGCCTCGCGGTGCTCGAGGCACTGGCGTCGGGGACGCCGGTCGTGACCGCCGACCGCGGCGGCGCACGCGAGCTGGTGGAAGAGGCGTCGGGCGCCTGGGGCTCCCCCGACCCGGTGTCCCTCGCGGACGCGGTGCTCGAGGTGGCCGCCCGCCCGGTGCCGAGCCGGCGCGCCGCGGCCCGCGAGCGGGCGGCGCGTTATCCGTGGTCGGCGACGGTGGCGTCGATGCTGGAGGTCCATTCCTCGGTGATGCCCGCCAGTCGTTCGCGTGCCCGCCGGGTGAGCAGCAGCAGCACGGCCGCTGCGGCGGCGAGGAGGGACCCGATCACGATCGCCAGGTAGGCGCCGTGCAGCGACGAGTCCATGGGTGCGACCAGCCCGGAGAATAGCGACACGGCGACCAGGGTCGCCATCGCGCCGCGACCGAGCCGCTGGACAGCGACGAACGGCGCCACCCACAGGAAGTACCAGAGGTGGACCACGGGGCTGAGCGCCACGACGACGAGCATCACCAGGGCGAGCGCACGCACCGCCGCCCGCCCGTCGCCCGCGGGGTGGGCGGCCAGCACCCGCGCGACGACGCCGACGACGGCGACCTGGGCCAGCAGTCGTACGACGTCGAGGAAGGTCTCGTCGGGCGTGCCGACCCCGAGGAGCCGGGCGACGAGGTCGAGCCAGCCGCCGAGCAGCGTCGGGAGCGACAGCGGGGTGTTCACCGTGGCGGGCACCGCCAGGGCTTCGATCCACCCGACGCCCAGCCCCCACACCGCCCCCGGCAGGACGAGGGCGGCGACGGCGACGGCCCCGACGCGGGCCGTGCGGCGGACCCGGACGGCCACCGGGGCCGCCGCAGGCAGGGTCAGCAGGACGACCGCGACGCAGGCCAGCCCTCCGGGCAGCTTCACACCGGCGGCGAGCCCTCCGAGGACGGCGCCGGCCACCCAGCCGTGGTCGCGGGCGGCCACGAGGGCCGCGGCCATCAGCCCGACCATCAGCAGATCGTTGTGCAGCCCCGCCACTCCGTTGGCGACCGTCAGCGGCGAGGCCAGCACGAGGCCTGACGCGAGGGCCGGGTTGGCCCCGCACCAGCGAGCCAGCCGCGGCACCGCCCAGGCGAGCAGGGCCAGGCCGGCCAGCGCGATGACCCGGTGGGCGACGACGAGCAGCCACGGGTCGGAGGTCAGCCCGGCAGCGAGGTCGCCGCCGACGAGCGGGACCGGGCCGTACGGCGCCGGCGTGGCCATCCACCGCGGGTCGACGCCCTCGACGATCGGCCCCGGCACCGAGCGCGGCCCCACCAGGCTCCACGGACCGTGCTCGTAGGGCGAGAGCCCGCGGTGCACCAGCGCGCCCTGGGCCGCGTACGACCAGCCGTCGCGCGAGAAGAGCGGCGGCGCGACGAGCAGGGGCAGGGACCACGCGACCGTTGCGGCGCGCACTCGCGCCAGCGCGGCCGGCTGGTCGGGACCCTCCGCGCGGGCCACCTGCCGGCACAGGTGCAGCCAGGCGGACGCCAGCAGGCCGAGCCCCGCGAGCACGACCACCAGGCCCGCCATCCGGCCGGCGGCCGAGCCACGCAGGGGCTGGAGCAGGTCGGCCACCGCGTAGCTGCCGGGGATCGTCGCGACGACCAGTCCGCCGAGCAGCACCAGCGCGCTCCCCACCACACCGCGCGACACCACGGGCCGGACGCTAGGCGGGGGTCGCGACCCCGTTCCGACCCGTTCCCGACCGTGCCTCGACGACCGGGTGAACGGCCGGCCAACCCAGGCACCGACGCGGCTCCGAGCCGGTCCCGGCCTTGTCGCTGGTCCTAGGCTGCTCGTCGTGAAGCAGCTCGGCCAGTACGCCGCCCCGCGGCACGTCGTCGCGCACCTCAGCGACCCGCACCTGATCGGTGGCGGGGGCCTCCACTACGGCGTCATCGACAACGTGGCCCACCTGCGGCGCACGCTCGACCGGCTGGCGGCCGTACGGCCCGCGCCGCAAGCGCTGGTGTTCACCGGCGACATCGCCGACCGTGGCGAGCCGGAGGCCTATGCCACGATCCGCTCGATCGTCGAGCCGTTCGCGGCCGGGATGGGCGCTGTCGTGGTGTGGACGATGGGCAACCACGACGAGCGCGAGCCGTTCGCCCGGGGGCTCTTCGACTCCGAGGACGCCGGCCCCCAGGACCGGGTGCACGAGGTCGAGGGCCTGAGGATCGTCGCGCTCGACACCAGTGTCCCCGGGCACCACCACGGCGAGCTCACAGCCGACCAGCTGGCCTGGCTGGCCGACGTCCTGGCCACACCTGCCGAGCACGGCACCCTGCTGGCCATGCACCACCCGCCGCTCCCGCTGCCGATGCTGCGCGCCGCCGAGCTGATCGAGCTGCACGACCAGCAGGCGCTGGCCGACGTCATCGCCGGCACCGACGTGCGCGGCATCCTCGCCGGCCACCTCCACCTGTCCACGTGGTCGACCTTCGCCGGCGTCCCGGTCTCGGTCGCCTCGGCCAGCTGCTACACCAGCGACCCGGCACCCGTCGACCGCTTCGTCTCCGGCGTCGACGCCAACCAGGCCTTCACGATGGTCCACGCCTACGACGACCGCCTGGTGCACACGCTCGTCCCGCTCGAGCGCGGCGTCGAGGTGAGCCACATCGGCTCCGACGTCGCCGAGGCGCTCGAGACGCTGCCACTGGAGCAGGCGCGCGAGCTCGCCTCCAGCAAGACCTCCCAGTTCAACACCTAGCCCACACCGACCGACCCTGCCGAGGATCCCTCCCTTGCGACTGCTGCTCATGCGCCACGGCCAGACCCACGCCAACGTCTCCGGCGAGCTCGACACCGCCCACCCCGGGCTCGACCTGACCGACCTCGGCCACGCCCAGGCCGCGGCCGCCGCGAAGGCCCTCGCCGACGAGCACCTCGACGCGATCTACGTCTCGAGCCGTGTGCGCACCCACCAGACCGCCGCGCCGACGGCCGAGGACCGCGGGCTCACCCCGACCCAGCTCGACGGGCTGGAGGAGATCGCGGCCGGCCACTTCGAGATGCGCAGCGACCACGACGCGGTCGCCGGCTACATCGGCTCCGTGGCGACCTGGCTGGAGGGGGACCTCACCCACCGGATGCCCGGCGCCGAGACCGGCGAGGAGTTCCTGGCCCGCTACGACGCCGCCGTCCGTACGATCGCCGCCGCCGGGCACGACGCCGCCCTCGTCGTGAGCCACGGCGCTGCGCTGCGTACGTGGGTCTCGACCCGGATGACCCCGCACCCCGACGCGCCGCCCGCCACGCAGCCGCTGCACAACACCGCGCTCATCGTGCTCGAGGGCGACGTCGAGTCCGGCTGGGAGATGGTCTCGTGGCAGGGGCACCCGGTCGGCGGGGACTTCCTGGAGGACCCGACCGCCGAGGACCCGACCGGCGACCTCGACTCCGACGGGGACGGCGAGATCGGCTGAGGGTCAGGGCTGCTCGTCGCCGACGACCTCGTTGAGCATCTCGGTGAACTCCGGGCCTGCGTGGACGGACTTCGCCCCGTCCGCGTCGATCCGGGTGAGCTGCTGGTAGCCGGTCCCGTCCCACCAGTAGACGTGCGGGCTCAGCGGACTCGGCGCGTCGGCGTACCCGAGCCCGGCGAAGTGGGCCATCGCCGAGACGGCCGGGATGACCGAGGCGTCGCGGATCATGTGCCACGTCACCTGGTGCCTGTTGGGGATGCTCATCAGCCAGCCGTGACCGAGGTCCTCGTGCCCGGCCAGCGCCGAGGCGAGCTCGGGCATCAGCAGGGCGCGGCTCGCGGTGTGCACGGAGTCGCCGAGGAGCGCGTGGAAGGACCCGCCACCCGGTACGTCGACCTGCTCGAGGTGCTCGACCGGAAGGGCGCGCAGGTTGCGGACACCGTGCTCGCGCAGCCTCTCCCAGCCGCCGAGCCGCGACGCGTGCTCGCGGTTGTAGACAGCCACCGTCTCCGGCAGGTCGAGGGCCAGCAGCTCCACCACGCCGGGCACGAACTCACGGTGGGGGAAGCCGTCGAGCGACGGCATCGCGCTCTCGTCGTAGAGCCGCGCGTAGGTGTGCAGCTCCGCCTCGTCCGCGGACAGGTCCTCGAACGGATCGGGCGCATCGAGGCTCGCGAGGACCCGGTCGACGTGCTCGGCGGCGAGCCGCGGCCACTCACGGCGGCGGGCCTCGACGCACTGGGCGGCGAGGTTCCACAGCCCGAACTGCCGACCGGCGGCGTCCACCGCGTGGTCGGGCTGCATCTGCACCTCGAGCCCGCGCTCGCCGAGGGTCGCCGCGACCAGCGCCCGGAACTCGTCGGCCTGGTCGCGGGAGAAGAAGGTCAGCGCGTCGTCCGCGGGGCCCTGGTCCCGCCCCCGTGACTTCCAGAACATGCCCATGCAGGCATCCTTCACCACCGCGGGGCGGCTGTCCTCGGGATCGCCTAGACGCCCTCGGTCCCGATGCCCGGGTGGACGAAGGGCTGCCCCGCCCGCATCTGCTCGACCGATCCGGGGTGCACCCGGGCGAGGTGGGCGAGGCCGCGACGCCGGTAGCGCAGGGTCTGGACGATCCCGAGCGCCCAGAAGAGGTACTGCACGGCCATCGCCAGCTTGAAGTCGCCGAGCGTGTAGGACTCCATCCCGCCGCTCGCCGACAGGTCGAGCACGACGCCGATCAGCGCCATCGTCAGCAGCGAGGCGGTGAAGCCGCCGATGTTGACCAGCCCGTTGGCGCGACCGGTCTCGTGCGGCGGCGTGAACGAGCGGGCCAGGTCGAAGCCCACCATCGCGGCCGGGCCGCCGCTCGCCGTCGCGAACGCCATCACGACCACCAGCCAGGTGGGTGCCGCGCCCGGCCACAGCAGCACCCCGGTCCACGGCACGACCATCGCGATCACGACGCCGACCACGATCCACGAGCGGTAGTAGGGCAGCCGCGCGACCAGCCGGGCGAGGACGAGGCCGCTCACCACCGCCCAGGCCGTCATCGCCATCAGCAGGGTGCTGGCGCCGCGGGGCGACCACCCCAGGCCCTGCACGAGGAACGGGTAGCCCCACAGCAGCGCGAAGACGGTGGCGGAGAACTGGGACGCGAAGTGCGACCACATGCCCAGCCGGGTGCCGGGGTTGCCCCACACCGTACGGACCGACTGCGCCAGCGCGCGCAGCTTGACGGCCACCACGTCGTCGCGGGCGTACGGCGAGTCCTTCACCAGCGCGACCACCCCGACGAGCAGCACGACGCCGACGCTGGAGGTCAGCGCGAAGGTGCGCGTCCAGCCGAGCTCGTGGAGCAGGTACGCCAGCGGGCCGGCGGCGGCGATCGCGCCGAGCTGGCCGGTCAGCCCGGTGAGCTGGGTGACCAGCGGCGCCTGCCGCACCAGGAACCAGATCGTGACGAGCCGTATCACGCTGACGAAGACCATCGCGTCGCCCGCACCCACGACCGCCCGCGCGGCCACGGCGCCGGCGAAGGAGGACGAGAACGCGAAGGCGAGCTGCCCGGCGGTCATCAGCACCAGACCGACGAGGAGCATGGTGCGCGAGCCGTAGCGGTCGAGCAGCACGCCGACCGGCACCTGCATCCCGGCGTACACGACGAGCTGGAGCACGGTGAAGGTGGCCAAGCTGGTGGCGCTGATGTCGAAACGGTCGGAGGCGATGATGCCCGCGACACCGAGCGAGCTGCGGTGGAAGACCGCGAGGACGTAGACCGCGAGCGCGACGAACCAGATGATCCACGCGCGGCGACGACCGATGTCGTGGATCTGCTCCGGGGTCACTCCCGGCCGACTTGGGGGTCCACCCCGAGCGCGGCGCTCAGCTCGGCGCGCGAGGGCGGGTCCGCACCGGGACGCGAGACGTTGATCGCGGCGCCGATCGCGGCGGTCGTCACCGCACCGAGCACGTCGCGGTCCGAGAGCGCGCGCAGCGCGTCGGACGACTCCGCCCCGTGCACGCCGAGGGCGATGAGCGCGTCGACCAGCACGCCGCTGAAGGTGTCGCCGGCTCCCACCGTGTCGGCGACCGCGACCGGCACGCCGGGGACCTCGAGCGTGGTGCCGCCGGGGCGTACGGCGACCGCGCCGGCACCGCCGCGGGTGACGACGACGAGCCCGGGGCCGGCAGCGGCCCAGCGGGCGGCGGTCGCGACGGGGTCGTGGTCGGGGTGCAGCCACGCGAGGTCCTCGTCGCTCACCTTGACCACGTCGGCGAGGGCGACGAGCTCTTCGACGCGGGCGACGGGACCGGCCCGTTCGGGCGTGATGGCAGGGCGGGCGTTGGGGTCGAGCGACAGCAGCGCATGGCCCTTGCGCGCCTCGAACGCCGCCAGGACCGCGTCGGCCCCCGGGTGGAGCACCGTGGCGATCGAGCCGACGTGGAAGACCTCGCACGGCTCGTCGGGCACGGCGGGCAGGTCCCAGTCGAGGTCGAAGACATAGCTCGCGGCGCCCGACTCGTCGAGGGTCACGACAGCGCTGGACGTGCGACCCGACCCGGTCGGCCCGGCGACCACGACCACGTTGCTCGCCTCGAGCCACGACCGTACGGCCGCGCCGCGCGCGTCGTCGCCGAGGAGGGTCACCAGGCGCACGTCGCGCTCGAGCCGGGCGAGGGCGATGGCCACGTTGGCGGGGCTGCCGCCGGGGTGGTCACGGGGCTGCCCGTCGGGGCCGGGGACGACGTCGACGAGCGCCTCGCCGACCACGAGGACCCGGGGCTGCATGGGGGCCATGGCCCCATCATGCCGGGGCGGACCGACCCTGCGACAGGGCCACCGCGCGCGCGAGACCTGGAGCCAGCGGCAGTCGCGGGAGGAGCGTCGCCTGCACCGCGTGGTAGAGGTCCGGCTTGCCCGGCCAGACGCTCGCCTGCGGACGGTTGGCGGGGTCGAGCTCGTGGTGCCACGACCCGCGCTCGAGGTCGATCAGGTGCTCGGCGGCGTACGCCCACCACTCGGCGTAGCGACGTGCGTAGGCCTCCTCGCCCGTACGCCGGTGCAGCGCCGCCGCGGCCGCGATCCCCTCGGCCGCGACCCAGTGCATCCGCTGGCGCACGACGGGCGTGCCCGACCAGTCGGTGGTGTAGACGAAGCCGGGAGCGCCGTCGGCGTGCCAGCCGTCGGCCACGGCCCGGTCGAACAGCAGCCGCGAGGTCTCGAGCAGCCCGGCGGGCGCGTCAGCGCCGAGGGTCGCCTCGACATGGAGGAGGAGCCGCGCCCACTCCAGGCCGTGGCCGACGGTCGCACCGTAGGGCTTGAACGGGTCGTCGGGGCGGTCGCGGTTGAGCTCGAGGTCGACCGACCAGTCCGGCCCGAAGTGCTCGGGGAGCCGCCCGTCGTACGCCGCGGCGAGCTCGACCACCAGGCCGGCCAGGCGACCGGCCCGCCGGTGCCAGGTGGCGTCGCCCGTGGCGTCGCCGACGGCGAGCATCGCCTCGAGGGAGTGCATCGTGGAGTTGAGCCCGCGGTAGGGCGCGGCCTCGCTCCAGGAGCGGTCCCACTCGTCGACGACCCGGCCGAGGTCCTCGTCCCAGAAGTGCTGCTCGAAGACCTGCGTCGCCTCGGCGAGCAGGTCCTCCGCCCCGGGCAGCCCGGCGACGGTGGCGGTCGAGGTCGCGAGCATCACGAAGGCGTGGTCGTAGCAGGACTTGCCGGTGCCGGTCGGCTCACCGTCGGCGCCGATCGCGCCGAACCAGCCGCCGTGCTCGGCGTCCCGGAGGGTCGTGCGCAACCCGTCGAGCGCGGCGGTCGCCACCGGCGTACAGCCCTCGACGCCCAGCAGCGAGCCGAGGCCGTACACGTGGACGGTGCGGCTGGTGATCCAGGTGTGCACCGGGCGGGACAGGTCGGGTGCGCCGTCGTCGTCGAGCCAGGCCGCGCCGCCGAACGGGTGGGCGACGTGGCGACCGAAGTCGAGGAGGCGGCGGCACTCGGCGTCGAGCCACGCGTCGTCGGGAGGAGCGATGTCCATGCAACGAGTCAAATGCACGAGACCCCCGCCTGTCGACGGGGGTCTCGCGACTGGACTGCGTCCAGTGGCAGGTAGAGGATTCGAACCTCTGTAGGCAATGCCGGCTGATTTACAGTCAGCTCCCTTTGGCCGCTCGGGCAACCTGCCGGGCCGTGCGGAACAATAGCAAGGCACAGACTTCTCTACGAATCGCCGGGGCACCCCCAGAAGGACCCCACAAGGAGGCACACCATGGCTGACTCGAGCTTCGACATCGTGAGCAAGCTGGACCGCCAGGAGGTCGACAACGCGCTCAGCCAGGCGGCCCGCGAGATCGCCACGCGCTTCGACTTCAAGGGCACGGGCGCGTCGATCGAGTGGAAGGGCGAGAAGGCCATCGAGATCACCGCGTCCGCCGAGGAGCGAGCCAGCGCGGTGCTCAGCGTCTTCCAGGACAAGCTGATCAAGCGCAACCAGAGCCTCAAGATCCTCGACGCCTCCGAGCCGCGCCAGTCCGGCCAGGTCGCCAAGATCGACATCTCCCTCAAGGAGGGCATCACCTCCGAGGACGCCAAGAAGATCTCCAAGCTGATCCGCGACGAGGGCCCCAAGGGCGTCAAGGCGCAGGTGCAGGGCGAGGAGCTGCGCGTCTCGTCGAAGAAGCGCGACGACCTCCAAGCCGTCCAGCAGCTGGTGAAGTCGCAGGACTACGACTTCGCGGTGCAGTTCACCAACTACCGCTGATTCACGCTCAGAAACCGGCCAGAGTCCGCACAGAGTCCGCAGAATCGGTCGTCGTCGCCATCAGGTTGGCCGCCGCAGCCCTGGTTCGGTCCTCCGCCTTGGGCCACAGGTGGCTGTACACGTTCAGGGTGATCGACGCCGAGGAGTGACCCAGCGCGTGCTGCACAGTCACCACGTCGCAGCCGTCGGCGATCAGGCCCGACGCGAAGAAGTGCCGCAAGTCGTGCAGGGTGAACGCGTCCATGCCCACCTTCGCTCGAAGGCGCCGCCACTGATTCCCGGCGCTGTTGCGGTTGTAGACGTAGCCGTTGAGGGAGAACAGCCACCGCTCGTCACCCAGCGGCGGATGGTCCTCGAGGTGAGCGGCCAGCACTGTCACGAGGTCGTCGGGCAGGTAGACCGTGCGGGCCGATTCGTACTTCGGCGAGACCTCCACCGTCTTCGAATTGACCTGGCCCTGGATCTGACGCTGGATCGACAAGGTCCGTCGGAGGAAGTCGACGTCGCGCAACTGAAGGCCAGCTGCCTCCCCGAGCCGGAGGCCGGCGAAGGCGCACACGGCGACGAAGCCATGGAAGTCACCTGGCGCCTCCTGCAGCGCCGCGCCGACCTGCTCGGGCGTCGGGATCTTGAGCCTGCCTTCTGACTTGGCGACACGTGGTGGGGAGATCCCCGATGTCGGGTCCTGTCGGATCACTCGCGCCTTGACGGCCGCGAGGAAGGCCATGCGGACGTAGTTGTAGCGCGTGCGCCTGGTCGACGCCGCAAGACCCTTCTTGCGCTTCGGACCCGGCTGGGTCATGGCCTTCAGCCAGGCCTCGACGTGCAGCTGGGTGATCCGGCTCATGGGCACGTCAGCGAAGGTGACCGACGCCAGCGTCATGGTTGCCGTCTCGGCGGTGCCGTCAGTCCAAGCCTGCACCTCCGACCAACGCCGGAACCACTGCCCGAACGTGATCTTCCCAGCCGCCGGGTCGACATAGTCACCTCGGACAACAGCGGCCGTGACTTCATCGAGCCACCGTTGGGCATTGGCCTTCTTGGCGAAGTGCCGTGCGTGCTCCTTGCCCGTCTCGTCACGGTAGCGGGCGCGATAACGCTCGACCGTCACCGTCGTCTCCTTGCCGGACCTCTTGTCAACGACGATGCGCGTCGAGGTGCGCTTGCTGACGCTGGCCATGCCTCATCATGCGCTCGCCTCACCGACAAGTCACAGGGCGACTGCCTGCCCCGACGGTTGGCCATGACCGACAGGCGCCTACTGCGAACGGGCCTGCTTCTTCCATTCACCGCAACGAGTCGCTCGGTGAGTTCATCGTCGATTGACGACCCGACCGTGGCCGGCTCGCATCGGCGCCAAACCAGACGTGATGTCGAGGGTTCTCACGCGCCGGAATGTGAGCCGGGTGCCGAAGCGCCGACCTCGCCCACCTTCGTGACGCGGCCGTCTTCATGATGGGCAAACAACCATGCGGGCTTGTCGCGCGAGGCAAGCTCCCCAAGGTGCTCGATAGCGTCGGCAAGTGACGCGTGAGTGTCGAACTGCTGTCGACCCCGACAGCACACCCATGTGCCCTCACTCGTCTCCACCGCCCTGAAGAACCACATGACACAAGTCATGCACGGCCCCTACACCAGCGGTAGTGCCACACGACCCTGTGGAGCGGGACAAAGGGGCCCTTCCCAGTTCAGCATGGTTCGGGGTCCGATCCTCGCGCGGCGGCGGTAGGGGCGTGAGCGGTCGACGGCGAGCAGGACTCGGATGCGGTGGTTGGTGAAGTTGCGGAAGCCGTGGGCGAGGCGGCGGTGGTGAAGTAGGCGAGCGTCTCCTCAACTCGGGCCGCGAACGTCGCTTCAGTCGGTGCGGTCAGGCTGGTCTAGCCCAGTTGAGCTCGTGGCTGGCAGGTGTCAACCGTTGTTCGCCTGCGTCGTCTGATCCGATATGCACGTGGCAAGGGACGAGATCGAGGGGCCGGGGCCTGAGGTGGTGGTGCCGTTGCGCTCCACGGACAGTGATGCGTCCGCGGCTGTCTCCGAGTTGTTCGTGGTCCACCACCGCCGACTGGTGGGACTGGCAGCGCTGCTCGTGGACGACCGCCAGGTGGCGGAGGACGTGGTGCAGGATGCGTTCGCCGCGCTGCACCGGCACTGGCGAGGCCTTCGGGACCAGAACGCCGCGGTGACCTACCTGAACCGTGCGGTCGTCAACGGCAGCCGGGACGTCCTGCGTCGCGGGCTCCGAGGGAAACGAGCGACCTTGCGCCTGGTTCCTCGTTCCGAGGAGCTCGAGTCCGCGGAACAGGGCGTGGTGGCGCACGAGGAGGCCGCCCGCATGTGGGGTTCGGTCACCTCGCTGCCCATGCGCCAGCGGCAGGTGCTGGTCATGCGCTACTACCTCGAGCAGTCCGAGCTCGAGATCGCCGAGACCCTGGGGATATCCCGGGGCTCGGTCAAACAACATGCGAGCCGCGGCCTGGCCGCGCTTGCTCAGGAATGGGAGGAGCAGTCATGACCGACTCAGATGTCGAGCGACGACTGACCGCTGTCCTCCACCAACACGCGGAGGAAGCAATGACCCAGACAGACACCGTCACCGAGCTCAACAAGTTCCACGACCGACTCGACCAGGGCACCCGAGGTCCTCGCAGGGGTAGGGCAGGCATCGCAGCCGCCGCTCTGGGCGCCGCAGCCGTCGTGGCCGGCGCCATCTGGTTCGGCTTCGGACAAGATGGGGCGCCGACGCCGGTGGACCCCGCGGCCCCAGTCGCCTCGCCGTCCGCGTCCTCGGCCGAGCCCGAGCCCGAGCCCGAGGTGCCGGAAGCACCTCAGACCCCGGGCAGCACCGTCGAGGGATTCGAGGGGGTCACGTTCCCGATGAGGTTCGTCGTCCCGAAGGGTTTCTCGGATCCGTCGATGGAGAACGGGACGCGCGGCTACTCCATCAAGGGCACCAGCGGCGCTGCCGCAGCCTTCTTGATCAGCACGTTCACCCAGGTTCCGACGTCGGATCTGCCCGCCGACCTGGCCGCTCACATCCGCCAGACCCGGGACGAGCTCACGGTGAGCAACGTCGCCACGACCGAGGTCGGTGGCCGTTCGGCGCAGACCTTCACCCTCGCTCAGAAGCCCGGGACGGCGGCGTACGACCTGTTCTGCGTGAGGGCCGGAGCGTGCTACAAGCTGCTGGAAGAGAAGCCGATGGACGTGACGGCCGTACGCACCGGGCAGGGACTGGTCCTCTTCTGGGTGGAATACGCACCCAAGGACCGGGCAAGGGTCCAAGAGCCCATGCAGACCTGGCTCGACTCCATCCGGTGGGAGTAGCTGCACTCATACGCCCGGAGTTCACGCACCGGTCGTCACTGCAACAGCGGTAAGGGCCCCGCCGATCTGGATCTCCAGGTCGGCGGGGGCCGGCTACGTGAGGCGCCGCTCCCCGACACGGAAAACAACGATCTCCAGTTGCGTCGCCGATTGATACGGCGCTCGTGACGAACACCTCACCAATGCTCGTCTGGGAAGGGCCGACAAGGCCCGCCCGAGACGGGGCATTGGCCCGGTGCCCGATCCCGCTGTGGCTCACGGCCCGGTGGCCGCGCCAGGTGCCGAGGCCCCACGCCAGCGTGACAGCCTCCTCGCATGGCGGGTCGTCGAGCGGCAGCACGGGCGCCGCCATCCGCTCGGACCACTCGGCGTCGAGCACCGTCGCGTCCGAGACGGCGTGGGTCCACCGGCTCCTCTCGACGAGGTTGGAGTGCCGCGTCGAGCTCGGCGCGTGCCGCCGCGTGTCGGGATAGAGGCGTCGCCGGGCACCACGAGGGGCCGCCCCAGGTGCCGCGTCGCGCCGAGCCCGGCCGGTACGTCGGCGCGCAGGAAGGGGCTCCGCTCCATCCCCGCCGGCACCAGCACCAGGTCGGTCATCTCCTGCTCGAACGTCGTCCCGGCGACACGCGACACGAGCAGGCCGAGCAGCTCATAGCCGGCGTTGGAGTAGGAGTGGGTCGCTCTCGGGGTCGGACTTGAGCCGCCAGTCGGACAGGCTCCGCGCGAAGTCGCTCAGCGCCTCGTCCCGAGCCGCGGCTCGTGCCAGAAGTAGTCCGTCACGTCGCCCAGCCCGCTGGTGTGGCTGAGCAGTCCGCCAGCCCTGACCTCCGTCGCGCTCCCGTCCGCGAGCGCGAACTCGGGCACGTGTTGGGTGAGAGGCGCGTCCAGGTCGAGGTCGCCGCGCGCGGCCAGCGCCATCACCGCGGTCGCCACGGAACGGCTTCGACACCGACGCCAGGTGGAGCATCGTCTCCGGGGTCACCGGTTCGCCCGTGCGTACGTCGGGCACGCCGAACCCGCGCATCACCATCTCGATGCCACGCACGACGGCGACCGACAGCCGGCCAGTCCCAGCCGCGCCACCAGGTCGTCGACCAGTGGCCCAGGCGCTCGTCCAGCGCTGACGCCAGCGAGCTCATCGCGGCTCCGTCCGGTCGTGACCCACGGCGTACGCCGGCGCAGCGAGCGGGTCGATCCGGCGACGCTGCTGCCACACGACCGGAAGACCGTCCCGAGTGCGCGCCAGCACCCACCGCCTCTCGAGCCGCAGCCCGGCCGCGGGCACGGCCGCCGGGTCGATTTCGGGCAGCCGGCCCCCACGGCGGGTGGCCAGGAACCGGCTCGAGGCGTCGGGCAGGACGCCGTTGCGCGGCCTCCCGCTCTTCTCGACCCGCAGCCGCCCCTGGCGGAACCGGCGCGGCCCACCCTGAGTCGGGTCGAGGGCCGGGTAGGGGTGCCAGGGCCCGGGCGATGGGGCCGTGAGCCGGTAGCGCAGCGGCGGAGTGCCGGCGATCTTGTCGCCCGCCTCGACCCCGCGCGCCGCGGCGACCCCCGTCCCGACCGCGGCGTCCGGGCCCGGTGCGTCCCGACCGTCGATCCGCTCCTCGACCACCCACAGCAGGTCGGCGTCCTCGTCGACGCCTAGCACGACCTGCTCGAGGACGTCTCCCTCCAACGGCTGGGGTGTGGCGAACCAGGCGAGGAGGTCGTGCTCCCCGAGACCGGCCGTGCGGAACGGCGTCGTCCACGCGTCGGCCTCGGACTCCCAGGGCTCTCCCGGCGGCGGCCACACGTCGCCGAACGAGTCGACGACCTGGAGGTCGTGCAGCCGGAGGACGTGACCGGGCGGGGTCGCCAGCGACGCGAGGTACCAGTCGGTGGCGTGCCCGCCGAACACGTCGAGGAAGTAGAGCGACGCCACGTGCGAGGGGTCGGGCAGGTGTCCCATGACCGTCCGGCGCGGGTCCTCAAGCGTGAACCACCCCGGCTCCGGCGCGCCGGGATAGTCCATCCGGCCGGGCAGACCCCTGAAGACCCGGCGTCTCGCCACCGGGGTGAACGCGCTGTCCGCATCGAGCGACCACCAGTCTGCGACGCCGCCGTCGTGCTCGGGGGCCGGCACGGGGACCAGCGGGATCCCGGCGCGCAGCTCGTCGTGGTGCCACAGCGCGACCGGATCCCACGGGTCCTTCGCGCGCCCGGCGACAGCGTCGGGCAGCAGCACGTCGCGCGTCGCCGCTTCCAGCACCGCCTCGCCAGGCAGCCGGACCGGATCGGCGAACGACCGGCCCACCGGCGCCCGAAGCGGGGTATGGGACACCTGGAGCCGGTAGCGCACCGGGCTGGACGCGTTCTCCCCCGCGTGCTCGCCGAGCTGCCACTGCCGGGCGAGCATCCAGACCGGGTCGCCCACCTCGGCGCGCAGCGCGTCGTCCAGGTCGGCGGCGGACGCGGGCGCGGGCTCGAGCCGCACGTGTAGGCCGTGGCTGTCGCGCTCGTCGCCGAGCACCGGCACGCTCGCGAGCTTGACGCCGCCGCGCTCGCCGGCCGGCAGGTGGGCGCTCGGCAGCAGCGCGCCGACGCCGCCCAGTCGTGAGGGGGGCACGCTGCGGGCGCGAGCCAGCAGCGCCGCCTGCCGGACGACGTCGCGCGCGGTGTCGACGTCGATCTCGTCGCCGTCGGCCGGCGGCACCACGAGCAGGATCGCCTGCGGCGCCCGGGCACCCGGCGTACGGAACGAGAACGCCACGGTCACCGGCACGTCGCCCTCGGGCAGCGTCTCGGTCCAAGCGTCCAGAACCCCTGCGACCACGGCGCTTGGGCGTCGCGGACCGACGACCACGTCGGCCACCCGGCCGCGCCCGTCTTGGTCGGGTCGCCCCGTCCACGCCTCGTCACCGGAGGCGTGCCGCCAGGTCCACCCGTTGGGCACCAGCGCCACGGTCGAGCGAACCCGCCCGAAGACCTCGCGCCACTCGTCGGAGACGGTGGTCCCCGTCGCTCTCGACTCGGCGGGCAGCAGCACCGGCCCGCGGCGTACGGCGGACCCTGGCGCCCCGCCGGCGCCACCCCCGAGCCGTGCCAGCTCTTCGACCGGGTCCGTGACCGGGTGGCCGACTGGGTCCGGCACCGGGCCCTCCGGTGTCGACGGCAGCAGGGCCCGCAGCCGCGCGGCCGCGCCGTCCGCGGGCCCGCGCACGCCCCACCGGAGGGCGCGCCGGGCGAGCGCGGCCGGCAGGTCGGCGTCGGGCCCCAAGGCCTCCAGGTCGACCGCGAGGTCGAGCGCAGCGGCCCGCAGCTCGCGCACCCGGTCCGCCAGGTCGGCTAGCAGCCCGGGGTCGGTCTCCGTCGGCGGCGCGCACCGCACGAGCAGGTCGACGCGGCGTCGTGCGGTCTCCAGCCCGAGCGCGGGTGTCACTTCGGATCCCGGCACGCCCAGCCGTGCGCCGGCCTCCGCCAGCAACGTGTCGTCGTCGACCGCGACCAGGTCCGCGGCGGCCAGCCCCATCCCGGCCAGCGTCACGATCGCGTCGCCCGCCGACCACGCGAGGTCCGCCCCGTCCGGGTCAGGGAGGGCGTCGTCGAGGTGGGCCGCTGCGGCGGGGCAGGCGTCGGAGGGGAAGCGCGCGGCCCTGACTGGCGCCTCGGGCAGCTCGAGGTGCACGCTGGTCCGCAGCGGTACGCCGCTCGCCGGCGTGGTTGGGAAACGCAGGTCCGGCGGCGCGGCGAGCCCGGCCGCGGCGTCCAGCGCCACCACGGCCTGGGCGGCCCCGCCGGTCACGCTGTCGTGCACGGCCTCGAGCACGAACAGGTCACCGAGGTCGGCGGGCAGCTCGGCGAGCAGTCCGAACCGCCTGGCCACCTCGCCCTCGGGCGTGAAGCCGGTATCGCCCGCGAGGGTGTCGTCCTGCACCGCCGCGGCGGCCTTGAGTCCGTCGCAGGTGCGCCGGCCGGCGTCGGTGCGGTGCGCAGGGTAGGCGGCCCGGAAGTCCCTGACGACCGGCGCTGACGGAAGCAGCCGCTCGAACTCGCGCCCCAACGCCTCGGCCGGGTGCGCGCCCCCGCGCACGGCCCGGGCGACCCGCAGCGCCACCCGGACCCGCTCGGAGTCGAGGGCGAGGTCCTTCAGGGTCGCCGGGGTGAGCCCGTCCTCATGGTGGGCCGCGGCCCGGTCTCGCGCGATCGCCGCGGTCTTGGCCTGGTCGGGCGAGGGAGCCAGGGCGACGCCGCGGTCGCCGAGGCCGGGCTCGCCGCGGAACGGCTGGTCGACGTAGCCGTAGAGCCCGAGCACCCGCTCCGCGTCGTCCCGGCTGTCGAGCCGCCGCCAGGCAAGACCGATCGCCCACGGGTCGAGCCGATGGGTGGCCGTGTCGACCAGGGCGGCCGTGGTGCGGTCGAGGTCCCCGCGACGCCCGAGGTCGCGCATCGCGAGGTCGAGCAGCGAGTCCACGAGCCGGGCGACCAGCTCCATCACCCAAGTGGCGTCGCCGACCCACGGGGAGGGCCACGCCTCACCGAAGTCCTGCAGCGTCCGCCCCTCCGACGACGGCGGCCCGCTCCGGCCCTCGGCCGCCCAGTGCCCCCATCGCCACACCTCGGCGAGCGACAGCCGCGCGAGGTGGAAGAGCAGGCTGTCGGGCCAGGGGTCCCCGAGGCCCTCGAGATGGGCGTTGAGCGACTGCGGGTCGTCGCGCAGCGGGTGGACGGCGTTCCACAGCCATGCGAGCAGCGCGCGCACCGGCTCGTCCTTGACCGTCGCGCTCAGCGCCCGGCGCAGCAGCTCGCCCTCGGGGTGCGCGGCGTTGAGTACCTGTTCGGCCATCCGCATCGCCAGGTCCCACTGCACCGCGGTGGCCGGGGTGTCGGGTCGGGCGGGCGGCTCGGCGGGGGGCTCGGTGACGTCGCGGCGCGAGCCCACTGTCACCGGGGGCGCCGCCGCCGCGGTCGCGTCGTGCCCGGCGGCGTTGAGGTACGGCGCCACCGCGGCGGTCTGCGCGTCGGTGACCGCCGGCTCGCCGAGCAGCGCCAGCGGGAGGCTCCAGCGCCAGGCGTAGCCCCGTGATGTCGGCGTCCGGCCCAGCACCCGGAGCAGCCGCTCGGAGTCGGCCCCGACCACGGTGTCGCGGTCCTCGGCGGCGAGGCCGGCGACGGAGCGGAGCGCCTCGGCGAGCGCGGGTGCGAGGTGGTCCTCGACGGGATGTCCGCCGGCAGCCGCGTCGAGGGGCGTGAGCGGCAGCACGCCGTAGGGCTGGTCGTCGACGAGCAGGGTGGCGAACGGGCCCTGCGGCAGCAGGTTGCGTTCGATCCACCAGGAGAGCTCCCCCACCGGCCACCGGTCACCCGGGCCCCAGAGGTCATGGGCCGCGTGCCCCCACAGCGCCGGCCAGACCGTCTGCACGGCGGCGTGCTGGACGCTGCGGTGGTCGACGTCGCCGCCGACCAGGCGCGGGAGCCCAGTGGTCGCGCCGGAGAGGGCGCGCGCCAGGTCCTCCGACGCCGTCGACGCGGATGGCGTCAGGTGCTCGGGCTCGACGGGTGGGCGCAGCAGCGAGTGGTGGTCGGCCGCGGTCGGAAGCGGATGACCGGCGGACCCGGCGGTGACGTTGGTCGGCGTGCCGGGGCGCAGGAGCGCCGCGTTGCCGGCGTGGGCGTGCGCCTCGAACAGCGGTGCCGCCGGCGTGGTGCCGATGCCGACCACCACGAGCCGCTGGATGGCGTCGGGGTCGACTCCCTTGCGGCTCAGGTTGACCGAGCCGGCGAGCCCGCTGCGGCGCAGGACCTGCCAGGAGGCCCAGTAGACATCGGGTCGCTCAGCCTCGGGAAGGTCGGTTCGCGGCGGGCTGACCGGGAGGCTGCGGCGGCGCGGCCGCAGGGTCCGCAGCAGCACGTCGCCGCCGGCGGTCTCGGCCCACACCTGGAGCCGCTTCGGCAGGCCGCGCAGGGTGGCCGGCGCAGCCTCGACCTCGCCGCGCTCGACGGCACCGGTCCGGTCCACCGACCAGCCGGCGGCGGTCACCCGCAGCCGGGTGCGCACCAGCCAGAGCGCCCGACCCGCACCGACCTCCTGTGCGAGCGCGTCGAACGCGCCGGCGCCGTCCTCGCCGGCGAGCTGTCCGTCGCACGCGGTCGCAGCTACCTCGAGCCGGTCGAGCTCGTCGGTGCGGACCACCGGGTCGTGCACGTCGAACGACGCTTCGCCGGGGACGACGATGACCCGCAGCCGCCACGACCCGTCGGGGCGCTGGTCGAAGCGGGTCTCGAGCCGTGCCGGCAGGAGGACGCCGATGCTGCCGCTCACTGGGACATCCCCACCGTCTCCGGCCCGGGGAGCAGCACCCGGAGCGGGGTGTCGAGGTTGGCCTCGGCCCAGGTGGCGCTGTCGGCGCCGGGCTCGGTGCGCAGGAAGCGGATGCCCTCGGGCATCTCCTGCACGACCACCCAATGGGTCTGGATGACGTCGGGGTCCTCGTCGAAGGCGAACATGGTGAGGTCGGGGCTCATCGCGGCCACCGAGCGCGGCATGACCGGCTGGTCCAGGCGCACGTCGCCGCGGCTCCAGTCAGCAAGCGGCCCCTGCGGCGCAAGGAAGAGCAGGGTGCGCGGATAGCGGCGGAAGAGCGGGGATCGGACCACGACGACCAGCCGCTCGGCGCGGACTCCCGGCGGGGGGTGGGACCCGAGCCGACTGCCGGCGGCCCAGTCCTTGACGGGCAGCACGTCCGCCCCGGTGGCGGCGGCGCCGTCGTCGGGGACCGCGTCCCAGAACCGGCGCAGCGGCGTGCACCCGGCGGAGACCGGGTGCTGTCGCCACGCCAGCTCACCGAGGGCCCGGTGGTTGAGGCCGAGCAGGAACGCCTCCACGAATTCGGGGCAGGTGCGCATCGCCACGACTGCGCCGGGCTCGAGGGTCTCGGCTCCCGGCAGCAGCCAGTGGGGTACGACGTCGCGCAGGTAGGGCCAGGCGGGCAGGTCGAGGTCCGGGCAGTCGCGCAGCGGCGCGAGCGGTTCCTCCAGGTCGTGGCCCTCGAGCCGGCCGATCACGCGCCGGCCGGGTGAGCCGTTGGTGAGCGCGTCGACGAGGATCTCGGTGACGGCCGCGGGGCGCGGTGGCAGGAGCGACTCGGGTGGCACCGGTTCGAGTTCGCGCGCGATGGGCAGGTCGGCCAGCTTGCGGCGCATGGCGTCGTCGACGTCCTGGGCGGTGACCGCGCCACCGGTGTCCCGCTCGGTGCGATGCCCGAGCCCGGCCACGTGGCCGGCGTCGATCTCGTCGACCTCGGCGCCCCAGGCGGTCTCGTCGTGCGGCGACGTGGCGGTCGGCAGGCCCTCGGTCGCGCGGTCCTGGAGGGCGCCGACGCCGCCGGCGTCCCGCACCGCGTCCCGGCCGACGACACGGGCGAGCTGCGGACCGAGCAGCCCGGCCGGGTAGGCCGCCCGGCCCGGCCCGGGGTCGGTCATTGCGCCGGCGAGCGACGTGGCGGTGGGGTGGTCGGTGACGGGGATCCGGTGGGCGGCGGGGCCGAGCAGTGCGAGCAGCGCCGCTTGGTCCTCGGGGGCGCGACGCCACAGGCCGTCGGTCACCGCGGTCCCTAGGGCGAGCGAGCCGACCAGGTCGGCGGCCCATCGCCCGGCGCCCCACTGGCGGGCGGCCGCGTCGACGATCTGCTCCTGGAGGTCGATTCCCGCCTGGAGGCCGACGCCGGCGATCGCCCGCATCCGGAGGTCGGCGTTGGCCTGCGCGGTCCAGGGCCACTGCGCGTCGGGCCGGGTGGCGGCGTTGGCCACGTCGTCGCGGACGCCGCCGTGCGTGTTCCACGCCTCGCCGTACGCCGGCGGCTGGACGTAGCGCCGACCCTGCCTGTCGGTCTCGTCGGTGAGCACCTCGTGGTCGCGGGCGGGGTGCCCCGGCGTGAGCGGCTCCCACTCGAAGCCGAGGGTGGTGAGTGCCCCGGGGACGGTGATCTCGTGCTCGCCGTCCGGTCGGCGCACGTGGACGCGGACCGTGCCCACGAGGTCGTTGTCGGCCGCGTGCAGCGCGAGGGCGAGGTCGTCGAAGGTGCCTTCCTCGCCCGTGCGGAATCTCCACGAGTGGAGGCACGGCACGATCACCGGGCCGGCATCGGGCCAGGCGGGGGAGCCGTCGGCGCGCCACGGGATGACGAGGGCGGCGACGTAGTCGTGCTCCTTCTCGAGCACCGCACGGCTGAGCACGCGGGAGAAGCCGGAGCCGGCCGGAGCGCCTCGAGCTCGTTGGACGTGAGCCGAAAGGCCCGCCTCACCGAGCAGGTGCGCACCCTGCGCGACCGGGCCGATCCGGGCGCGGTCGCCGAGCATCTCGACGTCGGCGGGGTCGCCGACCACGAGGACGCACCAGGGGCGCGGGTCCCCACCGCCCGTGAGCCCGTAGCGCCAGGGCAGGTCCTCGGTGGCGAGCTCGACGTAGGGGCAGTGCTCCTCGTCGGCGTCGTGGTCGCCCGGGGGCGGCACGACCTGCCGGATCGCGCCCGCCCGGAGGCCGCGGACATCACCGGGGCCGGGCTGCGCGAAGTGCAGCGCCGTCGGCACCGTGTGCCGCTCGTCGGTGAGCTCGAACTCCACCTTGGTGCTCGGGCGTCCGCCGACAGGCGCGTCGCCCGGCCCGCCGCGCCGCGCCCACCGGGCGAAGTCGAGGAGCTCACTCACGGTGGCCCCCACAGGTCGCTTGCGGAGTAGGCCGGCTCGCTCTGCGGGAGGGCCACGGTGTCCCGACCCTCGCTGCGCCCGGCAGCGGCGCCGACGACCGCGGCGGTCCACGACGTGGCCTCGTCGGCGCGTCCGGGGTTGGCGGTGTCGCGCACCGACCAGGCCTCGGCCCGCACTGCCAGCCGTGGTGGCTTGAGCCGAATCGACGCCGGGTTCCGCGCCGCCGCCAGCCGCGCCGCGAGTGCCGCCGTGACGAGGAGGGTGCTCGTCGGGATCAGCCGGTCCTCGCGCTCGTAGACTTCCCGGTAGGCCAGCTCTCCCGGGACGACTGCCGGCTGGTCGCGGTCCAGGTCGAGCGGCACCTGGACGCCGGAGGGCAGGTCCTCGAAGGCGGGTAGCGACAGCAGCTGGTCGCGATCGGCGTCGCGGAACGAGGCCGGGGCGAACGACGCGACGACGCCCTGGGTGGTGCCGTCGACCAGGTTCTGGACGCGGACCGTGCAGGTCCGTCCGATCCGCCGCCCCTGCACACGCTGCAGCTGGTGCTCGAGCGGCACCAGGGTCTGGCTCCACCGCACGGCTCCCATCGGGTGCACGACGGGGATGCCCTCGGGGGTCCGGGCGGGCGCGTCGAGCGCGACGTGCGGGTCGTGCCCCGCAGTACCGGAGATGGCGGCGGGGACGACCTGCTCGGCGACGGCCGCGGCGACGTGGTCGAGCAGCGGCTTCGGCGCCGGTCGGTCGGGGGAACCGAGCACGAAGCGGTCGTTCCAGGAGGCCTTGGCCCCCATGAAGGAGACCCGCACCCGCCCTCGGACGACGACGGGTCCCGGACCGTCGAGGGTGCCGTGGAAGTTCACCCCGGCGAAGTCGACGCCCAGCGCCTCGACCTCGACTCCGCCGGCGAGGTCGACGCGCAGGTGGAACGGGTCGAGCTGGGCGATGGCGTCGAAGGTCAGGAAGCCGTGGGCCGAGAGGATGCCGACGTCGAAGCCGATCTCGAAGCGGGCGCCGGCTTGGAAGGTGCCGCCTGTGAAGGCGAAGTAGCCCTCGAAGCGGAAGGTCAGGGGGAGCGGGATGCTGGGTCCGAACGAGATCCGCCGCTGCTCCGGCAGGCCCGGCACCTGGGTGCGGTAGCCGGGGTAGAAGCCGCCGATCGTGAAGAGCGTGTACGCCGGCCGCGCCGTCGAGATCCGCATCGCCGCGGTACCTCCGGCCCGGAAGATCCCCATCACCCGGCCCTCGACCACCGCGAGGTCGATGGCGTAGAAGCCGCGCGGGACGTCGATCTCGCCGAGCACGTCAAGCCGCAGGTCCAGCATCGGCGGGATGCTCACCGCGGCGCGCCCCAGCACGAGCACCCGGCCGCGAGGGAGCTCGAGGAGCAGCACCAACGACATCCGCAGCATCGACGCCCCTGCGACCTGGAGCCAGGTGAGCTCGGCGGACGGACCGACGACGACGCTCCCGGCTCGGGTCCGGAACGTCTCGCGCACGGCCGGAAGCAGGCGTTCGCCCGCGTTGACGTCGGCGGGGAAGAAGATCGCCAGCGCGGTGCCCTCTCGGAGCTTGCGGCGCAGCTCGTCTGCGTCGACGGCGACGTTGACGCCGATCACGCCACCCACTGTCGAGAGCTCGAAGCCGAAGCCGAGCTGGACCCCGGGGGTGAACCGGGCGCCCAGGATCGCGACGAACGAGACCGTGCCGTCGACCCGGGCAAGGCGTCCCAGCGCGCCGGCGGCGACGGCGCCCGAGCTAACCGAGAGGTGGCCGGTGGCGCCGTTCCTGTCGTCGTCGACGAGGAAGCTGCCCTTGATCCGCACCGGTCCGGCGTCCAGCACCCCCGCGACCCCGCTGGCCGGGAGCAGGCCGACCAGCAGCCGCTCGCCATGTGCCCGCGCCGTTGCGACGGCTGCGTGCTGAGCCGTCAACGCGAGCGGCCCGAGGGGCGCGTCGGCCCTCCAGCCGCTGAGCAGCCGGTGGTCGCCGGTGAGGACGGACCGGGCGATGCCGTCGGCGAGCCCGGGGACCGGCGGGAGCCCCAGGGCGCTCGCGACCAGGCGCTCGGCCTGGGCCTGCGTGCCCGCCTCGGCTCCGGCCGCGACGGAGGCCAGGACGGTCCGCCACGATCGCACCGCTTGGTCGAGGCCCGCCGGGTCCGCGTCGCGGACGCGTTGGGCGGCAGTGGTCAGCGCTGGGAGCGCGGCACCCGGGTTCGGGGCGCGCGCCGCAAGCGCCACCACCAGCTGGTCGAGGGGGTCGCTCATGTCGGGCCCGGTGTGACTGCGCGCTCGCCCGGTGGCACGGCTGACCGTGTCTTCTCAGGTCCCATGACGGCCCCTCGGGTCACCCAGACGAAGCGGCGCACTTGAGTATTCCGGCGTCCGGACCGGCGCCGCAATAGTCAAAACTGGATACCCCGCGACGCTCCCGCGCAGAGCACGCGCGGGCACACAATGACGGGCGTGGACGGATCGACGAGTGAGGGCCGGGCTCCGAGCGACCGGGGGCGTCTGGAGAGCCTGGTGGGCCAGGCGCTCGACGAGCTGCGCGAGCGGACCGCCGCCGGCGAGGGCGACGTCGGCATCGCCCTGGTCGAGCTGTTGGCGTGGGTGAGCGACCTCCTGAGCTGCTACTCCGACCGACTCTCGGACGAGGCGCACCTGGCCAGCGCCGGGCGACGGATCTCGGTCACAGTCGAGGGACTGCCCTGGCGGCAGGTCCAGGACCTCGACGGGTCGAGTCCCGACGATCCGCACTTCGTCGTCCTGCCCGGCGACGGCGGCACGCGCATCATCGAGTTCGGGGACGGCGTGCACGGACGTCGGCCGCCGTCGGAGGCGACGATCGACGTGCGCTACCGCTCGCCGGGGCAGAGCGCCACGGTGGTGAGCGTGGAGGCGGGGCGTCTGGTCGTCGGACCGGCCGTGGTCGCGAAGCCGAGCCGAGCATGGGGGATCTACCCCGGGCTGGTGATGGACCGGGCGGACCCGGACGGGAAGAGCCGAGTGCGGGTACGGCTACCGGCGCTGGGCGATGACGTGGCGAGGTGGGCCTCGGCCTGTTTCCCGGTGGGCGCCGAGGATGTGCTGCCGGAGGTCGGTGAACAGGTCTGGGTCGGCTTCGAGGCAGGGAATCCGTCGTTCCCCGTCTGGCTCGGGGTGGGTGCGAAGTGACACGCCCGCCTCACAACCAGCGGCGCACCCGCCGCGCGTAATCGTCGTACAGCTCGTTGAGGTCACGAGCCGAGGGACGCGATGAGCATGTCTTGCACGCTGGGCCAGGCCACGTTGATGGTTCCGCTCATACGCATGACTCCGCGCAGCGACATGAGCGGAAGCCTGTGCCGCCATCCGCTCAGCGGCTGAGCGGACGCGCCAGGAACTATCGTCAATCCATGTCTGAACCTGACCTGGAGGCGGTTGCGCGCGAGATCCGTCTTAACTACGACCTGTGCACTCAAGCGGTTCTCAACAGGGATCCCGACGGTTTCACGGCCGCCTTTGGTCCGGCGGCGCGCGGCGAGACGGCGGAAGGGGTCCCGGTGACCATGGCAGACATGTATGACTACGTCGCGTGGCGAATGGGTCGAACTGTGGCCGCACACAGTTTCGTGGTGGAGTTCGACAGCATCGAGGGCTCATCGGACGAGGTCTGGGTGGAGTTCACCGAAGACAGTTCGCGACTGTGCTCGATGCCAAGGGAAGGCCGGTCCTTCGTAAAGCGCACTCGGTGAACAAGGCTCTCTGGACGCGAGAGAACGGCGAGTGGAGCCAGGTGGAAGGCTCCGAGTTCGACGTTGTCCGGACGGTCGATGGCTTCGCCGTAACGCCAGATGATGATCCAGTGGGAGTGCGGGCCTATCGGGCTGCTCGATCGCGAGCCTGACGCTCAGCACACTCTCATCGGCTGATCCGGTCGGTCCGTAGAGCGAGCCGCTTCCGGCGCCACTCCCCCGGCCGGCACCAAAGCCGCCGCCGTCTCGCAAGCGGATCGCCCAACGGGAACGTTCAGATCAGCCGACTCGCGGTTGACGGGCATTGGCGGCGGAAAGGGGCACGTCGCGAACGGCGCGCGGATCAGAGCGGATACCGGATGCGGACGGTCAGCAGCATGGCGCCCTTGACCGATGAGTCACAGAGATCTAAGACCTCGGCGTGAAGAAGCCAATCGCCGTGACATGGTTGCCGGATGGTGTTGTGTATTCGCACGTGACGAGCGAGTCCGCGCCCTGACCCTGGAGGCCACGTGTGGTCGTCTCATCGTTTCCGCCAGGCCCGAGCGGGGGACGGTCCACGATGAGCTGGCTGTAGACGAACACGCTCTGATCAACCGTAACGTTGAAGTTGCTCCCGTTCTCCCCGGCGAACACCGCGTCCACGGTGCGCCCGTTGTCGCAGGCGAGTGTGCGGCTCAGGGTGTTCGTGTTGTCCGGGTCGGCCACGGCCGGCGCGGCAATCATCAGGCTTCCGACCACCAGTCCGAGCGCAAGAGTTCGTCTCATGATGCCTCCTAGGATGGACGTCACTCGTCTTCCACCCGAAGTGGCGAGCGCATGACAATCCATCGTCAGCTCCGCCAGGAGAGGCGTCATCGCTTGGACTGGGTATCCGGATGCGACTTGCTTCTCGATAAACACGTGGCCCACTCGTCCAACCCACTCATGGGCTCTGGGTCGGAGGGGGTACCCCGACAGGCGGCGGTGGGACGCATCCCGGTTCGGGGCACCGTCCGTCAAGTCCACCAAGACGCCACGGCTGGGTCGCGCCGGACCTGGAGGTCGAGAGCTTGTCTGCAGGGCCGCGGCGCGGGAGCCGGGCGCCCCGCGTGAGCCTGGAGGACGGCACACGGGTGCGAGACGGGCGCCCCGTTTCGTTCTGGCTGGCGACCACTGGCGGACCGGATTTCCCTCGCTTGTGCCTTGACGCGAAGTACCCACCAGCGGAGCGTTGGGGGTGGTGGCAGCGCCGCCGGGACGCTGCCTGACAGCAGATAGGGACGTGTCATGTTTGTGCGCACCACCGAAGTTCAGGCAGATCCCAAGAAGGTCGACGACGGCATCGGCGTCGTCCGGGACGAGGTTTTTCCTGTCGTGTCCGAGATGGACGGATGCGTCGGAATGTCGTTGCTGGTGAACCGCGAGTCAGGTCGCTGCATCGCTACGACGGCGTGGCAGACGAAGGAAGCGACGTTGGCCAGCGCCGACAAGGTGATGTCCCTTCGCAGCCGTGCGGAGGAGAGCCTTGGCAGCAACGGCAGCGAGGTACACGAGTGGGAAGTGGCGGTGGTGCACCGGGACCACGCCGCGCCCGAGGGCGCATGCGCACGTCTCACGTGGCTCAGCGGAGACCCCGGCACCGCGGATCGGGCGATTGACACCTACCGCATGGCGGTCCTTCCGCGTCTCGAGGAGATGGAAGGATTCTGCAGTGCCAGCCTGATGATCGATCGCGAGGGCGGCCGAGTGGTCGGCACTGTCGTCTTCGACAGCGACCGATCGATGGACGCTACGGGCAGCGACGCTCGGACCATTCGAGAGCGGGTCGCCGAAGAGCTCGGCGCCCGGGTCGAGCGGGTGGACGAGATGGAGCTGGTGTTCGCGCACCTTCACGTCCCTGAGATGGCCTGATCGGCTCAGGGACTCACCACCACTTCCGCGGTGGGGTTCCTGGGACGTGTGTGCAGATCGAGTCGTCGCGGTAGTCCACGGGGTCGTCGGAACGCTCTCCATGCCGGGCCGGCCAAGCACCACTGTCGCCGCCTTTGTCCGGGCCTGATCCGTTAGCAGTCGGCGGCGGGCTCGTCGATGCGGGTCGGCATGCCCGCCGGCATCAGGTGGGTGGCGTAGAAGACAAGCTCGACAGTGCCATGGTTGAACGCATTGTGCGCATGGTTGCCATCGTCGACAAAGGCAGTGCCGGGGGAGTATGCCGTCGACTCGCACGTCTCGCTGTCCAAGTACGTCAATGTGCCTTGCTTGATGACGACGATCGTCGGCCCGGGGTGCGAATGCCAGCCGAACGTGCCGCCCGGAGCGACCGTGTACTTCACGGTCCGCACGTCGGTGCTGCCCTTGATGTCGAGGTGGGCCTTCCAGCCGTCGGTCCTCGACTTGGCGTCGAGACCGTCGGGGGCGTTGGAGGTGACGAGCGGCTCCGCCACCACGCCGCTGCCGGGCGTCGCCCAGGCGGTCGGGAGGGCGACGACGAGGACGAGGGTGAGGACGGCCGAGGACGTCAGGATTCGATGGTGTCGCATGTGGGACTCCTCGCGTTCGGGAACCCCCGTTCCCGCGACGCGCGGGACTCCCGGCGCTGGCCAAGTTACGGACCACAGCGGCAGCGCACATCGCCCAAGTGAGGGAGAAGCGCCGCCCTGATCCTGAAGCACCGATTACAACTGGTTCAGTCGACGTCAGCAGGCGCGACCGTCCCGCAAGCCGAACCCCGAGCGGCAACGCTGCGGCTCACATCGCTGGCAGAGCGGGGGCCCGGAAGTCCCGCCTGCGGGGCAGATACTGACGCAGCAGACCGTTGACGCTACGTGTGTCAAGCGGCCTGTTGGCACCTGGCGATTCTAGTGCGTCCATGTCGACTGGTCGGCGTGCATGGCCCGATAGGTTCTGTGCTCCGGACAGGCGAAGCGCTCGTGGTTTACTGGCGCATGGCGCGCGACACGGTACGGCCGAGGCGCCTTACTGAAGGCGAGCGGGTGGCGGTCCTCTCACCATCGTGGGCTGTTCCGGGTGAGTTTCCTGCCGTTCACGAGCAGGCCATGCACCGGCTAGGCATGGAGCTCGGAGTCGAGCCGGTCGAGTTCCCTACCACTCGTCGGCAGGGCAGTCCCGAGGAGCGAGCTGCGGACCTCAACGCGGCGTTCGCGGATCCCTCGATCCGCGCCGTGCTGGCAACCGTCGGCGGTGAGGACCAGATCACCGTGCTCCGCCACCTCGACCCGGCTCCACTGATCCGGGACCCGACCTGGTTCGTCGGCTACTCGGACAACACCAATCTCCTCAACTGGCTCTGGTTCCACGGCGTGTCCTCGGTACACGGCGGCTCGACCCAGGTGCACCTCGGACCAGGCCCTGCGATCGACCCGCGCCACCTCGCCTCACTGCGGGCGGCGCTGTTCGGAGGTGTCGTCGAGCTACACCCGGTTGCCAGCTCCCGCGACATCGGGATGGCCTGGGACAACCCGCGCTCCCTCACCGAGTGGGCGCCGAGCTTGCCGGCCGAGCCGTGGACCTGGTCGGGTCCGCAACGCCAGGTCGTCGGTCCGTTGTGGGGCGGCAACCTGGAGGTGCTGACCTGGACCATGGCCGCTGGCCGCTGGGTGTTGCCAGTCGAGGAGTACGCCGGCTCTGTGCTACTGGTGGAGACGTCGGAGGAACGACCGCCGCCGCGCGACGTCTACCGAATGCTGCGCAACTTGGGCGAGCGCGGCTTGCTCGAGGTCTTTCCCGCCCTCATCTGGGGCAGACCGCCCGTAGGCGACCACATCCACCGTCCCACTCAGGACCATGCGAGAAGGCTGCGAGCGGAGAACCGGGAGGCCGTCCTGCGGGCTGTCAGGGAGTACCACCCAGAGATGGTGGTCGTCATGGACGTCGACGTCGGCCACACGATCCCGCAGTGGGTGCTTCCGTACGGAGGTCCGGTGACCGTGGACGGAATCCGACAACGCATCGAAGCGTCGTTCGGCTGAGTGCGCTGCCCCTTCCCGTATGCGGGGAACCCGAAACGGGCGGCAGTGGCGGTCCTCAGCTCGCGTCCACGCCGATGGCCGACGCGCATCGCCAGACCGTCGGCCTGGAGCCGCCGCCCACCTCCAGCTTGCCGGTGACCTCGTCGCGCACGTCATCAACGCCGTGCGCATTGGAGGAGGCCGCGTCCCAGGGGCCTTCGAGCGTCGGCATCATCCTCAAGTCGCCCGTCCCGGTCCACACGAACGCGTGCGGCTCGATGTCGTCGTGCACTTCGAACCCGACGTTTCCGGTGGCCCAGCCGCCCTCGGAGACGCCGAGCGCGAGTGACTCCCACATGCCGGGGATTACGGATCCCATCTGGTGGAGTCGGTCGTCAGGAGTCCAGTAGGCCGCGGCCGCGGTCATCAACGTGTCGAAGTCGGCGAACCCGACAGCGATCCCATCGTTGTTGACGTCCCACGCGTGCGAGTAGGGACCGGCCTCCTCCATCGAGTGCGGTCCCGGCGACCACCTGATCGCGTCGAGATCGGCGAAGTGGAACCAGCCCGGATAGCCGCCGTAGTCGCGGCGGTCCGGAGTGACCCGTCCGCGGAACCCGAGCCCCACGATCGTGCCGTGGTCGTTGTTGCCAGCGGCCCAAGCGCCCTCATGGTGCTGGTTGCTGCCGGCCTTGGGCAGGCGATCGGCCGAGGTGTACGGGGGTGACCACCGCAACGGAAAGGCCGTTCCGTTCGCGGTCGTGCCCCCACCCACCGCGACACCATGCTCGTTGATGCGCCGGGCGTCGGCCCCGTCCCCACCAATGCCGGGAAGCCACGTCAGGTCACCGCTGTCGAGGTCGAACACATAGCCCTTGTAGACCTCGGCGGAAGCGTCCCAACCGGCCCCGACCGCGACGTGCTGCTGGTTGACGTCCTCGATCCAGCCGTCCTGGAGGTCCACCGGCACCTGGTGGGCGACCCGGTCCACCCAGAACGTCGCTCTTCGCACCCCCGCCGCGTCGTCGGAGGATCCCACGTAGACGCCGTCGTGCGTCAGGTCCAGGACTTCGCCGCTTGGGTGTTCCCCCGACGCGTCGAGGCTCGGCAGGAGAACGATCCCGCATCCGGTCGGTGAGGCGGCGCCGAGCGCCGGCCCGGCGTCCGGGAGCCACGCGACGAGGGACACGCTGAGCGCCCCCACGGCGGCCACCCGGATCGATCTGCTGGTAAGGCTGTAACTCATGGTGATGCCCTTCTCTGATGGCGGCGGGAGACCCACCTGCACGGCTGGGTCTGGTCCCACCGGGCCCGAGACGGTTGAGTCATGTGTGTTGCTCAGTGGTGTCATGGGTGGAGACGAGGCTGCCATGCGGTGTGGGCGACGGATGCGTCGTCGACGATCGTGTGCCGTTGGGTGCCGTCGGAGGCCATCACCTCGGCATCGGCCGGTCCGTGCGGACCTCCGGCCCAGACGATCCAACGGCCGTCGGGGGACCAGTCGAGCTCGAAGCCAACGGAGCAGCCTTGGGTGAGCCGCACCAGGTGTCGTGCGCGGGCATCGCTGCGATAGATGCAGCCGCCGTCGAGGTCTGCCTGGAAGACGAGGCTGGCGCCGTCGGGAGAGTAGACCGCCCCTGACCCGAAGTCACCGGGCTCCCCGCGGAGGAAGGCCTTGTTCCTTCCCGTGGGCGTCATGGTCCAGAGCCCGGTGCCGGCGCCGGCGTCCGCGGAGTAGAGGAGGGTCTTCCCATCGGGCGACCAGTCCTTCAGCTCGACATACCCGACATCGGGTGGACGGGACGCAGCGATCGTCGTGTCCTGCGATCCGTCGAGGTCGACGAGATGGATCGAGAACGGTCCGGAATCTTCGGAGACCGAAGCGGTGTAACCGATCCGGCGCCCGTCGGGCGACCAGACCAGACTTTCCTTGATGGCAGTCGCCGAGTCGGTGACCTCACGCAATCCGGTTCCGTCTGCGCGGACCACGAACACCTGGTCCGCACCGCCGGTACTCCCGACGAACGCCAACCAGCGCCCGTCCGGAGACCAGGCCGGCCAACTGTCCGGACCATCGGTGTCGACCAGGCAGCGCCGATCGGTGCCATCAGGCTTCATCAGGTACAGGGCGGCCGAGCCGTCCTCCCGGGTCTGCGTGTAGGCGATCCGCCCACGCGGCAGATCCGGCAGCGGCTCGCACGGCGCGGTGGCTGCGACCTCCGAATCCGTGCTGCCCTCGGCCGTACTGGGATCAGGTGCAGGTGGGGGTCGGCAAGGAGAGCCTGCGGCGTTGGGTCGCCCAGGCCGATGTCGATTCCGGGGACCGGCCGGGGGTCTCGAGCAGCGAGTCGGCTGAGATCAAGCGGTTGAAGGCCGAGAACCGTCGGCTGCGTGAGGACAACGAGATCTTGAAGGCGGCCTCGATTTTCTTCGCCGGGGAGCTCGACCCCCGCAACCGCTGATCGTCGCCTTCATCGACGAGCAGCGTGCCCAGGGGCACGCGGTCGAGTCGGTCTGCAGGGTCCTGTGTGGGCAGGGCCTGCAGATCGCCGCGCGCACCTACCGGTCTTGGCGCAAGACCAACCGGGCCGTCGCCGAGCGCACGGTCAGCGACGCTGTCGTCGTCGACGCGGTCCGTGACATCGCCTGGACTCTCAACGCCAAGGGCGAGCGGGTCATGGCCCCAGAAGGGCTCTACGGGCGCCGGAAGATGACCGCTTACGTGCGTCGCACCGCGGTCCCGGGCGCCTCGGCCGGGGCGGTGGATCGGGCGATGCGCACGCTGGGGTTGGAGGGCGTGCGGCGGGCCAAGAAGGTCCGCACCACGATCCCCGCCAAGGACGGGAAGCGGGCCGGCGACCTGCTCGACCGCGACTTCACCGCGCCGGCCCCGAACCGGGTGTGGGTCACCGACCTGCAATGCCGACGTCGGCATTGGATGTCCTATGCCGACCTCCGGACTATGCCGACGTTCGTCGTGACGGGCTGTGGTGGTGGGGCGTTCGGCGCGGGATGGTCGGCATAGTCAGAGGGCTGCGAGCCAGGCGAGGATGTCGGGCTCGGGGCGGTAGACCCCGGGCTTCACGTCTTGTGGTCGTGTTCGGTCGAGGGCTGCTTGCTTGATGGCCATGTCGGCGTGGAGGTAGGCGTCGGTGCTGTGGGTGTCGGCGTGCCCGAGCCACAGCGCGATGACGGCGACGTCGACTCCGGCAGCGAGCAGGTTCATCGCTGCGGTGTGTCTCAGGGTGTGCATCGTGACGTGCTTGCCGGCCAGGCTGGGACAGACGATCGCTGCGGCCGCGACGCAGGTGGCAAGGCGGTGCTCGAGCGCGTCGCGGGACAGGGCCTGTCCGCGGGGACCGCAGAACAGCGCGGTTCCGGGCCGGGTGGTCCGCTCAGTGAGGTAGGCCGTCATCACGCTCACGGTTGCACTGGTCAAGGGCGTGATGCGTTGCCGTCGTCCTTTGCCGGTGCAGGTGACGTGAGGCCCGGTGCCGAGGTAGATGTCGTCGATCGTGAGCGAGCAGACCTCGCTGATGCGAAGGCCGGTCTGCACGGTCATGGCCAGCAGTGCGTGGTCGCGTCGTCCGGTCCTGGTCGTCGGGGCGGGTGCGGCCAGGAGGGCGACGACTTCGTCGGGCG